>NZ_SBHN01000040.1:0-1953 GCF_006980715.1 Telmatospirillum sp. J64-1
CAGGAATCCAAGGCCAAGCGCGAGAAAGAGGCGGCCGAAGGCAAGTCGCCCGGCCGGCGGAAAAAGAGCACGTCCCGGATGCCGCGCAAGACCAATCCGCTGCTGTTCAGCGGCGGCCTGAGCAACGCGATCACCTATGTCATCCGGAGGCGCGGCGCATGATGGAGATGATCGCCGATCTGCTCTCCGACGAGGACCTGGTGCAGAGCCTGGACATCGAGCGCCTGGGCGAAGGGGTTTCGCCGCGTGGCCGTACCGAAACTGTGGTGCTGGCCAGCGAGACTATCCAGGCCGCCCTGCAGCCGGCCACACCTCGCGAGCGCGAAACCCTGCCCGAGGCCGAGCGCGACAAGGATGCCCTGACCCTCTGGTCGCTGGCTCAAATCACCGCCGAGATCCGCTTCGACCATGCCGGATCGTCTTGGCGTGTGCGGTCGGTCGAGACCTGGACCAGTTGCGGCGAGACCTATTACCGGGCGGTCGCGGTGATGGAGGGCGTGCGATGAGCAACAATTCGGCCACCGGCGGCCCTTTGGCCGTCGAGGGCGGCCTCTCGCGTGAAGCCCTGGAAGATGTCATCCACGACCTGCTGGCCGGTCTCACCGGCTTGGAGGGGGCGCTGATCCGGCCGCGCTACCAGCCCAAGCCGCCGCCGCAACCAAAACCCGAAGTGGACTGGTGCGCCTTCGGCATCACGGAGGCGGCGCCCGAGGGCACTCAGCTGATCCAGGGCGACGGCGCGGCAGTCCTGCACAGCCAAGCATCCCTGACCGTGGCCCTGTCCTTCTACGGTCCGGGCGGCGACGTTCTGGCCGGCCGGGTCCGGGCGGGGCTGCAGATCGCCCAAAACCGGGAGGGGCTCCGTGCGGCCGGTCTGGCCTATGTGTCGGCCGGCGCCATCATCGCCGGGGCGGAACTGGTCGGCGGGTCCTGGCTGCCGCGCTTTGACCTGACCCTCACCCTGCGCCAGGCCGAAGCCCTGGCCGTAGCAATCGAAAATCTCGCCTGCGGGCGCCACCAACTCATTGCCAATAGCTGAGGCATATCATGTCCCGAGCCCTCTCTGTCGACCGCGTGGTCAAGGTCTCTATCAATCTGGCGCCGCTCGCCGCCGCACGCCGGAATTTCGGCGCGCTTTTGCTGCTTGGATCATCCGAGGTGATCGATCAGGGCGAACGCATCCGCGCCTATGCCGCCATTGATGCCGTAGCCGCCGATTTCGGCCTTGCCGCCCCGGAATATCAGGCCGCCGAGCTGTTCTTCAGCCAGTCGCCGCGCCCCTCGCTTCTCTATGTCGGCCGCTGGATCAAGGAGGATGCTCCGGCCGTGCTGAAAGGCGCCGCCCTGAGCGAGGCGGAAGCCGCTCTCTCGGCCTGGACCGGCATTACCGAGGGCTCCTTGACCATCAATATCAACGGTCAACAGCGCACGGTCGAGGATTTGGATTTTTCCGATGCCGTCACCCTGGAAGGCATCGCCGCCATCGCCTCCGCCGCCCTGTCGGGCGAAGGTGCGCGCCTCGATTACGACGGCAGCCGCTTCATCCTGTCGACCGCCGCGACCGGCGCGGCTGCTGTGCTGGGATATGCCGACGGCCCGCTGGCCAGCCTTATGAAGCTGACGGCCGATACCGCCCTGGCTCCGGTGCCCGGCGCAGACGCGGAAACGCCGCTGGAGGCGGTGGCCGTGCTGGCCGACCGCTCCGGTGATTGGTATGGCCTCGCCTTCACCGATCCCGGCCTTGCGGTGGAGGATCACCTCGCCGTGGCCGGCTTCATCGAAGCCAGCGCCAAAAGCCGTATCTATGCGGTCACCACCACCGATACCCGGGTGCTGGATGCCGCATTCGGCAATGATGTCGCCAGCCGGCTGTCGGGGCTGGGACGCCGCCGCAGCCTGGTCGTCTATTCGTCCAATCCCCATGCCGCCGTCAGTGCCCTGGGTCGGGCCTTC
>NZ_SBHN01000040.1:1963-13194 GCF_006980715.1 Telmatospirillum sp. J64-1
GCCGAGGGCCTTTCGGAGACCCAGGCCAGGGCGCTGGAAGCCAAGCGCTGCAATGTGTTCGCCGCCTATGACAACGACACCGCCATTTTTCAGGAAGGGGTCATGGCCGGCGCGGCCTATTTCGACGAGATCCACGGCCTGGACTGGCTGCAAAACGCCATCCAGACCGAATGCTGGAACCTGCTTTATCAGTCCAAGACCAAGATCCCGCAGACCGATAGCGGGGTGAACCAGCTTGTCACCGCCATCGAGGGCGTGCTGGGCGAAGCGGTCAACAATGGACTGGTCGCGCCCGGCACCTGGAACGCCGACGGCTTCGGGCAGCTGGAACGCGGCGATTACCTGCCCAAGGGCTTCTACGTCTATGCCCAGGCAATCGCCGCGCAGCCTCAGTCGGAGCGTGAACAGCGCAAGGCGCCGCCGATCCAGGTGGCGGTCAAGCTCGCCGGTGCCGTCCATTCCGTCGATGTCGCGATTGACGTCAACCGCTAACCGCTGATGAAGGGGGTTTGAATGAGCGTTTACAGCTTTTTGGATGTCCATGCGGCCATCTCCGGCCCTGGCGGAAATTTCCCCCTGGGCGGCCCCGAGGCCGGCATTGCCGATGAGGGCATCACCATTGAGCCCACTGGCGATAAATCCACCATGACGGTCGGTGCCGATGGCGGGTGGATGCACAGCCTGTCGGGCGATAAGTCCGGCACGGTCACCGTGCGGCTGCTCAAGACCAGCACGGTCAATGCGCAGCTGGCGGCGCTGTATGACCTGCAAACCACCAGCGCCGCCATGCATGGGCGCAACACCATCACCATCCGCGACACCGTGCGCGGCGACACCATCACCTGTTCCGGCGTCGCCTTCACCAAGGCGCCGCCCCTGACCTATGCCAGGGAGGGGGGCACCGTTGAGTGGGTATTCGCAGCCGGCCGCATCGACCGCCAGCTCGGCACCGGCTCGCCTGAAAAGTAAGGGGATAATCATGAACCAATTCGAGGAATTCACCGCCGGGGGCCTGACCTTGCGACCCAAGCGCATCGATGCGCGCAAGCAGTTCCACGTTGCGCGCCGTCTGGCCTCCCTGCTGGGGCGCATCGGTGAGATCGAAGCCGTGGCGGCCGAGCCGCTCAAGGCCGCCGCCCTGCTGGGCGAGGCGCTGGCCGGACTGCCCGACGAACAGGTCGATTACATCCTCGATGTCGCGCTCGATGCGGCCGAGGTCAGGCAGGACGGCGGCACCGGATGGGCGCCCCTGCGCGCTCGCGGCGTGCTGATGTACGAGCTGGACATGCCGGCCTTGCTGACCGTCGCCGGGCGCGTGCTGTGGGCCAACATGCAGGGTTTTATGAGCGCCCTGCCCGGACTTGGCAACCAGGTGCAGGGCCTGATGGCATCGCGTGGGTAGCCATGGCAAGCGGGGAGGATTGGCTGTTCCGCCCCGTCCTTGAAGGGCTGTGCCGGTTCGAGAGCCTCAACGACGGCACTTTGAGCCTTGCCGATATCGCCGATCTCAACGAGGCGCTCGATGTCCGAGCCGAAAACGAGTGGCGTCTTGCCAGAACGAAGGAGAAATAGACGGTGCTGGGCGGCGTGATTGCGGAATTCCTAGCCCGCGTCGGCTTCCAGGCCGACCGCGCCTCGCTTGATACGGCGCTTGGCGCGGTCAAGGCATTCAGTCTTGCCGTGGGCGCAGTTGCGGGCGGCGCCTCGGCGGCCATCCTGCGTGTCGCCGGCACTTATACCGAGCTGGGCCGCGCCAGCGAACATCTGGGCGTGCCCGTTGCCCGCCTGCAGGAACTGCAATATGTCGCGGAGCAGTCGGGGGCCTCGGCATCCGCCCTGATGTCGAGCCTGCAAGGCATGCGCGCGAACAATCCGCATCTGCGCGATGCCGGTGCGGCGCTGGAGCATGCGGGCCGGCAGATGCAGGGGATGAGCCGCGCCGCCCAAGAGGCCTATGCCGCCCGCATGGGCATCGACCCCGCGCTGATCCCGATGTTGACCAGGGATGTCGGCGAACTGCGGGACGAATTCCAGGCCATGTACGCCACCGCCGGCGTTGATGCCCAGCAGGCGGCCGAGGCGGCAACCGGCCTGCTGGCGGAGATCGGCAAGCTGCGCACCATGGCCGAGATGGTCGCCAATGCCGTCTCTCTGGCCCTGTTCGAGCAGTTGCGGCGTGGCGCCGAGCAGCTGCGACGGGCCATCATCGAGAATTTTGACCGCATCAAGCGGGTGCTCGAAGGGCTGATCGGCTTCGCCTTGCGCATTGCCGGAGCTGTCGGCGCCTTTGCCGCCCGCATCATCGGATGGGTGATGCGGGTCGTGGAGTGGTTCGAAGCCCTTGATGACGTGCAGCAAACGGCGATTTTGACAGCCGGCGCTCTGCTGGCCGCGTGGCGGCTGCTGAACCTCGGCTTTCTGGCAACACCCCTGGGGGCAATCATCGCCGGGCTGGGCGTGATCATTGCCCTGGTCGACGATTACCTGACCTTCATGGAAGGCGGCGAGAGCCTGCTCGACTGGTCGCCCTGGGCGGACTCGATCCAGTCGGTGATCGAGGTGCTCAAACCGCTGGTCTCCATTGTGCTGGCCACGCTGATGGGGGCTCTGAAGGCCACCGCGCCGCTGCTTCAAGCCGTGATTCGCCTGCTGGGCGGTGTCGTCGACATCCTCGGCCAGATGGGCAGGCTGCTGGCCGCGCTCTTCTCCGGCGATCTGCGCGGCATTCTGGACACCTTGATCGGGCTGTGGCGTTCCTATGAGGAAACCGTGCGGGCCGTCTTCGCGGGACTTGCCGAAGCCATTGCCCAGATCTTCAGCGCCCTGTGGGCCTCGGTCAAGGGAGAGTTGCCGGATTTCGCCGCCTGGGCCGAAGCGGCAATCGGAACCATCGCTGGCATCCTGGAAGCAGGCGCGGCCCTTTTCGGGGGGTTTGCCGACACCCTGCTGACCATGTTCGAGGGCTTGGTCAGGACCATCGCCCAGATCTTCGCCGGTTTATGGTCGGCCGTGACGGCCGACCTGCCGGACTTTAGCGCCTGGGCCAGGGGATCGGCCGAGGCCATCCTCGGCATTCTGGGCGCGGCTCTGGATGCCCTGGCCCGTCAAGCCAACCGGGTGCTGGGCCTGCTGCCCGCCAGTCTGCGCAAGCGTTTAGGAATGGGCGACCAGGATGCCTCGGCCTCTCCGGCAAAGAGCGCCGCGCCGCTGCCCGACCTGTCGGCGCCGGCCCTGGTGCCTCCGCCGGCGCAGGTGGAGGCCGGAACGGCCTCGGCGACTACTTCGCCGGCGCAGGTGCATATCAGCCAGAAAACAGACATCCATGTCAGCACGTCCGGCGATGCCCAGGCCGCCGGCCGCGCCATTGCCCGCGGGCAGAACGACGTCAATGCGCAGCTGGTGCGTAATGCCCGAGGAGCCGTGCGATGAGCTGGATGTCCAAGCCGTCCCAGCCGGTGACCATCCGCCCGACTCGCAGTCTGGGCGGCATCACTTTCGATGTGGTGATCGAGGAGCACCATGAGGACAGCCTGACGATTACCGAGCATCCGGTCGAGCAAGGGGCGGCGATCAGCGACCATGCTTGGCGTCAGCCAGCCCTCGTGGTGATCCGTGCCGGCGTCTCTGATAGCAGCGGCGATGGAAGCGGGCGCCGATCCCAGTCGGTCTATGATGCGCTGCTGGCGTTGCAGGCATCGCGCGAGCCTTTCGACATCGTGACCGGCAAGCGCGCCTACCGCAACATGCTGCTGGAATCCTTAAGCGCCACCACCGACGCCGCGACCGAGAACGCCTTGGTCATCACGGCCGAATGCCGCGAGGTGATCATTGTCCGCACGGCCGTCACCTCGGTGCCGCCGCGTGCCCGACACGCCAATCCCAACCGCACCGGCGCCATCACCGACACCGGGCAGAAACAAGCACAGCCGCGCCGCAGTGCGCTCTCCTCGGTATTCGGGCCGGGAGAGACGTCATGAGCTTCTACGACATTCCGCTGTCGGGGCTGCCCGAAACCTTCACGGTTCGCCTGGACGGCCAGGATTACCGCCTGACCTTGCGCTGGTGCGACGCTCCCGAAGGGGGATGGCTGCTCGATCTGGCCGAAGCCGAAGGCGCCACACTGGCGGCCGGTCTGCCACTGCTCCCCGGCGTCGACCTGCTGGCCGGACATGCACATCTGGGCGTTGGCGGCAAGCTGTGGTGCCACTCCCCCGGCGGTCGGCCGCCCGGACCCGGCGATCTCGGTACGTCAGCGCAGTTGATCTTTGAAACGGATGATGAGGAGGACATGCCGTGACGCCTGATCCTGCCCGCCAGTGGCGGCGCGCCTGTTCGTTGATCGTCGGAGCAGATGCGGGCCAAGGCTTGGACCTGGAAGGCCTGCGCATCACCTTTGCCACGCACAAGGGCGATATCGAGACCCCCAACAGCGCCACCATCACCGTCTATAACCTCGCACCTGCCACGGCCTCACGGATCGGCGGCGAATTCAGCCGCGTGATCCTGTCGGCGGGCTATGAAGGTGCCATGGGCACGCTCTTCGATGGCCAGATCCGCCAAGTGCGGCGCGGTCGCGAAAACGGCACCGATTCTTGGCTCGAAATCACCGCAGCCGATGGCGACCGTGCCTATAACCATGCCGTGGTCAGCCGTACCCTGGCTGCCGGCGCCCGCCCGGCGGATCAAGTGGGGGTGGCCATGGGGGCCTTTGCGGCCCATGGCGCCAAGCCGGGCCATGTCGGCGACCTCGGTGGTCAGCCGCTGCCGCGCGGCAAGGTGCTTTACGGCATGGCGCGCGATGTCATGCGCAATGTGGCGGACGACCGCGAGGCGAGCTGGTCCATCCAGGATGGCCAAGTGCAGATGGTGCCGCTGCGCGGATATTTGCCGGGCGAGGCAGTGGTCCTGACCCATGAGACCGGGCTGCTGGATGCCCCCGAACAGACGGATCAGGGCATCAAGCTGCGCTGCCTGCTCAATCCCCGCCTGCGGATCGGCGGGCGCGTCCGCCTCGACAATGCATCCATCCTGCGCGCCAGGACCGACCTCAAGGTCGCGGCCTTTGACCGCGCCGCCCCGCTGGACAGCGACGGCTTCTACCGCATCATCCGGGCCGATCACACCGGCGACACCCATGGCCAGGACTGGTTCACCGACCTTTTGTGCATCGCCATCGACGACACGATGCGCATCCCGGTCGACCAGCTTGGGAGACGCTGATGGACCGCCGCGAACATTTCGACGATCCCCTGGAAGCCATCCGCTGCGCCATCGAAGGCAGCACCGCCGGCCTCTGGACTGCGCTGCCCGGCATCGTCGATTCCTATAACCCCGCTGCGCAGACCGTCACCGTCCAGCCTGCCGTCGCCGGTGTGATCGAAGATGCAGCGGGCCGACGTGCCGCCGCCGCGCTGCCCCTGCTGGTCGATGTGCCTGTCTGTTTCCCGGCCGGCGGCGGCTTCACGCTGACCTTTCCGGTGCGGCCCGGCGACGAGTGCATCGTCGTCTTTTCGGCCCGCTGCATCGACGCTTGGTGGCAATCGGGCGGCGTGCAGCCGCAGGCCGAGCGCCGCATGCATGATCTTTCCGACGGCATGGCTATCCTCGGCATCCGTTCGCAGCCGCGCGCCCTGGCGCCGGCAGCCGATACCGCCGCCGTGCAGCTGCGCGCCGACGATGCCAGCCAGTATGTCAGCATCCATCCGGGCGGCACCGTGGAGGTCAAGGCAGTGGCATCCCTGACCCTGGAAGCCCCCCAGGTCGTGATCAAAGGCGCGCTGTCGGTAACGGGCATCAATGGAGGTCCGACGACCGCCCGGCTAGAAGGTAGTCTTGCCGCCAGCGGCGATGTCGATGCAGGAGGCGTATCCCTCCGCTCGCATGTGCATGGCGGCGTCACACCCGGCGGCGGCAACACGGGAGGCCCGCAATGAAGTATCGGCGGCTATCTGCGGATAGGGATTACGTCATGGGGCGCGGCAACGCCGACCTGCTGACCGACACGCCCGAAACCGTGGCCCAGGCGGTCGCCACAAGGCTGCGCCTGCTTGCCGGTGAGTGGTTCTTGGACTTGCAGGAAGGCACTCCTTATGCTCCCGCAGTGCTGGGCCGCCATACCGCCGTGTCCTACGATCTTGCGGTCCGCGAACGCATCCTGGGCACCTCGGGCGTGCGCGCTATTGCTGCCTATGAAAGCACGCTCGATCCTGAAAGCCGCCGCCTGACCGTCGCCGTAACGGTCGACACCATTTACGGCCCCGCTGCGATCCAGGAGGTGCTGTGATGCCCCTGGCGCACCTGGATGAGACCGGCCTGCATCTGCCTGACTATCCGACGATCCTCGACTATATCCACGGCCGTCTGCGGGAGATCTACGGCGAGGATCTGTATCTGGAGCCCGATAGCCAGGATGGCCAGATGGCGGCGATTTTCGCCGAGGCCATCCACGATGCTTTCAGCTTGGCCGCTTCGGTCTACAACGCCTTCAGCCCGGCGACGGCGCAAGGCGTGAGCCTGTCGCGCCAGGTGGCCATCAACGGCCTACGCCGCAAGGCGGCGACCTACAGCACCGTGACCCTGCGCGTCGTCGGTACCGTCGGTACAATGCTGACAGATGCTGTCGCCAAGGATGGCGCCGGCCGCCGCTGGCTGCTCGATCAGGTAACCATCCCCACGTCAGGCGAAGCCCTGGTAACGGCCCGAGCGGCCGAGCCGGGGGCAATCCATGCGCCGGCCGGCGACGTCTCGCAGATCGACACGCCCATTCTGGGTTGGCACAGCGTCAGCAATCCCGCTCCGGCCATGCCCGGAGCGCCGGTCGAGAGCGACGCGGACCTGCGCCGGCGCCAGGCGCTGTCCACCGCGCTGCCCTCCCGGACAATCCTGGAAGGGGTCCTCGGCGCCGTGGCGGCTGTCCCCGGCGTGTTGCGCCTGCGCGGCTACGAAAATGATGGCAATGTCCCCGATGCCAACGGCATCCCCGGCCATTCGATTGCCTTGGTGGTCGAGGGCGGTGCAGATGATGAGATTGCCGCCGTCATCGCGGCCCGCAAGACACCGGGCTGCGGCACCTTCGGCACATCCATGGTCACCGTCCGCGATCGTTATGGCAGTCCGGCCACCATCGGATTCTTCCGGCCGACGGCCTTGCCCATCCACGTCCGTATCCGAATCAAGCCGCTGACCGGCTATCTGGCAGTGACCGGAGAGGCCGCCCGTCAGGCCGTGGCCGAGGCGATCAATGCCTTGGGCATCGGCGAGGATGTCTTGCTCTCCAGACTCTTCCCGCCGGTCATCGAGGCCGAACCTAGCCGGGCTGCCCGCACCTTCGATGTCCTGGGCATTGAGATCGGCACCGATCCCCAAGCCCTGGCACCAACCAATGTTCAGGTGGTGTTCAACAGTGCGGCGACGGCCGCGCTTGATGACATCCTGCTGGAGTTGGAGCCGTGACCAAGCCCTATACCGACCACATCACCTCCCAGCATCGGCGCCCGAAATTCGAGGCGACGGTGGATGCCGTCACCGCGCCTTTGGTGGAGATCCAGGCGGTGCTGGAGGATCTGCGCCGCGCCTTCGACCTCGACGCGGCAATCGGCGCACAACTCGACCAGGTCGGCGAATGGGTCGGCCGATCACGTCATCTGAAGGTGCCGCTGGATGGGGTGTATTTCGCCTGGGACACGCCCGGCGTGGGCTGGGGGGAGGGGTCTTGGCGCGGCCTTTATGATCCGGCCTCCGGTATGGTCAGCCTGCCCGACGATGTCTATCGGCAGCTGCTGAAAGCGAAAGTGGCCGCCAACAGCTGGGACGGCACCCGCGACGGCGCCTATGCCATCTGGGCCGCCGCCTTCGCCGATCAGGGCTCGCATATCCTGATCCAGGATCACGGCGACATGACCATCTCCATCGGCATCGCCGGCATGCCGCCCTCAAGCATCCTGACGCAGCTCCTGGTGCAAGGCTACATCCCGCTGAAGCCCGCCGGCGTCCGCGTGGCCTATTACGCACTGCCGCCGGTCGGCACCGAGGGGGCACTATTTGCCTGGGATTCCGATAGCCCCGCCCTGGCGGGCTGGGACAGGGGCGCTTGGCCCCGCATCCTTACGACTGAGGTCTAGTAATGCCGCTTAATCCTGACGCGACCAACGAGATCCTGCCCTTCGCACCCGACGGCCAGGAAGCCTTGGGCGACCTGGAGACCCTGGAAAGTTACCAGACCCATCCGGGGCGCTTGCGCGGCCATCAACCCGGTATCGCCCTGCGCGCTCTTGAGAACCGCGTGCTGCGCCAGGTCTCTCATATCGCGGCCGGCTTGGCGCAGTTTATCGCCAACCGGCACGCTGACGGCGTGCATGATGATGGTGATTTGGATGCCTTGGAAGCCGGCCTCGTCGAAGCGTTCACTTCATTGATCCCTGATGTGATTGATATCATTGAAGGAACCGAAGGGACTTTGACCGTTGCCCGGGGCGGCACGGGGGCAACCTCGGCTGCCGCAGCCCTGTCCAATCTGGGAGGCACGCCGGCCGGACGCACCATCACTGCCGGCAATGGGTTGGTCGGCGGCGGCGACCTCTCGGCAAACCGAAGCATCGCCCTGGGCACACCCGGCACCCTGTCGGCCGCCACCACCAATGCAGTCAGCGCCGAGAGCCACACCCACAATATCGACATCGCCACTCAGGCTGAGGCCGAGGCGGGGACGAACACGACCAAATTAATGACGCCCCAGCGCGTGGCGCAGGCCATCTCCGCGCTGGTCGGCTTGATCAATATTGTTAACGGCACCTCCGGCACCTTGACCGTTGCCCGGGGCGGCACGGGGGCGACCTCGGCCGCCGCTGCCCTGACCAATCTGGGTGGCACGCCGGCCGGACGCACCATCACTGCCGGCAATGGGTTGGTCGGCGGCGGCGACCTCTCGGCAAACCGCACCCTCGCCCTGGGCACGCCCGGCACCCTGACGGCCGCCACCACCAATGCGGCGTCTGCCGAAAGTCACACCCACAATATCGACATCGCCACCCAGGCCGAGGCCCAGGCGGGGACGAACACGACCAAATTAATGACGCCCCAGCGCGTGGCGCAGGCCATCGGTGCGTTGGCTGGGGGGCTTGGCTACGGCCAGTCTTGGCAGGATGTATCTGCACAGCGGCAAGTCCAGACTGCGTACCAGAACACCACCGGAAAGCCGATCATGGTGATGTTTGGAAGCAATGGCTCCCAGACGCAAAGAATGTCTGTGTCTCACAATAATTCTACGTGGGTGGAAATGGCGCTTGCGCAAAATAATGATAACGGAAGGTATGTTTATATAATCGTGCCTCCTGGGCATTATTATAGAGCGGATAACCCTGGGGCTTACGGTCGCTGGCTGGAGTTACGCTAATGGAATACGGGTTTTATCATCCCAGTCGGGGCTATTGGCAGTCCATCGGCGAGGTGCCGAAGGATATCCGCGACGCCTATCCGGAAGGCACAATTGAGGTGCCGCTGCGACCATCACCCAACCACGAATGGAAGGATGGCGAGTGGGTCGAGATGCCTGCTCCGCCGCTCGCTCGCGAGGACCTGCTTGATTATTTGGCCGCACGGCGCTGGCAGGCCGAAATCGGCGGGACCCTCTGGAACGGCTGGCATTTGCGCACTGATGAAGCCAGCCAGGGCAAATACCTGGCTGAGCTGCAGGCCATAGCCCTCGGCATCCGCAGCAACGATGAGTTGTGGAAATTCCCTCACGGCTTTGAACCCGTTTCCAACCAGCAAATGCAGGAAATGGCCGTCAAAGCCCGCCAGCATGTCCTTCAATGCTTCGCCCTTGAGGCGCAGCTTACTGGGGCGATCAAGGCAGGCACCATCACCACCCTGGCTGAGATCGACGAGGCTTTCGCCGCCTTGTCCACCTGAATCTGCTTTCCCCCGCCACAGGTCGGCCGGCGGGGGGCCTGGGCGTTGACCCGCCCAGAACCGCGAGAAAGGACCTCGCATGACCAGAACCGGCCGGATATCCGGTCATCCCCGCACCCGTGCACCGGGCGGGGCGAGTGTAGGCACTACCACGTATGGAGTCCATCCGCTGCGGCAGCTGCCGCCGGCTGCTTGCCAAGGCAGCCGCATATCAAGCCATCGAGATCAAATGCCCGCGTTGTGGGACGATCAATCGCCTGATGAGGGCCGAGAGCCCCGCACCAGAGCGCCCAGGAGCGCCATCGCCGGAGCCAACATGGCCACCAACGACAACCATGCCCCAGTTCGGCCGGTCGCACCGGTAGCGGCCTGGGTAGGAGGCAAGCGCAGGCTTGCCTCCAAAATCCTCCAGTTCATTGAGACCACGCCCCATGACACCTATGCCGAGCCCTTCGTCGGCCTTGGCGGTGTCTTCTTGCGGCGGCGCCAGGTCCCCAAGGCTGAGGTGATCAACGACGCCTCGCGTGACGTGGCCACCTTCTTCAGGATCTTGCAGCGCCACTATCCCCAGTTCATGGAGACCTTGCGCTTCCAGATCACCAGCCGTGCGCGTTTCGAGCAACTGGCCAAGACCGATCCAGAGACCCTAACCGACCTGGAGCGCGCGGCACGCTTCCTCTACCTCCAGCGCTTGGCCTATGGCGGCAAGGTCGCCGGCCGGACCTTCGGTGTAGATCCGGCGCGGCCCGCCCGCTTCAACCTTAATGTCTTGGGTCCGCGCCTCGAGGAGTTGCACGAGCGCCTGGCCGGCGTGGTCATCGAGTGTCTCGACTTCGAGGCATTCCTTTCCCGCTACGACCGCCCCGGCACCCTGTTCTATTGCGATCCGCCCTATTGGGGCTCGGAGGGCTATTACGGCAAGGATCTGTTCAGCCGCGCAGATTTCGAGCGCCTCTCAGCCTGCCTCCAGCGCCTGAAGGGCCGGATCATCCTCTCAATCAACGACACGCCCCAGGTCCGCGAGATCTTCGGCTGGGCGGAGCTGACGCCCGTGTCCACCACCTACACAGTCGGCGGCACCGGCAAGGTAAAGCCGGTCGGCGAGCTGATCATCACCAACGCCTGAAACAACAAGAGCCCGCCTTGCAGGGCGGGCTCTCTGCTCTTTGACATCGTGCATATTTGAATAGTCACAGAGGGATGGCGGCCAGCGCTACTCCGCCACTCCACTGCCGGGCCTCTGCCGCCCATCGCAGCCCCTCTGCCGTAGTCGGCTTCCTGGCCACCATTTTCGTCATCTCTGCCTTGAGATCGATCTGCGG
>NZ_SBHN01000041.1 GCF_006980715.1 Telmatospirillum sp. J64-1
ACCGTCGCCGGCCTGTGGAGCCTCATCGGACGGCTCGTCGATCTGGTCTTGCCCGCCGAATGCGCCAACTACTTCAGATCGTGCGGCTATGAGCCCGATTGATCGAAATCCGCTCTAGGCCAAATTTGCGCCGGCTTCACCGCAATCACGGGCATTGGATTAATTGCCATGCCCACAGGCATTCTGGCGGCGGCCTTTTCAGATGCGATTCAAGCGCAGCACATTGCAGCTGCCGCTGGAGAACAGGACCAGGAAGCATCAGAAGCTGGATGAAGGTGAGAGAAGCGTCTTCACCATGGCGCCTCCACCCGGCCCATTATCCTGGAGCATCTTTCGCTGATGCGGTCAGGATGGGAAGATGCAGCAAGTCCATGCGGCGTTAGGCGGTTGCGGCAGGGGCGCGGCAGGTGCTGAACCTGACCATTTGAAGGATGAGTTTTGAGGCCGTAATCCATCTCCTTTCCTTCCGGCTGTCTTCCACCCTTTCCTTTTCCCATGCTATCCAGATACTCCTGGTGGTTGATGGGAGGGTGGGATGACAGTGAAAACGATTGCCGAGCCAGAAGTCCGTGTCGAGGTGGCTTTGGCCCCGCGTGTCAATCTTGCTTTTCACCAGAATTCGATCCCTCTGCTGCGTGAAGTGACCATCCGCAATGGGGGTGAAAAGCCGCTTTCTGATGTGGAATTGGTGGTTCAGTCCGAGCCAGCTTTCTTCAAAATTCGCACATGGCGCATCGATGCGATCGGCCCTGGCCAAAGCTATCATCTGAGCAATCTTGACTTAAGCCTTGATGCCGGTCTGCTGAGCCGTCTGACCGAGGCCGAGGCGGGGCAGGCGGTCTTTGTGCTCAAGGCTTGCGGCGAGGAGGTGGCGCGGCTTATTGAACCGATTGAACTATTGCCGCGCAATCATTGGGGCGGTATCGGTCATATGCCGGAAATGGTGGCTGCTTTCGTCCAGCCCAATGATCCGGCGGTGGACCGGGTTCTCAAAAGAGCCGCGGATATCCTGCGCGAGCATGGACGCGAGGGGGCGCTGAACGGCAATGAGGGCGGCGCCAAGCGGGCCTGGGAATTGGTGTCCGCCCTTTGGGCGGCGGTGGGCAGCTTGGGGCTGGATTATGCTTTGCCGCCGGCCAGTTTCGAACATGCCGGCCAAAAGGTCCGCAGCCCCAGCCAAGTCTGTGAAAACGGGATTGCCACCTGCCTTGATACAACGCTTTTGTTCTGTGCTTGTCTGGAGCAATGCGGCCTCAATCCGCTGATCGTGGTCACCCATGGTCATGCCTTTGCCGGTGTCTGGTTGCGTGCCGAAGATTTCAGCTCGGTGGTGGTCGATGACGTAACGTCCCTGCGGAAGCGGGTGAAGCTGAACGAAATGGTGCTTTTTGAAACCACCCTGGTGACCCATCGTCCCTGTCCGCCTTTCAGCCGGGCGGTGGAACATGCGGCAAAGGCGATTGCGCCGGAACTGGAGAGTTTTGAACTGGCGGTCGATATCCGCCGTGCCCGAATGCAGCGTATACGTCCGCTGGCCTCGGCCGAGGCTGCGCCGGTTCAGGCTCCGGCTGAAACCGAGACCGTGGCGGCGCCCCTGTTCGAGGATGCCCCTGATTTGCCGGATGAGGACGTCCAGCCGGTCGAGGAAAAGCCTTCGACGCCGCAAGGTCGGCTTGAGCGCTGGCAACGCAAGCTGCTGGACCTGTCCCTACGCAACAACCTGCTCAATTTCCGCGCCTCGAAGCGCGTGCTCCGGCTGGAGGCTCCCGATCCTGGGCAGCTTGAAGATTTTCTGGCTGCTGGGCGCAAGATGCGGATCCTGCCTCATCCCGATCTGATGGAGGGGGAGGATCCGCGCAGCCAGGTCATCCACGAGGAACGCCATGGCGAAGATGTGCGGCGCAATCATGCCCTGGATGCCTTGGCACGCAATGAGTTGCTGGTGCGGCTGGAACAGTCCGAACTGGAAAGCCGGCTGGTCGATCTCTATCGCACCGCCCGGTCATCGCTTCAGGAAGGGGGAGCCAATACCCTCTTCCTGGCTTTGGGGTTCCTGTCCTGGAGGCGGGAAGAGAAGGAGGACAAGGCCTATCGCGCGCCTTTGATCCTGTTGCCCATCACGCTGGAGCGCAAAAGCGTCAAGTCGGGCTTCACCCTGATGCTCCACGAGGACGAGCCGCGTTTCAACCCGACCCTGATCGAGATGTTGCGCCAGGACTTCGGTCTTGCCCTGCCCATCAATGAAGGAGAATTACCCAGGGATGACAGCGGCCTGGACATCGCCGGCATCTGGCGTATGGTCGCGCAGGCGGTCAAGGACATCAAGGGATGGGAAGTCGTCGAGGAGGTTGTCTTGTCTACCTTCTCCTTCGCCAAATACCTGATGTGGAAGGATCTGGCCGATCGCTCGGAGCAACTGAAGCAGAACCCGGTTGTCCGCCATCTGATCGAAACCCCGCGCGAGCCTTATCCCAGCCCGCAGAGCTTTCCCTATCCCCGTGAGCTGGACCGCAGCCATGGGCCGGAACAGACCTTCTGTCCGCTGCCGTCCGATTCCTCGCAATTGTCAGCCGTCATGGCTGCGGCCAATGGCAAGGACTTCGTGCTCGTTGGCCCGCCGGGGACCGGCAAGAGCCAGACCATCGCCAACCTGATCGCTCAATGCTTGGCCGAGCGCAAGACGGTGCTGTTCGTCTCGGAGAAAATCGCTGCACTTGATGTGGTCTATCGCCGCTTGCGCGAGGTCGGGCTGGGGGAGTTCTGCCTTGAGCTTCATTCCAGCAAGGCGCGCAAGCTTGATGTGCTCGACCAGTTGCGGCGCTCCTGGGAGGCCAAGGGAGAGGTCGATGCGGAAGAATGGAAGCGCGAGGCTTGGCGCCTGTCCGATCTGCGCAGTCAGCTCAATCTTTATGTCGAGCATCTGCACAAGAGGCACCGCAACGGCCTGACAGCCCATATCGCCATCGGGCGCATTCTGTCGGGCAGCGAGCTTCCTGCATTGGGCCATTCCTGGCCGTCCGCCGATGCTCATGACCATGAGGGTCTGGACCGCCTGCGCGACTTGGCCGAGCGTCTGGATGTCAATGCCAGCCAAGTCGGCAGCGTCGCCGATAATCCGCTGGGCCTGATCGCACATGCGGAATGGTCGCCCAACTGGCAGCAGACCCTGCTGAAGGCGGCGGCTGATTTGCTTCCTGCGGCTGAAAGGCTGGAACAGGCAGCCAAGTCCTTCCATCAGGTGACGGGGCTGCCGGATTGCGGCCTTGCCCGGCGGGGGCGGGATGGGCTTGCCGCCTTGGCGCGGCTGCTGCCCGAGGCGGCAGGGCGGGATTGGCGCTTTGCGCTGCGCCCGGATGCCCGCTCCATCGCCGACGGGCTGGGGCAGGGGATGGCCCTGCTGAAGCGCCATCAGGACCTGATGGGACAGCTTTCGGTGCCCTTCGGTGAGGATATTGCGCTTGCCCTGCGGCAGGGGCTGGAACTCGTGGTGCGTCATCGCAGCCTCACCGCCAGCCTGTCCGTACCTTACGCGGCTCCGGCCCTGGCCGGACTGGATGTGGTGCGGTTGAAGACAGATTGGGACAAGGCGGAAAAAAGCTTCTGGCCGCTCGGCTGGCTGGGCCGCCGTTCCGTACGCTCGGCGCTGGCTGCCGCCGCCGAAGGCGGGCAGGATGCCGATGTCGGTGCCGATCTCGAGCGGCTGGTAGCCCTGCGCAAGATCGAAGACGAGATTGCCGCCTTGGGGGATCTGGCGGCGCGCAGTGGTGTGCCGTGGGCTGGCTTGAGTACGAAGACCGAGGATGTGGAAGCGGCTCTTTCTTTCCGGCAAGCCCTGGCAACGGCGCGCGAGGGGCGCGACTGGCAGGATGACGGCTTCCTTGCCATCGCCGAGGGGCGGTGCGGCGCGGCGATGGCGGCCGACCTGGACAGGATGCGGGGGATCAGGGCGCTGGAGCGCGAGGTTGCGGCGCTCGAGGACTTGAGCGCCAGGACCGGTGGGCTCTGGGCCGGGCTGAGGACGCGCCTGGATGAATTGGAGCAGGCGCTGGCTTTCCGCGAGAAACTGGCTGCCGCCATCGCCGCTCTTGCCGACACGCCCGAGGCTTTGGCCGACGTCAAGACACCGCTCGAACGCCTGTTGGGCGACGGAAACCCTCTGCTGGAAGCGACCGGCGCGGTGGCCGGGGCGGGGAAGGAATATTGTGACGGCTTGGATGTCTATGCCGCCAAGCTTCAAGAATTTTTCCGCCAAGCAGGGATCACTTCGGCTGATACGGGAGCCATGCTCGACGACACACCAGCTTCCGTCATCGCCCTCTGCCAGCGCGTCCAGGCCCAGGCCGCAAAACTGCATGCCTGGTGTTCCTGGCGCAAGGTTCGGATGGAGGCAATGGCTCATGGCCTTGCGCCGCTGGTGGCCGCGATCGAAACCGGGATTGTGGCTCCTGGCGGCGTGCGCGAGGCCTTCGAGGTGGATTATTGCCGATGGTGGCTGAACGCGGTGGTGGATGGCGATCAGGTGCTGCGTCATTTCGTCTCAGCCGAGCATGAAAAGCGCATCGCCGATTTCCGCAGGCTCGATGACCGCTTCACCGATCTGACGCGGGCCTATGTACGGGCCGGGCTTTGTGCCGAATTGCCCGATCAGGAGGGGATCGGGAAGAATTCGGAATGGGGCGTGCTCAAGCGTGAAATGCAGAAGAAGACCCGCCATCTTCCGTTGCGCGAATTGGTGGGGCGGATGCCTACGGCATTGACCAAGCTGGCGCCGTGCCTGCTGATGAGCCCGCTGTCCATTGCCCAATATCTGTCGGCCGAGACGGCGGCCTTTGATCTGGTGGTATTCGACGAGGCCTCGCAGATTCCGGTCTGGGATGCGGTGGGGGCCATCGCGCGCGGGCGCCAGGTGGTGATGGTCGGCGATCCCAAGCAGTTGCCGCCTACCAATTTCTTCGGGCGTTCCGACGAAGAGGGCGATGACGATGTCGAAACCGAGGGTGATCTGGAGAGCATTCTTGACGAATGCTTGGGCGCCAACCTGCCGGTGCTGAATCTGACCTGGCATTACCGCAGCCGGCATGAAAGCCTGATCGCTTTCAGCAATCATCGTTATTACAGCGGCGGGCTCGTCACCTTCCCTTCACCTGTGACCGAGGACCGCGCGGTCAGCTTCCATTTCATTCCCGATGGCATCTACGAAAAGGGCGGGGCACGTATCAACCAGCAGGAGGCCAAGGCGCTGGTGGCCGATATGGTCTGCTTGATGAGGGACCCGGTTTTCGTCGCCAGCCGCCAGACCATCGGCGTTGTGACCTTCAATTCTGAGCAGCAGCGGTTGATCGAAGACTTGCTGGACGAGGAACGCCGCAAGGACCCCAGCCTGGAACCTTTCTTTGCCGAGGATGCCCTTGAACCGGTCTTCGTCAAGAATCTGGAAAGCGTACAGGGTGACGAGCGGGACGTGATGTATTTCTCCATCACTTACGGTCCTGACCGCAGCGGTGCCGTTTCAATGAATTTCGGCCCTATGAACCGGGATGGCGGTGAACGCCGTCTCAACGTCGCCATCACCCGCGCCCGTCATGCCTTGCGTGTTTTCTCCAGCCTTCGACCCGAACGGATGGACCTCAGCCGCACCAAGGCCGAAGGCGTGAAGGACCTGAAGCATTTCCTGGAATTTGCCGAGCGCGGCAAGGACGCCCTGGCCGAGGCCAATTTCGGTTCGATCGGCGATTACGACTCGCCTTTCGAGAAATGGGTGGCCCAGGCTTTGGCCGGGCGGGGATGGCAGGTCCATCCCCAGGTGGGCGTCTCCTCCTTCCGCATTGACCTGGGCGTGGTCGATCCTGATGCACCGGGCCGCTATCTGGCCGGTGTGGAATGCGACGGCGCCACCTATCACCGTTCGGCAACGGCACGCGACCGTGACAAATTGCGCGAGCAGGTGCTGCGCGGTTTGGGCTGGGAAATCCTCCGCATCTGGTCCACGGATTGGTGGCATGACGCGGCAGGGGCCCTGGACAAGGTCCATGCCCGCCTGACGGAATTGCTTGAACAAAGCCGTGCCCGCCGGGCAGCGGAGGAAGCGAGGAAAGAAGCGGAAGCCCATGAGGTGCCGGTTGTCGTAGAGGCCATCGAAACAGAGGCCATTGAAGACGTGATAGAAGAGCCTCCGGTCGCTGAAAAGGCTGCCCCAGCGTCGCGCCGTCAGGAAGACGACCTGTTCCAGGGGCAGGATTTTCAGCTTATTGCCAGTCGAGCAACCGGCCTGAGCGAGCCGCCGGTTGCCGCCTTCGATGTGCCAAGCCAATTCCGCGAGGCCGATCCGGCATGTGTCGGCACTCCCGATCCGAACCGCTTTTTTGATGCCGGATATGAACCGGTTCTACGAGCAATGATTGCCGAGGTGGTGACTGTGGAAGGCCCTGTGCGCGATGATGTTCTGGCGCGTCGCATCGCCCGCGCCCATGGCTGGCAGCGCACCGGCAGCCGCATCCGAGACCGCGTTTCTGCCCTGGCCGCCCAGGATTGCGAGATCGAGGCCGAAGGCGATCTGCTGTTCGTCTGGCAGCGCGGCAGCGACAAGACGTGGCAAGGACCTTTCCGCCGCCCTGCCAGCGAAGAAACTGCGCGCCCGGTTGATGAAATTGCCTTGGCCGAATTGGCTGCTCTGGCGCGAGAGGTCATGGAATTAGGCGAAAGCGCCGAAACCGGCATCACCACCATGGCCCGCATCCTCGGCCTGAAAAACCTTCGTGCCGCCTCGCGGGAGCGGCTGGAAGTCGCTTGGGCGTGGAGGTGCGCTCCGTGAAAAAGATGAGCTAAAATCCAGTTTCAGCAGGTGCCTTGAGGGTCAGTGGATATTACGTGTTCGGCATAAGCCATATCCTGCCCCCGCAACCAAATACAAAAAAGCCCAGCCTCATAAGGCTGGGCTTTGTCGTTTTCGGATGAATGCCGGGCGGAAGGCCGTCTCCTCTCTGTTCTCAGGCGGCGCGGGGTGCAGGGTGGCTGAGGAGGTCGCGCAGCGCACGCTCCTCTTGTGCTAGCTCGGGTGAGCGGATCGCGCCGAATGCTTCTGCCGCCGCCGCGGTACGTGCCGACGCATCCGGCAGGCTATCCGGTCCCTCGAGCCGGAACGAAGCCGGGGAGAGCGGGCCGAACAGAAGCGCCCGCTCCAGCTCCGGCCAGCGGTTACGGTCGGGCTCCACGTTCGCCTTGCGCGCAAAGAGCAACGCCATGTCCTGCATGGTAACCGTGGCCGGGCCACTCCGTCGCGCGTGCGCCGCCGCCAGACGTTCCTGCAGGGCCTGCCGCCCGGGCATTTCCACGAAACCGGCCCATGCATAGGCGATCCAGCGTGCCTGAAGTTCCAGCACTGGGTAGGCTGGCCCAACAAGATCATAGAGGCCGATAAATGCTAGGCCCTCCAGATCCGGATGGAATGTGTGGTCGCTGAGATCGATATGAGTTTCGTCGAGCCCGAGACACTGCGCTATTTCGCCCGACAGGAAAGGTAGCGACAGGCGGTAACCGGTGCCGAACAGGATTGCGTCGAACTCTCCTGCGGTTCCATCCGCAAAACGTACCGTCCGCCCCTCGATGCGCTCGATCCAAGGCCGGACCGAGATGCGTCCCTCGGCGACGAGCGGCAGGAAGGCTTGCGCCTGCGAGATGCCCGCGGTGAAGATGTTTTCGTCCGGTCGCAGCGCGCCGAACTGGTCAGGCGTGCCCGCCACGGCTGTCACCTTTGCCTTTAGCCCGGAAGCGAGTGCATCCGGTGGCAAGACCTCTCCCGCTAGGGCTGCCGCGCGCGTGAACATCACATGGTCGGTCGGGACGCCAGCCATCAGCTTCGGCAGGATGTAGCGCTGCCGCCGATAGCAAGCCGTGACGCTGCGGGCGCCGGAGACCGCGAGGTCGGAAGCGATTTCGAGGGCACTGATCGAGCAGCCGGCGACGAGGACATCATGGTCGCGGTAAACGGAAGCGCCGTCATAATGCGCCGTGTGCGAGGCGCCGAGCACGCCGGTAAAGCCGTTGCAGCCGGGGATTTCGGGAAGGCTTGGCGCGATGTAGCGGCCGGTTGCCACGACCACGCGGGCGAAACGTTCGAGAGAGAGTTCCCCGTCGCGCCGTGATGTGACCAGATAGCCGCCTTCTGCCTTTTCCAGCCGTTCGACACGGGTGCGGAAGCGTATGCGGCCGGTAAGCTTGAACTGTGTCGCGTACGCTTCGAGATAAGCAAGCATATCCTCCTGCCGCGGGTAGACGGGCGTGCCCGGAGCGTGGTCGAGATCCGAGAAGGCGGTCATCACGCGGCTAGTGTTGGTACGCATGCCGCGCCAGGTGGCGCTGAGCGGCGAGAACGCATTCCATTGGCCGCCGAGCCCCGAGGAAGATTCGAACACAATGGGTTCGAAGCCCTGTGCGGAAAGCCAGCGGGCGGTGACGAGGCCGGCGGGACCGGCGCCGATCACGGCGACGAGGTGAGGAGGCATGTGTAGAATAGCGGTCATGGCGGATCCTTTCTTATCTTCGTCGGCCCCTGCTTACACCTTCCGCCGAAGCGCGTTTCCTAAATCCTTCTTAAGTGGCCTGCCTCCATTCCTAAAATATTGTTAAGCTCAATCTGTCATGATTGGGGGGCTTTAATGCGGCTCGATCAGGATCTCGCAAGTTTCATGGGCAGCCCGGTGATGATCATCCTGGGCACGAGTGACGATGCTTTGCAGCCGGAGATTGGTCGCGGCGTCGGGGCGCTGGTCTGGCCGGAAAAGGGCCAGGTGGAGTTGGTGATTTCCGCCTGGCAATGGCCCGGCACGCTGGCGAATGTACGGGCCAACGGCAGGCTCTCCGTGACCTTCGCGCGGCCATCCGATTATGTGTCCTACCAGGTGAAGGGGCGCGCCTGCGTGGTGCCGGCCACCAAAGATCATCTCGCCCGGGCGGCAGCCTATATCGATGCCGTCGGCGCGGTGCTGGCGGAGCTCGGCCTTGGACGGGATATTGCCGCTCCCTGGCTCGTCAATCGCGATCCGGCGGTGCTGAGCCTCTCAGTTGAAAGCGTATTCGTGCAAACTCCCGGCGCGAAAGCCGGCCAGATGCTGCAGGGTGGTTCATGACGATCCGGCTTCGCGATCTCGCCGCCTGCTTCGACGGTGTCATCCCGTCCATCATTGCCACCGCCGCTCACGACGGTACGCCGAACATCTCCTATCTTTCCCATGTGCAACTGGTCGATGACGAGCATGTCGCGCTCTCGAACCAGTTCTTTTCCAAGACGGCAGCCAATGTGCAGGCGAATCCCGCAGCGGCACTCTTGGTCGTCGATGCACGTAATGGCGAGCAGTATCGTCTGGACGTGCGCTTTGAGAGATCGGTTGAGAGCGGCGAGCTCTTTGAGGAAATGGCCGTTCAGCTGCGCGCGGCGAGCGCCCAAATCGGCATGGCCGACATAATGCGGCTGCGCGGCATCGACATCTATCGTGTCGGGGCGATCCGTCATGTGCCGTCGCCAAAGGAAGCCGTTGACTTCCTGCCAGCTGAGAACCCGTTGCTTTCCGCAACCGCAGAAATCGTTCGCCGCATATCCCAGGAAACGGAAATTGGCGCCATCATCGATGCTGCGCTCGACGGGCTTCGTGACGAATTGTGTCATGCCTACAGCATGGCGCTGCTGATGGATCCGGCCGGGGAGCGGCTCGTCACAATCGGAAGTCGCGGCTATGACCGCACGGGCATCGGCTCCGAGGTTGCCATCGGAGATGGCCTGATCGGCTTGGCCGCGGCGGAGCGCCGTCCCATCCGGGTAAGCGACATGAGCCGGGTGCGCCGCTTCGGGTCGGCGATCCGCATCTCAGCCGTCGAAGCCGCCGAGGAAAACCGCACACGCACCATCCAATTGCCGGGATTGCCAGAAGCCATGAGCCAGATGGCGCTACCGATGGTCGCTCATGGGCTTCTTAGGGGCATCCTCTTTGTAGAAAGCCCTAAACGCTTTGCCTTCACGCGGGAAGATCAGGCTGCACTCGCCATCATCGCCGCACAAGCGGCGGGCGCGATCGTACTCGCCGAAAGCGAGGCCGTGGAGGCTGCCGCTGCTATGGCTATCCCTCTGACCTCGCCGGGGCGCCAGTTCCAGGTCATCCATCACCCCTATGACGACAGCGTCTTCATAGAGAACGAATATATCATCAAGGGTGTGGCAGGCCGCCTGCTTGTCCACCTCCTGCGCCTCTACCTTCGCGAAGGCCGGACCGAGTTTACCAATAGAGAAATCCGTTTCGCCCCCGAACTACGCTTGCCCGACTACAAGGACAACCTTGAGACGCGCCTCCTTCTCCTGCGACGGCGCCTGGAAGACAAGGCGACGCCAATCCAGCTTATTCATGTCGGGCGTGGCCGCATCTCTCTCGCGGTAGCTGGGGCTCCTGTATTGAATAATGAAAGTGGCTGAGGCAACCGCTGATTCAAAGAGTCGCCATCGCGGCGATGCCCCCCCATTGAGCGCTGCCACGCCTGGCTCAAGCAGTGCAGAAACGTTACCGGCCGTTATGAGAAACTGGCCGTCAATTTCCTGGCCCTGGCCAGACTCGCCAGGATCCGGCGATGCCTCAGGCTGCTCGATCCGTCAGACAGAACCTAGGTGCCAGAAAGAAATGAATGTGACGCCCCGAACGGGGCGTCACACAAAGGGCCAGTTAACGAGAATCAAGTTCCTGGAGCGTAGTCGGCCTTGCCGCTTTCTGCTCGGCCTCCAGAAGCGACAGATTCGGACGATGCGCCGCAACGCATGAGAGCACGCTCCCGACCACGCACGCGATGGCAGCAAGCTCTATCGTGGTTGGAAGCCGCTGCTCCCAGAGAAAGCCGTAGAGCAGCGCGAAGAGGGTTTCGAACAGGATCATCTGGCCGACCATGGTAAGCGGCAGCAGTCGGTTCATTCGGTTCCAGAAGGCGTTGCCGACAATCGAGGCGGAGATTGCCACGCCCGTCGCAATGGCCACAAAGTGCAGCCAATCGCCGGTAGCGTGGCCGCGCTGGTCGATCAGAAAGACTGGGACCGCGAGCAGCACAGCCTGTGCACCCGTCACCACACCAATTAACAAGCTCCAGTCGTGCGCGGAAACATGGTTGAGCCGGGCGAGCCAGCGACTATTGCCCACAGCATAGGCAGTCCAGGAGGCCAGCGCACCGACCGCGCAGAACAGCCCCATCGCCTGAACCTCTTGCAACTCGGTTTTGGCGTTACCCAGGGATTGCCATCCGATGCAAAGGATGCCGGCGCCGCCGAGTACGAGCGAGGGCAGCAATTTCCTAACCGGCACCGCGTCGTGGTCTCGGCTGCCGATGATGGTGACTGCGACCGGCAGGAACCCAATCACCAAAGAGGTCATCGCCATCCCGCCCAGCTGTACGGCCGTGGCGAGCAGGGCATAATAGAGAATGTTGCCGAGCAAGCTCAGCCAGACCAGCGCCCACCACTCTGTTCTTCCGAGACTTGCGTACAGCGTCCACCAGCGTGGGATGACGAGCATGACGGCAAAAATGCCATAAGCCAGATAGCGCCCAACGGCGAGTTGAAGCGGCGTGAACTCTCGCGCCAGTTCCGGCGCGAGAAAAACCAGCCCCCAAATCGCTCCGGCGATGATGCCGTACCCGATTCCCAGCCAAGTCTTGCTCATTTCGATCACATGCATTACTCGATCCGGGGTCGAGGATGCCATCGAATGCGGAAGCGTTCTTGTCCTAGGCTACTGACTTTTGGACCGAATCTCTCGGTGCTGGCGCCGATAGGCCGCTGGGGTCAACCCCGTGGCCCGTCGCATCGCGTGCGTGAATGCGCTTTGGTCGGCATACCCGGCGCGGTAGGCAATCTCTGCGATCGACTGTTCCGACAGCGTGAGCCATTCGCATGCTCGCTTCAGGCGCATCTCCGCCAGCCACGCGCGCGGGGTGGTGTTGAGTTCGGCGCGGAAGAGCGCGTGCAATCGACTGACGCTGACGCAGGCACGCTCAGCCATCATCTCTGCTGTCCACGGCAGTCCGAGCTTGGGCTCGATCCCTGCCAGTAGTGCCCCAAGCCGGGAATGGGGCCGTGCGGGCTCGTGTACAAGGGCGTCGAGCAGCAGAGGCACCCAGAGGCGAACGTTGGTCCCCGACGCGCCGCCACTGCCCACCAACAGGCTCATGTAGTCGATCAATTTGTTTGCCGCTGGGGTCAGCGGCACAAAGGGATGTCGGATCAGCCGATCGCCAATCTCCGGTTCCAGAATAGCGGGGTCGAGATCCACGATGAGCGAACGGTTCGGCCCATCGCTCATCTGCGAATGAGAGGAACCGGGTTCGACGAAGGCCGCCCGACAAAGCCTAAGACGGCTTCCCGTTCCGGCGATGTCGATCTCCAAGGTACCGCTCAAGGGTAGAACAAGTTGAGCAAAATCGTGTCGATGAGCGCCTTGAGCCGCCCCGTAACTGCGCACGTCGATGTTAGAGCGGATTTCGATCAATCGGGCTCATAGCCGCACGATCTGAAGTAGTTGGCGCATTCGGCGGGCAAGACCAGATCGACGAGCCGTCCGATGAGGCTCCACAGGCCGGCGACGGTGC
>NZ_SBHN01000042.1 GCF_006980715.1 Telmatospirillum sp. J64-1
GCGAGGCCGGCGCCGGTAAATCGACCCTGATCGAATTCCTCTGGAAGCTGGTCGGCCGTACCGATTACGAAGGCTTCGACCCCAACAAATCCACCCAGGCCGCACGCTCGCGCAACATGTCCCAGGTGGCGAACCTGCCCGTGTCGCTGATCGAAAGCGACCGCGAGGATACGGCGAAGGCCAAGCAGTTCGATTGGGACGAACTAAAGACCGCCTATAACGGGCGACCCAGCCGGGCGACCGGCGTGCATAACGGCGGCAACGAAACCAACGAACCGCCTTTCCGGGGCTCGATCCTGATCAGCCAGAACGCTGCCGTGAAGGCCTCCGAGGCGATCATGCAGCGTATCGTCCATGTCCATTTCGACACGTCGGGTCACACTGCTGACAGCCGTTCCGCCGCCGATGCCCTGGCCTCGGTGCCGGTCGAGACCGTCAGCTATTTCCTGATCATGGCCACGCGGGCTGAACGGGCCGTGATGGAGACGGTCCGGAAGGAAACGCCACGCTTCGAGGCCGAATTGATGCGCCTGCCCGAGATCCGGCTGCAGCGTATCGGCAAGAACCACGGCCAGCTTATGGCCCTGACCCTCGCCCTGGCGGATCTGATCAAGATGCCGCCTGCTTGGCGAGACGAAATCCTACTGGCCCTGCGTGAAGCCGCCATCCAACGCCAGAGCGCGATCGGCGCCGACCACCAGATCGTCGAGGAGTTCTGGGATTTCTACGACTACTTGGGCGACCACGCGGCGAATCACAGCCGAGACCCCAACGTGATCGCAATCAACCTCAATTACATGCAGCGCCTTGCCGGCATGAATAACCAGCCGCTCCCGGCGCTCTCCGATCTGAAAAAGCACCTCAAGACCAGCCGCAGCCGCCGCTTCATCGGCATCAAAGCCGTGAACAGCGCCATCGAAGCCCATAACGGCAATCCCAAGACGGTGAAGTGCTGGATCTTCGAACGGGAGAAATAAGCCATGAACAGATTCGATGCTGCCGCCGCCTGGGACAGCCTGCCCGCAGAGGCACAGCGGGCCTTCGGGATCGCGGCCTTGATTTCCGTCATCGGCGCCGAGGGCGAAGACCGGGGCCTGGCCCCGCTGCAGGGCTATATCGCCGCCGCCCACGAAGGCGCCCATGCGGCCAAGATGATTGCTGCCGATCATGGTCTGCTGCCCGATCTCCTGCGCCTGCCGGATCTCGCCATTATCGGCGTCCAGGCCTGCCCGGGATGCGGATGTACCGACGCCTGCAGCTGCGCCACGGTTGGCGAAGAACCCTGTCATTGGACCGCCACCGGCTTGTGCAGTTCCTGCGCGGCCGCCGCCGAAGGTCAGGAAGCCACCTTCGCTGGTAAGCTGCTGGTCAGGGAAGGAGGCTACCTGCTGAACGTCGAGATCGTCGACGGCAACGAGACGACACGCGCCTTCAAGATTGACGGCAGCTTCCTGTCCAGGGACGAGAACGGCCGATGGCTGTTTGTCGACGGCTTCCTGTATGGGACGTTCCGCTCGGCCCTTCTCGATGACGGACCAGCCAGCGATGTGGCGGCCGCCGCTCTTTCCGCCCTGGGTGTCCCGGTTCTGGATATGGGCACCGCCCAGCAGCGTGTCGCCGACGCCGGCGTGCCTCTCCTCAACATCACCCTGATGGAACGCCGCCAAGCGGCCAAGGGCGTTTGATTTTACCGTGCGGTGGAGAGGTTGCGGATGCGTTCTAGGTCAACGTGGTGCCAGAGATGATCCATCAACTTGTTGATCGCAAAATCAAGCTCCATGTGAGCTCCTACGAAGTGCCCATAATTTATTGGAATACTACCTTCAACACGAAGGCTGTATTCCACCTTTCTCAATCCTTCCATAACCTCACCCAATCTTGCTGCGAGAAAATACCCCATCCTCGGGTCGAGAGGGCGGAGAGCATTCAGGGCAGATATGTTCTCAATTATACGCTGGTGGAATTGCTGTATATCGTATACTTCGGAAATAGACGTAATATCATCAAAATAAATATCTTTGAGTTCTATGTCCAGGCGGTGTACTTGTTGTATCTCCCCGAGGAGCATAGTGGCGTAAGCTCGGCGGAACTCTCTTTCCTGATGATTGGCAACCCAAAAAGCACCGAATATAGCAGCCAATGCTGTGAACGCTGCTCCAACAATAGTTGCCATACCGCTATCAAGGGCCACTCCTTGGAAAGCGTGAGCACTCACCATTCCGAGGACGCCACCAAAGAACAAGAATGCCCCGAGATGAGCGTTTCGCGTCATGGCATCAAATATCTGACGAATGATAGACATCATCAACTCTCCCAAGAGTTGGGCATTCTGCCCAGCCTCACAGTTATGTGCCAGGATAAAGCTGCATAGGCTATGCGTTCCTTGCGCCCAGCCCTTCGACCGTCCGGTGCCCAAGCCGATGATCCATTGGTTGAGTTGATCATCGCGCTTGCGCGCGCAGCGGCCCGACGCGACCATGATGCGGATGAAGCTCGATTCCGGCAGGGGCAGGACAATCAATCATGCGATGCGTGATCTACGCGCGCTATTCCAGCGACCATCAATCTGAACGTTCAATTGACGACCAGGTCCGCCTTTGCCGCGAGTATGCGGAGCGGCAAGGCTGGTCCGTCATCGACGTCTATGCGGACTATGCCATTTCCGGAAGTCACCTCAACAGTCGACCGCGTGCGCTGCAGCTGCTCGAGGACGCGAAGGCCAAGCGTTTCGACTTGGTGCTGACCGAGGCACTGGACCGTCTATCTCGGTCCCAACGAGACATTGCCGATATCTATGAACGGATCCGCTTTGCCGGCGCCAGCCTCTACACGGTCGGCGGAGGAGAGGTCACGGAACTCCATGTGGGCCTTGAAGGCACTATGAGTGCGCTCTTCCTCCGCAACTTGGCTGCCAAGGTGAAACGGGGGATGTCCGGCCGCGTGGCCGAGGGACGCAGCGCCGGCGGCTTGAGCTATGGCTATCGCGTGGTCCCTGAGATCGATGCTCGCGGCAACGTCATCCGCGGCGGCCGCGTCATCGATCCCGACCAGGCCGCCGTGGTGCGTCGCATTTTCCGAGAATA
This sequence comes from Telmatospirillum sp. J64-1, assembly GCF_006980715.1. Lineage (GTDB taxonomy): Bacteria > Pseudomonadota > Alphaproteobacteria > Rhodospirillales > Magnetospirillaceae > Oleiliquidispirillum > Oleiliquidispirillum nitrogeniifigens. Next base: position 3,084 of record NZ_SBHN01000042.1, read on the forward strand.
CGCCGCCGGTAAAAGTGCCCGCGAGATTGCAACAGGTCTAAACCGCGATGGCATTCCGGCACCCAGCGGCAAGCAATGGAACGCCTCGACCATCAATGGCAACCGTAGCCGCCGAAGCGGGCTTCTTTATAACGAGCTCTATATCGGCATGATGGTGTGGAACCGGACGCACTTCATGAAAGACCCGGACACCGGCCGGAGGATCAGTCGCCCAAATCCGCCCGAGGAGTGGCAGGTGGCCGAGGTGCCGGATCTACGGATCATCGATGACCAGACTTGGGAAGAGGTCCACGCCCGCAAATCCCACTATGCCGAATATCCGATCCATGTCGCACGGCGCCCGAAGCATGTCTTCAGCGGGCTCGTCCGTTGTGGCGTTTGCGGAGGGGCCTACGTCTCCAAGACGCGCGATTACATGGGATGCTCGACCCATAAGGAATCGGGAACCTGCAGTAACAACCGCTCCATCAAGGTAGGGGAACTGGAAGACCGGGTCCTGGGGGCACTCAAGAATCGGCTGCTTGACCCCGAAGCGATCGCTCTGGCGGTGAAGGTCTATCACGAAGAGCGAAAGAGACTTCGCCAGGAAGATGGCCAGCGCCTGGTTAGACTGGAACGGCGCCTGGGAGACCTTGACAAGCAGATCTCCAACATCGTGGACATGGTCGCCGAAGGCTTGGCCACGCGCAGCATGGCGGCAAAGCTGATCGACCTCGAGGCCGAGCAGGACAAGGTCACCTCTGAGATCAAACGCCTGACCGAGGGTGACGCCGCCGTGATCGAGCTCCATCCTGGCGCTGCCGATCGCTGGCGAGCCTGGGTGGCAAACCTTCTTGAAGCCCTGCGCGGGAGCGACGAGCAAACGCGCCGGGCTGTCGAGCTGGTCCGCTCAATGGTCGCCTATATCGAAGTGATCCCTGGAGAGGCGAGGGGAGAGAAGTATCTCCGCCTGCATGGCCACCTGGCCCAAATAGTAAACCTCGCCCAGCGTAAGCCGGGCGAGGCACTAAGTACGGCAATAATGGTAGCGGAGGAGGGACTTGAACCCCCGACACGCGGATTATGATTCCGCTGCTCTAACCAGCTGAGCTACTCCGCCTCAGCGTTGGGAGGCCTGATATATCCGCCCGGGCAGGGGCTGTCAACACGAATTTTACGAAAGCTGACGGCCGATCCAGCCGCCGCCCAGGCAATACTCTCCCTGATAGAAAACGCAGGCCTGGCCTGGGGCGACGCCTTCCTGGGGATGGTCGAGGATGACTTCGGCGGTGCCGTCTTCGGCCAGCAGGACGGTGGCCGGGGCCGGTTCGCGGGTGGAGCGGACCTTGACCGCCACGCGGGCTTCGCGGGCGCCGGGTTCGCCCAGCCAGTTGACGCCGTGCAGGCGCATCGACGTCACGCCCAGCGCTTCCTTGGGGCCGACGATGACGCGGCGGGTCTCGGCGTCGACGCGCAGCACATAGAGCGGCGGCCCGCCACCGATGCCCAAGCCTTTCCGCTGGCCCACCGTGTAATGGATGATGCCGTCATGCCGGCCCAGGACGGTGCCGTCCAGATGGACGATCTCGCCGGGTTCGATGGCACCGGGGCGCAGCTTCTCGACCACGCCGGCATAATTGCCGTCGGGCACGAAGCAGATATCCTGGCTGTCGGGCTTGGAAGCCACCGGCAGGCGGAATTTGGCGGCGATGGCGCGCGTCACGTCCTTGCTTTCCAGCCCGCCCAGGGGAAAGCGCAGGAAGTCCAGCTGCTCGCGCGTGGTGGCGAACAGGAAATAGCTCTGGTCGCGGCGATGGTCGGCCCCGCGCAGCATCAGCGAACGCCCATCGGGGGCGCGTTCGCGCTGGACGTAATGGCCGGTGATCAGAGCGTCGGCACCCAGGTCATTGGCGGTGTTCAGCAGGTCGCGGAACTTGACCGTCTGGTTGCACAACACGCAGGGAATCGGCGTCTCGCCGCGCACATAGGAGTCGGCGAAGCGCTCCATCACATCGGCGCGGAAGGATTGCTCGTAATCCACCACGTAATGGGGAATCCCCAAGGCATCGGCGACGCGGCGGGCATCGTGGATGTCCTTGCCCGCGCAGCAGGTATTGCCCTTGCCCACGGCGCGGCCATGGTCGTAGAGCTGCATGGTGATGCCCACCACGTCATAGCCTTCCTCGACCAGCATGGCGGCGGTGGCCGAGGAATCGACGCCGCCGGACATGGCGACGACGACACGGGTCTGGCTGGGCTTCTTGTCGATATCGAGCGAGTTCATGGCCCGGTTATATGGAAGAGCGGGCCAGTGGGGCAAGCACGCCTTTTTTCTTCCTTCATTCCATCATCAGGGCGGCGCGGGTGCGGGAGTGGAATTCCCGGCGATAGAGGATGGCGACGACGCAGGCCGTGGCGGCGATCATGACCACGGGATGAATGAACCAGCACAGTAAGGCCAGCGCGAAATAGAAGCCGCGCAGTCCGGAATTGAAGCTGCGTGCGCCCAGTTCGTTGAGGCGAGCGGCCTGCTTGACGAAGGTTGCCTTGGTGGTGGGGTCGGCGGTGTTGGAGGGGGCGCCGCCGATCAGGATGCAGCAGTAATTGAACTGGCGCAGCGACCAAGTGAACTGGAAGAAGGTATAGACGAACACCGTCGCCAGCAGGATCAGCTTCAGTTCATAGACCTCGCGGGGCGTGTCGACGGTGAAGGGCAGGTCCTGCAGCACCTCGTAGCTGGTATGGACCGAGCCCATCATGGCGATCACGCCGCCCAGGATCAGGATCGAGGTCGAGGCCAGCAGCGAGATGCTGCGCATCAGGTTGCTGACCAGATTGCTGTCCTGGATGCGCACCTCGCGTTCCAGCATCTGGTGCATCCAGCGCAGGCGGTGATAGTTCATCGCCGCCGACAGGGATTTGGCCCGCCAGTTGGAGCGGTCCATCACATAGCCGAAGCCGACCCACAGCAGGAAGAAGCTGGCCAGGGCGACCAGATCGATAATCGAAAAGAACAAGAAGGACATCACGCGGCGAGGCTCAGCCCCATCTCCCAGAAATCCGTTTCCAGCCGGGTGGCCGTGCGGAAGGTCGCGACAAGGGAGTCCATGCGCCCCGGTCCGGCGCGCCGCGCGAACAGCCGGTCGAGCTGTTCGATCTGGGCGCGGGCGACGTCCTGATAGGCTTCGCCGGCATAGGTCTCGATCCAGTCTCCATAGGGATTGGACGCGATCTTGTCACCGAAATCCTGCTTCAGGCGGTTGGCGATCTCGCCATAGCCGATGATGCAGGGCGCCAGGGCGACATGCAGGTCGAGCAGGTCCCCGGCCATGCCTTTTTCCAGCACGAAACGGGTATAGGCCATGGTGGCGCGGGCTTCGGGCAGGGATTGCATCTCGTCCTTGGACAGGCCCCAATTCTGGCAATAGCGCACATGCAGGCCCATTTCGTCGAGGATGGCGGCCATGCCCGAGGCCGCCTGGCGCATGTCTTCCAGGGTTTCGCTCTTGTAGACGGCCAAGGCATAGGCGCGGGCGAAATGGATCAGGAACAGGTAGTCCTGTCCTAGATAATGCCGGAAACATTCCTCGGGCAGGCTGCCCTCGCCCAGGCGGCGGACGAAATCATGCTCCACGAAGGCGCACCAATCCTCTTCGCAGGCAGCACGCAGGCGGGCAAACAAACTATCGGCGGCATCGTCCTGCGCCATGTTCACGCTCCCACGGGTAAAGCCATTTTGCCAGCAGGATGGGCCAAGACAGGGCCTCTGGCAACACCTCTTCCCGTCTTCGGGACCGCCTTGCTTGCTTTATGTTTTGCCCTCTGCGTAAGCGTGCGCCTCTGCTAATGCCTGGTGCTGTCCCGTCTCGCCGGTATCGAGGCCACCGCCTCGGCGATGCAGGCGGTCAGGTTCAGCGCCGCCATGTCCTCGCCCTCGAAGGCGAGCAGGCGTCCCTCGCTGCCACGCAAGGGAATTTCAGCCACCGCCTCGAAGGCCTCGTGATGCACGATCAGGCGAAGCTGGCCCGGCTGCTCGGCCTTGGTCAGCAACAGCAGGTTGCCGTCGCCCAAGGGCAGTTCCAGCAGCGGCAGCGGCGTCGCACCCGGGCCGGAGAGGATCTCGGCGGCATTCGCGGCGCCGCCATCGAAACGGCGGCGGCGAAAGCATTCTTCCGACAGGCACTCGGCCACCAGCAGGCGCCCCAATCCGACGAGGGCTCGGGCTACCGGATCATCCGGACTGCGGCTTTGGGCTTGGAGGGTGGCAGAGCGAAGAGCGGGGCTGAGAGGCAAGTCGGCGAGAGGTCGAACTGAAGCCATTGGCTGCCCTTTCGGAAGCTTGAATAGGCATCAATGTAAGGTTGAGGGGCAAAAGTTGAAATTCCGAGAAAGGCATACCCCTTCGGCTCCCGCGAACCCCTCCCCTGAGTGCTTGCCTTTCGAAGCGGGATCTAATCCAGCAGGTCGGCAACCTTCCGCAGATCCTCCACCAGACGGGCGATTTCGGCCTCGCGGTCGCCGCGCGAGCGCAGGATGGAGGAGGGGTGGACGGTGGCCGTGACATAGGGCGCATAGGCCGATTGCACGAAGCTTCCCCTCTGGCGCGTCACCCGGAAGTCCTTGCCCAGCAGGGCCTGGGCGGCGGTGGCACCCAGGCAGACGATGACCTTGGGCGAGACGGCTTCGATCTCCGCCTTCAGCCAGGGCAGGCAGGCCTCGATCTCGCGGGCATTGGGCTTGGAGTGAAGGCGGCGCTTGCCGCGTGCTTCCCATTTGAAATGCTTGACGGCATTGGTGACATAGACGCGCGAGCGGTCGATTCCGGCCTGCACCAGCGCCTGGTCGAGCAGCCGTCCGGCGGGGCCGACGAAGGGGCGGCCGGAGAGATCCTCGGAATCGCCGGGCTGTTCGCCGACCATCATCACCACCGCCGTTTCCGGTCCTTCGCCGAACACCGTCTGGGTGCCGGTTTCGTGCAGCGGGCAGGCGGTGCAGCCTGCGGCCGCGCGGCGCAGCGCCTCGACCGCGCGCTCTTCGGGCAGGAACTTTTCGGCGGTTTCCACCGGGCTGCGCATCTTCTTTCTCCTTTCTCTCTTTTTCGGATGAACAGCGGACGGTCCGGTGCGGTTCCGGGCGGGCGCCGCCGCGCCATGCTTGACATGGAAGGCCAAGGCGCTTAATCGGCTATGAGTTCCTGCGCAGCCGGACCCCGAGATGAGCGATCAGGCACAGAGAGAGAAGAGCCGCAGACAAGCTTTCGAAGCACGGCTGGCACGGGCCCTGGCGCGCGGTCAGGCCCTGGGCAATCTGCGCCGTAAGGCCGAGATGGAAAACTGGGTCGAAATCTGCGGCCAGTTGGAAGCCCATGAGATCCTGACCATGGTGCCCCGTGTCCTGACCGGCCTGGCGCGCAATCCCGATATGCGGCCCTTGCTGGAAAGTTGCGGCCTGCCCATCGACAACAACCTGTTCTATGACGGCATCGGCGCCACCGTGGCCTCGTATAGCCGTCGTGACCGCAGCGCGCCCGAACGCGTCGCCGCTGACCGGCGTCTGGCGGAATTGCAGGAACAGTTCAACAATCTCGTCCAGGCTTCGCTGGACCTGGAAGCCGAACGCGGCCGCCAGGAACAGCATATCCGGGCGCTGGAACAGGAACTGGCCGCCCTGCGCGCCGCCCTGACCCAGTCCTGGCAGCATTATACGGCGGTGCTGGAAGAGGAAAGCGCCCGGGGGCACAACGATCCCAAGGCCTTGCCCGTCGAGCGCGCCAATGCCGCCCTGTCGGCCCTGTCCGACCTGATGCGCGCCGCCGGGATCGAGCCGCCCCAGGCGGCCCCGTCCGCTGCGCAGCAGAAAATAGCGGTTGAGTGACGTTCTTTCCGTCTTTTCCCTTTTCATCCGCCGTTCCCCCACCTTGCGCCGCGATTTTTTCGACATTCGAACAAGAAGAGAACATCGCAGGCATTGAGCGCGGAGCCGGGCTCGACTACACTCCCGGTTCCCAACGGCAGTGGTCGAAAGTTATGGCTCGACTTATCCTTCATACTTCTGAACTCAAGGGGCTCTACGGGGCTTGGCTCGACCAGTGCAAAGGCGAGCGCTTCCCCTCGGCCGCCGATCTCGAACCTGCCGTCCTGCGGCCCTGGCTGGATCATCTGGTCCTGGTCGAGGTGCAGCTCGATGGCAATTACCGTTATCTCTATTATGGCGAATCCCTGGCTTCGGCCTTCGGCACCGACATGGTGGGCCGTTCGGTCGAGGATCTGCCCGCCCATCAGCGCAATGTGCTGAAGGCCGAATATGACGAGTTGCGCGCCAGCCGCTTCCCCGCCGCCCGCGTCTATACGGCGCTGTTCAACGGGCGCGAAGAAACCTGGGAACGCCTGGCCCTGCCTTTTTTTGACAGTCAGGGCGAAGTGGTGGCCGTGATGGTCGCCGCCTATCGCCTTGAACCCTGACGGCGAGCAAATGTCCGACATCATCCTTTCCGGTAGCGATTCCGACTCCGTGGCCCCGATGACGGCCTCGGAATTCAATTTCTGGTGCGCCATCAACGGCAAGCCCTTCCGTCTGGTCCAGCGCACCTGGCCGGACGGCATCACGGAATGGGATATCGAAGCCTTCCCCGGCCGGGCCGAGGCCACCTTGGCCTATGGTACCGGCCAGGCCGACGAAGCCGTCGCGGCCGCGGCCGCCTTCGCCTTCGTGGCGGGTCTGGAATGGGCCGAGGCCGGACTGCGCCGCGGCGAGGACGAGGATTTCGACGAGGACCCGCTGCTGGAAGCCCCCGGCGGCTATTATCCCGAGGAACTGGCCGAGGACGAGGAATACGGCGAGGCCGGGGAAGGGGATGAGGCCGAGGAGCAATATCCGGCCGAGGACGAGGATGAAGAGGATGCGGGGGAGGAGGATTATCTTCCCCCCGCCGAGGACGATCAGGGGGACGAGGAGGAATACGGCGAGGACGAAGGGGAAGACCTTCCGGCCCGGCCGCATGTGCCGCCGCCGCTGCATCTGATGCAGGCCGCGCCGCCGCGCGCCGCCGACCGCCTGGACGATGAGTCCACTTTGGCCGGCAATGCCCGCACGCTGGAAGGCGTGCTGCGCAATTTCCGTGTGCGCGGCGAGATCATGGAGGTCCGCCAGGGGCCGGTGGTCACGCTTTACGAATTCGAGCCGGTGCCCGGTACCAAATCCTCGACGGTCATCAATCTGGCCGACGACATCGCCCGTTCCATGAGCACGATCACCACCCGTATCGCGGTGGTGCCGGGCCGCAGCGTCATCGGCATCGAATTGCCCAACGAGACGCGCGAGACCGTCTATCTGCGCGAGATCCTCAGTTCGGACGCTTTCCAGAAGACCGGCGGCCATCTGCCCCTGGCCCTGGGCAAGGATATCGGCGGCGAACCCGTCGTGGCCGACCTGGCGCGCATGCCCCATCTGCTGATCGCCGGCACCACCGGCTCGGGCAAGTCGGTCGGCATCAATGCGATGATCCTGTCGCTGCTCTATCACCTGCCGCCCGAGAAATGCCGCCTGATCATGGTCGATCCCAAGATGCTGGAATTGTCCGTCTATGACGGCATTCCGCATCTGCTGACCCCGGTGGTCACCGACCCCAACAAGGCGGTGCAGGCCCTGAAATGGGCGGTGCGGGAGATGGAAACCCGTTACCGCGCCATGTCGCTGGTCGGCGTGCGCAATATCGAAGGCTTCAATGCCCGCGTCGCCGAGCTGAAGGCGGCGGGCGAGAAGGTCACCCATCGCGTGCAGGTCGGCTTCGACCGGTCCTCGCGCGAACCGATCTATGAAGACCGCACGCTCGAACTGGAACGCCTGCCCTATATCGTCATCATCGTCGACGAGATGGCCGACCTGATGCTGGTGGCGGGCAAGGAGATCGAGGCGGCGATCCAGCGTCTGGCGCAGATGGCCCGCGCGGCGGGCATCCATCTGATCATGGCCACCCAGCGGCCTTCGGTCGACGTCATCACCGGCACCATCAAGGCCAACTTCCCGACCCGTATCAGCTTCCAGGTCACCAGCAAGATCGACTCGCGCACCATCCTGGGCGAGGCGGGGGCCGAGCAGCTGGTCGGGCAGGGCGACATGCTGTTCATGACGGGTGGCGGGCGCATCACCCGTGTTCACGGTCCCTTCGTGTCGGATTCCGAGGTGGAAAGCATCGTCAACCACCTCAAGAGCCAGGGCGAGCCGGATTATCTGCACTCGGTCACCGAGGAAGAGTTCGAGGTTCCGGCAGCCGGTCCCGAAGGCGGTGGCGAATCCAGTTCGGAAGACGACCTCTACGAGCGCGCCAAGCTGCTGGTCGCCCGCGAACGCAAGGTTTCGGTCAGCTTCATCCAGCGCTACCTGCAGATCGGCTACAACCGCTCAGCCCGTCTGGTCGAACGCATGGAATCCGAGGGCCTCATCAGCCCGGCCAACCATGCCGGCAAGCGCGAGATCCTGTTCTGACAATGAAGAAGGGGCGGTCCTTGGCCGCCCCTTCTTGCTTCGCCGTCTCATCCGCCACTCCCGCGAAAGCGGGTGCTCATGCTCTTGGTGTCATTGTGCCTTGGTGACCCCCTGCGGCATGAAGAAACCACCAAGGCACCAAGGGCACCAATAGGCTGCTGCCCCCTCGGCGCTAGGTTAGCGGCAGGAGGGTGATTCTCGATTCTCAAGGAGGCTTGTGTTCCGCCCAAACCCGCCGGGGGCCTCCTTCCCAAAAAAGGCTGAGCGCTTGCCCATGCTTCGAGACGGGCCTTTCGGCCCTCCTCAGCATGAGGTTTATCTTATTGATATGATATCAGGAATTAGCCTCACGCCTTCAGGAGCCGCGAAGCGGCGTCTCGAAGGGAGTGTAGCGCGGTTTCCGATTTTGGACTTCTCCGACAGAGTTTTTGGACTCCTGCCGATGCCGTTAGAAGCGAGGTTTGACCGCCTCTTCTAACGGCATTTTTTGTGCCGCCGCCGCTGC
>NZ_SBHN01000043.1 GCF_006980715.1 Telmatospirillum sp. J64-1
TGCAGGGACGAAGCTCGGGGCAGAAGCCGTTGCGGTAGACGCACTCGGGGACCATGTGGTCGGCCAAGTCCGGGTCGATCTCGCGGATCGCGTTCCGCAGCTTGGTCCAGACCGCGACGGTCTTCCGGTGCGACTTGAGGCAGAGGCGTTTGCGGCTGATCTGGATGAGAGCCTGGGCGTTGATGAACATGCCGTGGTTGACCGGGGTATTCCGATCCACCTTCCCGGCCTCTTCCTTGGTCAGGTAGAGATCGTCCCGCATGGACTGGACGAAATGCTCGACCCCGTATTTGTGGCGGGCCAAGTGGACCGACACGAAGGAAGGGATGCCGCGTAGTTCGATCCAAAAGACACGGCAGCGGATCGGGCTATGCTCGGCGCGGTACATCCTTGCCAGGGTCACCCTGGACGACTGACCGTGCATGGTCATCTCGCAGGCGCGGCGGACCAGTGACAGGTCCGTCAGGGGGCGGACGACGATCTCAACCATCTTTCAGCCCCTTCAGGTGCCACAGATGGCGCAGCCCGGCGGGAGTGATCCGCCACATGCGCCCGTAGAGGCCGCAGGCGATCTTGGTGGTAATGAAGCCGTCACTCGCCGCCATTGCGACCAGATCAGCCGCAGTGCGGGCGAAATCAGACTTGGTGGAGAAGCCTGGGTTCCAGGCGCGTTCAAGAACGTCAGTGAGTCTCGGCCCAGGAGTTGCCGACTTGGTACTGGCCGTCGAGAGGACAGCCGAAGGAGAAGGACTCTCCTGCCTTGCGGATGGCCGAGACCGCCGTGCGTCCAACGTCATCGGCAATCTCCTCGTTGACTTCGATCTGCCACTCGTCGTGAACGTTCGCCACGAATTCGTAGTCGAGACCGGGGGTGAAGCCAGCGGCCTGAAGGCCTTGGTCGAGGATGACCAAGGCCCGCTTCATCAGGACGGCACCGGCAGATTGAAGTAGGGTGTTAAAGGCTGAATGGGCCGAGCGGCATTTCAACCGCCTCCCATCAAGCCCCTTGAGGTAGGTGCGGGGTTTCCCATTCTTGGCGATCCAACGGGACCGCTCCTCGCCTTTCAGCAGCTTCCCGTTCACCCGAATGTTCCCCTGCACCCGGTCCTTCACGGCGGTGATGACCTTCCCGAGAGCCGGGAGGTTCTTGAGGAATCTAGCGCGGGACCGCTGTCCGGCCTCGATGGCCTCCTTCCCTTGCGGGTGGCCCAGGATCAGCCCGAGCTTCTCGTCACCTGCCCCATAGATGAAGGCGTAGAACCAGACCTTGGCGATGTCGCGGCCTGACACATCTTTCCCAGCGACCGGATACTTCTGCTTCGGGTCCATCCCGAGGGCACGGCAGTTGACCGAGTGGATGTCGGTCCCCTTGGACTTGTCGCCTTCCAGGACGACTTTGACGTATTCGCCCTGGTCGTACTTCGCCATGTACCCAGCCAAGCAGCGCAGCTCCAGGGCGTCGGCGTCACAGCCCACCAGCCGCTTGCCCTTGGGCACCGTGAACAGCTCGCGGCAATCGTGGCCGTAGGGTGAGCCGCTGGACGGCACCTGGGCCATGTTGGGCTTTGAGTGGGTCATGCGCCCGGTCAGAGCGCCGTTGGTGATGACCTCGCCATGGATGCGACCATCGGCACGGACATGGCGAAGCCACGCCTCGTTGCCGGTGGAGAGCTGCCCGAGCCGCTTGTCCACTGTGAGGTACTCGGTGAGCAGCTTGGCCTCGGGCCAGGGCAGGCTGGACAGGATGGTTTCGTCCACCTTGTCCTTCCCGTCCGGGGTCTTCTCGGTCGGCTCCCAACCGCGAACGGCGCGGAGCCGCTGTGCGATGTGATCCCGACTGGCGGGGTTGAAGTGGACACGCTCGATCTTGGTGTAGGTCGCCCCCTCGGTGAGGTCGGGCTTCTTCGGGTCTTTGTAGCGGATGGACTTGAGCGGGGTGATCTCGCCTAGGACACGCCACCAGGAACCGAAGGCCTGCTTCAGTTCGGTGTCCAATTCGGTCTTCCGCTGGACCAGCTTGGCGAACAGCTTGCTGGCCCTCTCCTGGTCGAACAGGAAGCCGTGCTGTTCCTGTCGCCAGAGGATGTGCTGGACCTGATGCTCCAGCTCGATTGAGTCCTCGGGCCAATTCTTGGCGACCAGACGGTTCCAGAGGGTAAGGGTTACCTCAACGTCCTGCTCGCAATAGGACTGCATGGTTTCGGACCACCGATCCCATGGCCCTTTGAAATCCCCCTTGTAATTCCCCAGGCGACGGCCCCAGGCTTCCAGGGTGTAGCGCCCGATCATGTTACCGGGCAGCGTCCCCTTCTTCTGGAGCTTGAAGTCCCGCTCCCGCAGATCGTCCTTGGGGTAGATCAGACGGGCCATGACCAGGGTGTCGCGGATGACGCCCTTGGGCTTGAACCAGGGGTAGACCTTCTGGAGCGCCGGGATGTCGTACTTGATGATGTTGTGACCGGCGATGAGGTCGGCCCCCATCAGGGCGCGGAGGCCCTCCTCGATGGGGTGGTAGCCGTTGGTCGGCTGAACACCGCAGTGGATGGTGCTGTTGCCGGTCGGCCTCACGTTAGGCTGATCGCAGCAGCTCATACGCTCCCCGGTGTCAATGTCCTTGAGAACCAGGGAGTGGACCACCGACACCGCATCAAGCAGGCCGTTGGTCTCGCAGTCAAAAATGTAGCGTGGCATCGCCCTCCCTTAGAGTGGCTGGGCATTTGTCTCGTAGACGAGACATTTGCGGAGGTGGGACGGTTAGGTCAGAATTCGTCCTCGCCGTCGTCCTGCTCCCTCTCGTCCAGGGCCGGATGGGTTTCAGAGAGACGCCCGGTCTCCGGGTCGTACTTGAGATAGCAGGCCGGGCCGGTCTGGCCGGTAAAGCGGTTCTTGAGGACGCGGATCAGGGTGATGTTCGGGTTCTCCCCCTGCTGATCGCGCTCGGCTCCCAGGACGATGTCCGAGAGCTGTGCGATAGCGTGAGAGCCGCGAAGCTGGGCGAGGCTGGTCTTGGCCCCTTCCTCATGGCCTCGACCTTCGGGACGCTTGAGGTGGCTGACCATGATCATGCCGCAGCCGGTTTCCTGGATCAGGGTCCGCAGCTTTGTCATGGCAACGTCGATAGCCTTGCGCTCATCGCCGTCGTCCAGGCCCGAGACCACGATGGACAGGTGGTCCAGGATGATCCATCCGCAGCCGCAGCCCTTGACTAGGTAGCGGACCCGATTCAGCAGGTTCTCGATTTCGGTGGAGCCGAAGTGGTCATAAAGGAACAACCGGCCGGAACCGACCGTGGCTTCATAGGCGGCGCGGCGGGCCTCCCGCTCCTCGTCCGACAACTCAGACCAGGGCGTGAGGTCGAGGTGGATGGGTTTGTTAAGGGCAATCCCCATCAGGCCCTTGGCGGTGCGCTTGGTGGATTCCTCCAGCATCAGCATCCCCAGCGTCTCGCCGTCGCGGATCAGGTGGTGCCCAATCTCGCGGACGATAGCCGACTTGCCGATGCCTGAACCTGCGGTGACCGTGACCAGCTCTCTCTTGCGGAGACCTCGGGTGATCTCGTTGAGGCCGTCCCACGGGTAGGGCACGGTCTCGACCAGCTCGTCGTCATTGATCAGGCTGTCCCACAGGTCGGAGCCGCTGACGATACCGTCCGGACGATAGGCCTTGGCCCCCCAGATGGCGTCGATCACCTCGCCACCCTTGTTGGCCTGAAGGGCCTCGTTGGGGTCCTTGAAGGACGCCATGCGGGCGACCTTGCAGCGCCCCGGCGGGAACAGGGAGGCGCACTCCTCGACCGCCTTGCGGCCCGGCTCGTCGTTGTCGAAGAAGAGGACGATGGTGTCGAAGCCAAGCAGCCAGTCGAGGTGTTTGGAAAGGGTCTTCTTGGCCCCCTGCGCTCCATTGGGGATGGAGACCACAGGCCACTTGTTGTCCTGGAGCTGACTCACCGTCAGGGCGTCGATCTCGCCCTCGGTGACGACAATCATCTTACCCCTGTCGCGCCACAGGTGCTGGCCGAACAGGCCCGCCTGCTTGATGTCGCCCAGGACCCGGAAGTCTTTGTTGGCGAAGCGGACCTTCTGAGCCACCACAGCCTTGCCTTCGGGGTCCCAGTAATCGGCTACCTGGACGGTCTGACCATTGAAGGTGGCGACCCGGTAGCCGAACTTGCGACAGGTCGCCTCATTGATACCGCGCTTGTTGAGGGCGCGGACCTCACCTTGAAGAAGGTCGGACATGCGCTTGCTCTGGAGGCGGGATTGGGATGGGACCGAGTCGTCGCCTGGGTCGTAGTGACCGCAGCCGAAGCAATAGCCGTGACCATCCGAGTAGCGGGCCAGGTTATCCCTGGACCCGCATACCGGGCACGGCTCCTTGGCGACGAACTCTGAGGCCTCGCCGCCGGGACTCATGAGGCTCTACCTCACGCAGCGGCTTGACTACGGGCCAGCTTGTAGCGGGTGTACTTGCGCCCGGTCAGGGAATCCAGGGCACGCTCCCGTTCAATCTTCACGCCGACCTCCTCCAGGTCGCAGATGCGGCGGGACAAGGATGCGGAGGTGATGCCGAAGGCCCGCAGGGCGTCCAGCGCCGAGATATGTCCCAGGCGATTCATGTGATGGAAAATCTGATAGGCGAGGGGGGTGAGGGCGGAACGCTGGGCAAGCGTCAGATACATGGCTGTTTCCTTTCCAGTCGTCGGATGCGTAAGGACGCAGAAACGAAAAAGCCCCCAGCCTTATGGGCCGGGGGCGAGGTACTGAGAGGAGACGGAGGCTGTTAGGAGTGTAGGTGCAACCTAATCCAGTAGGCGGTTGCAGGTCGGACAGACAGGCTTGGACGCCTGTTGCCGGGAGGCCCACCAAGACTTCACGTCGAAGCACGGGCAGGCCTTGGCGACACCAGGGAAGTCCCGGTGCCCCAGGATTTCAGCGTGGGGGTAGCGGGTCAGCAGGTCACGCAGGAGTGTTTCCAGGCTGGTCCACTGCTCAGGCGTGTAGGTGTCCTTGGCGATCTTCGGGTCATCCGCGGAAACCCCGCCAATCAGGCAGATGCCGATGGAATTGGCGTTGTGGCCTTGGACATGGGCACCCACTTCGGCCTCGTCTCGGCCTTTCTCGATGGTGCCGTCCAGGCGGATGACATAGTGGTAGCCAATCTTGCGGAAGCCTTGTCCCCGGTGCCAGCGGTCAATGTCCTTTGCGGAAACGTCGCGACCTTCCGGAGTGGCCGAGCAGTGAACCACCAGCTTATCGACGCGGCGGCTCATTGATCCATTCTTCGGGGATGGTGCGGTCAGCGAACAGGAAGCCGTGCTTGAGGCACCAATCGGCGTAGGTGGTCTTCGACTGCTTGCTGATACGCTGACGCGAGTTGGAGAAGACGAAGCGGATATCCAGATCAGGATGCTGTTGTTTAATCAGCAGGTGCTTCTGTCGGTCTGCGGTGACGAACCTGCCCTTGGTCTCAATGATGATCCCATTGGGCAGGACGAAATCGGGGGTGTAGCGGGACATTCGGGCGGGCTTGGTATATGGGATGACGGTATCGGGGACCTCGTAGCGGACGGGGACCCCTCTGGCCTCCAACTCCGCAGCGATCTCCTCTTCTAGACCGCTGCGGTACCCATTTTTCAAGCCCGGATCAGAAGTCGTCGTCGCCGTCTTCGGCTTCCGAGGTTTCGTCCTCGTCGCCGTCATCGGCCTGACCCAGTTCTTCTTCATCGTCGGCGCTGTAACCGTCTTCCTCACCGAAGCCGTAGGCGCTGGCCGAGCGGCTACCACCGCCGGTTACCAAGTTGATGATCTGCACGGCCTCAAGCTGGAGCTTCACGCCATATTCCAGCTTGGCGTTGACCCACGGCTCGGCGGTGAAGGCGATCACCAGTTCCGAGCCTCCATAGATGTTCGCCTTGGACGGCTTGCCCTTGGCGTCGAAGATCGGGATGGTCCGCGTCCAGGGCTTGCCGGTCTTCTTGGACACGCCCGAGGCAGTGGACTTGAACTTAAAGACGACCGCTCCGGTCTCGTTGCCTTCGTCGTCCACTTCCGGGTCGAAGGGCATGTCTGCGGGCTTGGCCGTCTTTCGCTTGGCCTTGGCCTTCTCCTTGGCTTCGGCCTCGGCTTCCTTCATCGCGGCCTCGATGACCTCGATAGTGGCCTGGGCATCGTCGCCAGGGACGGTGAGATTGGTCTTGTAGATACCCTCGGCCTTGAACTTGGTGTCCGGGCGGTTCAGCCAGGGGAACCCGGCGATGCCCCGAACCTTGTGAACAGGCCGCTTCTGCTTCTTGTCGGCCATGACTTAGACCTCCATCAGAGTGACGGTGACTTGATCCCCTTCAATGACGTCATGCTCGACTGCCGAGTCGATCAGGTCCTGGACCAGCTTCAAGGCAGCCGGGTCGCTCACCTTCACCTCCACATCCAGCCCCAGCAGGGCGGCGACGGTGATGTGCTGGACGGTCTCGACGGCCAATTCGTGCAGGGTGCCGGTGCCTTCGGTCGAGAAAATCATGTCGTTGTCATACATGGGACGGTTCCTTTTGTGGGACGGTCTGGCGGCGATAAAAGCGTTCGAGGGCAGGCACGTCATAGCCCTGCTCGGCCAGAGCCGCGAAGATGGTCAGCGGGATCGGCTTACCGGCTCGCCAAAGGGCGATGGCGGTCGAGAGTGTGCTTTGCATGACAGTCCTCGGGGGTTGATCAGGAGTGTAGGTGCAACCTAATCAGGCCAGCTCGTTGGCGAGGTATTGGCGGATGGCTGCAAACTGCGGCACCAAGCGGTTGTCCGCATCGTTCATCAGGTTCTTGGTGACGGTGAAGGCGTCCTGAGCCGAAACGCCATAGCGTTCGCAGATCAGTAGAAACAGCGCAGCGGCAGTGGCGATGTGGAGGCCGGGCCGCTGGTCCGACTGGAGCCGGTCGATCAGGGCGAAGGTAGCGTTGGCGACGTGGTAGCTCGGGATGTTGTTGAGGCTGTCAGCGACGACGCTTCGCATGGGACTTCCTCGGCTTGCGCTTGCGTTCAGGTTGGCGGGGGAACAGGGCGTCCCGCACCAGAGCAGCCATCGCATAGCGCTGGTTACGGTCCAGCCCGGTGCGGTCGAAGGTGTGACCGTCGATGACGACCACGTCCTCCGCAGCGTTCATGCGGATCGTGAGCTTCATGTCGATCTCCGGGATTGGTCAGAGTGTAGGTGCAACCTAATTAGGCGAGCGAGGCAACGACCTCCTCCAGCAGAGCGCGGGGATAGACGTTGACGTAGACCTTGATGGTCTTGCCGCTCTCGATCACCTTGTCCCGCTCCTGCTTCTCCAGCTTCAGGCCTCGCTCCTTGGCGAGACGGCTGGCTTTGGACGCGACCCGAGCACGGTAGGACGGGTCCCAATACTGGTGAAGGAGGGCGCGGAACTCGTCGATGGTGACGAGGTTCAACTCGGTCTCGATGATCGCCGCCAAGGTATCGCGCTCGGTGGTCAGTCGGTCCACCTTCCGCTTCAGCACCTCGAAGGCGCGGAGGACCAAGGCGTCCTCGTCCATCTCGCCGGTGACCACCTTCTCCTCGCCCAGGATGTAACCGCCGTCCTTGCGGATGGCCGGGAGGACGACCTTGGTCACCCAGTCCTGGAACGGCTTGGCCTGGGGCTTGTCGCTCCGCATGACCAGCTTGTAGAGGCCGCTCTCGGAGATGAGGGCGACCACGGGAACCTTGGGACCGAAGAGGTCGGCCAGTCTAAGGTTCTTAGCCTTAGACACCGGAATGTTCTGCACTTCGCTACGGTCCAGCTTAGCGGTGTGGAAGGACGGGTAGCCTTTCAGGCCCAGGACGATACACACATCCTTCGCCACGAACCACGGCTCGCCGTCGATGGTGACCACGCGGATGGAGGAGGTGTTGAAGGTGAAGGTGGACAGGTTGGTCTTGGTCATGTCGTCTTTCCTTGACTTCGCCGCCACTCAAGAGCGGTCAGCGGTTCTTCACGGTGTAGGTGCAACCTAATGGGCGGGCGGATATGTCTCGTGGACGAGACACATCCCACCCACGATACAATCCCACTAGTGGGACGATTAGGCGAAGAAGAAGGCAGACTCCTCCACTAAGGTGACATCGAGGTCGCCTTTGTCAGGGAGCTGCGGGAGCTGCTCAAGGAGGTCATCCCCGAGCATCGACGCCACGTCCACTCGGAATTCGGCTAGGGGATCACTCTCGGTGTAGAGCTGCACGAAGGCCTTGCGGAGGCAGGCCCCCATCAGTTCTACGTCAGCGGCCACCGTGCCGTAGCTGTCATGGACAAGGGCGAAATGACGGATGCCGTTGTCCCTGGCAAGGTTGACGTACATCCGCAGCGCCGTGGCATCCATCGAGTGGACCCAGTTAGGAGCAATGCCCTGTGCCTGACGGCGTTTGTCGATAGTGGGTAATTCTTCCTGAAGGGTCAGGTACACCACTTCCCCATCCAGGATGGTCTTTACTCGGGTCGCTTTGGTCTCCTTATAGGCCTGCTGGACCAGGAAGCCGTCCGGCGTGATCCAGTTGATGGGCAATCCTTCGGTCGCGGCTAGACGGGCACATTCCTTGAGCCAGTCCATTCCGATCCGAGCGGCCTTGACGACTTTCCCAATGGCCTCCCACACGATGGGTTGAAGGAACAGGCTGGCCTCGAAAATACCATCGGCCTCCTGGGGATGGTCCTCGATCCAGCGGACGGTGCGGAACGGATTAGCTTCATTCCAGGCCTCTTTGTAGGGGATGCCTCGTTCCACCGAGGCGATGCGGGCCTTATCATCCAGCTTCTCCCGAATGGCCTCTTCAATGAACTCCCGGCAGGAGAACTGCGTTGAGCCGTAGGGAAGGGTCATCACCGAGCGCTTGGTTATTTTCCGGTCAACGCCAAAAGCCAGCCATTTCTGTGCCATATCCGATTCCGTCCCAGTTCTGGGATGATTTAGGCGCAATTCGTCCACGACTACCTCTGCGACCCTGGCATAGATGTCCTGGGGCAGTTCGGAGGGGAGGAGGTTTACCGCTGCGCCTCCTACCGGGTCCCGAAGAGCGGCGCTGTAGTGTTGGAGACCATTACAGGACCCATCAAGGGCAATGGGAAGCGAGGAAACATACCCCCACCCATGTTCCTGGAATGCTTGCCATTCCATACAGAAGGCCAGGAATTGCCAAGGTTTATCTGCCTTCGTCCAGAAGTCCAGCCCAACCCCAAGCGGGTCCAGCGCGGAGGTGAGGATGGCGTCCTCGTTCTCGTCCACCCACCCGATGCGGTCCTCCAAGCAGGCCTTGTCGAAGCCGAAGAGATTGGCCCCGTGGATTGCGAGCCAACCTGCCGCCGCAGCGTCCTTGATCGGTTTACCGTCCGCAAAGGTCAGCAGGGCCTTGGCGTAATCGGGACCCTGCGGGTTGAGGAACATCGGCACGGCATAGGCCCGGCCTCGGAAGTCCATCTGGTGCGGAAAGTAGATGCGCTCATACACGGCGAACTTCTCGGCCATTTCGATGGTCTTACGGACCTGGATACGTTTGGATTTGAGCTTGGTGTTGATCTGGTGGACCAACGCAGCCTCCTTCTTCCATGCCTTGAATTCCGTCCCATGGCGCTGCATCCAGGCCTCGACCGCTTGAGTGTTCTTCTCCTTCCGCCACTGCGTCAGGAGCGCACCCTCACGGAGGAGGCATAGAGGCTTGGCCGGTTCCGGAATGGCCTCTTGTGGGGGCAGCTTACCGATCTGGAGACCGCGATCCCAAGCCTCCCGCAGCACGGCGAGGAGACGTCGGTTGATGCGCCAGGGCGTCTCCTGCATGGTGTTGATGGCCCGGTACACCTCGTCCATCGGAAGGTGTTGCAGTTCTTCCAGATAGTTGCTGTTGCCGGTCTTCACCAACGGCAGCCGCCGCACTAGCCCAGACCAATAGCCGCCGTTGAAGGGGGTGGTCCAGCGCTTGGGCGGTACGACGGTCGGCCACAGGTGGGGCGTCAGGATTTCCATACGCTCGTTGACGTTGGCGATCTGAGCCATCGTCTGTTCCGATGCCACGACGTAATACACCGTGTTCCGTGGCCCGATGGTGTGGCGGGTATAGTCGATCAGCCCGGTGCTGGACCGCAAAATGTCCAAGAGCTTCTGACCCAGGTGCAGTTTGTCTTTCTGCGGCCAGTTGTCGTGGGCGATCCCCGCCCGGTTCGCCATCAGGCGCATGATGACCTTGGACCGCTCTCGGCTCGACCCAGCGATCTTCTTCTCGGTGATTTTGAACTTCTCGTTCTCCTTGGCCCGGAACTTCTGGAACCACACCTCATCCTCAATGGCGGTGGCGATACGGATTGCCGCCCGCTGCCGGGTCTCCTGCTTCGTGATGCTGTCCAGCACGGTCTTGAGGGTCAGGTAGGAGATGACCTCGGGGTCAAGCAGCTTCATGTACTTGACCGAGGAGTGGTGCTTACCGGCCTTCCCTGTGCTGGCTCGCCCGACGAAGGACTCGATGGCTTGGCTCATGGGGAGGACCAGACACTTCAGCAGCCATTGACCGTAGCCGGTGCTGCTCTCCTCGCCCCTGGCCTTCGCCTCATCAATCAGCCGGTAGAAGGCCTCACGGCCAGCAATCATCATCTCCTCTTCAAGGCAGATTTGAGTGTCCATCAGGGGATTCTCGTACTTACCCATGATCTCTCCTCCTGTGTCTGAAACCTGTACTGGTCTGCTCGCGGGAGGTCCCGGTGTAGGTGCAACCTAATCGGCGGGTTCGGTCACATCTGTGACCCAGCCGTGTGTCCTGGGGGCTGGTCATCGGACTGGAGGCGCAACCTAAACCCCCGCTTAGGACGCTATTCCCCCGCTGTGACGGGCACAAAATCCGGCGTCACAAAATCGGTTGCAGAAGTGGGACGGTTAGAAAAAACAAAAACCCCAGGCAGAAAGCCCAGGGTTTCTCAGCATTTCAGGGACCGTTGCAGAAATGGGACGGGGTTGGAAGCGATTTTGAGTC
>NZ_SBHN01000044.1 GCF_006980715.1 Telmatospirillum sp. J64-1
CAAGCAATCGGAATTGCTGCTGAGCGAAGTCAACCGCTTCATCGCCCATATCCGGGCCGCCTGACAAAGAGCGGAACACCAGAAAGCCCCCGTGCCGCAAGGCACGGGGGCTTTTTCATGGAAACTGGCCGGGTAAGCGAGGCGGAACGGCCCCTGCTCCGCTTCGTGGAAAAGCCTTAGCGGCCCGGCGGGCCGGGCAGCTCTATATTGACTTCCAGCAGCGAGATATCCTCCTCCCGCTCCACACGCACGGCCACACGCTCGTCGTCTATCGCGACGTATTTGCGGATGACCTCGATGATCTCGCGCTGCAGCTGCGGCAGGAACTCGATAGCCTCGTTACGGCCCGAACGTTCATGGGCGAGTAAGATCTTCAGCCGGTCGCGCGCCTTTTCCGCCGTCTTCGGCTTCGCGGACCGGAACAAGTTCCGGATATTCATGCGCTCCTCCGCAAGAGTCGAGAGAAGAAGCTCCGCTTTTCTGCCTTGAGGAAGCGGTGTTCACGCTCTTCGCCCAGGAAGCGGGCGACGGCGTCGGAATAGGCCTGACCGGCGATGGACTTGTCGTCCATCACCACCGGCTGCCCCACATTCGAAGCCTGAAGGACCGACTCGCATTCCGGGATGACGCCCAGCAGCGGCACGGACAGGATTTCCAGCACGTCCTCGAGCTTCAGCATCTCGCCCTTCTCGACCCGTTCCGGGGCATAGCGGGTGATCAGCAGATTCTGCTTGATGGGCTCCAGCCCCTGCTCGGCGCGGCGCGACTTGCTCGACAGCACGCCGATCATGCGGTCCGAATCGCGTACCGAGGAGACCTCGGGATTCGTCACCACCAGCGCCTCGTCGGCGAAATACATCGCCAGATGCGCGCCGCGTTCGATACCGGCCGGGCTATCGCAGATGATGTAGTCGAATTCCTCGGACAACTCCTCGATGACCTTTTCCACGCCTTCCAGGGTCAGCGCATCCTTGTCGCGGGTCTGCGAGGTGGGCAGCACGAACAGGTTCTCGATGCGCTTGTCCTTGACCAAGGCCTGGTTCAGGCGCGCGTCGCCGTTGATGACATTGATGAAGTCATAGACGACACGGCGCTCGCACCCCATGATCAGGTCGAGGTTGCGCAGGCCGACATCAAAATCGATGACAACCGTCTTGTGCCCACGCAGCGCAAGGCCAGCCGAGAAGGCTGCGGACGTGGTGGTTTTACCCACTCCGCCCTTGCCCGATGTCACGACGACGATTTTAGCCAAGGAAGTGCTCCATCAATATCTGCGGCGTTCTACGGTCCGAGCGATTACGGAATCGGCTCGATGAGAATGGTCTCTCCGTCCAGCATGACCTGGGCGGGCTTGTGCAGGCTATCTTCGCCGATAGCATCACGCACTGCATATATCCCGGCGATGGACACAAGTTCAGGGTCAAGATTGCGACATAGGATCCGCGCTTTGACATCGCCCGACGCCCCGGCCAGGGCACGGCCGCGCAACGTCCCCCAAACATGGATGTTGCCATCGGCGATCAGTTCGGCGCCATGGCTGACCGGAGCCAGAACCACCAGGTCGCCGCCCTTGGCATAGACCTGCTGCCCCGACCGCACCGGATCGGTCACATAGCGGGTCGCGGAGGCCGACGGGATGGCCGGCAGAAGCAGCCCTGCCCGTTCGCCGTTCGGCGATCGGACGGGCTCGCGCGCTTCCAGCCGCGCCGGACGGCCGGACAGGAACAGGCCCAGCCCGGCATTGGAGGCTACCTTATTCCAGGCATCGTTACCGTTGACCACGCCCACCGGATGAAGCTGATGCTGACGCAGGCGCCGGACGAATTCGGCCATGTTGAACGGAACACGATCGACGATCGGCGCAAGATCGAGCACCACCGGCGCGTTCCGGTAGAATTCCGGCGACTGGGACACCGTCTTGCCCAGCAGCATGAAGAAATCACCGGCCTCGGGCGTGATCACCCGCAGGGTCAACAAATTATAGCTGCTGCCACTCAATTGGAACGGTGCCGGTCCCGCCCCCGCCTCGCTTTGGACGGCAACGTCGCCCGATTGGGCGCTGCTGATGCTTCGCTCTAGCGTCATCTATCCCATCTCTCCGCCCAATCCGCTATCGGGCAGGGCAATCTACACTATTGTGAGAGGACGCCGCAAGAATAGGCAGCCCTATTCACTTTCGGCATAGGGGTTGCGGCGTTTCCTGAGGAAGATGCGGATCGGCACGCCAGGCAGGTCGAAGGTTTCCCGCAGGCTGTTGACCAGATAGCGCAGATAGGCCTCGGGCAGTTCCTCGGTGCGGCTGGTGCTCATGATCACGAAGGTCGGCGGACGCGCCTTGGCCTGGGTCATGAAGCGCAGCTTGATGCGCCGCCCCGTGGTGCCCACCGGCGGCGGGTGATGGGCCACCATCTCTTCCAGCCAGCGATTGAGCTGAGAGGTGGAGATGCGCTTGTTCCAGGTCTGATAGGTGCGGGTCACCGCCGCCATCAGCTTGTCGAGCCCCTTTCCGGCCAGGGCCGAGATGGTCACGGTGGGAATGCCGCGCACCTGGGGCATCGAGCTTTCGAGACGGTCCTGCAGGCGCTTCAGCGCCTGGGCGCGGTCCTCCACCATGTCCCATTTGTTGACGGCGATGACCAGCGCGCGGCCTTCCTCGATCGCCAAGCGGGCAATGGTCAGGTCCTGCTTGTCCAGGATCGCCGCCACATCCAGCACCAGCACCACGACCTGGGCATGGCGGATGGCGTGGATGGTCTCGGCCACCGCCAGCTTTTCCACCTGGTCGGAGATGTTGGCGCGGCGGCGCAGACCGGCGGTATCGACCAGCGTCACCGGGCGGCCTTCATGCAGCCAGCGCACGGCGATGGAATCGCGCGTCAGCCCGGCTTCCGGGCCGGTCAGCATGCGGTCCTCGCCCAGCAGCTTGTTGACCAGCGTGGACTTGCCGACATTCGGCCGCCCGACGATGGCCATGCGCAGGGGCTTGGTGGGGTCGTCCTGCTCCTGCTCGCCCTCTTCCCCCTCGCCTTCGTCGGCTTCCTCCTCGGGGAAGGGCTCCTCTTCCTCCTTGGGGGCGAAAGGCAGCAGGGCGTCGAACAATTCGCCCAGGCCTTCGCCATGTTCCGCCGAGATCGCCACCGGCTCGCCCAGGCCCAGGCCATAGGCCTCGTAAAGTCCGGGCGCGCCGGCCTTGCCCTCGCATTTATTGGCGACGAGAATCACCGGCGTCTTACGCTTGCGCAGGAAATTGGCGAAATGCGCGTCCAGCGGTGTGACACCGGCCCGCGAATCGATCAGCATCAGGGCTACGTCGGCTTCTTCCAGCGCCTTCTCGGTCTGCTGGCGCATGCGGCTTTCGACGCTTTCGTCGAAGGCTTCTTCCAGACCTGCCGTATCGATGACGCGGAAGGGCATACCGCCCAGGCTGGCCTCGCCCTCGCGCCGGTCGCGGGTGACGCCGGGCATGTCATGGACGATGGCCAGCTTCTTGCCGATCAGCCGGTTGAACAGGGTCGATTTGCCGACATTGGGCCGGCCGATGATCGCAACGGTAAAGGTCATGTTTTTAAAGCCGGATCAACCTAGCGATAGGCGACCAGATTGGCATCCTCGGTCAGGAAATACAGGGTCTCGCCCGCCACGATAGGGGAGATGGTGACACCGCCGGGCAGACGTTCGCGACCCAATACCTCGCCGGTAGTGGGCGAGACGGATACCGCCCAACCATGGGAAGAAGTGACGATCAGCTTGTCTCCGGCCAGAACCGGCCCGGCCCAGATCAGGCGGCCGGTGCGGTTCCGCTCGTTTTCCCATTGTTGCAAGGGGGTGACCCAGGCAATGCGGCCGGTAGCGGCTTCCAGCGCCACCAGTTCGAGGGCGTTGGAGACGAGGAAAAGGTAGTCACCGGCGATCCAGGGGCTCTGGATGCTGCCGATCTGGCGTTCCCAGATGCGGCGGCCGCTGCGCATGTCCACCGCCGCCATCATGTCCGCATTGCCGACGGCATAGAGACGCCCCCGGTCGATGATGGGACGGGCACGGATGTCGGTCAGGCTGGTCACCGCCTCGGTACGGCGGATGGTCGACAGGGATTCGGCCCACAGGACCGCGCCGTTCTCGACCCGCAGGGCGTAAAGCTCGCCCGAGGAATACGGCACGACCACCACATTGCCATCCACGGCGGCGGAGGCGGCCCCCAGCACCGAGGCGACCTCGGTGAAACCGCTATGGGTCCACAGGGTGCGGCCGTCATCGGAGGACAGGGCATGGGTGCGGTTGTCGATGGTGATGACGAAGACGCGGCCACCGGCGACCGTCGGCGCGGCACGCAGCGGCGCCCCCACGGAAACGCGCCACGCCTCCTCGCCCGTCGCGGCATCCAGGGCCACCACCTCGCCAAAGCCGGTGGTGGCGAAGACGCGCCCGCCGTCCACGGCCACGCCGCCACCCATGGTCTGCCCCGATTCGCCCTGCGGACGCAGGTTGACGCGCCACAGGGAACGGCCATTGCCGGCATCCACCGCCGTGACCGTGTTGTCCACGTCGATGGCATAGGCGCGGCCATCGGCGACCACCGGCTGGCCCAGCAGGCGCACGCGCCCCGTCGATCCGCTGCCCATGCTGGCCGACCATACCCGCTGCGGCGTCTCGGCCAGGGCCAGATGATGCATGGCATGGTTGGCCGAACCACCGGCCTGGGGCCAAGCCGCGTTCACGACCGGAGGCGGCAGGGTGACGGGCGTCAGCTGTGCCGACAGGTCGGGCTCCAGCCCCTGGTCATGACCGAGGATGGCGATACGCTCGCCCGGCAGCGGCGGGGCATCGGGCTCGCCGAACCAGGTTCCGCCGCAGGCTGACAAAGCGGCGCAGGCAAGGATTACGAAGGGCAGACGGCGCACGGGGGTAGCTCCTTAACCGTTGGCACCCAGAACGGCTGCCATTTCGCCCGCGCGGGCGCGCAGGGCCTGGGGCGTCGCCACATCGGCGGCGAGACGGCCATACAGCTCCGCGGCCTGGGCTTGATTGCCCTGGCGCAAAGCCAGCAGGGCCAGCAATTCGGTGGCGGAATGACGCCAGGGGCCGGTGCCGTCCGCCAGCGGGCGCAGCGACGGCTCCAACTGGCCGGGCTCGGCCGTTTCCAGCCGCAGGGACGCGGCCATGATCGTCGCCAGGTCGCGATAGGGCGGGGCCGCGCTGGTGTTCAGTGCCACGGCCTCGTAGGCCTGGGCCGCCTGCTCGGTTTCCCCCGAACGGGCCAGCAGGGCGGCGGCGCGCAGCCGCGCCAGCACGCCGTAGCCCGAACCGGCGTCATCGGCCAGTTCCTGCATGGCGGCGGCGGCTTCCAAGGGGCGGTCCTGCTGGATCAGGGCGGCGGCGGCGGCATAGCGCGCCGCATCGGCCTGGCTCTGCCGGGCCTCGTATCCGCGCCAGCCCTGATAGCCGGCCACGATCAGCACGACCAGCGAGACGGCGGCGATGATATAGCCGCCATATTGCTTCCAAAGACGCTGGTATTGCTCCCGCCGCAGGTCCTCCTCGACCTCCTGAAGCAGCAGGTCACCAGCGGGATTATCACGTTCAGCCACGAAGCCATCTCCACTTGACGTAATGAGCGCGTACCATAGTGCGTCACGCGCCTTAACGCAAATCCCGCCGAACGGACGGAAAGCGCTTCTTAACCCTTATCGCGCCACTTGATCGAGCAGCCCATGCTGGGCACCTGTTCCTCAGGCCCGTAGCCGGTTTCCGCGACCCGTTTCATGGCCTCGAACAACTCGCGCCGGGCATCGGGCGGACCGGCCTCCTTGCGCGAGGAATCCAGCCGCCCGCGATATTGCAGGCCGAGACCGGCATCATAGCCGAAGAAATCGGGCGTGCAGACGGCGCCATAGGCACGGGCCACCTCCTGCGTCTCGTCGATCAGATAAGGAAAGCCGAAGCCATGAGCGGCGGCGAAGTCCTTCATGCGGTCGAAGGAATCCTCGGGATAGCTTTCGGTATCGTTGGGCATGATGGCCACGGCATGGACGCCCAGGTCCCGCAATTCCGTCACGTCGCGGACCAGGCGGTCGATCACCGCCCGCACATAGGGGCAATGGTTGCAGATGAACATGACCAGCGTGCCGCGCGGTCCCCGGACCTCTTCCAGGCTCCAGGTCCTGCCGTCGATGCCCTTCAGGCGGAAATCCGGAGCTTTGCGGCCGAAATCGCAGACCGGGCTTTCCATCGCCATGGCTCTTGCTCCTTCTCAACGATTGGTTAAACATTCCGCCGCATGATTCCTCATGGACCGCCGAGGGGCAACATGCCCATGCGCGTGACGGGATTTTTGTGACATTGCCGCAAATGAACAAACGCTACCTTCATCTCGCCACCCCCATTCTCGCCGTCCTCGCCTTGGCCGCCTGCACCGCCGAGAAGCCACTGATCGACCATGTGGCCTCGGCCGGATCGGGCAAGGATTGCTCGCTGGCGCGGGCCGAACAGGGCGGCCCCTATTGCAAGGAACACCAGGAAGAGCCGCTGACGCTGCCGGTCCAGGTATGGTGCTACCGCAGCGTGGGCATGGTCGATTGCTTCGACCAACCCTTACGCGGCAACGAGGACAATCTAGTCGGCACGCAAGTCGTACCCATTTCTGTCCGCTGAATTCCCCGCCAAAGCACTGGACGCGAACGGACTTTCGGTCAAAAATATCCGCCTTCCGAAACAACGGAGCCTCACGGCCCAAGGCGGGTGCATGCCGAAAGTCGTACGATTCCTTGATTATCGCCAGGATCGCAGATCCAGTTTCGTCCACTTCAATCGTAGTGAACTTCACCTTCTGCTGGGCCTCTACAGCAGGAAGGTGGAATCAGGGGAATGGCGGGATTACGCCATCGACCAGGGCGCCGGTCAGGCGACCTTCTCGATCTTCCGACAGACTTGCTCCCCTCCCCTCTTCACCATCACCAAGAAGCCCGGGGGCAAGAACGGCCAGCGCGCCGCCTATGTGGTGACCCGCGGCCAGCAATCCCTGCGCCGGGCCACCAGCATGCAGGACGCTTTGAGCGTCTTCGAGATTTCCCCCGGACTGGCGCCCGGAGCATGAATTAGAGGCCGATCCACAATACGTCCTCGATGGTCTTCGCCCCCGTGCAGAGCATGGCGAGACGATCGAGCCCCAAGGCGATACCCGCAGAGTCGGGCATGACCTCCAAGGCGGCGAGGAAATCCTCGTCAATGGGATAGCGCAGGCCGTAGAGGCGTTCCTTCAGGTCCATGTCGGCCTCGAAGCGGCGGCGCTGTTCGGCCGGATCGGTCAATTCCGAGAAGGCATTGGCCAGTTCGACGCCGCAGGCATACAACTCGAACCGCTCGGCCACGCGCGGATCCCCGCTGCTGGGCCTGGACAGGGCCGCCATCGAGACGGGATAGTCGCACAGGATGGTCGGCACGCCTTCGCCCAGATGCGGCTCGATGCGGTCGAGCATGATGTGGAAGAAGCAGTCTTCCCAGCTGTCTCCCTCGCCCACGCGCACGCCGATCCGCGCCGCCTCAGTCCGCAAGGCATCGGCATCGGGCGCCCAGGGATCCGGCGCCGTCGCCAGCAGGTCGATCCCCGCATAGTCGAGGAAGGCCTGCGGCACGGTCAGGCGGCGGAAGGGCCGGAAGGGATCGCATTCCATTCCGTTCCGACGGAAGACCGTCGCCCCGGCGGCGCGGGCGCAGGCGCGGATTAGCCCCTCGCAATCCTCCATCAGGTCGCGGTAGGACGCGCCGGTGCGATACCATTCCAGCATGGTGAATTCCGGCTGGTGGGTGGGCGAACGCTCGCCGTTGCGCCAGACCCGCGCGATCTGGAAGATGTCGCCCGCCCCCGCCGCCAGCAGCTTCTTCATGGCGAATTCCGGCGAGGTATGCAGGTACATGCGCCGCGAGTCCTGGCCGAAGGGCTCGTCCAGCCGGGTTTCCAGCGCCATGATATGGGGCTCCATGCCCGGGCTGACCTGCAGGGCCGGCGTCTCGACCTCGAAGAAACCGCGCTCGCGGAAGAAGGCGCGCACCGCCTCGACCACCGCCATGCGGCCACGCAAATAGGGCAGGCGCGCAGCGAAGGCTTGCTTGTCCCACCAGGCTTTGCCACTCATCGTCTTTTCCTCTATGACTCCCGCCGCTTCGTGCCCATATCGGGCCGATCCGTCAAGCAAGGAGAGTGGGACCGGACCATGACCGATACTTCCCCGCCCCGCCGCCGCACCGCGCGCAGCGCCGCCGACCTGCTGGCGGCCGGTCTTGTCGGAGCCCAGGAAGCCGCGCTGATCGATCAGGTCGGCACCGTCTATTCCATCGCCGTCACGCCGTCGATCATGGACCTGCTGGCCCAGGGGGACGCCGATCCCATCGCCCGGCAGTTCATCCCCTCGCCCGCCGAGCTGGAAGCCAGCCCGGGTGAGCTGTCCGATCCCATCGGCGACGACGTCCACAGCCCGGTCAAGGGCATCGTCCATCGCTATGCCGACCGGGTCCTGCTGAAGCCCATCCATGTTTGCCCGGTCTATTGCCGCTTCTGCTTCCGGCGCGAAATGGTCGGCCATGACGGTGACTGCCTGAGCGATGCCGAGATGGAGGCCGCGCTGGACTATATCCGCGCCCGCCCCGAAATCTGGGAAGTGATCCTCACGGGGGGCGATCCCATGATGCTGCCGCCCGCCCGCATGCAGGCCCTGCTGACCGATCTGGCCGCCATCCCCCATGTCGAGGTGATCCGCCTCCATACCCGCGTGCCGGTCACCGACCCCGCCCGCGTCTCGCCCGCCATGGTCGCCGCGCTGAAATGCGGCAAGGCGGTCTGGGTGGCGCTGCATGCCAACCATGCCAGCGAATTCACCCCCGCCGCACGCGCCGCCTGCGCCGCCCTGGTCGACAACGGCATCCCCATGCTGGGCCAAAGCGTGCTGCTGAAGGGCGTCAATGACGACAAGGCCACCCTGACCGCCCTGATGCGTGCCTATGTCGCCAACCGCATCAAGCCATATTATCTGCATCATGGCGACATGGCCCCCGGCACCGCCCATTTCCGTACGAGCATCGCCGAAGGGCAGGAATTGATGAAATCCTTGCGCGGAGACGTGTCGGGGCTGTGCCAGCCTACCTATATGCTGGACATCCCCGGGGGCCACGGCAAGGTGCCGGTCGGCCCCAATTGGCTGCGCCCCGAGGACGGGCTAGTGGAAGACCCCAAAGGCGGGCTCCACCGCTATCCCCCAGGCGCGGAGTAGTTGCCAGGGTTTGGTCAAGCTGCTAGGGTCCGCGCCGATTCCCTATTTTTCGATATCCATGAGCGGTCGAAGACGATGAAGATTCAGGCCAATACCATCCGTCCGGGCAACATTATCGAGCATAACGGCCGCCAGTGGGGCGTGCTCAAGATCCAGTTGGTCCAGCCCGGCAAGGGCGGTGCCTTCATCCAGGTCGAAATGCGCGACATCCGCACCGGCACCAAGACCAACGAACGCTGGCGCACCGCCGACACCGTCGAGAAGCTGATGGTGGAAGAGCGCGAGGCCACCTATCTGTTCGGCGACGATCAGACCCTGACCTTCATGGAAACCGAGAGCTTCGAACAGTTCACGGTGCCCACCGAAGTGGTCGGCGAACAGGCCGCCTTCCTGCAGGACGGCATGCCCGTGACCGTCGAACTGGTCGAAGGCTCCCCGGTTTCGGTCAGCCTGCCCAGCACCGTTGTGATGGAAGTGGTCGAGGCCGACCCGGTGGTGAAGGGCCAGACCGCTTCGTCCTCCTACAAGCCCGGCAAGCTGGAGAACGGCTTGCGCGTCATGATCCCGCCCTTCATCGAGGCCGGGACCCGCATCGTCGTCAACACCGCCGACTCCACCTATGTCGAGCGTGCCAAGGACTGATCCGGCGTGACAATCCGCTCTGCCAATATCAATGTCATGGTCGCCGCCGCCCGCAAGGCGGCGCGCGGCATCCTGCGCGATTTCGGCGAGGTCGAGCAGTTGCAGGTCTCCCGCAAGGGCACCAACGACTTCGTGACCGCCGCCGACACCCGCACCGAGAAGGTCCTGCGCCAGGAATTGAAGAAGGCCCGTCCCGATTACGGCTTCCTTCTTGAAGAGGGCGGCGAGGAAGTGGGCTCGAATGCCAGCAACCGCTGGATCATCGACCCCATCGACGGCACCACCAACTTCATCCACGGCATCCCGCATTTCGCCATGTCCATCGCCCTGGAACGCGAAGGCGAGATCATCGCGGGGGTGGTCTACAACCCCATCACCGACGACGTCTTCGTCGCGGAAAAGGGCAATGGCGCCTTCCTCAACGATCACCGCCTGCGGGTTTCCGCCCGCCGCAAGATCGAGGAAGCCGTGGTGACCACCGGCATCCCCCATCTCGGCCGGGGCGACCACCAGCAATTCCTGCGCGAATTGTCGGCCGTCATGGGCTCGACCGCC
Source organism: Telmatospirillum sp. J64-1 (assembly GCF_006980715.1). Taxonomy (GTDB): domain Bacteria; phylum Pseudomonadota; class Alphaproteobacteria; order Rhodospirillales; family Magnetospirillaceae; genus Oleiliquidispirillum; species Oleiliquidispirillum nitrogeniifigens. Next base: position 10,458 of record NZ_SBHN01000044.1, read on the forward strand.
GGGCTGCGCCGCTTCGGCTCGGCCTCGCTGGATCTGGCCTATGTGGCCGCCGGACGCTGCGATGCCTATTGGGAACGCGGCCTGCAGCCCTGGGACATCGCGGCCGGCATCCTGCTGGTCCGCGAAGCCGGCGGCTATGTCTACGAGCCCGATGGCAAGGGGCTGAACATGATGGAGTCAGGCAACGTCCTGGCCACCAACGCCCATCTCCTCACGCCCATGAGCAAACTGCTCAACGGCCAATAAGCAAAACGGCAGGCGGATTTTTCCAGCCTGCCGTTTTCTTTTTGACCCGGAAAAACTAACCACCAAGACACAAAGACACCAAGGCTAGATCGTGACGCCCTTAATGTGCTCACAATCTGAGAAGCGGCCATGCTTCGAGACGGCCCTTTGGGCCTCCTCAGGGTGAGGATAATTCCTTTTTTGTCTCAATAAGATAAACCTCATGCTGGAGACCTTTGCACGGAAGGCATGATTGTGATTCGATAGCGGCC
>NZ_SBHN01000045.1:0-1927 GCF_006980715.1 Telmatospirillum sp. J64-1
CAGGAATCCAAGGCCAAGCGCGAGAAAGAGGCGGCCGAAGGCAAGTCGCCCGGCCGGCGGAAAAAGAGCACGTCCCGGATGCCGCGCAAGACCAATCCGCTGCTGTTCAGCGGCGGCCTTCGCAACGCGATCACCTATGTCATCCGGAGGCGCGGCGCATGATGGAGATGATCGCCGATCTGCTCTCCGACGAGGACCTGGTGCAGAGCCTGGACATCGAGCGCCTGGGCGAAGGGGTTTCGCCGAGGGGGCGCACCGAAACGACGGTATTGGAGCGCATGACCATCCAGGCCGCCCTGCAGCCGGCCACACCTCGCGAGCGCGAAACCCTGCCCGAGGCCGAGCGCGACAAGGATGCCCTGACCCTCTGGTCGCTGGCTCAGATCACCGCCGAGATCCGCTTCGACCATGCCGGATCGGCGTGGCGTGTGCGGTCGGTCGAGACCTGGACCAGCAGCGGCGAGACCTATTACCGGGCGGTCGCGGTGATGGAGAGCGTGCGATGAGCAACAGTTCGGCCACCGGCGGCCCTTTGGCCGTCCAGGGCGGCCTGTCGCGTGAAGCCCTGGAAGATGTCATCCACGACCTGCTGGCCGGTCTCACCGGCTTGGAGGGGGCGCTGATCCGGCCGCGCTACCAGCCCAAGCCGCCGCCGCAACCAAAGCCCGAAGTGGACTGGTGCGCCTTCGGCATCACGGAGGCGGCGCCCGAGGGCACTCAGCTGATCCAGGGCGACGGCGCGGCAGTCCTGCACAGCCAGGCATCCCTGACCGTGGCCCTGTCCTTCTACGGTCCGGGCGGCGACGTTCTGGCCGGCCGGGTCCGGGCGGGGCTGCTGATCGCCCAAAACCGGGAGGGGCTCCGTGCGGCCGGTCTGGCCTATGTGTCGGCCGGCGCCATCATCGCCGCGCCGGAACTGGTCGGCGGGTCCTGGCTGCCGCGCTTCGATCTGACCCTCACCCTGCGCCAGGCCGAAGCCCTGGCCGTAGCAATCGAAAATCTCGCCTGCGGGCGCCACCAACTCATTGCCAATAGCTGAGGCATATCATGACCAAAGCCCTCTCTGTCGACCGCGTGGTCAAGGTCTCTATCAATCTGGCGCCGCTCGCCGCCGCTCGCCGGAATTTCGGCGCGCTGTTGCTGCTTGGATCATCCGAGGTGATCGATCAGGGCGAACGTATCCGCGCCTATGCCGGCATCGATGCCGTAGCCGCCGATTTCGGCCTTGCCGCGCCGGAATATCAGGCCGCCGAGCTGTTCTTCAGCCAGTCGCCGCGCCCCTCACTCCTCTATGTCGGCCGCTGGATCAAGGAGGATGCTTCGGCCGTGCTGAAAGGCGCCGCCTTGAGCGAGACGGAAGCCGCTCTCTCGGCCTGGACCGGCATTACCGAGGGCGCCATGACCATCAATATCAACGGTCAACAGCGCACGGTTGAGGATTTGGATTTTTCCGATGCCGTCACCCTGGAAGGCATCGCCGCCATCGCCTCCACCGCCCTGTCGGGCGAAGGTGCGCGCCTCGATTACGACGGCAGCCGCTTCATCTTGTCGAGCGCCGCGACCGGCGCGGCTGCTGTGCTGGGATATGCCGACGGCCCGCTGGCCAGCCAGATGAAGTTGACGACCGATACCGCCCTGGCTCCGGTGCCCGGCGCAGACGCGGAAACGCCGCTGGAGGCGGTGGCCGTGCTGGCCGACCGCTCCGGCGACTGGTACGGCCTCGCCTTCGCCGATCCCGGCCTTGCGGTGGAGGATCACCTCGCCGTGGCCGGCTTCATCGAAGCCAGCGCCAAAAGCCGTATCTATGCGGTCACCACCACCGATACCCGGGTGCTGGATGCCGCATTCGGCAATGATGTCGCCAGCCGGCTGTCGGGGCTGGGACGCCGCCGCAGCCTGGTCGTCTATTCGTCCAATCCCCATGCCG
>NZ_SBHN01000045.1:1937-10845 GCF_006980715.1 Telmatospirillum sp. J64-1
CCCGATGCCCTTTCGGAGACCCAGGCCAGGGCGCTGGAAGCCAAGCGCTGCAATGTGTTCGCCGCCTATGACAACGACACCGCCATTTTCCAGGAAGGGGTCATGGCCGGCGCGGCCTATTTCGACGAGATCCACGGCCTGGACTGGCTGCAAAACGCCATCCAGACCGAATGCTGGAACCTGCTTTATCAGTCCAAGACCAAGATCCCGCAGACCGATAGCGGGGTGAACCAGCTCGTCACCGCCATCGAGGGCGTGCTGGGCGAAGCGGTCAACAACGGGCTGGTCGCGCCCGGCACCTGGAACGCCGACGGCTTCGGTCAGCTGGAACGCGGCGATTACCTGCCCAAGGGCTTCTACGTCTATGCCCAGGCCATTGCCGCCCAGCCCCAGTCCGAACGCGAGCAGCGCAAGGCGCCGCCGATCCAGGTAGCGGTCAAGCTCGCCGGCGCCGTCCATTCCGTCGACGTCGCCATCGACGTCAACCGCTGATGAAGGGGGTTTGAATGAGCGTTTACAGCTTTTTGGATGTTCATGCGGCCATCTCCGGGCCGGGGGGCAATTTCCCGTTGGGGGGCCCCGAGGCCGGTATCGCGGATGAAGGCATCAGCATCGCACCGACCGGCGATAAATCCACCATGACGGTCGGCGCCGATGGCGGGTGGATGCACAGCCTGTCGGGCGATAAGTCCGGTACGGTCACTGTGCGGCTGCTCAAGACCAGCACGGTCAATGCGCAGCTGGCGGCGCTGTACGACCTGCAAACCACCAGCGCCGCCATGCATGGCCGCAACACCATCACCATCCGCGACACCGTGCGCGGAGACACCATCACCTGTTCCGGTGCTGCTTTCACCAAGGCGCCCGACCTGACCTATGCCAGGGAGGGTGGCACCGTTGAGTGGGTATTCGCAGCCGGCCGCATCGACCGCCAGCTCGGCACCGGCACGCCTGAAAAGTAAGGAGGATGAGAGATGAGCCAGTTCGAGGAATTCACCGCCGGTTCCCTGACCCTGCGCGCCAAGCGCATCGATGCGCGCAAGCAGTTTCATGTCGCGCGGCGCTTGGCCTCCCTGCTGGGCCGCGTCGGTGAGATCGATGCCGTGGCGTCCGAGCCGCTCAAGGCCGCCGCCCTGCTGGGCGAGGCGCTGGCGGGCCTGCCCGACGAACAGGTCGATTACATCCTCGATGTCGCCCTCGATGCGGCGGAAGTCAAACAGGACGGCGGCACCGGATGGGCGCCTCTGCGCGCTCGCGGTGTGCTGATGTACGAGTTGGACATGCCGGCCTTGCTGACCGTCGCCGGGCGCGTGCTGTGGGCCAACATGCAGGGTTTTATGAGCGCCCTGCCCGGACTTGGCAACCAGGTGCAGGGCCTGATGGCATCGCGTGGGTAGCCATGGCAAGCGGGGAGGATTGGCTGTTCCGCCCCGTCATTGCCGGGCTGTGCCGGTTCGAGAGCCTCAACGACGGCACTTTGAGCCTTGCCGATATCGCCGATCTCAACGAGGCGCTGGACGTGCACGCGGAAAACGAGCGCCGTCTCGCTGCAAAAACGAAGGAGAAATAGAGCGTGTTGGGCGGCGTGATTGCGGAATTCCTAGCCCGCGTCGGCTTCCAGGCCGACCGCGCCTCGCTTGATACGGCGCTTGGCGCGGTCAAGGCATTCAGTCTTGCCGTGGGCGCAGTTGCGGGCGGCGCCTCGGCGGCCATCCTGCGTGTCGCCGGCACTTATACCGAGCTGGGCCGCGCCAGCGAACATCTGGGCGTGCCCGTTGCCCGCCTGCAGGAACTGCAATATGTCGCGGAGCAATCGGGGGCCTCGGCATCCGCCCTGATGTCGAGCCTGCAAGGCATGCGCGCGAACAATCCGCATCTGCGCGATGCCGGTGCGGCGCTGGAGCATGCGGGCCGGCAGATGCAGGGGATGAGCCGCGCCGCCCAAGAGGCCTATGCCGCCCGCATGGGCATCGACCCCGCGCTGATCCCGATGTTGACCAGGGATGTCGGCGAGCTGCGGGACGAATTCCAGGCCATGTACGCCACCGCCGGCGTTGATGCCCAGCAGGCGGCCGAGGCGGCAACCGGCCTGCTGGCGGAGATCGGCAAGCTGCGCACCATGGCCGAGATGGTCGCCAATGCCGTCTCTCTGGCGCTGTTCGACAAGTTACGGCGCGGCGCCGAGCAGATGCGCCGCGCCATCATCGAGAATTTCGACCGCATCAAGCGCGTGCTCGAAGGGCTGATCGGCTTCGCCCTGCGCGTTGCCGGAGCTGTCGGGGCCTTTGCCGCACGCATCATCGGATGGGTGATGCGGGTCGTGGAGTGGTTCGAGGGCCTGGATAAGGTGCAGCAGACGGCGATTTTGACAGCCGGCGCTTTGCTGGCCGCTTGGCGGCTGCTGAACCTCGGCTTTCTGGCAACACCCCTGGGGGCGATCATCGCCGGGCTGGGGGTGATCATTGCCCTGATCGACGATTACCTGACCTTCATGGAGGGCGGTGAGAGCCTGTTCGACTGGTCGCCCTGGGCGGCCTCCATCCAGTCGGTGATCGATGTGCTCAAGCCTCTTGTCGCGGTGGTGCTGGCCACGCTGATGGGGGCTCTGAAGGCCACCGCGCCGCTGCTTCAAGCCGTGCTTCGCCTGTTGGGCGGCGTGGCCGACATGACCGGTCAGATCGGCCGGCTGATCAGCGCGATCTTCACAGGTAACCTCCAAGCGGCGCTGGAGGCCATGATTGGTCTCTGGCGGGGCTGGAAGGAGACCGTGCAGGCGGTTTTCCAGGGCCTGGCTGATGCTCTCGCCTTGATCTTCGGCGCCCTGTGGGCCTCGGTGAAGGAAGGGCTGCCGGACTTCGCCGCCTGGGCCGAGGCTGTGGTTGGCATGGTTGCCGGCCTCCTGGAAAGGGGTGCGGCCCTTTTCACAGGTTTTGTCGGCACCCTATTGGGCATGTTCGAGGGCTTGGCCGGGGCCATCGCCCGGATCTTCGCCGGTCTGTGGACCTCGGTAAAGGAAGGGCTGCCGGATTTCGCATCCTGGGCCGAAGCGGCAATCGGCGCAGTTGCCGGCCTCCTGGACAGAGGCGCGGCCCTTTTCACAGGTTTTGCCGGCACCCTGCTGGGCGTGTTCGAGGGCTTGGCCGGGGCCATCGCCCGAGTCTTCAGCGGTCTGTGGACCTCGGTGAAGGAAGGGCTGCCGGATTTCGCATCCTGGGCCGAAGCGGCAATCGGAGCAATCGCGGGCCTCCTGGACAGAGGCGCGGCCCTTTTCACAGGTTTTGCCGATACCCTGTTGGGCGTGTTCGAGGGCTTGGCCGGGACCATCGGCCAGATCTTCGCCGGCCTGTGGTCGGCCCTGATGGCCGACCTGCCGGATTTTGCATCCTGGGCCAGGGGAGCGGCCGACGCCATTCTCGGCATTCTGGGGGCTGCGCTGGATGCCCTGGCTCGCCAAGCCAGCCGGGTGCTGGGCCTACTGCCCTCCAGTCTGCGCAAGCGTCTGGGGATGGGTGATGATAACGCCTCGACTAATCCGACAAAGGGCAGCGCGCCGTTGCCGGATCTGGCGGCACCGGCCCTGGTGCCTCCGCCGGCGCAGGTTGCCGCCGGAACGGCAGCGGCGGCGGCACCAGGGCCAGCAACGGTGCATATCAACCAGAAGACCGACATTCATGTCACCACGGGTGGCGATGCCCAGGCTGCGGGACGCGCCATTGCCCGCGGGCAAAACGACGTCAATGCGCAGCTGGTGCGTAATGCCCGAGGAGCCGTGCGATGAGCTGGATGTCCAAGCCGTCCCAGCCGGTGACCATCCGCCCGACTCGCAGCCTGGGCGGCATCACCTTCGATGTCGTAATCGAAGAGCACCATGAGGACAGCCTGACGATTACCGAGCATCCGGTCGAGCAGGGGGCGGCGGTCAGCGACCATGCTTGGCGGCAGCCTGCCCTCGTGGTGATCCGTGCCGGCGTCTCTGATAGCAGCGGCGATGGGGGCGGTCGCCGATCCCAGTCGGTCTATGATGCGCTGCTGGCGTTGCAGGCATCGCGCGAGCCTTTCGACATTGTGACCGGCAAGCGCGCCTACCGCAACATGCTGCTGGAATCATTAAGCGCCACCACCGACGCCGCGACCGAGAACGCCTTGGTCATCACGGCCGAATGCCGCGAGGTGATCATTGTCCGCACGGCCGTGACCTCGGTACCGCCGCGCGCGCGCCACGCCAATCCCAACCGCACCGGCGCCATCACCGACACCGGGCAGAAACAAGCACAGCCGCGCCGCAGTGCGCTCTCCTCGGTATTCGGGCCGGGAGAGGCGTCATGAGCTTCTACGACATTCCGCTGTCCGGGCTGCCCGAGTCCTTCACGATTCGCCTGGGCGGCCAGGATTACCGCCTGACCTTGCGCTGGTGCGACGCTCCCGAAGGGGGATGGCTGCTCGATCTGGCCGAAGCCGAAGGCGCCACGCTGGCGGCCGGTCTGCCACTGCTCCCCGGCGTCGACCTGCTGGCCGGACATGCACATCTGGGCGTTGGCGGCAAGCTGTGGTGCCACTCCCCCGGCGGTCTGCCGCCCGGACCCGGCGATCTCGGTACGTCAGCGCAGTTGATCTTTGAAACGGATGATGAGGAGGACATGCCGTGACGCCTGATCCTGCCCGCCAGTGGCGGCGCGCCTGTTCGTTGATCGTCGGAGCAGATGCGGGCCAAGGCTTGGACCTGGAAGGCCTGCGCATCACCTTTGCCACGCACAAGGGCGATATCGAGACCCCCAACAGCGCCACCATCTCCGTCTATAACCTCGCACCTGCCACGGCCTCACGGATCGGCGGCGAATTCAGCCGCGTGATCCTGTCGGCAGGCTATGAAGGTGCCATGGGCACGCTCTTCGATGGCCAGATCCGCCAAGTGCGGCGCGGCCGCGAAAACGGCACCGATTCTTGGCTCGAAATCACCGCAGCCGATGGCGACCGCGCCTATAACCATGCCGTGGTTAGCCGTACCCTGGCTGCCGGCGCCCGCCCGGCCGATCAGGTGGGGGTGGCCATGGGGGCCTTCGCCGTCCATGGCGCCAGGCCGGGCCATGTCGGCGACCTCGGTGGTCAGCCGCTGCCGCGCGGCAAGGTGCTTTACGGCATGGCACGCGATGTCATGAGACTGGTGGCCGAGGACCGCGAAGCGAGCTGGTCCATCCAGGATGGCCAAGTGCAGATGGTGCCGCTGCGCGGATATTTGCCGGGCGAGGCAGTGGTCCTGACCCATGAGACCGGGCTGCTGGATGCCCCCGAGCAGACGGATCAGGGCATCAAGCTGCGCTGCCTGCTCAATCCCCGCCTGCGGATCGGCGGGCGTGTCCGCCTCGACAATGCATCCATCCTGCGCGCCAGGACCGACCTCAAGGTCGCGGCCTTTGACCGCGCCGCCCCGCTGGACAGCGACGGCTTCTACCGCATCATCCGGGCCGATCACACCGGCGACACCCATGGCCAGGACTGGTTCACCGACCTTTTGTGCATCGCCATCGACGACACGATGCGCATTCCGGTCGATCAGTTGGGAAGACGCTGATGGACCGCCGCGAACATTTCGACGATCCCCTGGAAGCCATCCGCTGCGCCATCGAAGGCAGCACCGCCGGCCTCTGGACTGCGCTGCCCGGTATCGTCGATTCCTATGATCACGCTGCGCAGACCGTCGCGGTCCAGCCTGCCATCGCCGGTGTGATCGAGGATGATGAGGGCCGACGTGTCGCCGCCGCGCTGCCCCTGCTGGTCGATGTGCCGGTCTGTTTCCCGGCCGGTGGCGGCTTCACGCTGACCTTTCCAGTCCAGCGCGGCGACGAGTGCATCGTCGTCTTTTCGGCCCGCTGCATCGACGCTTGGTGGCAATCGGGCGGCGTGCAGCCGCAGGCCGAGCGCCGCATGCATGATCTTTCCGACGGTATGGCTATCCTCGGCATCCGTTCGCAGCCGCGCGTCCTGGCGCCGGCAGCCGATACCGCCGCCGTGCAGCTGCGCGCCGATGATGCCAGCCAGTATGTCAGCATCCATCCGGGCGGGACCGTGGAGGTCAAGGCAGTGGCTTCCCTGACCCTGGCTGCCCCCCAGGTCGTGATCAAGGGCGCGTTGTCGGTAACGGGCATCAATGGAGGTCCGACGACCGCCCGGCTAGAAGGTAGTCTTGCCGCCAGCGGCGATCTCGATGCAGGAGGTGTATCCCTCCGCTCGCATGTGCATGGCGGCGTCACACCCGGCGGCGGCAACACGGGAGGCCCGCAATGAAGTATCGGCGGCTATCTGCGGATAGGGATTACGTCATGGGGCGCGGCGAGGCCGACCTGCTGACCGACACGCCCGAAACCGTGGCCCAGGCGGTAGCGACCCGGCTGCGCTTGCTTGCCGGTGAGTGGTTCTTGGACTTGCGGGACGGCACGCCTTATGCTCCCGCAGTGCTGGGCCGCCATACCGCCGTATCCTACGATCTTGCGGTCCGAGAGCGCATCCTGGGCACCCCGGGCGTGCGCGCTATTGCTGCCTATGAAAGCGCGCTCGATCCTGAAAGCCGCCGCCTGACCGTCGCCGTAACGGTCGACACCATTTACGGCCCCGCTGCGATCCAGGAGGTGCTGTGATGCCCCTGGCGCGCCTGGATGAGACCGGCCTGCATCTGCCCGATTATCCGGCGATCCTCGACTACATCCATGCCCGTCTGCGGGAGATCTACGGCGAGGATCTGTATCTGGAGCCCGATAGCCAGGATGGCCAGATGGCGGCGATTTTCGCCGAGGCCATCCACGATGCTTTCAGCCTTGCCGCTTCGGTCTACAACGCCTTCAGCCCCTCGACCGCCCAGGGCGTGAGCCTGTCGCGTCAGGTGGCCATCAACGGCCTGCGCCGCAAGGCCGCCACCTATTCCACCGTGACCCTGCGCGTCGTCGGAACCGTCGGCACAATGCTGACAGATGCTGTCGCCAAGGATGGCGCCGGCCGCCGCTGGTTGCTCGCCCCGGTGACTATCCCCACTTCGGGCGATGCCCTGGTAACGGCCCGTGCGGCCGAGCCGGGGGCAATCCATGCGCCGGCCGGCGACGTCTCGCAGATCGACACGCCCATTCTGGGCTGGCACAGCGTTACCAATCCCGCGCCGGCCGTTCCCGGAGCGCCGGTCGAGAGCGACGCGGATCTGCGCCGGCGCCAGGCGCTGTCCACCGCGCTGCCCTCGCGCACGATCCTGGAAGGGGTCCTGGGTGCCGTCGCGGCTGTACCCGGCGTGTTGCGCCTGCGTGGCTATGAAAATGATAGCAATGTCCCCGATGCCAACGGCATTCCCGGCCATTCCATCGCCTTGGTGGTCGAGGGCGGTGCAGATGATGAGATTGCCGCCGTCATCGCGGCCCGGAAGACACCGGGCTGCGGCACCTTCGGCACGACCATGGTTACCGTCCGTGATCGCTACGGCAGCCCGGCCACCATCAGCATCTTCCGGCCGACGGAACTGCCCATCCACGGACGCATCCGAATCAAGCCGCTGACCGGTTATCTGGCAGTGACCGGTGAGGCCGCCCGCAAGGCTGTGGTCGAGGCGATCAATGCCTTGGGCATCGGCGAGGATGTCTTGCTCTCCAGACTCTTCCCGCCGGTCATCGAGGCCGAACCTAGCCGGGCTGCCCGCACCTTCGATGTCCTGGGCATCGAGATCGGCACCGATCCCCAAGCCCTGGCACCAACCAATGTTCAGGTGGCGTTCAACAGTGCGGCGACGGCCGCGCTTGATGACATCCTGCTGGAGTTGGAGCCGTGACCAAGCCCTATACCGACCACATCACCTCCCAGCATCGGCGCCCGAAATTCGAGGCGACGGTGGATGCCGTCACCGCACCTTTGGTGGAGATCCAAGCGGTGCTGGAGGATCTGCGCCGCGCCTTCGACCTCGATTCGGCAATCGGCAAACAGCTGGACCAGGTCGGCGAATGGGTCGGCCGTTCGCGACACCTGAAGGTGCCGCTTGATGGGGTGTATTTCGCCTGGGACACGCCCGGCGTGGGCTGGGAGGAAGGGGCTTGGCGCGGCCTTTATGATCCGGCCTCCGGTATGGTCAGCCTGCCCGACGATATGTACCGGCAGCTGCTGAAAGCGAAAGTGGCCGCCAACAGCTGGGACGGCACCCGCGACGGCGCCTATGCCATCTGGGAAGCCGCCTTCGCCGATCAGGGCTCGCATATCCTGATCCAGGATCATGGCGACATGACCATCTCCATCGGCATCGCCGGCATGCCGCCCTCAAGCATCCTGACGCAGCTCCTGGTGCAAGGCTACATCCCGCTGAAGCCCGCCGGCGTTCGCGTGGCCTATTACGCACTGCCGCCGGTCGGCACCGAGGGGGCACTGTTTGCCTGGGATTCCGATAGCCCCGCCCTGGCGGGCTGGGACAGGGGCGCCTGGCCCCGCATCCTTACTTCTGAGGACCAGTAATGCCCATCAACGAAATCCTGCCCTTCGCGCCCGACGGCCAAGAGAACCTGGGCGATCTCGAAACCCTTGAGAGCTATCGCACTCATCCGGGGCGTCTGCGCGGCCATCAACCCGGTATCGCCCTGCGCGCTCTTGAGAACCGCGTGCTGCGCCAGGTCTCCCATATCGCGGCCGGTTTGGCGCAGTTTATCGCCAACCGGCACGCTGACGGCGTGCGTGATGATGGCGATTTGGACGCGCTAGAAGCCGGCCTCGTCGAAGCGTTCACCTCATTGATCCCTGATGTGATTGATATCATTGAAGGAACCGAAGGGACTTTGACCGTTGCCCGGGGCGGCACGGGGGCGACCACGGCCGCCGCAGCCCTGTCCAATCTGGGTGGCACGCCGGCCGGACGCACCATCACTGCCGGCAATGGGTTGGTCGGCGGCGGCGA
>NZ_SBHN01000046.1 GCF_006980715.1 Telmatospirillum sp. J64-1
ACGTAGACCGCCGCCAGAGATCAAGCTCTGGCGGCGGTTTTTTTAAGGGCAAAGCAGCCTCGATTTGCCACCTAAAAGGCCGATCCTCCCCCGCGCAAAGGTCTCCATGCTGAGGAGCCGCGAAGCGGCGTCTCGAAGCATGAACAAGCGTTCCACCCTCTTCTAACAAGCTGGGGAAAAGCTCCTGTTTTTCTCGTCATTCCCGCGCAAGCGGGAATCCATGCTGCCGCAGTGTCGGTATTGAGCGGTTTACATCTCCACAAGCCCCCACATGGACCCTCGCTTTCGCAAGGGTGACGATTCGGCGCAGACGGCGCCGTCTTTTTCCGCAACCTGCTAAAGGAAAGGGGGGCGTGGCCCTTGGCGGGCTTGGGCAGAGCCCAGAATCCCTTGAGGATCACTCTCTTGCCGTTACCCTCGCGCCTATGATGACGCTCGACGCCATGCGCGCAAAGCCTTGGTGTCTTTGTGTCTTGGTGGCCCTTTGCGGCATGAAAAAACCTCCGAGGCGCCAAGGTCACCAAGAAGCCGGTTTCGAGGGTCTCGACGTCTTCATTCAAGGCGGGAAGCCCTCTTTTTTTGCCTGGAGCGGCGCAAAGGAGGAGGCATTACAGGATTGCGACTGTTGTCTTACAAGCTGTTGACAGCGCGAATTTCCCAAGAATATACTTTTTACCGGAACATAGTTCCACATTGTGGGATTAATGAAGAGAGGCTGAAACGTTCCCGTCCGGGGACGATCGGTGTCTCCCTGTCAGCAAGGGCTAACGATGACTCGGATTTCTGATCTCTCCGACAAGGTGTATCTCATCACCGGCGCCTCCACCGGCATCGGTGCCGCCCTGGCGAAGGGTTTCGCGGCGCAGGGTGCCCTGGTGGCGGTCCATTACAATTCCAACGAGGCGGCGGCTGCCGCCGTGGTGGACGGCATCCAGGCGGCGGGCGGCACGGCCATCGCCATCCGGGGGGATCTGTCGAAGAAGGGCGCCATCGAAGAGGTCGTCGCCGCCACCGGCAAGCATTTCGGCCGTATCGACGGCCTGATCAACAATGCCGGCAGCATGGTCCGCCGTTGCCCCATCGCCGATTTCGATGACGACCTGTTCGACGAAGTGGTCGAGCTGAACATCCGTTCGGTGGTCAATGGCTGCCGCGCGGTGATTCCGTGGCTGCGCCAGGCCGGCGGCGGCAACATCCTCAACGTGACCTCGATCGCCGCCCGCATGGGCGGTGGCGTCGGGGCCGTATTCTATGCCTCGTCGAAGGCCTTCGTCAGCAACCTGACCCGTGGTCTCGCCAAGGAATTGGTCAAGGACAACATCCGGGTCAACGCCGTGGCGCCGGGCGTCATCACCACGCCCTTCCACGAGCGTCACACCTCTCCGGAAATGATGGAAGCCTTCGTCCGGACCATCCCCATGGGACGGGCCGGAACGCCGGAGGATTGCGTCGGCGCTTTCCTCTATCTCGCTTCCGACGAACTGAGCGGCTACGTCACCGGCCAGATCATCGAAGTCAATGGCGGCCAGTACATGCCCTAGCCAGCGCAGATTGGAACCGCACCGCCAGGCCCGGTCCTGGCGGTGCAATGGGCTGTAAGAACTGAATAAAATTGGGAGCAATGTCCATGCGTAAGAAGATTCTCGCCCTTTCCGCCGCCGTCCTGTCCGCGGCTGTCTTCCTGCCGATGCAGGCGGCCCAGGCCGCCTGGCCCGAACGGCCGATCACCTTCATCGTTCCGTGGAGCGCCGGTGGCGGCACCGATGCGGTGGCGCGCATGCTCGGCACGCTGCTGGAGAAGGAACTGGGGCAGCCGATCAACGTGGTCAACCGTACCGGCGGCAGCGGCGTCGTCGGCCATCAGGCGATCGCCTCCGCCCGGCCCGACGGCTACACCATCGGCATGGTGACCATCGAGATCGCCATGATGCACTGGCAGGGCCTGACGAATCTGACCTACCGGGACTACACGCCGCTGGGTCTGGTCAATGTCGATCCGGCCGGTGTCCAGGTGGCGGAAAACTCCCAATACAAGAGCGGCAAGGACATCATCGAGGCTGCCCGCGCCAATCCCGGCCGGATCAAGGCTTCGGGTACGGCCCAGGGCGGCGTCTGGCACCTCGCCCTGGCAGGGATGCTGCAGGCCGCCGATGTCGATCCCATGGCGATCCAGTGGGTGCCCAGCCAGGGCGCGGCCCCGGCGCTGCAGGACCTGATGGCCGGTGGCGTCGACCTGGTGACCGTGTCCCTGCCGGAAGCCAAGTCGGTGGTCGATGCGGGCCGCGTGCGCAACCTGCTGGTCATGGATGACGAGCGCAATCCCGACAATCCGGACGTGCCGTCCATCAAGGAAGAGCTTGGCGTCGAATTCGCCCTGGGCACCTGGCGCGGCGTGGCCGCTCCGGCCGAACTGCCGCAGGATATCGCCGACAAGCTGAGCGCCGCCCTGGAGAAGGTTCACGCCAGCCAGGAATTCCGCGACTTCATGGCCCAGCGCGGTTTCACCCCCGTCTGGATGAACGGCGCCGATTATCAGGCCTTCATGGCCAAGAATGACGAGGAACTGGGCAACCTGATGAAAGCCATCGGCATGGCGAAGTAAAGCCCGCGCCGGGGGGATGCGCGTCATCCCCCCGGCCTGTTTTACGCCGGCCGTTTTTCATGAAGGTTGTCATGCACGCACCCGCTCTCATCGCCCTGGACTGGGGCACCAGCTCCTTTCGTGCCTATCTGCTGTCCGGGGAAGGAGAGATCCTCGAACAGATCTCCCGCCCGCAGGGCATCATCACCGTTGCCCCCGGCCAGTTCGAGACGGTCTTCGAGGATGCGGTCGGCCACTGGCTGGCTGCGCATCAATCCTTGCCGGTCATCGCTTCGGGCATGGTCGGCAGCCGCCAGGGCTGGATGGAGGTTCCCTATGCCCCTTGCCCGGCCGGTACGCAGGAACTGACGGCGGGGCTGACCCTCTTGCAGACCGCCAAGGGGCGGCGGCTGTGGCTGGTGCCGGGCCTGCGCTACGAGGATACGGACGGTATCCCCGATGTCATCCGGGGCGAGGAAGTGCAATTGGTCGGGGCCGGCGAGGGCGGGCAGATGCGTGACGGCGTCTATGTCTTCCCCGGTACCCACAGCAAATGGGCCGTGGTCGAGGGCGGGCGGATCGTGTGGTTCGCCACCTTCATGACCGGCGAGATGTTCTCGCTGCTGCGCCAGCACAGCATTCTCGGCAGGCCGATGACTGACGGTCCCGAGGATGCCGCCGCCTTCCGCAAGGGCGTCGAGGGCGGCCTGTCGAACAGCGGTTTGCTGAACCGTTTGTTTTCGGTGCGCACCTACAGCCTGTTCGGCATGATGCCCGATTCCAGCCTGTCCTCCTATCTTTCCGGCCTGCTGATCGGGGCGGAGATTGCCGAGGCGCGGCAGCGCCTGGGACAGCGGCAGGCAATTTCGGCCCTGACGGTCGTCGGCGGGGCCAAGCTTGCGCCGCGTTATGTCCAGGCCCTGGAGCATGCCGGCCTGACCGCCCGCGCCGTCGGCGAGGAAGCCACGGTCCGTGGCCTTTTCCATATCGCCCGGACGGCGGAATTGTGCGTGACGGCCGGATAAGGCCGCGGCAAAGAATACAAGGGAGACGACCATGCGCATGAACGACGCGATAAGCGGGATTCTCCTGCTTATTCTCTCGGCCTCCATCCTGATCGTGGTCGCCGATTATCCCACCATCCCCGGACAGGATATCGGACCGGCAGCCTTCCCCAGGCTGCTGGGAATCCTGTTGCTGATCGCCTCGCTGGTCCTGATCTTCCAGGGTGTGCGGGACCGGGCCAGGGGTTGGATCCGGCTTGGCGAATGGACCCGCTCGCCGCGTCATCTGATCAATGTGGCTTTGGTCGTCGGCGGTTTGGTCTTCTACATCCTGTTTTCCGAGGAACTGGGCTTCATCCCTTGCGGGGTGCTGATCCTGTCCGCCCTGTTCCTGTCGCTGCGCGTGCGTCCGGTGCTGGTGCTGCCCATCGCCGTGCTGGCGACGTTGGGCATTCACACCGTCTTTTATCAGTTCCTGCGGGTCCCGCTGCCTTGGGGCTTGCTGCAAGACATGGCGTGGTAGGGGGCGGTGATGGAGCTTTTCAATAACCTGATGCTGGCCTCCCAGCTCGTCCTCGATCCCTATGTCCTGCTGGTCATCCTGGGGTCGGCCATGTTCGGGATGCTGGTCGGCTGCATTCCCGGCCTGACCGCGACCATGGCCACGGCGCTGCTGGTGCCGATCACCTTCTTCATGCCGCCCGTCGCCGCCGTCGCGGCCATCGTGACCGCCACCGCCATGGCGATCTTCTCGGGCGACATTCCGGGCGCTTTGCTGCGCATGCCCGGCACCCCCGCCTCGGCGGCCTATGCCGACGAGGCCTATGCCATGACGCGGCAGGGCAAGGCCGGTACGGCCCTGGGGGTGGGGCTCGTCTTCTCCGCCATCGGCGGACTGATCGGCACCATCATCCTGATGAGCTTCGCCCCGGCCCTGGCCGAGTTCGCGCTGAACTTCTCGTCCTTCGAGTATTTCTGGCTGATCCTGCTGGGCCTGTCCGGGGCGGTCTTCATCGGCAGCGCCAGCGCCTTGAAGGCGGGCGTGACGCTGATCCTGGGGCTGCTGGTGGCCGCGGTGGGGATGGAGAACCCTGCCGCCCATCCGCGTTTCACCTTCGGCAATTCCGAGCTTCTGGGCGGCGTCAGCCTGATCCCGATGATGGTGGGGATGTTCGCGGTCTCCGAGATCTTGCGCTACATGGTCAACACCAACCCCGATCTGCGCGTCGAGACCGGCCGGATCGGCGGCATCTTCAGCGGCGTCAGCGATGCCTTGCGGCGCTACCGCATGGGGCTGGCGCGCGGCAGCCTGTTGGGCACGGCCGTCGGCATGCAGCCGGGGGCGGGTGCCGACATGGCCTCGTGGCTGTCCTATGCGGTCAGCCGGAAATTCTCGAAGGAGCGCGAGAAATACGGCACCGGCCATGTCGAAGGCATCGCCGAAAGCAGCGCGGCCAACAATAGCGCCCTGGCCGGGGCCTGGGTTCCGGCGCTGGTCTTCGGCATCCCGGGCGATTCGATCACGGCCATTGCCATTGGCGTGCTCTATCTCAAGGGCCTCAATCCCGGCCCGACCCTGTTCCTCTACAATCCGGAAAACATCTACGCCATCTTCATGGTCTTCGTGCTGGCCAATATCATCATGCTGCCGCTGGGCTGGATGGTGATCAAGCTGGCGGGGAACATTCTGCGCGTGCCGCGCAATATCCTGATGCCGGTGATCCTGCTGTTCTGCGTGGTCGGCGCCTTTGCCATCAACAACACCGTCTTCGGTGTCACGCTGATGCTGTTCTTCGGCGTGCTGGGCTTCCTGCTGGAAGAGAACGGCTTCCCCGTCGCACCGGCCATCCTGGGCGTCGTGCTGGGGAGAATGCTCGAGGAGAATTTCGTCACCTCGATGATCAAGGCCGACGGGAATTTCCTCGTCTTCTTCGAGCGTCCCATCTCGGCGGTGCTGGGTGTCGTGACCCTTTCCATCATGCTCTGGCCCCTGGCGGCGCGCTTGTTCCGCAGGGGTGACAGAATTTCCAAGAAGGCGGCCTGATCATGTCTTTCCATTCCTATTTCTCCGATTGTCCCCTGGTGGCGATCCTGCGGGGGGTGGCGCCGGAACAGGCGGTCGAGGTAGGGCAGAGCATCGCCCGGACCGGTATCCGCATCCTGGAAGTACCGCTGAACAGTCCCGATCCCTTCGTCAGCATCGCCCGCATGGCCGATGCCCTGGGCGAGACTTGCCTGGTCGGGGCGGGGACGGTGACCAGCGTGGCGGCGGTGGACGAGGTGGCGCGGGCCGGTGGACGGCTGATCGTCTGCCCGCATACGGATGTCGCGGTGATCCGGCGGGCCAAGGAACTGGACATGGCCTGCCTGCCCGGCATCGCCACGCCCAGCGAAGCCTTCGCCGCCCTGGGTGCCGGGGCCGACGGCCTGAAACTGTTTCCGGCCGAGGCCATGCCGCCGGCCGTCCTGCGCGCCATGCGCACCGTCCTGCCGACGGGCACGCTGCTGCTGCCGGTCGGCGGCATCACGCCCGAGAGCATGGCGGCCTACAAGGCGGCCGGGGCGGCGGGATTCGGTATCGGATCGGCTCTCTACTCGCCGAAACTGACCGTCGAGGAGATCGCTGCGCGGGCAGCGGATTTCGTCGCTGCTTGGCGCAAGCTGGAGGCCTGACGCAGGCCACGAAAAAGCGGCGGTTCCGAGAGGAGCCGCCGCTTTTTTGCGGTCATGCCCCCGCCGTTTCCGGCAGGGGCCGGAGGCAAGGTTACTGCGCTGCCTGGGCCGACAGGGCCTGGCGATGGCGCTGCTCTTCGCGCAGCAGGGCCTGGGCGGCCGAGCGGATGGAGGAATGATGGGCCGGATCGGTATTCGACAGCAAGGGCAGGATCGGCCCCATATCGGCGATGCCGGAGAAGGTCACCGCGTCGTGCAGGGTGGTCAGCGGCGAGATGCTGTCGCGCAGGTCTTCCAGCGGCAGGAACAGGGCGCGCAGCTCTTCCGCCTTTTCCAACTCGCCCGCCTTGACTGCCGCCAGGATGGACATGGACAGGGCAGGCGCCAGGGAGACGCAGCCGGAGGTGAAGCTGTTGAGGCCGAACTTGCTGAGATGGCAGACGGCCGGGCGTTCGCCGATGCCGCTGATGACGCGGCTGCGGTCCACTTCCGCCAGCAATTCTTCCAGGAAGGGGTCTTCAGCCGGATTGGGACGGACGAAGCCGTATTTGATGGTCTGGGCCACGCCGTCGGCGACCAGCTTGCCGGCCAGCTTGGGCGTCAGATAGGTGGCCGACTTGATATACAGGATGACCGGTTTGCCGAAGCGGTCGGCGAAGCGGCGGATGCCGGTGGCCGCGCCCTCGGGCGTCGCCGGAAAGGTCATGGGCAGGACCATGGCGGTCGGGATGGCGGCATCGCGCAGGATGTCGGCCTGATCCATCATCTTCCCGTAATCCGGGCCGACCGAGGGAATCAGCCAAGTATCGGGCCGGCCGCTCTTGCCCAGGAAGTCGATCAGGGTGACGAAGTCCTTTTGGCCGATATTGTAGAGATTGGCGTTCCCGCCATACAGCACCACGCGGACGCCGCCATCCTCCAGATGGTCGAGCAGGCTGCGGTTGGCATCCCAGTTCAGGCTCAGGTCGGCATTCAGCGCCATCGGGGGCACCGCAATCACCGAGGTCGCCAGAGCCTCGTTCGTCAGCTCGCTTCTGTTCATTTCGCCTTCCTTGCAAAGAGTGATGGCCGGGGCCGGTCGGGCGTAGAGGCCATGCCCGACTTTGACAATTTGTATTACAAGCTGTCAAGGGGAAAGGGCGCGCCGGAAGGAGGGCGGCAAGGGAAGGAAAGAATTTGACAGGGTGGAAGAGGCGGGTAGCCTGTGCCTCCCTGGATTTGGACGCCGGAAGAAAGGAAGATCGATGAACATGTCAGGCAGATTCAGTCTTGCAGGCAAGGTGGCCCTGGTGACCGGGGGCGCCAGCGGGATTGGCCAGGCCATTGCCATCGGCATGGCGGAAGCCGGGGCGGATGTCGCCGTGACCGCCAACCGGCGGGGCGCCGACGAGACGGTGGCGGGAATCGAGCAAGCGGGGCGGCGTGCCCTGGTTCTCCCGGTCGATCTGGCCGGTCTGGACACTTCCGGAGCCGAAGCGCTGCTGGACAAGGTGGCCGAGGAATTGGGGCCGGTCAATATCCTGGTCAACAATGCCGGGATCATCCGTCGCGCACCGGCGGCGGATTATCCGGACGAGGACTGGCAGGCGGTGATGGCGGTCAATCTGGATGCCGTCTGGCGCCTGTCCCGTGCCGCCGGCAAGCGGATGCTGGCGCGCAAGCAGGGCAGCATCATTTCCATCGCCTCGCTGCTGTCCTACCAGGGCGGCGTCTTCGTGCCGGCCTATGCGGCGGCGAAACATGCTGTGGCCGGGCTGACCAAGGCCCTGGCCAATGAATGGGCGGGGCAGGGCGTGAACGTCAACGCCATCGCGCCCGGCTATATCGCCACCGCCAATACGGCGGCCTTGCAGGCGGACGAGACGCGCAACCGCCAGATCCTGGAACGCATCCCCGCCGGACATTGGGGCTCGCCGGAAGACATCGCCGGGTCCGCCGTTTTCCTGGCCTCGCCTGCGGCACGCTATGTCCACGGCCATGTCCTGACCGTGGACGGCGGCTGGATGGCGCGCTGATCCGTCACTGAAAGGAAAGAACCTGCGCATGACCATGACCAAGGATGCGGTCGCAGATTTCTGGGATGCGATCTTCTTCGATTTCGACGGCGTGCTGTGCGATTCCCTTCATGCCAAGGCGGATGCCTATGCCGCCTTGTATGAAGGGCAGGGCGAAGACGTCCAGCAAGCCATCCGCGACTTTCATCTGGCCAATGGCGGGATGTCGCGGGCGGAGAAGATCGCGCGTTTCGAGGAGCGCCAGTTCGGCCGGGCGCCCAGCCCGGAACGGCTGAACGCCCTGGTCGAGCAATTCGCCGCCGCCGTGGAAAGCGCGGTCGTCGCCTCCGCCTGGATCGCGGGGGCGAAGGACTTCGTGGAGCGGCACCAGGGGCGGCTGCCCATGTTCATCATCTCGGCGACGCCGGAAGAGGAATTGCTGCGCATCGCCGAGGCGCGGTCGATGACGGCGGGGTTTACCGCCATTCACGGCTGGCCGAAAACCAAGGGCCAGACCATCTGCCATCTTCTCGACGAAGGGGGCTGGGCGCCGTCCCGCTGCGTGATGATCGGTGACGCCATCGTCGATTACAGGGCGGCGGAAGAGGCCGGTACGCCTTTCATCGGCGTCCTTGCCCCCGGCGAGACCTCGCCTTTCCCAGCGGGGACGACGGTGATCCCCGATCTGAAGGATCTGGAGGAGATGCTGTTGGCACTGGGCCGGGAGAGGGCAGTCGGCTGAGGGGGCGTGGGAACGGGGATTAGACCGTGATGCCTTTAATATGCGTCACAGTCTGAAAAGCGGCCATGCTTCGAGACGCCCCTGCGGGACTCCTCAGCATGAGGTCTATTTTGTTGAGAGAAAATAATGAAGTAGCCTCACCCTGAGGAGCCGCCTTGGCGGCGTCTCGAAGGGCGAGGCGGGTCCGGCGAAGGTCAGTATAAACCTAGAGCATGATGCGGATTTACTGCGTCATGCTCTAGCCGTCGATCTCGCCCATGGCCGATTGCAGGTAGTTCTCCAGGCCGACGCTGTCGACCAGGTTGATCTGCATTTCCAGCCAGTCGATATGTTCTTCGTTCTCTTCCAGGATCTCGCGCAGCTCATGGCGGGTCACGAAGTCCTGGCGGCTTTCGCACAAGGCGATGGCGGCGATCAGCGCATCATGTTCCTGGGTCGCCATGCGCAGGTCGTTGGCAAGGATTTCCGGGACGTCCTCGCCGATCAGCAGCTTGCCCAGGTCCTGCAGGTTCGGCAGGCCTTCCAGGAAGAGGATGCGCTCGATCACGTCGTCGGCGACTTTCATCTCTTCGATGGAATATTTGTAGATGACCTTGCCCAGATCCCGGAACCCCCAGTTCTTCAGCATGCGGGCATGCAGGAAGTACTGGTTGATGGCCGTCAGTTGAATCTTGAGGATGCCGTTCAGCGCGGAGAGGATGTCCTTGTCGCCCTGCATTCTTTTTGTCTCCGGTCTCGGTCAGCTGGCGGAGGAGGAAGAGGAAACGCCGCCCATGGCGGATTGCAGATAGTTCTGAAGGCCGATCTTGTCGATCCGGTTTAGCTGCTGCTCCAGCCAGCGGGTGTGGTCTTCCTCGGTGTCGTAGAGGAGCTCGCGCAGAAGGGCGCGGGTTTCGTAATCCTGTTCCTCTTCGCAAAGCGCGATGGCGGCGCGCAGGTCTTGGACGACCTTCAATTCGTAATCCAGGTCGTTGCGCAGGATCGACGGGACATCGGTGCCGATGTTCAGCGGATCGCGCCGTCCCACGTCGGGCTCGCCCTCGAGGAAGAGGATGCGGTTGATCAGCTTGTCGGCATGTTCCAGCTCTTCCTCGCGCTCATGCGCGATGCGTTCATAGAGCTTGTGGAAGCCCCAATTCAGGAACATCCGCGAATGGGCGAAATACTGGTCCGCCGCAGTCAATTCCGCAGTCAGCAGGGTTTTCAGCGTCTCGATGACGCGAGGACTGCCTTTCATCGACGCCTCCTGGTAGTCAGACTAACGGAGTAATAATGAGTCGGCGGGGGCGAAGTTTCAAGGCGAATTATGGCATAGAGTGTTGTTTTTCAAGTATTTATGCGACGTATTCGCAGTCGCGGGTGGAGTTGCCCAAATGTTGGTGAGAGGCGGCGCGAATCCGGACAGCTCCCTGTCCGGGGCGTTCCGCGATGGATCGGCGCCGAAGCTGTGCTATCAAGGCCCCAGCATGTGAGGAGGTTTGGATGAGCGAATGTGTCGGCATCTGCGTCATCGAGGACGGCTATTGCATCGGCTGCGGGCGCAGCCAGGAAGAGATCGAAAACCCGCCGCCCGAGGAAGAAGAGGGCGGCCAGGGCTGAGTTCCAAGCAAAAGCCCCCGCCGGTTTCCCGGCGGGGGCTGGTCTTGCTGTGCTGCCTGTTCTGTTAGGCGGGCAGCTTGACGGTATCGGCCAGCTGGCGGAACTGCTCGATCTGGTCGAAGTTCATGTAGCGGTAGATGTCGCCGGCCTTCTGGTTGACCACGGTGACC
>NZ_SBHN01000047.1 GCF_006980715.1 Telmatospirillum sp. J64-1
AAAGGATCGTTCAAACGGCTTTTGAAGGCCGAGATCTTGAACGCCAAGGGCAGCACGCGCAGCATCGCCTTGCGCGTCGGCTGCACCCAACGCTATGTCAAGAAGCTACGGCAGGCCACCCGGCGCGACGGCGCTGAGACCGACACCGAAGAACAGGCCGACCTCTTCGGCGGTTGACAGGCGATGTTGCCGCCTTGATCATCGCCGCGTCTGCTGCCGCCTAGGTGGTACGGGTGAACTGTTCACCCTGAGAGGCAATCTCTAGCGCCTCTACCCTCGCGAGAACACCAACCGCGAGGGCATCATGCAGACGATCATCACGGCATCCGCTGCCGACCTCGACATTTTGGCGCGCACACTCTACGGCGAGGCGCGGGGCGAAGGCCTCAACGGCATGACCGCCGTCGCGCATGTCATCCTCAATCGGGCCAAGCGCCGTAAATGGTACGGCCGCTGCGCCGGCCTGCCCGACCATTCGATTTCGGCCGTCTGCCGCTGCCCTTGGCAGTTCAGCTGCTGGAATCCCGATGATCCCAATCGGGCGAAGCTACTTGCTGCCGACCTGTCTGACCCGGCCTACCGCTGGGCGATGCTGGTCGCCTGCGCCGTGGTCAACGGCGCGGCGGGCTTTGGCGACGCCACCCAGGGCGCCGACCACTATCACTCCAGATCCGTGTCGCCCGCCTGGGCGGCAGGCCGCAAGCCCGTGGTTTCCATCGGGGGGCATCTTTTCTACAACGACATTCCGTGAGGCCCGACAATGCTCAACGGTTATAAAACCATCATCGCCAACATCTTGATGGTGAGCCTCGGGCTGATCGGCGTGAAGGTGGATCAGGCGCTGGCCATGCAATATGCCGACGCCTTCGTCCTGCTCTGGGGTTTGATCAACCTGATCCTGCGGGCGGTCACCTCTGCCCCGATCTTCAACCGCAAGAAGCCGCCCACCGTCACGTCTTCGATCCTGGCCTTGGGCCTGCTGGTGCCGCTGCTGACCATCGGCCTCTCGGCCTGTGCCACGCCCAAAGCCCAGACCCTGGAGCAACGGGTCTGGGCCTTGGAAGCGGATTTCCAGTTTGCCCAACGGGCAGCTTTGGCAGCCATCCAGTCGGGCAGCCTCTCGGCCAATACTCAGGCGCATATCCGTCGCCTGGAAGCCATCGCCTACGCCTCGGTCTCGGCTGCGCGCGAGGCCGCACGCAAGGGCGAGGATGTGGGCCTGCCGGCCGCCCTGGCGGCGGCGCGGGAGGCGGTGGAAGCGCTCTCCGACTACCTGCACCACGGGGGAGAAATTTAATGGACAAGCTGCTGCTGGCCCAGCTGCTGCTGATGGGCCTGAACATCGCCGATGCCGCCGCGCGAGGTGTTTCCGCCGCAGTCCAGGCGCGCAAGGACATCGAAACGATGGTGCGGGAGCGCCGAAATCCGACGCCCGAGGAGTGGGACCGCCTCGCGGCGGTGTCGGATGAGTTGCACGCGCAAATCCAGGGGGAGCGATCATGAGCCGGCAACGGTCGCGCGAACTGATCGAGGAAGTCCGCTCCGCCCTTGCCGAGTTTGCCAGCGAGGAGATGGCCAAGGGCGGCGCGGATGCAGCGCAGCGCCTGGCGCAACGCTTCGCCGACTGGCTGACCGATTGCTGGGGCGGCCAGCAGCTGTATTTCCCCATGGATCTGGCGCGGCGCAACGCGCGCATCTACGAAGAGTTCACGGGGGGCAACCACGCCGAGTTGGCCGAGAAGTATCATATGAGCGTCAATACCGTGTACGCCATCCTCAGGGATGAGCGCGCCCGCCGCCAGCCCGGCCTGTTCGATTTCGAGGCCGAAAGCTCTCTTTGAAGATGGTTTTTAAGGGGCGTTAATCGCCTCTCCCATGCCCCACCGGGCAGGATATCACTCCGAAAAATGAAGGTGCAGAGATGGTGGAAGAGCTGTTGCGGTGGGGCTGGGCGCTGGCAATCGCCACCAACTTGCTGTTGGTCTGGATCGGTTGGTCGCTACGGCAACAATTCGTCCCGCGCCGAGAATTCGATAATGCCCTGAAGGACCTCCAGGGGCAGTTATCCGGAGCGTTGGCCGTCGCCGCCGAAGAACGGCAGAAGGCGTCCGCGCGCCTGACCCGAATCGAAGAGCGCCAAGCGGCCGCCCCCTCCCACCAGGATCTAACCCGAATCCATGAACGCCTGGATCGCATTGCCGATGTAACCGGCCGGTTGGAAGGCGCGCTGAAGCCGCTTGATCGCCTGACCATCCTGCTGACCCAGGCCCAGCTTGATAAGGAGCGCGCTTAGATGAGCTTAAGCCGCATCATGCAAGAGGACCGCCGCCTCTGTGTCCTCCGGCTGCTGCATGAAGACAGCGATTACAGTCTCAACAGCAGCCTTCTGGGCAAGGCGCTGGCTGCTTACGGCCACGGCATCAGCGGCGATCAGCTGCGCACCGATTTGGCATGGCTGGCCGAGCAGGACCTGATTACCCTTCAGGATCTTCCGCGTCCTGGCGGTCGAGATCCGCTCCAGGTTGCCACTCTGACCGGACGCGGCGCCGACGTCGCCGAGGGCCGCGCCAAAGTGCCCGGTGTCGCGCGTCCCACGCCGGGACATTGACATCATGGCCGGTCACGACAAACCCGCCGGCAACCCCCACGGTAACCGCAGCGCTATCGAAATGGCGCTGTCTCCCTCCGACAAGACGGAGTTTGACCGACTGCTGGGGACTGGGCGCCTGACCCTGGATGGGCTGGTCCTGTGGCTGGAGGGTAAGGGCTACGAGATCAGCCGCTCAAGCGTGCACCGCTATAAGGGCCGGTTTGACCGCATGGCTGCCCGCCTGCGTCAGTCGCGCGAGGTTACTCAGGCGCTGGCCCGGGAACTCGGCGATGCTGCGGAGCAAGGTCAGCAAGGCCGTGTGCTGGTCGAGATGGCCCGGACCTTGGTGTTCGACATGATGGATAGTCTGCCCGAGAACGCCCAACTCGATCCCAAGGATATCGCTCTGCTCGGCAAAGGCTTGGCAGAGATGGCCAAGGCCGCCCGCATGGATCAGGACTTCGAGACCAAGGTCGAGGAGGCGCGTGCCAAGGCCAAGCGTGATGCGGCGAGCACTGCCGCCACTGCCGCCCGAGCCGCCGGCCTGACCGATGAACTGGCACGGCAGATTGAGGCGAAGATCCTGGGCGTCGAATCGTGACAGGAATTGCCCCTGGCAGGGGTGTCTTTCTTACCTTTCAACAGGAGCTTCTGGCCTCCGTTTCCGCCCATGCGGTTACGGTCGTCGAGAAGTCCCGCCGCACCGGCTATTCCTGGGCGGCCGCCGCCATCGCCGCCTTGTGGGCCGGCCGCGCCAAGTCGGCCGGCGGCATGGATGTATTCTACATGGGCTATAACCTGGAGATGGCCAGGGAGTTCATCGAATACGTGGCGGAATGGGCCAAGGCGTTTGATCTTGCCGCCGGTGCCGCCGGCGAATTCTTCTTTCCCGACCCCGCCAATCCCGACAAGACCATCCAGGCCTTCCGTATCACCTTTGCCAGCGGTTTCAAAGTGGTGGCGCTGCCCTCGGTGGCGCGTGCCCTGCGAGGCATGCAGGGCTTGGTCATCATCGACGAGGCGGCCTTCCACGACGACCTGGCCGAGGTGCTCAAGGCGGCCTTCGCCCTGCTGATCTGGGGCGGCAAAGTGCTGGTCATCAGCACCCACAATGGCGAGGGCAATGCCTTCAACACCCTGATCGAGGAAGTGCGCGCCGGGCGCAAGCCCTACAACCTGCTGCGCTGCACCTTCGACGATGCTCTTGCCGATGGTCTGTACCGGCGTGTTTGCCAGAAGCTGGGCAAGGAATGGTCGCCCGAGGATGAAGCGGCTTGGCGCGAGAATATCATTGCACAGTATGGCGATGCGGCCGACGAAGAACTGTTCTGCGTGCCGAGCAAAGGCGGCGGGGCTTATTTCCCCATGCCGCTGGTCGAGATCTGCGCGAGCGCCGAGGTGCCGGTCCTGCGCCTGGCGCTGCCCGAAAGCTTTGCCGCCTTGTCGGCGCATCTGCGCGAGGCCGAAGTCAATGACTGGCTGGAGACCCATGTTGCACCGCATCTGGGGCGGCTGAGTCGCACAGCGACCAGCTTCGCCGGCCAGGACTTTGCGCGCCATGGCGATCTTTCGGTCCTGTGGCCTCTGCAGATTGCCTCTTCAATGGCGCGGGACACTCCATTCGTCATCGAGATGCGCCGCGTACCGTTCGAGCAGCAACGCCAAATCCTGTTCTGGCTGCTGGATCGCCTGCCCAACTTCTCCGGCGCCGCTTTGGATGCCGGCGGCAATGGTGCCTACCTCGCCGAAGTTGCTTGGCAACGCTACGGCGACCGCATAGCCCAGGTGAAGTTCACCGCCGATTGGTATCGGGAAAACATGCCGCCTTTGAAGGCGGCCTTTGAGGACCAGGCCGTCGTCATCCCCAAGGACCGCGACATCATCGACGACCTGCGCATGGTACGCACCGTGGGAGGGGTTGCGCGCGTGCCTGACCTGCGCCGCGCCGAT
Organism: Telmatospirillum sp. J64-1; assembly: GCF_006980715.1. Classification (GTDB taxonomy): domain Bacteria; phylum Pseudomonadota; class Alphaproteobacteria; order Rhodospirillales; family Magnetospirillaceae; genus Oleiliquidispirillum; species Oleiliquidispirillum nitrogeniifigens. The sequence continues at coordinate 4,541 of NZ_SBHN01000047.1, forward strand.
ACCAGCGGTGCCAAGGGCGAAAAGCGCCACGGCGATGCCGCCATCGCTCTCGCCCTGGCCTATTTCGCCAGCCGTAACTACAACTCCTTGGCTATTTGGGAGGCCCTCGCATGAGCCGCCGCCGCCGTCGCAACGTCGCCCGCGTCCAGGATGGGTTTGAAAATATCGTCGCCCGTGTCGGACTGGGGCAGAAGAACCTGCTGGCGCAATCTGGCTATAGGCGCTCCAGGGGCCTGGACCGCGCCGAGCTTGAGGAAATGTACCGCTCCTCTTGGGTAGTCGGCCGCATGGTCGAGGTCGTCGCCGAGGACATGGTCCGCGCCGGCATCTCGATCCAGACTCAGATGCCGCCTGAACAGGTAGACGAACTGCACCGCGCTTGGCAGGCCGCCGGCATTCCCGGTCGGCTTGCCGACGCGATCAAATGGGCGCGGCTCTACGGCGGCGCCATCGCGGTCCTGCTGATCGATGGGCAGGATCTGGCAACGCCCCTGGAACTGGACTCGGTTGGCCAGGGTGCCTTCAGGGGCTTGGCGGTGCTTGACCGCCATCAGGTCACGCCCAGCCAGCGGCGCATCACCGAGCTGGGGCCGATGCTGGGCTATCCGGCCGGCTACAGGGTCTATGGCGATAACGGGTTGGAGGGCCAGTTCATCCACCATTCCCGCGCCCTGCGCTTCGTCGGCATTGAGTTGCCCCACCAGCTGCGGCTGACCGAACAGGGCTGGGGCGCCAGCGTGGTCGAGCGGGTGCTCGACCGTATCCTTGCGCTGGATAGCGCCACTTACGGCAGCGCCAACCTGATGCTCAAGAGCTTCTTGCGCGTCATCCAGGTCAAGGATCTGCGCCGCATCCTGGCCCAGGGCGGGCCGGCCGAGAAGGCCCTGACCAAGATGATGGCCATGATCGGCGAGTTGCAATCCAATGAGGGGCTGACCCTGCTGGATGCCGAGGATTCCTTCGCCACCCATAATTGGAGCTTCGCCGGCGTCTATGATGCGTTGCAGGCCTTCGCCGAGCAGATCAGCGGCGCCACCGGCATTCCGCTGATCCGCCTGCTGGGTCAGTCTCCCAAAGGATTTTCCACCGGCGATGCCGACCTTCAGACCTATTACGAGACCATCCTGACCGCCCAGGAGGACGATCTGCGCGGGCCGGTCGCGCTGTTGCTGTCGGTGCTGGCGCGGTCGCTCTGGGGCACGGCCCCGCCTGATGGCCTGTCCTTCACCTTCAATCCCCTGGCCGCGCCCTCGGCCCTGGAGAAGAGCCAGATCGCCACGGCCGACGCCCAGGCGGTGGCGGCCCTGTTCGGCGCCGGCATCATCGACGAAGCCCAGGCTTTGGGCGAGTTGCGCGACACCGGCCGCCTGACCGGGCGCTTCGTCCATATCCGCGACGAGGACATCGAGGCCGCACGCGCGGCGAGCGAGGCGCCGCCGATTGACGAATTAACGCCGTCCGAGCCTGCCCTTGAGGACCAGGATGCACCGCAAGGCTGACCGGCCAGGGACCGTGCCGGCCGAAGCGCCGCTCCCCCCCAATAAGCCTTGGGAGGGCCTGCGCTGGTCCTGGAAGGATGCCGCCGGCCAGGGCGAGGGTTTTTCGCCGTCACGCGCCGAAGAGCGGCGCTATGCCCGCAAGCTCAAATCGGTGGCCGGCCGTGTGCGTCAGATCGCTGCCGGCACCGGCGAAGCCGGTCAGAAGATCGCACAGTTGCGCGCTTACGCCGAAACCGTCGGCCCCTGGGCCGAGCAGGCCGCTGCAACCATGCTGTCGGCCGTCAATCGCAAGAACGCCAAGGCCTGGGAGCGCCAGGCCGCCGGCATCGGCGCCGGCCTGCGCGACCGGCTTGCCGAGGCGGTCAATGGCACCACACTCCGCCAGCTGATCGACGCCAACACCACCTTGATCAAGAGCTTGCCCGCGGAGGCGGCCGACAAGATCGGCGAGTATACCGCCAAGGCCCTGAGTTCCGGCCAGCGGGCCGAGACACTGGCCCGCAAGATCCAGGGCCTGGGCGACATCGCCGAGCACCGCGCTCAGACCATCGCCCGGACCGAGATCAGCAAGGCCGGCGCCGCGCTGACCCGCGAGCGCGCCAGGGCCGTGGGCAGTGAGGGCTATATCTGGCGCACCTCGCGTGACGGCGCCGTGCGCGACAGCCATGCCGCCATGGAGGGCCAGTTCGTGCCCTGGACACGGCCGCCGACGCTAGACGGCATGACCGGCCACGCCGGGGAATTCCCCAATTGCCGCTGCTATGCCGAGCCGGTGATCCCGATGCCGCGCGGCGGCAACGACTTTCCCTCGCCGCTGCCGGTGGCCGAGGAAGTGGCGGAAGATCCGCAACGCGGCCTGCTGTCGCGCTGGGAGCAGGATAATGTCGAGATCGTGCCTCATGAGGGTGACGAGCCCTTGCCGGGCGCCGCCAGTGCCAACATTTCCCTCTCCAAGCTGGCCGATTACGTTCTTGATCCGACCCATGAGAAGGGCAAGGGCCGACTGTTCCGGGCCGCTTTGGGGCTGGAGCCGAGGCATGCCGAGGAACTGCGTGCGCAGATCCTCGCCGCTCTGCCGTCCGCCTCCGCGCGCCGTCAGGTGTCGGGTGTGGGATCAGTGGGGACGGATATGTACGGGGAGCGCTTCCGCGCGGTAATCCCGGTCACCGGCCCCAACGGACGAACAATGGACGTGGTAACGGCATGGATTTATGATCGCCAGCAGGGACGGCAAGCGGCCGTTCCGCGTCTGGTCTCGGCTTTTCCGGCCGAGCGGGCACCGAAGAGGCAGGGATAGCCATGGCACGTCTATACGAGGAAGGGGATTGGGTCCGGCTCCGCGAAGCCGTGCGCGCCTATTCTTGGGACGGGACGGCGCACGTCCTGCAGCCCGGCATCGAGGGCCAGGTCATCATCGGCACGGAGGCCCATCCCGGTCGCCAAATCGTCGAATTTCCCCTGGTGGACCTCGATGCCGAGGGCACGCCCAAGGATCTGCCGATCTTCGTCGAAGCGGACCTGCTGGACGCCCAACTGGAGCCCGCAGCGTCTGGCGGAAACTGATAAGCGGTTTTAAGGCCCTCTGAGGCGTCCTCCCGACCTCTCCGCCCCGATGCTCCGCCCCGCCGCCTCCCGCGCATCCTGACCCGTTCAATACCCGTTCAACGGCGGTCTTGACGAGGTTTCGTCCGAATGGGCTAGAGCACCCGCCCAAAAGGGACGGAATGCCTCCCTTTTTAAATCCCAACACCCGTTAAAAGCCCCCGCCGCGCAGGCGGCGATAGGCTGGCCTCCAGTCATTACAGGAGCGCCGCCTTTGGCCCGTTTTCTTGTCGCCGCCGAACTGTCCGACCGCCAGCATGAAACGCCGGAAGGCTTTCTGCTGTGCCGGGACGTGGCCATCGCGCGGACCGGCTATCTCGAATACCTGCCCGAGGAAGTGCCGATCACTCCGGCCGAAGGGGCGACGATCACCACCGTTTATCGCTTGGCCGAGGATCTGTTCGCTCCGGCGGCCCTGGCCAGCTTCGAGGGCAAACCCTTTGTGCTGGGCCATCCGGAAGAAGGTGTGCGCCCCGATAACTGGCGCGACCTGGCCTGTGGCCATCTGCAAAACGTCCGCCGAGGCGTCGGCCCGGAAAGCGACCTGATGCTGGCTGACATCCTGGTCACCGATGCGGCGGCCATCGCGGCGATCCGCAAGGACGGCCTGCGCGAGGTCAGCTGCGGCTATGACGCAGAATATCAGGAAATCGCCCCCGGTGTGGGGCGGCAAAGCAACATCCGGGGCAACCACGTCGCCCTGGTGGAGGCGGGCCGCTGCGGCCCGCGATGTGCAATCAAGGATGAGGACAGCATGAAGAAGGCCAAGCGGAGCCTGCTGGGGATGATCCTCGGCAACCCCAAACTGAAAAGCACCATCGACGCCGATCCCAAGGTCCGCCAGGCGCTGGATGAGGCCATCGCCGAAGAGGTGAAGGACCAGGAGCAACAAGAGCCCCCCCAGCCCATTACCGACGAAGAGGAAAGCCAGCGCGATGAAGCGCGGCGCGTCGGCGACGAGTTGGGCGAGATCAAGCTGCTTTTGCGCTCGGTTCTGGAAAAGCTCGACGGTGGCACCGGCGATTCCGAACCCGAAGAAGGCGCGGCGACCGATGCCGAGCCGGAGACCCTGGACGAGGGCCAGCCGGAAACCGAACAGAAAACCAGCGACCGCCGCCCGGTTGCTCGTGCCGCCCGCGTGGCGGATGCGGCCATCCTGCGCGATGCCGCGATCCTGGCGCCCTCCCTGGCGGTCGCCATCGGCGACGAGGCTCCTTTGGTCAAGCGGATGGCGCTGCGCGCCGCCATGAAGGATGCCGCCATCAATCGCGTGGTCACCGCCGCCCTGGCCGGCGGAACCCTGGATACCGCACGCGGTGCTGTTCTCGATGGCGCCTTCGCCGCCGCCGTCGAAGTGGCCCGCGCCCGTGCCAACACCCGCACCGCCGATGCCCTGGCCGGTGGTGGCCGGCCGCCTGCGCCCGTGCGTGATCACGACACGCCGGCGGGCCTCAACAAGCTGTTCGCCGAACATCGCAAGAAGGGATAAGCCCTCATGACCGTCTACCTCTATGCCATGCCGGCGGGCTTTCCCGGCAACGTCACCCGTCGCGCGGAAAGCACCCTGGAGCCGGTACTGCTCGCCACCGAGACCCCGCATGGCGCGCCGCTAACGCTCGATACCGAGGGCAAGGCGGTTCCCACCACCGAGGCTGATGAGGTCTCCGCCTGGCTGGTGCGGCCCTATCCTACGACCGGTGTCGGGAGCGACGGCAATTCCGCCCCGGCCGGCACCATCCAGGACCGCCTGCTGCGCGGCTACATCTCGGTGCGGCTGTCGGCCGCCGAAACGCAGACCGCCGTCAAGGGCGCACCGGTGTGCCTGATCGCCGAAGCCGGGAATGGCTTTGCCGTCGGCGACTTGGCCGTCTCGGCCGGAGATCCCATCCCCGGCGCCGTCTTCATGGGTCCCCAGGACTCCGACGGCAACGCCGAAATCGCCTTCAATCTCTAAGGAGCAGCCTCCTTATGTACACCTTCGATCACCGCACCCGAGACAGTGCCGGCGCCTTCTTGGTTGGCGAGCTGGA
>NZ_SBHN01000048.1 GCF_006980715.1 Telmatospirillum sp. J64-1
CCGAGGCGGCGATGGCGCACGGTCACCACATCGCCGAGATCTACGACATAGCCCAGGCCGCGCGTCACCACCTGCAGCACCCGGCGCCTCGGCCCGAACAGGGCCAGGATGCGGGCGGCCTCGGCCTCGGCATCGGCGGCATCGGCGAACAGACTCTGGATCGGATCGGGATCGAGCGCACCGAGGCTGCGCATCGCGATATTCGGGTCGGCCGACGTGGCGAGGCGGCCGCTATCGGCATAGGCCTGGCGCAGCGCCGGATCGACAAGCTCGGAGACTTCGGATTGTGTGGTCCAATTGCGGCGGTAGAGCACGCGCTGGCGCCAGATCGGCGTCTGAGGCGGCGGCACCACCTCAAAATCAAGGATGTTGGTCTCGTCGAGGGTATGGGGCGCATCGGCGCCCGCCGGATCGGCCAGCCGACCGCAGCTGATCAGGCCGCTGCGCGTGGTGCCCCACCAGGCGCCGACGCCCATCATCATCTCGTCCAGCACGGCATCGGCGGTGCGGGTATCGCCAACCGGCTGGAAATAGCCGGCCGGGCCGCTGGGCAAGCCGCCGAAGGATTCAGCATCGATGCCCTCGGCCGCGACGCCCTGGGCGGCCAGCAGGAAGCGCAGGGCGATCTCGCCGATGGCCTCGGTATAGCCGCCCTCGGCATCGCCGCGCACATCGGCGGTGATCGTGCCGGCGGGGCTGCCGCCCAGGCGGATCAAGCCCAGGGATAGGCAGGTGGCATAATGCCCGACGGGGATGCTGGCCTCGACCAGGGCATCGTAGCTGGGATAATCGGCTCCGGGCGATAAGGGCACGCCCCGGTCGCGCACGGCCTCAACCGCCTGGATCGCCCGCCAATGCACCTGCCAGAGATTGTCCAAAGGATCGAGCAGCGTGGGTGTAACGTTAAAGCAACGCCCCCAGCAGGAGGGCTTGGCCTTGCCCGCCAGATCCTCTCCGCCCTCGATGCCGCCGGTGCCGGCATAGCTATGCTGCTGGGCGGCGGCGATGTTGAGATCCAAGGCCAAGTCGCGCAGCTCGACAACCACCCGGTCCAGCGAGGCATACCATTCCACGGCCTTGGCGCGGGCCAGCAGGCCCATCTCGCCGAAAGCCGCGCCACGCCGGCCGAGGAAGACGCGCACCTCGCGCCCATCGACCGACAGGCCGCGCACCGCGTCGTCGAGCGCGCCGTCGCCGTTGTCCAATTCCACGCTGCCGAACTGGACGGTCTGGCGCGCGGTGCCATAGAGCGGGATCGAGCGCTCCATCACCAGCGGCACCACCGCACGAGCCTCGTAATCGCTATTCGCCCTATCCGCATCATCGGGCTCGCCGGTCCAGCCCATGTCCGACCAAGTCAGCATGGCGCGCCCAAATGCGATCTCCTCGCCGTCGGACAAGGTGGAAATAGCGGCGCCGGAAATGGCGCCGGCGGCCAGGTCGGTCGCGGTCAAGGTTAGGCCGCCACCCTGGAACGCCTCGACCTCGACCAGATACAGCGCCTGGGGGGCGCCCTCGAGGCAATAGCGCTGCCAGGCCGTCCACGGCGAATAGATCATATAGGGGTCGCCGAAGGCGGTCGTCGGGCCGATGCCGGCGGCGGCGGTGATGATCTGGATCGGGTTCGGCGCACCAATGGCGACCGTACTGGGGATGCCCACTGCCTGGATGCGTGGAAGCAAGTTCACCGCACCGATACCAAGGCTACTGGGCAAGCCGGCCGCGCTGATCACCTGGCGTAATCCGGCCACGCCCCCGACCGAAGTGGTCGAGGCCAGACCGGCAAGAGCGATCACCGGAATGGGATTGGCATTGCCGAACCTGGCGCTCGACGCGATACCGCCCGCCTGCACCTCCCAGCGTGGCACAGCCAGCGTCGGCGCACCGACGACCGCCCCGGCGGCCAAGCCGCCAGGGAAGACGTGAAGCTCTAAGTCGCTGATCGCGCCGGTGGAGAGGGAATCGAGCGGCATCTTGGATTAGAGGGCGAAGATCTTGTTGACGCCCGTGTCCCACAGGATCTGCACGTCGCCTCCATTAGGCGTGATCGGCAGGCCGCGCGGAACCGTGTCGATGAAGGCAATCAGCGGGCTGGCCGCCGCCGTGGCACCGGCCTTGTAGATCACCAATCCCTCAATCGTGGGACCCGACACGCCGGTAAAGGTCACAGTCGCGGCATTGAAGATGCCGTTCGTGATCGACTTGCCGGCGAGATTGACGGGATTGCCGACAATTGCCGCCTGTACCGAGGTCAAATACTGGTGAGCTGCGTTGTAGCTGTAGACATCCAGGTCGATCAGGGCGACCCGGATGGTGTCGTCCAGCAGGTTAATACTGCCATTCAGGAATGCTTCCTTCCCTTTGGGGTAAAGCACATTCGCCATTATCAAGCCCTTCCTTGGATGCGTTGGCGCTGGGAAGCCAGCTGCTGTTCACGTTTGAGAAGCACGATTTCCCGCCGCAGGGCCGACAGTTCCTCGACCACCGCCGCGCTGCTGTCCCAGATCGCTTTGACGATTCCGCTGTTATCGACGATCATCGACGGCTGGCCGGACGTGCCGGACGATGCGGGAGATTGCTGGGGCGCTTGGATAGCTGCCGTCGGCGCCGTGCTGTTCGGGGTGGGCGCGGCGGCATGGTTCAGCAGCGCCTCCATCTGGGAGCGGACGAATTGCTCCAGCCCCGCATAGGTCACGCTGGAGGAATAGCCCTCGCGGCCGAGGCGTAGCAGCGCATCGGCAAGCTGCGGCAGCGATGACATCGCCTGGGCATCGCCCTCGCGGGCCGCATCGACCGCCGCGCCGAATTGGGCCTGGGCCTCCTCGATCTTGTCGGCCAGTGACAGGCTTGAGAGATTGCCCAGCACCTGGTTGTCCAACCAGGCCTGGATGGACTGCATCTGGCGCATCTGCTGCTCGGCCTGCTGCCGGCCGTATTCCTCGAGCAGCTTGGTGCGCTCCAGGCCGTTGAGGCGTTCCACCTCGGCCAGATCCGCGCCGACCGCCTCGGCCTCGCGCAGGCGTAGGGCGTGCGCTTCTTCCATCTGGCGCAGTTGCAGGGCCAGCGGATCGGTCAGGCCGAGGATCTGGTCGGCGATGCTGGCATTGAAACCGTCGCGGAGCGCCGCCAATGCCTTGGCCTGGGCCTCAGCCAGGTCGGCGGCGCTGATCGCCGCTCCCGTCGCCTCGGCCAACTCGCCCAGCCCGGCGATCTGGCCCTTCAGCGCGGCGATGGCCTTTTCCGCCTCGGTCAGCTGTTCGGTCTCGGTGATCTGGCCGAGCCATTCGGCGAATTTACCGTTGAGCGCCTCCATGTACTCGGCGCCGATACCGAGGTCCTGCGCCCGCTGCTTTTCTTCCAGTAATTGGGACTTCAGCCCGACAACCGAGGCTTTGGCTTGGCGCTCGATCCCCGCGAGGCTGTCCCGAAAGTCGTTCAGGCTCTGGATGGTCGCGACCAGCCCTTGGGCGAATTGCACGTCCGCGGCCAGGCCATCGAGATCCTGAGCCGAGGTGTTCGCGAGCGCCTTGGCAACAATTGGGTCGGTGGAAGTAAAGCCGCCATTCTTGATTGCCTCATTGATCGCGCCCAGCACGGCGTCTTCGGCGGATTTGTATTTGACGCTCTCACCGTAGAATTCGCCGCGCTTGCCGACATAGGCAAAGTTGGCACCGGCGGCATCGGTGAAGGTCAAGTTCAGGGTATCTGCGATACGCGACAGCGAGTCGATATAGGCATCGGCCATCGCATTCGTTATATTGATGTTCCCGCCGTGGGCCGTGCGGCGGCGGCCTGCCACCAGTTCTTCACCGATCAGGTCCACATTGGTGACGGCGCTGTCCGCCTTCTTCTTTTTCCCGAAGAGCCCGCCCAACGCCGTGCCCAAGAACGCGCCGGCGATGGCGCCGATGGGGCCGCCCAGAGAGCCGGCCAGCATCATCGAGCCGGCCACGCCGCCGGCCACCGAGCCGGCCGCGCCGGTCGCCGCGTTGACCAGCGGGTTGGAGTGCCCCAGGCCGAGCAGGCCCGCGCCCATGCTGCCGACAATGCCCCAGGGCGAGGCAGCCAGGCCCTGGGCAAAGGCCTGGCCAGCCCCGGTCATGGCTACGGTGGCCGTGCCGGCCGAGCCCGGCAGCAGGCTGATCGGCGTGCCGACCGTCGTCGAGAGCCCCACCGCCTGGCCGAGGCTGCTCTGGGCCATCCATTGCCCGGCGCCATAGAGCATGGAGGAGGAGCCCCCGCCGCTCAGCAGGCTGCCCAGGCTGGTCATGTCGCTGATGCCCATGCCACCGATACCGCCCATGCCGCCGGCACCGCCGATGATCTGTCCGGTGCCGGTGGCCTGCAGGCCGCCGCCGAATACTCCCGCCACGACAGGAGCGATGACCGGCCGAATGATCGCCTCGGCCGCGATCTGGGCCAGGGTCCGGCGCATGATGGCCAGGATATCGTCTGCCAAGGCACGCCATCCTCGGCGTTGGCCCGCGAACATCTCCTCCATCCGCTCGGCACCGTAATCGACGATCTCGTCGGCCGCGCGGTTAGCCTGGCGCACGCGCTCTTCCTGGGCGGCCTGGGCGGCGCGCTCGGCATCCTCCTGGGCGGCGATGGCACGGTTCAGCCGGATCTGCTCATCATAGACCCGCCTCAGCTCGGCGGCCTCTTGAGGCAGCAGCTCGCGCCCCAAACGCCGCCGCAGCTCGGCCTCGGCGCGCAGCAGCGGGATCATCTCGCCGCGCCCAGCCAGCGTTAGTTCCAGGGCCTTGTTCTCGAGTTCGACGCTCTCGACGGCATCCGCCAGCGCTGACCGGCGGCTGCGCAACAGGTTGATGTTGTCCTGATATTGGCGGTTCAGCTCGCCAATCATCCGGCGGTGCTGGTCTTCGGTCACCAGCCCGGCCTTCAGAGCCTGGTCAAGGGTCGCCAGCGCTTCCGCATGTTCGTCCTCGGCCGCCGCCAGCGGGTCCAGCTGGCGCAGCAGGCCCTGATAGGCCGAGGCCAGCTTGGAGGTAGCCTCGCGCGCCCGCGCCTTGGCATCCGTGCCGGCCTGGATCGCCACCGCCTCATTGATCTGCGCACGCGTGGCCTCGGACAGTTCCTCCACGCTGGATTTCTGCTCGGCCTTCAGCGCCTGTTGCTCCAGCCGGTAGCGCAGGACAGCGGCCTCGCTCAGCCCATAGGTGGCGTTGGCGTCGCGCAGCTTGCTCAAAAGCTCGTCGAAGCCCTCGATGGCGCCGACCGCCGCCGCCGCGACATTGCCGATGCCCCCCGCCGCCGTGGTGCCGGCGGCGCCGGTATCGTTGAGGGTGCCGTTTAAGGCATCCGTGATTTCGGCAAATTGGCGGGTGCTGTGATAGGCCTCATCGATCTGTTTGGACTTTTCCACAACAAGAGAAGCCACACGCTTGACCGCTTCGCCGGTCTTTCCGCCAGCAGCGGCAGCGAGTTGATCAAGCTGCGCCAGAGCCGTCGCAGCATCAATGGTGCTATCGGCGATATCGTCGAGAATAGCGTGAAAATCAGCCAACTGGCCTTGTTTCGCCAAGCCGAGGATTGCCTCAAGCCCGCTATCGTCCATGAACGGAACGATGCGCGACAGACCTTTTGATAACCAACCCTGATCCGCGCCTAGCCCAGCCTCAAGTGAATTGCGCAGGGCCTCCATGGAGGCTCGTTGATCATCCAAAGCATCAGCAACTTTTCTGCGTTCAAGCTCCTTCTGCTGTTCATTGAGGCGCGCATATTTGGCCGTCAGGTCTTCGACGGTCGCACCTTGGTCACCCAAAACACTCTGGAGGCTACGCGCGGCCTTAGCGTGCAGTTCGCTGGCCCGCTCCGCCTCGGTTTGGCGAGTGGCAAAATAAGCCATGCCGGCGGCTGCAGCGGTGATGGCCAGCCCGAGTGGCCCACCGAACCAGGACAGCGCCGCCTGCAGGCCTCGACTGGCGGCCGCAGCGGCGGACTTGGCCGCAGCCAGACGCAGGGTGGCAGCACTGGCACGCGTGACGGCGCCGGTCGAAGCATCGGTGGTGGTGTGGGCCGCGATTAAGGCAACGCGATATTTCTTCAGTTCATCGGCTGCGCGTGCCACACCGCGCACCGCAAAGGCCGTACCTAGCGCCGTACCGGCGATCAGGGCGGTATCTCCGATCACGTCCATATTGGAGACCACGGCCTCGGCCGCCGGCACGATGCCGGACAAGAGCGTGTCGCCCACCTCGACGCTCGCAACCGCCAGCATCGCCTTCAGCTGGGACATCTTGAACTGCGCGTCCTGGGACATCTTGGCAAAGGCATCGGCGGTGGCGCCGGTCTTATTGGCCATGTCGTCCAGGATCTGGGCGAAATCTCCTGCCTGGTTACCGGTCAGGGCCAAGACCGGACGCAGAGCCTCCACCCCGCCGAACAGCACGGCGAGCTTTTCCTCGGCGCCGCCGGTGGCGTCGGCAAGATCCTGCAGGAAGCCGGCCAGCCCCTTGGCGCGCAGGGCGGCGGAGCTGAAGTCGATGCCCAGTTCCTTGGCCATCCGAGCGGCCTCGCCGGAGGGCTTGATGACGCTGCTGATGACGGCGCTCAGGCCGTTCATGGCCACGCTGGTGGTATTGCCGCCCTTGGTCAGGGCCGCCGTGGCGGCTAGAACCTCTTCCAGGGCGATTCCCGTCTGTGCGGCCAATGGCGCGACGGAGCCGATATTGCTCGACAGCTCGCCGATGGTGGTTTTGCCCGCCCGCATGGCGACAAACATCGCATCAGAGACGGCAGTGACGCTTTCAACCTGGTCGCCATAGGCGTTGAGGATGGTGGTCAAACCATCCGCCGCCACACCGACGCTGGTGACACCACCGATGGCGAGGCGATTGGCCGCATCCAGTGTCGAGATGGCCTCGGCGGCGTTAGACGCGCCAGCCGAAATCACCTGATAAAAGCCCTGTGCCTGCGCTGTCGGAAGCGAACCGAACTGGATGGCCATCGCCCTGGCCTCGGTGGTCATGCGGCCCATCTCGCGGGTGTCGCTGAGCAACGTCGACACTTCGCGCATCGCCGTCCCGAAGCCCAGCGCCTGGCGGCTGGCGGCGGCCATGGCGGCACCAAAGCCGCTGATCC
>NZ_SBHN01000049.1 GCF_006980715.1 Telmatospirillum sp. J64-1
CCAGGACGCTCATCAGATCACCTTCGCTTCGTTCTTCAGCTTCTCGACCAGTTCGGCAACCGAGCCGACCTTCACCCCCGCCTTGCGCTTGGCCGGTTCCTCGACCTTCAGCGTCACCAAGCGGGGCGCGACGTCCACGCCGAGATCGGCGGGCGTCAGCGTGTCGATGGGCTTCTTCTTGGCCTTCATGATGTTGGGCAGCGAGGCATAACGCGGCTCGTTCAGGCGCAGGTCGGTGGTCACCACCGCCGGCAGCTTCAACTCGACCGTCTCAAGCCCGCCGTCGATCTCGCGGGTCACCGTCATCGCGCCCTCGCCGATCTCCACCTTCGAGGCGAAGGTGCCCTGCGGCCAGCCCAGCAGGGCCGCCAGCATCTGGCCGGTCTGGTTCGAATCGTCGTCGATCGCCTGCTTGCCCAGGATCACCAGCTGCGGCTGCTCCTTCTCGGCCACCGCCTTCAGAAGCTTGGCCACCGCAAGAGGCTGAAGCTCCTCGTCGCTCTGAACCAGAACGCCGCGGTCCGCACCCATCGCCAGCGCCGTACGGATCGTCTCCTGGCTCTGCGACACACCCAGGCTGACCACGACGATCTCACTCGCCTTGCCCGCTTCCTTCAGACGGACCGCCTCTTCAACGGCAATCTCGTCAAAGGGATTCATGGAGAACTTGACGTTCGCCGTCTCCACTCCCGAATTGTCCGATTTCACGCGAATCTTGACGTTGTAGTCGACCACGCGCTTGACAGCGACAAGTACCTTCATTCCTGGAGAAACTCCTCTCTGGCCTGGGACCCGAATGCCTGGGCGTGGGAAGGTAGTAGCTTAGAGGCTTCGGGGCCAGCGCTTCTTAAGACGCGCCATTATTAAAAATCGTCAGCCTGCTATTCATTCCGCTTAGGGAGGGACGGCGGCGCGCTTGATGCCTTTCCCTCGAGGCGGTGCCGGTAAAACGCCACGGGGCGCCGCTGGGGCGCCCCGTGGATGCCGTTTGGACGGCGGGGAAAGTCAGTGCGCCGCCGCCTCCTGCAGGGGGGCGGGCGGCAGATAGCTGTCGGAAAGACCGGCCAGCCACAGGCCGAACAGGCCGTCGGGTTCGATGCTCGTCAGATGGGACGGATCGTTCAAGGCGCGCCACAGGCCGTCCTCCTGACGGCAGGCGGTACGGCTTTCGGTGGCATCGCTGGCGGCCGAGAACAGGCTGTAGTCGCGGCATAGCTGGCCCGCATCGTTGATGAAGACGCGGGCAGGGGTCACGGTGACTATCGTGCCGCTTCTCTGGTCCTGCCACAGCAGAGGCGTTCCGCTCCGTTCCTGTTCCAGGGCCATCGCATGGGCTTCGGCAACGGGGGCAAGCGCATCCTTGGAAGGCGTGCCGGGAACGAAACCCAGGACCGCAAGGATAAGCGCTGCCGCGGCGGCGATAGGCCCTTCGTGATCGCCTAGAAGCATATCAACCTCCGGATCAGCCAGCCGGGCGAGTCATTCGCCGGGCATCTTCTACCGAGATGGTAGCTGCATCGCCCGAACGCTAACAATTTAGCTTGGGAGATAGAGGCATGCTCCGGATGGATTACGCCTTCCGGTAGTCATGCCCACTCGAACGGATAAGACGGGACGAAGGTAGTTGGACGAAGGGCAGGCGGTTGCGGTCCCGAAACAAAATTGTAACGGTTCCGTAATGATTGCCCCGGGGGAAGCCGCCGCGCAAGTGGATGAAGAAGCAACAAAGGGCGGGGGGATCCGTTAGCAAGCCAGACCCTCTCTTGTGGAGATTCCCATGAAAATCCAGAAAGGTATGGCAAGTGCATTCATGCTGTTGTCGCTGACGGCCTGCGGCTCGGTTCCCGGTCTCGCCCCGCCCGCGGGATCGCCGGAAGCTACTGCCGCATCCTCCACGCTGACCGTGGCAGATCAGGCCTTCCTGACCCAGGCGGCCTATGGCGGGTTGTCGGAAGTGATCCTGGGACGGATGGCGGCCGAGCAGGCGGCGACCCCGGCGGTGCGCCAGTTCGCCCGGCAGATGGTCGAGGAGCACAGCGCCATCAACGAGGAACTGGTCGCCCTGGCCGAAGCCAAGGACATGACGCCGCCCGTTTCTCCCGACGCGGGCCGCGAGGCGGCGGCGGCGGGCCTGGAAATGCTCGAGGGGACCAATTTCGACCGCCAGTATCTGCAACAGCAGTTGACGGAACATGAGGTCGCCATCGCGCTTTACCGCACGCAGGCCCAGGGCGGGACGGACCCGGATGTGCGGGCATTCGCGGCCAAATGGCTGCCCAGGCTGCAGGATCATGCGGCCATGATCCGCTCGATGATGGGTATGCGTTGAAACCTTGAAGGTGGAAATCCTGTCCTTCCTCGCAGGGCGTGCCGTTCCGGGATAGCCTGCCGGGGCGGCACGTCCGGCGTCGCGGGGGCTCGACGAGGCGCGCAAACTGCCGTTATGATCCGCCGCTAATTTACCACTCGCCCAAAATATAAGCCGGCAGAACGATAAGCCGGCAGGCGGATATCGATAGGAACCGGCCTTCATGACAGACAAGAATTCTTCCGAGCTTCCGGACAAGGACCTTCCTTTACGGCGCGACATCCGCATGCTGGGGCGGATGCTTGGCGATGTGGTCCGCGAGCAGGAAGGCGATGCTGTCTTCGAAGTGATCGAGCAGGTGCGTCAGGCCTCGGTGCGGTTCAATCGCGATGACGACCATGCGGCCCGGCGCGAGATGGCGGAAACGCTGAACGCCCTGCCGCGCGACACCATGGTTTCGGTGGTGCGCGCCTATTCCTACTTCCTGCACCTGACCAATACGGCCGAGGACCAGCACCATATCCGCCGTAACCGCGACCATGCCATCGCCGGTTCGCCGCCGCGCGAGGGCAGCCTGCTGCGCGCGCTGGAACGTCTGGACGAGGCAGGGGTGAGCCCCGAGCGCCTGCGCGAGGTGCTTGACCATGCCCTGGTCAGCCCGGTTCTGACTGCCCATCCCACCGAAGTCCAGCGCAAGAGCATCCTGTCGCTGCATCGCAAGGTGGCGGAATTGCTGGCGGAGCAGGACCGTGCGCGCCTGACGCCCGAGGAGCATGCCGAGAACGAGGTCGCGCTTCAGGCCGCGATCCTGACCCTGTGGCGCACCCGCATGCTGCGGCCCCAGCGCTTGGCGGTGATCGACGAGGTGAAGAACGGCATTTCCCATTACAAGGACACCTTCCTCAACGAATTGCCCAAGCTGTATTGCCGCTTCGAGGATATGCTGCGCGAGCGTTATCCCGAGCAGGACTGGTCGCTGCATCCCTTCTTCCGCATCGGCTCGTGGATCGGCGGCGACCGTGACGGCAATCCCTTCGTCACCGCGCCAATCCTGCGCGAGACGGTGCGGCTGCAATCGGCCGCCGCCCTGGACCATTACCTCTTCGAGGTCCATCACCTGGGCGGCGAATTGCCATTGTCGCAACTTCTGGCCCCGGTGACGCCGGAACTGGAGGCACTGGCCGCGCGCTCGCCCGATACCTCGCCGCACCGCGCCGACGAACCCTATCGCCGCGCCTTGACCGGCATCTATGCCCGCTTGGCGGCGACGGTGAAGGTGCTGGACCAGCAGGAAGCGCTGCGTAGCGCGGTCGGCCAGGCCCAGCCCTATGCCAGCAGCCAGGAATTGCTGGAGGATTTGCAGATCCTCAGCACCTCGTTGACGGCCCATGGCGCGGCCAAGCTGGCGGCGCGGCGTTTGCGCCGTCTGATCCTGGCGGTGCAGGTCTTCGGCTTCCATCTGGCGCCCGTCGATCTGCGGCAGAATTCCGACGTGCACCAGCGCACGATCGGCGAGTTGCTGGCGGTGGCCGGACGCTGCGCCGATTACGCGGCCTTGTCCGAAGACGAACGCATCGCCCTGCTGGCCGAGGAAATCGCCAATCCCCGGCCGCTCTATTCGCCCTATCTCAGCTATTCCGAGGAAACGGCGGGCGAGTTGGCCATCTTCTTCACCGCGCGCGAGATCAAGGCCAAATACGGCGACGTCACCCTGCCCAATTGCATCATCTCCAAGACCGACGGCGCCTCGGACCTGCTGGAAGTGGCGCTGCTGCTGAAGGAAACCGGGCTGTTGCAGCCGGGGGCGGAGCCGCGTTCGTCCATGAACGTGATCCCGCTCTTCGAGACCATCGAGGATTTGCGCCAGGCGCCCGCCATCATGGAACGCCTGTTCTCGTTGCCCGTCTATCGCGCCCTGGTGGCCTCGCGCGGGAACGAGCAGGAAGTCATGCTGGGCTATTCGGACTCCAACAAGGACGGCGGCTTCCTGACCTCGGGCTGGGAGCTGTACAAGGCCGAGATCGAATTGTGCAAGCTGTTCGACCGCCACAAGATCCGCATGCGTCTGTTCCATGGCCGTGGCGGCTCGGTCGGGCGCGGCGGCGGCCCCAGCTATCAGGCCATCCTGGCCCAGCCGGTGGGCGCGGTCGCAGGGCAGATCCGCATCACCGAACAGGGCGAAGTCATCGGTTCGAAATACGGCAATCCCGATGTTGGCCGCCGCAACCTGGAAATCATCGCCGCCGGTACGCTGGAAGCCTCGCTGCTCGACCTCGAGAACGACGTCGAATCGGCGGAGGCCTTCTATGACAGCATGGAACGCCTGTCGCGTCTGGCCTTCGCCGCCTATCGCGACCTCGTCTACGAGACGCCGGGCTTCGTGCAGTATTTCCGCGAATCGACGCCCATCTCGGAAATCGCCAACCTCAATATCGGCAGCCGTCCCGCCTCGCGCACCAAATCCGACCGGATCGAGGATTTGCGCGCCATTCCCTGGGTCTTTTCCTGGGCGCAATGCCGTCTGATGCTGCCCGGCTGGTACGGCTTCGGCAGTGCCATCGAAGCTTGGCTGGCGGAAACCCCGGACGGGCTGTCGCAGCTTCAGCGCATGTACCAGGCCTGGCCCTTCTTCCGCACCCTGCTGTCCAACGTGGACATGGTGCTGGCGAAGAGCGACCTCGCCATCGCCTCGCGCTATGCCGAGCTGGTCACCGACGAGGAAATCCGTACCCGCATCCTGGGCCGCCTGCGCGACGAATGGCACCGGACCCGCAAGCATCTGCTGGCGATCACCGGCCAGGAAGACGTGCTGGCCGAGAACCCGCTGCTGATGCGCTCGATCCGCAACCGTTTCCCCTATATGGACCCGCTGAACCACCTGCAGATCGAACTCCTGCGCCGTCACCGCGCCGGAGAAACCGACGAACGCGTCCGCCGCGGCATCCACATGACCATCAACGGCGTGGCTGCCGGGTTGAGGAATAGCGGTTAGAGGAGGAAGAGGCACGGAGGAAGTCAGCTTTATCCGTGCCTCTTTTGTTTTTTAAGACACAGATGAACACAGATAAACACAGATGAAAAAATGAGGTTTGTAGCAGGCTGAAAAAAGTCTCCTGCTTTCCTCGTCATTCCCGCGAAAGCGGGAATCCATGCTGCCGCAGCATCAGTATCGAGCGGTTCCCATCTCCTCAGGCCTTACATGGACCCCCGCTTTCGCGGGGGTGACGATTTGGTCTGGGCATGTCTGAATTTTTTGCCGTTTTCTAGAAAATTCATCTGTGTCTATCTGTGTTCATCTGTGTCTGATATCTCGCCTTCTCCGCGGCTTAATGCCTGAGGGCGGGGTCATGCTTCGAGACGCCGCTGGCGCGGCTCCTCATGCTGGAGACCTTTGCACGGAAGGCATGATTGTGATTCGATAGCGGCCTGTTCGATCAACAGGAGAGGCCGTCATGGCACGCAAGCGGATTGGTCAGTTAGGCTGGGCCGATGC
>NZ_SBHN01000005.1 GCF_006980715.1 Telmatospirillum sp. J64-1
CTGGCGGTATTCCCGCTGGTCGCCGATATGCAGGTGCAGGGACTGGTTGAGGGACTTGATCGAGAGGTTGCCGATCTCGAAGAAGTCTTCTTCGTTCCGCTCGTAGACCTGCCCGCCTGTAACGGCCAAGCTGGGGAAGACCCAGGCCTTGTGCTCTTTGCTGTAGCCGATGAAGGGCGTGGTTTCGACGATCTTGATGTCATCGAGATAATGCGAGACCAGCCAGTTCAGCTGGCCGGTATTGCCACTGAATAGAGCCCCTGGCGCGATCGAGAGAAGACGCTTCTTGAACTCGGCTGCCGCCGCGACCTGGCCGCCGGTGAAGGTGTTCTTGATGACGTGGCGGCCATGCGGGAACTGGACGCGGGTATAGTACCAGCTTTCGTCGGTCAGCTTGTTCTGCTGGAAATACAGGAATTCGATGTCGCAATTGGCGATGGTGAAGACCTTGGCCGACTTTTTCGCCGCCACCACCTCGTCGGGCACATCGGAAGCGGGATTAGGGATCGTGCCGTCTTCGATCGCCTTCAGGTTGGCGGCATAGATGTCGTCGGGCAGTTCCCACCAGAAGGTGCGGTAATCGTGCTTCACGGCGAAGGCGCGGGAGCCATGGCGCTGCCAGATCAGCAGGCCTTTCTCCATGGCGTTCGCCGCCAGGTGCAGATCGCCGTGGAAGCGATACCGCTCGATATCCTTCGGCTCCAGATCCCCGGCCAGATGCAAATCGTTCCAGTCGGTCTTCTTCCGGCCCTTCTGCGGGATCAGGGCGCAACGGTTGCTGAATCCTTCCTGGTGGGCCCGGGCGATATGCTTCTTGGTGTACTTCTTGCCGGCGGGATCATTGTCCAGCGCCCAACCAAGGTGACATCCTTGGTCGTCAGGGCATCCAGCATGGTGGCCGGATAGTTGTTGCAGGACAGCGTGGCCACCGCCTTGATGCCGTGCATATGCAGGGCGATGGCGTCCAGGCAGCCTTCGACCAGCCAGATCTCGTCACCATCCTCAACCGCCATGCCGGGCGGCTGCCACCACAGGCCCTTGTGGGGGCCGACGAAATTGGCCTTGCGCTCTTCGGTGGTGCCGTCTTCTTCCGTGACGCGCACGGTTTCGACCAGGCGCTCCATCCAGATGCCGTTTGTCCGGTCCAGATCGAAGACGACGGTGGCGGTGGTTCGGTTGCCCCTGGGGTGGGAATAATGGCCCTGGCGATACCAGCCCTTGATCTTGGATGGCGTGAAGCCGCGGACGAAGGCCATATAGGCGTCGGCCGTGGCATTGGGGTCTTCGGTGGTGGCGGGGAAGCGCTCGTTGAACTTGCCGAAGGCGTCGGGGTAGAGCTCCTTCGTCGTGGCCGACCAGCCGCATTTGTTCTCGCGGCCGCATTTCACGACCCAGGGGGTCTCGGCCGATGTGAACACTTCCTTGTGGTTACACTTGGGGCAGGTGCCCTGCTGCAGCCATTGCCCGCGTTCCTTGAATCGGAAGTCGGACTTCAGGCGGCGCAGGACATCCTCGCGGATGTCCTCTCGCATGGCTCAGCCTTCGGTCGTCTCGGTGGTGTCGGGGCCGGTCTGCGCCAGCAGGTCCTGCAGGAAGACGACCGCGCTCAACGCCTCACGCCCCATGGCGATGGCCGAGGCCTCGACCTGGGCCGCGAATTCGTAATGTCCGGCAAGGCGGGCGCGATCGGCCATGTCGGCGCGGGTGATGGCGACGGCGGCCAGCATGCGGGCGACCCGCAGCAATTGGCGCAGGCGCACTTCGGGTATGGGGATGTCGGTCATGACACAAGCCCTCTTGGTGGCGTGGGTAACGCACCACCAGTGGGGCTTCTCACGGCGCCGCTGGTGGCGGGAGGGTGAGAACCCAAGGAACCTGCCAAGAGTCAGGGCTTGAGCGGGCTTATTCCCCCGAAGGGTGTTGTATTCACCGCCCTCCCGCCGAAGCGAGATGCGCGCCGGACAAACTCCGGGCGCAAAAATAGCCGCAGGCTGACGGGGCGGCTGTCCGCTCTTGGTGCTCCTGAAGGTTCTCACGCCTTCAATGATTACGATAGGCCGGGCAGCGCCACCGTGCAAGGGGAGGAATTCAACAGTGATGGAAGGAGAGACTCGACTTCTGGTGGTGAAGAGCGTTCCCTTCTGGGTTGAATTTCGTAACCTACAGGGGGAAAACCTATGGAAGCTCTCTTCGGATTTTTGACGCTGATAGCCTTGATCGGCGTCGTGGTCAGCCTGATCAAGCCCAAGCTCATTCTGCCCAAAGCGGAGAATCCGAGCCGGCTGAAAGCCTTCGCCTCGTCCCTTGTTGTGCTGCTGGTGGTATTGGGCGCCGGAGTAGCTATCACCCCGGCGCCCGAAGCAGATCAACACCAAGCGCAGGCCACAACCGAGGAAACCAAAGTCGAGACAATTCCGGCTACTCCTGTGACCGCTTCCACGGAAGAAATAGAACCGCTGGTTGTTCATGGCATCGGCATTTCCAAGAGCAATGCCTTGGAGTTTTTCACCGAACTCGGCTTCGCCCAGGAACAGGGAATGTCCGTCGATGGTCAGGAAAAATGGGTGGGGAAATCCGGCACCGCAATCAGCGAAGTGCAGGCCATAGAAGACGAAGCCTCTTCCATGGGATTGATGCTGATCTTTTCCCAGAACGAGGAACAGAACACCACGAACCTTCTGCGCATGGTCGCCTTGGCAAAATTCACTGTGCCCGATTGGGAAAACAGCCTGGAATGGATGTCCAATGCGATCCAAGCTGGTGGCAACGAGATCGTGGTCGATGGACGCCAAGTTTCCATGACTGTCGCCCGCGAACTGAACATAGCTGCCCTGAGCATCAAGGCCGCCGATTAGCAGCACAATGATCTGTGTGTATAACACACATCTTTCCGCTTGCACCTCCTTGCCAACTATGTGTATTATACACACATAAGTAACGAGGACAGGGGAATGGACAGCAGAGAGATCATCCGAAGGCTCGAAGCCGATGGGTGGTATCTGGTCAGGGTCAACGGCAGCCATCACCACTACCGCCACCCGACAAAGCCAGGAACCACCACGGTGCCCCACCCCAAGAAGGACATGAAGGTCGGGACCGTCAGGAGCATCGAGAAACAGGCCGGGGTGAAGCTGCGATAAGCAGCTTCCTTCCCCTTCTTTGCAACCATTCCCGCCAACAGCGGAGACAGTGACATGCGGCGACGCTATGTGGGCATCATCGAGCGGGGCGAGGAGCCCGGCTATAGCATCTTCTTTCCCGACTTTCCCGGCTGCGGAAGTGCGGGCGACAGCATCGAGGAAACGGTCGAGATGGGCCAGGAAGCCCTGACGGGGCATATCGCCGTCATGGCCGAATACGGCGACCCCATCCCCGATCCGACCCCGCTGGACAAGATTGAGATCGACGCCGACGTACAGGAAGTGGTCCGGGTGCTGATTGAAGTCGGCGTGCCGGGCCGGGTGAAACGGATCAACATCACCATGGACGAAAACCTGATCGAGGAGATCGACCGGGTTGCCGGGGAAGGCAAGCGCTCGGCCTTCCTGGCCGATGCTGCCCGTCACGCACTGGCAGCACAGCGCTTGGCCTGAGCGAGTGGCGACAGGATGGGGGGCGGATAGTCGTGCCCCCTGCCCTGCCCCATAAGCCGGTATTGCCGTCTGGTACATGCTGATCCCCCGTTGAGCGACTAGGCCAGCACCGGGATGCGGACGTCATCGCATGGCGCCGCGCTGGGTGCGAGGGTGCGCACCGGCGTCACGGACGCGACGAAGATATGGCCGCATTTCGGGTTCTGGCAGACATATGTGACTTCCCGGTACATCCGCGAAATCTGCTTGGTCTTGACCGTCTTGCAGTCGGTTTCGCAGTGCGGGCACTGGGTCTTGTTGCTGGATTTCGGCATGGCGATCACCTTCACGACGGAGGTTCCTCGCCACTCGTTGTCGGATATCGGCTCGGCCAGATTTCCTCGGGCTTCTTGCCGATGGCTTTGGCGATGGCCTGTTCGGCCTTGGGCCAATGCCGCTTCAGGGCGATCGTGCCGGCGGTGCGGTCGAGGCCCGCGTTACGGGCGACACTGCTGAGGCTGAGCCCCCTCAGCGCCAGTTCCGCCTTGATTTTTTCTCTCGCCCAATCGTTGTGCATAGTTGCCTCTCGAGTAAAATCGAGGGATGTTTTCAACATCGTTGAACGGATACCGATTAAAATCGGTATTTGCAAGCGAAAATGGCGAAGATAGTCGCCAATTTGGCGAATTATGTCGATCTTAATCGTGATGCGGTGCCCTGATGGACGATGTTGAGACCTACCGGCGCGAGCTGGGCGAACGCCTGGCGGTGGTGACGGCGCGCTTTCCCAGCAAAGGCGCAGCCGCCCAGGCGGCGGGCGTCACCACGGAACAGTTCAACAAATGGCTGGCGGGATCGGTGAAGGTGCCGGTCGAAGGGCTGTGGCGCCTAGCTCGGTCGGCCGGGGTCGATTTCAAATGGCTATGTGCCGGCGGCGGCGCCGATCTGGCCGTGCATCCCGATAATAATCGAGCCTTGCGGGCGGACGTGATGCAGGACGTGCTGCAAGCGATGATCGGCGCCACCAGGGATGGCGACGTCGTTTATGCCAGCCCGGCCAAATTCTCGGAACTGGCGCTGGCCCTGCATGATTTCGTCATCGAGCAGCGCCGCAGCAGTGCGACGCCGGTGGACCTGGCGCAGATGGGGAACATCATACGACTCGCGTCACGATAACCAGCATGGTCGCGGCAGTGATCGCCAGGATGGCCAGCTTGACCAGGGCATCGATGGCCGGGTCGCCCGGTTGAGGAACCGGCTGCTTGGCTGGTTTAATGCTGCCCCGGATCAAGGCCTCGAGGTCTTCGCGCTCCATATCATCCTCTCTCTTTTTTGTTAGTGGCGCATGGGCATGCGCCGAGAGGGGGCACGGATGCCGGAGAGGAAGACGAGATCAACAGCCAATTGGACGCCAGCAGGGAAAGGGAAACACTCTATGATCAGGCTCCCAATTCGCATAAAATAATATATTACGGAACAAACGAAATGATATCAAAATCAAAATAAATGCAGCAAATGTAATTAAAATACTTTTATATTTAAGAAAAATAAATTATTAAGTAAAAATTATTTTTTAATTCACACCAATAATAAAATAAATTTTTATTTAGTTGTTTTTCATTATTTACCTTTTGATTAATAATTTCAGAAATTATCCCAGATATACCTTTATGCCGACTAGCACAAAAATTTGCCACACAAAAAAACACACCATAAATTGTTTAATAATATAGAAAGAGGAAAAACATGGCCGCACCTAACTGTCTCTGCGTAAAAGGAAACTTACCACAAGGCGGATACACCATATCATTCAAGGTGGATGGAGTTAGAGAAGGATGGAGATATGTCGAACTTGCATCTTCATGCATAGAAAATGATGACAGACCGGCCGAATACCGCTGGCTCCCAGCTCAAGGAGATACTAAATTGCTAGAAATACGTTTTACAAAGAAAGAAGAGCTTATGCTTTTTAGACTGAAGTCTCTTTCTTAAACGATCATTCATATGTCCAACAAACTCTCTGACAAGTAATTACAAGAACGCCTGCTATGTAACCTCGGTGACATAGCAGGCATCGACGATAATATGCACCACCTCGCCCGCCAGCCACTGGGTGTTGTCAATTTCGGGCCGCGAGCCTGACAGGGTGAGCGGCCGGTTGGCAATGATCTCGGGGCAGCCCTTGGCCAGGGCATCTATAGCCGGGTCGCCCTGCTGATGGTCCCGCTGTTTGGCCGGTTTGATGCTGCCCCGGATCAGGTCTTCGAGGTCTTTGCGCTCCATACCATCCTCTTTTCTTTGTCAGTGGCGCATGGGGCATGCGCCGAGAGGGGGGCACGGATGCCGGAGACACTAAGTCGGTCAACATCTATCGGCACATTTAGAGGCAGCTGCCACATTTACTCATAGTTGAGAGCTTGGCTCTGATAGAAAGTGGCCCCGCTGAGATGGGCGGGAGCGGACTGTAAACGGTTGCCGCTCGGATGTCTGCTTAACCGTTGTAAACGGACCTGGAAGCAGCCAGCCGAGCGGCAACCGCTATGGCTTAGTGGGGCCGATAGCCGCCATCAAAGAAGCGCTTACTAACGGCTGATTCGCGGGCCAAAGCTGCCGTGACTATTGGTCCATATATGTGCTCTCAATCAACAAGTTGGCTTCTCAATTCATGGCGTCGTCCCGGAAGGCCCGTATCGCGTCGTAGTTGAGGTTTAGCAGTGGTAGCTCGATCTTAGTGCCAAAGAGGTCGAAGCTCTTGTTCTCCCATCCGAGAACAGCATTTGCGCGGAGACTGGCCAATTCCTCTTCAACTGCATTACCTAAATTTGCGAATGAAAACTCCGCGTGCGTCGCCATTTTTTTTATGGCTGAACGTAACAGCACGGGGTTCAGCGGAACATATCCCTTAATCCCATTCCATGCCTTTTCTGTGCCAAGGCATGTCCGAACCAAGACACCACTACTCCAGACAACGCCCGAGACCTTCCGCCCAATCGCAGACGAACAAATTGCATCCCTATCGTCGCTGCTGAGACTAAGAAAGCGCCTGATTTGCTTCGCAGCCTCAAGCGTCCGCGACTCGACCTGAGCCACCATGCGAGCCCCCTGCGGAGGTACGCCCGCTTTGGCCTGCATTTGAAACGCCGAGTTTGAAGCTTCGTGATACGCGATGAGATCGAGTTCTCCTTTCTCCCAATTTACGTTCTTTGCCACTTCGATGCCCGGTAGTGTCGCCAAGAACCGGGCTGCATCTTCTAGAAGAGCCGGCTCGAGGTGGCGTGAGACCACATTGTCGAACTTTTTCTTGTCTGTTCGCACAGTTGCGTACAGAAGGTTTCTTTCTGGCATCATTCGTTTTACGGCATGCGGAGAGAACAGAAGCGCGTCCCCAAGTCTGAGGAACGGTGGAAAGAAACCCTCGCCAACGCCTGATCGGTCGAGATTGTCTAGATCGATCGTGAAGAGGTCCACGATGCGTTCCGCCATATCAGGCTCCACCCCGGATAGACCTGCGGCGCATCCAATTATGTGGTTTCTGTTCAGAAGGGGCGACACCCATTCGCGCACTTCTCTCTGAAGCGCTTGTCGGCGCGGGCGAGTGAATGCACGTCCGGAAAGCAGTTCTGCAGCATCCGCCATCCCCAAGCAGAAGTCGGCGTAAGCCATAAGCGCCGCTCGGATTTGGATAAAATCTTTGCGTGAAAAGCCAAAACATTCATCAAACGCTTCGTCACTAAGAAGTGGAAGCTCAAATACGTTCTCGATGTAGTGTTCGTAGGCGTCATCCAAAACTTCGACCAAGGAATCTCCTGGGATGTAAGGCCAATCCTTGATCATTATTTTGCAGTTCTCGATTGGATATGGAGGCGGTTCGCGATCATGAGGCAAGACCATCTCCGACATCACAATGTCGTTCTCTTCGTGTTTCACGAACTCTTCGTCTGGATGGGTCAGCGCGAACACGGATGGCTCGTGCTGGACAGAGAAGAAGCCTCGCCGCACCAAGGGCATGATCTCGCAAAAGTGTGCATACCCCAACAACTGGTCGATATCTGTCTTGAACTGATCATCAACGACACTGAGCGCGTCATCGATCCCGGCCCCAACTTCGCGGGAGCATTTGCGAAAGAGTCGGGCGACATAGGACATGCGTGTGATTATTTCAGTCCCCACGTCGTCATTGCGTGGGCGCGTTCTGTTAAATCGAGTGCCCACGTATTTTTCATCAGCAGATAGATATATTAGCGAAAGCAGACTTCGTATCGGTAGATGCCAGATTGACAGTTTTTCGATAATCGCATCAGATTGCCGTTCAAATTTTTCAATTTCATCAATTGCTCTGGTCATTATTTAGATCCATTGCTTTATAAACCAAATCAATCGCGTCTTTATCCCTTTCCAGGCTTCAACGCTTGCGTAGACAACGGTACCAAACTCACGATGGGGGATGCGCTCGCCAATGTCCATCTCTGGCGAGAAGTAGACGTCTGATCCCCAAGTCGGAAACGTCGCGAATGGGCGCATAGCCGCCGATCTCGGTCCCCACTGGCAGTGTCCGCTCATCCACTGACACCGGAAAAACTGCCTCAAGGCACGGAGGGCACGGCGGGGCCGAACCCGGCGGTTTTCCCCTGGGCGACGAGCCGCACCGCCATTCGTCATGAACTTTCAGACGAAGACGCTCCCCTTTCCAACTAAGTCTCACCCCACCGTCTGCGCCGTCACCTCGGTGACATAGCCGCCATCGGCGATGGTATGCACCACTTCGCCCGCCAGCCATTGGGTGTTGTCGATTTCGGGCCGCCAGCCTGACAGAGTGAGCGGCCGGTTGGCGATGATCTCAGGGCGACCCTTGGCCAGCGAAAGGCGGATTTCCTTCTGCCCCCGGCGCAGGCGCGCCAGTTCCGCATTGGCCGCCGCCTGCGCTTCCTCTTCCGTCGGAAAGTCCCGTTTCAGCGTCTTCATGCTGCCCCCCTCCTCGCCTGCGATGGCGTAGAGGGTGGCGGAACTGAAGAGATAGCGCCACTTCGCCCGCACGCCGGTATAGGAGCCGCGATCCGCGATGGTGAAGTCATGACGATCCGTATCCGACCGAGCGACATGGACGGGCGTCAGGGGGCGACCGCTCAAGGTCACAGGATGCCCGGACGGCATGAACAGCAGGTGATCGCCCTTGATGGTGGCGATGGCGTCATAGTCCTGACCCAGGCGGGTCAGGAAATTGACGTCGCTTTCGTTGGTCTGGTCGATATGGGCGATGACGGTTGCTGCCAGCCCCGCCTCAAGGGCCGGGACCAGGTTGTTGCGCCTGGCGATGGCCGTCAGGATCTCGCCCAGGGTCAGGCCGTCATAGGCTTCCTCGCGCTGGTCCTTCAGCGGCCCCTGGAACTGAGCCGCCCGAGCGCGGATGGTAAGGACATCCGGCGGGCCGGAATGGGAAACCTCGTCCACCTGGAAGCTGCCCTTCTCGACCAGCTCGCCCTGCCAACCGATGGCCACGCGCAGCGTGGCACCCCGGCGGGGCAAGTTCAGGGCGCCGTCGGCATCGGAGAGGACGATTTCCACCTCGTCGGCTTCCATTCCCGGCTTGTCCGTCAGGCGCAGGCTGATCAGGCGCTGGGCCAAGCGCCCGGTAACGTCGATGGCGTCGGCGGTGATGGCGAAGGCCGGGATCATCGTGCCTCCGGCATACTGTCCATCAGGTTGCCCAGCCGGTCGGAGGATTCATCCCAGTAGCGGGTCAGCTTCAGCGTGAAGGCGATGCGGCGTGCCAAGCCGGGACCGGCAAAATGGCTTTGGGTTTCATCCACGGACTGGATGAACCATTTGCCCAGGTTCTCGCCCTGCCCGCTGACCATTATCCACGCCTTGCCGCTGGCCTGCATGGCCCGCAGCTTATCGAGATTGGCCGGGCCGCCGGTCAGTTCGGGCATCAGAACGCCGTCCAGGGTGATGGTATCCTCGCCCGGGCCGAGATGCTGGTAGGTCGGTCCCGCACCGACCGGGTTCCGGCTTTCCCAGCGTTCCTGAGTGGATCGCTTGATCTCGTTGAAGGGGGCGGTACTGAGGCCGAAGGTAAAGAGGCCCAAGGCCATGAGAGGCGCGGACATGATTATTCGGTCCCATCATAGAGGCGGTTACGGGCGGCGGCGCGGTCGTGGGATTGCGCGAGTTCAAGCTGCCGCCGGACCTCGCGCGCCAGGGCGGCCTCGTCCATGCCGGGGGCCGGGTTTACCGTGATCTGGATGTGCTGGGTAACAGGTGCCGGGGCCTGTGCCGCCGCCGCGACGGGCGACGTAGCCGCAACGGCAGCCACCGCCGCCACCGCCGTCGTGCGGATGGGACGCGGCTCCTGGATGGCGGGTGCGCGGCTTGCCGCCGCCACGGCAGGCTCCAGATCAGGCATGACAGTAGAAGTTCCCTGGAGTTTTGCCGCATAGATCGTCTCTATGGGAAGATCGACTGTCTTATTGGCTCCCAAAGAATTTGCCGCCTGAATCATTTCAGGGGGAATTACTGGTGCATCTTTTTTTCCGAAAAGCCCGCCGACCTTGTCAGCTACCCAGGAGATCGGTGTCATCAAGATGCCTAGAGGAGCTGGAACGAGCCCGCGGGCAGAACGAGAGCATCGAAACGCCTGTCGAACTCGAAGTCGTCGAAGCTGGCATCCTTGATGTCTGGGGATACGCCATGGTCGGCGCAGTTGCGTTTGAGGAAGCCGAGCATGTGGGCGGAGTTGTCGAAGCCGGTCATGGTGAAGCCGGCCTTCGCCAGAGGAATGAGGGCCCGCCCATTGCCCGCTGCAGGTTCGAGCACATTCCTTGCGCCTGCCGCCTTGAGGCGGTTGCGATAGAATTCGATATCGCCAAAGGAGCGCCCGACAGGCTTATCAAGATTGTAAATCAAGGCGGCAAGGCTGCCATAGGCGGGACGGTACTCCTCAATCATTCCCGTTTTCCTGTTCGATAGGTCTCACTTCGCCTTCGTTCAGTGCTCGTAGTAAGTTCCCAAGAGGAAATTGACCAGTCGTTCATCGGAGAGGATCTCTCGAACGAAACGCTCGTCCATAAGCATCTGTCTCGACCGTCGCATCAGCGCTGTCAGCTACGACGGAGGAATGGAGATTAGGCAATGGAACGGCAGAGGGGATCGGTCAGCCCTGTTGAGTGCAAACCGTTTCCGCTCATAATGGGCGGCAGATACTCTTCGAGCAACCGCCCCATCGGCATCACGAGGAAATCATGTCTCACGCCGAGGCCGGCACCGACACAGAGCGCGTGCCTGCAAATTCGTACGAACACGAGTTGGGCAACGTCCTGCGCCTTACCGTCGCCCAAGCGCTTGCCGGTTCAAACGCGGTCGTCGTGTACGCAACGGGTGCCATCGTCGGCAACATGCTCGCGCCCAATCCTGCGCTGGCGACCCTGCCGATCTCCATCTTTGTGGTGGGAATGGCGGTCTTCACCTTGCCCACCGGTGTCATTGCCCGGCGCCATGGCCGCCGCGCCGCCTTCCTGACGGGAACGGGATGCGGCGTCCTCGTCGGCCTGCTCTCCGCTTTGGCGGTGGTCATGGGGTCGTTCTGGCTGTTCTGCGCGGGAATGATCTTCGGCGGCGCCTATGCCGCCGTGGTGCTTTCATTCCGCTTTGCCGCCGCCGATTGTGCCCCGCCCGAGCGACGCCCACGGGCCATGTCCGCCGTCATGGCGGGCGGGGTGTTCGCGGGCGTCATCGGGCCGCAACTCGTCACCCATACGATGGATCTGTGGCTGCCTTACATGTTCGCGGCGACATATCTGGCCCAAGCCGCCGTCGCCTTCATCTCGGCCCTCGTCCTCCTCGGGGTCCGGTTGCCGGTGCCGACGGGAGGGAAGGCTGCCGCCGGTCGGCCGCTCGGCGTCATCATGCGCCAGCCCCGCTTCATCACCGCCGTGACCTGCGGGATCGTCTCCTACCTGCTCATGAACTTCCTGATGACCGCCGCCCCCTTGGCGATGCGGCTTTGCGGCTTGCCGCAGGAGACGGCCAATCTGGGCCTGCAATGGCATGTGATCGCAATGTATGCCCCAAGCTTCTTCACCGGGCGGCTGATCTCGCGCTTCGGCGCCAATCGCATCGTGGTCACCGGCCTTGCCCTGATCGCCGCCAGTGCCGTGACCGGGCTGGCGGGGGTGGAGGTGGGACATTTCTGGCTGAGCCTGATCCTGCTCGGCGTCGGCTGGAATTTCGGCTTCCTGGGGGCCTCTGCCCTGGTGCTGGAATGTCACCGCCCCGAGGAACGGACGCGGGTGCAGTCGATCAACGATTTCATCGTGTTCGGGTTCATGGCCGTCGGCTCCTTCGCATCCGGGGGCGTGCTGGCGACCTATGGTTGGGATACCGTCCTCTGGGTCTCGTTCATCCCCCTGACCGTGGCGGTCGCGGCCCTCGCCGTCTCGGCCTCACCCCGCCTCCGCGGCCAGGGATAGAGCGCGGCCGTCACGCGACCGCCCGCTCCTCCTGCCAGCCGATGCGGGCATATTCGCCGAAATGGCGCAGGGCGGACGTCACCAGGGAGCCGCGGCGGCGGACCAGGACGGTGGGAACCGCGTTCCACGGGGCAGGCACCGGATATAGGCGGACGGCATGGGCCAGGCGGGAGCCCTCCACCGCCATCCGGGGCAGCAGGGCCACGCCGATCCCTGCGGCCACGCCGCCGATGATCCCCTCCAGCGTCCCGAATTCCTGGATCCGTACATGCCGGGCGTTCAGGAAGGACAGCAGCCCCAGCAGTCGTTCGCGATAGGCGCAACCGCGCCGGAAGCTGAGCGCCGCCAAGCCGGGACGGGACAGCAAGTCCGGCCATGCCGGGCCTGCGGCGGCAGCGGCGATCACCATTTCCTCCACCCCGAGCAGCTCGGCCTCGAGAGCGGGATCCTCCACCGGACCGGCGACCAAAGCGGCGTCCAGGCTGAAATTGGAAAGCGCGGTCAGCAGGAATTCGGTGGGGCCGGTCTCCAGCGCCAGTTCGACTTGCGGAAAGTCGCGGTGATAGGCGGCAAGGATCGCGGGCAGGCGCATGGCCGCCGTGGTTTCCATGCAACCGATGACGAGCGGCCCCTGCACCACCCCCGGGTCCAGCAAATCCCGCACGGCGAGGCGGGCCTCGGCCAGGGTGGCGGCGACCTGCCGCGCATAGGGCAACAGCACTTCCGCCGCCCGCGTCGGCTGGACACCGCGCCCGTTGCGATGAAACAGGGCCACCCCGAGTTCCGCCTCCAAGGCGCGGATGCGCGCGGTCACGTTGGATTGGACGCAGTTGAGGCGGCGGGCCGCTGCGGTGACGCCGCCCTCCTCCACCACCGCAGCGAAAAAGGCCAGATCCGTGCTGTCCATGTGACACCATCAATAATACTGAACGCTGTTATCAGAACTCTTCGCTTTTTATGATGTCAAGCCTATGGCAGCCTCGGGACCTGAACAGTCTCAGGACCCGACAATGCCGAGATCGACGAGGCAGGCACACACGATGAGCGCCCCCCAGGAACAGACAGCGGCAGCGCCGGTCTGGCTCGCACCGGCACTGGCCGGGCTTGCGGCCACCTTGCTGGGGCTGGGACTGGCGCGTTTCGCCTATACGCCGCTTCTGCCTGCGCTGGTCACCGAGGGATGGCTGAGCAGCAGCGACGCCACCTACCTGGGGGCGGCCAATCTGCTGGGCTATCTGCTCGGCGCCCTGATCGCCGCCCCCCTGGCGCGGCGCTGGCCGGCCCGGGACATTCTGCGCCTGGCCATGATGCTGACGGTGATTTCGCTTGCCGCCTGCGCCTGGAATGGCGGCCTGCCCTGGCTGACCTTCTGGCGCGTGCTGGCCGGGGCGACGGGGGCGGTGCTGATCGTGCTGGCCGGTCCCACGGTGCTGGCGAGCGTACCGAAGGGCCTGAAGCCGCGGGCCATCGGCGTCGTCTTCTCGGGCATCGGCATCGGCGTCGTCCTGGCAGGCTTCGGCGTACCGGCCCTGGTCCCGGCGGGGCTCGGGACGGTGTGGCTGGCCTTGGCCGCGCTGGCGCTGGGCCTCACGCTGCTGGCCTGGCGGCACTGGCCGCCGGTGATAGCCCGGAGCGAGCGGACGGAAGCCGCGCCGACACCGAAGCTGGCGCCCCTGCTGCTGTTCACCCTGGCCTATGCCGGGGATGGAATCGGCTATGTCCCCCATACCCTGTTCCTGTCGGATTACGTCGCCCGGGGTCTGGGGCTCGGCGTCGGGATCGGCGGCGTGATCTGGGCCGCCTTCGGCATCGGCGCCATGCTGGGCGCCCTGTTCGGCGGGTGGCTGGCCGGACGCCTGGGCTTCGGCCCCGCCTTCGCCCTCGCGCTCGGGGTCAAGGCCCTGGCCGTCGCCCTACCGCTCGGCCTTACCGCCATTCCGGCGCTGGCCCTGTCCGCCTTCCTGGTCGGCCTGCTGACCCCCGGTTCCGTCACCCTGGCCTCGGGCGTGGCGGCATCCCTGGCCGGTCCGGCGGGCCACATGGCCGCCTGGGGGCGCATGACCGCCGCCTTCGCGCTCACCCAGGTCGTGGGCGGCTATGCCCTTTCCGCCCTGTTCGCCGCCTGGGGCGATCACCGCCCTCTCTTCGCCATCGGCGCCGCCTGCCTTGCCGCAGGGGCCCTTTCCGCCCTGATTGCCAACCATCTCAGCCGGAGGCCCTCATGAAGCTGTTCGTCAACAAAACATCCCCCTATGCCCGCAAGGTGCTGGTGCTGTTGCAGGAAAAGGGGGAAGCCGGGGCAAGAGTCGCGGTCGTGCAGACCGATCCCTGGGCATCGCCGGAGGATCTTCTTGCCGTCAACCCGGCCTCGAAGGTGCCGAGCCTGGAGACGGATGACGGCTGGTCCCTGGGGGAAAGCTGGGCCATCGCCGAATATCTGGACGCGGTCTTGCCCGGCCCCCGGCTGCTGCCTGCCGAGGGAGAAGCCCGGTGGCGGGAATTGCGGCTGGCCGCCATGGCCCAGGCCTTGACCGATGCCGCCTTCGACGCCGCCATCGAGAGTCGGCGGCCGGAAGGAGAGCGCTCTCCCGGTTGGGTGGCCCGGCAAATGGCCGCCGCAGTCCGGATGATCGCGGCCCTGGAATCAGAGGCGGAAATACTGGCCGGTGGCTTCGGCCTGGGCGCCTTGTCGGTGGGTGCGGCCCTGGATTATGTAGCCTTCCGGCATGCGGATCTGCAATGGCGCGAAACGGCACCCCGCCTGGCGGCATGGCATGCGGAGATCATCCGCCGTCCCTCCTTCCAGGCAACCGACCCGCGCGCCTGAGGCCGGCGTTCAAGGAGCCGTCCCCCAGGCGGCCATGGCATAGTCCGCGACCGCCAGCAAAGTCTCGCGGGACGCGCCGTCCCGCGCCTGGATCGACATCCCTTGCTGCACCGTGGCGAAATAGGAGGCCAGCGCCGCCACATCGGTCGCGGGCGTCAATTCTCCCTCTTCGACCGCCTGCCGCAGCCGCTCCTCGAGCTGGATCACATTCTCCTGCCTGCGCGCCTTGAGCTCGCCGCAGATCGCCGTGTTGCCGCCCTCCATCTGCGGGGCGGAGAGGACGATCATGCAGCCGCGCGCCGGGTTGCTGGCGGTATAGCGCTCGGCCGTCGCGCGCAAGAGGCGGTGGACCGCCTCTTTTGCCGTCGGCGCAGTTTCAAGATGGTTCCAGATGCCGCTGCCATCGGTTTGGGCATAAAGGTCGAGGGCTTCCCGGAACAGCTGTTCCTTGCTGCCGAAGGCGGCGTAGAGGCTTGGCGGGCTCAGGCCCAGCCTATCGGTCAAATCCGCAATCGAGGTGTTGTCGAAGCCCTTGCGCCAGAAGAGGTCCATCGCCTTGCGAAGGGCCTCTTGCCGATCGAATTGTCTTGGTCGCCCACGCGCGGCCATGCTGCCTCTCATTATTTATAGCAGTCGATATATAAATTCCTTGACAGCCGCAGGCAAGCCTTCCATCCATATATATATTGATTACTAAATAAATGGAGCAGGCAGATGCAGGACTTGAAGGGCAAGGTTGCGCTGGTGACCGGCGGCGGGCGCGGCATCGGGTTGGCGATTGCACGCCGTCTGGTCGCCCAGGGCGCCGCGGTGGCCGTGACCTATAGCCGCTCGGCCGAACAGGCGCGCCAATTCGTCGCCGAAACCGAAGAAGCAGGCGGCCGGGGCCTGGCCGTCAAAGCCGATAATCGCGATGCGCAGGCCGTGGAAGCCGCCGTGGA
The DNA here is from genome assembly GCF_006980715.1 of Telmatospirillum sp. J64-1. Lineage (GTDB taxonomy): Bacteria > Pseudomonadota > Alphaproteobacteria > Rhodospirillales > Magnetospirillaceae > Oleiliquidispirillum > Oleiliquidispirillum nitrogeniifigens. The sequence continues at coordinate 15,806 of NZ_SBHN01000005.1, forward strand.
GCAGACGGTATCGTCTTTCGGTGGCATCGACATACTGGTCAACAATGCGGGGATCTTCGAGGCGCGGCCCCTTGCGGAATTCTCCGACGAAGACTTCAACCGGACCATGGACGTGAACGTCAAGGCCGTCTTCGTCGCGACGCGTAGCGCCGCGAAACATATGCGGGACGGAGGACGAATCATCTCCATCGGCAGCAATCTTGCCGAGCGTGTTCCGGCACCCGGAATCAGCCTTTATGCCATGAGCAAGGCCGCGCTGATCGGCTTCACCAAGGGGGCGGCGCGCGACCTCGGACCGCGCGGGATCACGGTCAATCTCGTCCAGCCGGGCTCGACGAACACCGAGATGAATCCAGCCGATGGTGAGACCGCGGACATGCAGCGCAGCTATATGGCGATCCCGCGCTACAACGATGCCGCCGAGGTCGCCGGACTCGTCGCCTGGCTGGCCGGTCCGGACGGCAGGGGCGTGACCGGCGCCAGCTTCACGATCGACGGCGGGGCAAACGCGTAAGGGCAGACGGCATCGAGAAGAGCGGACGCGCCTCGCCCTCCGGACCGGAACGTGTCCGCTTCGATGCTATGCCGGTTCGTCTCGACGAACGGTCAGGATTCCGGCTGCGGGAAGGACACCGTGAAGACCGAGCCCTTGCCGAGCTGGGAACGCACGTCGATGGTAACGCCGAGCAGCTTGGCCGCCCGCTCGACGATCGCCAGTCCCAGGCCGCTGCCCATCGCCCGGTCCCGCGACGGATTGTCCAGCTGGTGGAATTCGTTGAAGATGTCGAGGAGGCTGTCTTCCGGGATACCGATCCCCGTATCCCAGACCTCCACCCGAAGCCTGCCCTGGCGCCGCCGCAAGCCGACCAGCACCTTGCCGCGCGGGGTATACTTCACCGCATTCGAGACGAGATTGAGCATGAGGCGCTCGAACAGGCCCGGATCGGTCCGCACCACCTCGTTGGTTTCGACCAGCCTGAGGACAATGCCCTTGGCCTCGGCCGATGCCTTCTGGCTCGTCATCACCTTCGCCAGGATGTCGCCGATCCGGCATTCGACGGCGGCCACGCTGGTCGCGCCGGTTTCCAGCTTCGAGACGTCCAGCAGGTCGTTCAACTGCTCGCTGAGGATTTCCACGCATTGCTTGGCCGCGACCAGCGGCGGCTCGTTCCCTTCGGGCATGCGCTGGGACAGGAGTTCCAGGTAGAGGCCGAGGGCATGGAGCGGCTGGCGCAAATCGTGGCTGGCCGCCGCCAGGAAATGCGACTTCGCCAGATTGGCCCGCTCGGCCTCATGCCTGGCCCTGGCGATCGCCTGTTCGGCCCGGCTGCGCTCTGTGATGTCGACGGCCATGCTGATGGTCAGACGGCGCCCATCCGGCAAGGGCGCCAGACTGCCGGAGGTGAAATCCCACAGCAATTGCTGGCCTTCCGCCGTATGGATGGGGAACTGGCCCTCGCGCCTCAGCCCGTCCTCCGACGGGGCGCCGTCGGCACGCGCCACCCAAAGGGCGATGGACGGGTCCTCATGGGGCGCGTATCCGGTCAGTTCGGACCATTTGCGGCTGAGGACGATCACCTCGCCGTCCTCGGCGTGCAGCAGGACGGGAAAGGGCGAATCGGTCAAGGCTTGGCGGAAGCGCAATTCGCTTTCCTTCGCCGCCACCCGCATTGCCTCGCCACGCGCCAATTGCCGTTGCAGCGTCATGCGCATGGACTGGAGTTCCAGGAAGGCCGAAACCTTCGCCGCCAGGACGATGTCGTCCACCGGCCCCTCGATGTAGTCGATGGCGCCGACGGCATAGGCGCGATGGCGATTGGCCGAATCGCAGGAGCGGGGGTCGATGAAGAGGATCGGAATATGGCGGGTGCTTTCCTCCTCCTTCAGCAGCGCCGCCACCTCGAAAACCTCCATTTCCGGCAGATCGACCGTCAGCAGGACCAAGGCGAAATCCTCGGCAACGCAGCGGGCGAGAACCTCGTTCCCGGTCTGCGCCGTGACCAGTTCGCAATCCGTACGGTTCAGCTTGCCGCCCAGGAAAAACAGATGCTCGGGATCGCGGTCGACGAGCAATATCTTCGGCTTGGCGAGTATCGTCGTCGCTGAGATCCGAGAAAACGTCATACCCTGCCCTCCTCGGCGCGCCGAAAGATCCGAAGTTCCTGATCAAGGGTCGTGAAAATTGCCCGGGCGTCAGTGTGCCGTAAACTTTCCCGGTTCCCTAGACATAGAAAGCCCCCACGGGTCAAGCTTTCATGAAACAGTTTCAGGACGCGATTCTGGAGCTGCTCGTCGAAATATATCATGACATTACGGCACATGATCATCTGCACTTCGCAGAACACGCCGTCGGACACCAGGTTGTGATGCGCGAAGACTATGTTTTTGCGCAGACTGTCCGCCATGCGGATGAAGCCGTAACTGGCGTTGTAGTAATCCGAGAAATCGGCCTTGCCGCCGCCCTCCCGATAGTTGCGTTCCATGTCGGCAAGGTCGCGGGAGGGGAAGATGCCGTCCTCCGCCTTCTGCAAGGCCACGTCGTTGATGTCCGTCGCATAGATCTGGGTCCGCTCCAGCAGCCCTTCCTCCCGCAGCAGGATCGCCAGGGAATAGGCTTCCTCGCCATTGGCACAGCCCGCCAGCCAGACATTGATGCGGGGATAGCTGTGCAGCAGCGGCACCACGGTCTCGCGCAGCGCCCGGAAGACCGGGGGATCGCGGAAGAACTCGCTGACCGGCACCGACAGATGCGACAGGACCTGGCGCAGGAAATTCTCCTCGTGGATGACCCGCGGGATCAGTTCCGAGACATTGCGGCACCCGACCGCCGCCGTCAGGGCCAGGACCCGCCGCCTCAGAGAGGCCTTGGCGTAATGCCTGAAATCATAGCCCTGATGCCGCGCCAAGGCTTCAAGGAACAGCGATATCTCAAGCTCCTGCACATCGGCGGCTTGACGAGTCACGATCTCAGGCCATCACCAGGTTGCGCATGAGGGCCAGCAAGGCGTCGATCTCGACCGGCTTGGACATGTATTCGGTCGCCCCCGCCTGGATGCATTTGTCGCGGTCCCCAGGCATCGCCTTGGCCGTCAGGGCGATGATCGGCAGGGTCTTGAAGCGCGGATGGCGGCGGATTTCCCGCATCGTCTGATAGCCGTCCATGCCGGGCATCATGATGTCCATCAGCACGCAATCCACCTGCGGCGCCTCGTCCAACTGGGCCAGGGCCTTCTGGCCGTCCTGGGCCATCAGGACCTTCAGCCCCTTGGCCCGCAGGACCTTGGACAGGGCGAAGGCATTCCGCATGTCGTCATCGACCACCAGAACGGTGCAGCCGCTGCCCACCTCCTGCTTGGCCTGCTGCGCGCGCAAGGCCATCTGCTGTCCCTCGGGCAGATGGCTCTGCACGCTGTGAAGGAACAGCGTCACCTCGTCCAGCAGGCGCTCGGGGGCCCGGCCGCCCTTGATGACGATGCTGTCGGTATGCTCGCGCAGGGCCAGGGTCTCGGCGGCGGTCAGGTCGCGCGCCGAATAGACCACCACCGGCGGCAGCGTCAGATTCTCGCGGACGCAGCGGTCGAGCCATTCGACGCCGTCGATGTCCGGCAGGCCCAGGTCGAGGATCAGGCAATCGTAGCGGCCGCCCTGGCGCAGAAGCTCCATGGCCTTCTCGCCCGAGTCTGCCTCGCTGATCTCCACTTCCCGGCCGCGCAGCAGGGTGGTCACCGCCTTGCGTGTCGCCGGGTCGTCCTCCACCAGCAGAACCCGCCGGGGCTCGGAGGCCTTGCCGGAATGGCGCAGACGGTCCAGCACGCCCTCGATCACCTCGCGGCTGACCGGCTTGGTGGCGAAACCGACCGCCCCCAGGTCGAGTCCCCGGCCATCTCCGTCATGGGCGGACATGAAATGCACCGGGATATGGCGGGTCTCTGGAGCCTGCTTCAGCCTCTCCATCACCGTCCAGCCGTCGAGGCGAGGCAGACCGACATCGAGCACGATGCCCGTCGGGCGATAGGTCTTCGCCAGTTCGAGTCCGGCCATGCCGTCGCCGGCCAACAGGCATTTGAAACCGCGCTTGCGGGCAAGGTCGCAAATGATGCGGGCGAAGGCGGGATCGTCCTCGATCACCAGAATGGTTTCGTCCTGCGGCGTCAGGGTGTCGCGGTCATCTTCCTGCGTCTGCGGCGACAGGAAGGGCGCAGGCTTCGGCGGCGGAGGAAGCGCCGGGGATTCCGCCTGCTCTGCGGGAACCGGCAAGGCGGGCGTCAGCGGCAGGACCAGGGTGAAGACGCTGCCCTCCCCTTCGACGCTGGAGACCAGGACGTCGCCGCCCAGGAAGCGGGCGAGCTTGCGGGAAATGCTGAGGCCCAACCCGGTCCCGCCATAGCGCCGGCTGGCACTGCCGTCCACCTGTTCGAAGGCTTCGAAGATGCGGCTCAACTGATCGGACGGAATGCCGATCCCGCTATCGGCCACCTCGATGGCCAGGGCCTCGGTGACATCGAGGCCGACGATGGCGAAGGCCGCCACGTCCCTGGGCCGCTCGAGGCGTACGGAGATGCCGCCGCTCTCGGTGAACTTGATGGCATTGCTCACCAGATTGTTGAGGATCTGGTCGATCTTGCCCCGGTCGGACCGCCAGGCGGCGGGCAGGTCGGCGGCGGCTTCGACGGTGAAGGTCAAGCCCTTGGCTTCCGCCAGTCGGCGGAAGCGGCGGCGGATGGATTCGGTGAATTCCTCCTGTTCGATCGCGCTCGCCACGATCTCCATCTTGCCGGCCTCGACCTTGGAAAGGTCGAGGATGTCGTTGAGCAGCCGCAGCAGATGCGTTCCGCTTTCCTCAATGACCCGCGCCGAATCCACCTGATCCGCGCTGAGATTGCCCTCTTCGTTGTCCGCCAGGCTGCGGGCCAGGATCAGCAAGCTGTTGAGCGGCGTGCGCAATTCGTGGGACATGTTGGCGAGGAATTCGGACTTGTAGCGGCTGGCCGTTTCCCGCTCCAGGGCGCGGTGGTCGGCCTCCATCCTGGCGATCTCCAGGATCTTGGCCTGCTCGTCCATCTGCCGGGCCTTTTCCTCGAGCTCCTCGTTGGTGGCCTGCAATTCCTCGCGCTGCGCCCGCAATTCCTCTTCCGAAGCCCGCAATTCCTCGTTGGCCGCCTGCAACTGATCGCTTTGCGCCCGCAATTCCTCTTCCGAGGCCCGCAATTCCTCGGCCTGCTTCTGGGTCTGGTCGAGCAGCAGCCGGGTATGTTCGTTGCGTTCGAGGATTTCCAGATTGAGCGCGATCAGCGGCGCGGCTTCCTCGATCAGGGCCTGCTGCTCGGCGGTGAAGGGACCGAAGGCGCCGATCTCGATCACGCCGACGACCTTGTCCTTGGTCATGAGCGGCACGACCAGCACCTGGCCCGGCACGGCATCGCCCATCCCGGAATTGATGCGGCGGGGATAGTCGCCGGGAAGATCGGTGAGCAGGATGGGCTTGCCGCCGAGCGCCGCCTGGCCGACCAGCCCCTCTCCCGGTGCGAAGGCGGCCCTGATGTCGAGCGCCGCCGTGACACCGTAGCCGCCGGTCAGCCGCCAAACCTTGCCGTCCTCGTCCCAGACATAGAAGGCGCCGACTCCGCCCTTCAGCAGAGGCACCAGGGTTTCGATGGCCGTCTGGCACAGATCGCGGCGGGTGGCGGCCTGCTGCAAAAGCTTGCCCAGCTGCGCCAGATGCGCCTTGACCCAGTGCTGGCCCTCCAGCCGCCCGGCCGCATCCTTCAGCACCTGAACCGCCCGCGCCATCATCGAGACTTCGCTGCGGCCCTCGCGGAACGGCACCTCGATGCTCAGGTCGCCCGCCGCCAGGGCCTGCATGCGGTGACGCAGGATACCCAGCGGCCCCACGATCCCGCGCGTGATCGCGACGGCGAGGAACAACCCCAGCAGGGTCAGCACCAGCAAAGCCCCGACCACGTGGAGGAAGGCTTCCTGCCGTGCGGCGTTGGCGGCAGCCCTCTTTTCCCACGCCATGTCACGGGCGAAGGTGACGATGTCGACAACCTTCTGCTCCACCACCGCTTCCGCCGGCATGCCGTGATTCAGGACATTGGCGACGGCCTCTTCGCGGCGGCCCTCGCGCATCAATTGCAGGCTGACCTGCCGCACGCGGCGACGCTCGTCCAGCGCCAGCAAGGCCTCGGTGACATCTTGCGGGTTGCCCTGGTAGACCCTGCGGACATTTTCGAGATGGGCGACCGTCTGGCGGTCGAGCTCGGCCAGCCGCGCCGCGATGCCCTCGACATCTTCCGGCCCCAGCACCTGCAACAGGCGCTGGCCCTCACCATACATCCTGGCGACGCCCAACCGCGCCTGCTGGACCTCGTCGATCACCGTCATGGAATGATCAAAGATCTCGTCGGTCAGTGTCGACATGACCGAGAGGGTTCGCAGCGCCAAAGCCCCCATCACCATGGTAACAAGGATCAGAACGGCAAACCCCATAGTCAGGCGAACGACTATGGGTAAGTTGGATAGCCGCGAAGAAAGCATACAGAAAGCCTTTTACCAGCATCGGCCGCCCTGCATCCGGCACAAAAACTTCCGTGTTCTTATACTATACAGCCCAGCCGAAGGCATTGACCGGGCGACAATCCTCGAATCCAGGGTGCAGATGTCTCACCACCATAATTTCTCGGCCTTATACAGCGGATATAAGCGGCCTGAACATGGTTTTTTGCGAGCCTATGACTATAGGGTGTAGCCCTGGCTGAAACGCCTATCCCAGGGGAACCGGCATATCCGTGGAAGACGTGAAGGCCGTCCTTCTTGCGGCCCCAGGCCGCCGGCCGCCTTTTGCCTGTGGCGGAGCCGGCCCGCTATTCAGGGATTAGCGACCACATTGCACCCACAAGCGCTGCGACCAAAAAAATTTGCGGGTCCTAGAAATGGCAAAACCCCAAGGTTTCCCTTGGGGTTTTGATGGTGGGCGGTACTGGGATTGAACCAGTGACCCCTACGATGTCAACGTAGTGCTCTCCCGCTGAGCTAACCGCCCTTTCGTCCGCCGCCGCCGTGTAGTGCGCTGCGGAGGCCGGTCTTTTAGCGCTGTCCGCAGGGCTTGGCAATACCTTTTTTTCACTTTTCGAACACAAAGGCTCCGGCACTGTTCGAAGGGATGACAGAAGGCCGGGATTCCTCTAAATCAGTTTCATGGACAGCATTCCAAACAAAGGCTGGCAGGCGCCCGAAGGCCAGGGAGAGGTCTTCGACATCACTGAACCGTCGCGGCAAACGGTTCCGCTGGTTTTCGCTTCGCCTCATAGCGGGCGCAACTATCCTGCGGATTTCGTCGCCGCCTCGGCACTTGATCCGCAGACCCTTCGCAAGTCGGAAGACAGCTTCGTCGACGAGCTGTTCGCTGCCGCGCCCGAATTCGGCGCGCCGATCATCCGCGCCCTCTTCCCGCGCGCCTATCTCGATCTCAACCGCGAACCCTACGAGCTGGACCCGGCCATGTTCGCCGACCGGCTGCCGCCCCATGCCAATGTCCGCTCGCCCCGCGTCGCCATCGGCCTGGGCACCATCGCCCGGCTGGTCGCCAGCGGCGCCGAGATCTATTCGCGCAAGCTGACCTTCGCCGAGGCTGAACAGCGCATCGCCCGCTTCTATCGCCCCTATCACGATGCCCTGGCCGGACTGATCGAGCGCACGCGCGCGCAATTCGGCTATTGCCTGCTGATCGACTGCCATTCCATGCCCTCGACCCCAGGTTCGACGGAGCGTGGCTCGGGCCAGGTGGATTTCGTGCTGGGCGACGTCTTCGGCACCTCGGCCGCACCCAGCCTCTGCGCCACGGTCGAATCCGTGCTGAAGGGCCAGGGATACCGCGTCGTGCGCAACACCCCCTATGCCGGCGGCTTCACCACCTATCACTACGGCCAACCTTCGCGGGGCGTGCATGCCCTGCAGATCGAGATCAACCGTCACCTCTACATGGTAGAGGAGACACACGAGCGCAGCCAGGGCTTCACCCGGCTCGCCAATCACCTGAGGGCGGTGATCGCCGCCCTGACCACCCTCCCCGCCTCGGACTTCGTGCCGCGATGACACCCTCCTCCCTCCTGCCTGTCCTGGTGCGCGATGCCACCGAAGAGGACATGGACGCCGTTTGCGCCATCTATGGCTATTACGTCACCCGCAGCTGCGCCTCCTTCGAGGAAGTGCCGCCTTCGGTGGAGGAAATGCGCGCGCGACGACGGACCGTGCTGGAGCGCGGCCTGCCCTATCTGGTGGCGGAATATGACGGCGACATCATGGGCTTCACCTATGCCGGCCCCTTCCGCCATCGCTCGGCCTATCGCTTCACCGTCGAGGATTCCATCTATGTCGGGCCGCTGGTCCAGGGCCGGGGCGTCGGCCGCGCCCTGCTGGGCGCCCTGATCGAACGCTGCTCGGCGCTGGGCTATCACCAGATGATCGGGGTGATCGGCGACTCGGCCAATATGGGATCGATCAACCTGCACCGCGCCATGGGCTTCCGCCAGGAAGGCGTGCTGCGCGAGGTCGGGTGGAAGTTCAACCGCTGGGTCGACGTGGTGATCATGCACCGCCCGTTGAGCCCGATGCCCGATCCCGCCGCCGACAAATCCCCCGAACCGGGCGCATAACGCAGCCGGTCGCCGACCGGGAATGCCGCGCCAGGCATGAACCCAATGTCACGGGCCTTTTTTCCTTTTCACAGGAGAAAAGGCCCGTTCTTTTTTTGGGGAACACCAATAAAAAATTTCTCTATAAATAAAACCCCAAAAACCTTTTCATGTAAAAAGAATATAAGAACCACGGCAAAATCCTCGCCACGCGTGGATCAGAATATCCTTCACACCCCTTGAATCATCTCCCGTTCCGGATAGATCAGCTATCTCGGCTGTTACATTCCTAGCTCGAATGTGGTATGAAGCCCTCCTTCGCGCGGGTTTCTCCCGCCTTCGAGAATATTTCTCTCCGCGTCATCCATTCCTGTGCCCCCGCATGGGGCGGCTTGTCATTTCCGGAATGGACCTGGGACGCCTTGGCAGCCTTCCGCTGAAGGATCGCGCCTTTCAGGCCCGGCAGCATGCCTCTTTCCGCTGTTGCCACCCTCCCTGACGACGGAGCCAAGAAAAGGAGTTGTGCATGCGGGCGAATATGAATCCGCCTGTTTTTTGGGGATCAAGCGCCGTCATCGGGATTTTCCTCCTGATCGGAGTGCTGTTCCCCAACCGAGCGGAAGCTATCTTCTCCGCCATCCAGACTACGATCATCGACGGCTTCGGATGGTTCTACATCCTGTCCGTTGCCGGTTTCGTCTTCGTCATCCTCTATATGGCTCTCAGCCGCTATGGACAGTTGAAGCTGGGGCCCGACGAGGCCCAGCCCGATTATTCCTATCCTTCCTGGCTCGCCATGCTTTTCGCGGCCGGAATGGGCATCGGCCTGATGTTCTTCGCCGTGGCCGAGCCCATCCTCCATTACTCGGCACCGCCCGAAGCCGACCCGCAGACGCTGGAAGCGGCGCGTTCGGCGATGGTGATCACCTTCTTCCACTGGGGCATCCATGCCTGGGCCATCTATGCCATCGTCGGGCTGTCCCTGGCCTATTTCTGCTTCCGCTACAACCTGCCGCTGACGGTGCGTTCGGGGCTGTATCCGCTGCTGAAGAACCGGATCTACGGCCCCATCGGCAATGCCGTGGACATCTTCGCCATCTGCGGCACCCTGTTCGGCATCGCCACCTCCCTGGGCTTCGGGGTCCTGCAGATCAATTCCGGGCTGAACTACCTGTTCGGCCTGCCTAACGAATCCTGGGTGCAGGTTCTCCTGATCGCCGGGATCATGTTCCTGGCGACGCTCTCCGTGCTGAGCGGCCTCGACACGGGCATCCGCAGGCTGTCGGAACTGAACCTGATCTGCGCCATCCTGCTGATGGTCTTCGTCCTGATGATGGGGCCGACGAGCTTCCTGCTCCAGGCCGCCCTGCAGAATGTCGGCACCTATCTGGACAATTTCTTTGTCCGCACCTTCAATCTCTACGCCTATGAACCGCGCGGCTGGATGAGCTCGTGGACGCTGTTCTACTGGGCCTGGTGGATCGCCTGGTCGCCCTTCGTCGGCATGTTCATCGCCCGCATCTCGCGCGGGCGCACGGTGCGGGAATTCGCCCTGGGCGTCCTGCTGATTCCCAGCGGCTTCTCCTTCCTGTGGATGACGATCTTCGGCAACACCGCCATTTTCCTCGACATGACCGTCGCCGCCGGGGCCATCACCGAAGCCGTGTCCGCCGATGTCTCCGTGGCGCTGTTCCAGTTCTTCGAATACCTGCCGATGGGCGGCGTGGCCTCGGTCCTGGCCATCCTCCTCGTGGCGATCTTCTTCATCACCTCGGCCGATTCCGGCTCCATGGTGGTGGACACCATCGCCTCGGGCGGCACCGACGAGACGCCGGTCTGGCAACGCATCTACTGGTGCAGCCTGGAAGGCTTCACCGCCGCCGTACTGCTGCTGGCGGGCGGACTGTCGGCCTTGCAGACGGTCACCCTGATCAGTGCCCTGCCCTTCACGGTGATCATGGTGCTGCTCGCCATCGGGCTGATGAAGGGAATGCGATCCGACCTCGCCCGCAGCCAGGCGGAAGCGCAGCCTGCCGCCGCCGCGCCACCAACGGAACTGTCCTGGCATCAGCGCCTTGGGCTGATCCTGCATACGCCCCGGCAGCAGGATGTCCGCCATTTCCTGGACAGCCTGGCCAAGCCGGCCCTGGAATCGGTCGCCGAGGAAATGCGCAAGCGCGGGCTGGCCGCTTCGGTGGAAAGGGACGAGCATGACGGCTTCTCCCTGACCATTCCGGCCGAGGACGTGCGCAGCTTCGTCTACGGCATCAAGCCCCACCGGCATCTTCTGGTGGCGCTGTCGGCCGCCGACGCCACCCGCCCCGAGTCCCGGCGCCCCCAAAGCTGGGAGGCCCGAACCTATTTCTCGGACGGCAGCCGCGGCTACAACATCATGGGCTTCACCCGCGACCAGCTCATCAACGATGTGCTGGCCCAGTACGAGCGGTACCAGACCATGACGCAATTGCGGGCGACGGCGCTCTACATCGCCTCACCCGATCCCGCCTAAACAAAAGCGCAAGCGCAGGAGGTCATCCTGCGCTTGCGTGCTTTCCTGAAACCGTCAGCGCTTCACATTATCGGACGTCTGGCCGAACAGGACCTTCTTGTCCTCGTCGCTCATGGGCTTCGCGCTGCTCCAGGGCTCGCCCTTGGCATAGGCCGCGGCGGTCGCCGGCCGCTGGCGGATCGCCTCGAACCAGCGCTTGAGGTTGGGGAAGGCGTTCAGGTCCTGCTGCTGGCGCTCCCACGGCACGATCCAGGGATAGCAGGCCATGTCGGCGATGCTGTAGACGTCGCCGGCGATGAATTCCCGGCCCTCCAAGCGCTTGTTGAGCACGCCGTACAGCCGGTTGGTTTCCTTGACGTAGCGCTCCATCGCATAGGGAATGCGCTCGGGCGCGTATTGCACGAAGTGATGGTTCTGCCCGGCCATCGGGCCGAGGCCGCCGACCTGCCAGAACAGCCATTCCATGACCGTCTTGCGGCCGCGCAGGTCCTGGGGCAGGAAGGAGCCGGTCTTTTCGGCCAGATAGAGCAGGATCGCCCCCGATTCGAAGATCGAGATCGGCTCGCCGCCATCGGCGGGCGCATGATCGACGATAGCGGGCATGCGGTTGTTGGGAGAGATGGCCAGGAAGTCCGGCTTGAACTGGTCGCCGGCCCCGATATTCACCGGGTGGATCTTGTACTCGAGTCCGGCCTCTTCCAGGAACAGGGTCACCTTGTGACCGTTCGGCGTCGGCCAGTAATAGAGATCAATCATTCCTTGCCTCCTTTGATGGCGCATGGCCCGGTCGGATGAATGGCCGGCCCGATTCCGCCGTCCCGGCCCTAGGGCTGGGATGGTTTTGTAAAGGTGTGGATTATATAAGCTTTTCCCCGGACCGAAAGAGTCTGCGGCCCGGTCTTTTCCTGCGCTTGCCATTTCTGGCGGAAATATTTCCCAGGATGAAAAAGCAGCCTGCGGCAGACGCATCCCTGCCGGGCGGATCGCTTCGGGCAAAAAAAGGGACCGGGGAGACCCCGGTCCAAGTTTAGGATGGAGATGTCTTCAGGGTCTTGGGTCTGCCCCCCCTTGGAAACACTATCGTTCCGCCCCACGCGGTTTACATGTGGGGCAAAAGGGCGAGAAAGACGGCACTGCCACCGGGCATGCAGCGGACGGGAACAGATCGTGACATCGTCTTCGTGATAGTACCGAAAGCAATTACGGCCCATCGAGATTTCGTGGGCAAGACAGCGATTAAACGCACCCTAGGGTCAGGCCTCACAACCAGTAACTGTCGGTTGTGGCGATGCAGTCTGCTTGTCGCAAAAATTCCAAATCCTGCGACACCTTATGATGCGACACCTTATGACTCTTAATGGAGAGGGCATCTTTCCTGTTGGATGACCGTTTCAAATGATCATGGCAAGCAGAACCAGAACCAACAGGAAGATGTAGATCTTAGCATGTATGGCGTCGGGTATTCGCCCGACCATCGGTAATGCCGCCCGCATCCCTACGAGGGCACCACAGATGAGAACCAGAAACGCGGCAAGATCAACATAACCGATTTGCCACGCGGTTTGAGCGATCGGGCTTGTGGGAGCCGAGAGCATGTAGGTAATAGTCGCTGAGAAGGCGACCGGCACGGTAAGTGGATTGGCCATTGCCGTCGCCTTGGTCATATCCATCCCGCGGCGGCGCATCAGAGGGACGGTCATGACACTGCCACCCACTCCTAGAAATGCTGCAACGATGCCGATACCGATACCAAACCCGCCGCTCATTATGGCCGTCGGTGGTGAAACGAGGTTTTGCGCTTGGTTCCGGCGGATAAAGCCATCGCGCAACAAACAGTCTATAATTGTCAGCCCGAGATAAATAACAAAGGCCCACTTCACGGCATTACTGCTCACGATGGTCGCGAGCTGAGCTCCGATAAAGGCTCCAACTCCGATAAAAACGGCCATGGGCCAAATCTGACTGGTGATGATATTTCCTCGCTTCGCGTGTTGCCATGTTGCGATTGCAGAGGTGGCGATCATCACGCAGGTAGATGTCGCAACAGCCATTTGCATGGCATTCTCACTTTTTAGGGCGCCATAATGCTCGGCATGTGTAATGAGCAAATATATCAGCGGAACAGTAACAAACCCGCCACCAAAACCGAACAAGACGGTGGTGATTCCTGATCCAACACCGAATACAGCAAGCAGGAGATAGATAGTCATTCAGGAAGTCTCTGTTTTCACTGGGATAAGCCATAATAATGGCACATAGGCTTGACCCACAATCGAATGCCGGCCAATGTTGTTTGAGATTTGGCCAACGGAGCCATATGTGCCCAAGAACATTCCCCTCGTAGCGATCGAGACTGACGATGTGCCGTTGATCGCACTCGGGACTGACTATGCGCATGGCACGCTGCTGGACTGGCACGAGCATTCCCGGGCGCAACTGCTTTACAGCGTTAGTGGCTCCATGAAGGTCGATACGAAGTCGCAGACCTGGGTCGTTCCAGTTCAACGAGGCGTATGGATACCTGCCGGAGAGATTCATAGGGTGCTGATGTTAGGAGCAAGCACTCGCAGCCTCTATATCGAGCCGGAGCTGACTGTGCGTCCTGGCCGTTCTTGCGAGGTTCTGCATGTAGGAGCCTTGCTCCGGCAGCTTTTGCTCGAAGCTGTGCACATGCCTTTGCGATACAAGGAAGGTGGACGTGATGCCGCACTTGTATCGCTTCTGCTTCATGAACTCGCAGAAGCACCCAGCATTGATCTGCAATTACCTATGCCCGACCAAGGCCCGCTTTCATTGTTGTGCGAGGATTTCCTGCGAGCACCTTCTATCCATAGCGCGCCGGAGGAGTGGGCCGCTCGCCTCAACGTCAGCCGCAGGACCTTCAGTCGAAAGTTTCATACCCAGACGGGACTGAGTTTCCAGCAATGGCGGCAACGAGCATGTGTCACCATGTCATTGTCTCAACTCGCTGAAGGCAAGTCCGTAACAAGCATTGCTCTCGAGATGGGCTACGAAAGCCCGGCGACATTCTCCACCATGTTCCGTCGCATCTTGGGCAAGCCGCCCTCTGCTTTTGCAGCTCACCCTGGAGACCTTCGCACCGAAGGCAGGATTGTGATTCGATGACCGCCTAGTCGTTCAGGACGTCATGGCACGCAAGCCGATTGGCCAGTTAGCCCGGGGGCTCGGCGTTGGGATCATGTCTGACGAGAAGAAGGAAAGCGTGGTCGCCTTCCTGGACGCGGCGGCGGCTTATTACGCCAGTCTCGGCGTTACGGTTACCCGCGTCATGACCGACAACGGTTCGCGCTACAAGTTCCGCAAGGCCTGCGCCGCCCATGGCTTGAAGCACGTCCGCACCAGGCCCCATACGCCCAAGACCAACGGCAAGGCCGAACGCTTCATTCAGACAGCCTTGCGCGAATGAGCCCCACATACACGACCATTTTCAGCCCTTTCCAGGCCGAACGCACAGATGAGCATAGATCGTTGTTTTAATTGGGTTTTTACCGCGTTTCGGGCAAAAAAAAGGGACCGGGGAGACCCCGGTCCAAGTTTAGGGAGGAAACGTCCAAGAAAGGCAGACAAGTGACAGTCCGTAGGACCATCCGTTTGCTGCAGTGCAAAAGTTATTGATTCCGGTGCTGCATTGCAAGATGAATCTTTCGCAAACATGCTACCGATTCCGAAAAATGGCGGAAATCCTAGAGTTTTGCCCCTGCATCGCTGATATGCATTTTCAGCAGAGCGCACTTTTTAGGCATTGGCACGGCAATTGCTTAACATTGCGCAGCAACTTTTTGAGGCAAAGGAGGGCGAAATGGGGGTTCAGAGGCGACGGACGCGCAGGATCGCACTCGCCGCCCTTCTGTCCTGTTTCGCCCTGTCCGCCCCCTTTTCCGCCCAAGCCCAGCAAACCGGGGCCTTGTGTGCGGAACAGACGGCCAAGCACGAACGCCTGAACGGCATTCCCAAGCATCTTCTCGACGCCATCTCCATCGTCGAATCCGGACGATGGGATTCCGAACGCCGGGCAAGTATTGCCTGGCCCTGGACGGTGATGGCCGAGGGCAAGGGGAGATTTTTGCCTACCAAGGAGGCCGCCATTGCCGAGGTCCGCGCCCTGAAAGCCAAGGGCGTGCGTAATATCGATGTGGGCTGCATGCAGATCAACCTGCATTACCATCCCGATGCCTTCGATAACCTGGAAGAGGCCTTCGACCCGGCCCACAACGTGGCCTATGCCGCGCGCTTCCTGAAGAACCTGCATGCCAGCACCGGCCATTGGCCCACCGCCGCCTCTTATTACCATTCCCAGACCCCGGAACTGGCGGCCCGCTATCGGGAAAAGCTGATGGCCGCCTGGGACGCGGTGACCAACACCCCCGGCACCTTCGCCGCCTTGTCCGCGCCGCCGGCGGAAACCCGCATCGACCCCATGCTGGCCCGCATCCAGGAGCAGCGCCGCCTGGCCGCCCAGCAGCGCGAGGAGCGCCAGCGCCAGCTCGCCGCTGATCGTGAAGAGACACGGAAAATCGCCGAAGCCTATCGCAAGGCGCGCCTGGCGGAATATATGCTACGGAAGCAGGAGCGCGCCGCGCGCCTCGAGGTCAAAGGCTGACCTGCCTCCCCTCAACCGGAAACGGCAGAGATATGCTTCCCATTCCCCGCGCCGACTGGGCCTGGTTCCTCGACATGGACGGAACCCTGATCGAAATCGTGCCCAATCCCGATGACGTGACCGTCCCGCCCGGCCTAGTACCGATCCTCAACCGCCTGCGCGACGGCAGCGGCGGTGCCTTGGCCGTGGTCAGCGGCCGCAGAGTGGAAACCATCCGCCATCTGCTCGCCCCTCTCGATCCCGTCTGCGCCGGTCTCCATGGACTGGAACTCCACATCCCGGGCGAGAATCCGGACCTGCCCCCGCAGACGCTGGACACGACCCGGGCCATGCTGGCGGTGCTGCGGGAATTCGCCGAGACCCATCCCGGCACCTTCGTCGAGGACAAGGGCCTGACGGTCGGCCTTCACTACCGCACCGCTCCGCACCACCAGGACGCCGCCCGCCAGGCCGCCGAGAAGGCCTGCGCCCTGGCTTCGGGCTACCAGATCCTGGCGGGCAAGATGGTCTACGAGATCAGGCCCGACGGCCATGACAAGGGCACCGCCGTCGAAACCCTGATGCGCCGGCCGCCTTTTGCCGGCCGCATCCCCGTCTTCATCGGAGACGACGTCACCGACGAAGACGGCTTTGCCGTGGTCCGCCGGATGGGCGGGATCACCATTCGCGTCGGCAGTCCCGGCGAGCGCCCCACCAAGGCCGAATACCATATCGAAAGCGTCGCCGCCCTCCGCCGCTGGCTGGCGGAAGCGGCGGACAAGCTGGCCGGGTGAGCCTGGGAAATCCAGGCCCCTCCCTTCCCCCTCTCCTTGACATGACGAAGACGGCGCCAGCGCCCGCGTCGATGGACACGCCCGAAAGAACCGCGCCATGAAGGTGATCCTGTTCAACAAGCCCTATGACGTGCTGTCGCAATTCACCGACCGCGAGCACGGACGCGACACCCTGGCGCAATTCATCCCGGTCAAGGACGTCTATGTCGCCGGGCGGCTGGACCGCGACAGCGAGGGCCTGCTGGTGCTGACCGATCACGGCCCCTTGCAGGCGCGCATCGCCCAGCCGCGCAACAAGATGCCCAAGACCTATCTGGCCCAGGTGGAAGGACTGCCGAGCGAGCAGGCGCTGGACAGCCTGCGCCAAGGCCTCATGCTGAAGGACGGCCCAACCTTGCCCGCAGGGGCGCGCCGGATCGACGAGCCGGACTGGTTGTGGCCGCGCGACCCGCCGATCCGTTGGCGCGCCAATATCCCGACCTCGTGGATCGAACTGACCCTGCGCGAGGGACGCAACCGGCAAGTCCGCCGCATGACCGCCGCCGTGGGGCTGCCGACCCTGCGCCTGATCCGCTGGGCGGTGGGCGATTGGTGCCTGCGGGACCTGCCGCCGGGCTGCTGGAAAGAGGTCTCGCCGCCCGCCTTTTCCGGCCACCGCGCCCGCCCATAGACTATTGACTATGCCCATAGCCATAAACCACCACCATTGGATGGGTTGCGGCCTCGATAAAAAGGCGAGACATAGAGACCATGCTTATCAATATTGAATCATACTATGAGCAGTCTTAGTGGACTGCGGGTGCTGGTGGTTGAAGATGAATTTCTCGTCGCCATCGGCCTCGAAGCAGTGCTGCAGGATCTTGGATGCGAGATCCTGGGGCCTGCCCCTGATATTGACTCCGCCCTGGACTTGGCTCGGCGGGAAGAGTTCGATTGTGCCATCCTGGATGTCAATCTCAACGGCTCGCCAGTCTATCCGGTAGCCCGTTACCTCGCCGAGAAAGACATCGATTTCATTCTGACCACCGGCTATGAAGGCGCCGCCCTGCCCGATGACCTTCGCGACCGTCCCCGGCTGCGCAAGCCCTATGACCCATCAGAGCTGGAAAAACTGATGGTGGCGACCTTCTGTAAAGTCTGAGGGACATGCCGGAACATGGCGGAAGACGCTGAACGCGCCTATCTGGAATTCCAACTTTCCGACAGGGTCTGCGCCCTGCCCGCCGACAGCGTGCGGGAAATCGTCCCCATGGCCGACCTGGCGCGCCCTCCCGGCATGCCCGCGACACTGCAGGGAATGCTCGACCTGGGGGGACAGGCCATCCCGGTGCTGCGCCTGGCCCTGCTGCTGGGACTGCGGGAAGTTCCGCCGACCCTTTCCACGGTCATCATCGTGCTGCGCGAGCCCTTGGCCCTCATGGCCGACGAAGCCCGGGCGCTTCGCCGCCTTCCGCTCTCCGTATGGAAGCCCGCCGAGGCCGAGAACAGCTTCAACGGCTGCGCCGACGGTTTCCTGTCGGCCCCCAATGGCGGCATCCATCGCCTGGATCCCCGGCGCCTGCTGCTGGAGGCCGAGCGCCATCGCATCGAAAGCCTGCGCGAACAGGAGCAGGCGCGGCTGGCCCTGCTGGATGTCCAGGCACCATGACCACGGCCGAGGAATTCCTCCAGAACGACCCGTCCTATCACCGGCTGAAGGACAAGGTGGTGGGCAGCACCGGCATGGCCTTCTACCGCGACCGCGACGACATCCTTTGCGATGTGGTGATGCGGCGCCTCCTCGCCACCGGTCTGCGCGATTGCGATGCCTATCTCGAATTGCTGGAGACCGAAGGCGGCTCCGACGAACTGGACATCCTGATCGCCGAACTGACCATCGGCGAAACCTATTTCTTCCGCCATCACGCCCAGTTCGAGGCGCTGGAGCAGAAGATCATTCCGGACATCCTGCGCCGTAACGAATCGATCCGGCAGATCAATGTCTGGAGCGCGGGCTGCTCGACCGGACCGGAGGCCTATTCCGTGGCGATCCTGCTCAAGGAACGCTTCGGGAAGCAACTGGCCGACTGGAACATCCATATCCATGGAACGGACATCAACCGGAAATTCCTGGCCCTGGCCCGCACCGGCCGCTTCGGCCCCTGGTCCTTCCGCGCGGTGCCCGAAGAGATCCGGGAACGCTGGTTCAACCAGGTCGGAGACGAATGGGAGATCAGCCGCGAGATCAAGTCCATGGTGCGGTTCTACCCCCACAACCTAGTCACCGATCCGCCGCCCAAGCCCGAAAACGGCTTCGACCTGATCCTGTGCCGCAACGTCATCATCTATTTCGACCGCGCCACGGCCGAGGCGCTGGTCGCGCGGCTGCATGAAAGCCTGGCCGATGGCGGCTGGCTCGCCATGGGACATTCCGAACCCAATCTGGCCCTGTTCCGCAAGTTCCACACCCTCAGCCTGCCCGGCGCCATCATCTATCGCAAGGAAGCCGGTTACGCCCCGCCCGCGCTTCCTGCCCGGACGGCGGCTCCGCCCTCCCCTCCGCCTTCACGGACCAGGGCCGTCAAGACGGTTCCGCCCAAGAAGCCCGCCAGGCAATCGGCCAGATCGGCCTTGACGGCCCAGAAGGATGTGCCGCCGCCGCGCATCCCGGCCCCCAGGCCCGCACCCCATCTGGTGCTGGAACTGGCGGAAAAGGGCGACTGGGACGCCGCCGAAGCCGCCTGCGATGCCATGCTGCGCGCCAATCCGCTGGACGGCCGGGCCTATTACTACCGTGCGCTGCTGCTGGAACAGGCGGGGCGTTTCGCCGAAAGCGAGACCGCCTTGCGGCGATCGGTATTCCTTGACCGCCGTTCACCTCTGCCGCATTACCAGCTCGCCCTGCTGCTGCTGCACCGGCAGGATGTGAACGGGGCGCAGCGCAGCTTCCGCAACGCCTTGTCCCTGGCCGACCGGCGCGAGGCCGATACTCCCCTGCCGGAACTGCCTGACCTGACCGCCGGGCAGCTGCGCGAGATGGCCGCCCAATATCTGCAAAGGCTGAAAGGGTAATGCTCAACGAGATCGACCTGTCCCGCCTGTTCCGCGAACGCGCCGAGCATCTGGCCCGGCCGCGCGGCATCAAGCCCGTCCTGGGGGAAGCGGCCCTGGCCTTCCGCTTGCGCGAGGATTCCTATGCCCTGGCCCTGTCCGCCTTGGTCGAAGTGGCGCCGCTGACCAGCGTCACGCCGATTCCCGCCGCTCCCGAGATGCTCCTGGGCGTGGCCAACCAGCGCGGCGACATCCGCCCCGTTCTCGACCTTCACCGCATGCTGGGCCTGCCCCCGCCGCCGGCCGACACCCCGGCGCACCTGCTGTTCCTGCGCCGCCCGCAAGGACCTGTCGCCGTCAGGGTGGAAGCCCTGCTGGGCAGCATGCGGCTCGGGGAATTGTCGCCGCCGCCACAGGGCGGACGCTTCACCCAGGGCGTCACCACGGACGGCATCATCCTGCTTGCCCCCGACCAGATCCTGGACCTGGACTTCCTGACCACTCGCCATACGCCGGAGTAACCCATGCCCGAACAGGCCTCTCCCACCTTTTCCTTTTGGAACCGCTTGAGGATCGGCGGCAAGCTGATGTCCCTTTGCGTGTTGTTCGTCGGCGTATTGGTGGTCCTCGTCGTCTTCACGGTCATGGCCATCAACGAGCGGCAAAGCGCCACCGAGGAAAATTACGTCACCGGGCGGCAGCGCTATCTGGCGCAGCGTTACTACATCGACATTATGCACCAGTTGCAGACGGGCGAGGCGAGACGTGGCCATGTCTGGCTGGACATCCTGCGCAGCAATGCCTCGGCACTCGCCAATGGCGGCACCGTCGTCCTGAATGCCGATACGGGCGAAAGCATCCAGGTCAATGCGACTCCCTATGACGATATACGCGCGCAATTCCTGGAACAGCGGACGATCGCCACGCAGCTGCAACAGGCCATGAGCGCGATCCTCGCCAATCCCGATGCGGTCGATCCCGTCGCCTTGTCCGATGCCAATGCCATCCTCGACCAATTACTCGCCCTGACGGACGACAGCGCAAGATTGCGCAGCGACCGCTCCGCCGATGCGCTGAACCGCATCGCCTCATGGATGGTCCTGCTCGGCGCGAGCGCCGCCGTGATCGGCCTGCTGGGAACCTGGATGCTGGTCCGCAACATCGTCACTCCCCTGCAACGGGGTGCCGACATGGCCCGTGCCATCGCCTCCGGCGATTTGACCTCGCCGCCCTTGAAGGTGCAGGGCGAGGATGAGACGGCGATCCTGTCCCGGGCGCTGAACGAGATGCAGTCCTCGCTGCGCATGCTCACCCAGGAGAGCCGCCAAGCGGCGGAACGCCTCTCGGCCGCCGTCTACGACATCATGTCCTCGGTGCAGGAGCAGGCGGCGACCACCCGCCAGCAGGCGGCGGCGGTGCAGGAGATCACGGCCACGGTGGAAGAGCTGAGCCAGTCCGCCCGCCAGGTGGCCGACATGGCCCGCGACGTTTCGTCCAGCGCCGATACCGTGGCGGCTTCCGGCGCCTCGGGCCTTCAGGCGGTGCAGGATTCCACCGCGGCCATGGAAGCGATCCGCAGCCAGACCGAAAGCGTCGCCGAAAACATCATCGGCCTCAGCGAGCGCATGCAGACGGTCGGCGAGATCATCGCCAGCGTCAACGAGATCGCCGAACGCTCCAACCTGGTGGCGCTGAATGCCGCCATCGAAGCCGCCGATGCCCGCGACCAGGGACGCCGCTTCTCGGTGGTGGCCGACGAGATCAAGAACCTGGCCGACCAGTCCAAGGATGCCACCCGGCAGGTGCGCTCGATCCTGGAACAGACCCAGAAGGGCATCAACACCTCGGTCATGCTGACCGAAGAGGCACTGAAGCGGGTCACGGCGGGACGCGAGAAGACCTTGCAGGCCGAGGAATTCATCCGCCAGATGGCCGGCGACGTCCAGGAAAGCGCCGGGTCCTTCCAGCAGGTGGTCGGCGCGACCAACCAGCAGCAGATCGGCTTCGAGCAGATCGCCCAGGCCCTGCACCAGATCCGTCAGGCCAGCATGCAGACGGCCACCAGCACCGATGAACTGGCCAAGGCTTCGAGCAACCTGCGGACCCTGGGCGAGTCGCTGGCCCGGAACATGGAGAAATACCGTCTGTGACGGAGAATATCCGACAAATCCTGCTGGACGCCTTCCGCAGCGAATACCGCGAATATCTCGACGGTATCCGAGCCCGGCTGGCGGCGCCCGAAGCGGTCGGCGCCGACGCCATGCAGGAGATGTTCCGTCAGGCCCACAGCCTGAAGGGTGCGGCCCGGGCCGTCGATTTGGGGGCGGTCGAGGCCGTGGCCCATGGCCTGGAAACCCTCTTCGCCCGCGTGCAGGAAGGCGAGTTGCCCTTGCCCGGCCCGGTGGCGGTGCTGAGCGGCCGGATTCTCGATGCCATCGAGGATCTGGCGAGCGCCCCCCTCGAGGAGTCCGACACACCGCCGCCCGCCGACCTGATGGCCGAGATCGAAGCCGTCCTGTCCGGCCGCCCCTTGTCGTCGGCCCCTCCTCCTCCGTCCTCCCCGCCCCCGACACCGCCACCGCCGTCTTCGTCCCCCATGCCCGCCACGGAAACGGCACTGGCGGGCGAAAGTACCGCCGAGCAGGTCCGCGTCGGCGCCGGACGGCTGGATTCCCTGCTGGGCGCGGTGACCGAATTGCTGGTCGAACAGCGCCGTCAGGACCGGGTGAGCGCCGATCTGGCACGGCTGGATGAAGCCCTGGGCGAGCTGGAGAATGCCTGGCGGCGGCTGCGTGACGGCATCCCGACCGGCTCCGAACTCGCCCAGCACATGGACCGGGTGGAACAGCGCCTGCGCGTGACCCAGCGCCTGGGACGCGAGGTGCGGCGGCACCAGAGCGCCGTCTCGTGGTCATCCCAGCGCCTGGGACGCAGCCTGCACGAGGAAGTCCGCCGCGCCCGCATGATCCCGGCGGAAAACATCTTCAGCGGCTTCCGCAAGATGGTCCGCGATCTGGCGCGCGACCATGGCAAGCAGGTGGAATTCCGGGCCACCGGGCTGGAGGTCGAAGCCGACCGCATGGTGCTGCAAGGGCTGAAGGCCCCCGTCATGCATCTGTTGCGCAACGCCATCAGCCACGGCGTCGAGACTCCCGAGGAGCGGCGGGCCAAGGGCAAGCCGGAAACGGCCACCATCCGTCTGGAACTGTCCACGGTCGAGGGCCGCTTGCGGGTGGTGGTCCAGGATGACGGGCGAGGCCTCGACCCAGAGGCCATCCTGGAAGCGGCCACGGCGCGCGGCCTGCTGACCCCCGCCGAAGCCGAGACGATCAGCCGCGACCGCGTGGCCGACCTGATCTTCAGCCCCGGCCTATCCACCAGCCAAGGCGTCAACAACCTGTCCGGACGCGGCATCGGCCTGTCCGTGGTGCGCGAAGCCGTCATGCGCCTGCATGGCAGCGCCGAGGCGCGGGAAGCGCCCGGCGGCGGGACCAGCTTCGTGCTCCTGGTGCCGCTCTCGGCCACCGCCCAGCGCCTGTTGCTGCTGCGTGTGCAGGGCCGCTCCTGGGGCCTGCCCGCCAGCAGCGCCGAACGCCTGCTACGCATCCCGCGCAGCCAGCTTCTTCACATCGAGGGGGCGCTCGCCCTGCCCAACCCGGAGGGGCCGATCCAGCTTGTCGCCCTGGCCTCGCTGCTGGGACTGAGCAGCAATGTCGAGGCGGAAGGTGCGATGATGCATCTCGTGGTGCTGCGCTGGGGCGAGCGGCGCCTTGCCGTTGCGGTGGATGCCTTCGAGGGCCTGCGCGATGCGGTGGTGAAGGATCTGGGCGGCCTGCCGCTGGACTCCAGCCCGGCGGGCGGCGGCGTCATCCTCGACGACGGCAGCGTGGCCCTGGTGCTCAATCCCTTCCGCCTGATGCAACTGGCCGGGCGCACCGCTACCGCGCTGGAAGTATCCGAACGGGCACCGGTCAAAAAGGTTCCCACTGTCCTGGTGGTTGATGATTCCCTGACCACAAGAACCCTGGAAAAAAGCATTCTCGAAGCCCATGGATATCGCGTTCGTCTCGCCGTCGACGGGATGGAAGCCCTGGCTTCGTTGCGTGCAGAACCGGTGGACCTGGTGGTAACCGACGTGCAGATGCCCCATCTAGATGGGTTCGGCCTGTTGCAAGCCATCAAGACCGATCCGGCCTTGTCGTCGATCCCAGTCATCCTCGTGACTTCGCTGGAACGGCGCGAAGACCAGGCCAAAGGTCTGGCTCTCGGGGCCGATGCCTATGTGGTAAAACGTAAATTCGACCAGAAGGAATTGCTCGAAACCATCGGGCAGCTGATATGAAGCCAATACGTGTGATGATCGTCGAGGATTCGACTGTGGTAAGGACCCTCCTGGCCCACATCATCTCCGACGATCCCCGGCTGGAGGTGGCGGCGGCGGTGGGTTCCGCCGAAGAAGCCCTGGCCATTCTCGACCGCGTGGCTCCGGACGTGGTGTCGCTGGATATCCGGCTGCCCGGCATGAGCGGCATCGATGCCACGCTGGAAATCATGGCCCATCGTCCCACCCCCATCGTGGTGGTGGCCGCCGACATCCACGCTCCCGACCTGAACATCGCCATGCAGGCCCTGCGCGCCGGTGCCCTGACCGTCGTGGAAAAGCCGGTCGGATTGGGCAACCGGGCCTATGGGACCATCGCCAAACGCCTCTGCGACCAGTTGGTCCTGATGAGCCGGGTCAAGGTGGTCCACCAGATCCGCGGCCGGCGCCTCACCGCCGAGCCCATCGTCCACCAGCCCTGTCCGGACGACGGCTGCGAAGTGGTCGCCATCGCCGCCTCCACCGGCGGGCCGCAGGCGGTGGTCCAGATCCTGGACGGCCTGGGCAAGGACTTCTCCCGCCCCATCCTTCTGGTCCAGCATATGCTGGGCGGTTTCCTCGAGGCTTTCACCCAGTGGCTCAACGAAGTCACCCCGCTGCGGGTGCAAATGGGCGCGAATGGTGATAAATTGGTGCCCGGCGTTGTCTATGTGGCTCCGGCGGACGTCCATCTGACCCTGGTCGAGGATTATATCCGTCTCGAGTCCTCCCCGCCCTGGGGGGCCCATCGCCCCTCAGCGGATTTGATGTTCCGCTCGGTTGCCCACAGCAAGGGGCCTCATGCCCTGGGCGTGCAGCTGACCGGCATGGGAGATGACGGATCGCGCGGCTTGCTCGAACTCCGCCAGGCCGGAGGTTGGACCATCGCCGAGGACGAAAGCACGGCCGTCGTCTTCGGAATGCCGCAGGCAGCCTGCCGCCTGGGGGCGGCACGCGAAGTCCTGCCGTTGCCGGACATCGCTCCGCGTATCCGCCAACTGACCGTCGGCGAGGGGCGTAAACGTAAATGAGTGAAAAACAGCACATCGTCATTGTCGAGGATTCCCCGACCCAGGCCCTGCGTCTCAGCCTGTTCCTGGAGCGCCAGGGCTATGACGTCACCCATTGCGCCACCGGCGAGGCCGCCTTCGACGAATTGAACCGCAGCCTGCCCGACCTCGTCATCGTCGATTACCACCTGCCCGGCATCGACGGGGCCGACCTCTGCCGCCAGATCCGGCTGAACGTCAATACCATCGCCATCCCGGTTCTGATGCTGACGGCCGACGAAAGCCCGGCCGCGCAGCGCCTGGGGCTGGATAGCGGGGCCGACGATTTCCTGCCCAAATCCGTCCATTCCAGCCTGCTGCTGCTGCGGGTCCGCAACCTGCTGCGGCAGTCGCGCCAGCAGCGCCAGCATATCCTGCGCCTGGGTACCGGCCTGCGCCGCCCCCGCGCCCTGGTGATCGGGGAAGGCCGCCTGGCACAGGAAGTGATACCCGGCCTGCTGACGGAAGAAGGCTGCGAAGTCCTGCGCAGCACCACCGGCAAAGAGGCCGTCGGCCTGCTGGATGGGCTGGATTACGTCCTGATCAGCCATGAACTCACCGACATGGACTGGATGGAACTCTGCCGCCTGACGAAGGAAGCCGAGGGCGACCAGCCGCCGTCGGTGCTGGTGGTGGTGGAAAGGCCGATCGACGACGATCCCCTGGCCGAACTGCTGAGCCAGGGCGCCGACGACTACGTCACCACGGCCACCGAGCCGGCGACACTGAAGGCCCGCCTGCGCGCCATGACGCGCCGCCGTTTCCTGCTGGAGCAGAACCGCCGCCTGCTGGAGGAATTCCGCGCCAAGGAAATGGAGGCGATGCGGGTGCGCGCCGAAATGGAAGCCGCCGCCGCGCGCGCCGCCCTGGCCGAGGAACTGGCCGAAGCCAACCAGCGCCTGCGCATCCAGGCCCAGATCACCAGCACCATCACCGACAACGCCACGGCGGGGCTGTTCATGCTCGACGGCGAAGGCAGGCCGACCTTCATGAATCCGGCGGCCGAGGCCATGACCGGCTGGGTGCTCGAGGAAATCGCCGATAAACCGCTGCACGACAGCCTGCACCATACCCTGTCCAACGGCAGCCCCTCCGATTCCGCCAGTTGGGAGGTGACGCGCAGCGCCGTCGAGGGCCGCCCCCTGCGCGACCACCAGGATGTGCTGATCCGCCGCAACGGCAGCCATCTGCCGGTGCTGATCTCGGTCTCGCCGCTGGATGACGGCGGACGGGCGGTGATCGAGGTGGTGGACATCACCGAGCGCGTGCGCGCCCAGCAGCACCAGAACCTGCTGATGGCCGAGCTCAGCCACCGGGTCAAGAACACGCTGGCCACCGTCCTGTCCGTGGCCGCCCAGACCCGCCTGGGCAACCAGAGCCTGGACAGCTTCATGCGCACCTTCCGGGGCCGCATCCAGGCTTTGGCTGCCACCCATAACCTGCTGGCCGAACGCAGTTGGTCCGGCGTCGAGCTGCAGGACGTGGTGATGGCCGAACTGCGCCCCTATTGGGACGAGGAGCGCGGCAACATCACCCTCGACGGCCCGCCGATCACGCTGCCGCCCAAGGGTGCCCTGTCCCTTGGCATGGCCTTCCACGAACTGGCGACCAACGCCGCCAAATACGGTGCGCTGTCCTGCCCCGGCGGCCGGGTGCATGTGTCATGGCGCCTGCAGGACGACAACCAGCGCCTGAGCCTGGAATGGCGCGAGGAAGGCGGCCCGCCGGTCAAGCCCCCCTCGCGCAAGGGCTTCGGGCGCATGCTGATCGAGCACGGCCTGGCCTATGAACTGAAAGGCAAGGCCCAGCTCGGTTTCCGCCCCGATGGCCTGCATTGCCTGCTGGACATTCCCGTTCCCCAGCCCGTCGCCCAGCAGATCGTCTGCCCCTGAGGCGGCAACGCCGGGTCCCCTTCCCCGTCAGGCCGGCATGGCCTCTTCGCGCCGCGCCGCCGTCTGCCGCGTGGGCAGATGCTCGAAATGCGCATCGCCCCAGTCCTTCAGGGCCATGATCACGGGATACAGGCTGCCACCAAGCGGCGACAGGCTGTATTCCACCCGTGGCGGCACCTCGGCATAGACCTTGCGGATCACCAGCCCGTCGGCCTCCAGCTCGCGCAGCTGATTGGTCAGCATGCGCTGGGTGACGTTCGGCAGGCGCCGCCGCAACTCGTTGAAGCGCAGTGTCCCCTCCAGCAGGTGGTAAAGGATGACGCCCTTCCACTTGCCGCCGATCAGGGCCAGCACGCCTTCGACCGGACAACCCGGACTGCAATCCAGACTCTTGTGGCGGACTCGCGGCATCACGGTATCCTTTTTGATACTATGGTAGAAAAATGTGCGTTCTTGCGCACTCCGCATATATTCCGTATCTGCGTCCTTATCAACGAAAGGACGTGCCATGCGTGCGACAGCTTATCAAACCCCCTCGCCCGTCGCGGGCGAAGCCTCCCTTCAGGATATCGACCTGCCCAAGCCGGAGCCGAAGGGCCGGGACCTGCTGGTGGAAATCCGCGCCGTCTCGGTGAATCCGGTCGATACCAAAGTCCGCAAGACGGCGACGCCGGAAGCGGGATCGTGGAAAGTCCTGGGATGGGACGCCGCCGGCATCGTGACCGCCACCGGCCCCGAAGCGCGCCTGTTCAAGCCCGGCGACGCCGTCTTCTACGCCGGAGCCATCGACCGCCCCGGCACCAATGCGGAATATCATCTGGTCGACGAGCGGATCGTGGGGCCGAAGCCCGCCTCGCTGAACTGGGCCGAGGCTGCCGCCTTGCCGCTGACCGCCATCACCGCCTGGGAAACCCTGTTCGACCGCCTGGACATCCGGAATGCGGTCATTCCCGGAGCCGCCAAGGCGGTGCTGATCATCGGTGGCGGGGGCGGCGTCGGCTCCATCGCCATCCAGCTGGCCCGGAAACTCTCGGACGTCACCGTCATCGCCACCGCTTCGCGTCCTGAAACCCAGGAATGGTGCAAGGCGCTGGGCGCCCATCATGTGATCGACCACGGCAAGCCGCTGGCGGCGCAGATCGAAGCACTCGGCCTCGGCGCCCCGGCCCATGTCTTCTCGACCACCCATACCGACATGCACCTGGCGGAGATCGCGAACTGCATCGCGCCCCAGGGACGCCTCGCCCTCATCGACGATCCGGCCAGCCTCGACATCTCGCTGCTGAAGCGCAAGAGCGTGTCGATTCACTGGGAGTTCATGTTCACCCGCTCCCTGTTCGGCACCGCCGATATCGAAGAACAGCACAAGCTTCTGGCGGAAGTCTCGCGCCTCGTCGACGACGGCACCTTGCGCACCACGCTCAGCGACATCTTCGGCACGATCAACGCCAAGAACCTGATCCGCGCCCATGCCCTGATCGAAAGCGGCAAGGCCAAGGGCAAGATCGTGCTGGAAGGCTTCGAGGGCTAATTCCCGCACCGTTTCAAACGTGCAGGAATCTCTCCTTCACCGTTGGATCGGCAGCCAGTTCCGCGCTGGTGCCGGTCCAGCGGACCCGCCCTTTCTCGATCACCACATGGCGGTCGGCGAAGGCCGTCAAGGCATCCACATTCTTGTCGATGACCAGGATGGCCTGGCGGTCGGCGCGCAAGGCCTTCAGGCAGGACCAGATCTCTGCCCGCATCTGGGGAGACAGACCCTCGGTAGCCTCGTCGAGAATCAGCAGCTTGGGATTGGTCGCCAGGGCGCGCCCGATGGCCAGCATCTGCTGCTCGCCCCCTGAAAGCTGCGAGCCGAGATTGCCACGTCTTTCCTTCAGCCGGGGAAACAGCTCGTACACCTTGTCCAGCGTCCATTTTGGCGGACCGAAGCGGCTGGCCGAGGTGGCATACAGATTTTCCTCGACGGTCAGTGTGGGAAAGACCTGCCGTCCTTCCGGAACCAGTCCGATCCCGGCGCTGGCGATCTGATAGGGCTTGCGGCCCGAAATCACCACATCCTCGAAGCGCACGATGCCGTGGCGAGGCTTGAGCAGGCCCATGATGGTGCTGACCGTGGTGGTCTTGCCCATACCGTTGCGGCCCAGCAGAGTCACGGCCTCGCCCTGGCCGATCTCGAAGGAAATGTCGAACAGGACTTGGCTGTCGCCATAGGCGGCGGCGAGATTGGAAACAGAGAGCATCAGGCGGCATCCTCGCCCAGATAGGCGGCGCGGACCTCGGGCGAGGCGCGGACGGCATCGGGCGTGTCGGTGGCGATCACGCGGCCATAGAGCAGGACCGTCACCCGGTCGGCCAGGGCGAAGACCGCATCCATGTCATGTTCGATCAGGAGGATGGTGTACTCCTGCTTCAAGCGCTTGAGGATCTCGATCATGCGGGCCGATTCCTCGTTGCCCATCCCCGCCAAGGGCTCGTCCAGCAGCAGCAGGCGGGGCTGCGTCGCCAGGGCGATGGCGATTTCCAGTGCCCGCTTCTCACCATGGGAAAGCGCCCCGGCCAGGATGTCCATCCGCGCGCCCAGCCCGACCAGCGACAGCAGCTTGGCCGCTTCCTCGTTCAGCGCCTTTTCGGACGCGGCGATGCCGAAGAAGCGGAAGCTCGATCCCGACCGCCCCTGCACCGCCAGGGCCACATTCTCCAGGGCCGAAAAGCCGGGCAGGATCGAGGTGATCTGGAAGGTCCGGGCGATGCCCCGGCGCACCCGCTCGCGCATCGGCAGGGCGGTGACGTCCCGCCCCTCGAACAGGATCTGCCCGCCGTCCGGGTCGATCAGCCCCGAAACCTGATGCATCAGCGTCGTCTTGCCGGCACCGTTCGGGCCCAGGATGGCGTGCAATTCGCCTTCCGGGAAATCCAGCGTCACGTTGTCGGTGACCAGCAAGGCACCATAGCGCTTGGTCAGGCCATCCAGCCGCAGCAAGGGTGTGTCAGTCATTGTTCTTCTTCCCCGTCAGCAGGCCGAGGATGCCCTGGCGCAGGAACAGGGCGACGAGGACCAGAAGCGGGCCGAGGATGATCTTCCAATGCTCGGTAAAACCGGCCAGTCCTTCCTCCAGCAGCAGCAAAGCCGCCGCGCCGATCACCGCGCCGTGCAGCGAGCCCAGCCCGCCCAGGATGACCATGATCAGCAATTCGCCCGAACGCTGCCAGGACATGTAGGCCGGGCTGACGAATTCCGCCTGGTTGGCGAGCAGGAAACCGGCGAGGCTGCACATCATCCCGGCGATCACATAGGCGGCGAGCTGGAAGCGGTAGGGGCTGAAGCCGATGGCTTCCATCCGCACCGGGTTCTCCTTGCTGCCCCGCAGCACCCGCCCGAAGCGCGAGACGACCATGGCCCGGCACAGCAGGTAGCAGCCCAGCATCACGGCGAAGGTGACGTAGTAGAAGATCGTCCGGTTGCCCAGGATATCGCTGCCGAAGACCTGACTGCGGGTCCAGATGGTCAAGCCGTCATCGCCGCCATAGGCCGACAGCGAGGTGGCGAAGAACATGATCATCTGGGCGAAGGCCAGGGTGATCATGATGAAATAGACGCCCTTGGTGCGCAGCGAGATGGCGCCCGTCACCAGGGCGAACAGGCTCGCTACGGCCAAAGTGATGGGAAGCTGGACATGGGCTTCCTCGATGCCGTGCGAGGCGAGGATGCCGACCGCATAGGCGCCGATGCCGATGAAGGCGGCATGGCCCAGGCTGACCATGCCGCCGAAGCCCAGGATCAGGTCCAGGGAAATGGCGGCGATGGCGAAGATCATGATCCGGATCAGGATCGACTGGAAGAAGGGATCGGCCCCAAAGGCCACCGCCAACGGCGCCAGGGCGAAGGCCAGGAACAGGACGGCGGGCAGCAGATTGCGCCGCAGGCCGAAGGGGCCCTTGGGCAAGGCGGCGGAGGGAATGACGGCTTCGTTCATGCTTGCGGCCTTTCTCACCGCCGCGCCGGGAACAGGCCGGCGGGCCGGAAGAACAGGACGGCCGCCATCAGGATATAGATCAGCATCGGCGCGATGGCCCGGCCCGTCTGGCTGGCCGTGGCGGCGGGCATGAACAGGCGCAGCAGGTCGCCGAAGAAGGACCGCCCCAGCGTGTCCACCAGTCCGATCAGCAGCGCGGCGATGAAGGCGCCCCGGATCGAGCCGATGCCGCCGATGACGATCACCACCATGGCCAGGATCAGCAGGTTGTCGCCCATGCCCGGCTCCACCGACAGGATGGGCGCGACCATGATCCCGGCGAAACCGGCCAGCATGGCGCCGAAGCCGAAGACAATCATGAACAGCCGCCCGATATTGACCCCCAGCGCCGAGACCATGCGCGGATTGCTCGCCCCCGCCCGCACCAGCATGCCGACGCGGGTATGATTGACCCCGAAATACAGCAGCAGGGCCACGGCCAGGCCCGCGCCGATGATGACCAGGCGATAGACGGGATAGAGGACGCCATCCATCAGCACCACATTGCCCGACAGCATCTCGGGCACCGGCACGCCCAGCGGCGCCGCGCCCCAGATCAGCTTGACCGCCTCGTTCAGGAACAGGATGACGCCGAAGGTCGCCAGCACCTGCGAGAGATGATCCCGCTCGTAGAGATGCCTGAAGACCAGGACCTCCAGGATGATGCCGACCACCAGCGCCGTCGGCAGGGCCAGCAGCAGGCCCCAGAGGAAATTGCCGGTCAAGGCGGTGAAGGTCGCCGCCAGATAGGCGCCGATCATGTATTGGACGCCATGGGCCAGATTGACGAAATCCATGACCCCGAACACCAGGGTCAGGCCCGCCGCAATCAAGAACAGCAGGATTCCGAATTGCAGCCCGTTCAAGGTCTGAACCACCAACAGCGTGGTCGACATCCGCGCGTTTCCCTTCACCTGAACCTTAAAAAGCCGGAACGCTTTGGGCCCGCCCCACCCTTCGAGACGCCACTGCGTGGCTCCTCAGGGTGAGGCTATTCCAAATGCTCTGCCCTCATCCTGAGGAGGCCCGAAGGGCCGTCTCGAAGGATGGGCAAACGCTCCGACATCCTTTGTGGAAAGATCAGCTCCCCAGACGGCACTGCCCGGCATAATCATCGGCGTAATCGTCGAAGATCTTCTCGACGATCTCGGTCTGGTACTTGCCGTCCTCACGCTTGGCGGCCTTGACCAGATAGAAGTCCTGGATGGGATAGCCGTTGTGGTTGAACGTGAACTCGCCGCGCAGCGAGGGGAAATCGGCCTTCATCAGGGCGGCGCGGACGGCGTCCTTGTCGGACAGGTCGCCGCCGACACCGCGCACGGCGCTGTCGAGAAGCTGGGCGGCGTCGAAGGCCTGCATGGCATAGGTGCCGGGCACATTGTCGAACGCGGCTTCATAGGCCGCGACGAAGGCCTTGGACTGTTCGTTGTCGAAATCCGGCGCCCAATTGGCGCCGCCGAAGAAGCCGACGGCATCGTCGCGCTGCGCCGGCAGGGTCGTTTCATCGACGGTGAAGGCGGAGAGGAACTTCACCTTGTCGGCCAGACCGGCCTGGCGGAACTGCTTGGTCAGGTTGACGCCCATGCCGCCGGGCATGAAGGTGAACAAGGCATCGGGCTGAAGGGCGGCGATCCGCGCCAGTTCGGCCGAGAAATCGAGCTGGCCCAGCGAGGTGTAGATCTCGTCCACGATCTCGCCTTCGTAGTGGCGCTTGAAGCCGGCCACGGAATCCTTGCCCGCCTGGTAGTTCGGCACCATCAGGACCACGCGCTTCAGGCCTTCGTTCTGCGCGTGCTTGCCCAGTACGCCGTGCATCTGGTCGTTCTGGTAGGAGGTGACGAAGTAATAGGGGCTGCAATCCCTGCCGGCGAAATTCGAGGTGCCGGAATTGGGGCTGATGAAGAAGGTCTCGGACTGGACCACCGGCTTGAACATGGCGACGGCGATGTTCGAGAAGACCGGGCCGACGACGAAATCGACCTTGTCGCGCTCGATCAGGCCGCGCACACGGTTGACCGCCACGTCGGGCTTCTGCTCGTCATCGACGACGATCACTTCCGCTTCGATGCCGCCGATCTTGCCGCCATTCTGCTGCACCGACAGCAGGAAGCCGTCGCGGATCTGCTGGCCCAGCACCGCCGACGGCCCCGTCAGAGTGGTCACCAGACCGATCTTCACCTTCTCCGCCGGTGCCGCCTGCGCCACGCCCCCCAGCGCCGCGAACGCGACCGCCGACAGCAGAACCTTCTTCAATCCCCTCATCTCTCTCTCCTCATCTCCTTCCCGCCTGCCGGAAGATGAACCAGCAGCGGCCGCACAGCCTTGCAGAAGCAGCGGCAGGAGGCAACAGAGGAGAAGCCCGCAAAGCAATCATTGCCGATTCCGCTTGTATTTCAGGCAGGGCCGAAATATTAGATAAACTTAATAAAAGTCCAGGAACGGTAGAAAGCCCATGGAAAACTTCACTCCCCTTTCCGCCGCCATCGGCGGCTTGTTGATCGGCCTGTCTGCGGCCCTGTTGTGGATCGGCAACGGCCGCATCGCCGGGATCAGCGGCATTCTGGGCGGCCTCGTTTCGGCCCGGCCGGGCAACACCGCCTGGCGCGCCGCCTTTCTCGCGGGAATGATCGCAGCCCCCTTGCTCTACGGCCTGCTGGGCGGAACGATCCCCACGCCCACCGTCGCCGCCACGCCGGGCATGGTCGTCGCCGCCGGGCTGCTGGTCGGCTTCGGCACCCGGCTGGGCAGCGGATGCACCAGCGGCCATGCCGTCTGCGGCCTCGCCCGGCTGTCGCGCCGGTCCCTGGCCGCCACCGCCCTGTTCATGGCGACGGCCATCCTTACCGTCTTCGTCACCCGTCACCTGCTGGGAGCCTGAACCATGGCCGCCCTTCTCCTCGCCCTGCTGTCCGGCCTGCTCTTCGGCCTGGGCCTGACGGTTTCGTCCATGATCGATCCCGAAAAGGTGCTGGGCTTTCTCGACTTGGCGGGGAACTGGGACCCCAGCCTCGCCTTCGTCATGGCCACGGCCATTCCCGTGGCGGCCCTGGGCTTCGTGCTGGGGCGGAAACGCCGCGCGCCGCTTGCCGTCCCGGACTTCCAGGAACCGGGAATGAACCGGATCGACCGCCCGCTGGTGCTGGGCGCCATCCTGTTCGGCCTGGGCTGGGGGCTGGTCGGCTTCTGCCCCGGCCCGGCCCTGACGGCGTTGGGGCTGGGCCTTGCCGAGGCCTGGATCTTCGCCGGTTCCATGCTGGTGGGAATGGTCGGCTATGAAGTGGTGAAGATCTTCCTCCGCCGCGTCCCGGCGGCCTGATCCTCCCCCTTCCGCGAGGGACGTCTTACAGTGGGGCGCACTCGGGTGCATATTTGCGGCACCACATCTTCCGAATACAGGGGCTGCGAGGGGGAGGAACATTGACATTCGCGCAAGGGGCGATTCTCGCCATCCTGTTCGGGGCCATGGCGCTGTTCATCTGGGGGCGCTGGCGCCATGACCTCGTTGCCATGATGGCCCTGCTGGCCGGCGTGGCCGTCGGGCAGGTTCCGGTGGAGACAGCCTTTTCCGGCTTCGGCCATCCCGCCGTCATCACCGTCGCCTCCGTGCTGGTGTTGAGCAAGGGCCTGTTCAATTCCGGCGCCATCGACATCCTAGCGCGCCACGCCTTGCCCGCGAAGGCGGGGCCGACCATGCTGATCCTGAGCATGTCGGGGCTGGCGGCCTTCCTGTCGGCCTTCATGAATAATGTCGGCGCACTGGCGCTGATGATGCCGGTGGTGATCCAGGCCGCGCAGAAGAACAACATTCATGCCGGTCTGCTGCTGATGCCGGTTTCCTTCGGCTCGATCCTGGGCGGCATGACGACGCTGATCGGCACACCGCCCAACATCATCATCTCGGGCTTCCGCGACCAAGCCGGAAAGGCGCCCTTCGCCATGTTCGACTTCGCCCCCGTGGGGCTGAGCGTGGTCGTCGCCGGGATCGCCTTCATCACCCTGATCGGCTGGCGGCTGCTGCCCAAGCCGAGGCAGCAAAGCAAGACCGACAACGAATTGTTCGACGTCGGCAACTACTTCACCGAGATCTACATCCCCGACGGTACCCTGGTCGGGCGGACGCTGGCGGCTTTCGAGAAGGAACTCGCGGAGGTGGGCGGGCAGATCATCGGGCTGGTGCGCGACGACGAACGCTTCCTGGCGCCCAGCCGCTGGCGCCGCATCAAGGCCGACGACATCCTGGTGGTCGAGGCCGAACCCCAGGCCCTGACCGATTTCATCACCGCCTACGGCCTTAAGCTGGTCGACGACCGCAAGATGAGCGAGGAAGCGCTGGAAGCCGCCGATATCGAGATGATGGAAGTGGCGGTGCGGCCGGGCAGCCCGCTGGACCAGCGCAGCGTCAAGGATATCCAGCTTCGCTCGCGCTTCGGCGTCAATCTGCTGGGCCTATCCCGACAGGGCCGCCGCCTGCCCTGGAACAGGTTGCGAGACCAGCGTCTGAAGGCGGGCGACGTCCTGCTGCTGCAAGGCCGCGGCGACCGGCTGGCCGACGTCATCGCCCAGTTCAATTGCGTTCCCCTGGTCCAGCGCGGCCTGAAATTCCCCCGGCGCCGCGAGACCATTCTCGCCGTCGCCATCATGGGGGCCGCCATCGCCCTGACCACCCTGGCCGGTATTCCGGCCCAGATCGTTTTCGCCGCCGCCGCCGTGCTGTTCGTGATCACGCGGCTGGTGCCGTTGCGCAATCTCTACGATTCCATCGACTGGTCGGTGATCGTCCTGCTGGGCGCCATGATCCCCCTGGCCACGGCCATGGAGGAAACCGGCACGGCGGCGATGATCGCCAACACCGTCATCAACAACCTGTCGGGCGGCTCGCCGGTGATTGCCCTGGCCCTGATCCTGATCGTCACCATGACGCTGTCGGATTTCATGAACAATGCCGCCACAGCCGCCGTCATGGCACCCATCGCCGTCGTGTCGGCCCATCATTTCGGCAGCAGTCCCGACGCCTTCCTGATGGCCGTGGCGATCGGCGCCTCCTGCGCCTTCCTCACGCCCATCGGCCACCAGAACAACACCCTGATCCTCGGGCCCGGCGGATATCGCTTCGGCGATTACTGGCGCATGGGGCTGCCGCTGGAAATCGTCGTCATCGCGGTCAGCCTGCCGGCCTTGCTGTTTTTCTGGCCGCTGACGGGGGGATAAGGACGGCCCTTCTTCCTGGGGGCGAAAGTCGTTTTAAGACAAAGGAAAACCGGTCTAATATCCGCCCCCGTCCGCCTACCCCGAAAGAGCAGGCCTTCCTGATGCAATCGCCGCCCCTGGCCCCGTCCGAACACGTCCCCTTCCGCACCGCCTTCTGGCTTTGGCTCAAGATCGGGCTCTTGAGCTTCGGCGGCCCCGCCGGGCAGATCGCCCTGATGCACAAGCTGGTGGTGGACGAGCGGAAATGGGTCAGCGAGAACCGTTTCCTGCATGCCCTGAATTACTGCATGCTGCTACCGGGACCGGAAGCCCAGCAATTGGCCATCTATATCGGCTGGCTGCTGCATCGCACGCTGGGCGGGCTGGTGGCGGGCATCCTGTTCGTGCTGCCAGGCGCGCTGGTGATCCTGGCCTTGAGCATCCTCTATGCCGGTTTCCAGGACGTCACGCTGGTCGAGGCCATCTTCTACGGCATCAAGGCGGCCGTGCTGGCCGTCGTGGTGCAGGCGGTTCTGAAGATCGCCGCCAAGGCGCTGAAGAACGGCTATATGTACGGCATCGCCGCGGGCGCCTTCGTCGCCATCTTCTTCTTCGACATCGCCTTTCCCATCATCATTGCGGCGGCGGCGCTGATCGGCTTCCTGGGCAAGAACTGGAAACCCGAGAAATTCCTGGTCATCAAGGATCATGACAGCGCAGACAGCGACGGCATCGTCGATGCCGCCATCCGGGCCGGACGCATGGATCATGTGCGCCCTTCCACCAGCCGGGCCATCAAGATCATCGTGATCTGCCTGCTGCTGTGGCTGGGGCCGCTGGTGGTGCTGGCCGCCGTGCTGGGCCCGGCGCATGTCTATGTCCAGGAAGGCCTGTTCTTCAGCAAGATGGCAGTGGTCACCTTCGGCGGCGCCTATGCGGTGCTGGCCTATGTGGCGCAGCAGGCGGTCGGCACTTATGGGTGGCTGGCGCCGGGCGAGATGCTCGACGGTCTGGGCATGGCCGAAACCACTCCCGGCCCGCTGATCATGGTGCTGCAATTCGTCGGCTTCATGGCCGCCTACCGCAATCCCGGCATGCTTGATCCGATGGTGGCGGGTGTTTTCGGCGCCCTGATCACCACCTGGGTCACCTTCGCCCCCTGCTTCCTGTGGATCTTCCTGGGCGGGCCCTATATCGAATCCTTGCGCGGCAACAAGAACTTGAGCGCCGCCCTGTCGGCGATCACGGCCGCCGTTGTCGGCGTCATCCTGAACCTGGCCCTGTGGTTCGGGCTGCATGTCCTTTTCGCCGAGGTGGGCGAATGGCGCGGTTTCGGCCTGCGCCTGCTGCTGCCCGATCCCGCCACGCTGGATGT
Source organism: Telmatospirillum sp. J64-1 (assembly GCF_006980715.1). Taxonomy (GTDB): domain Bacteria; phylum Pseudomonadota; class Alphaproteobacteria; order Rhodospirillales; family Magnetospirillaceae; genus Oleiliquidispirillum; species Oleiliquidispirillum nitrogeniifigens. The sequence continues at coordinate 53,251 of NZ_SBHN01000005.1, forward strand.
GCCGTCCGCGCTGCTGGCCGTCGCCGCCTTCCTGGCCCTGTGGCGACTGAAGGCAAATATGATCCTGGTTTTGGCCGTCAGTGCCGTTGCCGGAACCGCCCTTTTCTACGTCCAATAGGGCACATTCCGGCGGGTCGGGGCGGAATAATCCAGCTCCGGCCCCTTGGGCACGATGCCGGTGGCGTTGATCATGCGGTGACTGGCGTAGTAATGGGTCTTGATATGGTCGAAATGCACCGTCTCGGCGACACCGGGGATCTGGTAGAGGGTCCGGGTATAGTCCCATAGCTCGGGAAAGTCGCTCAGGCGGTTCCGGTTGCACTTGAAATGGCTGTAATAGACCGGATCGAAGCGCAGCAAGGTGGTGAACAGCCGCCAATCGGCCTCCGTCACCTTGTCGCCCAATAGGAAAGGCCGGTCGGAGAGACGCTGTTCCAGCCGGTCCAGGGCGGCGAAAAGCTGATCATAGGCCTCTTCATAGGCCTCCTGGGTGGTGGCGAAACCAGCGCGATAGACGCCGTTATTGATGGCGGGATAGATCTCGTCGTTCAGCGCATCGATCTCCTCGGCCAGTTCCGGCGGACGGAAGAGCGGCCCCTTGCTTCCCGGCCAGCGGTCGAGCAGGCGGATGATCTCGGAAGATTCGTTGTTGACGATGGTGCCCGTCCGGCAATCCCACAGCACCGGCACGGTGACCCGTCCGGTATAATCCGGGTCCGCCTTGACATAGACCTGCCATAGGCGGGTGGCGCCGTTGACCTTGTCCGCGCCTTCGGCGATCTCCCAGCCGTTTTCCAGCATCAGCGGTTCGACCACGGTGACGCCGATGGCATCCTGCAATCCCTTCAGGCTGCGATAGATCATGGTGCGGTGGGCCCAGGGGCAGGCCCAGGAGACATAGAGGTGATAGCGCCCGGCCTCGGGCGGGAACTTGCCGCCTTCCTCGACCTGGTTGCGGAAGGCGGCGGAAGACCGCTCGAACCGTCCCCCGGTCGAAGACGTGTCGTACCACTTGTCCTGCCAGACTCCCTCCACCAGCAATCCCATGACTCCCTCCTTCGCTGCGATCCCGGCCGATCCCCTCAAGGTGGCGGCACAAGGTCCCGGCCGCAACCATTCCCTCGCGGCGCGCCAGAACCTTTCGGTCAGCAGAGGTGTTCGGCCAGTGAGCCGTCACCAGCAGGAAGCCGTTCATGACAGTCAAGCTCAAACCCCTCAACCGCCAGGTCATGGTGATCACCGGCGCAACCAGCGGGATCGGCCTCGCCACCGCCCGCATGGCGACTGAATCCGGCGTCCGCCTCGTCATCGCCTCCCGCGACGAAGAAACCCTGCACCGCCTGTCCGAGGAATTACGGCGCAAGGGGCCCGGCTGCGTTGACGTGCCCGCCGACGTTGCCAATCCCCGCGACGTGCAACGCATCGCCGACACGGCCATGCGAACCTTCGGCGGCATCGACACCTGGGTCAACAATGCCGGTGTTTCCATCTTCGGGCGCCTGGACCGCACGCCGCTCAGCGATCACCGGCGGCTGTTCGAGACCAATTACTGGGGCGTCGTCCATGGCTCGATGATCGCCCTGCCCTATCTGCGCCGCTCAGGGGGGGCGCTGATCAATATCGGCAGCGTCGCTTCCGAGGTCAGCCTGCCCGAACAGGCCGCCTATTCCGCCAGCAAGCACGCCGTCATGGGCTTCACCGAAGGCCTGCGGATCGAGCTGATGCAGGACAACGCGCCGGTTTCCGTGACGCTGATCAAGCCCGCGGGCATCGATACGCCCTTCCGCGAGCATGCCCGCAACTACATGGGCAAGCCCGCCCGCGTGCCGTCGCCGGTCTATGCCCCGCATCTGGTCGCCGAAGCGATCCTCTACGCCGCAGCCAATCCCACCCGCGATATGGTGGTAGGCGGCGGCGGGAAGATGATGACCACGATGAACAAGCTGGCGCCCGGCCTGATGGACAAGGTGATGGCCGCCACCATGGGCCGCCAGCAGCGCACCGACGTCGAGCCCCGCCCCCTCGGCGACGCGCTCTACAAGCCGGGAAAGGACGGTTACGAGCGCTCGAACTGGCAGGGCCATGTAAGGGAACATAGCGCCTATACCAGCGCCATGCGCCATCCCTGGCTGACCACGGCCGCATTGTTGGGGATCGGCGCGGCGGCATTCACGATGCTGAATGGACGAAAGCTCTATTGACCCGACCGCGCAAAGGGATAGTCCGTCAGTCTAATCCTTGCGATACGTGCGCGAAGGTGCCATTTGAAGCGACGAGAACCTTCTTCATGCGAAGAGAACTTACGGGAGGCTGAGGCCTCCCTTTTTTTGTCCGCACCCCTTCCTAGACCGGCACGATGGGGCCGCCCCCTGTCCTGGGCAGGATGACCTCGGCCGCCAGGGGCATCGTGCGCCGCGCCGCCGCCTTCAGCATCTCCACGCGCGGCGCGACCGCAGGCGGCTGGCGATGACGCTCGTCCCACAGGCGGTCGAGATCCGCCAGGAACAGGCCGCTGCGTTCCGCCGGTACCGCCGCACGACGCGGCAACCCCAGGGCGCTGATCAGGTCTGCCACCTTGCTGGCATAGGGCAGCGCCATCAGCGGCACGCCCGACAGGGCCGCGAAGATCAGGAAATGCAGGCGCATCCCCACGGCCATCTGGAAATAGGGCATCATGGCCAGCAATTGTCGCGGGCGGTAGTCGAAGCCCAGCACGCGGGCGCGATGGGGCAAGGCCATGACCCCCAGCACGCGATGGGCCTCGCGCAGGTCGGCATATTCCATCGGGATGAAGACGACCTGGGCGTCGAAACGGCGGATGATGTAATCGGCCGTGTCGGCCAGCAAGGCGTGATAGGCCGATTGGCTGAGATCGGGTGCGGCGCCGCCCGCTTCGCGCAGGGACAGGGCCACCAGGTTGTTCTGCGGGTCGAGTCCCCCCGTCCGCAACAGATCCTCACCGCCCGGCTCGGGTTCCAGCAGAAAGGCTAAATCGGCCGTCACGGTGATCGGCGTGCGGACGCCGATCTCTTCCAGCACCCGCCGCGCCCCCGTCTCGCGCACGGTGATACCGGCCATCCGTTCCAGCCCGTCGCGCACGGCCCGCTGTTCCTCGCGGTCGTGCAACGGGCCGACGCCGATGGCGAAGGCGAAGGTGGGAATGCCCAGTTCGTGGGCGATCATCACCTCGCGCAGATAGGCCCCGGCCTCGTAATCGTAGAGGATGCCGCCGCCGCCCAGCAGCAGAAGGTCCAGCCGCCTGATCTCGGGCAGGATCTCCTCGCGCAGCACGTCGCGCGGACACAGCACCCGGTCCACCAGGTGATGACGCCGCGTATGCTCGACATTACGGGTAAAAACGACGATTTCGGCATCGGGAACGACTTGGCGGATCTGCGGCACGGTAGAGGACAGGATCGCCTCGTCTCCCAGGTTGAGGCCGCCATAGGAGCCGGATATCCCGATCACAGGCATAGGCTTTCCCCCCTTGCTGCTCCCGGCGGAACACGACCACACCAGGAACGTGGCAATGAAAGCTGTGGTTTCATCTATCCGATCGGACTAGTGCTGTTGCGGTAGGATTGCCCTTCCCCCCTCCGAGCGACCTGGGCTTCCGGAATTTCTCCTGGTCATAAGCCATGTGCGTGATAATTTGCGGCAATGATCGACGCCCGGTTTGATGCCTTTCTCACGTCCCTGCGCCCGTCGCCCGAAGACCACGCCCGCGCCCGGGCGGCCGCCATCGTCATAGCCGAGTCCCTGCGTCGACATTTCCGTCCTGACGCCCCGCTGGACCTGCGCGACGACCTGCTGGTGGCGGGCAGCGTCGGCAAGCTGACCGCCCTGGCCCCGGCGGCGCAGGTAGACTTGCTTTATCTTCTGCCGGATGCCGAACGCGGCCAGTCCCATCCCATCGAAACGGTCGAGGCCGTGCTGCGTGCGGCCTTTCCCCGCCGCGTCGCCCTGGTGGCCGGTGAAAGCTGGGTGAACACGCCCGCCGCCCAGGTCCGCGTGCTGCCCGCCTTCATCGAGGAAGAGGGCTTCCTCGTGGCCTTGGCGGGACGCTGGCGCCACAGCAATCCCGTCGCCGAAGCTGCCGCCCTGCGCCTGACCGACCGCCTGCATGACGGCCGCGCCACCGGTCTGCTGCTGCTGGCCAAGGCCTGGGCCCGGCAATGCGCCGTGCCGGTCTCCTCCTTCGAGCTGGAAATCCTGGTGCGGGAATATCTGGGTGCCGACCCTGCCCCGAAATCCTGGCCCGACCTCTTCACCGCCTTCCTGGCCTGGGGCCGTGCCCATACGCCCGGCGGCTTCGACATGCCCGGCGGCTGGGAAAAGCTGGAGATCGGCAACGCTTGGCATGGCCCGGCGGAAAGCGCCTATTGGCGGGCGGTGCTGGCGGGACGTCACCAGGCCTCGGGCGATATATCCGAGGCCATCGGGGAATGGCGACACCTTTTCGGAGAAGATTTTCCCGATGCCGCGCCTATCACGCTTTCACCCCATAGACCGCCACCCCCGATCCGGGATAGTGTTTCATAGATAAACTTTCGCGCAGGAGGAAAAATGGCCGGCAAGGTCGAAGCCCGTCTCAAGGATCTGGGCCTGCAACTGCCCCAACTGGCGGCACCCGTCGCCAATTACGTTCCTTACGTCATCAATGGCGACCTTCTGTTCGTGTCGGGCCAGATCACCCTGAAGGACGGCACTCCCGCCTTCATCGGCAAGCTGGGTGCCGAATTCAGTACCGACGAAGGCTATGAAGCCGCCAAGCTGTGCGGCCTGAACCTGATCTCGCAGGTCAAGTCGGCGCTGGGCGATCTCGACCGGGTACGCCGCGTCGTGCGCCTGGGAGGCTTCGTCAGCTGCACGCCCGACTTCACCGAACAGCCGCAGGTGATCAACGGCGCCTCGGACCTGATGGTCGAAGTCTTCGGCGAGGCCGGACGCCATGCCCGCGCCGCGGTCGGCGTTCCCAGCCTGCCCAGGGGCGTGGCGGTGGAGGTGGAAGGCATCTTCGCCTTCGATTGACATGAACGCCGTCGATCCCTCGCTTCGCGCCCAGCGCGACCGCTTCCTGGCCTTTGCCTTCGCCGGAGCCGACGTGCTTCTGGAGCTGGGGCCGGAAGGGGACATCCTGTTCGCCGCCGGGGCGAGCGCGGCCATTTTCGGCCTCGCCGACGACCGGCTGCCGGGCCTGCTTCTCAATCAGATGACGGCCGAGGCCGACCGCCCTACCCTGGCCGAGGCCCTGCACCGCTTGCGCCAGGACGGGCGGCTTCATCGCATCCGCCTGCATTTCACCCTGCCCGACGGCACGCTGGTCCCGACCGAATTGTCCGGCATCGCCACGCAGGGGCCGGGCGGCACCGTCCATCTGACCGTCAATCACCTGCGCGCCGCGCCACAACAGGACGGCACGGAGGGGGCTGGGGAGCCTGATTCCGACGGCTTCGCCGACCTCGTCTGCAACCGCCTCAGCCAAGCGCGCAAGGATTCCGCTGGCCATGCCGTGACCCTGGTCACGCTGCCTCTCGATCCCTCGCAGCTGGCGACGGCGGAAGCCCTGCTGCGCGCTTGGTCGCTGGGGGGCGATTCCGTCCGGCGCATCGGCGAGAATTCCTTCGGTCTGCTGCATGAAGGCACTCTCGACCCTGCCACTTTGGCAGCACGGCTGGGCAAGACCCTGGGCATCGCGGACCCAGCCTGGGCGACGGTGACGCTGGATGCGCCGCTGGGCCAGCCGGACCTGCTGCGCTGCCTGCGCCACCTACTCGGCTGCTTCGGCGAGTACGGCATCCTGCCGCATTCCTCGCTGGCCGAGACCTTCACCGAACTGACCGTCGAAACGCAGGAGCAGACGGTCCGCTTCCGCAGCCTGCTGGAGGCCGAAGCCATCCGCTTCGTCTTCCAGCCCATCGTCTGCCTGAACCATTGGACCGTCCTGCAATACGAGGCGTTGGCCCGTATCGAACAGCAGGGAAAGCTGGTCTTCCCCAGGGAATTCCTGGAAACGGCGCGCAACCTGGACCTGGAGCACGAAGTCAACCTGGCCATCTGCCGCCGCGCCATCGCCGTCCTGCAGGACAATGCCGGCCTTCCCGTCGGCGCTAAACTGGCCCTCAACCTGTCCACCCGCTCCCTCGACAACAGCGCCTTCGCCAACAAGCTGGTGGTGATGCTCTACGAGCACGAGGGGCTGCTCTCGCGCCTGTCCTTCGAAATCACCGAAAGCCCGGAAGTCCAGAATCTGGAGGGGGTCAACCTCGTACTGCGCCGGCTGCGCTCCTTCGGCTGCAAGATCTGCCTGGACGATTTCGGCGCCGGTCCCTCGGCCTTCCAGTCCCTGCGCGCGCTGGAGGTGGACACCATCAAGATCGACGGCAGCTATCTGCTCGACGCCTTCGACAGCCGCCACGGCAAGCCCTTCCTGCGCGCCATCGCAGGCATGGCGAGCGAGATGCACATGAAAACCATTGCCGCCATGGTCGAGCAGGAAAAAGCCGTCCATCTCTGCCGAGAGATCGGCATCGATTACGGCCAGGGCTATTACTTCTCCAAGCCCGCCGAGGACGTCACGGTCACCACCCTGCCCGCCAAGCCCTTTTCCAACCTGGCGGCGCCTCAGCTGAAGATAGGACGATAGAGTCTCGTGCCTTCAATGCGCATCACGGTCTGATTTCATCTTCGCCCTCGCCGGGCCCGCCTCATGCTTCGAGACGCCGCTTCGCGGCTCCTCAGCATGAGGCTAATTCGATAAATATCTCAATTTGTTAATCCTCATGCTGAGGAGGCCCGCAGGGCTGTCTCGAAGCATGGCTGCTTTGCAGGCTGTTTCAGACCTTTGTTCCGACCCACCAGCCGGTGCTGAAACAGCCCTGGAGCAGATAGCCCCCCGTGGGCGCATCCCAATCCAGCATTTCGCCGCAGGCGAAGACGGAGGGCAGTTTTTTCAGTTCCAGCGCCTCGGTCAGTTCGTCGAAGGCGATGCCGCCCGCCGTGGAGATGGCTTCCTCCACCGGACGCAGGGCCTCCACCCGCACCGGCAGGGCCTTGATGGCGGCGGCCAGCTTGGCAGGGTCGGCCAAGGCCTCGGGGGCGCAGTCGCGGATCAGGGAATAGGACGGCGGCGGCAGCTTCAGGGCCTTCTTCAGGTGATTGGGAAGGCTCGCCGCCCCCCTGCCCTGGCTCAGGCGGCGAAGGATTTCCTCCTGTCCCAGGTCGCGCTTGAGGTCGATCCGCAGGACCCCGTGGCCCTGCCTCCGCAACTGCTCGCGCAGGACGGCGGAAAGGGCATAGACGGTTCCCCCTTCCAGGCCGTAGCGCGTGATGACGATTTCACCGCCCGCTTCCTGGCCGCCGCAGGACAGGACCACATTCTTCAGGGGCTGACCGGCGAAGCGCTCGCGCAGGGGCTCCGACCAGGCCACCTCGACGCCGCAATTCGAGGCCTCCAGCGGTGCCACCCTCACCCCCTTCTCTTCCAGCAGGGATACCCAGGCGGCATCCGATCCCATGCGCGGCCAACTGGCCCCGCCCAAGGCCAGGATGGTGGCGTCGGGACGACGGATGATCCGTCCCTCGGCGCTGTCGAAGATCAGGGCTCCGTCGCCGTCCCAGCCCAGCCAGCGATGGCGCGTCCGCAGGCTCACCCCCAGTTCGGCGAGATGAGCCAGCCAGGCACGCAAGGTGGCCGAGGCCTTGAATTCCTTGGGAAAGACGCGGCCCGAGCTGCCGATGAAGGTTTCCACCCCCAGCCTGCCCAGGAAAATACGCAGGTCCTCGGGCGAGAAGGCGTCGAGAAACCGGGCGAAGACCTCGCTCCTTTCGCCATAGCGGGCGAGGAAACGCTCGCGGGGTTCGGAATGGGTGAGGTTGAGGCCGCTGCGCCCGGCCAGCAGGAATTTCCGGCCCACCGAAGGCTTGGCCTCGAAGACTTCGACTTCCGCGCCGCCTTGCGCCGCCGCCGTGGCGGCCATCAGTCCCGCCGGCCCACCGCCGATCACCACCACCTTTTTCGCGCCGCCCATACCCGTCGCTTCTCCTTTCGATAGGGGCGAGAGCCTACCCAAGGGCGCGCGAAGTGGGAAGAGCGGAACTCTTTGCGCCTTCTCCATGTTCGTTCTTGCATGAGCAACCTGACCAATGGAGCCCCATGATGAAGCTTTCCGCCCTCAGCATCGCCGCAGCCAGCCTGCTGCTCGCCGCTTGCGGCACCGATACGGGCGACCGCACCGCCAGCGGCGCGGGCATCGGCGCGGCGGCCGGCATACCCTTCGGCCCGGCCGGTGTGATTGCCGGCGGCGCCATCGGCGCGGGCACGGGTGCCACCACCAGCCCGGACGCCGTCAATCTCGGCACGCCGCTTTGGGAGCAGGAGAACCAGGCGGCGCAGACGCCCGAGGAATAAGCTCTACGGCCAGCCAATGGCCTGCGTCAGCGCATGGATGAGCAGGCCCACGGCACCGCCGACCACGGTGCCGTTGATGCGGATATATTGCAGGTCCTTGCCGACCTGCAGTTCCAGCTTGTCGACCAGGGTGCGCGTGTCCCAGCGTTCGACCACACCGGCGATGAAGCGGCCGATCTGGTCGCGCTGGGGCACGGCATAATGCAGCACGATGCGTTCCAGCCAGCGGTTCAGGATGGCCTGCATCTTGGGATCGCTGTCCAGGCGCCGCCCCAGGCTGAGCAAGGCACGTTCCAGCCCGGTGCGGATGGCGCCTTCGCTTTCGTCCAGGTCGGCCAGCAGATGCGCCCGCAATTCATTCCACACCGAGCCGAGATAGGCCTGCACCTCGGGATTGGCCAGGAATTCGGCCTTCAATTCCTCGCCCCGGGCGCGGTATTCGGGGGAATGCAGCAGGTGATGGCAGAATTCCTCGACCGCCACCGAGAAATTCTCGCGCCAGGGATGATCAGGATCGCGCATTTCCAGCAGCGTGTCCTCGATCCCCGTCACGATCTTGGCGAAAATCTTTTCATCGACGAATTTTGGCAGCCACCAAGCTGACTTGGCCTCGACCTTCTCGCGCAGTTCCTCGCGGTGGTTGTAGAGGAAGTCCGCGGAGATATCGAGCAGGCGGTCGAACAGCACCTGATGGTGGCGGTGAGCGACCAGCACGCCCAGCACGCGGGCCAGCAAGGGCGCCGCCTCGACCGCCGCCAGGCGGCGGGTGATGGCGTCGCGCACGAAGACCCTCACATGCTCGTCGTCCAGCGCTTCAAGGATCGGCTTGACGGTTCCCGACATGCGGACCGCCAGGAAGCGCGCATTGTCCGGCTGGGCCAGCCAATGGGCCACCTTGCGGCCGCTGTCCATGTCGCGCAATTTCTGGCGGATGAGGACCGGATCGAGGAAATTGGTCGAGATGAAACGGCCCAGCGACTGGCCGATGCGGTCCTTGTTACGCGGAATGATCGCCGTATGGGGAATGGGCAGGCGCAGCGGATGGCGGAACAGCGCCGTCACCGCGAACCAATCGGCAATGGCCCCGATCATTGCCGCCTCGGCGAAGGCCTCCACATAGGACAGCCAAGGATAGACTCCCATATACTGGCGGGCGAGGATGAAGACCACCAGCATCAGCACCAGAAGGCCCGAGGCCAAGCGGCGCATCTTCTTCAACTCGCGCGCCTTTCTCTCCTCCGGAGAGGCATCGGCCAAGGGGGAGGCCTTGCCAGGAGCGGTATCTGGTTCTATCCCACTATCCTCCATCTAGCGATCCACCAGTTGACGGGAGACGGCATGATGCCCGACGGCAGCGAAGCGACAACAGTCAAGGTCCTGTCCCGCATCGCCGATATCTCGGCCGAGGAATGGGATTCCTGTGCCGGCGGCGACCATCCCTTCACCCGCCATGCCTTCCTGCATGCCCTCGAAGCCTCGGGCTCGGCCTGCCCGGAAAGCGGTTGGGCGCCTCAGCACTTGGTGGCGCTCGACGACAAGGGCAAGGCGCTGGCGGTGGCGCCACTCTATCTGAAATCCCATTCCTATGGAGAATATGTCTTCGATTGGGGCTGGGCGGAAGCCTATCACCGGGCGGGCGGTCGTTACTATCCCAAGCTGCAATGCGCCGTTCCCTTCACACCGGCCACCGGCTCGCGCCTGATGCTGCGTCCGGACGCGCCGCCGTCCACCCGCCAGGTGCTGATCGCCGCCATGCTGGAACTGGCCAAGCGCAGCCGCGCCTCGTCGCTGCACATCACCTTCCCCACCGAAGAGGAATGCCGGCTGATGGGGGAAGCCGGTCTGATGACCCGCATAGGCCAGCAATATCACTGGGAAAACCGGGGCTATGGAAGCTTCGACGATTTCCTCGGGGAATTGTCCTCCCGCAAGCGCAAGGCCATCCGCAAGGAACGCGAACAGGCCAATTCCCATGGCGTGGACATCCGCATCTTGAGCGGTCAGGAGATCGAGGAGCGGCATTGGGATGCCTTCTACCGCTTCTATCTCTCGACCATCGACCGCAAATGGGCCCATGCCTATCTGACCAAGGATTTCTTCCACCTGCTGGGGCGGAACATGGGGGATGCGGTGGTGCTGGTGGTGGCCGAACGCCACGGCAACCCCATCGCCGGGGCGCTGAACCTCAAGTCCAGCGACACCCTGTACGGCCGCAACTGGGGGGCCAGCGAGGACCTGCCCTTCCTGCATTTCGAAGCCTGCTACTACCGCGCCATCGACTATGCCATTGCCCATGGCCTGAAGCGGGTGGAGGCGGGCGCGCAAGGGGCGCACAAGGTCCAGCGGGGCTACCTACCCAACCCGACATGGTCGGCCCATTGGATCGCCGATCCGGGCCTGCGCGCCGCCGTCGCCCGCTTCCTGGAACAGGAACGGGAAATGATCGCGATGGACATGGAGGAAACCGCCGAGGCGGGACCCTACCGGCGGCAGGGATGAGGCGGAACCTCAGAGCCGCGCCGGTTCGCGCAGCTTGACCAGGATCTTGCTGGCGTTGATCACGGCCTGGGTGCGGTTGGTCACTTGCAGCTTGCGCAAGATGGCCGAGACATGGGCCTTGACCGTGCTTTCGGCGATGTTGAGTTCGTAGGCGATGACCTTGTTGGACTTGCCGGTCACCAGCATTTCCAGCACACAGCGCTGTTGCGGCGTCAGCGCGGCAAGGCGTTCGCCGAGGCCGTCGTCGAAGCCATGGCCGCCCCCCTCCAGGCCCCCCTCGCTTTCGGCGGGCAGGAAGACTTCACCCGCCATCACCTCCCGCACCGCCTGGGCCATGCGTTCCTTGGACAGGGATTTGGGAATGTAACCCGCCGCGCCGAAGGTGATGGCGTCATGGATGGCCGAGGCGCCATCTTCGGCCGAGACGATGATGATCGGCGTGGCCGGGGCTTGGTTGCGCAGCGACACGAGGCCGGTGAAGCCGTTCATGCCGGGCATCTTGAGGTCGAGCAGCACGAGGTCGAAATCCTCGGCGGCGAGGAAATGGCTGGCCTGCTCCAGGTTCTCGGCCTCGACGCAGTCATGGGCATCGAAGGCCTCTGCCACCACCTGCTGCAAGGCCTCGCGGAACAGGGGATGGTCGTCCGCGATCAGTATTTTCGACGCGCCTTCCGACATCGCTGCCGTCCCTTCTGCTGGCATTTCCTCCCTCTCCAACATGAACGCCCCCCGATCCTCCCGCAAGCAGGACTTTAGGCGCAAAAAAGGCGGGCGGCCCAAAGACCGCCCGCCCCAGGACAGGGACCGCCGAGGGTCCCGCCGCATCCCCCGCTATTCCGAAGCGTAGGCCCGCTGCATGTCCTTCTCGCGCTGCTTGTCCTGGCGATGCTGGATGCGCGCCGCGACCAGGATGCCGACGGCGACCAGGGCGACGATGATGGTTGCCAGGGCGTTGATTTCGGGCGTCACGCCCAGGCGCACGCTGGAGAAGACCACCATCGGCAAGGTGGTCGAGCCCGGGCCGGAAACGAAACTGGCAATCACCAGGTCGTCCAGCGACAGGGTGAAGGCGAGCAGCCAGGCGGCGATCAGGGAAGGCGCGATCATCGGCAGGGTAATGACCATGAAGACCTTGAACGGCCGCGCGCCCAGGTCCATGGCCGCTTCCTCGATGGAGCGGTCCATCTGCGCCAGGCGCGACTGCACCACGACGGTGACGAAGGCCATGGTGAAGGTCACATGGGCCAGGACGATGGTGGTCATGGAACGGCCCGAGGGCCAGCCCACAAGCTGTTCCAGGGCGACGAAGAGCAGCAGTAGCGCCAGGCCGGTAATCACCTCGGGCATCACCAGGGGCGCGGTCACCATGCCGCTGAACAGCGTCCGCCCGCGGAAGCGGCCGAAGCGCACCAGCACCAGGGCTGCCAGCGTGCCCAGCACCACCGCCCCCGTCGCCGTCAGGGCGGCGATCTTGAGGCTGAGGAAGGCGGCATCAAGCAGCTTCTGGTTCTGCAGCAATTCGCCATACCATTTGGTCGAGAAGCCGCCCCAGACGGTGACCAGCCGCGATTCATTGAAGGAATAGACGATCAGCGACAGGATCGGCCCGTAGAGGAAGGCATAGCCCAGGATCATGGCTGTCAGAAGCCAGACGGAACGGCGCCCGGTATTCATCGCTTCGCCTCCTCGGCCCGCTGCTGATAGCGCTGGAACAGCATGATCGGCACGACCAGCAGCACCAGCATGGCGACCGCCACGGCCGAGGCCAGCGGCCAATCACGGTTGTTGAAGAAGTCGGTCCACAGGACCTTGCCGATCATCAGCGTGCTCGGCCCACCCAGCAGGTCGGGGATGACGAACTCGCCCACGGCCGGAATGAAGACCAACAGCGATCCGGCAACGATGCCCGGCAGCGACAGCGGCAGGGTGATGGTCAGGAAGGCCTTGAACGGCTTGCAGCCCAGATCCGCCGCCGCCTCCAGCAGCGACATGTCCATCTTCTCCAGCGTCGCGTAGAGCGGCAGGATCATGAAGGGAAGGTAGGAATAGACGATGCCGACATAGACCGCGAAGGGCGTGTAGAGCATCGGCAAGGGCTGGTCGATCAGCCCCAGCCACAGCAGGAAATTGTTGATCAGCCCTTCGTTCTTCAGAAGCCCGATCCAGGCATAGACGCGGATCAGGAAGCTGGTCCAGAAGGGCAGGATGATCAGCATCAGCAGGCCGTTGCGCACCGCCTTGGACGAGCGGGCGATACCATAGGCCATGGGATAGCCGATCAGCAGGCAGACCAAGGTCGAAATGGCCGCGATCTTGATGGAGTTGAGATAGGCCGCGAGATACAGCCTGTCCTCGAACAACATCATGTAATTGGCCAGATTCAGCCGTATCTGCAGGAAGGTGTCGTCCACCATCTCGAAAAGCGGCGCATAGGGCGGGATGGCCCGGATGCTTTCCGAGAAGCTGATCTTGAAGACGATGGCGAAGGGAATCAGGAAGAACAGCACCAGCCACAGATAGGGCAGCGCCGTCACCAGCATGCGCCCCGCCCGCCCGCTGCGCGCCACGGCAAGGCTGCGGCGGGCGCGATGGCGGCGGCTTTCGGGGACGCTCTGCTCCCCGGTCGTCATGGCGACCGAGGAAACCCGGGTGCTGATCTCGTTCATTGGGCCAGGACCACGCAATTGCCGGGATGCCAGGTCAGATAGACCTCGTCGTCCCAGGTCAGACGCTGTTCGGCGGTATGGCGCAGATTGGTCTGCGAAATCTGCACCACCATGCCGGTGGCAAGACGGACGTGATAGATCGACATATCGCCCAGATAGGCGATTTCCGTGACCACGCCGCGCACGTAATTGTACTGGCTTTCCGGCTTCTCGACCTGGGCCTTCATCTTCTCGGGCCTGACCATCGCCACCACCGGCGCGCCGGGCGGCAGGTTGGTGGCGTGGTTGATGAAGATGTCGGCATCCAGTTCGGGGCAACGCACCACGGCGTGATCGGTGGCTTCCTCCACCACCGTGCCCTCGAACATGTTGGCCGAGCCAATGAACTCGCCCACGAAGCGGGTGGCGGGATATTCATAGACCTCGACCGGCGATCCCACCTGCTCAATCATGCCCTGGTTCATCACCGCCATGCGGGTGGACATGGTCATCGCCTCTTCCTGGTCGTGGGTGACCACGATGAAGGTGATGCCGATGCGTTCCTGGATATTGACCAGTTCGAACTGGGTCTTCTCGCGCAGCTTCTTGTCCAGGGCCCCCAGCGGTTCGTCCAGCAGCAGCACCTTGGGTTCCTTGACCAGGGCGCGGGCCAAGGCCACGCGCTGGCGCTGGCCGCCGGAAAGCTGGTGCGGCTTGCGGCTGGCGAATTTGCCCATCTGGACCATGTCCAGGATGGCCGCCACGCGCTCGGCGATTTCCTTCTTCGGCACGCCGTCCTGCTTCAAGCCGAAGGCGACATTCTGCTCGACGCTCATATGCGGGAACAGGGCATAGGACTGGAACATCATGTTGACGGGCCGCTCGTAGGGCGGAATGCTCGACATGTCCACGCCGTCGATGAAGATCTTGCCTTCCGTCGGCGTCTCGAAACCCGCCAACATGCGCAGCAAGGTGGTCTTGCCGCAGCCCGATCCGCCCAGCAGCGAGAACAGCTCGCCCTGATAGATGTCCAGGTCGATCTTGTTGACCGCCACGTAATCGCCGAAACTTTTCGACACGCCCTGGATACGGATGAAGGGCTGCGCCTCGGGATCGTTCCAAGGATTCGCCATGAGGGCAGAGGTAGCCGAATGAGCCATTGCGCGGGAGTGCTCCTCAAAAACTCACATCAACAAAGAAGCGCGCCCCGGCCCGCCAAGGAGGGGAACCGGGGCGCGTCTTCGGCCGTGCTTCAGATCTTGCCGATCAGTAGCGGGTCTTGATCCGCGTCCAGGCCCGCGTCCGCAGCCGGTCGTAGGACTGCGGCGCCGCCGGAGCGACGAAGAATTTGTCTGCGACCTCCTGCGGCGGATAGATCACCGGATCGGCCTTGCGCTCTTCGGAAACGAATTCCTCGGAGCCCTTCACCGCATTGGCGTAACCCACTTCGTTGGTGATCGGGCCGACCACGTCCGGGCGCATCATGAAGTTGATGAAGGTCAGGGCATTCTCGGGATTCGGCGCATCCTTCGGCACCGCCATCACGTCGACCACCACCTGGGCGCCTTCCTTGGGAACGACCACCTGGATCTCCACGCCCTGGCCGCTCTCGGCGGCGCGGTCGCGGGCCTGGATCAGGTCGCCGCCATAGCCATGGGCGATGCAGATGTCGCCATTGGCCAAGCCGTTGATGTAGGACGAGGAATGGATGTATTTCAGCATCGGCCGGATCTTCATCACGGCATCGGCCGCCGCATCCAGGTCGTCCCTCTCAAGGCTGGTCGGGTCCTTGCCGAGATAGGCGAGCGCGGCGGGGAAGACCTCGGTCGGGTCGTCCAGCAGGGTCATGCCGCAGCCCTTCAGCTTTTCGGCCACCTTGGGGTCGAACAGCATCGCCCAGCTGTCGGTGGGCGCATCCGGCACCAATTCGCGGATCTTCGCGACATTGAAGGCGAAGCCGGTGGGCGCGATCATGTAGGGCACGGCGAACTGGTTGCCGGGATCGGACTTCTCCAGGCTCTTCATGACCTGTTCCTGGAGATTGCCGATATTGCCGAGCTTCGCCTTGTCCAGCTTCTGGTAGACGCCCGATTCGATCTGACGGGCCAGGAAGGGAGACGCCGAGGGGAACACCACGTCATAGCCGGAATTGCCCGCGATCAGCTTGGCATCCAGGATCTCGTTGGAGTCGTAGACGTCGTAATTCACCCGGATGCCGGTTTCCTGGGTAAAACGTTCGATGGTGTCGGGCGCGATGTAATCGGACCAGTTATAGACGTTCAGGACCTTGGACTCTTGCGCCTGCGCCGCAGAGGCGGCGAGAACCAACGCCGAAGCGGCCATGAAGAGCTTGCTGACGGATGCGCGCATAGGCTCCCTCGATACTGGAATATTGCCACCATCGCGGGTGCGAGTCCCCCTTGTGCAGGGCAGCGTCTCTCATAGCCGCGTCGGGCGGATATTCTGACCCTGCGGCCCCTAAGTCAATAATGTTCGCAATGATAGGGAATTTTTTATTTTCCGCTTCTCTTTCAAACATTTAGGAGAAGGTATTCGCGCTCCCAGGACGACACGACGCGGTGGTAGGCCTCCCACTCCGCCAGCTTGACGGCGGCGAAGACCTCGACGAAGTCCTCGCCCAGCATGTCGCGCAACGGCTTGATTGCCGAGAACTTGGCCACCGATTCGGGCTGGTGGCGCGGCAGGGAATGGGCACGGGTATAGGCCGAGCCTTCGATGGGCTTGCCCGGATCGATCTTCTCGATGATGCCCAGCAGGCCGCAAGCCAGCGACCCGGCAATGGCGAGATAGGGATTGGCGTCGGCACCCGCCAAGCGGTTCTCGACCCGCCGCGCCTGGGGGGCGGATTCCGGCACGCGCAGGCCGACCGTGCGGTTGTCATGCCCCCAATGCACATTGATCGGCGCATCGTAATCGGGCACCAGCCTGCGGTAGGAATTGACGTTGGGCGCGAACAGCAGCATGGCATGGGGCAGGTATTTGCGCAGCCCGCCGATGAACCAGCGGAACAGGTCGGTATCCTTGCCGTCATCGGTGGAAAACAGGTTGCGCCCCGTCTTCTTGTCGATGACGTTCTGATGGAGATGCATGGCGCTGCCGGGCTCGTTCTCCATCGGCTTGGCCATGAAGGTGGCATAGACCTTGTGACGCAAGGCCGCCTGACGAACGATGCGCTTGAACAGGAAGACCTGATCGGCGAGGTCCAGCGGCTCGCCATGATTGAAATTGATTTCCATCTGGCCGGCCCCTGCCTCGTGGCTCAGCGTATCCACGTCGATGCGCTGGACTTCGCAGAAATCATAGATGTCGTCGAACAGCGGATCGAATTCGTTGACCGCGTCGATGCCGTAGGACTGGCGGCCGGTCTCGGGCCGTCCCGAGCGTCCGATCGGCGGTTCGAGCGGGTAATCGGGATCGTCGCTGGGCTTGACCAGGAAGAATTCCAGCTCCGGCGCCACGATCGGCTTCCAGCCGCGTTCGTCATACAAGGCCAGGACCTTCTTCAGCACCTGCCGCGGCGAGATGCCGACCGGGCTGCCGTCGGCATAGAAGCAGTCGTTGATGACCAGCCCCGTCGGCTCGCTGTACCATGGCACCATGCGCAGCGAGGACAGGTCGGGCTGCAGATAGACGTCGCCATTGGCCTCGCTGGTCACGTCCTCCTCGGGATAGGAACCGGTAACGGTCTGGATGAAGACGCTTTCGGGCAGCCGCATGTCGCGGCCTTGTTGCGAGCGCAGGAATTTATGCGCGGGAACGATCTTGCCGCGCGCCACGCCCGACATGTCGGGCACCACGGATTCCACTTCAGTGATCGCGTTGCTGCGGATCCAGTCCTTCAGGTCGGTGGTCATTCCTGTTCTCTCACCCTTCTGACATTAAGAGACTATATAACCGAAACGGGCCAAGGGCAGCCTGCCTGCCGCCCGCCCACGCGAAAAAGACAAAAACTTCTGCATGAGCGACAACACCTCACTCCCCAAGACCTGGTATGCCGCCAGCACCCCGCCCGCCCCGGCACGCCCTTCGCTGACGGAAGACATCGACTGCGACGTCTGCGTCATCGGCGCCGGCTTCACCGGCCTGTCCACCGCCCTGCACCTGGCCGAGCACGGCCTGTCCGTGGCCGTCGTCGAATCCCGGCAGGTGGGCTATGGCGCCTCGGGCCGCAACGGCGGACAGATCGTCAGCGGCTATTCCGCCGACATGGACGACCTTGCCGCCCGGCTGGGCCAGGAAGAAGCATGCCGATTGTGGCAACTCTACGAAGACTCCAAGGCTTTGCTCGCCGACCGGGTGGCGCGCCACCAGATCGCCTGCGACTTGACTTGGGGATATCTATGGGCTGCCAACAAGCCCCGCCATATGAAAGGCCTGCGCGCGATGGCGCGGGACTGGGCGGAGACCTACGGCTACGACCGGACCCGTGTCATTGAGCGCGAGGAAATGGCCCAACTCGTCGCCTCCCCGGCCTATGTCGGCGGGGTGCTGGACATGGGCGGCGGGCATCTGCATCCGCTGGCCTATGCCCGAGGGCTGGCGCGCGCCGCCGAACAGGCCGGGGCGCGCATCTTCGAGAACAGCCCGGTCGTCGAATTGCTGCCCGGCCGGGGCGCCCGCACCGCCAAGGGACGGATCAAGGCCGAACATCTGGTGCTGTGCGGCAACGCCTTCGTCCCCAGCATCGCCCCCGACCTGGGGCGCTACGTCATGCCGGTCGCCTCGTCCGTCGCCGTGACGGCGCCCCTGCCCGAGAACGTCCTGCCGCTGATCCGCGACCGGCTGGCCGTTTCCGATTCCCGCCATATCGTCGACTACTACCGCATGACGCCGGACGGGCGCCTGCTGTTCGGCGGCGGGGCCAGCTACTGGATCGGCGGCAGCCGCGATCCCGCCCGCCTGGTGGCCGGGCGCATCCGCGCGGTCTTTCCCCAGATCGCCGGGATCAGGCTGGACTGGGCCTGGACCGGCCATGTCGCCATCACCTCGGACCGCATGCCCTATTTCGGCCGCCGCGACGGCAATCTGTGGTTCGCCCATGGCTTCTCGGGCCATGGCGTCTGCCTGACCGGGCTGGCGGGCAAGCTGATCGCCCAGGCCATCATGGGCGAGGCCGAAAATTTCGAGCGCTTCGCCAAGTTGCGCCACCTGCCCTTCCCCGGCGGCCCGCTGCGCGCGCCGCTGCTGGCCGCCGCGATGTCCCTTTACCGCCTGCGCGACATGCTTTAGAGGGTTCCGGATAAACCGGAACGGGCACTTCCCTGTCCCTGGCTGCCGCTCAGATGGCGGCGGGCGCGATCCGCACGGATCTCGTCTAGCCAGGGGGAAGCCCGACAGGTAGAGTGACTAGGACATTCGAAAAGGACGAGCATGGGCCCGTGGGGTATCATCCTGATCAGCTTGGGCGCTGCCATCATCCTCGTGATCGGCGGCGGACTGATCATCTATATGGCCTCGCTGGTCAAAAGCGCCTATCAGCTCAAGCTCGAGCTGAATGCGGAGATGGATGCCCGCACGCTGCGCATGGAAGAGGAACTGGACAAGAAGACCCGCTGGATCAAGCGTGAACTGGCCGAGGAAATCGAGAAGGCGCGCAACAGCCTCGCCCTTGAGACCGACCGCCGCCTGAACGAGATGGCCGTCCAGATGGAACAGCGCCTGACCGAGGTCGACGAGATGCATCGGCGCAATCATCTGGAAATGATCAAGCTGCTGGAGAATCACCGCCAGGGCATCACGACCCTGGACCAGAAGCTGCGCCAGTTGCGCCGCGACCAGATCCGCCAGAAAGGCGAGGAGACGGGCGAAACCCTCGACCCCGTTCCGGTCGACGGCGCTGCGGCGGCGGAGGCTCCGGCCGAGGGAGAGTCCCTTCCCGACCAGCCCGCCTCGGACGCGTCCACTCCGACCGGATAACCACCTTCTCCCACCGCGAACGAGCACTTCCGTCCCGCGCGTCCTACATAGGGGATAGACGAGGCACGGAATAGAGACGACTTCATGATTCAGGAACAAGGGTTGCTCGACCGCTTCGGCGAAGCCATCGGCCGTTTCGTCGCGTGGATCGTCAGCCTTTTCACCGACACCTTCGGCTCGCTTGCGGAAGGTGTCCGCAGCTTCTTCGGCGGCATCGCCCGCGGCGCCGGATTGCAGAATCCCGGCCTGTTCACTTGGATCCTGCTGATCCTGGGACTGATGATCCTATATGGAGCCATCCGCAGCGCCCTGCGCGGCGGCATCGTCGGCGCCGTGGTCCAAGGCGTGATCGGCATCGCCGTGCTGGCTTGGGCTCTAGCGTAAATACCTGAATTTTTCAGTTATGCTTCAAGGCACGTTTTGTTTGAGATAAAATTTTCTTATAGAACCCGATAGGAAAGGTGCAGGACAATTTCGATGCCGCTGGATCGGAACGACAGGATCAGGGTCCTTTTGATCGAGGACAATCCAGGCGATGCCCGCCTGTTCCGCTTGGCCTTGTCCGAGGCCGAGGAAGCGCGCTTCACGGTCACCCAGGCGAATTGCCTCGCCGAAGCGGTCGAAGCCGCCGCGCCGGCGGATTTCGACGTGGTGGTGACCGACCTGTCCCTGCCCGATTCCTATGGCATGGCGACGGTGGACCAGGTGGTGAAAGCCTTCCCCACCCTGCCCGTCGTGGTCCTGACCGGCCTGTCCGATGCGGAAACGGGCCTCCAGGCCGTGCAGGCGGGCTGCCAGGATTATCTGGTCAAGGGCGCCGCCGATGCGCTGATCTCCCGGACCCTCCGCTACGCCATCGAGCGCAAGGCCACCGAGACCGCCCTGCGGGAAAGCGAGGAGCGCTTCCGCGCCCTGGTCGAGGTCTCGCCCGATGCCATCCTGCTGGCGACCCAGGAAGGCCTCACCTTCGCCAATCCCGCCGCCATCGCCCTGTGCGGCGGGGACCCGCTGTCGGGCATCAAGGACAGCTGTCCCTGCCATGTCCTTCTCCAGGGGCCCGCCGCCGATGCCGCCCGGGCAATCCTGGACGGCAAAAGCAACGAGACGATACGCCTGGAAACCCGCTTGGCGGAATCTCTGTGCAAAACCGAGGTGGAAGTCACCCTGGTGCCGCTGACCCATGGCGGTTCTCCGGCGGTGCAGATCATCCTGCGCGACATCACCGCCCGCCGCGAGGTCGAGCGCAAGCAGCAGCTGACCGCCGCCCTGTTCCAGACGACGTCCGAACCGCTGATGATCACCGACGCCCAGGAAAAGCTGCTGGCCGTCAATCCCGCCTTCACCGCCGTCACCGGCTATTCCGCCGCCGAAGTGCTGGGCAAGACGCCGCGCGTCCTCTCCTCGGGCCGCCACACCAAGGAATTCTATGACGAGATGTGGCAAAGCCTGTCCCAGGAGGGGCACTGGAATGGCGAGATGTGGAACCGCCGCAAGAATGGCGAGGTCTATGTCCAGCGCCTGTCCGTCTCGGTGATCTACGACGAGGCGGGACAGGTCGCCAATTATGTTGGCGTCGCCAGCGACATCACCGACCAGAAGCGCGAAAGCGAGCAGATCCTGCATCGCGCTAATTATGACGCCCTGACCGGCCTGCCTAACCGCCTGCTGCTCTCCGACCGCCTGGTCCAGGCCCTGACGAAGATGGCCCGCCAGAAGGACGGCCTGGCGCTGATGTTCATCGACCTGGACGGTTTCAAGCCCATCAACGACACCTACGGCCACCTGCTCGGCGACCAGCTGTTGCAGCGCGTGGCCGAAAGGCTGTGCGGCAGCGTGCGGGAAAGCGACACCGTGGCGCGTCTCGGCGGCGACGAATTCGTCATCCTGGTCAGCGACATCCGCAGCGCCGACCATGCCTGCCAGATCGCCGACAAGGTGCTGCTCTCGCTGAGCACACCCTTCCTGCTGGGCGATGTGACGGCCCATATCAGCGGCAGCATCGGCATCGCCCTGTCCCCCCAGCACGGCACCACCCCCGAAGGCTTGCTGGATGCCGCCGACCGCGCCATGTACCAGGCCAAGCGGCAGGGCAAGGGCCGCTGGCAGCTTCACGAAGAGACCTTGTTCGCCTGAGAAGGCGTTTCCCTTCCTTCCCTCGCCTTTTTCTCCGCCGCCGCCTTCGTGCCCTAGGTGGTTGCCGCCTTCCGCCTTCTATGGAAGGATGCGCCGCAGGAATTCAACCCAAGGCACAGGATCATGGGCTTCAGCGAAGCGATCAAATCCGGCTTTTCACACTATGTGACATTCACAGGAAGGGCGACCCGCTCCGAATACTGGTACTGGGCGCTGTTCACCTTCCTTGGCGGCATCCTCACCAGCATCCTGGACCTGGGACTGTTCCCGGGGGTCGAGCTTTCCCCGCTGAACAGCCTCTTCAGCCTGTTCGTACTGCTGCCCAGCCTGGCGGTGGGCGCGCGGCGGCTGCACGACCTGGACAAGAGCGGCTGGTGGCAGTTGCTCTTGCTGGTCCCGCTGATCGGCCTCATCATCCTGATCTATTGGTTCGTGCAGCGCGGCACGGAGGGGCCCAACCGTTTCGGCGAGGAAAGGCTCGCGCAACTGCAAACGGCCTAACCTCATCAGGGCGTGTCGGATCGGGTCGTTTCTTCCTGCCTGCAGATAGGGCCGACTTTTCCGGAGCCTGTTAAGGGACACAGATGAACACAGATAAACACAGATGATATTTTTAAGAAATTTCCTTTCCCGCATTTACTAAAGAGGAAGGAAAACTTAAAGAATCAAATTTTTATCTGTGTTTATCTGTGTTCATCTGTGTCTCACCCCCTCACACGCCATACTGACCGTGGTGAGCCGTCAGTTCATGCAGCAGCATCAGGATTAAGCGGCTCGCCTCTCCACAAGCCCTAAAGGCCTTACTTCAGCAATTCCTCCAGCACCCGCGCCACCACCAGCGTGGCCTTTTTCATGTCGTCGAGCACGAGGCGCTCGTCGGCACGGTGGGCATTGGCTTCCAGCAGGTCGTGCGGACCGGCACCGTAGAGGATCGTCGGGATGCCCGCTGCGGCATAGTGGCGGGCATCGGTATAGAGTGGAATGCCCAGCGTATCGACCTTTTCCCCCATCACTTCAGTCGCGTGACGGCAGACGATCTCGGCAAGATTCTCCGCGCCGTTGACCGGGGCGAAGGGCTCGGCGAGCAGGATGCGGCGCACGGTCACGGAAATGCCGGGCAGACCGGCGGCGGCCTGTTCGATCAGGCTGCGCAGGCCCGCTTCCACCTGGGCCGGGTTCTCTTCCGGGATCATGCGGCGGTCGAGGCGGAAGGTGATGCGGTCGGGCACCACATTGGTGTTGATGCCGCCCTGGATCAGGCCGACCACCAGCGACGGCATGTCGATGCCCGGCACGGCGGAATGGAGGTTCTGCAGGTCCTTGCGATGGGCATAAAGGGAAGACAGGATGGCGGTGGCCGCTTCCAGCGCGTCATGACCGGTATCGGGACGCGCGGCATGGGCGGACTTGCCGTCCACCTGGACTTCCAGATGCAGGCAGCCGTTATGGGCCGTCACCACGGAATAGGCGAAAGAGGCGCAGATGGCGTAGTCGGGGCGGCTGAGGCCTTCGTCCAGCAGCCATTTCGGCCCGATATTGCCGCCGGTCTCCTCGTCATAGGTCAGGTGCAGTTCGACCGTGCCGCCCAGCTTGGCACCCGTCTTCATCAGCGCCAGCAAGGCATAGGTATAGGTGGCGAAGTCGGATTTCGAGACGGCCACGCCCCGGCCATACATCATGCCGTCGCGGATTTCGGCGCCATAGGGATCGGCGGTCCAGCCCTCGCCGGGCGGTACCACGTCGCCATGGGCATTCAGCGCGACCACGGGGCCGGGGCCGAAGCGATGGCGGACGATCAGGTTGGTGGCCGAGATCATGCCGTGGGCGGCCACCACATCGGCGGGCACGGCATGGCGCTCGACCTCGAAGCCCAGCTCCTCGAGGCAGCGCGCGGCATGTTCGGCATGGGGGGCGCAATCGCCAGCCGGATTATCGGACGGCACCCGGACCATCTCGGCCAGAAAGCGCAGCTGCGCGTCGAATTCAGCCTCGATCGCGGCGGCCAGGGTGTCGGATGACACTGACATCAAAGTTATCCTTCAAAATTTTCAATGAAACGCAGCAGAACGCGGGCGCCAGTCTCGGCGTCCTCGGCGGTGATGCTTTCGGCGGGGTTATGGCTGATCCCGCCGCGGCAGCGCACGAACAGCATGCCGATCTCGCAGAGAGGAGTCATGGCCATGGCATCGTGCCCCGCCCCGGACAGCAGTTCCGGCGCCTCGATGCCTTCGGCCCGCGCCGCCTCGCTCAGGCGGGCCATCAGGCGCGGCGAGCAGGCGACGGCGGGGCTGTCATGGGTGACACGGTATTGCAGCCCCATGCGGCGGCCCTCGGCGATCTCGTCGAAGCGGTCGATGACGGTATTGACCCGTTCCTGCCGCTGCTCGTCCTGGTCGGAACGGATATCGACGCTGAAGCGGACTTCGCCGGGAATGACATTGCCCGCGCCGGGCGAGACCGACAGGCGGCCGACCGTGCCGACCACGCGGCCGCGGCCGGAACATTCCTCTTCCACCGCCAGCACCATCTCGGCGGCGGCGGCCAAGGCATCGCAGCGCAGATGCATGGGCACGGTACCAGCATGGCCCGCTTCGCCGGTCAGGGTCACTTCCAGGCGGGTGGCCCCGGCGATGCCGGTCACGATGCCCACCGGGATGCCCTCGCGTTCCAGCACCGGCCCCTGCTCGATATGCAGCTCCACATAGGCCGCCACTTCCTCGGGTCGGCGGACGGCGCTGCCGATGCGGTTGGGATCCAGGCCGAAGGCGGTCAGCGCATCGGCCATGGACACGCCGTCGCTGTCGCAATTGCGCAGCAGGCCGCGGTCGAGGGTTCCCGCGACGGCGCGGCTGCCGATCAGGGTGGATTGGAAACGCACCCCCTCCTCGTCGCCGAAGCCCACCACCTCGATGGCGAAGGGCAAGCGGCGGCCGCGCGCGTTCAGGTCGGCGACACAGGCAATGGCGGACAGGACGCCCAGCATGCCGTCATACCGCCCGGCATCGCGCACCGTATCGAGATGGGACCCCAGCATCAGCGCCGGCAGACCGGGCCTTTCCCCTTCATAGCGGCCCACGACATTGCCCACGGCATCGATATGCACCGCCATGCCGGCTTCTTGCATCCAGCGCGATACCAGGTCATTCGCAGCCTTGTGTTCAGGCGTCAGGTAAAGGCGCGTCAGTCCCGGCCCGCTGGTGATAGCGGCCAGTTCATCGGCGCGGGCCATTAGATCAAGGCCGGACAAACTCAAGACAAACCTCCCATTCCCGCGAAAACATTGCGCAGATCGACCGCTCCCGGCTCCTCGACGTCCAGCGCCAGGCGGGCCTCCACCGCGCGCAGGTGGCGCTCCATGACGGCGGCGGCCCCGTCCACATCACCGGCGACAAGACGCTCGAGGAGGTCGCGATGCTCTTCCGGCGAGCATCCCACGGCACCGGGCGCCTCGTAGACGGCGATGATCAGGGAGGAACGCAGGACCAGTTCCTTCAGCAGATCGGCAAGGATGATGTTATCGGCAATTTCCGCCAGCAACAGATGAAATTCACCCGACAATTTGATCTCGGCGCGGCGGTCGTGCCGCTGGTGGGCCGCCTCTTCCGCGGCGATGTGGCGTTCCAGCCGCCGCAGTTCCGCCGCCCCCGCCTCGCGCGCCACGATCCGCGTGATGGCTTCCTCGATGACGCGCCGGGCGGTGAAGACGTCGCGCGCCTCCTTGACCGTGGGATGGGCGACGAAGGCGCCGCGATTGGGCTGCAGCGTGACCAGCTTGTCGTGGGCCAGGCTGTGCAGCACCTTGCGGATGCGCGCGCGGCTGACGCCGAAGATGCCTGCCAGATGATCCTCGACCAGTTTGGTCCCGGCGGGGAGACGGCGTTCGGCGATGGCATCGTGGATGGCTTCATAGATCCGCCGTTCGGCCGAGACCGAGCCTCCCGATGCCCCGCTTCCCTCTTCCGCCGCCGCTGCGCCTCGCGCGATGGCGACCAATTTCCTCTCCTACTCTTGTTCTCTTGCCTGTCCTCAGCCCTGGTAAGGATGGCGGGCCATCCAATGGCGGGCGATATCGACGCGGCGGCAGATCCACACCTTGTCGTGGGACTGTACATGGTCAAGAAAGCGCTTCAACGCCTTGAACCGCCCCGGCCGCCCGGCGAGACGGCAATGCAGGCCGATGGACATCATCTTGGGCCTGTCCTCGCCTTCCTCGTAGAGCGTATCGAAGGCGTCGCGCAGATAGGCGAAGAAATCCTCGCCGGTGCCGAAGCCCTGGGCGGTGCCGAACTTCATGTCGTTGTTGTCGAGCGTATAGGGCACGACCAGATGGGGCTTGCCGCCTTCGGTGACCCAGTAAGGCAGGTCGTCGTTATAGGCATCGGCGTCATAGAGGAAACCGCCCTCCTCCACGACCAGCTTGCGGGTCTGCGGCGACAGGCGACCCGTATACCAGCCCAGCGGACGCTGGCCGGTCAGGCGGGCGATGGACTCGATGGCCTGCCGCATGTGCTGGCGCTCGGTTTCCTCGTCGACGAACTGGTAATCGATCCAGCGCCAGCCATGGCTGGCAATTTCCCAATCCTGCTCGACCATCGCCGCGACGGCTTCGGGATTGCGCTCCAGCGCCATCGCCACGCCGTAGATGGTCAGCGGCAGGCCGCGTTCGGCGAACAGGCGGTGGATGCGCCAGAAACCGGCGCGGCTGCCATATTCATAGACCGATTCCACCTGAAGATTGCGCACGCCCGGCAAGGCAGGCGCGCCCACCACTTCCTGCAGGTAGCATTCCGAGGCCGGGTCGCCGTGCAGGATGCAAGCCTCGCCCCCTTCCTCGTAATTCAGCACGAACTGCACCGCGATCCGCGCGCCCTGGGGCCAGTCGGCATGGGGCGGCTTGGCCCCATAGCCGATGAGATCGCGGGGATAGAGACCTTCGCCCAGGCTCATTCTCAAGCTCCCTGCTGGCCGCGATGGGCCCATTGGGTGGACCGGCGTTCGATCACCGAGAACAATTCATACATGATGATCCCCATGGCAGCGATGACCAGCAGGCCGGCGAAGACCAGCGGCATCTGGAAACGGGAACTGGCCGACATCATCAGGTAGCCGACACCGGCATTGGACGCCACGGTCTCGGCCATCACCGAGCCGACGAAGGCCAGGGTGATCGCCACTTTCAGCGAGGCGAAGAAGAAGGGCAGCGAACGGGGAAAGCCGACCTTGAACAGGATGTCGCGGCGCTTGGCCCCCAGCGAGCGCAGCACGTCGCGCAATTCCGGCTCCAGCGTCGCCAGGCCCGTGGCCACGTTGACGACGATCGGGAAGAAGGAAATCAGGAAGGCGGTCAGGACGGCGGGCACCGTGCCGATGCCGAACCACATCACCAGGACCGGCACCACGGCGACCTTGGGCACCGCGTTGAAGCCGATCAGCAGCGGGTTCAAGGCATCATAGATCGCCTTGGACGAACCGACGAAGACGCCGAGCAGGACGCCGAAGACGACGGCGATGCCGAAGCCAACCACGGTGGTATAGAGGGTCTGGACGGCATGCATCCAGATGGCGTCGCGGAATTCCCAGCCGGCCATGATGCTGGCCGAGGGGCGGGGCAGGATATATTCGGGCACCTGAAGCAGCAGGCAGCCCAGTTCCCAGACCACGAACAGGCCGATGCTGGTCAGCCAGGGGACGCTCTTGCGAAAAGTGGGAGTCATGGTCTCGCGTCTCCGGCTCAGGCGGCGCGCACGGCGCTGATATGCTCGCGCAATTCATGCACCAGCGTGGTGTATTCTTCGGTGAAGGTGGTTTCCAGCGTGCGCGGGCGCGGCAGGGTGTTGCGGCGCATCTCGACGACCTGACCGGGGCGTTTGCTCATCACATAGATGGTGTCGGCCAGATAGGCCGCCTCGCGCAGGTCGTGGGTGACCAGGATCACGGTGAAGGGCCGCTTGGTCCACAATTCCTGCAGGATCGCCCACAATTCCTCACGGGTGAAGGCATCCAGGGCGCCGAAGGGCTCGTCGAGCATCAGGAGGTCGGGCTCGTGGATCAGCGAGCGGCAGAGCGAGGCGCGCTGCTGCATGCCGCCCGACAATTGCCAGGGGAACTTGTCCTCGAAGCCGGACAGGCCGACGGTCGCCAGCAAGTCCTTGGCCCGCTGGATATACATGTCCTTGTTCTTGCGGAAATTCTTGCGGTGCGGCTCGACGATCTCGAGCGGCAGCAGGATGTTCTTCAGGGTTGTGCGCCAGGGCAGCAGGGTCGGATTCTGGAAGGCCATGCCGACGATTTTCAGCGGCCCGTCCACTTCCTTGTTGTCCACCAGCACGTTGCCGCTGGACGGCCGCACCAGTCCCGAGACCAGTTTCAGCAGCGTGGACTTCCCGCAGCCGCTTGGCCCGACCACGGCGATGAATTCACCGCGAGCGATCTTGATGGAGGTCTCGTCGAGGGCCAGCGTGTCGCCCATGCCATAGCGCAGGGTCACGCGGTCGAGGTCAACGAAGGCGTCAGCCACGGGAGTATCCTTATTCTTTAACGAAAACGGTCTCGGGAAAGATGCAAGGTCGGCGGGACCAGGATCAGCGGGTCAGCATCCGCTCTTCCTTGGCAGGCATGAAGGAATCGTCGAAGACTTCATTCAGGTCCGGCTTGCGGCTCAGGCCGAAGCCCAGCGTCACCAACTCGATATTGGCGGCCAGACGGGCCTCGGTCACGCCGCCCATGCCGTTGGCCTTCACGTCGTCGGTCAGCACGTTGTTGTTGATGACCATGTGCAGGCGTTCCAGTTCCAGGGCCTCGTTGATCAGCGGATCGCGCTTTTTCACGGCCTGGATACCGGCTTCGGGATCGGCGATGACATCGGCCCAGCCCCTGGCGACGGCGCGCAGGAAGCCCTTCAGCGCCTCGGGATGTTCGGCCTTCATCTTGGCCGAGGGAATGACGGCGTTGCTGTAGAGGGACAGGCCGGAATCGGCGTAGTGGAAGACGTTCAGGTCTTCTTCCTTGATGCCCTGGGCCTTCAGGTTCAGCAGACTGGTGAAATAGAAGCCCGAAATGGCATCGACGTCGCCGCGGACCAGCATCGGCTCGCGCAGCGGCGGATCCATGCTCTTCCAGGTCACCGCGCCGACATCCACGCCGACGGCCTGGGCGAAGGCGGGGAACAGCTTGCGCGGGGCGTCGAAGACCGGGGCGCCCAGGGTCTTGCCGCTCAGCTCCGCCGGGCTGTCGATGCCGGTCTTCTTCAGGCTGAAGATGGCGAAGGGGGCGACGTCGTAGACGACGAAGATCGCCTGAAGCTTGTTGCCCGGATTCTGGTCGTTGAATTCGATCAGCGAATTGATGTCGGCGAGCGCGATGTCATAGGCGCCCGAGGCCACGCGGGTCACGGCACCGGATGAACCGTTGCCCGAGTCGATGGTGATGTTGATGCCTTCCTCGGCGAAATAGCCCTTCTCGGCAGCCACCAGGAACGGGGCGGCGGGGCCTTCGAATTTCCAGTCCAGGGTCAGCTTGACAGGGACGTTCTGGGCCATCGCGCCCTGAGCGCCGACAACCATGCCGGCGGCGATGCCGAAGCTGGCAATCGCGGTCTTGATCCGGTTCATCGTCATTTTTCCTCTCTCTCCTCATCACGACGCAGCGGTCGCGCCGAATAAGGATAGGCAACAGCCGTGCCAACGATCCGAAATCAGCCGAGCGCTTGGATTCCCTGCGTTTCTGGGTCTAGCATAAGTGAAGCAGCACCTTCGGCATATGCTTATTATTTGATCATCTGCCCAAGATTGTTCACAATTTTATCCGGGATCGCCACCCGAATTGGCGAAATTCCAAGCAGCCCCCGTTGGCACGGCATTCGCTTGGGCAAAGCGTTATCAAGGAGTGACGGATGAGGAACGAGATACGCTTTGTTTTGAACGGTCAGATGCGCGCCGTCAGCGGCGTAGAGCCCCATGTGACCGCCCTGTCCTGGCTGCGCGCCGACGGACTGGTCGGCAGTAAGGAGGGCTGCGCGGAAGGCGATTGCGGCGCCTGCACCGTTGCCTTGGGCGAAGTCGAGGACGGCCGCCTGGTCTGGCGCGCCGTCAATGCCTGCATCCTGCTGCTGCCCCAACTGGACGGCCGCCATGTCATGACCGTCGAGGGGCTGCGCGGCCAGGATGGCAGCCTTCATCCCGCCCAAAGCCTGCTGGCCGAAAGCCATGGCACGCAATGCGGCTTCTGCACGCCGGGCTTCGCCATGTCCTTGTTCGCCCTGTCGCGGAGCGCGGAACAACCGGACGAGGACGAGATCCTCGACGCCCTGGCCGGCAATCTCTGCCGCTGCACCGGCTACCGCCCGATCCTCGATGCCGCCAGCGCCCTGCCCCTGGACGAGGCACCCACACAGGAGGCGGAATCCGCCAGATCCCTCGCCGCCGCCACATCCGAGGAACTTTCCTATCGGACGGGCAACGCCCAAGCCTATGCGCCACGCGACCTGGACAGCCTGATCAGGATCCGGGCCGACCATCCCGAGGCCTGGATCCTCGGCGGCGGCACCGATCTCGGCCTGCGCGTCACCAAGGCCCATCAGGTGCCCCGGACCATCATCTCCCTGGCCGAGGTCGGGGAACTGAAGACGCTGACCGAGACGGAAACGGAACTGGTCATCGGCGCCGCCCTGACCTATTCCCGCGCCCTGCCCGCCCTTGCCCGCCGTCATCCCGACTTTGCCGCCATGATCCGGCGGATCGGCGCCCGGCAGGTACGCAACATGGGCAGCATCGGCGGCAATATCGTCAATGCCTCGCCCATCGGCGATTCCATGCCCGCGCTGATCGCGCTGAAGGCCCAGGTCGAACTGGCCGGGCCGCAGGGACGCCGCCTGCTGCCGGCGGAAGACTTCATCACCGGCTATCGCCAGACCGCCCTGGCGCCGGGCGAGGTGGTGGCCGCCATCCGCATTCCCCATCGCCGCCCCGGCACGGCGTTCCGCGCCTACAAGATCGCCAAGCGGGTGGACCAGGATATCTCGACCGTCGCCGCCTCCTTCAGCCTGCGCCTCGAGGACGGCCGCATCGCCGAATTCCGCGCCGGTTTCGGCGGTGTCGCCGCCAAGCCCCTGCGCGCGCTTGCCGCCGAACGGGCCCTGATCGGCCGGGCATGGGACGAAACCGCCGTCACAGCGGGCATGGCCGCCATCGATAGCGATATCAGCCCCATCTCGGATGCGCGCGGCAGTGCCGAATACCGCCGCGAGGTGGCGCGCAACCTGCTGAAGCGCTTCTATTTCGAGACCACCCAGACCGTGGAAGCGAGGCTGGCATGAGCGTCCATCAGTCCAAGGCCCATGACAGCGCCGTCAAGCATGTCACCGGCGAGGCCCAATATATCGACGACATGCCCGAGCCGCGCGGCCTGCTTCATGCCCATCTGGTGACCAGCCCGGTGGCGCATGGCAGGCTGCTCTCCATCGACACCACGCCTGCCCTGGCCGTACCGGGCGTCGCCGCCGTGGTCACTGCCGCCGATATTCCGGGCAAGAACGATATCGGTTCGATCCTGAAAGGAGAGCCCGTCTTCGCCGAGGATCTGGTCGCCTATGTCGGCCATCCCATCGGCGCCGCCGCCGCCCTGACCCCCGAGGCCGCCCGCGCCGGAGCCAAGGCCGTCAAGGCCGAAATCGAAACGCTGAAACCCATCCTGACCATCGAGGACGCCCTGACCGCCGAAAGCTATGTCATGGCGCCCATGGAAATGAAGCGAGGCGATGCCGCCGCCGCCATCGCCGCCGCGCCGCTGAGCCTGGACGGCGAGGTCATGGTCGGCGGGCAGGATCACTTCTACCTGGAAACCCAGGTCGCCATGGCCCTGCCGCAGGAAGACGGCGACATGCTGGTGCTGTCTTCGACCCAGCATCCGACCGAGGTCCAGCACATGGTCGCCAAGGTCCTGGCCCTACCCTACAACGCCGTGACCGTCGAGGTGCGGCGCATGGGTGGCGGCTTCGGCGGCAAGGAAAGCCAGGCCAGCCTGATCGCCTGCATCGCCGCCATCCTGGCACGCAAGACCCGGCGCCCGGTCAAGCTGCGCCTGGATCGCGACGACGACATGATGGTCACCGGCAAGCGCCACGACTTCCTGATACGCTGGCGGGCGGGATTCGACGAGACGGGGCTGTTGCACGGCGTCGAGATGACGCTGGCCTCGCGCTGCGGCTGGTCCGCCGATTTGTCGCCGCCGGTCATGTCGCGCGCTTTGTCCCATGCCGACAACGCCTATTACTACCCCGCCGCCCATTTCAAGGGCTTCGGCTGCCGCACCAATACCCAGTCCAACACCGCCTTCCGGGGCTTCGGCGCACCGCAAGGCATGATCGCCGCCGAGGCGATGATCGAGACCATCGCCCGCCATCTCGGCCAGGACCCGCTGGAGTTGCGCAAGCGCAATCTCTACCGCCCCGGCCGCGACCGCACCCCCTATGGGCAAAAGGTCGAGAATTTCCGCCTGCCGACGATGATCGAGCAGATCACCGCCAAGACCGATTTCGCCGCCCGGCGCGCGCAGATCCGCGCCTTCAACAGCCAAAGCCCAATCATCAAGCGCGGCCTCGCCCTGGCGCCGGTGAAGTTCGGCGTCAGCTTCAACAATGTGATGATGAACCAGGCCGGCGCCCTGCTGCATGTCTATACGGATGGCTCGATCCATCTCAATCATGGCGGCACGGAAATGGGCCAGGGCCTGTTCGTCAAGGTCGCCCAGGTGGTGGCCGAAGTGTTCCAGGTGCCGCTGGACAGCATCAAGATCACCGCAACGACCACGGGCAAGGTGCCCAATACCTCGCCCACCGCCGCCTCTTCGGGCACCGACCTCAACGGCATGGCTGCGCGCAATGCCGCCATGGCCGTGCGCAACCGTCTGGTGGAATTCATCGCCGAGCATTGCCACGGCAAGCCCGAGGACGTGGTCTTCAGCGATGGCCGCGTGCGCATCGGCAATCACGACATGAGCTTCGCCCAGGTGGCGCGCATGGCCCATGCCGCCCGTGTTTCGCTATCCGCGACCGGCTTCTACAAGACGCCGCACATCCATTTCGACGGCAAGAGCATGACCGGCCGCCCCTTCTATTACTACGCCAATGGCGTGTCGGTGTCGGAAGTCTCGCTCGACACGCTGACCGGGGAATGGCGGCTGGAACGGGTGGATATCCTGCACGATGTCGGCGCCTCGCTGAACCCGGCCATCGACAAGGGTCAGGTGGAGGGCGGCTTCGTCCAGGGCATGGGCTGGCTGACCATGGAGGAACTGGTCTGGGACGAACAGGGCCGCCTTCTGACCCATGCCCCCTCGACCTACAAGATCCCCACCGCCCGCGACGTCCCCCGGGCCTTCTTCGTGGACCTGCTGGAAAACGCCCCCAACGAGGAAATGACCATCTATCGTTCCAAGGCAGTGGGCGAGCCGCCGCTGATGCTGGCCATGTCGGTCTGGCTGGCCCTGCTCGATGCCGTGGCCGCCACCGCCGCGCCGGGCAAGGTGCCGAGGCTCGATGCCCCGGCGACGCCCGAACGGCTGCTGATGGCCGTCAAACGCGCAAGCGAGGCCGCATGAGATGACTGACTGGTTCGATTTGGTCGCCGCCTGCCGCGGCGCCGGCACCCCTCATGTGATCGTCACCGTCCTGGAGGCGAAAGGCTCGACCCCGCGCGGAGCCGGCACCAAGATGGCCGTCTCGGCCGACGGGCTGGGCGGCACCATCGGCGGCGGCAACCTGGAATTCCAGGCCATCGACATCGCCCGGCAGATGATGGAGGCTGGCGCGCAGGTGCCGGAAAGCCGGGCCTTCCCGCTGGGCCCGGCCCTGGGGCAGTGCTGCGGCGGGCATATCACCCTGCTGTTCGAGCCCTTCGGCGCGCCGGACTTCCATCTCGCCCTATTCGGGGCCGGTCATGTCGCCCGGGCCATCGTCCATGTGCTGGACGGCATCCCCTGCAGGATCCACTGGATCGACAGCCGCGACGAATCCTTCCCCGAAGGCCTTCGCTCCGGCGTCGCGGCCATCGCCAGCGACGATCCGGCGGGCGAAGTGGGGCTGCTGCCCAAGGATGCCCATTGCCTGATCATGACCCACAGCCACCAGATGGATTTCGACATCCTGGAGGCGGCCCTGCGGCGCGGCGGCTTCGCCTCGATCGGGCTGATCGGTTCGGCCAGCAAATGGGCCGGATTCCGCAAGCGCCTGCTCGCCAAAGGCTTCACCCCCGAAAGTGTGGACGGCGTGCGCTGCCCCATCGGCCTACCCGGTATCCCCGGCAAGCGCCCGGCCGAGATCGCCATCGCCGTCGCCGCCGACCTTCTTCTCTTCACTGCCAACTCGCATCACCTCAACAAGGACCACGCCTGACATGCTGTCCATCGCCGAGATCGACGCCCTGGATTGCGGCGCCTTCGTCGCCCATTTCGGCGGCGTCTTCGAGCATTCCCCCTGGGTCGCCGAGCGCGCCTGGGCATCCCGCCCCTTCGGTTCGCTGACCGCCTTGCATGACGCCATGGCCCAGGCGGCCGTGCGCGAGGCAAGCGAGGACGAGCAACTGGCCCTGCTGCGCGCCCATCCCGATTTGGCCGGACGCGCCGCCATCGCCGGCGAGGTGACGGTGGAATCCAAGGGCGAGCAGGCCTCCGCCGGACTGGACCGCCTGACCGCCGAAGAAATGGCCCGCTTCACCAGCCTGAACGATGCCTATCGCACCCGTTTCGGCTTTCCTTTCATCATGGCGGTGCGGCATGCCGACAAGTTCCGCATCCTCGATTCCTTCGCCCGCCGCGTGAAGAACCCCCCCGGCGCCGAGAAGCAGACCGCCCTGGCCGAGGTCGCCAAGATCGCCTGGATGCGCCTGCTCGACATGGTCGTGCCCAATCCCACCGGCCGCCTGACGACCCATGTGCTGGACACGGCGACGGGCCGTCCGGCCTCGGGGATGCGCCTCTTCCTCCATGCCGTCGACGGCAGCGAACGTCGCCTGCTGGGTGAATTCGTCACCAATGCCGACGGCCGCCTGGATGCCCCGGCCCTGTCCGGTGCGGAACTGAAGGCCGGAACCTACGAACTGGAATTCCTGGCCGGCGCCTATTTCTCGGCGACCTGCCAGCCGACCGCCGCCCCTTCCTTCCTCGACCGCATTCCCTTGCGCTTCGCCATCGGCAATCCCGAGCAGCATTACCACGTGCCGCTATTGGTCTCGCCCTGGTCCTATTCCACCTATCGCGGCAGCTGAGAACTCATCATGGACGCTTTCCTGACAGAGTGGCTGAATCTGGCGCTTCGCTGGATGCATATCATCGTCGGCATCGCCTGGATCGGCTCCTCCTTCTACTTCAACTGGCAGGACAGCAGCCTGCGCAAGAACGACCGCGATCCCGAACGCGACCGCCTGCAAGGCGAAGTGTGGATGGTCCATGGCGGCGGCTTCTACCATGTCCGCAAATTCCTGGTCGCCCCCGCCCGCCTGCCTGATGAACTGCATTGGTTCAAATGGGAAGCCTATGCCACCTGGGCGACCGGCCTGCTGCTGCTGATCCTGATCTACTACATGCAGGCCAGTGCCTATCTGCTGCCCGCCGACAGCACCCTCACACCCTTCCAGGGCGTGGCCATCGGCGTGGGCGCGATGGTGCTGTCCTGGCTGATCTATGACGGTCTGTGCCGCTCGCCTCTGGGCAAGAATGACGGCTTGCTGGCCATCGTCGTCTTCGTGCTGCTGACCCTGCTGGCCTATGGCCTGTCCCATGTCTTCAGCGGACGCGGCATGTATATGCAGATGGGGGCGGTGATCGGCACACTGATGGCGGTGAACGTCTTCGCTGTCATCATTCCCGGCCAGAAGCGCATCGTCGCTGCCTTGGAAAAGGGCGAGACCGCCAATCCCGCCGACGGCAAGCGCGGCAAGCAGCGCTCGCTGCACAACAACTACATGACCCTGCCGGTGCTGTTCACCATGATCAGCAACCATTATCCCACCGCCTTCGGCCATGAATGGAACTGGGCCATCCTGGCGGGGCTGGCGCTGATCGGGGCGGTGGTCCGGCATTACTTCAACCTGCGCAACCGGGGCATCAACCAGCCCTGGATCCTGCCCGCCGCCGGCGCCGCCCTGGTCGCCCTGGCCCTGGTCATCTCTCCGCCCGCCCGCAGCCCGGCCGAGGCCGCAATCGAAGGCGAGGACGGCCTGCCCGGCACCTCCTTCGCCATCGCCCAGGCCATCGTCGAGGCGCGCTGCAATGCCTGTCATTCGGCACGCCCGACCTATCCCGACTTCCCCTCCGCCCCCAACGGCGTGGCCTTCGACACGCCCCAGCAGATCCAGGCCTGGGCGGCGGGCATCCAGACCCGTTCGGTGGAAAGCGATTCCATGCCGCTGGGCAACGTCACCGGCATGACCCAGGAAGAACGGGTGATCCTTGGCCGCTGGATCGCCGAAGGCGCCCATATCCCGCGCTGAACCGGCTTTCCTGCCGCAATGCAAGCCCCTGCCTGCCCAGGCGGGGGCTTTTTTCATTTCCGGCCGGAATCGCAAGGAAGAGCAATTTCTTCCGCATTCCGTAGTAAACGCGCGAAAATGCATAAAAACGCATGGCTCTCCGCCACGAATCCCGCTAGCTTAGGGGGAAGAGGTCGTGGAGAGGCATGTCTACAATCGGTGAATCCTTTGCCGCCGCACTGGCGCTGATCCTGGGCATGGACCCGGCTCTGCGCGAGATCGTCGGCCTGTCGCTGCAGGTCAGCCTGACGGCGGTCTTCCTGGCCGCGCTGATCGGCTTGCCGCTGGGTGCCCTGCTGGCTTTGTCCTCCTTCCCCGGGCGCGGCGCCGTCATCGTGCTGTCCAACACGCTGATGGGCCTGCCGCCGGTGGTGGTGGGGCTGCTGGTCTATCTGATGCTGTCCCGCGCCGGGCCCTTCGGCGTGCTGAGCCTGCTTTACACCCCTACGGCCATGATCATCGCCCAGGTGGTGCTGGTCACGCCCATCATCGTCGCCTATTCCCGACAGGTGGTCGAAGACCTGTGGACGGAATATGGCGAACAATTGCGCTCGCTCGGCGCCGGGCGGCTGAGCGCTACCCCCACCCTGCTATGGGAAGGCCGCTTTCCCCTGACCACCGGCATCCTCGCGGGCTTCGGACGCGCCAGCGCAGAAGTCGGCGCGGTGATGATCGTCGGCGGCAATATCGAGCATGTCACCCGCGTCATGACCACCGCCATTGCACTCGAGGTCAGCCGCGGCGACCTGCCGCTGGCCCTGGGTCTGGGAATCGTGCTGCTGATCCTCTCGCTCGGCGTCAATGCCGCCACCGCCTTGCTGGCCATGGCGACGCGGCAGGAAAGACGCCTGATGCGCCGGAGGGTGGCGTGATGCGCAATTTCTCGATCCTGCCGCTGGAATTGTGCGGCGTCAGCTTCTCCGCCGGGGGAAAAAAGCTGATTCACGACATCGACCTGATGATCGAGGACGGCCCTGCCACCATCCTGCTCGGCCCCAACGGCGCGGGCAAAAGCCTGTTGCTGCGCCTCTGCCACGGCCTGCTGCAGCCGACCACCGGCCAAGTGATCTGGCGCGATCTCGGCCGCCACATGCCCAAGCTTCACGCCATGGTCTTCCAGCGCCCGGTGATGCTGCGCCGTTCCGCCGCCGCGAATATCGACTATGCCCTGAAGCTGAACGGAATCTGCCGCCAAAGCCGCAAGAAGCTGGTCGCCGAGGCCCTGGAACTGGCCGGCCTCAGCGATCAGGCGCAGACCCCCGCCCGCGTCCTGTCGGGGGGGCAGCAGCAGCGCCTTGCCATCGCCCGCGCCTGGGCCTGCCGCCCCCAGGTCCTGTTCCTCGACGAACCCACCGCCAGCCTGGACCCCCAAGCCACCAAGGCGGTCGAGACCTTGATCGGACAGGTCCAGGAAAGCGGCACCAAGATCATCATGACCACCCATGACTTGGGCCAGGCCCGCCGCTTGGCCGGGGAAGTGCTGTTCCTGCATTCCGGCCGCCTGATCGAACATCGACCGGCCGAACCTTTCTTCTCCGGCCCGGCCACGTCCGAGGCGCGCGCCTTCCTGGCCGGCGATCTCCTTTGGTAAAAATCAGGGAATAACAAAATGAAGAAGACTCTGGGCAGCTTGGCTGCCGCCTTTGTCCTTACCCTCGGACTCGCCGCACCTGCTGCCGCGCAGGAGCAGTTCATCGTCGTGGCCTCGACCACCTCGACCGAACAATCCGGCCTGTTCAAGCATATCCTGCCCCGCTTCACCGAACAGAGCGGCATCGAAGTCCGCGTCGTCGCCCAGGGCACCGGTCAGGCGCTGAAGACCGCCGCCAACGGCGATGCCGACGTGGTGCTGGTCCATGACACCGTCGCCGAAGAAAAATTCGTCGCCGACGGCTTCGGCGTCGACCGCCGCCCCGTGATGTATAACGACTTCATCCTGATCGGCCCCAAGGCGGACCCCGCCGAAGCGCGCAGCCAAGGTGAAGGCAGCACCGTTCCGGCCCTGCAGAAGATCGCCCAGGCCGAGGCTCCCTTCGTCTCGCGCGGCGACAACAGCGGCACCCATGCCGCCGAACTGCGCTTCTGGTCGCAGGCCGGTGTTGACGTCAAGGCCGCCTCGGGCAACTGGTACCGGGAAACCGGCTCGGGCATGGGCCCGACGCTGAACACCGCCGCCGCCATGGACGCCTATGTCCTGGCCGACCGCGGCACCTGGCTCAGCTTCAAGAATCGCGGCAACCTCGAAATCCTCGTCGAGGGCGACCCGGCCATGTTCAACCAGTACGGCGTGATTCTGGTCAATCCCGAACGCCATCCCCATGTCAAGGCCGACGCCGGCCGCGCCTTCATGGATTGGCTGACCTCGGAAGACGGGCAGCAGGCCATCGCCTCCTACCAGATCGACGGCGAGCAGCTTTTCTTCCCGAACGCGGAATAATCTCGCGGATTCCCGCCCAGGAGGTCCGGCCTCCTGGGCCTTATGATCGATAAATCCCCCGCCTAGCCCAGCGCGATTTCCATATTGTCGCGGGCAACCACCGTCCCGTCCCACAGGCGGCGGGCCTCGTCCTCCAGCTTTTCCATGAAGCTGTCGGTATGATCGGGGTCGTGGTGGAAGATGGCCAGGCGCTTGACCCGGGCCTGGCGGCACAGCCGCACCCCTTCCTGCCAGGTGGAATGGCCCCAGCCGACCTTGGCCGGGAATTCGTCGTCGGTATAGGTGCTGTCGTAGATCACCAGATCGGCGCCTTCGATCAGCTTCAGGATGGTCGCATCCGGCTCGCCCGGCACATGTTCGGTATCGGTCACGATGCAGACCGAAGCGCCGCCATGTTCGATACGATAGCCGGTGGCGCCGTTGGGATGGCGCAGGGGCGCCGTGCGCACCACCACGTCTCCGAATTCCAGGGTCTGTCCGGCGCTGAAATCCTCGAAGCTCAGCCTTGATCGCAGGGCTTCCAGCGGAACCGGGAACATCGGCGTGGACATCTGGCTGGCCAGCACCGTCTGCACGCCGCCATTGTTCTTCAGATGGCCGGCCATGACACGAATCGTATAATCGGGATTGAAGGCCGGACCGAAGAAGGGAAAGCCGTTGATATGGTCCCAATGGGTGTGGGTCAGCAGCAGAACCACGTCCTGGACGCCGCGTCGGGCAAGCTCGAGCCCACAATTGCGGATGCCCGTGCCGGCATCGATGATGAAGACCTTTCCCCCGGCATCGACCTGAACGCAGCTGGTATTGCCGCCATAAATCACATGATCGGGCGATGGACAGGCAATGCTTCCCCGAACGCCCCAGAACTTTACTTTCACGCCTGTCTCTCCACTCCCCTAAGAGGCGGAC
The DNA here is from genome assembly GCF_006980715.1 of Telmatospirillum sp. J64-1. Classification (GTDB taxonomy): domain Bacteria; phylum Pseudomonadota; class Alphaproteobacteria; order Rhodospirillales; family Magnetospirillaceae; genus Oleiliquidispirillum; species Oleiliquidispirillum nitrogeniifigens. The sequence goes on from NZ_SBHN01000005.1 coordinate 92,743, forward strand.
ATGATAGCCATTCCCGGAAAAGATAAAAGTCCGCCCGCGCCTGGATAGTAAGATTTAGGGGGTATACCCGGCATACAGGTCAACCGCCGCACCCAGGACAGCCCCCAGGACCTGATCGGCCCGGCCGCCATTGACGGCGATTTCCGCCAAGCCGTTGGAATTCTCGTACCAGAAGCCCTGCCCCGCGGGGACATCGCCGAAGGTCCGCGCCCGATACAGGACATGGCCGCCAATGCCCAATTGGTCGCCCTGCGCCAGGGATGAAGCACGCAGCCCGGTCAGGGCATTCCCATAGCGATCCACATAGACGATGCGCGCCAAATCGTCGGGCCAGTCGGGACGGCGGGGCGGCTCGACGGCCTCGCCCAGCGTCTCGGGCGCCTCTCCCCTGGCGAGCGCCGCCGCAACCGGGGCGAAAAGGTCCCGGCCGTGGAAACTGGCCGACAGACGCTCGCCCCGCCAGGTGATGCGCCAGCAGGACAGCTGCCGGGAGCGGCGCATCAGCGGCTCGAACAGGCCGTTATCCGGGCCGACATACCAGCGCCCGTCCGCGCGCAGCATCAGCGGCGCCCGCTCGGTTCCCACCCCCGGATCGATCACGCAGAGGAAGATGCTGCCCGGCGGAAAGACCGACGCATAGGGCGGCAGCAGATAGGCGGCGGCCTGGGGATCGAAAGCGGGCGCGTCGGCCAGCAGGTCCACCACCGGCAAGCCGGGGGCCGCCATGTGCAGGACCGCCTTGACCTGACCGAGATAAGGCCCTTCCAGCCCGAAATCCGTGAAGGTAACGATCATGATGCCCCATTGTTGCCGTGGAAGACGACGGAAACAGTATTTCAGACCGTCCGGATCCGGCCAATCCCTCGCCGTCGTATGGTTTCATGAGTGTGAAACCACGACTTGAGATACCCTTGCATAGGTAGGGATTTTCCCCTAATGGAAGAGGTATGTAAGCACCCTTCTTTCTTGTGGATTATCTACGTTAGAGGTATCTTGGAATCATTCTGCACCACCTTGCCGTCCGGCTTCACGGCATCTTCGTCAAGGCAGAAGGCGCATGAGACGCCACGCCGGAACAGGACATGACACAACGGAATACCACGTCCCCGTCTTCTCTGGGCCAGACGGCGCAACGCCGTTCCCCGAGACAGCCGGGGCTCCTGACCGCCTTTTATGGTGCCGTGGGGGCAGTGTGGATCCTGCTCACCGGTTCCCCAGCCCATCCCGGACAAGTCCTGCCGGCCGATTGGCCTGCCTGGAGCCTGCTTGCCGCATCCGCCCTCGCGGCCTATCTGCTGCTGCGCCGCCTGGCATCCGCGCCGTCCCGTCCCGTCGAGGGGGAAAACGGCGCCTATCGCCAGATCGTCGAGCGTGCGCCGAATCTGATCGCCGTCCTTCGCGAGGGTCGGATCGCCTTCCTCAATCCCGCCGGGGCACGGTTGCTGGGCCTGGACGCGCCCGAACGCGCCATCGGCCATGCCTGGGGTGATTACGTCGAAGCGGAGACGGATGAAACGGTGCGCCTGCGTCACGGCAATAGCCCGGCCGTCGAGGTCAGCCTCACCCGGGTCCCCATGGTCTGGGAGGGGGCCGACGCCACCCTGATCGAAGCCAGCGACGTTTCCCCTTTCCTGCGCGCCGCCGAGGCGCATCGCCAGAGCGAGGCCCGGCTGGCGGGCATCATGAATACCGTCGTCGATGCCATCATCACCTCGGACGAACACGGCATCATCCAGGACTTCAACCCCGCCGCCGAGCGCATGTTCGGCTTCACCGCCGAGGAAATCATCGGCAAGAGCCTGAACCTGCTGATGCCGGAGGAATACGGCAAACGCCACGACCGGTATATGCGCGACTATACCGACACCGGACAGGCCACCGTCATCGGGATCGGGCGCGAGGTTATCGGCCAGCGCAAGGATGGCTCGACCTTCCCGATGGACTTGGCGCTGAGCGAACTGAAACTGGGCGACAAGCGCTTCTTCACCGGCGTCATCCGCGACATCACCGAGCGTAAGCGCGCCGAATCCCGCCTGATGGTGGCCGAGAAGGTGCTGGAATCCACCGCCGAAGGCGTGATGGTGACCAACAGCAAGGGCAATATCGTCTGGATCAATTCCGCCTTCAGCACGATTTCCGGCTACAGCAAGGAAGACGTCATCGGACGGAATGCCAGCCTGCTGAAATCCGGCCTGCAAGGCCCCGAATTCTATCGCGAGATGTGGTCCGTCATCCGCCAGACCGGCCGCTGGTCGGGCGAGATCTGGAACCGCCGCAAGAATGGCGAAGCCTATCCGGAATGGCTGAGCATTCACGAATTGCGCGAACCCAATGGCGGCCCCAGCCGTTTCGTCGGCATCTTCAGCGACATCAGCAAGCACAAGCGCGCCGAAGAAACCATCAAGACGCTGACCTATTACGACGCGGTCACCCGCCTGCCCAACCGCTATCTGTTCGAGGACCGCCTCAGCCGCGCTCTCGAGCGCTCGCAGCGCACCGGACGTCAGGTCGCCGTGGTGCTGGTCAGCCTCGACCGCTTCAAGACCGTGAACGAGACGCTGGGGCACCAGACCGGGGACGCCCTGCTGCGCGAGGTGGCCGACCGCCTGACCGCCGCCCTACGGGGCGAGGACACGGTGGCGCGCCTGCGCGGCGACACCTTCTGCTGCCTGCTTCCCGATCTGGGCCAGGGCACCGACATCAATACCATGGTCGCGCGCCTGCTCGAGGTCTTCGGAACGTCCTTCACCCTCAACGGCCACGAATTCTTCGTGACCACCAGCCTTGGCATCAGCCTGTTCCCCCTGGACGGAAGCACGCCCGACGACCTGATCCAGAAGGCCGAAACGGCCATGAACCGCAGCAAGGACAAGGCCGAGAACACCTATCACTTCTACACGCCCGAAATGAACGCCAATTCCATTGAAAGGCTGCGGCTGGAGACGGATCTGCGCAAGGCGATCGGGCGTAACGAACTGGTCCTGCATTACCAACCCAAAGTGGACACCGCCACCGGAAAGGTGGTCGGCTCGGAAGCCCTGGTGCGCTGGAATCATCCGGAACTGGGGCTGCTCCAGCCCGGCCTGTTCATCCCCATCGCCGAGGAAACAGGGCTGATCACGCAGGTCGGGGCATGGGTGATACGCGCCGCCTGCCAGCAGATCCGCCAATGGCAGGAAGATGGCCTGCCCGTCGTGCCGGTGGCGGTCAATCTGTCGGCCCACCAGTTCCACCAGCCCAATCTGGTGGAATCCATCCTGGCGACGCTGGAGGAAACCGGGGTCGAAGCCAGCATGCTGGAGCTGGAGCTGACCGAAAGCGCCATTATGCAGAATGCCGAGATCACCATCCAGACGCTGCTGCATCTGCATGAAAAGGGCCTGCGCCTGGCCATCGACGATTTCGGCACCGGCTATTCCTCGCTCAGCTACCTGAAGCGTTTCCCCATCGACAAATTGAAGATCGACCGCAGCTTCGTCCAGGATCTCGGCGTCAACGCGACGGGCGAGCAGATCGTCAACGCCATCGTCGCCATGGCCCACAGCCTGAACCTCGCGGTGGTCGCCGAAGGCGTGGAGACAGAACGCCAGTTGGAAAGCCTGCGTTCGATGCAATGCCAGGAAATCCAGGGTTATTACTTCTCGCGTCCCGTCTCGGCCGAGGAATTCGTGCCCTTCCTCAAGGCCGGCAAGGTGGTCGGGCGGGGAACCGCCTGACCGGCGCGAACAGGGTTGCCGTCATACGGTTCCTCCCCTAGTGTGGTCTTACCACTCACGGTTACAGCCCTGCCCTCATGTCTCCCTTGCCCGCCTCCGCCACCCTGGCGGTCCTGCTGCCCCGGGTGCTGATCCCCTTCGCCGCCGGATATTTCCTGTCCTACCTGTTCCGCACGGTGAATGCGGTCATCGCGCCCGACCTGACGCATGAGATGGCGCTGAGCGCGGCGGATCTAGGCTTGCTCACCAGCGCCTATTTCTTGGCCTTCGCCTTCACGCAATTGCCGCTGGGCCTGTTGCTCGACCGCTATGGGGCGCGCCGGGTCGAGGCCTGCATGCTGATGATCGCAGCCGCGGGCGGGCTGGTCTTCGCCCTGGCCGAAAGCGTGCTGGGACTGATGGCCGGGCGCACCCTGATCGGGCTGGGGGCATCGGCCTGCCTGATGGGGGCCTTCAAGGCCAATGTGGTGTGGTTCCCCCGGGAGCGCCTGCCCCTGGTCAACGGCCTGACCCTGGCGGCCGGCGGAATCGGCGCCGTTGCGGCGACCGCCCCGGTGGAACTGGCGCTTCAATTCACCGATTGGCGCGGCGTGTTCCTGTGGCTGTCCGCCCTGACCGTCGCCTCCGCCGTCCTGATCCTGCTGGCCGTGCCCGAACGCCCGTCGGAGGGACAGAGCGCGGGGCTGCGCGCACAGATGGATGGCATCCGCCAGATCTTTTCCAGCGCCACCTTCTGGCAGATCGCGCCGGTGACCATGGTGCAGCAGGCCGGTTTCCTGGCGATCCAAAGCCTGTGGGCGGGGCCCTGGCTGCGCGATGTCGCGGGCCTGGACCGGCCCGCCGTGGCGAACTACCTCCTTGCCTTCTCGCTGTCCATGGTGGCGGGCTTCCTGCTGAACGGCATGATCGCCGAGCGCCTGGGGCGCCTGGGCATCAAACCGGCGACGACGGCGGCGGTGGGCATGACCATCTTCCTGGTCTGCCTGCTGTTCGTGACGTTGGGATGGACGGCCTTCCTTCTGCCCCTGTGGCTGCTGTTCGGCTATTTCGGCACCACCGGCACGCTGCCTTACGCTCTGCTGTCGCAAAGCTTCCCGGCCCATCTGGCGGGACGGGTCAACACCGCCCTGAACCTGGTAGTGTTCATCGGCGCCTTCGCCGCCCAATGGGGCATGGGGGCGATCATCAACCTGTTCCCGACGGAAGACGGCTACGCGCCCGCCGGTTACACGACGGCCTTCGGCGTGATGGTCGTGCTGGAAGTCCTGACGCTCGTCTGGCTGGTGATGGCGCTGCGCCGTCAGCCCAGGAACATCATCAGCAACAAGCCGATATAGAACAGCAGCCAGAAGGCGACGATGGTGGTCGTCGCCGAAGGCGTGCGCCATTCCCGTCCCAGCGCCCGGACCGACGCCCTCTCCCGCCCGCGTGGCGGAGAGGAGGCCGCCGCGCGGGCGGGCTGGGGTGCGATGGGCGTCACGCTGGCCGCCTGCGTCGGCATGGCGGGGGCGGCATCCTGGGCCTGCGACGGCGTCACGCCGGTCACCTTCTCGACGAAGCAGGCGAAGAACTGATCGGCCGTCTTGGCCGCCACGCCCTGGACCAGACGGTTACCCACCGTGGCCAGCTTGCCGCCCACTTCCGTGCGGGCGGAATAGGTCAGGCGGGTGGAAGACGGGCCTTCCTCGATCAAGGTCACGCGGGCGTCGCCCTTGGCGAAACCGGCGACGCCGCCCTGCCCTTCGCCCGACAAGGTGTAGCCGTTGGGCGGGTCCAGATCCGAAAGGGTCACCTTACCCGTGAAGGCCGCCGACACCGCCCCGATCTTGGCATTGACCTTGGCCGCATATTCCGTGTCCGACACTTTTTCAAGGTCCTGACAACCGGGAATACAGCTGCGCAGGACCTCGGGGTCGTTCAGCGCCTTCCAGACTTCGGCGCGCGGGGCGGGGATACGATATTCTCCGTTGATGTCCATGTCGGCCTATCGTCTTGGGATGCTTAGCTTTCTCGCTAGATAGGGCCGTTTGGCGGCAGGGTCAATGAAGCTTGGCCTCGTCCATCCGGACTCTCCCCCCGCGCCGCAAGGCCGCGCCATTCGCCCAGAACGGTATCGCCGTCAGAATGAGCATGAACGCGAAAATGTTCATCTGCGTATTGGCGACGGTTGCCTTCAGGATCAGCGGCACGCGCTCCGACAATTCGGGATGCAACGTGATGAAGTCCTGTCCCCGCGCCAGGGCGATGCCTTCCGAGGCGCAGGCGGCGATGGCACCCAGCAGCAACAGCCCGGCCACGGCCTTGTCGGCGAAACGCGGCGCCGCAGGCAGGACACCGCCGAACATCGGGCCGAACGCCATTCCCGCCAACCCGCTCCGCAGGAAGCCGCTGATGGAGAGAAGCGCGATCCCCACGCCCAGCACGGTGACATCGGCATAGGGAATATCGCGATAGCGCCCATCCCAGGCCAGCAGCGCCGCCCAGGTCACATAGATCCCGGCCAAGGCCAGCAACAGCGCCTGCCCCAGGCGCGTCGGCGCCTGTTCCGGCACCCTCAGCGCCGCCAGCACCGCATAGACGAAGCCGCCCAGCAGCAGAATCCGCACGGCCACGCCCAGATGGCCCAGCGGCGAGAAGCTGCCTTCCGCCGCCACATGGGCCGCCGCCAGCAACAGGGCCGACAACAGGCTGGCCGCGGCCACGCCGCCGATCAGGCCGGGCAGCTTCTCCTCACGGCGGCGCCAGAACAGGACCAGTGCGGCCACGGCCCCCAGGGCGGCGCTGCCCGCCGCCAGGAAGGGCCAGTCGGGATTTTCCACGACCGGGCCGCTCATGGTGAACTTGACCCGCCGATCCACGTCGAGCACGCCCCAGGCCCCGCCGACCGTGCCTTCCAGCTTGCTTTTCCAATACTGGTCGAACGCCTCGACCACGTTGTATTGGATGCCCCGCTCCTCGGCCACCTTGGCGAGGCTGCGCACGTAATGGGCGGCATTGGCGACGCCGGGCTGGGCCGGGCCGCGGTCGCGGCCCATGGTGGGCCAGCCGGATTCCCCGATCATCAGGGGCTTGTCGGGGAAAGACAGAGCCATCTTGTCGTAGATCTCGATCAGATGGCGTTCGGCATCGCGGACCGAAACCGGTTCGTCCTCCCAGTAGGGCAGAATGTGGATGGTCAGGAAGTCCACTTCCTCGGCCACTTCCGGATACTTCAGGAAGAAGGCCCAGACATCGGCATAGGAAACAGGCTGTTGCACCTCGGCCTTCACCCGCCGGATGAAGGCGATCAGTTCCTCGGGCGTCAGGTCGCCGCGCAACAGCACCTCATTGCCGACGATGACGCGCTTGATGACGTCGGGATGGGCATTGGCCGCCTCGATCAGGGCCGTCACCTCGGCCTCGTTGACCTCGGGCGTCACCCCCAGCCATGCGCTGAAGGTCAGGTCGAAACCATGCTTGCGGGCCAGGTCGGGCAGCACCTCCATCCCCTCCTGGGAGGTATAGACGCGCACCCCCTCGGCCTGGCCCTTCAGGGCCAGCAGGTCCTCTTCCACCTGTTCGGGGCTGGGATAGATCATCTCCAGCGGGCTCTGGCCCTTGCGGAACGGCGCGAAGGACATGCTCTGCACCGGCTTGGCCCAGTCGATCCCGACATCGACGGGCCGGTTGAGCCAGCCCCAGAGGGCGAAATTGACGACGGCGACGATGGCAACCAGGAAAAGGAACAGGAACTTGCGCATAAGGACGGCCAGAAGGAAAAGGGCGAACCATGGCCGGACGACACTGCGTCGCATGAGCCGGCGAAACGGTCATGATGAAGCATCGCCGCTAAGGATGGAAGAGGAAGAAAACCGGCTAAGCTGTTGCAATTTCATGAACACTGCCTGGAAGACGGGTTGCTGCAAGGCATGCCGCAGGTCATAATCAAGCTTTCCCATCCAGACGGCGAGGCGTGATGATTGAACTGCTGACGATGAACCTCACGATCCTTGTGGGCGCCAGTCTCGTCGTCGTCAGCATCCTCACCAGCGTCATTTCCTTCCGCATCGGCGCGCCGCTGCTGCTGCTGTTCCTCGGCATCGGCCTGCTGGCGGGAGAAGACGGATTGGGCGGCATCGATTTCGACAACGCCCCCGCCGCTTGGTTCATCGGCAGCATCGCCTTGGCGATCATCCTGTTCGACAGCGGCTTCGCCACCCCCCTCGCCCGTTTCCGGACGGCCGGGGGACCGGCGATAACGCTGGCGACCATCGGCGTGGTGCTGACCTCGGCCATCCTGGGCGCCATGGCCTCCGTGGCTTTCGGGCTGAGCTGGATGGAAGGAATGCTGATGGGGGCCATCGTCGGATCGACCGACGCCGCCGCCGTCTTCTTCCTGCTGCGCGTCGGCGGCATCACCCTGCGCGACCGCGTCCGCTCGACGCTGGAAATTGAATCGGGCAGCAACGACCCGGTCGCCATCTTCCTGACCATCGGCTTGGTCGAGTTCATCACCGCCTCCAGCGTCGAGCAGGGGATCTGGCACATGCTGCAGATCCTGATCAAGCAGGTGGGCGTGGGCGCCGTCTTCGGCATCCTGGGCGGGCTGCTGATCGCCCAGACGGTCAACCGGCTGCAACTGGAGACCGCCCTCTACCCGCTGCTGGTGGTCGCCCTGGCGCTGATGGTCTTCGCCTCCACCTCGACCCTGGGCGGCAGCGGCTTCCTAGCCGTCTATGTCGCGGGCGTCGTCGCCGGCAATGCCCGCCTTCAGCACAGCGCCGTGCTGCGCCGCTTCCAGGACGGGCTGACCTGGCTGGCCCAGATCGCCATGTTCCTGACCCTGGGCCTGCTGGCAACGCCGTCCAGCTTTCCCGACGTGCTGCTGCCCGCCGTCCTGCTGGCCCTGGCGCTGATCTTCCTGGCCCGCCCCCTGGCGGTCTGGCTGTGCCTGCTGCCTTTTGGATTCACCCGCAACGAGACCACCTTCGTCGCCTGGGTCGGCCTGCGCGGCGCGGTGTCGATCCTGCTGGCCATCGTGCCGTTGATGGCGGGGCTGGAAAATGCGCAGCTCTTCTTCAACGTCGCCTTCCTGATGGTGCTGGTCTCGCTGCTGATCCAGGGCTGGACGGTCCGGCCGATCGCCCGCTGGCTGGGGCTGATCGTGCCGGCGCGGCAAGGGCCGGTGGACCGCGTCGAGCTGGAACTGCCGGGCCAGGCCAAGCAGGAACTGGTCGCCTATCGCATCGCCGCCGACAGCCCGGTGGGACGGGGCGAGCGCATTCCGCGCTGGGCGCGCCCGGCGCTGATCGTGCGCAACGGCCGCTCGATGAACGTCCATACCGCCGGACGGCTGCAGCCGGACGATTACATCTACATCTTCATCCCGCCCGAACAGGTGCATCTGCTCGACCGCCTGTTCGCCCGCCGCGCCAAGCTCGATCCCGACGACCGGGAATTCTGGGGCGACTTCCTGCTGACGCCGGATGTTCGCCTGTCGATCCTGGCCGACAGCTACGGCCTGCCCGTTCCCGAAGGGGATCGCGGACTGACGGTGGCGGAATACCTGAAGCGCAGCTTCGGCGGCAGGCTCGAACTGGGCGACCGCCTGCGGTTGGGCGAGGTCGAATTGATCGTCCGCGAACTGGACGACGAGGACAACCTGGCCGCCGTCGGCCTGGCCGTCGAACCGACGCGCCCGTCCCGCCCCAGGCTGCCGCTGTTCCAGTCCTGGCCGGAACTGGCGGCGCTGCTGAAGCGCCGGTGGCGGTGATCCACAAGAAAAGGGCGCCGGGATTGCTCCTGGCGCCTTTCTTGATGGCCGGAAGGCCGGGGATCAACCGAACTTGAACAGGATGCCGTAGCCGCCGCGCGGATAGTCCCAGTTCAGGTTGCCCCTGTCCTGGCAGATGACACGGCAGGTGCCACATTCCAGGCAGCCGTCGGTGGTCAGCGTCACCGAGCCGTCCTCTTCCCGGGCATAGCAGCCGGCGGGACAACAGAAGGTGCAGGGCTGGGCGCAGTCCCGGCAAACCTCGACATCCTTGATGCTGATATGGGGACGGCCTTCGTCCACCAGATAGCGGTTTTGATAGAGCTTGTCTTCGACCTTGATCATCGGAAGGCCCTCACCAGCTTGACCGCGTCGCCGACCAGGCCGAACAGCGAGCGGCTCTGGCGGAAGGAGCGGGAGATTTGCTTTTCCTTGCTCAGCTTGTCGATGCCGTCCACGCGCAGCATGGTGGAGGCGGCCTTGGCGAGCAGATCGGGATATTTGGTGAAGAAGTGCTTGTTGCCGTGCAGGAAGTCCGGCATGTCCTTGTACTTCTTCAGGTCCTTCATGACGAAGCTGTCGTCCAGCGCCTTACGGTAGGCCGACAGGTTGGCGGCATTCATGTCCAGCCCCCGCTCCTTCAGCGCGATCACCGTCTCCGCCGCGATGCGGCCGGTCGTCATGGCAAGGTTCGAGCCCTCGCGGTGAACGGCGTTGACGAACATGCCGGAGTCGCCGACGATCATCCAGCCCTCGCCGCTGATCCGGGGAACCGCCTTGTAGCCGCCTTCGGGGATCAGATGGGCGGCATATTCCTTCACTTCCGCCCCCTTGATCAGCGGCGCGACGGACGGATGGGCCTTCAGCTCTTCGAGCAGGCCATAGGGCGTGACGCCGCCATGCTTGAAGTCGTCGACCATGCAGCCGATGCCGATAGCGATGGATTCACGGTTGGTATAGAGGAAGCCGGTGCCCACCATGCCGCGCGTCACCTTGCCCATCATCTCGATGACGACGCCTTCGTTCTCGCCGATATTGAAGCGGCTTTCGATGACCTCCTGGGGCAGGAAATGCATTTCCTTCACCGCCAGGGCCACGTTCTTGCCGCTGATCTCGGGGTGGAACCCGGCCTTGCGGGCCAGCAGCGAGTTCACGCCATCGGCCAGGACGACCACGTCGGCAAAGATGTCGCCCTGCTCGCGGTCGGTGCGCACGCCCACCACGCGCTCGCCGTCCTTGATCAGTTCGGTCACCGTGGTCTCGCAGATCACCAGCGCCCCGGCCCCGCGCACCTTCTCCGAGAACCACTTGTCGAACTGGGCGCGGATGATGGTGTAGCGGTTGGGCTTTTCCTCGTTGAACTCGTCCGAGCGGTAATGGGCGCCCATATAGGACTTCTCGTCCATGCACCACATGCGCTGCTCGATGATATGGCGCTCCAGCGGCGCATCCTCGCGGAAATCGGGAATGATCCGTTCCAGGGCGTCGGCATAAAGGATGGCGCCTTGCACATTCTTGGAACCGGCATATTCGCCGCGTTCCAGCTGCAAAACATTCAGGCCCGCCTTGGCCAGGGTATAGGCCGCGGCGTTGCCCGAGGGGCCGGCGCCGACGACGATGGCATCGAACTTCTCGGTCATGGTCAGTCCCCCTAAAGTCAGCTCGCCAGCCGGTTGACGGCAAGGCGCTTGCGGAAGGCCGCGGTCAGGGCGGGAAGGATCTTCAGCGCGTCGCCGACGATGCCGTAATGGGCGAAGTCGAAGATCGGCGCATTGGGATCGGTGTTGATGGCGAGGATGGTGTCCGCCCCCTCGACGCCCACGCGATGCTGGATGGCACCCGAGATGCCGGCGGCGATATAGAGCTTGGGCCGGATGGTCTTGCCGGTCTGGCCGATCTGCCTGTCGGCGGTCAGCCAGCCCTTCTGCACCAGCGGGCGCGACCCGCCGGTCTCGGCCCCCAGCACGGCGGCCAGTTCCTGCACCAGGGCATAATTCTCGGCCTTGCCCAGCCCCATGCCACCCGCCACGACGATATCCGCATAGGCGAGCTGCGACTTGTTGGTGTCGCGGTCGGGGATGAAGTCCAGCACCTTGGTGATGATCGAGGATTCGGCCATGTCGATGCCGTCTTCGATAATCCTGCCGCCGCGCCCCTCCTGGCGTTCGGGCATGGCCATGACGCGCGGGCGCACGGTCGCCATCTGCGGGCGGAAGTTCAAAGTGTGGATGGTGCACAGCAGCGAGCCACCGAAGGTCGGACGGGTAGCGGCCAGCGAGCGGCCTTCCATGTCGATGGCCAGTTCGGTGCAGTCGGCGGTCAGGCCCGTCGCCAGGGTGGTCGCCACGCTGCCCGCCAGGTCGCGGCCCAGATTGGTCGCCCCCAGCAGCAGGATTTCCGGCTTGTACTTGTTCACCAGCTTGGTCAGCACCTGGGTATAGGGCTCGTTGCGGTAATCCGCGAGAAGCGGGTCCTCGACCAGATAGACATTGTCGGCGCCATAGGCGAAGGCGTCCTGCGCGGCGGCGCGGGTCGTCTCCCCAGACGGACCAACCAGCACGCCGGACAATTCCACGCCCTGCGCATCGGCCAGCTTGCGGCCTTCGCCGATCAGTTCCCACGACACGCTGTGGACCTGGCCGCGTTCGAGTTCGATGAAGACCCAGACGCCCTGATAGGCCAGCAGCTTCTCGTCCAGCTTCGCCTTCAGGCTGGCGCGGGATGCGGGTTGCTTCTGCTCGCTCATTCCCCTCTCTCCTTTATTCGGCGGCTTGGCGCAGCATGTCGTCGGCGAGCGACGGCCTGGCGGCGAACAGGGTGTCGATGGCGGCCAGGGCGATGTCCTCGGCGCTTTTGCCTTCGACCTCGATCTGTTCGGCCTTCTTGGCGTTGGGCTTGGGCGCGAAGACCCTCTTCACCACGGTGGGCGAGCCGCGCAGGCCGCATTTCATCACATCCTCGATACCGGCCGCGGCGGCATCCCATTCCTCGATGACGGCGCGGGCGGCACGGAACATGTCGGGCATGGTGCCGAAACGGATGGTGTTGCTGCCTTCCAGCATGGTGACCATGCAGGGCAGCGCGGTGCGCAGGACCTGCACGCCGCCCTCGGCCCGGCGCTGGACCACGATCTCGCGCCCCGCCGGATCGACCGAATCGATCCTGGCGATATAGGTCAGCTGCTGCAGCCCCAGCCGCCGCGCGATGCCCGGCCCGACCTGAGCGGTGTCGCCGTCGATGGTCTGCTTGCCGCAGAAGACCATGTCCACCGGCTCGGTCTCGGCGATCTTGCCGATGGCGCTGGCCAGGGCGAAGGAGGTCGCCAGCGTGTCCGAGCCGGCGAAACGGCGGTCCGTCAGCAGGATCGCCCGGTCGGCCCCCAGGGACAGTGCCTTCCGCAGCGCGGTCTCGGCCATCTTCGGCCCCATGGTCAGGACGGTGACCTTGGCCCCGATCCGGTCCCTGAGACGCAGCGCTTCCTCCAGGGAAAAGAGGTCATAGGGGTTGATGATCGTCGGCACCCCTTGGCGCATGATGGTATTCGTCACCGGATGGACGCGGATCTGCGCGCTGTCCGGCACCTGCTTGATACAGACCACAATATGCATCGCGATTCTCCGTCTCACCTTCCCGGCGCGAGACCCGGGTCTTCCCTCCCCAAGCAATCGCCGTTCCAATTCTGGAGAATCCCGGATTCCCAGGCGATTTGCCGCCGCCGGACTGGGGCAGACCGGACAAACCGGTCGCGTTTGTCTCGAATGCGACAGAGCGTTCCGACACGCTGCGTCATTGTCGGCTTCCCCCGCTTCCGCCATACTACGGAAGTATAAGTACGGGAGCCTTCATGAGCCGCCTTTCCCCCTTGACCGCCTCCCTGCTGTCGGCTTTGGTCGTCTTGCTGGGGCTGGGCGCGCTGGAATACCAGCAGCGGGAAGCCCTGCGCGATCAGACGCAGATGGCCGTCCTGCACGAGATGGGCTCGATCCGCGCCCATCTCGAAATGCAGCTCAACGGCTCCCTGCTGCTCAGCCGGGGCATCGTCGCCCATATCCTGACCGATCCCGACGACCCGTTCCGGCACATGGACACGACCCTGCGCGAACTTGCCGTCGAGGAAGCGCCCATCCGCAATCTGGCCATCGCGCTGGGCAGCCACGTCGTCTATGTCCACCCCCTGCAAGACAACGAAGCCGTGCTGGGGACCGATTACCGCGACCTTCCGGAGCAATGGCCGTCGATCGAGCGGGCGTTCGAGACCCGCCAGCCGGTGGTGAACGGGCCGGTGAACCTGGTCCAGGGCGGCACCGGCATCATCCACCGCGCGCCGGTCTTCCGCGACGGCACGGCGGGGGAGGATCCGCCCTTGGGCGTCGTCAGCATCGTCATCGATATCGAAACCCTGATCGCGCGCAGCGGCGTCCTGGCGGCACAGGAACGCCTGGATATCGCCCTGCGCGGCAGCGAAGGGCAGATGATCTGGGGCAATCCCGCCCTGTTCCTGAACGATGACGCCGTCTTCCTGGAGATCGCCTTCCCCTCCGGTTCCTGGAGCCTGGCCGCGCGGAGCAAGGAGCCTCTCGCCCTGGCCCGCTCCCTTTGGCCGCTGCGCCTGGTGGGGCTGCTCCTGGCCGTCCTGCTGCTCGCCCTGCCCTGGCTTGTCGCGCGCTGGGGCCGGCAGCAGCGCCAGGCGCGGCAGGCGGTGGAGGAAAGCGAGATGCGCTATCGCGCGGTGCTCGACAATCTGCGCGATGGCGTCTTCGTTCACGACATGGAGGGACGCATCCTCGACGTCAACCGCGAGGCCTGCTCCGTCCTGGGCTACAGCCGCGCCGAATTGCTGTCGATGTCCATCACCGACCTGGACGTCTTCGTCGACCAGGAGGCGCTGCGCCATTCGCTGAAGCGGCTGCACCACATGTCCTCGCTCAGCATCGAGACCATCAATCGCAGCAAGGACGGCACCGCCATACCGATCCAGGTGCGCGCGGGGCTGATGCGCGTGGGCGGTGAGCCTTTGGTGGTGGCCTGCGTCCGCGACATCACCGAGGCCAAGCGGCACGAAGAGGAACGGGCCACCCTGCTGGCCGACCTGCGCCGCTCCAACGACGAATTGCAGCAATTCGCCTTCATCGCCTCGCACGACCTGCAAGAGCCGCTGCGCATGGTCGCCAGCTATGTGCAGCTGCTTGAACGCCGCTATGGCCCGCAGTTGGATGCCGATGGCCGCCAGTTCATCTCCTTCGCCGCCCAGGGCGCGAAACGCATGCGCCAGCTGATCATCGACCTGCTGGACTATTCCCGCCTGGATTCCGAATCCACCCCCCTGCTGCCGGTGGATTCGCAGACGGCGGTCACCATGGCGCTGGCCAATCTCGGCACCGCCATCGGCGATACCGGCGCCTCGGTCGAAGTGGGGCCGCTGCCTTATGTCACGGCGGACCAGATACAGCTGACGCGCCTGTTCCAGAACCTGCTCGGCAATGCGATGAAATACCGCCGCGACGACCTGCCCCCCAGGATCCAAGTCACCGCCAGGCCGGTCGAGGATATCTGGGAATTCTCGGTGACCGACAACGGCATCGGCATCGATCCCGAATACCGCGAGAGGATCTTCAAGATCTTCCAGCGCCTGCACCCCATCGGACGCTACGAGGGCACCGGGATCGGCCTTGCCATCTGCAAGCGCATCGTCGACCGCCATGGCGGCCGCATCTGGGTGGAATCGGCCCCCGAGGGGGGAAGCGTGTTCCGCTTCACACTGCCCGACGTCAGGATCGGCTCAGGTCCGAAAGAGGCACGAAACCTTGCCCGCCCAGCTGCGTCGCTTGAGCCTGCCGGAAGACCTTGAACACTTTCTCGGTCACGGCATCGGAGCGGACGAAATCCTGATAGGCCGATTCCAGCAAGCTGCGATAGACCTTGCGCAGGGTCTCCTCCCCGGCCTCCTCCAGGTTGGCGTCCAGCGCCAGGTAATCATGGAACCGCTTGAGGATATGCAGGCGGTTGACGGAGACCACGCGGGGGTCATAGGGCACGCCGAGGAAATCGAAGAATTCCTCGGCTGACGAAAGCTTGGCGATCTGCTGCTTGAATCCGCTCATTCCTTGACCTCCGTTCCGGTGCCGCAGGGATCGGCACAGATGGCGCATTGCGTGGCCGGACCCTGATGGCCCGGCTCCATTTCGGCGAGGCGCCTTTCGAGATGGTTGATGCGCTCGACCAGGCAGCCGATGGCCCGCCCCACCGGATCGGGCATCAGGTGATGGTCGAGATCGATGCCGCCGCTGATGCGGCGCATGGCCGCGGGCACCACCACCCGCCCGGGGATGCCGACCACGGTCATCCCCGGCGGCACGTCGCCGATGACCACGGAATTGGCGCCGACACTGGAGCCACGCCCGATCACCACCGCGCCCAGCACCTTGGCCCCCGCCCCCACCAGCACCCCATCCTCCAGCGTCGGATGGCGCTTGCCCCGGCTGAGCGTGGTGCCGCCCAGGGTGACGCCGTGATAGAGGGTGCAGTCGTCACCGATCTCGGCGGTCTCGCCGATGACGACGCAGGCGCCGTGGTCGATGAACAGGCGCCGCCCGATGACGGCGCCGGGATGGATGTCCACATTGGTGACCATGCGTGCCAGGAAGCTGAGGAAGCGGGCCGGAAAGCGCCATCCCTTGCGCCACAGCCAATGGGACAGGCGGTGGATCATCACCGCATGCAGGCCGGGATAGGTGCACAGCACCTCGAACCGTCCCCGCGCCGCCGGATCGCGGGCCAGCACGGCATCCACATCCTCGCGGATCAATGACGACAGGCCGGGCTTTGGAATCTCAGGGGCGGCGCTCATCTCTCCTTCCGCCGCCTTCATGACGGCACCAACGGAGAATTGCCCGGGGCCAGCAGACCGGCATCACGCAGGGCGGTTTCCTCGTAGAAGCGCAGAAGCTCCGGCTGCCCGGGAATCTGCTTGGTGGCATCCACATGGCGGCGCACGCGGGCCAGCACCGCGCGGGCCTGGGGCTCCTCGATGGATAGCCCCAGTTCGGCATAGGCGTGCAACACCGCCGAAACGCCGGAATGCTTGCCTAGGACCAGACGGTGCTGGCGGCCCAGTTCCTGGGGGTCGAAACTCTGGTAATTACGCGGATCGCGCAGCAGGCCGTGGATATGGATGCCGCTTTCATGGGTGAAGATGGCATCGCCGACGATGCTCTTGTTCACCGGCACCGGCCGCCCCGAGGCCCGGGCCACCAATTCCGAACAGGCCAGCAGCCGGTCCGTCATGACGCCGGTGGGACGGCCATGAAGATGATGCAGTCCCATCACCACCTCTTCCAGCGGTGCATTGCCCGCCCGTTCGCCCAGGCCGTTGACGGTGGTGTTGACATGGTTCGCTCCGCCCAGGACGGCGGCCAGGGAATTGGCCGTCGCCATGCCCAGATCGTCATGGGCGTGGATTTCCAGTTCCAGTTTCAGCGACGCGCGCAGCCTGCGGAAGGCGTCCAGCGTGCGGAAGGGATCGAGAATGCCCAACGTATCGGCGAAGCGAAAACGCCGCGCACCAGCCGCTTCCGCCACCGCTGCGACTTCGAGCAGAAAGCCCAGGTCGGCGCGCGAGGAATCCTCGCCCCCCACCGCCACATCCAGCCCCCGCGCACGGGCATGGGCCACCACCTCGCCGATGCGGTTCAGCACCCAATCGCGGTCGCGGCCGATCTTGTGGCTGATCTGCTGGTCGGAGACGGGGATCGAGACATTGACCATCGAGACGCCACAGGCCAGGGCGTCCTCGACGTCATTCTCGTGCATGCGGCACCAGGCGATGGCACGGGCCGACAGCCCCGCCTCCACCACGGCGCGGATCGCATCCTGTTCCTCGGGCCCCATGGCCGGGATGCCGACTTCCAGTTCGACGACGCCCGCCGCATCCAGGGCGCGGGCGATCGCCAGTTTCTCCTCGGCGGTGAAAGCGACACCGGCGGTCTGCTCGCCGTCGCGCAGGGTGGTGTCGTTGATGACCACGCGGGATTGATGCAGGGTCATGTCAGCCTCCCTTCGCCTGGATGCGATCAGCTATAGGCCGGGGTGAACTCGCCGGTGGTGCCGTCCTTGCGCCAATAGGGCGACATGGTCCGCAGTCTGGCGATGATCGCCGGGACCTCGGCCACCACGCGGTCGATTTCTTCCAGGGTGTTCTCGCGCGACAGCGAGAAGCGGATGGTGCCGTGGGCCGCCGTGAAGGGAATGTCCATGGCCATCATCACATGCGACGGCTCCAGCGAGCCCGAGGTGCAGGCCGACCCGGCCGAGGCCGCGATGGCGGCGCGGTTGAGCATCAGCAGGATGGCCTCGCCCTCGACATATTCGAAGGCGATGTTGCTGGTATTGGGCAGGCGGTGCTCCACGTCGCCGGTGACGAAGGCATGGCTGACCTGGGACAGGATGCCCTGTTCAAGCCGGTCGCGCAGCGCCTTGACCTGGGTGTTCTCGGTCTCCATGGCGGCGAGGGCCAGTTCGGCGGCCTTGCCCAGGCCGATGATGCCGGTGGTGTTCTCGGTGCCCGCCCGCCGCCCGCGTTCCTGGTGACCGCCACGGAAGAGCGGACGGAACTTGGCGCCGCGCTTCAGGTACAGCGCGCCGATGCCCTTGGGGCCGTGCAGCTTGTGCGAGGACAGCGACAGCATGTCGATATCGGAATGGGCCAGGTCCAACGGGATCTTGCCCACTGCCTGGACCGCGTCGGTATGGAACAGGATACCGTATTTCTTCGCGCGCTCGGCCAGGGCCTCGACCGGAAAGATGGTGCCGGTCTCGTTATTGGCATACATGATCGAGACCACGGCCACATTCTCGGACAGCGCCCGGTCATAGGCGGCCACGTCCAGGCGGCCCTTGGCATCGACGCCGATGTAATGGACCCTGTAGCCTTCGTGCTTTTCCAGGTACTGGCACAGGGTCAGCACGGCGGGATGCTCGACGCGCGAGGTGATGATCTCGCGCCGCTCAGGGTAAGCCTTCAGCGCCGACAGGATGGCGGTGCTGTCGGATTCCGTGCCGCCCGAGGTAAAAACGATTTCCGTATCATGGGCGGCGCCCAGCAGGGCCTGCACCTGGGCGCGGGCCCAGCGGATCTTCTCGCCCACCTTCGAGCCGAAGCTGTGGATCGAGGAGGGATTGCCGAATTGTTCGGTGAAATAGGGGAGCATTTCGGCCAGCACGGCCGGATCGACCCGGGTGGTGGCGTTGTTGTCGAGATAGATCGCGTCCATATCCACCCCCTTCCTCAGCTCATGGCGCTGACGGGAACCACGCGCAGCGGACGGCCCAGGACGTCCATCAGGCGTTCCTGCACCCCCGACAGCGTGATCGACGACATCTGGCAGCCCACGCAGCTGCCTTTCAGGTTGACCACGACGGTATCACCGTCCACGTCCACCAGTTCGATATCGCCGCCATCGCGCTGCAAATGCGGCCGCAACTCCTCGATGGCGCCCTGGATGGCCTGGATCTTCTGGAGATTGGTCATCGGGCGGCCGACGGGCGTGGCCGGCGCGGCGGGACAGGCCGCCGGGGCGCCGGAAATCTCGGCCGGGGTGATGGCGCCTTCCGCGATCATGGCGGCATGGATGTCGCCCATCACCTCCTCGATCTTCTCGTGGCAGGTCTTGCAGCTGCCGCCGGCCTTGGTGTAGTGGACCACCTGTTCCAGCGTCGTCAGCTTGTTGGCCCGCACGGCACGCTCGATCATGCCCGCATCGACGCCGAAGCATTTGCAGATCAGCACGCCTTCCTCGTGGTCGTCCTCTTCCCAGGCCTCGCCGCGGTAATCGGCGATGGCGGCGCGCAGGGCCTCGGCCCCCATGACCGAGCAATGCATCTTCTCGGGCGGCAGGCCGTCGAGGAAATCGGCGATATCCTGGTTGGTCAGGCTCAGCGCCTGCTCGATGGTCTTGCCGATGATCAGCTCGGTCAGCGCCGAGGACGAGGCGATAGCCGAGCCGCAGCCGAAGGTCTGGAACCGGGCATCGGTGATGACGTCGCTGGCCGGATCGACCTTGATCATCAGCTTCAAGGCATCGCCGCAGGAGATCGAGCCGACTTCGCCGATGCCGTTGGCGTCGTCCAGGGACCCGGCATTGCGCGGGTTGAAGAAGTATTCCTGGACCTTTTCAGAATAGTTCCACATTGACCGGGCCTCCGCCTTCAGCAAGAGAAGGACTTGCCGCAGCCGCATTTGGCCGTGGCGTTGGGATTGTTGAAGACGAAACCGGAGCCTTCCAGCTGCTCGACGAAATCGACTTCGATACCTTCGATCAGGGCTTGGCTTTCGCTGTCGACGAAGACGGTGATCCCACCGCATTCGATGACCGCGTCACCGTCCTGGGGGGCGCTTTCCAGGCCCATCTGATAGGTCAGGCCGGAGCAACCGCCCGACTGGACCATGATCCTCAGCCCGGCCACCGCATCTTCCGCGTTGGAGATGACACGCCGTATGGCTTCCACCGCGCTATCCGTCAGGGCAATCATGCTCGTCCTCCAATACAGGCACTCCACCTGCATTCAGACAAAGCAATCGCCATGCCATTCATGGAAGGTTGAAAAGAAAGGAAATTTCACGCCGCCCCCGCCGGAGGCCGCGACATTCCTGTCGGTTTTGTCATATTCGGAACAAAACCGACCGTGGCGTCAGGGTCGCGACGAAACCTCGCCGCCCAGTTGCCGCCCCAGGATCATGACACCGGCCACGGCATAGATCGCCCCCAGGGGAATCCACATGATCAGCCCCGCCAATTGCTGGTCGGTGGCGGCGGATACGGCCCAATCGGGAACGAGGGCGGCCTGGGCGGGATACCACAGGCGCGGCGAGAAGGTCAGCAAGGCCCCCAGCAGGCCGGTATGCACCACCGTGCCCAGCAGGGTTACCACCGCCCGCATTCCGGCCACCCCGCCGGAGCGGCCATCGGCGATGATCGTGCGCCAGAACAGCAGAGAGGCCCCCAGCAGGGTGACGTAGTAAAGAAGATGGATGGACTCGCTGAACAAGGTGGCTTGGTAGGGACCCGGCAGGTGCCACAGCCAGATCGCCGCACCATAGAGCAGCGCCACCCCCCAGATGCCGCGCGCCGCCTCCCCCGTCTCCCGCCGCCGTCCCAGGCCGCGCCAGAGAACCGGCCCCGGCCGCGCCAGGACCAGCAGCAGGGGGGCAACCGCCGCCAGCAGACCGTGCTGGACCATATGCGCCCAGGCCAGATGCGGCGACAGACGGCAGAGCGGCGACAGCAAGGCGAGGGCCAGGGCCGCCCAGCCCAAGGCGAAGAACCAGCGCTCCCCCCTGCCCGGCCGCGCGCCGCGCAGCACCCCCAGGCCATAGAGCCCCGCCAGAGCGGCCAGAGGCAGCACGACCCAGGGCGAGAAGCTCCACGCCGTCCACAGCCTTCCCGGCTCCACCGCCGGCAGGCTGGCAAGACAGAGGGACAGCAGCAGGTCGAGTTCGGACATGGCGCGCTCCGGGAAAGGGCTCCTTCCCTAGAACGTGTGATCGGTGCGGCTGTTCCTCAAATGCGGCTTTTGGCTAAGCCCCTTCGGCGGGGAATTTTGCGAGGGGTTCCCCCTCCTCGGGTCCGAAGCAGACGGAGAAATCGTCGCAGATCTCGCAATTGGGCGATTTGCAGATGGTCATGCCTTCGGCGGCGCACATCTGCCGGTAGAAGAATTTCTTCCATTTCATGTTCACGGAATTGGCCTCGGCCATGGGGCGGAAATGTCGGGCCATCAGCGCCGTCAGTTCGGCGCGTTCCCGCAAGCCCAGGTCCTGCCACAGATGGTTGGGCCACAGCGAACGCCGGGCGATGATCACCGCCAGCCACGCTTCCTCGCGCCTGCCGCAAGTGCCGTTTGCGGTCAGCAGCCTGCGCAAATCCTCTTCCTCGGGCGCCAGTTCGCCTGCTTCGCCGACGCCGATGGCGGCGATGGACGGCCAGGCGGCCGGAAAGAAATGATGGATCATCGTGCAAAGGGTTTCCGGCGGCAGTCCACAGGCCTCACATGGACTGCGCGCCGGATCCCCCAAGGCGGCGGCAAGAACGCAGGCGAAGACATGACGGTCGCAACCTTCCCCCATTCCGTCACATCCCATGAGCCAGTCGTAGATTTCCGCCGCCATCCCGTATCATCCTTTTTCCCACCGGTCCTTCGAGACGGCCCCTTCCGGGGCCTCCTCGCGGGGGAGTGACCACCATTTCCCCTCTCCGCGAAGAGCGATGCACGCGCCTCGAAGGTCCGTTACGCGGCGGCCTTCAGAAGACCCTCACGCCGCGACATGGGTCTGGCAGTTCTTGCCGCAGACCCGGGAACAGGCATCGCAGCCGATGCAGTTCTCGGGATGGACCACCATCATGACCTTCCTCTCGACTTCTTCGTCCTCGTCTTCCAGCGAAACGACCTCGTCGTCGTCATTGATGCCGACCAGGGTCATGACATCACGCCCGCAGACCTTGAAACAGCGGCCGCAGCCGATGCAGCTTTCGGGATCGATCGAGTCCAGATATCTCGGTTCCCAAGGCGTGCCGCCCCGGGTCAACGGCTGTGTCATGTCGGTCTTCCCTCAGATGTTCTCTTCCGCCGCCTTCAGGCGCGCACGCGCTTCGGACAATTGGGCATAGGTGTCGTAGGTGGCCTGGGCCACCACCATGATCTTTTCCCAGCCTGCGGGCAGGTCCTCGGACAGATCGTGCAGGTCCATCTTCATGCTGACCGCACGGCCGTTGAGGCGCTTGACCTCGGCCTTCAGTTCTTCGAGCTCGCTCATTCTTCCCTCCTGTTCTCAAGCCCTGGCGACGTCGGGATGGCGCTCGATCCACGCCACGGCATCGGCAACCAGCTGCTCGCCGTCCTCGGCCAGCTTGGCGAGGCTGGGGAAGCCGAAACGGTGGACATCGCGCAGGGTCTTGTTGACGACCAGCAGGCGTCCGGCGGTCAGCACCATGCGGCCGAAGCCTTCATGGGACATCTTCATGATCGGCGAGGCCATCAGGCCGGTCTTCTTCTCAATCAGCAGGCCCACGGCGTTATAGAACAGCCCCAGGCGCCACAAGGTATCGGGGTCCGGGTCGGCCATCATGGGCAGGGCCTTACGCCGTTCCTTGGTCAGGATGAAGGGGTCCAGCAAATCGAGGTCGGATTTCTTCTCCCAGGCGCCGAAACCGTCCTGGGCACGGATCTGGCTGACCAATTCGCGCACGAAGGGATGGTCCAGGGCCGGATCGGCAGGATCGATGACGGCTTCGGTGACGGTGGCGGCGCTCATAGGGCCTCCTCTTCTTCTAGGAAATCCATGTCCTTGCGGTCGGCCATCAGGATCTTGCGCATCCAGGGCGGCGGCGTTCCGGCCATCTGCCCTTGCAGGCGGGCGATCACCGCCTCGATGCTTTCCGGGCGGGGCAGCTTCACCGGATGGATGCGGCTGTTGACCACCCGCGCCGCCGCCGGTCCGCCGATCGCCAGCACGAACAGCATGGCGCAGCCCTGCAGGGCCTCGATCTTGGCCCCCAGGCGGTCGTCGCCGTCTTCGGCATGGACGCCGTCCTGGCTGCTGACCTCGTCAAAGGCGATGGCTTCGATGAACGTGGCCTCATCGACCGAAACATCGTAGATCGCCATCTTGCGGGCGCTACCGAAATGGGCGTCCACGGTCTTCATGTCGCCTGTGGCGAACGCGATCCTCATGTGCCCTCCTTTCACCGCCGGCCGGGTCTCGGCCTGGGCGTCAATGAGCCGTAACCGCAGCATGCGCCTCTCCTTCCTGGGGCAATGGCCAGTCATCGGGGCCGTGCTCGTGGGTATGGGCGATGAAGAGGTTGGCGGCCTCGAAAATCAGGTCGCGCGTGCCGCGATAGCCGACCGACAGACGATGCGCCGCGCCCAGGCGGTCGAACATCGGGAAGCCCACCCGCATCAGCGGAATCCCCAGCCGGTCCGAGGCTTGGCGGCCATGGGAATGGGTGACCAGCAGGTCGCAGCCCGCCGCCCTGTCCTCGAGATCCCCCAGATCGCCGATCACTACCTCTCCGACCGGCAGCTTGGGCAGGATCGGCGAGGTCTGGGGGGCGATGGCGGTTACAATCTCGGCGCCCATCTCGCCCAGCCAGGAGGACAGGGCGAACAGCAGGTCGGGCTCGGCGGCCAGCGCCACCTTTCTGCCGCCGAAATGGAAATGACCGTCCAGCATGGCGTCGACCAGCTGGCTGCGCTGGCGCCTGATCCGGGCCGGAACCTCGGTACCCGACACCTCCATCAGGCAGGAGACGAAATCATCCACCGCGCCCAGCCCGGTCAGGCGCTCGAACAGGTGGAAGGGAACGCCGGTACGCGCCTCCAGGGCCAGGGCGGCAGGACGCATATGCTCGCCGATCGCCAAAGTAACGGCGGCGCGGCCCATCACGGCGATATCCTCCAGCGTCGTGCCGCCGAAGGTGGTGCCGACATAGGTCTCGGGCACATGGCCGTCGAGCGATCCCGACAGGTCCGGCAGGATGACGGGATGCAGGCCGAACGCCTCCACCAATTCGCGGATCTCCTCCAGGTCGGCGGGCGTGAGATGGCTGCCTGCCAGGATGTTGACCAGGCGGCGGTCGCGCACATTGCTAGGTTCGGCCAGGGTCTCGACCATGGCCGTCACCGCCTTGCCCCAGCCGTCCTGGAAGCCCCCGGCGAAATCGGGCGTCGAGGCATAGACCAGCGCCACATTGTCCAGTTCGGGATGACGCTGGCGCACCAGCTTCAGGTCCCCCGTCACATCCTCGCCCCGCGTCTCGACGAGGCCGGTCGAGCAGATGCCGATGACCTTGGGCCTGGCGCGGCTGGCGACGTTCAGGATCGCCTGCTCGATATTGTCGAGCCCGCCCAGGATGGTGGTAACCTCGTTCATGGCCGTGGTCTGGAAGGGAATGGCCTCGCGGAAATGCCGAACCAGCAGCACCAGGGCAAAGGCCGTGCAGCCCTGGCTGCCATGCAGCATGGGCATGCAACCGTCCAGCCCCATGAAGGCCATGGCCCCGCCCAGCGGCGCGCTCATCTTCAGCGGATTGACCGAACAGGCCTTGTGGGAGGTAACGATCTCGGCCATCACCGCGCCTCCCCGTCCCAGGGCGCCGGGGCGCGGACCTGTTCCCAGATCGGGTTGTTCAGCGCTTTGTCCAGTTCGTGGACCATGGCGACGATGCCTTCATAACCGGCATAGGCGTAGTGGCGTTCCTGGTTGATGTCGAGCCAGGGCATCTTGGCCTTCAGCGCCACGAATTGGGTGCGGCCGCCCGAGAGCATGATGTCGGCCTCGCTCTCCTTGAGCATGCGATACATCTCGCGCGGCGGGATGGCCTCGAACTGGTGGACATCCTCGCCGCCGATCTCCTTGACCCTTTGCTTGTCGTTCTCGGTCGCCTTGCGCACCGAGGTGCCGATGACCTTCATGCCCACTTCCTGCAGGGCCGAGACGACCGACCAGGATTTGTGGCCGCCGGTATAGAGCAGCACCTTCTTGTCCTTGAGACGCGGCTTGTAGACCTCAAGACGCCGCCAGACGCGGGCCTCTTCCGCAGCGATCAGGCTTTCCGTGCGGTCGAGGATGTCTTCCGGCGCGCCCTGCTCCACCAGCAGGCGGGCGATCTTGCGCAAGGCGTCGGAGGTGTCGGACACGCCGTAGAAGGAGCCTTCGAAGAAGGGAATGCCCCAGCGTTCCTCCATCTTGCGGGCGACATTGATCATGGCCTGGCTGCAGACCATCATGTTGACCTTGGCCCGGTGCGCCACGGTCACTTCATGATAGCGGGCATCGCCGGTGATGCGGCCGAGGACCCGGATTCCCAGCTTCTCGAACAGCGGCATGACCTGCCACAGCTCGCCCGCCAGATTGTATTCGCCGATGATGTTGATGTCGTAGGGCGTCGTGACCTTGGGTTCCTCGGTGCCGATGACGTAATCGAGCAGCGTCTCGCCGCCCAGCTTGTTGCCCAGGTTCTTCGACCCGGCGAAGCCCGGCGCGTTGACGGGAATGACCGGCTTGCCCAGGCGTTTCGTGGCGATGTCGCAGACCTTGATGACGTCGTCGCCGATCATCGCCGGAACGCAGGTCTGATAGACGAAGACCGCAGGCGGATCGAAGCGGTCGATGGCTTCCTTGATCGCCTTGTAGAGCTTCTTCTCGCCGCCATAGATCACGTCCATCTCGGACATGTCGGTGGTCAGGCCCATGCGATAGAGCCTGGGCCCCGACGAGGCGGCATGGCGGTTGTCCCAGCCATTGCCCTCGCAGGCGATGGGACCGTGAACGAGATGGGCCGCGTCGGTGATCGGCTGCAAGGCGATCTTGGCGCCGTCGAAGGCGCATCCGCCCGCCGCCGCCCCGGGCGTCAAGGGCTTGGCGCAGCCCTTCTTGCGCTGCTTCTCGCCCTTGGCCTGATTCTTCCCGCAGGCGGGTTCGTTGAAGACGTCCTGGATTTTCTGCTTCAGCATCGCAAGCCCTCCAATCCCTGGCGGCCTCGGCGATGCAAGGGGCTTGCCAATTCCCTAACCCACTGAAACGAAACTCTTTCCCGTCATGCCGCGATGTCGTCCCACCGACATTGTCGGGCCTTTGTCGGGAGTCCGACATGACTTGTGGCTATCTGTGCCGGAGATGGCGCATCATCTACCTTAGCGCGAGAACCGGAGAGAGGGAGGATCGGATGAAGAGAAAACGTATCGCCCTGGCCGTGCAGGGGGGCGGATCCCACGGCGCCTTCACCTGGGGGGTTCTGGACCGCCTTCTGGACGAGGTCGCGGCGGACCGGCTGGAAATCGCCGCCGTCAGCGGCGCCTCGGCCGGCGCTTTCAATGCCACGCTCACCGCCTATGGCCTGGGCAGCGAAAAAGGCCGCGCGCAGAAGGACCTGGCGAAGAACACGCAGCAGCTTCTCGAATCCTTCTGGCTGAGCGACGCCGCCCTGGCGCCCGTCAGCCCCTACAGCCTGACGGCCCTGGCCTGGCGCTTCGCCACGGGAAGCTGGAACATCGATTCCTCTCCCATCGCCCTGGCCATCGATACGGCCGGGCAATGGGCCTCGCCCTCCGACCTGCCCGCCGGGCCCGACTGGCTGGCCCTGGTTCTGGGCGACAAGGTGGATTTCGAGCGGCTGCAAAGGCAGAAGGGACCGGCGCTGTTCATCTCGGCCACCAACATCACCCAGGGCCGGCGCGACGTCTTCGCCCGCGACAAGGTGACGCTGGACGTCCTGCGCGCCTCGGCCTGCATCCCCACGGTCTTCCGCCCCATCCAGATCGGCGACAGCCATTACTGGGACGGCGGCTTCATGGGCAATCCCGCCCTGTCGCCCCTGATCGGCCATGCCGACGACATGCTGGTGATCCAGCTCAACCCCTTCCACGACCCGCAGACGCCCACCGGCGCACGGGCCATCGCCGACCGCCTGAACGAAATCACCTTCAACACCTCGCTGGTGCTGGAGCTGAACGCCATCCAGGCCATGAACAAGGCCATCGAGGCGGCGAAGCAGGAAAGCCTGGGCCGATACCGTCCCGTCCGCCTGCACCGCATCACCGACGAACCCTTCCTGGCCCAGCTGGGGGTGGTCTCGAAGCTGGTCATCGTCGAACCCTTCCTGCGCGACCTGCACGACCAAGGCTGGCAGGTGGCCGACCAGTGGCTGCAGAACGAGGGAGCGGAGATCGGCCGCAGCTCGACCCTTGGCGACGAGGTGCTGGACCGCATCATCGGCCGCGACAACGTCCTGGGCGATTCCTCTCCCGCGCGCCCTGCCCCCGCCCCGGCGGCGCTGGAAGCCGAAGCCGTCTAGAGACGGGAAAAAGCCGGCGAGGTCACCCCCGCCGGCCCTGTACGACATCCTCCGGGTCCGGCTCAGCGGATGATGTCGTAGCTGTAGTCGGTCTGGCCCGCGATATTGGTGTCGGCGTCCATGACGTCGAACACCTTGTCGAGAATCCTGACCAACACGTTCAGCGACCCCTGGTAGCCCCAGACCGGATAGCGGTGGTGGTGGTGACGGTCGAAGATCGGGAAGCCCAGGCGGATCAGCGGGATGCCGGTATCGCGTTCCAGATATTTGCCGTAGGTGTTGCCGATCAGGAAGTCCACCGGCTCGGTGAAGAGCAGGGACCGCATGTGCCACAGATCCTTGCCCGCCCAGGCCTTGCCGCCCTTGCCATAGGGCGAGGAGGCGAGCAGCGCCTCGACCTTCGCCGCCCAATCCTTGTTGCCGTTGGTCGCCAGCACATGCACCGGCTCGGCGCCCAGTTCCATCAGGAAGCGGGTCAGGCCCAGGGTCAGGTCGGGATCGCCGTAGATGGCGAAGCGCTTGCCGTGCAGATGGGCCATGGAATCGGCCATCGCATCGACCAGGCGGCCACGTTCCTTGACCAGTTCCGCCGGAACCGGCTTGCCGGTCAGGTCGGAGACGACCTTCAGGAATTCGTCGGTCGCCTGCACGCCCACCGGATGGTTCAGGGCGACGGTCTGCTGGCCCAGCGAGGCGCAGAATTCCAACGTCTTCTCGGTGCAGAATTCCTGCATCGACAAGGTGGCCTTGGCATCGACGGCGCGCTTGACGTCCTCGATCCGGGTGCCGCCGTCATACATGCGGAATTCGCCATCGGTCGGCGTGTCATAGACGTCGGAGACGTCGCCCAGCAGGGTGTAGTCCACGCCCATCAGGCCCAGGATACGGGCCAGTTCGCGGTTGTTGCCGACGGCATAGCCGTCGAAGCCGCCGATGATGTTGATCTTGCCGTCGGCGGTGCGGGCATTGCCGCTCTTGGCCCCCCAGAAATGGGTCAGGATGCCCTTGATCATGTTGTCGTAGCCGACGGTGTGGCTGCCGACGAAGGCAGGGGTATGGGCATAGGGAACGTCGAAATCGGCCGGGATCGAACCCTTGTCCTTCGCGGTCTGGATGAAGGCCTGCAGGTCGTCGCCGATGACTTCGGCCATGCAGGTGGTCGAGACGGCGATCATCTTCGGCTTGTAGAGGGCATAGGCGTTGGCCATGCCGTCCACCATGTTCTGCAAGCCGCCGAATACGGCCGCGTCCTCGGTCATCGACGAGGACACCGCGCTGGACGGCTCCTTGAAATGACGCGACAGATGCGAGCGGTAATAGGCAACGCAGCCCTGGGAACCATGCACGAAGGACAGGGTGGATTCGAATCCGGCGGCGGCGAAGACGGCACCCAATGGCTGACAGGCCTTGGCCGGATTGACGGTCAGGGCCTCACGCGCGAAATTCTTCTCGCGGTATTCCCATGACTTGGTCCATTCGGCAATCTCGGCGACCTTGGCATCGTCATGACCGAATTCGAAGTTTTCCTTCTTGTTCTTGAACAATTCCTGGTATTCCGGCTCGCGGAACAGCTTGAAATGGTCAAGGACCTTTTCTGCGCTCTGACCCATGATACTTCTCCTTAATTCCTAGCGAACCGGACTTCAGAACGGCGACTTCGTCAGGCCCCAGACGGGATTGTTGATCGCCAGATCCATGTCGCGGGCGAAGATGGCAAAGCCGTCATAGCCGTGATACGGGCCCGAATAGTCCCAGGAATGCATCTGGCGGAAGGGCACGCCCATCTTCTGGAAGACGTATTTTTCCTTGATGCCGGACCCGACCAGGTCGGGCTTGATGGCTTCGACGAACTTTTCCAGCTCGTAGGCAGTCACGTCGTCATAGATGAGCGTGCCGTCTTTGACGTAATGGGTGGTGCGCTGATAGTCGTCGCCATGGGCGAATTCGTAGCCGGTGCCGACCACTTCCATGCCCAGGTCGGCATAGGCGTCCATGACGTGACGCGGACGCAGGCCGCCGACATAGAGCATGACCTTCTTGCCGGCCAGGCGCTCCTTGTACTTGGCGATCACCGCCTCGGCCAGCGGCTTGTACTTGGCGATCACCTTCTCGGCATTGGCCTTGATGGTGTCGTCGAAAAAGCTGGCGATGGTGCGCAAGGACGCTTCGATCTGGCTGGGGCCGAAGAAGTTGTATTCCGTCCACGGAATACCGTACTTCTCTTCCATGTACCGCGAGATGTAGTTCATCGAGCGGTAGCAATGCAGCACGTTCAGCTTGGCTTTGGGCGTGTTCTCCATCTCGGCGAGGGAGCCGTCGCCCGACCACTGGGCGATCACGCGCAGGCCCATTTCCTCGAGCAGGATGCGCGACGACCAAGCGTCGCCGCCGATATTGTAGTCGCCGATGATGGCGACGTCATAGGGTGTGGATTCGAACTCGGCCTTGGGGCCGGTCTTCTCGAACACCCAGTCGCGCACGGCATCGTTGGCGATGTGATGACCCAGCGACTGGGACACGCCGCGGAAGCCTTCGCAGCGCACCGGCACGATGGTCTTGCCGTATTCCTTGCCCTTCTTGCGGGCCACGGCCTCGATGTCGTCGCCGATCAGGCCGATGGGGCATTCCGACTGGACCGAGATGCCCTTGTTCAGCGGGAACAGGTCCTCGATCTCGTCGATCAGCTTCTCCAGCTTCTTGTCGCCGCCGAAGACGATGTCCTTTTCCTGGAAGTCCGAGGTGAACTGCATCGTCCCGAAGGAGTTCACGCCGGTCACGCCGACATAGTAGTTGCGGCGCGAGGCCCAGGAATACTGGCCGCAGCCCACCGGGCCGTGGCTGATATGGATCATGTCCTTGATCGGTCCCCAGACGACGCCCTTCGAGCCGGCATAGGCACAGCCACGGATCGTCATAACGCCAGGGATCGACTTGATGTTGGACTTGACGCCGCAATCGGACTTGCCCTCTTCGTAAACGTTGAGGTGCTTCTTGCGCTTCTTCGCCGACTTTTCGGGATAGGCTTCCAGGACCTCGTCGATCAGGGCCTGGTTGCTCTGCTTGGTGTCGTCTAGGCTCATGCCGTCCTCCTCATCCTCTCTAGAAGCGGCTCTTCCGCCGCGCCCCGATGCGCCCGGCCCCTCGGCTTCTGCGGTTCCGCAAGAGAACCGGGCGATACGGAGAATTGCCCCTTACGCGGCGCCCATCGCCTTGCCGACGATGGACTCGTCTTCCTTCTTCATGATGCCGAACTCCATCAGCAGGTCTTCCAGCTCTTCCATGCTGATCGGCGTGGGAATGACGCCCTTGCCCTTGTTCTCGTGGATCTTCTTGGCAAGCTGGCGGTATTCGTCGGCCTGCTTGGACTCCGGCGCGTATTCGATGACGGTCATGCGGCGCAGTTCGGCGTGCTGGACGATGTTGTCGCGGGGCACGAAGTGGATCAGCTGGGTGCCCAGCTTGCCGGCCAGGGCGGTGGCCAGTTCCAGTTCCTTGTCGGTCTGGCGCTCGTTGCAGATCAGGCCGCCCAGGCGCACGCCGCCGGTATTGGCGTATTTCAGGATGCCCTTCGAGATATTGTTGGCGGCATACATGGCCATCATCTCGCCGGACATGACGATGTAGATCTCCTGCGCCTTGTTCTCGCGGATCGGCATGGCGAAGCCGCCGCAGACCACGTCGCCCAGCACGTCGTAGGACACGTAATCCACGCCGTCATAGGCGCCGTTCTCTTCCAGGAAGTTGATCGAGGTGATGACACCGCGGCCGGCGCAGCCGACGCCCGGCTCGGGGCCGCCCGATTCGACGCAGCGGATGTTGCCGAAGCCGACCTTCAGGACGTCTTCCAGTTCCAGGTCCTCGACCGAACCGGCTTCGGCCGCCAGATGCAGGACGGTGTCCTGGGCCTTGGCATGCAGGATC
The DNA here is from genome assembly GCF_006980715.1 of Telmatospirillum sp. J64-1. Lineage (GTDB taxonomy): Bacteria > Pseudomonadota > Alphaproteobacteria > Rhodospirillales > Magnetospirillaceae > Oleiliquidispirillum > Oleiliquidispirillum nitrogeniifigens. The sequence goes on from NZ_SBHN01000005.1 coordinate 123,981, forward strand.
AAGCGGGTCGAGTCGGCCTTGGGGTCGCAACCGACGATCAGGATCTTCTGACCCATCTCGGCGAGGGCAGCCAAGGTGTTCTGGGAGGTGGTCGACTTACCGATGCCCCCCTTGCCGTAGAAGGCGATCTGCCGAAGTTCGCTCATAAGGAAGAACTCCTCTCCGTGTTGATATCCATTCGAGCGGGGGCATCGCCGCCGCGCAGCAGGGGAATTGCAACCGCCATGCCAATTAGCCTTAATCATTGTGCGGTTATTGAATCCCGATACGGGACAAGGGGTTAGGGATGATTCGCAGGGAAATCGGGAGACCTGCGCCCCCCTGTGCGGAACACGACAAAGCCCCGACACAATGTCCGAAGCGCCACAGCGGGCCGGAGGTCCGGCCCGCCTGAAGCCTTGCGCCCGCGCATGGCGCGATTCTTGCGATCCGGGACGATGCGAGAAAGGAAGAGCGGGGAGACGGCATAATGGCCCTGATGCGGGCACCCTTCCGTGGCCACAGCACCAATCTGGTCGGCATTCCCACCGGCCTGCTGTGCAGCGCGGACTACAACGACACTCCGGTGCCGCTGCATATCGCCGGGCTACGCCAGATGTATCCGTCGCTGTTCGAGATGCTGAACCAGGCCGAAAGCATGGCCGAGGCGGCAGAAGTGTTCCAGGATTACATGGCCGTCGTCTTCGGCCTGGACCAGGAACAGCGCGACGGCGTGGATGCCAAGGGGCGCCACCGGTTCCGCTCGTCCTATCTGCGGCTGCTGAAAGGCTGGGGCTTCGATACCAACAGCCCGGAAGGCGCGGTGCTGAAAGGCTGGGTGGAAAGCCGCTTCGGCCTGTTCCCCACCTTCCATGTCCGGCCCATCGAGCGTTTCTCCTCGGAAGCCTGGATGGGCTATGTGGAACAGAAGATGTCGAGCCGCTTCCACAACAACGCCATCCAGACGCAGCTCGACCTCTTGTATGAATTCTGTCAATGGGCGCTGGGCCGCTTCTTTTCCGTCGGCCGCCGCCATGTGACGCTCTATCGCGGCGTCAACGATTTCGCCGAGCAGATCATGGTCGAGCGCATCGACAAGCGGAAGGCGGTGGTGCGCCTGAACAGCCTCGTCTCCTTCTCGTCGGAACGCGACATCGCCTCGGAATTCGGGGACTACATCCTCGAAGCCCGCGTGCCGACCTCGAAAATCCTGTTCTTCAACGCGCTTCTGCCCTCGGCCCCGCTGAAGGGCGAGGCGGAATACATGGTCATCGGCGGCGATTACCGGGTCGCCGTCAGCTATTTCTAGGACGGAGCTTCGGCGTGTCAGCCAACAATCTCATCAATTCCATGCGGCCTGATGCCGACCGTGCCCTGGGCGCCTATCTGGGGCTTGCCGTAGGGGATGCCCTGGGGGCCACCGTCGAATTCATGACAAAGGCGGAAATCCAGGAGATGTACGGCGTCCATTGCCGCATGATCGGCGGCGGCTGGCTGCGCCTGAAGGCCGGGCAAGTGACGGACGACACCCAGATGTCGCTGCATCTGGGCCGCGCCCTGCTCGCCAGCGGCGGCTGGAACCTGCGCGCCGTCTGCGAGGAATTCGCCGCCTGGCTGAAGGGCAAGCCGGTGGATGTCGGCAATACCTGTCGGCGCGGCATCCGCCGCTACATCACCGAAGGCAGCATGCAGACGCCCTATCACGACGGCGATGCCGGCAACGGCGCGGCCATGCGCAACCTGCCCGTCGTGCTGGCTACGCTGGCCGACGAATGCGCCTTTGAGGAATGGACGCTGGGGCAATGCCACATCACCCATAACCACCCCCTGTCCGACAGCGCCACCCTGTCGCTGGGCCGCATGACGCGGCGGCTGATCCTGGGCGGCGCCATCAAGGACGTGCGCGAGGAGGCCAATGCGCTGATCGCCCGGCACCGCAACTTCCGCTTCGATCCCTATCGCGGCAATGCCTCGGCCTATGTGGTCGATACGGTCCAGACGGTGCTGCATCACTATTTCCGCACCGACAGCTTCCGCGCCTGCGTCATCGAGGTGGTCAACCAGGGCGGCGACGCCGACACCACCGGCGCCATCGCCGGAATGCTGGCCGGCGCGACCTATGGCGCCTCGTCCATTCCCTCTTCCTGGCTCGGCAGGCTCGATCCCCAGGTGTCGGCGGAGATCCGCGCCCAAGTGACGGGGCTGCTGGCCTTGTCCGAGACCGTTCACCTTCCCCGCTAGGACGCCCGCCATGGCTCATGTGATCTTCTTCGAAAAGCCCGGCTGCCGGAACAATACCCGTCAGAAGGCCCTGCTCGCCGCCTCGGGCCACAGCGTCGAGGCCCGCAACCTGCTGACCCATCCCTGGACGGCCGGGGAATTGCGCGCCTTCTTCGGCGACCGCCCCGTCGCCGAGTGGTTCAACCGCGCCGCTCCCCGCGTGAAGGAAGGCGAGGTGGTGCCCGAGGAAATGAAAGCCGAAGCCGCGCTGGCCGCCATGCTCGCCGACCCGCTGCTGATCCGCCGCCCGCTGATGCAGGTCGGCGACCGGCGCGAGGTGGGATTCGAGGCCGATCGCGTCCATGGCTGGATCGGCCTCGCCGCCGAACAAGCGGTGCCCGGGGAGGCCTGCCCGCGCAAGGACGGGCATCAATGCGGGGAGCAGGCGTAACCTTCCGGGGTCTCCCTATGCTCAGCATGGGGCAATCTATTGCAAAGCCTCGCCTTGAAGAGGCCGCAAAGCGGCCGTCTCGAAGTGAAGGCGGACCAGGAAGCCCTTAGGCCAGCTGCGCCCCGGCGACGTCGCGCGCAATCAGCAGCGCGGCCCCGGCAAGCGGCAAGTCCAGGCGCTGGATTCCCTGTTCATCGAGGAACCGCGCCTCGTTCCTGGTCATCTCCCCCGGCAGCACCGCATAATGCGGCCCGGCGGAACGCTTCAGCACCTGACGGGCGAAGGTCCGCTCCATCTGGTCGTGGAAACGGCAGCCCAGGAAGACGAAGCCCAAGGAGGCACGGCGGTCCTTGACCGGTGCCGGGATGGGCGTCTGGATATCGATCTCGGTCAGCACTTCCACATAATCGCTGTCCGACAGCAGGAAATTACCTTCCGGCTTCATCCCGCCATGGGGCTTGTAAAGCAGGGTCTGCCAGCCAGTTGCCTCGGCTTCGGTGCTGCGCCGCCCTTCGGAATCATAATAGCGGTACCAGATATCCTCGTACTCGCCATTGCGGGTCACGGCCTGGACCTGCCCCCAATCCTGGCCCGAGGCCGTCAAAGCCTGCGCCATCGTCGAATCGTACCAGCTGTCCACGATCAGCGGCAGGCGCAGCATGGCCAGGGTCTGGTGCAGCAGGTTGATGTCCTGCTCGGGCGCGAAGATTTCTTCCATCAGCCGCGCCAGCGTCTGGCGGTGGCGGTTGGATTCGATGTATTGCGCCGCCGACCACAGATTGTTGCGGATGCGGCCCGGCACGGCGACCTTGGCGGTCAAACGCTCGACCAGGGCACGGGTCGAGGTCGGCACCGAAGCGGGAGCGCCGATGGTCAGGACTTCGGGGCCGAGAAAGGGCGCGAGACGCCCTTCCGTCAATCCCTCGGCGATCAGGGCGATGGCTTCATGCGGCATGGGATCTACTCCGCGCGCTTGCGGGCTTCGACGGTCACCGGCAGGCGCGTCTCGGCGGCCATGTCGGGCAGTTCGAGCACCCAGCCATTGGCCAGCCTGACCCAGCCACCCCACATTCCGGGCTTTTCCATTTCGACCACCGTCTCTTCCAGGTCCTTCTTGGCCACATAGGCCGACAGCCCGGCGGCCGTCTTGCGCATCATCACCTTCATCGCTTCACTCCTCTTCCACCAGTTCCAGTTCCTTGCCGCGCATGCCGACAAGATAGCCGCGCTCGACGAAATCGACGCCGTAGATGTAATATTGCTGAATGAAGGTGCCGATGCTGTTGACGTATCCGACCTCTCCCTTCTTCACCAGTATTTCGCCGATCTCCTTGCCGGGGAATGTCCCGTCATTACGGATATTCTTCCTCGAGCGGACTTTTGTTCCGTAATTGAAAGCCGGCGGACCATCCAGTTCGACGGCATCGGAATCGCGGATCATCCTTCAGTCTCCCTTGCGTTCGAGAAAGCCGTCGAGAAAGTGGTCCAGGCGGGAACGCGCCAGGACGCGGACCTCCTCCTCGGGATCGTCCACCAGACGCGACAGACAGCTGGGAATGGCGTGTTCGGCGACGTAATAGCGGACACGCCAATCGGGATCATCGGCCAGGATCGGCAATTGATCGGGACGCAGCCTTTCCGCCACGGCCAGCCGCACCATCGGTTCCTCGTCGAAGACCATGGAAGGCAGCCAGTCCTCGCCGATGCGGCTGGCGACTTCGATCCGCACTTCCATTTCGGGATCATGCATCATCACCGGCAGCATCTCGTCGGGCAGGCGGCGTGCCGTCACCAGGCGGATGTAGTAATCGGAATCATTCATCAGTGGGGCCAGATCCACCCCCTGAAGGCGCGAGGCCACGGCCACGCGGACCTTGCGGTCGGGATCGGCGCGAAGCCGCAGCAGGTAGCGGCGCGGCAGGCGCAGGGCCACCGCCCAGCGCACTTCGGGATCGGGATCATCGATCAGGCGCGGCAGCAGGAAGATGTTCGCGCTTCTGGCCGCGACCGCCCGGACCTCGAAGAAGGGATGGTCCAGGTAGCAGCCCGCCAAGTCGGGATTGATCGAGAAGAAACGGTCGATGCGCTTGGCGTAACGGTCGTGCACGCAGGCCGAAAGGGGCTTGCACCGCCCGGCGGCAAGAAGGTCCGCCCGATGCGGGCACGTCTCGCAGGATACGGGATCGCCCAGCCAATCAAGAGCCTGATCCAGTCCGGACATGGTCCGCCTCCTTCAACAGGCCTGTCCGTCGCCCGCCCTGCCCCGGCAGGAAACAGCGCGGGCCGCCGACGGAACCAGGACGCCGCTCAGGCCGGGACGCAGGTATTGTCCACCGGACAGACCGAGGCGCATTGCGGGCTGTCGAAGACGCCTTCGCATTCGGTGCATTTGTTCGGATCGATGAAGAAGATGCCGCCCTTTTCCTTGATGGCACTGCTGGGGCACTCGAATTCGCAGGCGCTGCAGCCGGTGCATTGGGACGCGATGATCTTGTAAGCCATGATGTTTCACCCTCTCTCGAAGTCTCCCCGGCGGCCGGAAAACGCCGGAGGCATAAGACGCACCGGACGGCTCTGTCAGGCCGTGCGCGCATCGACATGGTTCAGGTCCGCCATCTTTCCGGCATACCAGGCCATGGCCGAAGTCTCGATCCAGTCGAAGGCGTAGTCCTCGACGGCCTCGATTCCCGCTTCCTCCAGCCGAGCCTTGGGACAATCGCCGATCTTGGCGACCATCACCGCCGCCACGCCTTCCAGCGCGGCGATCACCTCTTCCAGCTTGTCTTCCTCGCCATAACCGCCCTGGCAGTAATTGTCGGCCCGGCGATGGCCGACGAAGCGGGCGCCCCTGGCATCCACTTCATAGACCTGGAATTCCCTGGCATGGCCGAAATGCTGGTTGATGCGCCCGCCGCCCTTGGTGGCGACGGCGACCAGCAGGCTTTCCCCGGCCAGATCGGCGACTTCGGCCTGGGCCTGTTCGGAGGCCTTGCGGCGGTCCTCGCGCTCCTGCTCGACCAGGGCGACATAGGCCTCGCGCTTGGCCGGATCGAAGACCGGCATCTCGGGGATCTTGTCCAAGGTGAACTCGGCGCCGCGATCCTCGCCCAGCAGGCCGACGGCATCGGCGCGGCACTGGCGGCAATGCTTCATCAGCTTGGCGCCGCCATCCAGGGCGTCCTGCAGGCTCTTCAGTTCCGCCGGGTTGGGACCGCGCTGGCCGGTCAGGCCGAAATGGGTGCCATGCGCGGGGTCCGAAATCAGCGGCATGACATTGTGCAGGAAGGCGCCGCGCTTCTTGACCTCGGCATTGACCAGCTTCAGATGCTCGTCGTTGATGCCGGGAATCATCACCGAATTGACCTTCACCAGGATACCGGCGGCCGTCAGCATCTCGAGGCCCTTCATCTGGCGTTCGAGCAGGATCTCGGCGGCGTCGCGGCCTTTCCAGCGGCGATGGTTGTAGAAGATCCAGGGATAGATCTCCGCCCCTACATCCGGGTCCACCGCATTCAGCGTGACGGTGACATGGTCCACGTTGTAGCGGGCGATGGTGTCCACGTGATCGGGTAGCGCCAGACCATTAGTGGACAGGCAGAGCTTGATATGGGGCAGCGCCTCGGCCACCAATTCGAAGGTCCGGAAGGTCTTCTGCGGATTGGCCAAAGCATCGCCCGGCCCGGCGATGCCCAGCACCGAAAGCTGCGGCACCTCGGAAGCCACCGCGACCACCTTGCGCGCGGCCTGTTCGGGGGTGAGCTTCTCGCTGACCACGCCGGGACGGCTTTCATTGGCGCAGTCGTATTTGCGGTTGCAGTAATTGCACTGGATATTGCAGGCAGGCGCCACCGCCACATGCATGCGGGCGAAATAGTGATGCGCCTCTTCGGAGTAACAGGGATGGTCCTTGACCTTCTCCCAGACTTCCGGGGGCATGTCGCCCTGACCCTGGCTCGAACCGCAGGAGGTCTGTCCCTTGGCGCTGGACGCGCCGCAGCCTCCGGCCGGCATCCGGGCCTTCATCTCATCCACCGAGGTCACGCGCCCGATCGCCGACAAAGAGATCACCTGACTCGCCACGGTCCTGTCCTCCGTCCGGTTGTCCCGCTGGAGGTATCGCAAGCCCCGTGCCACAGGTGAAATTGGCGGTTTTCCTCGCTTCCCCGCCTCGCCCTCATGTCGCGCCCCCGACAAGCCTGTCGCATCTGCGACAAGGCCGTCCCCGAAGGCGGAGGAGTTGCGGAAGGAGTGCCTGAGCGCTTATTCATGCTTCGAGACGCCGCTTCGCGGCTCCTCAGCATGAGCGCTATCTTATTGATATAATAATATTATCCTCGCCCTGAGGAGGCTGCGTAGCGGCCGCCTCAGGGCGAGGCGGGCCGAAAAGAATTCCTTCGCAGCCTCAGAGCTGCGCCGCGCCGTTACGCCGACAGCAGAAGCTCGGCGTAGTTGCGGTCGTCGAAGGAGATGCAGGCGTTCTTGCCGCCCCGCTTGGCCTGATACATGCGGTTGTCGGCGAGTTCGATCAGGTCCATCCAATCCGAAGTGCCGTCGGCGATGCGTTCGGCCACGCCGATGCTGGCGGTGACCGGCAGGCCGTCGGGACGCCGGCCAAGGCCCAGTTCGCGCAGGCGCTGTATCACGACGTCGATGCCTTGGGCGTCGGTATTGGGCAGCATGATGATGAACTCCTCGCCGCCCCAGCGCACCAGGGTGTCGCTGCGGCGCAGGACCTTCTTCAGCTGCTTCGCCACGCCGCGCAGCACGGCATCGCCTTCCTCGTGGCCGTAGATGTCATTGACCGACTTGAAATTATCGATGTCGATGAAGGCGATGGCCAACGGCGTGTTGGTGCGCGCGCAGATGCGGTATTGCAGGTCGATGGCCTCTTCCCCGCTGCGCCGGGTGAAGGCCCCCGACAGCAGGTCGTGGGAGGCCTGGTTGATCAGGGCAATCATGTAATGAAGCTGGCTCATGCCTGAAAAGGCCGCCACGCCCGTCACCAGTCCCAGCAGCCAGACGGTATTGACGAAGTCGGCGATGTCGAAGACCGGGCCCTGGGCGGCGCCGATGGCCGAAACGGCCATCACCGGCAGGGCGCAGACGATGACTTCGAACAGCGTCAGGGGAAAGACGCACAGCCCGGCCACGACGATGAAGGGCAGCAGCGAATAGGCCCGGGCCAGGATGCCCGCCAATCCTTCCGGCTCCACCCCCACCAGGAAAGGATGTGCTATCAAATAGAAGACCGGGGGCACGGCCAGCATGATGCTCAGGCTCATATAGGCCAGGGGCAAGGATTTCTCGCCGTCGCGCGGCCAGGCGAGGGCGACGAAGACCCCGCAGGCCCCCAGCCGCAGCAGCGCCAGGATGCCCCAGAGCGGCCAATCGAAGGCGATGTAATCGACGACGATCCAAAGCGGCGTCAGCACCGCGAACAGCGCCGAGACCAGCCGCACCCGCGAGACGATCAATTGCGCCCGATGCCGACGGATATGCTGGGAATGCCGATGCGGGAAGACGAGTTCTGCGTTCTGCTCCCAGGAATGGCGCAGAGGCGGAAGAATCGAGGTGATGTAGCGCTTCACAGCCGTAGGCATTCGGTCATATCCAGAAGGATGCTTATACCTTAGGATACTCCCAAAATCCCTGCGGTCATAGTCCGTTCGCTAATTTGTGGTAGCGGCCCGCCCGGAAGGCCGGGACGGGCCGCTGAAGTCCCCATCGTTTTTTTCAGTGCTTCGAGGGGCTCGAAGCGATGTCCAGCATGTCCTTGCCGTTCCCGTTGCCCCGCCGGGCGATGCCCGCAAGGGGAGCCTCCTGGACGGCAGGAATGACGCGGGTCTGGATCTGGGGACGCAGCTCCACCGGGCTGGGACGGTCGTCCCGCCAGACCTCCCAGGGGCCCCGCCCCTGGGTCAGCATGGTTTCCATCTCCTGCAGGTCCTTGAAGGTGTCCACGCCGCGCCAGAAGCCGTCATAGCGCAGGCCGCTCAGCCTGTTCTCGTCGATCAGGCGCTGGAACGGCTCCAGCACCAGTTCCTCGCCCTCGCGCATATAGTCGAAGATCTCCTGGCGCAGCACGAAGAAGCCGCCATTGATGCGCATATCGGTGGATTTGACGTCGTGGATGCCGCTGACCAGGTTGTCATCGGACAGCCGGGCCACGTGGAAGCTGTGGCTGGGCTTCACCGCCAGGAAGGTGGCGATCGAGTTCATGCGGTTGCACTGCTCGATCAGGCGCGGCAACGGACAATCGGTCAGGCCGTCGCTGTAATTGGCCAGGAACATCTCCTCGCCTTCCAGGAAGGGCTGCACCGACCGCAGGCGGTCGCCGATATTGGCGTTGATGCCGGTATCGACGAAGGTGATGCGCCAGTCGTCGATGTCGGACTTCAGCAGGTCGACGCGGCGCCCGCCCTCGGACAGGACGAAGTCGTTGGAGATGCACTCGTTGTAGTTCAGGAAGTAATCCTTGATGACATCCCCCTGGTAGCCCAGGCAGAGGATGAAGTCCTTATGCCCGAAATGCGCATAATACTTCATCACATGCCACAGGATGGGCCGATGGCGCAGCGGCACCATGGGTTTCGGGATGCGGTCGGAATAGTCGCGCAGCCTCATTCCCAAGCCGCCGCAGAACAATACTACTTTCATCACAAACCTCGTTGCCTCGTTTCCGGCATCAGAGCACCGTCACTTCGGGAATAGGCACGACGAATTTCCCGCCCCAGGAGCGGATGTAGTCCAATTGCTGGATGATCTCCTCCTGCAGGTTCCAGGGCAGGATCAGCACGTAATCGGGCTTGGTTTCCTCGATATGGGCCGGCGGGAAGATCGGGATATGGGTGCCCGGCGTGAACTTGCCGTGCTTGTAGGGATTGCGGTCCACCGCGTAATCGATGAAGTCGGTACGAATGCCGCAATAGTTCAGCAGGGTGTTGCCCTTGCCCGGCGCGCCATAGGCGGCCACGGTCTTGCCCTCGCGGCGGGCCGTGATCAGGAAGTCGAGCAGCTTGCGCTTGGTCTCGCGCACCTTCTCGCCGAAGGCGGCATAGGTTTCCAGGCGGTTGTAGCCCGCCGTCAGCTCGCGCTCGCGGATTTCGGCCACCGCCGCCGAGGTCGGATGCTTGGTATCGCCGTCATGGCAGGCATACAGGCGCAGCGAGCCGCCATGGGTCCAGATCTCCTCGACGTCGAACAGGCGCAGCCCATGCGCGGCGAAGATCTTCTCGGCGGTCATCAGCGAGAAATACGAGAAATGCTCGTGATAGATCGTGTCGAACTGATTGCCCTCGATCAGGCGCATCAGATGCGGCACCTCGATGGTCACCACGCCGTGGCGGCCCAGGATGGTGCGGATGCCTTCGACGAAGGAATTAAGGTCGGGGACCTGGGCCAGCACATTGTTGCCGATCACCAGGTCGGCGCTCGGACCCTGGCGCATCATGTCGCGGGCGGTCTCGACATTGAAGAACTTGACCAGGCTCGGCACGCCCTGCTTCACCGCCACGCGGGCCACGTTGGCCGCCGGTTCGACGCCGAGGACGGGAATACCCTTGGCGACGAAGTTGCGCAGGAGATAGCCGTCGTTGCTGGCCAGTTCGACCACGAAGGAGCGCTGGGTCAGGCCCAGGCGCTCGACGATCATGTCGGTATATTGCCGTCCATGCTCGAGATAGGAATCCGAATAGGACGAGAAATAGGCATATTCGCCGAAGATCTCGGCGGGGCTGACATATTCCGGCAATTGGGCCAGATAGCACGCTTCACAGACCTGCACATTCAGCGGATAGAAGGCCTCCATGGCGTTGACCTTGTCGGCCGGCACGAAGCTTTCGCAAAGCGGCGACATGCCCAGATCGACGAAGGGATGCAACGCGCCGCCGCAGAAGCGGCAGCCGCCCTTCTGGTGCTGATGGGTCTGAACCCTGGTGTCGGTCAAGCTGGTATCTCGCACTGGTGCGTCCTTTCTTTTGTCGGCGCTGAGGGCCAATCGCAAGGAATGCGGGAGTCCGCTTTCGCATATGAAGGCACTCCCACCCCCCAGGACCAATGGATCGTGCGGCGACTCGCCGTAAGTTCCCGACTTCGCCTTTTGTGCCCGACAACTCTCCACTGTGAGGATGTTTTGCGTTGTTCCCCCGCCCCATCCTCTTGCGGACGGCCCAGTTTTTCTGCGGTCGACAGCCATGTTACGCGAGAGTGAAGAGGATTCCCCATGAAGGTGGCGATCATCGGAACCGGCTATGTGGGCCTCGTAACAGGGGCTTGCTTGACGGCGCGGGGCCACGACGTGATCTGCGTCGACGTGGACGAACAGCGCGTCTCGGCGCTGAACCGCGCGGAAACCCCCATTCACGAACCCGGCCTGCCCCGGCTGATCGAACAGGGTGTCGCTTCGGGGCAATTGGCCGCCACCACCGACCTTGCCGCCGCGGTGCGCCGTTCGGACCTGTCCCTGATCTGCGTCGGCACGCCTTCCTCCGGAGGTCATATCGACCTGTCGCTGGTGCAGACCGCCGCCCGCCAGATCGGCGAGGCCCTGCGCGGCCATGACAAATGGCACGTGGTCACGGTGAAGAGCACCGTCGTTCCCGGCACCACCGGCGGACTGGTCCGCCAGACCCTCGAACAGGCCTCGGGCAAGACCGCCGGGCGGGATTTCGGCTTGGCGATGAATCCCGAATTCCTGAGCCAGGGATCGGCGGTGCGCGATTTCATGGAACCCGACCGCGTGGTCGTCGGCGCCCTGGACGAGCGTTCCGGCGCCATGGTGGCCGAGATCTACGAAAGCTTCGACTGCCCGGTCCTGCGCACCGGCCTGACCAATGCCGAAATGGTTAAATACGCGGCCAATTCCTTCCAGGCCACGCTGATCTCCTTCGCCAACCAGATCGCCGCCATCTGCGAGCGCCTGCCCGAAGCCGATGAAAGCGTGGTGATGTCGGGGGTCCATCTCGACCGCCTGCTGACGCTGGCCGCCCCCGACGGCAGCCCCATCACGGCCGGGGCCGCGCGCTTCCTGAAGGCGGGCATTGGCTTCGGCGGGTCCTGCTTCCCCAAGGACCTGGTGGCCCTGCGCCATTTCGGCCGGACCATCGGCGCCCCCACGACCATGCTCGACGCGGTAATTGACACCAACCGGAACCGCATCGGTCAGGTCTGCGCGCTGCTGGAACAGGATCTGGACGGACTGGCCGGACGCAAGATCGCCGTGCTGGGCCTGACCTTCAAGCCCGACACCGACGACCTGCGGGAAAGCCGCGGCCTGGCGCTGATCACCAGGCTGGCCGAAGCCGGTGCCGAAATCCGTGCCCATGATCCCCTGCCCGCCGCCCGCCGCGCGGCAGCGGACAAGCTGGACGGCCAGGCCGTCATCTGCGACAGCCTGCCCGACACCCTGGCCGGGATGGACGCGGCGGTGATCGCCACTGCCTGGCCCGACTACCGCGATTGCGACTGGCAGGCCCTGTCGCTGTCCATGCGCCGTCCGATCGTGCTGGACGGTCGTGGCCTGCTGGCCGGGCAGAGGCTGCCCGGCGGCATGCGCTACCGGCGGATCGGCGTCGGGCCGGAAACGGCCCTGCGCCCGGCGGCCGAATGACCTGACCTCCCCTGCGAGAGAAGAAAGAAAGGATAGGCGTAAGTATGATCACCCGAATCATTCGCGAGGACGCTCACCGCGTTGCCGCCGATCTTGCCGAAACGCTCGCCCCTCTGGCCGGCTCGAACGTGCTGATCACCGGCGCCGGCGGATTTCTGGGGAGCTTCTTCCTGGATGTTCTGGCCGCCTTCAACGAGGCCAATCCGGACAATCCCTGCCGCATCGTCGCCGCCGACAACTTCCTGGTCGGCCTGCCCGAACGCATCGCCCATCTGAAGGGGACGCCCCATATCGAATTCCGCACCGTGGACGTCTCCAAGCCCGCGGAATACGACCCCGCCCCCGATTACATCATCCATTGCGCCGGCATCGCCTCGCCCTGGCGCTATCGCGCGCAGCCGCTGGAAACCATCGACGTCAATGTCGGCGGCACCCGCAACATGCTGGAACTGGCCCGCAATTGCGGCGCCCGCTCCATGCTGTCCTTCAGCTCCAGCGAAATCTACGGCGATCCGGATCCGGCCTGGATCCCCACGCCCGAACATTACCGGGGCTACGTCTCCTGCACCGGCCCGCGCGCCTGCTACGACGAATCCAAGCGCCTGAACGAGACGCTTTGCGTCACCTATGCCCGCCATTACGGCGTGCCGGTCAAGATCATCCGCCCCTTCAACACCTACGGCCCCGGCCAGCGCATCGATGACGGCCGCATCGTCCCCGACATGATGAAGGCGGCGATCGAGGGCGGGCCGCTGGTGCTTTACAGCGACGGCCGCGCCACCCGCTCCTTCTGCTATGTCTCGGACTTCGTCTCCGGTTGCCTCCACGTCATGATGTCGGACGCCAATGGCGAACCCTTCAATGTCGGCAACGACCAGGAGATCAGCATCGGCGCCGCCGCTGAGCTGATGGCCCGCATCGCCGCCGAGCCGCCGCTGACGGTGGAATACCGGGTCAATCCCGATAGCGACTATCTGGTCGACAACCCGCAGCGCCGTTGCCCGGACCTGACCAAGCTGCGCACCATGACGCCCTGGACGCCCAAGGTGTCGCTGGAAGAAGGCCTGACCCGCACCCTCGCCTCCTACCGCGAGGAAATGGCGATGCGCGAAGGCATGGCCCCCCAAGCGGCGACGGCCTGAGCGAGGTCCCCATGATGGGGCTGCATTTCGGCAGTAACGGCACGGGACCCAAGCGGGTCCTGTGCCTCGGCGCCCATTGCGACGACATCGAGATCGGCTGCGGCGGCACCATCCTGCGCCTGGTGGAGGAAAGGCCGGAAATCGAAATCCGCTGGATCGTCTTCAGCGGCGCCGGCACCCTGCGGGAGGAGGAAGCGCGCAAAAGCGCGGCCGAGTTCCTGCATGCGCTGCCGACCAAGACGGTCGAGGTCAAGGGCTTCCGCAACGCCTTCTTTCCGGATCAATGGGCCGAGATCAAGCAGGAGTTCGAACGCATCCGCAAGGAGTTCGAACCCGATCTGATCTTCACCCATTACCGCTGCGACCACCACCAGGACCACCGCGTGGTGTCGGAACTGACCTGGAACACCTTCCGCAATCACCTGGTGCTGGAATACGAGATCGCGAAATATGACGGCGACCTGGGCAATCCCAACCTCTTCGCCCCGCTCGACCGCGACAAGGCCAAGCACAAGGTGGATGCGCTGATGCGCCATTTCGAAAGCCAGCACAAGCGGGAATGGTTCACCGAGGACACCTTCCACGCCATGCTGCGCCTGCGCGGCATCCATGCCAATGCGCCCAGCGGCCTGGCCGAGGCGTTCCACTGCCGCAAGATGGTGATCTGAAGGAACGCAACCCTTCCCCGGCGCAAAAGGAAAGGCAGGAGCCGAAAGGTTCCTGCCTTTTCCTTGTTCACGAGATCCCGGCCGCGGAGCCTCCTCAAGCCCCCTTCGTCAGGACGGGAAGATATTCGCGCATCCATTTGCGGGCGCGGTAGACGAAGCGGTTGCCCCGCCCCGTGACCATCCCCGGTATGGTGGGCGACTTCACCGGATGCCACAGCTTGTCCGGTTCCGGACCCGGCGCCGTCAGGATGGGCCGGAAGACCAGTGAGCCCGGCTCATGCCCCCGCGAGAGTGGGTTGTTCGTATAGAATCGGTTGTGGTTCTCCGGAGCCACGAATTCCCCCTGGCCGCCGATATCGGCGACCTTGAGCCCGGCGACATTCAGGATCGTCGGCACGGTGCATTCGCAATGACCCGCCCAGCCGGCCCGATAGGCGGCATGGACCGCCTGCAGCCCCTGATGGGAGATGCGGTAGACCGGCAGGAAGGCCCGGATCATGTCGACCTTCGATATCCCCGGCTCGGGGGAAACCAGGGACGACCAATTGACCCAGGAGGGATTGAAGGAATAGCGATAGACCGTGGTTCCCAGCAGGTCCGACGGATCGTTGTCGAAATGATCGAACAGGGTGGACCAGCGCCCCGAGAAACGCACGTCGTATTCGATCACCCAGTAATGGTCGTAGGGCTGGTTCGCCAGGAAGAAATTCAGCACGAACAAATCGATGTTGTACGAGCTGATGGACATGTCCTTGCGCGAGTAGTTCAAGCGCCGGATGTCGGCCGCGTCGAAGCGGAAGACATCCACATCGGACGGAACCTCAAGCGAGGTGAAATGTTCGGTGGTGTTGTAGACTAGATAGACGTCCCGTTTCTGTCCCTCCTCGCGGGCTTCGCGTTTCAGTTTGCGATATTCCGCGAGGATCGTCTCGTCGACGAAATGGGTCAGGAAGAGGACCGCCGTGGACGGCCTTGCCAAGGTCATCGTCAGAAGCCTCCCTCGTCGCACTGCCCTAAGATTTATGCCGTGAACGAAAGGTTTCGACGCAGCGAAGGGCTTACTCCCAGGCGCATTGCTGCTACCCCTGCCGGTGCGCCGCCCGCGCTTCGGGAAAAGCAAGCGGGCGGTAACATCCGGAAGGCGAGTTCTCTTCGGAGAGGGAAATCACTGGCTGTTCAGAACCGCGCTCAGGAAGGCCCGCGTGCGGTCCTGCTTGGGGTCGCTGAAAATCACCGAGGGCGGCCCCTCCTCGGCGATGCGGCCGGAATCGAAGAAGCAGACCCGATCGGCGATCTCGCGCGCGAAGCCCATTTCATGGGTAACCATCAGCATGGTCAGGTCGTGTTCCTCGGCCAGACGGCGCATCACCGTCAGCACCTCGCCCACCAGTTCCGGGTCGAGGGCCGAGGTCACTTCGTCGAACAGCATCACCTTGGGCCGCATGGCCAGGGCGCGGGCGATGCCCACGCGCTGCTGCTGGCCGCCCGACAGATTGGCGGGATAACTGTCCAGCTTGTCGCCCAAGCCTACCATCTCCAGCAATTCCACGGCGCGGGCGCGGGCCTCCTCCTTGGACAGGCCCAGCACATGGATGGGCGCCTCGGTGACGTTGCGCAGCACCGTCATATGCGGGAACAGATTGAACTGCTGGAAGACCATGCCGATCTTCTTGCGCATCTCGCGCAGATGGCCCCGGCTGGCCGGAACCAGCTTGTCGCCCCGGCGCATATGCCACAAGGGCTCGCCATCCACTTCGATGACGCCGGAATCGATGGTCTCCAGCGTCATCAGCACCCGCAGCAGGGTCGACTTCCCCGATCCCGAGGGACCGATGATGGCGACCTTCTCGTTGGGTTGGACATCCAGGTTCAGGTCGTCGAGCACCACCAGATCGCCGAAGGCCTTCGAGACGTTGCGGAAACGCACCATGGGCGGCGCTGACATGTCGATCTGACTCATTTCGTGTAATCCAACAGCGGGGAGCTTTGGGCCGGGGCGAGGCGGCGCTCGACCAGCCGCACCATCATCGAGGCGACCAGGCTGAGCAGCAGGAAGATGACACCCACCATGGTCAGCGGTTCGAGATAGCGGAAGGTCTGCGAACCGATGATCTTGGCCGTCTGCAGCAATTCCAGGACGGTGATGGCCGACAGCATCGGCGTGTCCTTGAACATCGCCACCAGGTAATTGCCCAGGGCGGGCACCACCGGGGGAATGGCCTGGGGCACGATCACCGAGCGCATGGTGCGGTAGGGGCTGAGGTCGAGGGCGACGCAGGCCTCCCACTGGCCCTTGGGCACACCGTCGATGCCGGCGCGGTAGACCTCGGAGGTATAGGCCGCGTAATGGACGCCCAGCGCGATGACGCCGGTCAGGAAGGGGCTCATCACCAAGCCGAATTCCGGCAGGACGAAATACAGGAAGTAGATCTGCACCAGCAGCGGCGTCGAGCGCACGAACTCGATCACGAAGCCGACGGGCCAGGAAATCAGGCGGAAGCGCGACCGGCGCAGCAGCGCCAGCACGAGCCCCAGGCCGAGCGCCAGCAGAAAACCCCAGAAGGTCGCTGCGATGGTCACCCAGACGGCATCAACCAAGTTGGGCAGGATGCTGTAGGCGAAATCCCAATCGAAGATCATGTGCGCATCCCTCCCCGATCCAGGCCGCGTCCGACGCGCCGCTCGATCCGGCGGATGATGAAGACCATGACCATTGCCAGGGCGAAATAGATGAACAGGACGGTGCCGAAGATCAGCGGCGTCTGCAGAGTCGCGGTGCGCAGCATCTGGGCCTGGAAGGTCAGGTCGCCCAGGGTGATCAGCGAGACCAGCGCGGTGGCCTTCAGAAGTTCGATCCACAGATTGCCGAAAGGCGGCACCATGGCCGGAATGGCCTGCGGCACCAGGATGCGGCGCAGCATCTGGGCCCGGCTGAAGCCCAAGGCGCGGGCGGCTTCGTACTGCCCCCGGGGCACGGCCAGGACCGCGCCGCGCACCACCTCGGCGCCGTAGGAGCCGATATTGAGCCCCAGCCCGATCACGGCGGCCACCATGGGATCGAGACTGACGCCGAGAAGCGGCAGGGCGTAGAACAGCCAGAAGAGCTGGATCAGGGCGGAGGTGCCCCGGAAGAATTCCACATAGACGGTGGAAAGCCAGCGGATGGGAGCGGAACGGGACAGCCGTCCCAGCCCTGCGGCGAAGGCCATGACCAGGGCCAGCGCCCCGCCCATGACCGTGATCTGCACCGTCACCACTGCCCCGGTCAGGAGCAGCGGCAACAGGTCGAAGACATCAAGCATAATGCGAAAGGTGCGTCGTTATTATTGTGCGCACAATTCAGCCGTGGTCCGGTCCGGCATTTCCGCGGCGGTGAAGCCGAAAGGCTCGACCAGCGCCAGATGTTCCTCACTGCCCCGGAAGGCCAGCAATTCCCGATTGAAGGCTTCCAGGAAGTCGGTGTCCCCAGGGCGGAAGGCGAAGGCGCCATAGCCGCGCACCGATTCACCGTCGATCACCGGGTCCTCGAAGGGCTCGGCGCGCTCGATGCCCCGCGGGGTCTTGCTCACCAGATCCTGGATGGTCAGGGCCGTTCCGGCATAGGCATCGACGCGGCCGGTGCGCACGGCCGCCACCGCCGAGGGGCCGTCCGGGAAGACCACCAGGCGGCTGTCGGGCACGCCCAGGGCACGGGCGTAATCGGCTTCCACCGCGCCGGCCATCACGCCCAGGCGCAGGGACTCGTTGTTCACGAAATCCTCGAAGGAATGGATATTCTTGGGATTGCCCTCCGCCACGGCCATGGCCTCGCCGATCGCATAGCTCGGCTCGGAGAAGGCGACCTGCTCGCAGCGGGCGGGCGTCACATACATGCCGGCGGCGATCAGGTCGAAGCGTCCGGCGGCAAGGCCCGGTATCAGCGCGCCGAATTCGGCCACCACGCCCTCGACCCGCTCGACGCCCAGCCGTGCCAGGACCGCCTTGGCCACTTCCGGCGCCTCGCCGGTGATCTCCCCCTGCGGCGTCTGGTAGCCATAAGGCACTTCATTGGCAAAACCGATCCGCGCCACGCCTTCGCGCTGGATGCGCTCCAGAGTGGTTTCGGCCGAGGCCTGCCCCGTGGCCGCCAGGGCCGCACCGGCCATCGCCACCGCACCCACGAAGGACTTCAAGCTCTTCCCCAAGGTCATAAGTCCTCTTCCTTTCCCTGCCGGCATCGGAACCGGCCAATCATCAATCAGACATAAAACGAAGAGGACAATGATAGTCAGATGCCATGCGAAGGCACAACAGACAATGTGTCGGTACGACGAATCTGCTTTGAAAAACAGCAATCACATATCCCTTTCCCATGGGCATAAATTCATTATGCCTTATCGGGATATTCTATTTGATTCATGACACGACGCACGGCATACAAAAAAATGTTTTCAAAGTAAAAAACACATACTTCCTCTTTCTCAGCACCGCTCTTTCTGAAATAAAAAATAACCGGAATAAAAACCTAATAAGGCAGATCCCTCCCCCGCATGGCCGGTGACGGTGAAAGAAAAAGGCGGGGATAATTTCCCCGCCTCTCGATCAGCTTCCGGGAGAAGGCTTGCCCTTGGCTTCATAGGCCGCGACCATCTGCAGCAACGTATCCCGCACTTCGCCTTCGGGACTGTCGGGGTCGGCTTCACGCAGGCGCTCGACCTCCGCCAGCGCACGCTGGCGGTCCTCCTCGCAAGTGATGCACTTCAAATCTTTAATATCCATGGGATTCCTCCTCCGCTTTCCCATCTAGCTAGGGTCGGAGCGCTGTCTTTTCAGCCCGTTTTCCGGATAGAGGAATTTCAAGCAGGGAAAATGCGCAGCCGATTTCTCAGGCGCCTGAGAGGACGCGACTATCGCGAATTCGTCCGCACCCGCTCGCCCGGCCCGACGCTGATCCGCTTCACCGGCTATCTGACCAGCGTCATCATTCTGCACAGCCTCGCCATCGCCTGGACCGAAGGATTGCCGATCGGCGATGCGCTGTGGCTGACCCTGACCACCGTCACCACGGTCGGCTATGGCGATTACAGCGCTGAGACAGCGCTCGGGCGCATCGCCACGGCCTTGATGATCTATCTCGGCGGCATTTTCGTCCTGTTCCAGGCCGCCTCGATCTATTTCGATTACCGCGCCTATCGGCGCCAGCGCATGATCCTGGGAAGCTGGAGGTGGAACATGGCCGATCACATCCTGATCCTTAACGCGCCGGTCCAGAATCCGGAGCAATACATGATCCGCCTGGTCTGCGAGTTCCGCAACACGAGGCGCTTCCGCGACAAGCCGGTGCAGGTGGTGTCCAGCCTTTTTCCCAACGGCCTGCCCGAAAAATTGCGCGACCTGGGCGTCGTCCATTACCACGGCAATGCCATCGACCCCGACGTCCTGGTCGCGGCAGATGCCGCCGAAGCCGCCGTGGTGGTCGTCCTGGCCGTCGACGACCAGGACAAGGCCTCGGACGGACGGACCTTCGACATCCTGGACCGGCTGCAGGAATTGGGCACCGAAGGGCGCATCCTGGCGGAATGCGTGGAGGACACGAACCGCCCCCGCCTGCGCCGCGCCGGAGCCGACATCATCGTCAGGCCCCTGCGCGGCTATCCCGAGATGATCGTGCGCGCCCTGGTCGCGCCGGGGGCGGAAGCCATCATCGAGGACCTGTTCACCAGCCGGCGCGACGAATGCTGGCGCTACGACGTGCGCTTCGGCGGCCTGCCCTGGACCGAGGTGGTGACACGGCTGGTCAAGGCCGATATCGGCGTGCCTTTGGCCTATCGCTGCGCCACGGACGGCAGCGTCAAGGTCAATCCGCCCTCCGCCGAGCTGATCGAGGCGGACAAGCTCTATGTCATCGTGCGCGAAGGCAACAGCCGCAGGGACGCGGAGGTGGCGCGGCTGCTGGGCGGGGTGGTCAACGCCGGGTCGCCGCCAGCAGGGCCGCCGCGCCCAGAAGAACGCCCCCACTCAGCCGGTTGACCAGGCGCTGATGCCCGGCCCGGCGCAGCCAGGGGGCGATGCGGTGGGCACCGCCGGCATAGGTCATCACCCAAAAGACCTCGCTGGCGGCGAAGGTCGCGGCCATGACGGCCAGTTGCGGCGCCAAGGGCTGGTCGGTGCGCAGGAATTGCGGGAACAGCGCGGCGAAGAACATGATCGCCTTGGGATTGCCGAAGCTGACCAGGAAGCCCTGAAGGAACAAGCGCCCCAACCCTGCCCGGCGCTCGACCGGCATGGCTTCGGGACGGATCTCACCCTCGTCGCTGCGCCATGTCTTGACCCCCAGCCACAGCAGATAGGCCACCCCCGCCCATTTCACCACCTGGAAGGCCGTTTCCGAGGCCGCCAGCACCGCGCCCAGTCCCGTCGCCGAAACGGCCATCAGCACCAGCAGGGCCGCAGCCTCGCCCAGCCCCGTCGCCAGGGTGCGCGCGGGCCCGTGGATCATGCCGTGGGTCATCGCCAGCATCATGTTGGGACCGGGCGTCATGGACAGGAAGAAAACGGTGGTCAGGAACAGCAGCCATGTCTCGATAGGCATGAAATCACCCGATGAATCCCAGGAAACGCCACCACAGATAATTCAGCGGCACGATGAGGATAACCGAAAGCACGCCGAGCGCCAGCGTCGCCCTTACGCCGTCATTCAGCCTGACCCCGCCCATCTGCATCGCCACCACCAGCGGCGGCACCTGATAAGGCAGGAAGACGGTGGAATAGCCCACCACCTGGACCATGATGATCGTGGTCAAGGGCCAGCCGCTGGCCTGCGCCAGGGCATCCGACATCGGGGTCAGCACCGCCGGGACGCCGGGCAGCGCCGTCACCATGCCGACGAAGCTGCCCAAGGCGACCAGCGAGGCGAAGTTGATGCCGTCCGCACCGGGCTCCAGGGGCAGCACGGCCAACAGCTTCTGCCCGACGACTTCCCCCAATCCGGTGTCTGCGACCACGGCACCGATCCCCAGGATTGCCGCCACGTAGAAGACCGAGGAGAAATTGATCTTCTCGCCGAAGGCCGCCGCCGGCACAAGGTTCACGCCGGGCAGCATGCTGACCACGGCCACGCCCAGCGCCACCCAGGCGGGCGAGACGCCATGCCACATATCCGTCGCCCACAGCCCCAGCGCCACCATCAGCAGCAGGGCCAGCACGCGCTCGTCCCGCGACAGGGGCTTGGCCTTCTCCATCTCGGGCACCTGCCCCTTGGGCTCGTCACGGAACATCCAGGCGATCAGGACCACGACGAAGAAGGATTTCAGCAGCCCCAGGATGGGGAAATGCCAGAGCAGATATTCCCCGTAATTCAGCGTCATGCCATAGGTGGCTTCCAGCGTGCCGATCAGCACCATGTTGGGCACCGCCGCCGGCAGAACGCCGATGCCCGGCACGAAACTGATCAGGCCGGTGACCATCGCCATGCCGGTGCGCCCGCGCGAACCGGGCGCGAACCCCAGGTGATCGGCCAGGGCCAGAGCGATGGGGATCATCAGCACGGCGCGGCCAAGGCTGGAGGGCATGACGAAGGCCAGGGCGATGCCGACCAGGGCCAGCCCGGCGATCGTGCGGAAATAGGACCCGCTGGCCCTTCCGACCAGCAGCCGCGCCAGCCGCTCGCCCAGGCCGGTCCGCTTCACCGCCACGCCGATCACCAGACCGCCCAGCACCAGCCAGAACGCGGTCGCGGCGAAACCGGCGAAGACCGTGTCCGGCGGCGCGATCTCCAGCAGCATGGCGATCGCGAAGAAGGCCAGCGCCGTCAGATGCTCGGGCAAGGCGCCGGTCGCCCAGAAGCCGATGGCGAAGATCACCAGGGCCGCCGCATGCATGGCGCGGGGTTCGATTCCCGCCGGAACCGGCATCAGCAGCAAGGCCGCGGAGATCGCAAGAATGGCCAAAGAACCGAGGCGGGATGCCCCGGACCGGGAAGAAGAGGAAAGCATGGATGAAGGATAGCCCTTACCGATCAAGCAGCAAAGTTGGTAATGCGCCCCGTCTTCCTTGGCAAGGCCGCACCGGATTCATAGCGGTGGAAAAGAGTTCGGCAAGATCAGAAAGAGGCGTGGATGCCCAGACCCAGGTAATGGATGTCCTCGGTATAGAACTGACCATGCTGATTCGGCCCGGAATAGGCTTCCAGCAGGAACTGCAACAGGG
This sequence comes from Telmatospirillum sp. J64-1, assembly GCF_006980715.1. Lineage (GTDB taxonomy): Bacteria > Pseudomonadota > Alphaproteobacteria > Rhodospirillales > Magnetospirillaceae > Oleiliquidispirillum > Oleiliquidispirillum nitrogeniifigens. The sequence continues at coordinate 146,235 of NZ_SBHN01000005.1, forward strand.
ACAACCCTTCGCCTTCCACTTGAAGCCCCGTCCGCAAGGACAGGCCGGGGCGCCAGCCGCGCATCTCGGCCGCCTTGACGTCCAGGGCGGCGACGGGACGGAAGTCCCGGCCCATCACGCTGTACAGGCCGTCTCCCCGCCATTCCGCCCCAGCCTGAAGCAGTCCGGGATCGATGTGATCGGGATTGACGCGGAACAGATAGCCACCGCCGCCATACAGGCGGTAAGTGTCGGTCACGTCCCAGGACCAGCGGAAATCGACGCCCTCCCAGGCCAGATCCCAGGGCAGCATCTCGCCCCGCATCATATATTCGTCGCCGAGATGCGAGCTTTGGTGGAACAGCCGCAGCAAGGCCGAATGGCGTCCCTGGCGCCAGGCCAGCGGAATGGCGACATGGTAGTCCGCATTGACGAGGTCGTGCGATTCCGTATCCAGGGCGAAGATGGAGAAGACGGCGCCTTCCAGGCCGATCGCCCAGCGCCCGCCCAGGCCGGGCGCTTCATAGAACCAGAAATCATGGCCCAGCGACGCCACCCCGGCATGGCGCAGATAGCCGTCGTCGGTATACTGGTAGGAAGCGCTGAAGCGGGGCCAGCGCGGATCGGCGATCAGCGGCTCGAACAGGCGCCCGCCGGGCAGCAGGACGGCTTCCCGGACAGCGCCTTCCCCAGGCGGATCGGGCAGCAATTCCGGCATGGGCGGATCGGGCTGCACGGCGATCTCGACGGCGCGCACGCCCCGCAGGCCCTCCACGGCGCGGATCACGGGCTCCGTCGCCGCCTCTTCCTCCAGGAAGACGACGCCGTCGCGCACGATGACGGCCTGATCCGGAAGGCCGAATTCCCGTTCCAGCACCGCCGCGACATAGCCCGCCAGAAAGCTGTCCCCGTCCGCCGGGCTGGCCGCCATGGTCAGCAAGGCCACCCCCAGGATCACCCCCACACGTCTTGTTGCTGTCATACCCTCCTCCTTGACCGGAGGTGATGTGGCGCCGAAGGTGAAACAACTTCAACCCCCGCTCGCCAAGTGGGGAAGCCTTGTCCCAAGCGGCATGTCTCCCCATCCTTGTGAGGGCCAGCGAAGATCGAGGCCTTGAACATGACCGATTTGAAACGCCACGCCCCGGCCACATCGCGCAACCGCGAGCCCATCCTGGAAGTGCTGCGCAAGATCCTGCCCCGCAAAGGGCTGGTGCTGGAAATCGCCAGCGGCACCGGCGAGCATGCGGCCTTCTTCGCCCCGGCCCTGCCCGACATCACATGGCAGCCGACGGATATCGAGGCGGCCAATATCGCCAGCATCAAGGCCTGGGCCGCCGAAGCCGGAGCCCCCAATCTTCTCGATCCGGAAAGCCTGGACGTGCGCGCCGAGATGTGGCCGGTGTCGCGCGCCGACGCCATCTTCTGCGCCAACATGATCCATATCGCTCCCTGGGAAGCCTGCGTGGCGCTGCTGAAAGGCGCCAGCAAGGTGCTGCCGCCCGACGGCCTGCTGATCCTATACGGCCCCTTCCGCCAGGGCGGGCGCCATACCGCGGAAAGCAACGAACGCTTCGATGAAAGCCTGCGCAGCCAGGATCCGGCCTGGGGCGTGCGCGACCTGGAGGAGGTCGCGCGGGAAGCCGCCGCCCACGGCCTGATCCAGGCCGACACCATTTCCATGCCGGCCAACAACCTGATCGTGTTGTTCCGCCGGGCGCAGCCTTAACCTGACACTGGGAGGAAGAGTGTATGAGTCAGACGATCCGCACGGAAAAGCGCCTGCTGACCGATGCCGAGTTCGAGGTGGTCAACCAGACCCACTACCCCACCCTTAGCCAATTGTCCCAGGACGACCTGGCGGGAATGGTCCGCCGCCTGCGCGAATTCCGCGACAAGGCCCGCGATATCGCCCGCCAGCAGCGCCGCGAGATGCGCGGCAAGGCCGATCCGCGCGGCGCCCGGCCCGCCAGCGACAATTCCGGCACCAAGATGAAGAACCAGATCTTCTCCGACGCCCTGAAACGCACCAAGCGCGAATTGAGCCGCCGCCTGGATGCCGACAAACGCGCCCAGCGCCTGAGCCGCGACGCCGCCTGACCCTTTCAGCTTCCGGCCCAAAGAAAAAACCCCGGACGGCGGACCGTCCGGGGTTCTTCTTGGCTGCGGTGCAGGAGGCTTAGGCCACCTTCGGACCGCTGAACTCGGGATAGGCTTCCATCCCTAGTTCGGCCTTGTCCAGGCCGACAAGTTCCTCTTCCTCGCCGACCCGCAGGCCGACCGAGGCCTTCAGAGCAATCCAGGCGATCGCCGAGAAGATGCTGACGAAGAGGCCGATGGCGACGATCCCGATGATCTGGGTGACGAAGCTGGCATCCCCATTGGTCAGCGGCACGGCCAGGGTACCCCAGATGCCGCAGAACAGATGCACCGGGATGGCGCCGACCACGTCGTCGATCTTCAGGCGGTCGAGCAGCGGCACGGTGATGACCACGATGACACCGCCCACGGCGCCGATCAGCAGGGCCGCACCGGGAACCGGCGTGGCGGGTTCGGCGGTGATCGACACCAGGCCGGCCAGCGCGCCGTTCAGCAGCATGGTCAGGTCGACCTTCTTGTAGATCAGCTGGGTCAGCACCAGGGCGGCGAGCACGCCACCGGCGGCGGCCAGCAGGGTGTTGACGTAGACGTTCGACATCTCGATGGCGGCGTCAGCCGAACCCAGGGCCAGCACCGAACCGCCGTTGAAACCGAACCAGCCCATCCACAGGACGAAGGTGCCCAGCGTGGCCAGCGGCAGGTTCGAGCCGGGGATCGGCATCACGCGGCCATCGGCGGTGTATTTGCCCTTGCGAGCGCCCAGGATGATGGCACCGACCAGGGCGGCCCAGCCACCGACCGAGTGCACGATGGTCGAACCGGCGTAATCCGAGAAGCCCATCTCGTCCAGCCAGCCCGCACCCCAGGTCCAGGCACCCTGGATCGGGTAGATGAGGGCGGTCAGGATGACGACGAAGGCCAGGAAGGGCATCAGCTTGATGCGCTCGGCCAGGGTGCCCGAAACGATCGAGGCCGCCGTGGCGACGAAGACCACCTGGAAGAACCAGTCGGAACCGGCGGCGTATTCGCCGCTGAAATCGCCGGTCAGAGCGGCGTTGTCGTCGGCGCCCCACAGGCTGAAGCTGCCGATGAAGCCGCCATCGACGCCGTCATACATCAAGTTGTAGCCGACGAGGTAGTACATCATGCAGGCGATCGAGAACAAAGCGATGTTCTTGGTGCACTGCATGGTGGTGTTCTTGGTCCGCACCAGGCCCGCTTCGAGCATGGCGAAACCGGCAGCCATCCAGAAGACCAGGACGCCGCTGAACAGGAAGGCGAAGGTGTTGAAGACATAGGCCGTTTCAGGCGACACCTCGGCCCGGGCCGGAGTGGTGAAGGCCACGCCCATCAGAGCGGCGAGGCCGGTCAGCTTGAGAAGTTGCTTGGTATTCGTCATTGCCGATACCCCCTTAGAGCGCGTCCACGTCTTGTTCACCGGTGCGGATACGCACCGCCTTGGAGATGTCGAAGACAAAGATCTTGCCATCGCCGATCTTGCCGGTCTGGGCGGCGTTGTGGATCGTTTCCACCACCCGTTCTTCGAGATCGTCGCTGACCGCGACTTCGATCTTGATCTTAGGCAGGAAATTGACCTGGTATTCCGCGCCTCGGTAGATTTCCGTCTGCCCCTTTTGACGTCCGAAACCCTTGACCTCGGAGATGGTCAGACCATGTACTCCAAGCGGCACCAGGGCTTCGCGGACGTCGTCCAGTTTGAACGGCTTGATGATCGCCATGACGAGCTTCATCGCCTTGTTCCCTTGCTTCATGTCCATCAGCCGCCTAGAGCCCGAGAGGCGGATCGCGGCCGACCCGCTGATACCTTCTCAAGAACCGTGCCAACTGGATGAAGGCGAGGATTTCCGCGGCTGTCGGCACGGGACGCCCCCTCCCCTCCCTCTCCCCGCACTGCCCAATTTCTAAGCAATTTTTAGTTTTTTGCCGTCAAACACGGCACCCCCAATGGGGCGACTCTTCTACCCATGGTCATAATGCAGGCACGGCAAAGGCCGCCGGCGGAACCGGCGGCCTTCGCAAATAAGTTATTGGGAAAACTAGAGAATAGCGCGGACGAAGCGGGCCATGGTCTCCAGGATCGGACCCGCATGTTCATGATGGGGGGTATGGCCGCAATAGGGCAGGATCAGTGTTTCGCAGGGGCCCGAGACCTGGCGCGCGATGGCCTCCACCTGACGGTCGCTGCCGTAGAAATCCTCCTCGCCCTGGATGACGAAGACGGGACAGGTGATGTCGGGCAGGTAATGCTCGACGTTCCAGGTCCAGAATTCCGGCCGCTGCCAAGTATCGCTCCAGCCGTGGAAGGCGCATTCCGCATTCGCGCCGTGCCAGCGTTCCAGCTTCTGGCGCAGGTCCCCATCCTGCCAGTCCCGTACCGCGCGGCGGATCGCCGAAAGGCAGATTTCCTCGTTGAAGACATGGGGCGCCTCGGCGACGACCCCGACCACCTGGCAATCACCCGGAGCCGCGGCGGCATGGATCAGGGCGATGGTCGCCCCGTCGCTGTGCCCGATCAGCACCGCCCGCTTGACCCCCGCATGCTTCAGCACCTGGGGCAGCACCCGCAAGGCTTCGTCGTCGTGATAGGTCTTCGGCCGGGGCAAGTCCGCCGGATCGGAATTGCCGTAACCGGCGCGGCTGTAGACCAGGGCGCCGCATCCCGTGGCACGGGACAGGCGGTCGGGAAAATCCCGCCACATCGCCGCACAGCCCAGCCCTTCGTGCAGAAAGACCAAAGTCGGCGCCAAGGCGGGCGCCGGACCGATCATGCGGTATTCCAGCTTCTTGCCATCCACCTCGAAATGGCCTTTTTCCAAGACTTCAGCCATTACGCGCCTCGAGGGACGGGAAGAAAATATCTGTTCATCCAATCCTCCCTTTCGTTTCTTGTGGCCCGGGAAAGCATCATAGCCCCGCCCGGTATCACCACCAAGCCACTGGCCGAATAACGCCTACACGCAGCGCGGGTTTCCCGACCTATCCGCCTGACCGGAAAAGAAAGCCACCCGATCAAGCGCCTTGTCCCAAAAGGAACAAGGGCTTAGCTTTTATGGATGATCCCCATCACACGCAGAATAGCACTGGACGAGTCGGAACTGGACTTCCGTTTCGTCCGGGCCTCGGGCCCGGGCGGGCAGAACGTCAACAAGGTATCGACCGCCGTGGAACTGCGCTTCGACTTGGCCCGCTCGCCCAGCCTGCCCGACGACGTGAAAGACCGCCTGGCGCAGCTGGCGGGGCGGCGGCTGACCCAGGACGGCGTGCTGGTCATCGACGCCCAGCGTTTCCGCTCGCAGGACATGAACCGCAAGGATGCGGTCGAGCGGCTGGTGGAACTGATCCGCCAGGCCCTGCACAAGGACCCGCCGCGCCGCGCTACCCGTCCCTCGCTGTCGGCCAAGCGGCGGCGCATGGACGAGAAAAGCAAGCGGGGCGAAACCAAACGCGGCCGCGGCCGGATCAACCTGGATTAAGCCTGCCGTGGCGTCCTCGGCAAAGGATTTAAACCTTTGCGTCAGGAACAGCCCTGCGGGGCTGCGCGTTCTAGAAGCGGCCACTCATGCGCATCGACAGGAGGTCTGCCATGCCATTCGCGCTATCCAGCCCGGCGCTCAAGGCGAATGAACGCATGCCGGAGCAGTATAGTTGCGACGGTGCCGATATTTCCCCTCCCCTGGAATTCATCGACCCGCCGCCCGGCACCCGCAGCTTCGCCATCATCTGCGTCGACCCCGATGCACCGAACGGACCTTTCTACCATTGGGGGGTGTTCGACATTCCCGGCGATGCGACGGGCCTGCGCGAGCAGTTCCTGCGCACCGAACGCGGCGCCTCCCACCAGGCGATCAACGATTTCGAAGCCAAGGGCTATGGCGGTCCCTGCCCGCCGAAGGGCGGCGGCGAGCATCATTACCGTTTCCGACTTTATGCGCTGAAGGTGGAAAGCCTGCCGGTCCGCGAACCCATCTCCTGCCGCGACCTGGAAAAGCTGGCCGAGGAACATTGCCTGGCGGCCACGGACCTGATCTGCACCTATTCCCGCTGAGACCGGGACCTTCCCGCCGGCTTCTCGGGGCTGCGGGCGATGCGGAAGTCGTCATCGCCCCGGCGGAAGATATCGAAACTCCGCCCATCCTCGCATTCCACTTCCCCGACCAGAACCTCCAACCCGTGATGCTGGCCCCGGCGCACGTTGGTCAGTTGGACCACGGCGCAATCGTGGTCCCGGAAGATCTGTTCCTCCAACTCCGGCAACCATTCCGGCGTACCCTGCGACAGGAGCAGAAATCCCGAGGTCATAGCGAAAATCGCCCCTGCTCCGAGCATGAATCACCCTCCCTTGTTGCAACCCCTTTCAGGGTTCAACAACAAAGGCGTGTCCTTGCTCGCCACTCTTTCGTTTAATTCATCGTCTCGCGCAGGGCGTCCTCGAGGATACGGTTGCCCAGGCGTCCCAGGCGGAGGGAACCGCCCAGCAGCCGCACGGTATCCTGGCGCAGCAGGCTGGCCTGGGTCAGCAGCAGCATCTGCGGAGAGGAACAGGACAGGATGGCCCCGGCGCGGCTGAAGCCCGATTGCATGCCGTCATGGCCGAATCGCAACCATTCCTGGTACAAGGCGCGCTGTCCGCGGGCCACGACGATCCAGCAACGCAGGACAGCCGCCATATCACCATAGGCGCGGACATGAGGCGGCTGGCTTGCGGCTACGGCGCTTGCCACCAAAGCCCTGATTTCCTCGACGGTCCGTGCCAGTTCTGGCCGTTCCGGATAGCGTTCTCCGGGCATCAGCACCATCCTGGTTCTAGGTGTTCAGGAGAAGAGACTATCATCGGCACTATTGTGCCTGCGCATCGGCAGAGGTGGTATCCGACCAAAAGGCTGGTCCCCTTGCTCCGAGAGAGCTAATGCTCTACAGCATGGGCTGGATTATGGGCAGGGAGTCACCGGTGAAATTCGTCCACGCCGCCGATATCCATCTCGACAGTCCCATGGCCGGGCTGGCCGCCTATGACGGCGCCCCGTTGGAGCGGCTGCGCGGCGCCACCCGCCAGGCCCTGGTCAATCTGGTCGACCTGGCGATCGAAGAGGCCGCCTCCTTCGTGGTGATCGCCGGCGACCTCTATGACGGCGACTGGCGCGACTTCAATACCGGCCTGTTCTTCTGCGCCCAGATGACGCGGCTGGACAGGCAGGGCATTCCGGTCTTCGTGGTCCAGGGCAATCACGACGCCGAAAGCGCAATGACCAAGCGCCTGCCCCTGCCCGGCAATGTGACCGTCTTTTCCACCCGCCGGGCCGAGACGAAAATCCTGGACGGATTGCGCGTCGCCATCCATGGCCGCAGCTTCGCCAGCCGCGACGTCAGCGACAATCTGGCCGCCACCTATCCCGCCCCGGTCAAGGGGATGTTCAATATCGGCCTGCTGCATACCGCCTGCGACGGCCGAGCCGGCCATGCCCCCTATGCCCCCTGCACCGCCGCCGAACTGGCGGCCAAGGGCTATGAATACTGGGCGCTGGGCCATGTCCACCGGCGCGAGGTGCTGAACGAGACCCCCTATATCGTCTTCCCCGGCAATACCCAGGGCCGCCATGCCCGTGAGACGGGTCCCAAGGGCTGCACCCTCGTCACCGTCGAGGACGGCGCGGTGACGGCGCTGGAACATCGGGACCTGGACGTGGTGCGCTGGGCGCAGGTCGAGATCGATGCCTCGGCCTGCGCCGGGCTTGACGAGGTGGTGGAGACGGCCCTCTCCGCCCTGGAGGATGCCGCCGCCGAAGCGGGGGGACGCCTGCTGGCCGCCCGCCTGCGCTTCACGGGACGCAGCCCCGCCCATGCCGCCCTGACCCGGCGCGGCGACCAGCTGGCCGCCGAATTGCGTGCCAGCGCCATGGGAATCGGCGCGGAAGGAGCGTGGATCGAGAAGATCCTGATCGAGACCCGCCCGCCCGTCGAGACCGACAAACTGCTTCAGCGCGGCGATTCCATCGGCGCCTTGGCCCGCTCGGTCGGCACCGTCGGCCCCGAGGACATGGCGGCGCTGAGTGCCGAACTGGCCGATCTGTGGAGCCGCATGCCCAAGGAAGCCCGCGAGGAAGGCGACGACGACATGGCCGTCCTACTGCGCGAAGGGGCCGACCTGCTGCTGGCGCGGCTGGCCGAAGAGGAGGCCGGGGAATGAGGATCGAACGGCTTTGGCTCGAACGCTTCGGCCATTTCACGGAAAAGGAACTGGATTTCCGGCGTTCTTCGATGCATGTGCTCTGCGGCCCCAACGAGGCTGGAAAGTCCACGCTGCTGGCTTCCCTGTCCGACCTGTTCTTCGGCTTCGGGGCGCAAAGCCCCTATGCCTTCCTGCATGAGTACAAGCAATTGCGCCTGGGCGCCGAGATCGTCGCCGCCGACGGCACGCGCCTGGACTTCCGCCGCCGCAAGGGCAACCAGAAGACCCTGCTGTCCCCGGAGGGAGAGGTCCTGGACGACCAGGCCCTGGCACCTTTCCTGGGGCCGGTGGACCGGACCTTCTTCGAGACCATGTTCGGCCTGGACCACGCCCGCCTGCGCCGGGGCGGCGCCGATATCCTGGAGGCCAAGGGCGATCTCGGCCGCAGCCTGTTCGAGGCCGGCGGCGGCATGCTGGGCCTGACCGGGTTGCAACGCCGCCTGGACGGCGAAGCCGCCGACCTCTTCGCCCCGCGCAAGGCGGCGAACCGCCTGTTCTACCGCGCCCTCGATTCCTATAACGAGGCCCGCCGCAGCCTCGGCGAGGCCGCCTTGAGGCCCCAAGCTTGGCAGGATATGCAGGACCGGCTGGCCGAGGCCGAGGCCCGCGCCGAAGCCGCCCGCCAAAGGCTGGCGGAACTGGAGCCCCGCCGTGCCCGCGCCGAACGCCTGCGCCGGGTGCTGCCCCTTCTCGGAGAACTGGCCCAGGCGGAACGGGACCTGTCCGGCCTCGCCGCCATGCCGGGTCTGCCCATTGACGCCCGCGACCGCCGCCTGGACGCCCAGCGCCGCGCCGACCTGGCCGGACAATCCCTGGGCCGGGCGGAAGAGGAACTGGCGCGCCTGACCGAGGAAATGACCAAGCTGGACCCCGCCGCCGAACTTCTGGCGCGGGGCGAGATGATCCACGCCCTGTTCGAACGCGGCGCCGCCGTACGCGACCAGTTGGACGACCTGCCCAAGCGCCGCGACGCCCTGGCCCGCGCCCGGAACGAACTGACCCTGATGCTGCGCCGCCTGGGCAGTTCCCTGCCGCCCGAACGCGCCGCCGAGTTGGTGCCCAGCCGTGCCGATGCGGCGGCCATCCGCGCGCTGATTGCCGAGGAAGCCGCGCTGCGCGGCAAGGCGGAAGCCGCCGGGCATCGCCTGGCCGAGGCCGAACGGCACATGGCCGAGGCGGAAGCGGCCCTGGCCGCCGAGCCCGCCCTGCCCGACCCGGCGCCGCTGGCCGCCGTGCTGGACGTCGTCAAGGGACGCGGCCCGCTGGAAAGCCGCCTGCGCGACGCCGCCTTGCGCGCCGAACAGGCCCAGGACGCCCTGGACACCGCCCTCGCCGCTTTGCCCCACTGGCAGGGCGATGCCGAAGCCCTGGCGCGCCTGTCCCTGCCAGACGAGTCCACCATCGAACGCTTCGAAACCGAACTGGCCGAGATGGCACAGCGCCGCAGCCGCGCCGAGGACGAGCGGATACGCTGCCGGACGCATCTGGAGGAAGCCGAAGCGGAACTGGCACGGATGACGGCGGCGGGTGATCTACCCACCGCCGACGCCCTGGAAACCGCCCGTAAACGCCGCGATGCAGCCTGGGCCGCCCTGCGAAGCCGCATCGCCGAAGGCGGCCCCTTCATCGCGGCAGAAGGCGACGCCTACGAGACCCTGCTGCACGAGGCCGACCGGCTGGCCGACCGCCGCTTCGCCGATGCCGGGCGCGTGGCCCGTTTCGAGGCCGCCCAGCAACGCCACGCCACGGCCGCCCAAGCCCTGGCCGAAGCCGACAAGGCCGCCCGGAAGCTGGAGGAAGCTGCCAAAGACCTCTCGGCAAGCTGGTCTGCCGCCTGGGCGGAAAGCGGCCTGCCGGTGCGGAGTCCGCGCGAGATGACCAACTGGCTGGCCCGCCGCGCCGACATCCTGCGCCGCCGCGAGACGCTGAAGGCCGCCGATGCCGAAAGCCGCGCCCTGCGCGCCGAGATCGCCGAATCCATCGCCCAGCTCGGCGCGGCCCTGGCCGCCGCCGGTTCCTCCCCGGCGGCGGAAAACGAAAGCCTGGCAGTGCTGGTGGCCCGGGCGGAAAGCCTGCTGCGCAAGCTGACGGACTCCGAGAACCGCCGCCGTCAGGCCAGGGAAAAGCTGGACGAGCGCCGCCTTGCCCTGGACGAAGCGCGCCGCCGCGATCAAGCCTGCCTCCAGGCTTTGCAGGATTGGCGCAACCGCTGGCAGGAACGTATCTCCACCCTGGGCCAACGTCCGGATGCCGAACCCGCCGCCGTGGAAGAAGCCCTGGGGCTGACCGAGGAAATCGACCGCCTGCTGGGCCAGATCGCCGACCTGGATCACCGCATCGGGGCCATCGGCGACAATCACGCCCGCTTCTGCCGGGATGTCGCCGACTTGCTGCCGGAATTCGGCGGAGACGCCGCCACGGCCTGCGCCGAGGCCTTCGACCGCCTGCAAAAGGCCAAAGCCGATACCCGCCGCCGCCAGGGCTTGGCGACCCGTCGGCAGGAGGTGCAGGAGGAAATCCGCAAGGCGCAGGCGCAATTCGCCGAGGCCCGGGCCGAACTGGACGGGCTGTGCCGCGCCGCCGGCTGTGCTGCGCTCGAAGAGCTTCCCGCCGCCATCGAAACCGCCGAGAAGCGCCGCCTTCTGGAGGAACGGCGCGAGGCCCTGATCCGCCAGATCCTGCAATCCGGGGACGGCCACAGCCTGGAAGACCTGCGCGCCGAAGCCGCCGAGGCAGACCCCGACGCCCTGGCGGCTGAAATCCGCGATCTCGCCGCCGCCGTCCAGCAGGCGTCGGAGGATCGCGCCGAGGCCGCGGGTGCCTTGACCACCCTGCGCCACCAGGAAGAAGAGATGCGCGCCAATTGCCGGGCCGCCGATGCCGCCCAGCAGCTTCAGGAAGCCGTGGCCGAAATGCGCGACGTCGCCCGCCGCTATGGCCGCCTGACCGCCGCCTCCTACCTGCTGCGCCGGGCCATCGAAAGCTATCGCCAGGAACAGCAGGGGCCGCTTCTGGCCCGCGCCGGAGACATCTTCCGGCGCCTGACCGGCGACAGCTTCGCGGGATTGTCGGTGGATTACGACGAACGCGACCAGCCCGTCCTGACCGGCAAGCGCCCCAGCGGTGGCCAAGTCCCGGTGGAAGGCATGAGCGAAGGCAGCCGCGACCAGCTTTTCCTGGCGCTGCGCTTGGCCGCCATCGAACGCTATGCCGAAGCCGCCGAACCCCTGCCCTTCGTCGCCGACGACCTGCTGATCACCTTCGACGACGAACGCGCCCTGGCGGCCTTGGGGGTTCTGCGCGACCTGTCGAAGCGGGTGCAGGTGCTGTTCTTCACCCACCATCCCCATCTCGCGGACCTTGCCGCGTCGCGCCTGGGCGAGGATGTCACCCTGCATCGGCTGGAACGAGAGAAGTTGGCCGCGCAGTAGGCAGGGAAGACGTCCTGCTGCGGCAGATCGCCAGTTGACGCGGGCCTGCCGCGCGGCAACATATGGGGCATCTACAAGGGGAATGGCAGATGACCGAACAGCCCAGGGCCATCCGACTCCAGGATTACCGTCGGCCCGATTACGATGTTGAGACCGTTGACCTGACCTTCGACCTGGTGCCCGACGCCACCCGGGTCAAATCGGCCTTGCGCCTGGTGCGCCGCACCGAGGGCGACGCGCCGCTGGTCCTGGACGGCGACGAACTGAAGCTGGTTGCCATCTCCCTGGATGGACGCAAGCTGGCCGAGGACGAATATTCCGTCCAGCATGGCTGCAGGCTGGTGATTCCGCATCCGCCCGCCAGCTTCACCCTGGAGGTGGAGACGGAAATCTCGCCCCGCAGCAATACCAAGCTGTCGGGGCTTTACGTCTCCAACGGCACCTTCTGCACCCAATGCGAGGCCGAAGGCTTCCGCCGCATCACCTTCTTCCCCGACCGCCCCGACGTGATGGCCGTCTATACCGTCACCATCCGCGCCTCGCGCAGCCTGCCGGTACTGCTGTCCAACGGCAATCTGGTCGAACAGGGAGAATTGGAGGACGGCCGGCATTTCGCCGTCTGGCACGACCCCTTCCCCAAGCCGTCCTATCTGTTCGCCCTGGTGGCCGGCGACCTGGCGCTGGTGGAAGACCGCTTCGTCACCGCCTCGGGCCGCGAGGTCGCGCTGCGCATCTGGGTCGAGCACGGCAACGAAGACCGCTGCGGCTATGCCATGGACAGCCTGAAGCGCGCCATGCGCTGGGACGAGGAACGCTTCGGCCTGGAATACGACCTGGACGTCTTCAACATCGTCGCCGTGTCCGACTTCAACATGGGCGCGATGGAAAACAAGAGCCTGAACGTCTTCAACGACAAGTACATCCTGGCCGACCCGCAGACCGCCACCGACCAGGATTACGAACTGATCGAAGGCATCGTCGCCCACGAATACTTCCACAACTGGACCGGCAACCGCGTCACCTGCCGCGACTGGTTCCAGCTTTCGCTGAAGGAAGGCCTGACTGTCTTCCGCGACGAGGAATTCTCGTCCGACCAGCGCTCGCGCCCTGTCAAGCGCATCCAGACCGTCCGCAACCTGCGCGCCCGCCAGTTCGTCGAGGATGCGGGGCCGCTGAAGCACCCGGTGCGGCCGGATTCCTATATCGAGATCAACAACTTCTATACCGCCACCGTCTACGAGAAGGGCGGCCAGGTGATCGGCATGCTGCAGACCATCCTGGGACGCGAGGGCTTCCGCAAGGGCATGGACCTGTATTTCCAGCGCCATGACGGACAGGCCGTGACCTGCGAGGATTTCGTCGCCGCCATGGCCGATGCCAATGGCGTGGACCTGTCGCAATTCTTCCGCTGGTACACCGAGGCGGGCACGCCGGAAGTGATCGTCAAACGCCATTGGGACGAGGCGGCGAAGGCCCTGGAACTGACGCTGGAGCAGCGCTTCCCGGCGGAACTGGACATTCCCCTCTCCATCGGCCTGCTGGATTCCCAAGGCCGCGACATGGCCACCAGGCTGGAGGGCGAAAGCGAGGCGCAGGCCGGAACGCGTGTCCTGCGCCTGAACGCCAGGAACCGCAACTTCCGCTTCGTCGATCTGCCCGAGGCGCCCATTCCCTCGCTCAACCGCCATTTCTCGGCGCCGGTGACCCTGCGCGTCGAGCGGTCGGACGAGGAATTGCGTTTCCTGATGGGCAATGACACCGATCCCTTCGCCCGCTGGGAGGCCGGACAGCAATATGCCGTCAAGCTGCTGCTGGGTACGGTCGCATCCTTGCGCAATGGCGAATTCGCCCCGCCGGACCCGGCTTTCGCCGATGCCCTGCTGCAAAGCCTGGACGATGCCGGATTGGACAAGGCCTTCGTCGCCCAGATGATGCATCTGCCGAGCGAGGATTTCCTGGCCGAGCAGATGGAGGTGATCGACATCGACGCCATCCATCAGGCGCGCGAGGCCCTGCGGCGTTCCATCGCCCAGCGCCTGAAGGGACGCCTGCTGGAGGTCTATCACGCCAACCAGTCGAACGAGCCTTATTCCCCCGATGCCGCCTCGGCCGGGCGGCGCGCGCTGAAGAATGCCGCCCTGTCCTATCTCGCCCTGCTCAGCGATCCGGCCATGCTCGATCTGGTGGTGTCGCAATATAACGGCGCCGACAACATGACCGACCGCATGGCGGCACTCTGGGCGCTCAACGATTCGGCGACCACCGCCCGCGACCAGGCGCTGGACGACTTCTATGTCCGCTTCAGCGACAATCCGCTGGTCATTGATAAATGGCTGGGGCTTCAGGCCATGGCGCCCTTGCCCGATACGCTGGACACGGTGCGCGGGCTGATGAACCATCCCGCCTTCTCGATACGCAACCCCAACAAGGTGCGCGCCCTGATCGGCTCCTTCGCCAACGGCAATCCGGTCTGCTTCCACGCCCCGGACGGCTCGGGCTATGCCTTCCTGGCCGACCGCATCATCGACCTGGACGGGCTGAATCCCCAGGTCGCGGCGAGGCTGGTGGCGCCGCTGGGCCGCTGGCGCCGCTTCGACCAGGCCCGGCAGCACCTGATGCGCGAGCAATTGCGGCGCATCCTGGCCAAGCCGGGCCTGTCGCGGGACGTCTACGAATTGGCGTCCAAGTCCTTGGGCGAGGACTGACGCAGGCGTTCAAGCACCGAGCGGTCGGGATAACCGTCCGCCGGAAGCCCGATGCTGGCCTGCCAGGCGCGGATGGCCCCCTGGGTCATCAGCCCCGGCATGCCGTCCGCCGGTCCCGCCTCGAAGCCCAATTCGTTGAGGCGGGACTGGATTTCCACCACGTCCTCGACCCGCAGGGGTTCCGATCCCGGCGGCGGTACCGCCACCAGCGGACCGCCACCGGCCAGACGATCGGCCAGAACGCCCACCGCCACGGCATAATTGACCGAGCGGTTCCACTTCAGGATCACGTCGAAATTAGGATAGAGGGCGAAGGCCGGGCCGTGGACGCCCTGGGGCAGGATGATCGCCGCCCAGGGCTCGTCGGCCAGGGCCCCGCCCGCGGCGGGACGAATGCCCAATGCCTCCCATTCCGCCGGGGAACGGCGGTTGTTCAGCGACGCCTGGGACAGGTCGAAGTCCGGCGGCAGGATGACTTCCTGTCCCCAGGGCTGTCCGGCCCGCCAGCCGATATTGCGCAGGTAATTGCCCGAGGACATGAAGACGTCGGGCAGGCTGCCCCACAGGTCGCGGCGCCCGTCGCCGTCGCCGTCCACCGCCCATTGACGGAAGGTCGAGGGCATGAACTGGGTCTGCCCCATCGCCCCGGCCCAGGACCCGGCCATGCGTTCCGCCGGGATCGCCCCTTCGGCCAGGATATGCAGGGCATGGACGGTTTCACGGGCGAAGAATTCGGGGCGGCGGTCGTCGCAGGCCAGCGTCACCAGCGAACGGACCACCTGCTTGTCGCCGGTATGCTCGCCGAAGGCGCTTTCATGCGCCCAGAAGGACACCAGGATTTCCGGCTGCACGCCATGCTCCGCGGCGACGCGGTCGAGCAGCGGACGATGCTGGGCCAGGAGCTGGCGGCCCTTCTCGATGCGTTGGGGCGTGACGCGGCGGTCGAGATATTGCCAGAAGGTCTGGACGAATTCCGGCTGGCGGCGGTCCATCTGCAACACCGCCTCGTCGGGCAGCAGGCCGGTGAAGGCACGGCTGACCACGGCTTGCGGCACGCCGTCATTGACCGCGCGCTCGGCGAGGCGGGCCTTGCAGGACGCAAAGGACTCCTGCCCGTCCTGCGCGGTGGCCAGGGGCGAGGAGGCGCAAGCGGCCAGGACGACGGCCAGACCGCAGGCGATACCGCAAATCGAACGACTCATTTTCCGCAACCACTCCCCGCGCGCGTTCCAAAGAAATCAGCGGCAGGATGATAATGCGGATTCCTTAACACTCCACCTCTCATCCGTTTTTCCTGGAAATGTTACAGCCCCTGCGTGCCTGCTCCCCTTGCACCCCTACCACTTTTGTGTGTTTTATAGGAAAACATATCCCTTTTGGGCAGGAGCGGAGAGAGGCAAGCATGACGATCAGCCTGGAATTCCATGGTGCGGCGCAGACCGTCACCGGCTCCTGCACCCTGATCCGCCATCCCAAGGGCAACGTGCTGGTGGATTGCGGCCTGTTCCAAGGCTCGAAGACCCTGCGCGAGCTGAATTACGGCACTTTCCCCTTCGATCCCGGCGAGATCGACGCGGTGCTGGTGACCCATGCCCATATCGACCATTCCGGCCTGATCCCCAAGCTCTGCCGCAAGGGATTCAAGGGGCGCGTTCTGACCTCGGAAAGCTCGCGCGATCTGCTGACCTACATGCTGCCCGACAGCGGCTATATCCAGGAAATGGAGGTCGAGCGGCTGAACCGGCGCAATGCCCAGCGCGGACGGGCCGCCGTCAGCCCCATCTACACCAAGGCCGATGCCGAGGAGGCTTTGGGCCGCATCGACGGCGTGGCGCAGAATGAATGGATCGCCGTGCAGCCCGGCCTGCGCGCCCGCTTCTGGAATGCCGGCCATATCCTCGGCGCCTCTTCCATCGAGATCGAGGTCGAGACGGGCGACCGTCAGCATCCCGTGCATCGGCTGTTCTTCTCGGGCGATATCGGCCGCGACGGCAGCGCCTTCCATGCTCCGCCGGAAGGCCCGGCGGGCGTGGACTTCCTGGTCATGGAAAGCACCTATGGCGACCGCGAGCGGCCGCCGGTGGACGTGGAAAAGCGCCGGGCCATCCTGCGCGAGGAGGTGCTGGCCGCCCTGAAGGCGCGCGGCAACCTGATCATTCCGGTCTTCGCCGTCGAGCGCACCCAGGAATTGCTGGCCGATCTCGGCGCGCTGTTCGATGCCGGGGAGATCCCCGTCACCCAGGTCTTCCTGGACTCGCCGCTCGCCATCCGCGCCACCGAAGTCTTCACCAAGCATGCCCGGGAACTGGGCGCCGGGGACCAGCCCGAGCCCTTCCGCCGCCCCAACGTTCATTTCATCGAGGATGTCGAGCACAGCAAGCGCCTGAACCATGTCAGCGGCTCCATCATCCTCTCGGCCAGCGGCATGTGCGATGCCGGACGCATCCGCTTCCATCTGCAGAACAATCTGTGGCGGCCCGAAGCCACGGTGCTGCTGGTCGGCTATCAGGCGCCGGGCACGCTGGGCGCCTTGCTGGAAAGCGGCGTCAAGCAGGTGCGCATGATGGGCCAGGAAATCACCGTCGCCGCCCGCATCCGCAAGATCGAAGCCTATTCCGGCCATGCCGACCGGGGCGAATTGCTGGCCTGGCTGAAGGCCCGCCTGCCGGTGCGCCGGGCCCTCTTCCTGTGCCATGGCGAACCGCATTCGATGGAAAGCCTGCGCCAGGGCATTATCGAGATGGGGCTCGACCCGGAACTGATCGTGACGCCGGAATTGGGCGAGCGCATCGACCTGACCCTGCAAGGCCGCCTGCGCCATCACCGCCAGGCGGTCCGCGGCAAGGCGGTGGTGCAGCCGCTGGACTGGCACAACGATTACGCCGCCTTCCTGCTGGACCTGCAGCAGCGGCTGCAGGACACCGCCGACGACCGCCAGCGCGACCTGTTGCTCCGCCGCTTGAAACGCGCCCTCGTGGAATAGGCCACATCCATGTCCATGGCGGCGATGGCGACGGCAATCCTGGGCGGTGTCGGTCTGTTCCTGCTGGGCATGTGGCTGATGACCGAAGGGCTGAAGCTGGCCGCCGGGGACAAGCTGCGCGACGTCCTCGCCAGTTGGACGCGCAGCCCTGCCCGCGGCCTCGTCGCCGGGGCCGTCCTCACCGCCGCCGTGCAATCCTCAAGCGCCGTCACGGTCGCCGCCATCGGCTTCGTCAATGCCGGGCTGCTCAGCCTGTCGCAATCCATCTGGGTGGTCTTCGGCAGCAATGTCGGCACCACCTTCACGGGCTGGCTGGTGGCGCTGATCGGCTTCAAGATCAAGATCGACGCCTTCGCCCTGCCCGCCATCGGCATCGGCATGATCCTGCGCCTGACCGGGGCGGGCACGCGGCGCGGCGCCCTGGGGCAGGCCGTCGCCGGCTTCGGCATCCTGTTCCTGGGCATCGACGTCCTGGGCAGCGGCTTCCAGTCGCTGGGGACCGATCTCGACCTCGGCGCCTTTGCCGGCCATGGCTGGCTGTCGGACGTGCTATTCGTCGTCATCGGCTTCACCCTGACGCTGCTGATGCAGGCATCCGCCGCCGCCATCGCCATCACCCTGACCGCCACCGCCGGGGGACTGATCCCCCTTGAACAGGCCGCCGCCGTGGTCATCGGCGCCAATCTGGGCACCACCTCGACCGCCGTCCTGTCCGTCATCGGCGCCACGCCCAATGCCAAGCGCGTGGCCGCCAGCCATGTCGTCTTCAACCTGCTGACCGGCAGCGTGGCCCTGCTGATCCTGCCCTGGGTGCTGGGGGCCGTGGAATGGGTGCGGGACGTCATGGAGCTGGAACAGAACCCGGCGACGACCCTGGCGCTGTTCCATACCCTGTTCAACTGCCTGGGCGTCCTGCTGATCTGGCCCTTGGCGGGCAGGATGGTCGCCTTCCTGTCCACCTGCTTCGTCTCCTCCGAGGAGAACGAGGTCAAGCCGCGCCACCTGGACAAGACCCTGCTGCCCGTTCCGGTCCTGGCCCTGAACGGCCTGCTGCTGGAACTGCGCCGGGTGGCGGACATGGCCGCGTCGAGCGTCCGCGACGCCCTGGAAAGGCGCGCCCCGCCTGCCCGCATCCGCGCCCGCCGCATGGCGGTGGACATCCTGACCGACAATATCGGCGAGTTCACCAACGCCCTGTCGCGCACCGCCCTGCCCGCCCCCGTCGCGGGCGCGCTGGAGCATGTGCTGCGAGCGACCCAGCATGTCGAGGAAATCGCCGATATCGCCACCGAGATCGTGGCCGAGGACGAGGATTTCCTGGGCGAGAAGGACTTCCCGCCACTGGCCCCGGCCCTGCGCGACTACCGCGCCCGCATCCTCGCCTGCCTGGACGGCGCCCTGGGCAAGGGGACGGAACCCTCCGTCCTCGACCCCGATGCCAGCCGCCGTCAGGAACAGGAAATCGAGGACGCCTACCAATCCCTGAAGGCCCTGCTGCTGCATCGCGGCGCCGTCGGCGAGATCTCGGTCACGCGCATGGACCGCCTGCTGCACCGGATCGACCGCCTGCGCCGCTGTTCGATCCGCGCCGTGAAGGCCGCCCGCCGCATGGAAGCAGTGCGCCAGGCCGCCGAGCCTGCCGCCCCGAAGGAGCCGGTTCCCGCATGACCCGCTCTTCGGAATTTATTTACCCCCTTGTGGGTAGACTGACTGCCTTGAACCTCCCTCTTGCCGATGGAGATCGCGATGCCTAACCTGCTCGCCCAATTCGGAGATGCGGTCGACGTTCCCGTGATCGGTTACACCGTCTGCTATCGCACGCCCGGCGGTGGCACCAGCAACGGCGCCCCGATGTCGCTGGACATGGCCAGCACGGCGGTCGCCAATTTCAAGGAAGCCTACGGCCCCCGGGCCCGCTACTGGATCGCGCCCTATTACGAGTGGCGCAGCCTGCTGCGCGACCTGCCCCAAGCGGAACAAGGCGGCGAAGCGGCCTGATCCCGGGCCTTCGGAAACCGCCTTTCGGGGGCAACGCCCGGAAGGCGGCATGATCAGTCTTGCGTGATCTCCTCACGCATCTGCGGACTGATGACCACCCCCATCTCTTCGTCGATCAGGGACAGACGCGGGGACACCGCCAGTCCCATTTCTTCGCGCACCGTCCGTTCCTGATCCGACAATTCGCGGCAGGCCAACAAGAGCCTGCGGCGCGCGATCGCCGAAAGCTCGCGGTGATGACGCCCGCGCGTCAGTATCCGGTCGAGCCAGCGCATGTCATCCTCCGGCCAAGTGGATCGGCAGCAGCAGGAAGGCCAGGGCAAGCGAAAACAGGGCCGCCAGCACGAAGCGCAAGGCGCGCGTGCGGCTTCGCGCGCTCAGGGTATTGCCGCCGAGATGCTGTTCATAGGCGATGGAATAGCTGGCGATCATCAGGTCGGCCATCTGCTCGGAAAGCCGCTCGTCCCCGGTTCTCTCCCGGAGCAGCGCCTCGGCCCTCAGCAATTCATCGAGCGGCGGCGTCTCGTGATGCAGGAACAGCCACTCGACCATGACCGCCTGATAGACGGCCCCCAGCAGGGAAAGAGTGGCAGCGACGGCAAGGAAGATGATCCCCAGCGCCACCGGCTCGTTCCAGCGGGCGAAGTCGAAATCGCGGGCGAGATTGCCCAGGGCGAAAACGGCGAAGGAAATGGCGGCGACCGGCGTGGAAATACTGCTGCGGATGGATTCCCGGCGCGATCTTTCCTCGAAATAAAGCTGCCGGAAATGGTCGTATCGCATGTCCTGGGGGGACTTCATGGCCTCCTTCCATCCTGCGGCGGAGTGTCATCGCAGAAGAGCGGCTCCCCTGATGGGAAACCGCCCTCTCTCCGGAATCGGCCGACAGCTAATTGTGCAGCCGGTCCACCGGCGCGTCGAAAGCCTGCGTCAGTAATTCGTCCACCGATTCCACCCAGACGAAATCGAGCCGGTCGCGGGCATCCTCGGGGATGTCCTCCCAATCCTTCTCGTTGCGCTTGGGCATCAGGACGCGGGTGATCCCGGCGGTGGCGGCGGCCACCGATTTTTCCTTGATGCCGCCCACCGGCAGGACGAGGCCGCGCAGGCTGATCTCGCCGGTCATCGCCGTGTCGCTGCGCAGGCAGCGCCCTGTGAAGGCCGAGACCAGGGCGGTGAACATGGCGACACCGGCCGAGGGGCCGTCCTTGGGGATCGCGCCCGCCGGGCAGTGGATATGGATGTCGCTCTTGTCGAACGCCTCGCTCTCCAGCCCCAGGCTTTTCGCCCGCGACTTGACCAGGCTGAGGGCCGCCTGCGCGCTTTCGCGCATCACGTCGCCCAATTGGCCGGTCAGGATCAGCTTGCCGGAACCGGGCATGCGGGTGGCCTCGATGAACAGGATATCGCCGCCGACCGGCGTCCAGGCCAGCCCCGTCACCACGCCGGGCACCGAGGTCCGCATGGCCATCTCGTTCTCGAATTTGCGCGGTCCGACGATATCGTGCAGGTCTTCCTCGCGGATCACCGCCTTATCGGTGCGGCCCTCGGCCACCTGCATGGCGATGCGGCGCAGCACCGCCCCGATATTGCGCTCCAGCCCGCGCACCCCGGCCTCACGGGTGTAATAACGGATCAGGGCGCGCAGGGCCTCGTCCGTCACCTCCACCTGCTCGGGCGTCAGGCCGTTATTCTTCATCTGCCGGGCCAGCAGGTAGCGCTTGGCGATTTCCAGCTTTTCCTTCTCGGTATAACTGACCAGAGAGATGATCTCGACGCGGTCGCGCAAGGGACCGGGAATGCCTTCCAGCACATTGGCCGTACAGATGAACATCACCTTGCTGAGGTCGAAGGGCACGCCCAGGTAGTTGTCGCGGAAGGTGTGGTTCTGCTCGGGGTCCAGCACTTCCAGGAAAGCGGCGGACGGATCGCCGTGGAAGCCGCCCGCCCCCAATTTGTCGATCTCGTCGAGCATCAGCACGCAATTGCGCGTGCCCGCCTTGCGCAGCGCCTGGATGATGTTGCCCGGCATGGCACCAACATAGGTGCGCCGGTGGCCACGGATCTCCGCCTCGTCATGCACGCCGCCCAGGGCCACGCGCACGAATTCCCGCCCCGTCGCCCGCGCGATGCTCTGCCCCAGCGAGGTCTTGCCCACGCCGGGCGGGCCGACGAAGCACAGGATGGGGCTCTTGCCCTCGGGATTGAGCTTGCGCACGGCCAGGAATTCGAGGATGCGGCGCTTGATCTTGTCCAGGCCGTAATGCTCTTCCTCGAGGATGCGCCGGGCTTCCGGGATGTCGATCTGGCTGTCGCTCAGCTTGGACCAGGGCAGCGAGATCATCCAGTCCAGATAGGTGCGGATCATGGAATGCTCGGCCGAAGTCTCGGGCATCTGTTCGAGGCGGCGCAATTCCTTGCGCGCCTGGACCTCGACCTCCTCGGGCATGCCAGCCTTGGCGATGGCCTGGGACAGTTCGTCGATCTCGGCGGCGCGGCCGTCCTCTTCCCCCAGCTTGCGCTGGATCGCCTGCAATTGCTCGCGCAGGATGAATTCGCGCTGGCGCTGTTCCATGGCCTTGCGCGCATCCTGGCCGATCTCGCGCGAGATGCGCAGCACCTCGATGCGATGGCCGAGCAGGCTGGACACCTTGTCCAGGCGCTGGCGAATGTCGAAACATTCCAGCACTTCCTGCTTTTCCGTCGCCTTGAGGTCCAGATAGCTGGCGGCCATGTCGGCCAGCAGCGAGGCGGATTCGATGTTCTGCACCGCCGTCACCAGTTCCTGGGGCACGTCGGGCAGCAGCTCCAGGGCTTCCAGGGCCTGCTCCTTGAGATGGCGCAGCCGCGCCTCGATCTCGGGCTGATTGCTCTCGGGCTCGTCGATGCGCTGGATGCGGGCAGCCATGAAGGGATAACCCTCCAGCCACTCGATGACGCGGAACCGCGCCTCGCCCTGGCAGACGACATGCCAGATGCCGTCCTCGCCCGCGGCCGTGCGCAGGACCTCGGCGATGGTGCCGACCTGGAACAGGTCGTCCCTGCCGGTGGGATCGTCAGTCTCGGGCTGGCGCTGGCAGACCGCGCCGATGCAGCGCTCGCCCCCGGCCGCCGCTTCCGCCGCCGCGACCGAACGCCGGCGGCCGACGGTGATGGGGGCGACGATGCCGGGGAACAGCACGATATCGCGCAGCGGCACGATCACCATGGCATCGGCGGGCAAACGTCTTGCCGCCTCCGCCGCTTCGTTACGAGGCCGTCCTCCCCGTTGCCGACTTTGGTTCTCGGCGCCCCAGGCGCGCCGCTTTTCTTCGGGTGCCGTCATTGCTGCTCCACTTGGCTTAGGCTTGCCTCACCAGACGAACGCATGCCTCAATCCCTTTGTTCCGCCCCGACTCTCCACGGAAACGAGCCCCGAGGGATGGTCCAGGGTCCCGAAGCACTGTCCTTCAGGGCGTTCCGTCCGCACCCGGCCATGAAGCCAAGGGAGGCGTCCTCAATCAGCAGTCTCGATCCTCTACCCGGAATAGAAGTTCCGCCTCCACTCCCTTTCCTGACGTAGAAAGAAAAAGGGATTCACCAATTCTCACGGCACCGATTTTTAGAAGAGCTGCAAAAAAGGAAAGTCACGGGGCAATACCTGCCACCCGACATTCTTTGCACCCTTACAAAACCGGGAACACGCTCACGCCAGGGAAGTCGAGGCAGAAGGGCCGGAACAGTGTCGGGGGACACAGCGGCAATGCCCAAAATTGTCCCCGTGTTATTTACGGAATAGAAGGATATACCACTTTTTATATTTCCAATGCCTCGAATTCGCCCCCATTTGGACACAAGACGGAATTGGCAACCCTTGGTATCATCTCCTTGAAATGGAAGGAGGACTTTATGCTAGACGCCATTGAGTTGAAGAGCTTCGTCTTCTCGGCCGACCGCTTGAAGTCTGCGGCCGAGGAAATGCTGGCCACCGCCCTGGACCATGGCGACGTGGAGGCCGCCCAGGTGGCGGAATTCTGCCGCGTCATGGCGGAAAACCTCGCCGCGCGCTCGATGCTGCCGGCGCCGCGGACACCGCGGGCGCGGGCCGTCATCCCCTATCAACCCGCCGCCAGCCGGTAGGACCGCTGCCGGGCACCGCCATAGGTCTCGACCAGGCCGTGCCATTGCGTCTTGTAGCGTCCTTCCGACTGCGCGACGAAGTCCGCCAGTTGCTCCAGGGTCAGCGGCCCCGGCATGGGATAACGCGGCGGCAAATCCTTCATCGCCAGGTGATAGCGCGAGAAACTGGCGAAATCGGCGGGATATTCCCTGGTGTCCACGCCCAGGAAACTGCCCTCGCGGCGGGCGCGGTCCAAGGTTTCGCGCCAGCGCTCGATCGGCACCTGCCCCACCGCCTCGATGCCGTTCGAGAACAGCATCATGTGGATGTGGTCGAAGTTCCGTTCATCCAGGAATCCATCCAGCGCCCGGACCGATGTCTCGGTGTTGAAGACGCACCAATAGGGAACCGCCCCGGTGCGCAGAACCCACCAGGGCTCGTGCAGCACGAAGGATTCCACCACCAGCCGACTTGACTGAATGTTGCGCTGGCGATACCACCAGGCATAGAGGTCGGCGACGAAAGGACTGAAATCCTCGGCCTCGGGATAGCTGACCCGCAGGATGCGATAGCCGTGGCGCCTGGCGAAACGTTCCACATCCTCGCGCAGGGATTCCTCGAAGCCCCATTCCGCCTCAGGGGCCTCGCCGGTCGGTTCGGGTGAGGTCCAGGTCTCGTAGGGCGAGTTGTAGCGCGCCAGGAAGTCCTCCACCCGCTCGCCGCCCCGGAGAAACTCCTCGGGCGAGGCGCCGCCCACGGCCCCCGGCTGGAAGTAATGCCGCTCCCCGAGCTGGATCACCGGCCAGCGCTGGCCGCATTCCACCAGCACGATCGTCCCGCCCGGCGGCAGGACGGAACGCAGATAATCCTCGTAGGCCGCGCCCAGTTTCCGCCGCTTGACCCGGAAATAGGTCATCATGCTCAGCATCAGCCGGTCCTGGTTGGGATCGTGCATGTGATGGAGCTGCAGATCGGGATTGTTTTCGAGCAGGCGCCGTCCGGCCTCGATACCCAGGTCCAGCCCGCGCTGGAAATCATCGGGATGGCCACCGATCTGGCTGACCGGCACGAAGAGCGTCTGCGGCAGCCAGGGGGCTCGCAGGGCGGCGCAAAGATGGGTCAGAGCCCCATTGGACGAGCCGATGAAGACGGCGGGAACCGGCTTGCGCGGATACATCGAGACCGCCCAGCGTGCCAAATCCTCGCTTTGCAGCTTGTCGATATTCCGCTGCAACAGGGACTCCCCCCAGCCGCCGACGGTGTAAAAGATCTGGCGCGGGGTGAGCGGCATCATGTTGACCAGCGGCGTAAAGGCCTTCAATCCCGGCCACAGCCCCAGGGCCGGAAAGTCCTTCCCCTGCAGGAAATGCGCAGTGGACCGCAAGAAGGCCGCGGCGGAATCGAAATTGGCGACATGGTTCGGCGGTGGCTTCCTCATCAAGGCTGCTCCTGCCATGGTCACGACAAAGGTTGAATTTCTCGCTAACGCTGCCTGTGCGCCGATTGCGACACATGCCGGTTCTGCCGGGTCAGGGCATACAGGCCGAGCGGCACTCCGACCGCCAGCAGCAGGGCGGCGACGGTCTTGGCCCCGGAACCGCCGCCCGCCTTGCTCTGCTGCGCGATCCAGCCGCCCGATACGCCGTTCCAGCGCTGCATGGGTTCGGAAAGGTTGCCAGCGGTGCGGGACGAGGGCTGGTCGGCCAGGTGATCCTGCTCGACCATCTTGCCCATCATCTTCTCGGTCATGCCCGGCGCCATGCCGTGCTGCAAGGCCAGCATCCGCCCCACGGAGCCGACGAAGACCTCGCGCTTGGGCTTGCGCGCCACCGAGACGATGGCATCGGCGACCATCTGGGCCGGATAGACCGGGTTCATGGCCTTGACGGCCCGGCCGGTATAATTGGCGGCATGCTGGAACAGCGGCGTGTCGATGGTGGCGGGCAGCACGGTGCAGACCCGGATGCCCGGCGCATCCATCAATTCCTGGCGCAGGCTTTCCGAAAGGCCGCGGATCGCGAACTTGCTGGCGGAATAGGCGCTGGTATAGGGCTGAGCGACATAGCCGACCACCGAGGATACGTTGATCAGCGTGCCCCGGCCCTGCTCGCGGAAAGTGGGGATGACGGCACGGGCGCCGTAGTAATAGCCGAAGAGATTGGTGCGGACGACCTGTTCCCAGGCCTCGCTGGGCGCTTCCTCGACGCGGCCGAACAGGGAAACGGCGGCGTTGTTGACCCAGACGTCGATCCGCCCGCACGCCTCGACGGTGCGGCGGGCCAGATTGTGCATCTGGCGTTCGTCGCAGACATCGGTGGGCACCACCATGGCCCGGCCGCCGGCTGAACGACATTCCGCCGCGACTTCCTCCAGCCCATCCCGGCGGCGAGCCGCCAGGATGACGGTAGTGCCCTGTTCGGCGAAGGTCCTGGCAGTGGCGCGGCCGATCCCGCTGGAGGCGCCGGTCACCACCGCCACCTTGTCGTCCGGACGATTACCCATCACAGCCCCTCCGGCCCGTTTCAATCGCTTTTCAGCCCTTGAAACAAACCAGGGAGGCCTTGGTTCCGCCGCGAATGGGATCAGATCGGAGTCTAGGGCTTCGCCACCAGATCCACGACCTCGACCACCTGCACGCAGATATAGGGATATTCGAACATCTCCAGCCCCATGCGCGCGGCGGAGGTCATGATATGGACCGGCACCATGGGCGCGCTCAGGATATTGGCCGCCCAGCCTTCCTCGATACAGAGGCGATAGGCGTCGGCGGGACCTTCCACATGCAAGGGGAAGCGCAGGGTCTGGCGATTGATGACATCCAGTCCGGCGGCCTCGAAATCGGGCAGCAGGTCCTCGAAGCTGTCCGGCACGTCGGATTTGGCGAAGCCGTTGTCGATGGCCTTGGCGATGAAGCGGCGCAGCGGATTGGGGCTGTGGCGGAACAGGCGGTCGAGCTGTTCATGCAGGCCGGCGGCGGAATGGTTGGTCGAGGTGACCAACGACATCACCCCACCCGGCGCCAGCAAGGCCCTCGCCTGTTTCAGAAGCTCCCGCCGCTTGACATAGGCCAGGATGAAATGGGCCAGCACCAGATCGAAGGAGCCATGCGGCAGGTGCGAGGCCGCCTCGGTGGCCGAAGCATGGACGGTGCGGAGATTCTTGACCCGTGTTCGCGCCACGCCGAGCATGGCGGGCGAAACATCGACCCCCGTCATCTCCAACGGCAGCGACAGGCCGTCTTCGAGCATTTTCAACAGCGCGCCGTCGCCGACCCCAAGATCGACGACACGCAGGGTCTCCGTCCGCCCTTCTATGCGTTGCTGCAGGGCTTCAAGGATGACCCGGTTCTTGTCGGCAATGATGCCGCTTGTGGAATTGTAGCCTTGAGCTACAAAATCGTGGACTCTTCGGCTCATTTCATCCCTTGTTCCTGGACCGCCACTTCAACAGGGCGTTACTGCCTGGATCTCTCTCCCGACAGGGCAAAGACCCTCGCACAAACCCGCTCTTGGCGCAATTAGGCTTGAATCACAAAGAGCAAGAAGGCATGTGCGGAAGCGCGACCCCCTACCAAGCCTGCCCCGGCACCCACCTCTCCCGCGTATACTCGCCTGTTAAGATCGGATTGCCGAGTTAAAATGAAACCACCTGTCCCAATTTCCTCGGCATCGTCTGCTGAGACCCGGCAAGATGAAGTCACGCCTCGCGGCGGACTGCCGGTGGTCCTGGGCGTCGTCACCGGGGTACAGGTTCTGGCCACGCTGATCGTGCTGGCCCTGGCCACGATCGCCCCTTACGTGGCCGCCAGCCTGGGGATCGGTGCCGAGACCGTGGGATACCAGGTCAGCCTGATCTATGGTGCCGCCGCCCTCGTCTCGGCTTTTGCCGGTACGGTCGTGCGCCGCTGGGGCGCCTGCGCCACCAGCCAGGCGGCGCTGCTTCTGGGAATGCTGGGCGGCCTTGGCGTCGCCTCGGGCAGTCTGGTCCTGACAGCGGTGGCGTCGGTGCTCATCGGAGCCGGCTACGGCCTGACCAATCCCGCCGCCTCGCATCTGCTGCACCGCATGACCCCGCCGAACCGGCGCAACCTGGTCTTCTCGCTGAAGCAGACCGGCGTGCCCATCGGCGGCATCCTGGCCGGGTTGCTGCTGCCGACGATGACCGAAATGCTGGGATGGCAGGGCGCGCTGCTGGCCCTGGCAGTGGTCTATGGCCTGATGGCCGTCTCTCTGCTTCCCCTGCGCCCGTCCTGGGACGACGACCGCCAGCCCGAGACGCCCCTGCGCGCCAATCTGCTGCAAGGCCCGCGCCTCGTCTGGCGCGAACCCGGGTTGCGGGCGCTGGCGGTCCTGGGCTTCTGCTTCTCTGCGGTGCAATTGTCGCTGGTGACCTTCACCGTCACCCTGCTGGTCAAGGATCTGGGCTGGTCGCTGGTGATGGCCGGCGGCGTCGCCGCCATCGTCCAGGCCTGCGGGGCCGGGGCGCGTATCTTCTGGGGCCTGCTGGCCGACCGCCTGGGCGAGGGATTGAAGGTGCTGGCCGGGATCGGCCTTTTGTCCGTCATCGCCTCGCTGGCGACGACGGCCATCGCCCCCTCCTGGCCGGCCATCGCCGTGATCGCCCTGCTGGCCGCCTTCGGGATGTCGTCCATCGGCTGGAACGGCGTCTTCATGGCCGAGGTCGCACGCATCAGCCCGCGCGGCGATATCGGCAACGCCACCGGCGGCGCGCTGGTCTTCACCTTCGCCGGAGTCGTCGTCGGTCCTTCCCTCTTCGCCCTGCTCTTCGGACTACTGGGCAGTTATTCCGCCACCTTCGGCGCCATCGCGGTCTTCCCCCTGCTGGGCACGGTCATGCTGATGCGGGCGATCCGCCTGAGCCGACGCTGAAAAAGAAAGGGCCGGAACATTGCTGTTCCGGCCCTCTTTTCCTTATTCCGCCACCTGGCGATCCAGGGTGGGATAGTCGATATATCCTTCCGCCCCGCCGCCATAGAAGGTCTTGGGATCGGGCTCGTTGAGGGGCGCCCCTGATTGCAGGCGCTCGACCAGATCGGGATTGGCGATGAAGGGACGGCCGAAGGCGATCAGATCGGCTTCGTTGGCGGCCCGTGCCTTCTCGGCCAGCGTCAGGTCGTAGCCGTTATTGGCCATATACGGGCCCTTGAAGATCTTGCGCAGTTTCTGCAGGTCGAAGCCGTTCTCGACCTCGCGCGGACCGCCGGTCGCGCCCTCGACCACATGCAGATAGGACAGGCCGAAGCGGTTCAGTTGCTCCACCGCATAGCTGAAGACGGCTTCGGGATTGCTGTCGGCGATGTCGTTGGCCGGGCTGATCGGCGAAAGGCGGATGCCGACGCGGTCGGCGCTCCAGGTGGCGATCACGGCTTCGGTGACTTCGAGCATCAGCCGGACGCGGTTCTCGATGGACCCGCCATAACGGTCGGTGCGCTTGTTGGTCTTGTCGCGCAGGAACTGATCCAGCAGATAGCCGTTGGCGGCGTGAATCTCGACGCCGTCGAACCCGGCGCGCTTGGCGCATTCGGTGGCGTGGCGGTAATCCTGGATCAGGCCGGGAATTTCATCCAGTTCCAGCGCGCGCGGCGTCACATGGGGCTGGAAGCCCTGCTCGGTGAAGGCCTGGCCCTCGGGCTTGATGGCGGAGGGCGCCACCGGCAGCGCGCCATCGGGCTGAAGCGACGGATGGGAGATGCGCCCGACATGCCAAAGCTGGCAGAAGATCAGGCCGCCCTTGGCATGGACCGCATCGGTCACCTGCCGCCATGCCGCCACCTGCTCCTCGCTGTAGATACCCGGCGTGTAGGCATAGCCGCGGCCTTGCTGGGTAATATTGGTGGCTTCACTGATGATCAGCCCCGCCGAGGCGCGCTGGGCGTAATATTCGGCCGTCATCGCGGTGACCACGCCATCGCTCCCGGCACGGCTGCGCGTCAGCGGAGCCATGGCAATGCGGTTGCGCAAGGTGAAGGGGCCCAGTTTCACCGGGTCGAACAGGTCAGTCTTCTTCTCGGCCATGATAACTCCTTCGACTGGCACACGATCTGTCGCCGTGCCTTGAAGGGTGACGATTTAATCCCGGACGGGACTTTGTGAAGAGTCTCCAGCCTCGGGAGCCCTGCGAAAAGAGCGGAACAGATCTGCAAGGCAGGCACGCCCCGTCTGGACGATCTCGAAATTCATCCCATAGCGCAGCCAGTCCGAGAACAGGCCGGACATGAAGGACACAAATACCCGGCTGGCCGTTTCGGGCGTCCAGGCCGGGCTCAACATTCCCTGCTCCTGGGCCAGATGGAAGGCCTGCTTCACGTCGGTCAGCAGCTCTTCGTCCACATCGCGCTGACGCTCCAAGGCATAAAGCATCTCTCCGACATATTCGCAGCGGCAGGTCAGGATCGTGTAGATGCGCTGGCGCTGCTCGTCCTTGCTCAGCAAGTCCAGGCAGGAATAGACCGTCTCTTCCATCAATTGCAGAGGATCGGGATGACGGTCGGCGATGGCGCGTTGGAACATTTCCTCCTGCGGCAGCCGGACCCGCTCATGCAATTCCTGGAACAGTTCCAGCTTGTTGCTGAAATGCCAATAGATCGCACCGCGCGTCACCCCGGCTTCCTTGGCGATCTGTTCCAGGGTGGTGCGCATCACGCCATTCTCGAAGAAAATACGTTCTGCGGCCTCCAGAATCCTTTCCCGCGTTTCCGCAGCTTCCGCCTTGGTCTTACGTCCCATTCCCCTCAGCCTTGCATACTGACATTCATGCATGTATGTATGCGGCATTGCGACAAAAAGCAAAAGCTGTTGCTGCCCTCTCTCTTTTTGCTCCGGACAGCCCAGAATGATGATCCCTCCTTCGTTCCTTGAATTCCCTAACCTTCCACGAAGACGGCATGGCGCGCCTTCCCTGACGAAGCGCGGCCAGGAACGGCAAGACGGACCGGATCAGCCAGGCCAATTCCAGGCATATCACTGACGGTGCCTCCCCCAGGGATAGCAGCGAAAAAACTGACTGTTTCTCTTGCCTTCAAGTCCAAGTTGAGAAAGAACACTTGCGGGCTACAGCCATAGGATAGGCGAAGAACGATGAGAACCTCCATCACCGGATACCGCGCCGCCGCAGGGGCATTGGTCATGACGATCCTCCTCGCCGGATGCGGCGATGATGGCGGCGGCAATGCCCAAGCCCCGATGGGCGGCGGCCCCCGTGCCATGCCCGTCACCGTCACCACCGTCCAGGCCGAAGAGGTCCTGGTGCGCAACAATTACGCCGGACGCGCCCATGGCGCCCGCGCCGTGGAAGTGCGCGCGCGAGTCGGCGGCATCCTGGACGAACGCCTCTACACGGAAGGCCAGGTCGTCGAGCAAGGCACCCCCCTCTTCCGCATCGACCGCGAACCCTTCGAAGTCGCCCTCAACCGGGCCGAAGCCGAGCGGGCGCGCGCGCAGGCCGAGCTCGAGCAGGCACGGCGGGAATGGAACCGCGTCTCGGAATTGTACGAACGCAACACCACCAGCGCCCGTGAACTCGACCGCGCCCGTTCCGCCGTCGAACTGGCCGAAGCCGCCATCAGACTGGCCGATGCCGGTGTCGCCCAGGCCCGCCTCGATCTCGGCTATACCCAGGTCGAAGCGCCCCTGTCCGGCGTGACCGGCCTGGAAGCCACGCCCGAAGGCAGCCTGGTCGAGCCGGGCAGCCTGCTGACCATCATCACCCAGCTTGATCCGATCCATGTGCGCTTCGCCCTGCCCCCGGCCCTTTCTTCCCGGAGCCAGGATAGCGAGCCCATGGCCGCGACCCTGATCCTGCCCGACGGCAATCCGCACGCCCATCCCGGCCAGGTGGACTTCACCAACCGCACCGTCGATCCGACCACCGGCACCATCCAGGCCCGCGCGGTCTTCCCCAATCCCGAACATGCGGTGATGCCGGGCCAGTTCGTGCGCATCCAGCTCGAAACCCAGCGGATTCCCGAAGCCTTCCTGATCGATCCCTCCGCCGTGATCGAAGGGCCGACCGGTCCCGCCGTCTTCGTCATCGGCGAAGGGGATGTCGCCCAGGCCCGTCCCGTCACACTGGGCCCCATCGTCGAGGGCCGGCAGGTCATCCTGGAAGGATTGCAGAATGGTGACCGGCTGGTGATCAACGGGCAGGTCGCCCTGCAGGACGGCGCACCGGTCGCCATCACCGAGACCCAAGGCGGAGCAGGCTGATGGGACGGTTCTTCATCGACCGGCCGATCTTCGCGTCGGTCATTTCCATCATCATCGTCATCGCCGGTCTGGCCACGCTACGGGTCCTGCCCGTCGAGCAATATCCCGACGTGGTGCCGCCGCAGATCGTCGTCACCGCCCAGTTCCCCGGCGCCAGCGCCCAGGTACTGGCGAATTCCGTGGCCGCGCCGCTGGAACAGGAGATCAACGGCGTCGACAACATGATCTATATGGAATCCAGCAGCACCGATGCCGGAAACCTGCAGATCACCGTGTCCTTCGAGATCGGCACTGACCCGGACCAGGCGGCGATCAACGTCAACAACCGCGTCCAGCGCGCCCTGCCCCGCCTGCCGCAACAGGTGCGCGACCAGGGCGTCAGCGTCGAGGCCCGCTCCACCAACATCCTGATGGTGCCGGTCCTGACCTCGCCCACCGGCCAGTATGACACGCTGTTCCTCAGCAACTACGCCCTGCTGAACGTTCTGGACGAGTTGGTGCGCCTGCCGGGCGTCGGCGACGCCTCGCTGTTCGGTGCGCAGGATTATTCCATGCGCATCTGGATGCGGCCCGACATGCTGGCCCAGTACGACCTGACGCCGGCCGATATCGCCGCCGCGATCCGTGAGCAAAATGCCCAGTTCGCCGCCGGTGCCATCGGCGCCGAACCGGCCCAGGAAACCCAGGCCTTCACCTTCTCGGTCTCCACCGAAGGCCAGCTGAGCACGCCCGAGCAATTCGAGAACATCATCCTGCGTGCGGGTCCGGAAGGGAATGTGCTGCGGCTGGGCGACGTCGCCCGCGCCGAGCTGGGGGCCCTGAGCTATGCCTTCTCGGCCACCTATAACGGCGAAGCGGCGGTGCCGATGGGCGTCTACCTCCAGCCCGGCGCCAATGCGCTGGACACCGCCCGTGCGGTGCGCGAGGTGCTGGAGGAACTGGCCCAGCGCTTCCCGCCCGGCATCGAATACGCCATTCCCTACGACACCACCGAATTCATCGACATCTCGATCCGCGAGGTGGTCATCACCCTGCTGATCGCCGTGGCCCTGGTGGTGCTCGTCACCTTCATGTTCCTGCAGCATTTGCGGGCGACGCTGATCCCCGTGGCGGCGATTCCGGTGTCGCTGATCGGCACCTTCGCCGGGATGCAATTGCTGGGCTTCTCGGTGAACCTGCTGACCCTGTTCGGCCTGGTCCTGGCCATCGGCATCGTGGTCGACAACGCCATCATCGTGATGGAGAACGTCGAACGCCTGATGCACGAGGAAGGAATGAAGGCCCGCGAGGGGGCCATCGTCACCATGCAGCAGGTTTCGGGCGCCGTCGTCGCCTCGACCCTGGTCCTGGTGGCGGTGTTCGCCCCGGTGGCCTTCCTGGGAGGGCTGAGCGGCGAACTCTACCGCCAGTTCGCGGTGACCATCGCCGTCTCGGTCACCATTTCAGGCGTGGTGGCGCTGACCTTGACGCCAGCCCTCTGCGCCATGCTGCTGGACAAGGAGACGAAGGAGCCCTCGGCCCCCTTCCGCCTGTTCAACCGCGGCTTCGATGCCGTAACCTCCGTCTTCTCCAAGACTGTCGACCTGCTGCTGCGCCATAGCGTGATCGGCGTGCTGCTGTTCGGCGTCGTCATTGGCGGCGTACTGTTCCTGCTCGACCGTTTGCCCTCGGGCCTGGTTCCGCAGGAAGACCAGGGCGTGGCGCTGGTCGCCATGCAATTGCCGCCGGCTTCCTCCCTCAGCCGTTCGGAAGCGGTGCGCGACGCCCTGGCCGAACAGCTCGTCGCGATGGACGAGATCCAGGACTTCACCGCCTTCGCCGGCTTCGACATCCTGACCTCGTCGCTGCGCACCAATGCCGGTGTCGGCTTCGCCAACCTGACCGATTGGAGCGATCGCCGCGCCGCCGAACAGGCCGCCAACGCCATCGCCATGCAGATCATGGGCGTGGGGGCCGGCATACAGGAAGCCAATGTCTTCGCCTTCGTTCCGCCGCCGATCATGGGCCTGTCCCTGACCGGGGGCGTGGAAGGCTATCTGCAGATCCGCGGCGACGTCACCGAACAGGAGATCAACGCCATCGCCCAGCGCGTGGTGGCCGCCGCCAATGCCCGTCCGGAACTGGTCAATGCCCAGGCAACTCTGGACACCTCCATTCCCCGCTTCCAGGCCACGGTCGACCGCGAACAGGCCAAGGCCATGGGCGTGCCGATCGACCAGATCTATCAGGCGATGCAGAGCACCTTCGGCTCGCTCTATGTCAACGACTTCACCTTCCAGGGCCGCCTGTGGCAGGTGAACCTGCAATCCGAAGCCGATTTCCGCAGCAATCCGGAAGACCTGCGGCGGGTCTATGTGCGTGCCGCCGACGGCGCCCTGGTACCGCTCGACACCCTTGTCACGCTCGAACGCACCGCCGGGGCCGACATCTTCAACCGCTACAATCTGTTCTCGGCGGCCAAGGTCATGGCCGATCCGGCCCCCGGCTACACCTCCGGCCAGGCCAAGGCGGCCCTGGAACAGGTGGTGGCGGAACTGAGTACGGAACAGGAGACGGTGCTCGGCTGGATCGGCGAAGCCTTCCAGCTGGACGCCGCCGCCGGTGCCGGCACGACCGCCTTCGGCCTGGGCCTGCTGATGGTCTTCCTGATCCTGGCGGCACAGTACGAACGCTGGACCCTGCCGCTGGCGGTGGCGAGCGCGGTTCCCTTCGCCATCCTGGGGGCGGCCCTGGCGACCTGGCTCAGCGGCTTCCCCAACGACGTCTACTTCCAGGTGGGGCTGCTGGTGCTGATCGGCCTGGCCGCCAAGAACGCGATCCTGATCGTCGAGTTCGCCGCCCAGAACAAGCGCACCGGCATGACCGCGACGCAAGCCGCCAGCGCGGCCGCCCGCCAGCGCTTCCGCGCGATCATGATGACCGCCCTGACCTTCATCATCGGCTCCCTGCCGCTGGTCTTCGCCACCGGCGCCGGGGCGGTCAGCCGCCAGGAAATCGGCACGGTGGTGGTCGGCGGCATGATCGCCGCCAGCTCGCTGGCCCTGCTCTTCGTGCCGCTCTTCTACCGCCTGATCGAGGACGGGGCGGCGCGGCTGCGCAAGCGCACGGACGACGACAAGGAGGACGGCACCGAACCGGCAGCGCCGTAATCTCCTGTCGCATTCTCCTTCCGACGGACGCCTGCTTGGGGAAACCCAAGCAGGCGTTTTCGTATCCGGGGCCTCGAAAATATTCGTTGACCTTCCCATGGTTGGAAGGCGCATAGCTTGGGACAGTTGTTCTGGTGGGAGTATCCCCATGACCAAGGTTGTCCAGTCCCGGCCCAAACCCATCCTCAGCATCGGCATCGGCGGCATGTCCTGTGCCTCCTGCGTCGGGCGGGTGGAGCGTGCCTTGCGCAAAGTGCCGGGGGTCGCCGAGGTCGCGGTCAATCTCGCCAGCGAAAAGGCCCTGGTGACCTTCGAGCCGGGACGGGCCGATCCCGCGGCGGTCTCGGAGGCCGTCCGCCGGGCGGGTTTCGATCCGGTGGAGGAAAACGTCGATCTCGGCATCGACGGCATGACTTGCGCCTCCTGCGTATCGCGTATCGAGAAGCTGCTGACCCGCCAGCCCGGCATCCTGTCGGCCAGCGTCAACCTTGCCACCGAGAAGGCCAGCCTGCGCTTCCTGCCGTCTATGATCAGCCTCGGCGAGATCAAGGCGGTCATCCGCCGCGCCGGCTATGACGTGCGCGAACCCGCCGCCGGACCGGAAGCCGCCGCCGGGTCAGACCATGAGCGCGCGGCGCGCGAGAAAGAGATGACGGGCCTGCGCCGCAGCCTGATCCTGGCCTCGGTCCTGACCCTGCCCATCTTCCTGGTCGAGATGGCCGGGCATTTCATTCCCGGCGTGCATCACTGGCTGGAAACGACCATCGGCAGCCAGACGCTGTTCATCGTCTTCTTCATCCTGGCGAGCCTGGTGCAGTTCGGTCCCGGGCGGCGTTTCTATGCCAAGGGCTGGCCCGCCCTGCTGCGCCTGTCGCCGGATATGAACTCCCTGGTGATGATCGGCACCACGGCGGCCTACGGTTATTCGGTCGTCGCCACCTTCTTGCCCTTCCTGCTGCCCGCAGGCTCGGTCCATGTCTATTACGAGGCTTCGGCGGTCATCGTCACGCTGATCCTGCTGGGGCGCTATCTCGAGGCCCGGGCCAAGGGCCGCACCTCGGAGGCCATCAAGCGCCTGATGGGCCTTCAGGCCAAGACTGCCCGTATCCTGCGCGACGGCATCGAGCGTGAAGTGCCGGTGGATGCGGTCCTGCCGGGCGACGAGGTTCTGGTGCGCCCGGGCGAGAAGATCCCAGTGGACGGCATGGTCGAGGACGGGGCTTCCTTCGTCGACGAATCCATGATCACCGGCGAACCCATCCCCGTGCGCAAGGAACCGGGCACTGAGGTCGTCGGCGGCACCCTCAACAAGGCGGGCAGCTTGCGCGTCCGCGCCACCAAGGTCGGCAGCGAGACGATGCTGGCCCAGATCATCCGCATGGTCGAGGCGGCCCAGGGCTCGAAACTGCCGATCCAGGCCCTGGTGGACAAGGTCACCGCCTGGTTCGTTCCCGCCGTGATGGCGGTGGCCGCCCTGACCTTCCTGATCTGGCTGATCTTCGGTCCGGAACCGGCGCTGACCTTCGCCCTGGTCAAGGCCGTGGCCGTGCTGATCATCGCCTGTCCTTGCGCCATGGGGCTCGCCACCCCCACCTCGATCATGGTGGGGACCGGCAAGGCGGCCGAGATGGGCGTGCTGTTCCGCAAGGGCGAGGCCCTGCAAAGCCTGCGCGATGCCCGGGTGATCGCGCTGGACAAGACCGGCACCCTGACCAAGGGGCGCCCCGAACTGACCGACCTGGAGGTGACGGAAGGCTTCACGCGCCAGGAGGTGCTGGCCCTGGTGGCGGCGGTGGAAGATCGTTCGGAACATCCCATCGCCGAGGCCATCGTCGAGGCGGCCCGCAAGCAGGGCCTGTCCCTGCCCCGGGCGGAAGGCTTCGAGGCTGTTCCCGGCTTCGGCGCCCGCGCCCAGGCTGACGGCAAGACGATCCAGGTGGGCGCCGACCGCTACATGGCTTCGCTGGGGCTGGACGTGACATCCTTCGCCGAAAAGGCCGGGCATTTGGCCGATGAGGGCAAGAGTCCGCTTTATGCCGCCATCGACGGCAGGCTGGCCGCCATCATCGCCGTGGCCGATCCCATCAAGCCCTCGACGCCTGCGGCCATCGCCGCGCTGCATGAACAGGGCTTTCGCGTCGCCATGATCACCGGCGACAACCGCCGCACCGCCGAGGCCATCGCCCGGACTCTGGGCATCGACGAGGTGCGCGCGGAGGTCCTGCCCGAAGGCAAGGCCGAGGCCGTGCTTTCGCTGCAAGACGGCGGCCAGGGTGTGGCCTTCGTGGGCGACGGCATCAACGACGCCCCGGCCCTTGCCCAGGCCGATGTCGGCATCGCTATCGGCACCGGCACGGATGTCGCCATCGAAAGCGCGGATGTGGTGCTGATGTCGGGCGACCTGCGCGGCGTGCCCGATGCGGTGGCGCTGTCACGGGCGACCATGGCCAATATCCGCCAGAACCTGTTCTGGGCCTTCGTCTACAATGCCAGCCTGATCCCGGTGGCTGCGGGGCTGCTCTATCCCGTGCTGGGCCTGGCCCTGTCGCCCATGCTGGCCGCCGCCGCCATGGCCGCTTCCAGCGTCTTCGTGCTGGGCAACGCCCTGCGGCTGCGCCGCTTCCAGCCCCCCATGCAAGGAGCCGAGGCATGAATATCGGTCAAGCCGCCCGCGCCACCGGCATCTCGGCCAAGATGATCCGCTATTACGAGAGCATCGGCCTGATCCCCGCCGCCGTGAGGACGGAAGCGGGCTATCGGGTCTATGGCCCGACCGAGATCCACATGCTGCGCTTCATCAAGCGGGCCCGCTCGCTGGGTTTCTCGGTCGAGCAGATGCAGCATCTGCTGGCCCTGTGGCGCGACCGGGATCGCGCGAGCGCCGAGGTCAAGGCGGTAGCATTGGAGCATATCGCTGAATTGCGCGCCAAGATCGCCGAACTGGAAGGCATGGTGCAGACCTTGCAGCAGCTTGCCGATTGCTGCCATGGCGACGACCGGCCCGATTGTCCGATCCTGGAAGACCTGGCGGCGTCGGACGAGGAACTGTCGCGCCCAGAGATCAAGGATCCTATATAATAGCAGCCAAGAGTCCTTATGCAATCAGCTAATAAGCGGCATGACGAAAGGTAAGGACTCCCTCTCCCCTGCAAAGGATAACATCCGGAAAAATACAGGAGCCGGAGGATTCGTAATGTATCGTGACCGCATCAGATTGGCCTCGCTATGGGGGAAGGTCATGCCCCCCGAGGAAGCGGCACTTCTGATCAAGGACGGAATGACCATCGGCATGAGCGGTTTTACCCGTGCCGGCGATGCCAAGGCCGTCCCCCTTGCCCTGGCCGAACGGGCGCGCTCGGAACATCTGAAGATCACCCTGATGACCGGTGCGTCGCTCGGCAATGACGTCGACCGTACCTTGACCGAAGCGGGCGTGCTGGCGCGCCGCCTGCCCTTCCAGGCCGATCCGGTGCTGCGTAAGGCCATCAATGCGGGCGAGGTCGCCTTCGTCGACCAGCATCTTTCCGAAACGGTGGAATTGCTGCGTTCCCGCCAGATGGGACCGGTCGATCTGGCGGTGATCGAGGCGACCGCGATCACCGAAGACGGCGGCCTGATTCCCACCACCTCGGTCGGCAATTCGGCGACCTTCGCCATCCTGGCGGAAAAGGTCATCGTCGAGCTGAACATCAGCCAGGCCCCCGAGCTGGAAGGGCTGCACGACATCTATATCCCGACCCGCCGCCCCTATCGCGAGCCGATCCCGGTGGTGACCCCGGAGAGCCGGGCGGGCATTCCCTACATCCCCATCGATCCCCAGAAGATCGCCGCCATCGTCGTCACCAAGAAACAGGACAGCGCCGCCAACATCCTGCCGCCGGACGACGACACCCGCGCCATTGCCGGCCACCTGATCGAATTCCTCGGACACGAAGTGCAGAAGGGGCGACTGGGATATTCGCTCAATCCCTTGCAGGCGGGCATCGGCACCATCGCCAATGCGGTGCTGCACGGCCTGATCGACAGCCCCTTCCACGACCTGACCATGTATAGCGAAGTGCTGCAGGACAGCACCTTCGACCTGATGGATGCGGGAAAGCTGGCCTTCGCCTCGGGCTCCTCCATCACCCTGTCGGCGCAGAAGGCGGCGGAGGTGCTGCCTCATATCAGCCGCTATAAAAGCCGCCTGATCCTGCGCCCGCAGGAAATCAGCAACCACCCCGAGGTGATCCGCCGCCTGGGCGTCATCGGCATCAATACCGCGCTGGAAGCCGACATCTACGGCAATGTCAATTCCACCCATGTCAACGGCACCCACATGATGAACGGCATCGGCGGCTCGGGCGATTTCGCCCGCAACAGCCACTTGGCCGTCTTCGTCACCAAGTCGGTGGCCAAGGATGGGAAAATCTCCAGCATCGTCCCCATGGTGACCCATGTGGACCATAACGAGCATGACGTGGACGTGCTCGTGACCGAGACCGGTCTTGCCGATCTGCGCGGCCTCGCCCCCCGGGAACGGGCGCAGACGATCATCCGCAACTGCGTCCATCCCACCTATCGGGACATGGCCCAGGACTACTACCGCGCCGCCTTGCAGCGTGGCGGCCAGACCCCTCATCTTCTGGAGGAAGCCTTCTCCTGGCATCTGCGCTGCCAGAAGACGGGCAGCATGTTGCCAGCGGGGAAATAATCGAAGGCAGGCAGGGAGTCCGCTCCCTGCCGCCGCCCTCTCGCCGGACTGCCCTCTTGGCAGGAGGAGCAGCAGCAACCGGCACGGGAAATACCACCTCTCCTTCCAGCGGAAACACAGAACGCTCTCTCGCCCGGCCTGTTAACGACTGAGAACAGTTGGAGACAGGGAATGGCTGACGAGACTGCCGGAACCATGGAAACGCTGCCCAAGGCCAGCGCCTGGGACACCCTTGCGGCCCTCGCCGAGATCTTCGTTCCGACGCTTTCCAAGGGCGTCATCATCCGCCGCCCGAAGGTGACGAAGCTTGCCGAACGCATGGACCTGAACCGCCGGGCGGTCCGACGGATGCAGAAGCTGCGCGCCAAATACGGCGAAGGGCCGCTGCTGATGAGCCTGGCCGGGCGCACCCATGCCCTGATCCTTTCGCCCGAACATGTACATCGGGTGCTGGAAGAAACACCCGAACCCTTTTCCCCGGCCAGTTCCGAGAAACGCGCGGCGCTGGCGCATCTGGAACCCAAGGCCTCGCTCATTTCCGAAGGGCCGAAGCGGACCGAGCGGAAGAACTTCAACGAGGAGGTGCTGGAGGCCCGGAAGGATGTCCACCCCCTTGCCGACCATTTCGCCACCGTGGTCGAGCAGGAGATGACCGTCCTGCTGGAGGCCGCGCGCGACCAGGGGGAACTGACCTGGGACCTGTTCGCCCAGGCCTGGTACGCCATGGTCCGCCGGGTGGTGCTGGGGGACAGCGCGCGGGACGATCACGACCTGACCGACATGCTGGCCAAGCTGCGCGGGGCGGCCAACTGGGCCTTCATGCATCCCGGGCATGACAAGGTGCTCGACAGCTTCCACCAGCGCGTGGACGAGTATCTTGAACGGGCGGAGCCGGGGACGCTGGCCGCCGTCATCGCCAGGACGCCCAAGACCGCCGATACCGCGCCCTCGCATCAGATCGCGCATTGGATGTTCGCCTTCGATCCGGGCGGCATGGCGACGATCCGGGCCCTGGCGCTGATCGTCACCCATCCCGAACAAGGCGAACGCGCCTATGGCGAAATCGCCGAATTGTGGTCGCAGGGCAAGAAGAACCTGCCCTTCCTGCGCGCCTGCATCCTCGAATCCTTGCGGCTGTGGTCCACCACGCCGGTGGTGCTGCGCGAAAGCCGCCAGGACACCCTTTGGCCGATGGGAAAGATGGAGAAGGACACGAGCATCGTGATCTTCGCTCCCTTCTTTCACCGCGACGACCAGAACCTTGCCTATGCCGACCGCTTCTACCCGGATCTGTGGCTGCAGGGGCAACGGGAAGGCGGCTGGCCGCTGATTCCCTTCAGCGGCGGATCGGGCATCTGCCCGGCCCGCAATCTGGTGCCCATGCTGGGCAGCATGGTCCTCGCCACCCTGCTTCAGGGCCGCCGCTTCGCACTGAAGGACCCCGCGAAGCTCGACCCCGCGCAGCCCATCCCCGGCTCGCTGGACAATTATACCCTGCGCTTCCTGGTGCAGGAGGGCGGCCAGGCGCGGGAGCGGGACCTGCCCTCTCAGTGAAAGGCCACACTGCCGACGAATTGCGACAATTCCGCCGTCGCGGGGGCCGCGAACAATTGTTCCGGCTCCCCCTGTTCGCGGATCTTGCCGCCATGCATGAAGACCAGATTGTCGCAGACATCGCGGGCGAAGCGCATCTCGTGGGTCACCAGGATCAGGGTCATGCCCTCTTCTGCCAGCTTGCGCACCACGTTCAGCACTTCATTGACCAGTTCGGGGTCGAGCGCCGAGGTGATCTCGTCGCAGAGCAGCACCCGGGGCTGCATGGCCAGGGCGCGGGCGATGGCGACGCGCTGCTGCTGGCCGCCGGAAAGCTGGTCGGGATAGGATTTCTCCTTGTCGGCCAGCCCCACCTTCGCCAGGCAGGCCGCAGCGACCTCGCGGGCCTCGGCCTTGTTCTGCTTCTTCACCACCACCGGGGCCAGCATCACGTTCTCAATGGCCGAGAGATGCGGGAACAGATTGAACTGCTGGAAGACCATGCCGACCTTCATGCGCAATGCGCGCAGATTGGTATGGCCGGGGCGCAGCATCTCGCCATCCACTTCCAGCGCCCCGCCATTGATCTCTTCCAGGCCGTTGATGGTGCGCAGCAGGGTGCTCTTGCCCGAGCCGCTGCGCCCGATCAGCGCCACGACCTGCCCCTCGTTCACCGTCAGGTCGATGCCTTTCAGGACCTCATTGCTGCCGTAGCTTTTGCGGATTCCCTGAAGCTTAACGAGCGACATGCAGCCTCCTTTCCAACCGC
This sequence comes from Telmatospirillum sp. J64-1, assembly GCF_006980715.1. Taxonomy (GTDB): domain Bacteria; phylum Pseudomonadota; class Alphaproteobacteria; order Rhodospirillales; family Magnetospirillaceae; genus Oleiliquidispirillum; species Oleiliquidispirillum nitrogeniifigens. The sequence goes on from NZ_SBHN01000005.1 coordinate 188,146, forward strand.
TTCGCATAGAACGACAGCGGGAAGCACAAGACGAAATAGATGAGCGCGACCAGACCGTAGACGAGGAAAGGCTGGAAGGTCGCATTGGTGATCATGGTGCCGGCCCGGGTCACCTCGACGAAGCCGATGATCGAGGTCAGCGCCGTGCCCTTGATCACCTGGACCGAAAAGCCGACGGTCGGCGGGATCGAGATGCGCAGCGCCTGGGGCAGGACCACATGGCGCATCTGCTCGAAATAGGTCATCCCCAGGCTTTCCGAGGCCTCCCACTGCCCACGCGGCACCGCCTCGACGCAGCCGCGCCAGATTTCCGCCAGGAAGGCACTGGTGAACAGGGTCAGCGCCAGAACCGCCGCCAGCCAGGCCGTCACCTCGATGCCCACCAACGGCAAACCGAAGAAGATCAGGAAAAGCTGCATCAGCAGCGGCGTGCCCTGGAAGGCCTCGATGTAATAGCCTGACAGCTTGCGCAGCACGGCCGAGCGGGACACGCGCGCCAGCAGGACCAGGAGGCCGACCACGCCGCCGCAGACGAAGGCGATCAGCGAGAGCAGGACCGTCCAGCGGGCCGCCAGCAGCAGGTTGGACAGGATGTCCCAGAAGGTGAAGCTAAGCATGGCTGCGCCTCTTGAACATGTGATTGCCGACCATCTTCAGCACGAAGCGCAGGGCGATCGCCAAGGCGAGGTAAAGGATGGTGGTCACGAAATAGGACTCGAAGGCGCGGAAATTCCGCGACTGGATGAAATTGGCCGCATAGGTCAATTCCTCCGCCGCGATCTGCGAACAGACCGCCGATCCCAGCATGACGATGACGATCTGGCTCGACAGGGCCGGCCAGATGCGCTGCATCGCCGGGCTGATGATGATGTGGCGGAAGACCTGCACCCGGTTCATGCCCAGGCTTAAACCCGCCTCGATCTGCCCCTTGGGCGTGGCCTCGATCCCGGCGCGGATGATCTCGGTCGAGTAGGCGCCGAGATTGATCACCATCGCCAGGCTGGCCGCCTCCCATGCCGAAAGACGGAAGCCCAGCGCCGGAAGGCCGAAGAAGATGAAGAAAAGCTGCACCAGGAAGGGCGTGTTGCGGATCAGCTCCACATAGGCGGAAACGATCACCCGTAGGATCCGACTTCTCGACGTCATCACCGCCGCGCCGACAATCCCCAGGCCAACGCCGAAGACCGTGCCGACCGCCGTCAGCTGCACGGTCATCAGGATGCCTTGCAGAAGGACGTCGCTGTAATCGAAAACCGCCGAGAAGTCGAAACTATAGGCCATGGATTCCTACCGCCCTGATTTCAGTGAAGATGCCGTTTACAGGTCCGCGGGCAGACCGGATTGCAGCCACTTCTGGGCGATCTGTTCCAGACTGCCGTCACTCTTGGCCTTGGCCAGGATCTCGTTCACCTTCTCGCGCAGGGCGGTTTCGTTCTTGTTCAAGCCGACATAGCAGGGCGAGTTCTTGATCAGGAACTTGACCTCGGGCTTGCGTGGCGGATTGCGCTCGAGGATGCTGGCGGCGACCACGTTACCGGTGGCGATCAGTTCCACCTGACCGGACAGGAAGGCGGAGATGGTGCCGTTATTGTCCTCGTAACGCTGCACGGTGACATTGGCCGGGATGATCTTGCTCAGCTCGATATCCTCGACCGAACCGCGCGTCACCCCGACGACCTTGCCGCTCAGATCCTCGGCCTTGGCGACCTGCACGTCCTGCGGGCCGAAGACGCCGTTGAAGAAGGGCGCATAGGCGTCGGTGAAGTCGATCACCTTCTCGCGCTCCTCGTTCTTGCCCATGCTGGAAATGACCAGGTCGACGCGGTTGGTGGTCAGATAGGGAATGCGGTTGGTGCTGGTCACCGGCACCAGTTCCAGCTTCACGCCCATTTCGGTGGCGATCAGCTGCGCGGTGTCGATGTCATAGCCCACCGGCTTCATATCGGGCCCGACCGAGCCGAAGGGCGGGAAATCCTGCGGCACGGCCACGCGCAGGACACCCGATTGCTGAATACGCTCCAAAGCACCGCCTTGCTGGGCCTGGGCCGTCGTGGCGGTGACACCGAGGGCAGCAACCATGCCGAGAGCGGCAAAAACCTTACGCATCTTCATCTCGCCTGACTCCAGAAAACTTGATCCGCCCTTCCCTCTTCAAGTGGCGTGCCAATTGCGAGGAAGCGGCGGCGGACGGTGCCGTTACAAGCGTTTCAGCCGTCCCGGAAGACCGTTACCGGCGTTTCCTTCTGCTTTGAATGCACACCATTTGGTCAGGACGGTGAAAAATGAGCAAAATCACGCCAGATGGGCAGGAAAGCCTGACCGCGAGGCTGCGGATGCGCTATGCGGAGCTCAGCCGCGCCGAACGCCGCCTGGCCGATGCCATTCTCGATTGCCCGGGCGAGGTCGCCAGTTACAGCGCCACCGAACTGGCGGGCATCGCGCAAGTCAGCAAGACCACGGTGTCGCGCCTCGTGCGCAGGCTGGGCTTTCTCAATTATGAACAGGCACGGCTGGCCAGCCGCGAGGCCACCGCCTCGGGCTCGCCGCTCTATCTGCTGCGCAAGAAGGTCGGCGAGGACATCCCGCTTGCCGCCACCGCCCATTGGCAGCGCTGCATCGACAATCTGGAAGGCACCTCGCGGCTGCTGGACCAGACGGTCCTGACCGAGGCGATCGAAGCCCTGGCGAAGGCCCGGCGCATCTGGCTGGTGGGCATGCGCAACAATTACTACCTTGCCGCCTATGCCCGCTGGCAGTTCATCCAGATGCGCCCCGCCGTCCATCTTCTGCTGGCAGGGGCCGGAGAGACCCTGGCGGAAACCCTGTCGGAGCTGGACAAAGGCGACCTGCTGGTGGTGATGGGAATCCGCCGCCGCCCCGCCCTGGTCCAGCGGGTCCTGCGCCACGCGCAGGAAAGGGACATTCCCCTGCTCTATATCGGCGACGCCCATACCTCGCTGAATGCGAAGGCGCCGGTCCTGTCGCTGCTCTGCGAGACGCACAGCCTGACCGCACTCGACAACCACGTCGCCGCCTTCGGCATCATCCATCTGTTGGCCGCCGGGCTGATGGACAGGCTGGGCCCCGCCGCCAGGGAAAGAATCCGGGGCATCGAGGAATGGCACGAGGATTTGGGCGAGATGTAGCCTGCGCCGGTCGCAGGAAGGCGAAAGGCGATCCTTAAAGGCGCGAGTTGCCGCCGGAAAGGGCTGGTGATACGAGAAATGAGGCAAAGCGGGAGCATGATCTTCACACACCCCCCGCCATTGCCCAAATGGACAGATTGCTGCCAACCAGGAGGATGACTCCGATGACCGAAGCTGTTGGATATGCCGCCCAGTCCGCCACCGCACCCTTGGGCCCGTTCACCTTTGAGCGGCGCGAACCGGGCCCTCATGACGTGCAGATCGAGATCCTTTACTGCGGCATCTGCCATTCCGACCTGCACCAGGCCCGCGACGAATGGCACAACACCATCTATCCGGTGGTGCCGGGCCACGAGATCGTCGGGCGGGTGACCAAGGTCGGCGCCCATGTGAGCAAGTTCAAGGAAGGCGATCTCGCGGGCGTCGGCTGCATGGTCGATTCCTGCCGCCAATGCGCAAGCTGCCAGGAAGGGTTGGAACAATATTGCGAGAACGGCTTCGTCCCCACCTATAACGGCGAGGACAAGCATAGCGGCGGCGTCACCTATGGCGGCTATTCCAACGTCATCGTGGTGGACGAGGCCTTCACGCTGAAGGTGTCGGAAAAGCTGAACCCGGCTGCCGTGGCCCCACTGCTTTGCGCGGGCATCACCACCTATTCGCCCCTGCGCCACTGGCGGGTCGGCAAGGGCCACAAAGTGGGCGTAGTCGGCCTCGGCGGCCTGGGCCATATGGGCATCAAGATCGCCAATGCCATGGGCGCCGATGTGGTGCTGTTCACCACCTCGCCCGGCAAGCGGGAGGATGCCCTGCGCCTGGGCGCCAAGGACGTGGTGGTGTCGAAGAACGAAGAAGAGATGGCCCGGCACGCCAACAGCTTCGACTTCATCCTCAACACCGTCGCGGCCCCCCACAACCTGGACGCCTATCTGTCCCTGCTGAAGCGCGACGGCACCATGGTCCTGGTCGGCGCCCCGGCCGAGCCCCATCCCTCGCCCAATGTCTTCAATCTCATCATGAAGCGCCGCAGCATCGCCGGATCGCTGATCGGCGGGATCGAAGAAACCCAGGAGATGCTGGATTTCTGCGCCGAGCACGGCATCACCTCGGATATCGAGCTGATCCCCATCCAGCAGATCAACGAAGCCTACGAGCGCATGCTGAAAAGCGACGTCAAATACCGCTTCGTCATCGACATGGCTTCCTTGAAGCAGGAACAATAGGAGAAGAACATGCGGGCCATCGTTTTCGATGAGTTCGGGGGACCGGAAAAGCTCCGCCTGGCCGACATCCCCACGCCCATGCCACAGCCGAACGAAGTGCTGATCAAGCTGTCCTGCACCAGCGTCAATCCGGTCGACTGGAAGGTCCGCAAGGGCCTTCTGAACGACCGCTTTCCCCATGCCTTTCCCCTCATTCCCGGCTGGGACGCGGCCGGTACCGTCGCCGCCCTGGGCGCGGATGTGACGGATTTCGTCGAAGGCGACAAGGTCTATGCCTATTGCCGTAAGCCGCTGATCCAGTGGGGCACCTATGCCGAATACGTGACCATGGCCGCCGACATGGTCGCCCCCATGCCGGCCAATTGCGATTTCGCCCAGGCGGCCACGGTGCCGCTGGTCGGGCTGACCTCGTGGCAATGCCTGTTCGATGCCGCCTCGCTGAAGGGAGGACAGTCGGTCCTGATCCATGCCGGGGCCGGAGGCGTCGGCGGCTACGCCATCCAGTTCGCCAAGGCCGCCGGTGCCCGCGTCATCACCACCGCCAGCGCCGCCAATCATGATTATGTGCGGGAACTGGGCGCGGACGCGGTCATCGACTATCGCAGCGAGAATGTCGCGGAGCGGGTGCGGGCCTGGGCGCCGGAAGGCGTGGATGTCGTCTTCGACACGATGGGCGGCGATATCCAGCGCGAAGGCTATACCCTGCTGCGGAAAGGCGGCACCCTGGTTTCGATCATCACCCCGCCCGTCCCGGAAGAGGCCGAGGCCCATGGCGTGCACGGCGCCTATGTCTTCGTCGAACCCAATGGCCGCCAGCTCCGCGAAATCGCCAGGCTGATCGAAACGGGCCAGGTCAAACCGCCGGTCTATGAGGAGATGCCGCTGGAGCAGGCGGCCGAGGCGCAAAAGCGCAACGAAACCGGCCATGGCCGGGGGAAGATCGTCCTGCGCATTTCCTGACGAAAGCGGGTCTGGCGGCCCCGGTCCTGGAACAGATCACGGCAGGAATTGTACTCCTTGCAGGGACGGGGACAGGAACACGCGGCCCAACTGCTGACGAAACCGCTTTCACCCTCACCCATCCGTCACCCCCGCTTTCGCGGGGTGACGCGGGAAAAGGGCTTTGGCGGCAGTCCGCTCTCCTGTCCCTCCACTGTCAGGAGGACAAGGATGAAAGCGCTGTGCTGGCATGGAAAACACGATGTGCGATACGAAACGGTGCCCGATCCGCAGATCGAGCATCCGCGCGATGCCGTCATCAAAGTCAGCTCCTGCGCCATCTGCGGCTCCGACCTGCATCTCTATGACGGCTTCATGCTGGGCATGGAATCGGGCGACATCCTGGGCCATGAATTCATGGGCGAGGTCGTCGAGGTCGGGGCTGAGAACAAGAAGCTGAAGGTCGGAGACCGCGTCGTCGTTCCCTTCACCATCTGCTGCGGCGAATGCCCGCAATGCAAGCGCGGCAACTTCTCGCTCTGCGAGCGCAGCAACCGCAACAAGGCGATGGCCGAGAAGATGTTCGGCCACACCACCGCCGGGCTGTTCGGCTATTCCCACATCACCGGCGGCTATCCCGGCGGACAGGCGGAATATGTACGTGTTCCCTTCGCCGACGTCACGCCGGTCAAGATCCCCGACGGCCTGACCGACGAGCAGGTGCTGTTCCTGGGCGATATATTCCCCACCGGCTGGCAGGCCGCCGCGCAATGCGACATCCAGCCCGAGGATACCGTCGCCATCTGGGGCTGCGGACCGGTGGGCCAGATGGCGATCCGCAGCGCCCTTCTGCTGGGCGCCAAGCAGGTGGTCGCCATCGACAACATTCCCGAACGCCTGACCATGGCCGAGGCGGGCGGCGCCATCACCATCAATTTCGAGCGGGAAAGCGTGCTGGAACGGCTGGGCGAGCTGACCAAGGGGCGCGGTCCGGAAAAATGCATCGACGCGGTGGGGATGGAGGCCCATGCCACCGGCCATCTCGATTCCATGATGGACCGCGCCAAGCAGGCGGTGATGCTGGAGACCGACCGTCCCCATGTACTGCGCGAGATGATCTATGTCTGCCAGCCCGGCGGCACCATTTCCATTCCCGGCGTCTATGGCGGGCTGATCGACAAGATCCCCTTCGGCGCCGCCATGAACAAGTCGCTGACCTTCCGCATGGGCCAGACCCATGTGAACCGCTGGACCGACGATCTTCTACGCCGCATCCAGGAAGGCCAGATCGATCCCTCCTTCGTCATCACCCATACCGCCGGACTGAACGAAGGCCCCGAATACTACAAGACCTTCCGCGACAAGAAGGACGGCTGCATCAAGGTCGTGCTCAAACCCTGACAGAGAGGTGACGCCATGGCTAATCCCGCACTCAGCACGGCCCGCGGCCTGGGCTGGTTCAGCCTTGCCATGGGCCTCGCCCAGATCGCGGCCCCACGGCAGATCGGCCGCACCCTGGGCATGGAAAAGGACAGCGAGATGATCCGCGCCTGCGGCTTCCGCGAGGTCGCCACCGGCGTCGGTATCCTGACCCAGCAGGACCCCCGTCAATGGATGTGGGGCCGGGTCGGCGGCGACATGCTCGATATCGCCGCCTTGGGAATGGGGCTGAAGAAGGACAATCCCAAGCGCCACAACGTGGCCTGGGCCCTTGGCGCCGTCGCCCTGGTCACCGCCCTGGACCTGTCCAGCGCCCGCGGCCTCGGCAGCCAGGCCAAACGGATGCGGCAGCGCGTGCCCGATTACAGCAGCCGCAGCGGCCTGCCCCGCCCGCCGGACCAGATGCGCGGCGCGGCGCGCGACTTCAAGCTTCCCCGCGACATGCAGACGCCTCCCGCCATGCGCTATCCGGCGCCGAACTGATCAAGCCAGCCCGTCAATTGTATTCGGTTGTGACGCTGACGCTGTTGCCGCCCGGGCCCGAGCGTTCGATGCGATAGGTCGTGCCGTCTTCCGTGCGATGGCGGCGCACCTCGCGCGGGATGCGCTGGCCGTTGATGGTGACCTCGCCGTTGACCACGCTGATGCGCTGGGCACTGCCGCTGCCGTTCTGTATGCTCGTCACGCGGCTGTGACTGCCGGTCTTGTTCTTGTCGGTATTGCCGTCTCCGGCATAGACGCTGCCGCTCGCCACCAGCAGGGCGGCCAGACAGATCAGCTCTTTTCGCTCCATCATCGCCTTTTCTCCCCTGTCCTTACCCTAGGAGCCTAGCGAAAGAGCGACCCTGCTGCATCGGAGCGTATGGCTTGCCCTTTTCGGCAGAGGCAGGGAGAGCCCCCCTGTCCCTCGTCTTGCCCTGGCTGGCGGATCGCCTACATTGGAAGCCTTCAGCATGAGGGCCCGCATGACCGATAATCCTTTTTTCGAGACCTGGACCACGCCTTACGGCCTACCGCCATTCGACCACATCCGTCCCGAACACTTCACCCCCGCCTTCGAGAGGGGCATGGAAGAACAGATCGAAGAGATCGAAGCCATCGCCGCCTCTTCGGAAGATCCCAGCTTCGCCAACACCATCGAAGCGATGGAACGTAGCGGGCGGCTGCTGGACCGCGTGTCGGGCGTCTTCTTCAATCTGACGTCGAGCAACACCAACGACGCGCTGGACGAGATCGAACGCGAGATGGCGCCGCGCTTGGCTCAGCATTACATGCGCATCGCCCTCCATCCCGGCCTCTTCGCCCGCGTCGCCGCCCTGCATGAACGGCGCGACTCCCTGAACCTGGACGAAGACCAGATGCGGCTGCTGGAACGCCGCCATCTCGGCTTCATCCGCAGCGGCGCCGCCTTGTCCGCCGAGGCCAAGCAGCGCCTGTCGCAGATTTCCGAGCGCCTGGCCAGTTTGCACACCCTGTTCGGCCAGAACGTGTTGCATGACGAGAAGGACTGGCAGCTCGTCCTGGATGAGGCCGATCTCGACGGCCTGCCCGCCTCCCTGCGCGCTGCTGCCGCCCAGGCCGCCAAGGAACGCGGCCATGAGGGGCACTATGTCATCACGCTCGCCCGTTCCTCGGTCGAGCCCTTCCTGACCTTCTCGGCCCGGCGCGACCTGCGTCAGGCCGCCTACGAGGCCTGGACCCGGCGCGGCGGCCTTCCGGGAACGCATGACAATTCCCCGCTGATCCGCGAGATCGTCGCCCTGCGCGCCGAACAGGCCCGCCTGCTGGGCTACGAAAATTATGCCGCCTATCGCCTCGCCGATTGCATGGCCAAGGACGTGGCCTCGGTCGAGGGATTGCTGAACCAGGTCTGGGAACCGGCCAAACGAAAGGCGGCGCAGGAATGCGAGGCCCTGCAGGCTCAGGCCCGCCAGGAAGGCATGAACGAACCCATCGCGGCCTGGGACTGGCGCTATTACGCCGAGAAGGTGCGCAAGGCGAAATACGACCTCGACGAGGCCGAGGTGAAGCCGTATTTCGTGCTCGAGAACATGATCCGTGCCGCCTTCGACACGGCGACCCGCCTGTTCGGCGTCACCTTCACCGAACGCACCGACCTGCCCGTCTATCATCCCGACGTGCGGGTCTACGAGGTCAAGGACGAGGCGGGCAAGGCGGTCGGCCTGTTCCTGCAGGACAATTTCGCCCGCTCCGGCAAGCGCTCGGGCGCCTGGATGAGCAGCTATCGCGACCAGGAAAACATGGACGGCGCAGAGGTCCTGCCGATCATCGTCAACAACAACAACATGGCCAAGGCGGAGACGACGCTGCTCAGCTTCGACGACGCCCGGACCCTGTTCCATGAATTCGGCCACGGCCTGCATGGCCTGCTGAGCAAGGTGCGTTATCCCTCGCAATCGGGTACCTCGGTCCGCCGCGACTTCGTGGAATTCCCCTCGCAGGTCTACGAGCACTGGCTGTCCACACCCGAGATCCTGCGCAAATACGCCCTGCACGAAACCACCGGCGAGCCGATCCCCGAGGCCCTGCTGCAACGCATCCTGGACGCCAGCACCTTCAACCAGGGCTTCGCCACGGTGGAATACACGGCCTCCGCCCTGCTCGATCTGGCCTATCATACCCAGGCCGAACCCGATATCGCCGATATCGAGGAATTCGAGCGCGGGGTGTTGGAAAAGATCGGCATGCCCCAGGCCATCGGCCTGCGCCATCGCTCGGTGCATTTCCAGCATCTCTTCGCGGGCAGCGGCTATGCCGCCGGCTACTACGCCTATCTCTGGGCGGAAGTGCTCGATGCCGACGGCTTCGCCGCCTTCGAGGAGGCAAAGGACGTCTTCGACCCGGCCCTGGCGGCGCGGCTGAAGGACATCTATTCCGCCGGGGACACCCGTGACCCGATGGAACTCTATGTCGCCTTCCGGGGACGCGAACCCGGGGTGGCGGCCCTGCTGGAAAAGCGCGGCCTGGCCGAAGCGGCGGAATGATCTTTGCCCCCGGCAGGACATAATCCTGCCGGTGGCAACAGCCTATTCCGCTTGTTCTTCCCGGATGTTCTACCTATCGTTTTAAAAAGAACATCCGGGAGGGAACAATGGGCGGCGAGAAAGTCATCCGCTTCGACCTTGACCAGGATTGGCGCTTCCGCAGCGCCAACGACCATATGCTCGAAGTCTTCGAACGAGACTGGGCCGAGATCGCCGGTCATTCCTTTCTCGGACTTTACCCCCAGGTCTGCGACAGCCCCCTGCACAAGGCCCTGCTCATCGTTTCCTCGGACGGCACGCCGCAGGATTTCGAAGCAATCTCGCCGGTCCTGCGCCGCCGCGTGCATTACCGGGTCAGCCCCATCGAGGATGGCGGCGTCTCCGTGCAGTTCCGGATCCTCGACCCGGAAAGCTGACTCACGTCCCGTTCGGCCTACCCCGCCCGCATCCCGGCTTCTTCTTTCGGGAGGGCGGCCTGCCGCACGCCCTCCTCTTCGGCTGATCCTGCAATTCGGCCGCCCAGGACACAGATGCTATGACGTCCGGTGACCGCACCCCCGGACGGGGAGGATGCCATGGCAAGTCCGATTCTGACCGATTCACAGCAACAGGCCCTCGACGACCTGCTGGACGAATTGCCCGCCAATACCGGCCTGTTCCGGGGCGATGGCGGCGACAATACGCTGATCGGCACGGCCTCGGACGATCTGATGTGGGGCCTGGGCGGGAATGACATCCTGGTCGGCGGGCCGGGCCGCGACCTGCTGGAAGGCGGTTCGGGAGACGACGAACTCTATGCCGGCGACCGCGCGGGCTATTATTCCATCTATGATTACGGCGGCTATGCCGCCGCCGGGGGTGTAACGGAAGACAGCGCCGCCATCGGGGACGGCATGACGGCGGCGGCGGTCACGGCCGATGCCCCCGTTCCCGATTCCGACGAGGCCGCCTCGCCCGAGGAAGCGGCCCTCTCCGACGAGTCCGCCCCTGTGGAGGAAGCCGCCGTCGCGGATGAGGCCGGTGCCCTGTCCTTTCCCGCCCCCTATCCGCCCTTCCATCCCGAACCCCCGCAGGACCACACGCCGGGCGACATCGTGCGCGCCGGAGCCGGGGACGACATCATCTATGTGGCCGATGGCGATTTCGTCGATGGCGGACCGGGCAATGATTCGGTCTGGCTCTATGCCAATGCCCGCGTCGTCGATGCCAGCGACTGGATCGGCGTGGAAAACATTTTCGTCAACGAAGGGAATGTCGAGGGCGTGACCCTGACCGGCCCCGAGACCGGCACCCGCCTTTCCGGCGGCCTCGGCTCCGACCGTATCGAGGGCGGAGACGGCGACGACGTGATCATGGGCGGCCCTTGGGAACAGGAAGACGGCGGTGCCGACGAATTATACGGCAATGGCGGCGACGATCTTTTCCTGCTGCCTTCGGGCCCGGTCTCGGACACCATCATCGACGGCGGCGAGGGCTATGACACCCTCCGCTTTCCCATGTCCTGGCAGCGCATCAGCAACAACGACCTGCGTCATACCGAACTGCGCGACATCGAACGCATCGAGGCGGGTGACGACACCAACCATCTGTGGCTGGATGCCGCCCGCATCGGCGGACTGGACGAGGTGATCATCGACCTGGGCGGCGAGACGCGCGGCCCCGACGGCGAGGACACCCTGCACCTGCTCTACGATTCCACCTCCGGCGAGGAGGCCGAATGGGACGAGACCGCCGGCACCCTGACCGTCACCAGTGAAGACGGCTCGGCCCTCTTCACCTTGGCCGATGTGGAACGCCTGGTCCTGCACGATACCGGCGGTTCCCTCAGCAGCGCCGATTGGGACACGACAGGCTATGACCTGATGGGATGAGGCCCTGTAGGGTGGGTGGCAGGGCTAGCGCTGCCCTTCACTCCTCTTCCCAGGCTCCGTCCTTCTCCAGACCGCGCAGATAAGCGGTCATCTTGCCGATCACCCGGTCCATGCAGGCCTGCTCCTCCTCGGTCAGCTGCTCCAGCAGCTTGGCTTCATAGCCAAGTGCCCGGGGCACGATCTGGCGGTAGACGTCCCAGCCCTTGTCCGTGAGGCTGATCAGGGCGCGGCGGCGGTCGGTTTCGTCGACGCGGCGGTCGATCAGCCCGGCGGATTGCAGCCGTGTCAGCGCACGGCTGGCTTGGACCTTGTCGATATTGCTGGTCTCGACGAGGTCGTTGGCATAGATCGCCTTGCCCTGCCCCAGGCTGGCCATGACCCGCCATTCCGGCACGCTCAATCCGAAACGGTCGCGATAGGCCCGCGCCACCGAGCGGCTGACCAGATGGGCCAGCACGGCAAGGCGGTAGGGAACGAAATGTTCCAGTTCCAGGACCGGATGGTCGGAGACCTGCGCCGGGGCGGAATGTTCACCTGACTTGTTCTTCATCGGAAACCGATCTGCATCCTGCTGCATGTCCGGAAGGCAGCCCGGAATGTTTCAACTGCAACATAACATCGGCCATGCTTCGGAAGAAGCAGTTGATTGCTCGAAGGGAACAACAGCGGCCTCAAAAACGTTTTCCAGGCATGAACAATCCCACAGGAGGATGAGATGCCACGACTTCCCGCTGTTGCCCTCGTGATGCTGGCCGGGCTCGGTCTGGCCGCCTGCGGAAACACCACCCAGGACCGCGCCCTCAGCGGTGCCGGGATCGGCGCGGCCACCGGCGGCGCCCTGGGGGCAGTGACCGGCAACAATGTCGGTACCGGCGCTCTGCTAGGGGGCGCGGCCGGCGCGGCGGCCGGCGGCCTGACCACCCGCGACCAAATCGACCTGGGCGATCCCGTCTGGCGTTGATCGGCCATCTTGGGTGAAGACTTGCGGGACGCTTTTCATATGAGAAGCGTCCCCTCTTTTTTCCGCCCCTCATTCATCGGAAAAATCGATCATACGCATAGAGACAACTCATTAGAGGGATCAGCGGCGGTAGGCTATCTTCAAGGGGAAGATTACTTAAGGCGATGAAACCTCTTGGCGATTCCCCGCCTTGGTGTTTCCATTCCACTACCTATTTCCATATAGAGGATAAGGGATAACCATGAGCAAGAAAGTTTCCTCCCCCGCCGGAAAGATCGATATCGGTATCAGCGAAGAGAACCGTCGTGCCATCGGCGAAGGGCTGTCCCGTCTCCTGGCCGATACTTATACCCTTTATCTCAAGACCCATAACTTCCACTGGAACGTCACCGGGCCGATGTTCAACACGCTGCATCTGATGTTCGAGCAGCAGTACAACGAACTGGCCCTGGGTGTCGACGCCATCGCCGAGCGCATCCGCGCCCTGGGCTTCCCCGCCCCCGGCTCCTATCGCCAGTTCGCCGACCTGACCTGCATCGAAGAGGAAACCGGCGTGCCGTCGGCCGAGGAGATGATCGCCCAGTTGGTGCGCGACCAGGAAGCGGTGGTGCGGACCGCCCGCTCCATCTTCCCGCTGGCCGACGAGGCCCATGACGAACCCACCGCCGATCTGCTGACCCAGCGCATGCAGATCCATGAAAAGACCGCCTGGATGCTGCGCAGCCTGCTGGGCTGAGCACTTCCCCGTCTTCATCTCCGTCCTGCCGGGCAGTTTCCACTGCGGTGGAAACTGCCCGAACTCCCCAGCCGTTCTCCTTCCAAGCCCCCCAGGATAATAGAGGTTCAAGGATGATCTCCGCTGTCGCCGCCTTCTTCGACGGCCTCACGACCTTTCAGGCCGGCGTCTTGGCGAGCTTCCTGGCCGGCTTGGGAGCGGGATTCGGGGCCTTGCCCGTGATGGTGCTGCGTAACCTGACGCAGAAGACCCAGGACGTCATGCTGGGCTTTGCCGCCGGGATCATGCTTGCCGCCTCCGCCTTCTCGCTGATCCTGCCCGGCATCGAGGAAGCCTCGCCGCGCTGGGGCGAGGTCACCGGCTCGCTGGTGGTCGGCCTCAGCGTGATGATCGGCGCAGCGGGCCTGTGGCTGATGCACCGGCATCTGCCGCACGAACATTTCATCAAGGGCCGCGACGACATCAGCAGCAAGACGCTGAAACGGCTGTGGATGTTCATCATCGCCATCACGCTGCACAACTTCCCCGAAGGGCTGGCGGTCGGCGTCGGCTTCGGCACCGAGAATGTGGGCGGCGGCCTGACCCTCATGACCGCCATCTTCCTCCAGAACCTGCCCGAGGGCCTGATCGTCGCCATGGCCTTCGCCGGGCTGGGCTACAAGCGCAGCACCGCCGTGCTGCTGGCCCTGGCGACCGGCTTGGTCGAAACCGTCGGCGGCGTGGTCGGCGCGGGCGTGATCACCCTGTCCATGGCCATGCTGCCCATGGCCCTGGCCTTTGCCGGCGGCGCGATGATCTTCGTGGTCAGCCACGAAGTCATCCCGGAAACCCACCGCAACGGCTTCGAGACCCCTGCCACCTTCGGCCTGACCGGCGGCTTCGTGCTGATGACCATCCTGGATGTGGCGCTCGACGTCTGATCGGCGCCCTCCGGCTATTTCAGCCGCACCGCTGTACCGTTGGCCGAGACCATCAGCATGGTCTTACGGTCGCCGCCGATGATCTCGTAATCCAGGTCGATCCCCACCACGGCATCCGCGCCCAGAGCGCGGGCCTGTTCGGCAAGATCGTCCAACGCCTTTCTCTTGGCCTCGGCGAACAATTTCTCGTAGGAACCGCTGCGCCCGCCGACGATGTCGCGGATATTGGCCAGCATATCGCGGAAGACATTGCTGCCCAGCACCGCATCGGCGGAAATGATGCCCAGATAGGCGCTGATCGCCCGGCCTTCGATATTCGGCGTGGTGGTGAGGATCATGACGGCGGCTCCCTGCTGAATGCCGCCGCCACTCTAGGCTGGAAAAGGGAACAAGAAAAGGGCGCCCCGAAGGCGCCCTGGAAGGGGATCAGTGCCTGGATTCCCAATCACTGACCTGGCGTTCGGCCTCTTCCTTGCCGATGCCGTAGCGTTCCTGGATCTTGCCGACGAGTTCGTCGCGATGGCCGCCCATGCGCTCCATGTCGTCGTCGGTCAGGTTGCCCCATTGCTGCTTGATCTTGCCCCTGAACTGCTTCCAGTTCCCGGAAATCTGATCCCAATTCATCTTGCGCCTCCCGTGTAAAGGCCGGTCTCGAGTGGTTAACACCCGAAACGCCGGAATGTTGCCCGGCAAGAACAAAAGAGGCAGTTTCCTTCGTTTTCCTGCCATCCTGCCCACCTTTCCCGCATGTGGGCACGCTGGCGCTATATCCATTACCTGGTCCTGAACAGCTTCTGGTTCCTGCCGGGCCTTTTGGTCCTGGGCAGCATCCTGCTCTGCGCCCTGACCTTCCACCTGGACGAAAGCGCCTGGAGCGGGGTGTTGCGGAAGCACAACCTGATCTGGATCGGCACTTTCGACGGCGAAGGAGCGCGTCAGGTCCTGTCCACCACCACCGGCTCGCTGGTGACCGCCACCAGCCTGGTCTTTTCCATGACCCTGGTCTCGATGACGCTGGCCTCGTCGCAGCTGGGGCCCAGGCTGCTGCGCATCTTCATGGCCAGCCGCCTGACGCAGACGGTGCTGGGCATCTTCGTCGGCACGGTGATCTTCAACGTGCTGGCCCTGACGGTGGTGACCGGCGACGCAGCGGACGTGCCGATGATCTCCCTCACCGTCGCCATGGTGCTGGCGATCATCAGCTTCATCCTGCTGGTGGTCTTCATCCACCATGTCTCCAGGTCCATCCAGGCCGATACCATGATCGCCATCGTCAGCAAAGAACTGGACGAACTGATCGCCCAGACCTTCCTGCCGGACCCGCCGCAAGACCGGGAAATGGAAGGGCTTCCCGCCGATTTCCAGGACAAGGCCGTCGTCCTGCCCGCCCATGCCACCGGCTATATCCAGACGGTGGAGATCGCGCCGCTGCTGAAGGCGGCGGTCAAGCATGACGCCGTCCTGCACCTGACCCGGCGGCCCGGGCATTTCATCGTCAAGGACGGCATCCTGGCCCAGCTCGTCGCCCCCAAGGACGCCGTCGCCCCCATGCGCAAGGCGCTGCACGACGCCACCGCCATCGGCGCGACCCGCACGCCCGCGCAGGACCTGGAATTCGCCCTGTCGGCACTGGTGGAGATCGCCCTGCGAGCCCTGTCGCCCAGCCTCAACGACAGCAAGACGGCCATCGTCTGCATCGACCGCCTGACCGGCTCATTGGCCATGGCGATGAAATGCCACCCGCCCCCGTCCGGATGCCTGGGCGAAGACGGCAAGCTGCGCCTGATGCGCGATCAAGTGACCTTCGGGGGAATGCTCGACAGCGCCTTCGACCAGATACGCCAGAATGCCGCCGGGAATGTGGGAGTGATCATCCGCCTGATCGAGGCCCTGACGGCCCTGACAGCGTTCATTTCCTTGCCCGAACATGCCGAAGCCATCGCCCGCCATGCCTCGATGATCGAGCGGCTGGCCGAGGACATTACCGAACCTTACGACAAGGAAGACGTGCAGCGCCGCCTAAGGGCCATGCATACGGCGATGCAGGCCGCCCAGGATGAAGCTCAAAAGAAGAAGCCGGGAACGTAGATCGTTCGACAGGAAATTCCCGCTTTCGCGGGAGTGGCGACGGGAAAATTCCGCGGCCCGTCAGCCGCGCCGGGGTTCCCAGGACCGCAGGCGGGGAAAGCCCAGGCCCAGAAGAGAGGGGAAGACGGCCGTGCGCTGGCTATACGCGGCATGGCGTCCTTCAGCCTTTTGCTCGGCCGCACCACCCTTGTCTTCCTCTTCCTCGCCTTGAAAGAAGTCACGCAGATCAGCCGGTCCAAGCATCGCTCATCCCCTTTGGTTCGCCACTATGACTGTTGGAGCTATCCCCCAACGAATGCCCTATCCTTTTTGCTCCCTCTTTCAAATTCTGTCAAACATCAAAGCCTTAAAGAAATAAAATTTCCCGACCTCTCTCCTTGGTCCTTTCCCCGGACGGGATCTTGGCCGGTAAAAAAGACGAACCATCTCAAACGGATAGAGAAGGTCATAAGGAGGAACCCCAATGGCGACTGCCATCAGCCACGAAGATTCACTGGCCCGCGTCATGCGTGCCGTCTGTGACGACAAGGGCTTGGTGCTGGGAATGATCGATGAACGGAAAAGCCTGCGCAGCGACCTTCACTTCACCACCGATCAGCTTCGCATGCTGGTCCGCACGCTGAACGCCGCCCATGCCGAGGTGGAGCTGAAACTCCGTGGCGAGGACGTCGAGAAATGCCAGACCGTCGGCGATCTGGCCCGCATCACCTGGGAGCATATCCCCGAGCAATACCGGGTCTCGTGATGGCATGAAAATGGGCGTGAGGAGGAAATCCTCCCTCACGCCCTTCTCTTTACGGTCAGGCTCAGATCCCGCAGGAGGCCAGGCCGCGTTTTTCCAGATAACGCTGGTGATATTCCTCGGCCCGCCAGAAGGAAGCGGCGGGCGTGATCTCGGTGACGATCGGCCGGCTGAACCGGCCCGAGCTTTCCAGCCGCTCCTTCGAGCGGCGGGCGGCTTCGGCCTGTTCCTCGGTATGGGTGAAGATGACCGAGCGGTACTGGCTGCCGACATCCGGCCCCTGGCGGTTCAGCGTG
Organism: Telmatospirillum sp. J64-1; assembly: GCF_006980715.1. GTDB lineage: Bacteria > Pseudomonadota > Alphaproteobacteria > Rhodospirillales > Magnetospirillaceae > Oleiliquidispirillum > Oleiliquidispirillum nitrogeniifigens. The sequence continues at coordinate 205,513 of NZ_SBHN01000005.1, forward strand.
GTCGGATCGTGGATCTGCCAGAACAGGTCCAGCAGGTCTTCATAGGAAATGCGGGTGGGATCGTACTCCACCTGCACCACCTCGGCATGGCCGGTCCGGTCGGTGCAGACCTGTTCGTAGCTGGGATTGTCGAGATGGCCGCCCATATAGCCCACGGCGGCATCCACCACGCCGGGCAGGCTGCGGAACTTCACCTCAATGCCCCAGAAGCAGCCCGCTCCGAAAGTCGCTTTCTCCGTCATCGCCCTCTCCTTCCTGTCTCGGCGCAGAAGATGGTACGGCGCCGGAAACGAATCCAGCCCGTCTCTTTACTTGCGAGCGTTGTTGATCAGATAGGTGGCGAAATCGGCGGGCTTGACCTTGAGGTCGGGCGTGGGGCCGCCGGACAGGGCGCGCGAGACCAGGATATGGTTCTCCACATTGGCCTGCTTGACCTTGAACAATCCCTGCAGCCCCTTGATGCGGGGATAGAGATTGGGATCGACCATCTTTTCCTTGCGGCCCAGACGCTCGATCACCTCCTCTTCCGTCAGGGCTTCCTCGACCTCCTGCTTCTTGACCAAAGTCCAGTCGCTTTCACCGGCCCAGTCGGCGGATTTGACCATCTCGGCGGGGGCATCCTCGACGCAGCCGACCTTGTAGACATGCTTGCCCAGGCCCACATCGGCCGCCCATTTCGACAACTTCACGCTACGCGCCACATACAGAACCGGCATCGCTTCTTTCCGCTGGTGCAAAGCCGTCATCATGCCGCGCTCTTTCCCGCAGCGGAAGAGGAGAACCCGACTGCCCCGTAAGTGTTGAAGACAATGACGCCGCCGGATGCGGCCCGGAAGGCGTGACCCGACCTCAAGCCGCATGACGGGGACTTCATGACGACCCATACACAGCATGGTCAGACCCAGCGTGGCACGGAAATGTCGTCGCCCGAAGCCGAAGCCTTCTACGTGGCCAGCTTGAAGGAGCTGACGGCTTCGGGCGTGCCTTTCCTCCTGGGCGGCACCTATGCGGTACGCGCCTATACCGGCATCAACCGCCCCACCAAGGATATCGACGTCTTCTGCAAGGCCGGCGATTATACCCGCATCCTCAGCCATTTCCGCGACCTGGGCTGGTGCGCCGAGATCGAGGACGAACGCTGGCTGGCCAAGGTCCATCAGGGGCCGCACTTCTTCGATGTGATCTTCAATTCGACCACCGCGCTGACCCCGGTGACGGAGCAATGGTTCGCCGAGGCCCGCACGACGGAAGTTCTGGGCTGCGAGGTGCAGATCACCCCGCCCACCGAACTGGTCTGGTCCAAGGCCTTCATCCAGAACCGCGACCGCTACGACGGCGCGGACGTGATGCATCTGATCCTCAAGCAGCACGACCAGATCGACTGGGCCCGGCTGCTGGCCTATATGGACCAGTATTGGGAAGTCCTGATGATCCATGTCCTGAACTTCCGCTTCATCTATCCCAGCGAACGGGACCTGATCCCCGGCTGGGTGCTGGACGAGTTGCTCTCCAGGCTGAACCGGCGCGCCTCCCTGCCTGCCCCGCGCATCAAGATCTGCCGGGGGCGGCTGATGGCCCGCGACGATTACCTGATCGACGTGACGGAATGGGGATTCGCCGATGCCGTCGGCGGAGGGGAGAAGATTCATGAAAAATGAGAATGGCACGATGCGAATCGCCGCCATTGGGGACCTCCACGCCTCGACCGACCGGAAGATGGGGGATTTCCCGCCCTTGCACGACCTTTTCGCCGAAATGTCGGAACGGGCCGACGTCGTCGCCCTGTGCGGCGACCTGACCAATCTGGGCACCATCAAGGAAGCCGAATTGCTGGGCAAGGAATTGCAGGCCTGCAAGGTCCCGGTCGTGGCGGTGCTTGGCAATCACGACCATGAATGCGGCATCCCGGAAGAGGTGATGCGCGTCCTCGGCGAGGCCGGTGTCCTGTTTCTCGAAGAACAATCCCATGAAATCAACGGCGTCGGCTTCGCCGGGGTCAAAGGCTTCGCTGGAGGCTTCGACCGGCGGATGCTCTCGGCCTTCGGCGAAAGCGCGATCAAGCATTTCGTCGAGGAAGCCGAGATCGAGGCCAAGGCCCTGGAACGCCACCTAGCGGCGCTGAACTGCGACCGGATCGTCGTGGTGCTGCATTACGCCCCCATCGCCGCCACGGTCGAAGGCGAGCCGCCCGAAATCTTCCCCTTCCTCGGTTCCTCGCGCCTGGCCGAGGTGATCGACCGCTTCGACGTCGCCGCCGTCTTCCACGGCCATGCCCATCACGGCAGCTTCACCGGGCGCACGCCCAAGGGCATCCCCGTCTACAATTGCGCCCAACCGGTCATCAAGGAAGGCGGCAAGCCCTATGCGGTGATCGAGGTCTAGCGGCCTTCCCCCGCAGCGCGCAGGAAAAATCCCAGATTAGCGGAAAGACCGGCTGCGGCGGACCTTAACTGATCGGCCTCGGCGCGAGCCTGCCGCGACAGCCGCAAGGCCGCAAGGTCCAGCGCCCGCCTTGCGCTCTCGGGCCTTTCTCCCAGGCGGCGCATCCGCTTCAGTGCGGCGTCGAGGCTTCGCGCCGTGGCAGGCGCGACATCCGGCTCACGCAGCAGCGCCTGCATGCACCGGATGGCGCTGCCGAGTTCCAGGACCGCAAGACTTCCATCGGCGGCGGAAATCTTCTCTTCCCCTGTTTTCTCCGTCCAGCGGACCAGCCTGAGCAGGCGGTGATAAAGCCGCACACGCCACAGATGCTGTTTTTCCGGCTTGCCCGAAGCGGCCGCCATATCCTGCAATTCATGCACCATCATCGTGACCAGCATGTCCATCCGCCGCCGGATATCGACGGGATAGATCAGCCTGTAGGCGATGAAAGCGACCGTCGGACCCGTCAGCACGGCGGCCACCATGGTCAGGGAATGTCCGAAACTTCCGGCCAGAGGATAGACCGGCTGCAAGAGCAGGAGCATCACCATGTTGAAATCCATGCCGCCCGCCATGGTACGCCGATGCGACAGGACGAACGCGCCCAGGAGAATGAAGGGCATCGTCAGCAAGACCAGTCCCGCCTCGCCCGTCGCCAGAGGCCAGACGAGCCAACGGCATATCAGGGCACCGGCTGCCCCCAGCACTTGCCCCATGAAGATGAAGCGCATGGTCAGCGCCGGATTATCGAAGGTCAAGAACAGCGATAGCATGATCGCCGTGCCCAACAGCATGTAGGGACCGCTGGCCCAGCCGGTGAGAAGCCAAAGCATTCCCACGAAAAGGATGGCACTGACGGCGCGAATCAGGGCGTGGCGGGCGCCGATCCAGTCTCGGTGCAGGATAACGGGCTCGGGCTGCCGCTGCCTTCGTGCAGCGCCTGCGGACGTCCCCAGATGCTCGCGAAGCGCGGCCTCCATCCGCATGAGGACGCCCTGCAATGCCGGATGGGCGGCGGAAAGGGAAACCGCCCGTTCCAGGGGGGCCGTCACAGCCTCCGCCGGAGCCGAGGCATCGAGCGCGTCGGCGGCCTGGATGAGCGCAGACCCCAAGCCTTCCTCTTCCGGGGCGGCAGGCGCGGTGCGCAACCAGAGCAGCGCCGACACCTGCGCAAGCAGCAGCCTGCGGATGCCCCGCACCATCTGGCGCGAGCGCAGCGAGCCCGCGCCATGGGGATCGAGGCTTTCCTCGATGGCCGCCATTTCCGAGAGAATGACCTTCAGCTCTTCACGCCCCCCGCCCTGCTCGCCCCGCAGATGGGACGCCATGTCGCGGAGAATGCGGGCAGACAGATGGCGGACGCTGCCGAGAACCTCCTCTCCCGCGTCTTTGCGGGTATACAGCCAGCCGACGACAAGCGCCGTCACCACGCCGACCAGCACCGTCAGCAGCCGGTCAGCCCCCAGTGCATAGACCTGGTCGGGATGGGCGGTATCGAGCAAGGCGACCATGGCCGCCGAATAACCGGCCAGCATGGTGCCGTAGGAGACGAAGCTTCGCTGCAGATTGCCGATTCCGGCACAGAGGCCGACCCATGCCGCCAAGCCCAAGACCAGGACAACCGGCTGATTGTCCGAGGCCACGACAAGCAGGATGCCCACGATCGTGCCGCTTACGGTTCCGGCGAAGCGGAAGAAGCTTTTTTCCAGGAGCTGCCCGCGCACGGGCTGCGAGGCCGCCCAGACGGTCATCGCCGACCATTGCGGATGCTCCAATCCCAGCAGCCAGGCCGCAAGCAGCGCCAGACAGGCCGCCAAGGCCGTGGGCAGGGTGAAGCCCAGGCGGCTTCCATCGAATCCCAGCCGAGACACCATGCCCTGCAGATTCACGAGCGGCTTTCCTGTTCTTCACGAAGGATCTGAAGGCGCTGGTCGATCCTGCCGAAGATATCGAGCACCGATTCGATTTCGGCATCGCTCAGATCGGCCAGAATTTCTTCCTCGACCTGAACCAGGATTTGCCGGATCTCCGTCACCGCCTGCCGCCCGGCTGGCGTCAGGAAGATCAGCTTGGCGCGGCGGTCGGCCGGATCCATGCGCCGCTCGATGAGGCCGCGGCTCACCAGGATGTCGAGAAGGCGCACGAGGCTGGAACCTTCGATTCCCACCAAGGCGGCGAGATCTTTCTGATTGATGCCCTCGCCCGAGACGGCAAGGTGGACCAACGGCGCCCAGGTCGCGTCGGTCAGATGGAGCGCCGCCAGCCTTTCGTCCAGGGCCCGCCGCCAACGCCGGGCGAGGACCACGAACTGGAAACCGAAGCGGGCACGAGGGGATGGGGAAGATGACTGCATGGGATATAATTAGGATCAGAACTATTTTGATTCAACCAATATCCCTCCTCCCGTTTCGGAAAAGGGAACAAAGGGGCCGAGCCTCCCGTTGAGGAAGCAGACTTTTCAAGAAAGAGGAGCTTTCCATGGCCGGAAGACTGGACGGCAAAGTGGCGATCATCACGGGCGCAGGCACCGGGATCGGGGAAGCCATCGCCCATAAATTCGCCCGCGAGGGCGCGAAGCTGGTCCTGGCGGGATTCGAGAGCGATCCGGTGGAAGACGTCGCCCAGGCCCTGTCCCGGCAAGGCTGCGAAGCCGAGGCCTTCCTCGGCGACATCGCCGAGGAAGAGGCGGCCAAGGCCTGCGTCGCCAAGGCCATCGAACGTTTCGGCAAGCTGGACGTCCTGGTCAACAATGCCGGGGTCTTTCTGGAAGTGGCGGAATGCCAGGATTATTCCGTCGAGAATTTCGACCGGACCATCCTGAACAACATCCGCACCGTCTTCCTGATGACCAAGTTCGCCCTGCCCCATCTGCAGGAAACACGCGGCGTGGTGCTGTCCACCGGGTCCGAATCGGGCGAGGTGGGGATCGGCAACAACGCCCCCTATGGCGGCTCGAAGGGCTTCGTCCATGCCTTCATGCGCGGCATCGCCTTTGAACAAGGCCGCTATGGCGTGCGCGCCAATTGCGTCTGCCCCGGTCCCATCGATACCGCCTGGACCCATAAGGAAACCGGACCGATGGACGAGCAGATGGAACAGATGCTGGTGGCCGGCACCGTGCTGGGCCGACGCGGCACGCCGGAGGAAATGGCCAATGTCTTCGCCTTCCTGGCCTCGGACGAAGCCAGCTACGTGACCGGCGCCCTATGGTTCGCCGATGGCGGCACGACGATCGCCAAGGGCGGGCCGGGCCAGATGGTCCAGGATTTCGTCCGCCAGCAGCCCGCCGCCACGCTCGACCTGCAGCACAGCCATGACGGGCTGAAGAACAAGAACACCCAGAACCGCCTGCACTAGGACACACCCATGCGGGAGCAGCCGGATCCCCTCGCCCGCGATGATGATCCGGCTGCCGCTCTTTCATCGGGCTTCCGGAATTTTATCTGGATCGGCGCGGAACGCTTCCCATCTGGGGAGCGTTACGTCTGCCTTTCGCGGTAGCAGTGCCGAAAGCCGCACCGCACCAGCCTTCACAATAATCGGAATGTCTCCCCTTCTCCGAAATAGGGGCTGTCATGCATGAAGATTGGGAAACCCGTGCCTAGAGGAAGTTTCATTCGTTCCTTTATTCCCGCCAGGAGACTCTCCGAGGCGGATGTCGAACGCAGCATGCGTATGGTGCTGCATGAAGGCCTGACCACCCAGGCCATGACGTCGCTGACCAGCGGTATTTTCCTCAGCGCCTATGCGCTGCAATTGGGGGCTTCGAACACCATCATCGGCCTGCTGGCGGCCATCCCCTTCCTGGCACAACTGGTGCAAGTGCCGTCGATCCTGCTGATCGAGCGGGTGCGCATGCGCAAGCTGCTGACGGTGGGTGCCAGCGTCCTTTCACGTCTGTTCCTGTTCGTCATCGCCCTGACCTTCTTCCTGCCGCCGAGCATGGCTCTCTATGGGCTGGTCGGCGCGCTCATCCTCTATGCAGCCTTCGGGGCGGTGGGCGGATGCAGCTGGAATTCCTGGATGCGCGACCTGCTGCCTTCCAAGCGGCTGGGCAATTACTTCAGCCGCCGGCTCTTCGGCATGACCCTGATCGGCGCCATTCTCAGCTATGGCGCCGGGCGGTTGATCGACCAGTGGCAGACTAGTTATCCCGACCACTCCGCCGCTATCTACAATATCTTCTTTGCCGTCGCAGGCGTGGCCGGGCTGATCGGCGCCGTCCTTCTGTCGCGCACCCCTGAGCCCCGCATGCCGCCGGTGACCAAGCATGCCTCGCTGACCAGCCTGTTGGTCGAGCCCTATCGCAACGAGAATTTCCGCAAGCTGATGATGTTCCTGGCGGCCTGGAGCTTTGCCGTCAACCTGGCCTCGCCCTTCTTCGTGGTCTACATGCTTCAGCAGCTTCACCTGTCCATGCAGGACGTGATCCTGCTGACCATCTTCAGCCAGGTCGCCAACATGGCCTTCCTCGGCACCTGGGGCAGGCTGGCCGACCGCACCAGCAACAAGACGGTGCTGTCCATCTGCGGCCCGCTCTACATCCTGTGTTTCCTGGGCTGGACCTTCACCACCTTTCCGGACCGCCATGCCTATACGATACCGCTGCTCTTCCTGCTGCACGGGCTGATGGGCATCGCCACGGCGGGTGTGCTGCTGACGGCGGCCAATATCGCGCTGAAGCTGTCGCCGGAAGGCAAGGCCACTCCCTATTTGGCCATGAACGGCATGATCTCCGCCCTCGCCTCGGGTCTGGCACCGATCATTGGCGGCATGTTCGCCGACTTCTTCTCCCAGCGCCAGATGACCCTGACCGTCCAATGGGAAAGCCCGTGGGAGCGGGTCACCTTCGATACGCTGAGCTTCCAGGCCTGGGACTTCTTCTTCGCCTTCGCCTGCGTGCTGGGCCTCTATTCCATGCATCGCCTGAGCATGGTCCATGAAGAAGGCCAGGTCGATCACAAGACCCTGGTGAAGACCTATCTGACGGAACGCAGGCGTGCCTATTCCAACATCTCCAGCGTCGCAGGCCTGCGCTGGCTGGCCGCCATTCCCTCGGCCGAATTGCTGCGTGCACACGAGAAACGGCTGGTCCAGGCGGAAGATGAAATCCAAGTGGACGGGAGCAAGACGACCTGAAGAAACGGCTGCCGCCCCTTTACCGGGCGGCAGCCGCTGGACGAGGCTATGTCCGCCTCAGGTGGCCTGGGCCTCGCTTCGGGAAGAACGGAAAGCCCCTCTCGACGGACGGGTCTCGCCGGGAAGGCTCACCCGCGCCGCCGCGTATTTGAATTCCGGGATCTTCCCGAAGGGATCGAGCGCCGGATTGGTCAGACGGTTGGCCGGGGCTTCGGCGAAGCAGAAGGGCAGGAATAGCGTCCCTTCGGCGATGTTGCGGTCGATGCGGGCGGCACAGGTGATACTGCCGCGCCGCGTCGCCACGGTGACGGAATCGCCCGGCCCGACCCCCAGCCGCCTGGCATCATCGGGAGAAAGCTGGACGGTGGCTTCCGGCTCCAGCGCATCCAGGACGCTGCTGCGCCGGGTCATGCTGCCGGTATGCCAATGCTCCAGCACGCGGCCGGTGATCAGCACCATGGGGAAGTCGCCATCCGGGGCCTCGTCCGGCGGCAGCAGGCTGGCCGGAACCAGCTTGCCGCGCTTGCTGGCAGTCGGGAAGCCGTCGCCGAACAGGACCTCCTCGCCCGGCCGGTCCTCGGCGGCGCAGGGATAGGTCACCGCGCCCTCCCGTTCCAGGCGCTGCCAGGAAATCCCCTCGAAGCCGGGCATCGCCCAACGCATCTCCTCGAAGACCTCGTGCGGTCCGGCGTAATGCCAGTTCAGCCCCAGGCGGCAGGCGATGTCCTGGATGATCGCCCAATCGTCCCGCGCCTCGCCCGGCGGAGCCAGCACCCGGCGGGCCATCTGCACCCGGCGGTCTGTATTGGTGAAGCTGCCGGTCTTCTCGAAGAAGGCACCGGCAGGCAGGACCACATCGGCGAAGGCCGCCGTCTCGGTCAGGAAGATATCCTGCACCACCAGATGGTCCAAGGCGGCCAGGGCGGCACGCACATGGTCGAGATCCGGGTCCGACATGGCCGGATTCTCGCCCATGACATAGAGCCCCTTGATATCGCCCTTCAGCGCGGCGTCGCAGATTTCCACCACCGTCAGGCCCGGCTTGGGATCCAGCGACTGGCCCCACAGGCTTTCGAAACGCGCCCGGACATCCGGGTTGTCCACCCGCTGATAGCCCGGATAGACCATCGGGATCAGCCCGGCATCCGACGCGCCCTGCACGTTGTTCTGGCCGCGCAGGGGATGCAGCCCCGCCCCCTTCTTGCCGACATGGCCGCAAAGCAGCGCCAGGGAAATCAGGCAGCGGGCATTGTCGGTGCCGTGGACATGCTGGGACACGCCCATGCCCCAGAAGATCATCGCGCCCTTGGCCGTGGCGATGGCGCGGGCCACCTCGCGCAGGGTCTCGGCGTCGATGCCGCAGATCGGCGCCATGCGTTCCGGGGTGAATTGGGCGATATGGGCGGCGAAGACATCGAAGCCTTCGGTGAAAGCCGAGACATAGGCCGGATCATGCAGGCCTTCCTCGACGATCACGTTCATCAGGGCGTTGAGCAGCGATACGTCGCTGCCGGGGCGGAAGCGCAGCATATGGCTGGCATAACGCGACAAGGCCTGCCCGCGCGGATCGGCGACGATCAACTTGGCCCCGGCGCGGGCGGCATTCTTCATGAAGCTGGCCGCGACCGGATGGTTGACGCTGGGATTGGCGCCGATGACGAAGATCACGTCCGAATTCAAGCACTCGCTGACCGGCGCAGTGACGGCGCCCGAACCGATGGTTTCCATCAGCGCCGCCACCGACGAGGCATGACAGAGCCGCGTGCAGTGATCGACATTGTTGGTGCCGAAGCCGGTGCGGACCAGCTTCTGGAACAGATAGGCTTCCTCGTTCGATCCCTTGGCCGAACCGAAACCGGCCAGGGCCTGGCCGCCGAAGCGGTCGCGGATCGCCTTCAGGCCGCCCGCCGCGGCTTCGAGGGCCTCTTCCCAGCTGGCCTCGCGGAACTGGTCGCGCGGATTGCCGTCCAGGCTCTTGGCAACGCCCGGCTTGCGGATCAGCGGCTTGGTCAGGCGCTGGGGATTATGGACATAGCCGTAGCCGAAGCGGCCCTTGACGCAGAGGCGGTTCTGGTTGGCCTGGCCGTTGCGGCCTTCCACCGCGACGATCTCGTTCCCCGCCACCTTGGCGGTGACCTGGCAGCCGACGCCGCAATAGGGGCAAAGGGTCTCGACCTCCCGTTCCACCGCCAGGGGCTTGGCGGGCAGCAGGGCACCGGTCGGGCAGGCCTGGACGCATTCGCCGCAGCCGACGCAGGAGCTATGGCCCATGGCATCGTCCAGGTCGAACACCACTTTGGTACCGAAGCCGCGCCCGGCAAGGCCGATCACGTCATTGACCTGGACGTCACGGCAGGCCCGCATGCACAGGCCGCAGGTGATGCAGGCATCCAGGCGCACGGCCATGGCGGGATGGCTGAGATCAGGCGCCGGCGCCTCGTCGCGGGAATAGCGGCTGGTCGTCACCCCCAGCTTGTCCGCCCAATGCTTGAAGCGGCTGTCGGGCAATTCCTCCGGCTGGTCGGCCAGCAGCAATTCGAAGACCGCCTTGCGCGCCTTCTCGACCCGCGGGGAATCGGTATGGACCACCATGCCGGGGCGCGGCTGGCGGATGCAGGACGCCGCCAGGGTCCGCTCGCCCGCCACCTCGACCAGACAGGCGCGGCAATTACCGTCGGCCTCGTAGCCCGGCTCCGGGCGATGGCAGAGATGGGGCAGAGTCTTGCCCAGGCGCCGGGCCACCTGCCAGATGCTTTCCCCGGGCTGCGCCTCGACTTCGGTTCCGTCCAGATTGAAGCGAATCACAGGGCCATCTCCTTGCGCTCGAACTCCTGGGGAAAGTGGCGCATCAGGGTCCGCCAGACATTGGGGGCGGCCTGTCCCAGGCCGCAGATGGAACCGTCGGCCATCACCTGGCCCAGTTCCTCGAGCAAATCCGCATCCCAATCGGGCCGGGACAGCAAGTCCACCGCCTTATGGGTGCCGATGCGGCAAGGCGTGCACTGGCCGCAGGATTCCTCGGCGAAGAAGCGGGTCAGTTCGACCGCCAGGGCCTTCAGGTCATCCTGCTGCGACAGCACCATGACGCCTGCCGAGCCGATGAAGCCGCCATGGGGCTGAAAGCTGCCGAAATCCATCGGCAGGTCACCCAGCGAGGCCGGAAAGATGCCGCCCGAGGCGCCGCCCGGCAGATAAGCCCGGAATTCATGGCCCGGCGCCATGCCGCCGCAATGTTCCTCGATCAGCTCGCGCATGGTGACACCGGCCGGGGCCAGCTTCACCCCCGGTTCGGCCACACGGCCCGAGACGGAATAGAAGCGCAGCGGAACCTTGCCATAGCGTTCCGGCGTCTCGATGGCGGCGCGCACCCACCACAGAGTCTCGACATTGTTGACCAGGGTGGGATGGCCGAACAGCCCCTTCTCGGCCACCAGCGGCGGACGATGGCGCGGCAGGCCGCGCTTGCCCTCCAGGCTTTCGATCATCGAGGATTCTTCACCGCAGACATAGGCCCCGGCGCCACGCCGCAGGTGAATCCGCACATCCGGGGCCAGCCCGGCTTCCGTTACCGCCGCGATCTCGGCACGCAGGTTGCGATGCAGGTCGGGATATTCGTCGCGCAGATAGATGTAGACGTCCTTGGCCTCGACCATCCAGGCGCCGATCAGCATGCCTTCCAGCACGCGATGGGGATCGGTCGACAGCAGATGACGGTCCTTGAAGGTGCCGGGTTCTCCCTCGTCGGCATTGACGGCCATCAGGCGGGGGCCGGGCTGGCCCAGCACGGCCCGCCATTTGCGCCCGGTGGGAAAGCCCGCCCCGCCCAGGCCGCGCAATCCGCCCGCATCCAGTGCGTCCAGCACGGAGTCGCGGCTGCGCCGCCCGGTCAGACAGTCATGGAGAAGAAGATAGCCGCCCTTGGCGCGATAGGCGTCCAAGGTCGCGGGCGGCAGGGTTTCGGGAAGCGGCTGGAGGCTGCGGAGGGTCTGGACGATGCCTTCCGCATCCTGGCCGTCCACCAGGGCGAAGGCACCGCCGGGCTTGGTCACCGTCGCCGCCGGGGCGCGGTCGCAGCGGCCGATGCAGGGCGCCACCTCGACCTGCCCGTCCGCGCCCAGGCGCTCCGCCGTCCGGGCGGCAAGCTCAGCGGAACCGGCCATGCGGCAGCACGGACCGCCGCAGATGCGGACCAGGGCCGGCGGCGCGGGCTGGTCATCCTCGGCCACATGGAAATGGGCGTAGAAGGTGGCGACCTCGTACACCTCCGCCATCGGCAGGCGCATGATCTCGGCCAGGGCGGCGAGATGACGCTTGGCGAGGTGGCCGTATCGATCCTGCACCAGATGCAGATGCTCGATCAGCAAGTCCCGGCGCAGATCCCTGTCCTGCAGAAGGGTCCTGATCTCCGCCAAAGACGTCTCGTCAACCTGCCTGCCTTTCGGCAGGCCCCGCGCCCGTCCCTTTTCCTGCACCATGCGTCCGCTGCTCACCAGAATGGTTTGATCTCAACGAAATCATCCCACAAATCTTCCAGTTCGTCTCGTTCTATGGCGGCTCGCCCGGCGGACCATCCGAGAATAAGCCCCTCCGCGCGCTCCGATCCCGCCTTGTGCAAACGGTCGAGCAACTGGCGGTGGGCGACAGAATCGTTGATGTCGCCCAGGACGTTCTGCAAGTCCTTCAGACGGCGCAGGAGGCGCTTGCTCTTGCTGGCGGGATAGAGGGACGCGAAGAACTCCACCCCGTAGCGCAGCTTCTTCAATTCGATGCGCAGCGCGTGCAGTTCGGGCATGGGCAGGTCCTTGATATGCCGCCCCAGCTTGCCGACCTTGCGATAGCGCTTGTTCAAGGCCTTGGCCGCGAAATCCTTGACCGGCCGGTCGAGCCAGTCATTGACGTCCGAAGGCGGTGCCGAACCGGCGCCTTCATCGTCATGGCGCCAACCGTGGATCCAGATTTCCAGGTCCAGCAGAAGATCGGTGAAGGACGGCTGGTCCATGGCCGCGCGCAGGGCGTCATAGGCCTTCCCCCGCTCGGCCTGCGCCGCCTCGATCAGCAGGGCCAGCCCCGCCTCGTCGGGGAAATGCTCCGACAGCGGCCTCAGCGTCTCTTCCAGGAAGACATCCAGGTCGCGTGCCTCGCCCAGGCAGCGCTGGAAATCCTTCAGCGCCACCGCCATGCCTTCCCGCTCGAGGGCCGGCAGCACGTCCTTGAACAGAGTCAGCGCCGCACGCATCTGGCGCAGGCCGACGCGCATCTTGTGCACGCCTTCGATATCCACGCCCAGCCGCGCGACCTTCTCGTTGGCGAGAATCTGCAACAGGCAGGAGCGCAGGATTTCTGCAAAGGCGATACGGGTGGTGTATTTGGCCTTCAAGGCCGGAGCATCGCTGGCCGTGGCCTCCGGCTCGATCTCGGTGCCCAGGATATAGCCGCGTTTGGCCTTGGTGGTCAGGTCGATGCGCAGGGGGGTATGCGCGTTCAGCGCCTTGGCCACCTCGAACAGCCGCACCGGCGGGCCTGAGATCAATTCCAGTTCCACCTCACAGACCGGCTCGGTCAAATCGCCCGCGCCGGGAACGCTGATGCGCCCCTGGTCCAGGGCGCATTCCATCCGCGCGCCCTCCATCTCCAACTGCCAGATGGTGCGCTCGATCTCGGTGACGAAGACCGGCTTCAGTTCCGCCCCCCCCAAGGCTTGGTGCACCGCCTCGACCTGCACCACCGTCAGGTCAGGCATGTCGCCGGCAATCTCGGTCTCGGCCTCAAAGCGGTCATAGGGGTTGTTCTTGGCGGCCTCGCCCTTGACCGTCTGCAGGCGGCGGTCGCCGATCTGGCGAACCCGCAGGGTCAGCCCCGCCCGCCGCAGCCGTGCATCCTCGGTATCGTAATACGTGCTGACCAGCTTGCTGGTTGCCGCCTTGCCCTGCGCCATCTGCTTCAAGGACGGGTTGCGGCGGAATTTCGTCACCATCGCCGGGTCCAGAGCCAGCTTGACCTCCACCTCGCGCGCCATGAACAGCCTCTCTTTTCATGAAACTATCAAAAGATAGGCACACTCCCACGGATAGTCATGTCGCACTTTATGACATTTTTCCGGGAGCTTGCGGAGGCACATCGTTCGTGTTATGTTCCTAATCAGATGAGAACAAAGGAGGATCAAATGCTCTTCCCGCATGCCCGCGGCCTGACGGCCAAGACTGCCAATGCCATTGCCGCCATGGGATTGGGTGTGTTCATCGCCTTTGTTGGATTGAATGTCGCGGCAGGATGTGGCCAAGGCGGGGAATGCCTGACCCCGGCCCATTTCGACCTTTCTTCGGCCCATGGGATGCTGGCCCAGGCCGACTGAGCCGCTTCGAGTTCACGGCCCACTCACCCTTCGAGACGGCCCTGCGGGTCTCCTCAGGGTGAAACTACTTGATTGATTTATTTACATAAAGGAGACCTCATGCCGAGGAGCCGCTTCAGCGGCGTCTCGAAGCATGATGCAGCGCTCAGCCCTATCCGTGTTCATCCTGCTCTGATCCGTTAACACGAGGGCCAGGAGCCCGAGGCTCCTGGCGGGTCCGGGCGGAGCCCAGCATCTCTATGCGGAAAACGCCTGGATGCCGGTCTGGGCACGGCCCAGGATCAAGGCATGAACATCGTGGGTGCCTTCATAGGTGTTGACGGCTTCCAGGTTCATGACGTGACGGATGACGTGGAATTCGTCGGCCACGCCGTTGCCGCCATGCATGTCGCGGGCGATGCGGGCGATATCCAGCGCCTTGCCGCAATTGTTGCGCTTCATCATCGAGATGGCCTCCGGGGCGCATTTGCCCTCGTCCATCAGTCTGCCCAAGCGCAGCACCGCGTTCAGGCCCAGCGCGATCTCGGTCTGCATGTTGGCCAGCTTCACCTGGATCAACTGATTGGCGGCCAGCGGGCGGCCGAATTGCTGACGGTCGAGGGTATATTGCCGGGCGGCATGCCAGCAGAATTCGGCGGCCCCCAGCGCCCCCCAGGCGATGCCGAAACGGGCCTTGTTGAGACAGCCGAAGGGACCCTTCAGCCCCTGGACATTGGGTAGCAGGTTCTCTTCCGGGACGAAGACCTGATCCATGACGATCTCGCCGGTGATCGAGGCACGCAGGCTGAACTTGCCTTCGATCTTGGGCGTGCTGAACCCGTCCATGCCGCGTTCCAGGATGAAGCCGCGGATCACGCCGTCCTCGGTCTTGGCCCAGACCACGGCGATGTCGGCGATCGGGCTGTTGGTGATCCACATCTTGTTGCCGGTCAGGATGTAACCGCCGTCCACCTTCCTGGCGCGGCTCTTCATGCCGCCGGGATCGGAACCGTGATCGGGCTCGGTCAGGCCGAAGCAGCCGACCCATTCCCCCGTCGCCAGCCGGGGCAGGTATTTGCGGCGCTGTTCCTCGGTGCCATAGGCATGGATGGGATGCATGACCAGCGAGGATTGCACGCTCATGGCCGAGCGATAGCCGCTATCGACCCGTTCCACCTCGCGGGCGATCAGGCCGTAGGACACATGATTGACACCGGAACAGCCATATTCCTCGGGCAGGGTCGCGCCGAGAAGGCCCAACGCGCCCATCTCGGTCATGATCTCGCGGTGGAAGATCTCATGCCGGTTGGCCTCGATCACCCGGCCCATCAGCTTGTCCTGGCAATAGGCGCGGGCGCTGTCGCGGACCATGCGTTCTTCATCCGTCAGCTGTTCCTCGAACAGCAGCGGGTCCTCCCAGGAAAAGCTCGCGCGCTCGGCCATGATCATTCTCCCTCAAATCGTCCCGTTTGGTTTTTGTCGAAAAGATACGGCATTCAGGAATCGCAGGGCCGGATGCGCGTCGGGCCGGGCGGCGCCAGTTCGGCCATCGGACGGCATTCCCCCTGGATACAGATGGTGTAGTCGGGCGTGAACTCCGACCGCGCCAACGACAATTCGGCCAAGGGGGCAAGATCAGGCCGCCAGACCCACCAGCCGCCGCGCCTGACGGCATGATCTGGAGGCTCCATGCCCGCCCCCGATCCCTGGATGCGGGCCTCGACGGCGATCATCCTGCCGCCCTCGGCGCGCCAATCCTCTTCCCAGACCGTTTTCTCGACGGAATGGGTCCAGGAGAGGGAAAATTCCTCTCCCGGCAAGGCGGCGGCAAGGGCGCCTGCGACGATCAGGCAGATCACGCCTTGGCACCCGCCCCGGCGGCGCGGGCCCGCAGCCATTCCCAGACCAGCACGGCCAGGCCCAGGCCGATGCCGATGCTGTCGCTGATCGGCGAGGCGATCACCAGGGACGCCGCCGCCCCGGTCGCCACCGCGCGCGACAGCCAGGACATGGGCTGGAACAGATAGCCGACCGATCCCGCACCCCACAGGCAGACGGCGAACAGCGCCTTGAAGGCCATGTAGCCCATCTCGCCCCAATCATCGCCTTGCAACAGCAAGGCGGGATTGTAGACGGCCATATAGGGCACGACGAAACCGGCGATGGCGATACGCACGCATTGCACGCCGATCTTCAGCGCCGGGGCCTTGGCGATGGCCGAGGCGGCGAAGGCGGCCAGGGCCACCGGCGGGGTAAGGTCCGCCATGATGCCGAAATAGAAGACGAACATATGCGACACGATCAGCGGCACGCCGAGATCGAGCAGCGCCGGTCCCACCAGCGAGGAGGTGATGATGTAGTTGGGGATGGTGGGAATGCCCATGCCCAGGATCAGGCAGGTGATCATGGTCAGCACCAGGCTGAGGAACAGGCTTTGTCCCGCCACCTCGATGATGACGCGGGCGAAAGTGGTCGCAAGGCCGGTCAGGGTCATGGTGCCGATGATGGTGCCGACCAGAACGCAGGCCACCCCGACGCCCAGGGCGTTGCGCGCCCCGGATTCCAGGCCGCGCACGGTGAGGGACAAGGTATCGCGCCCGCCCTTGGCGAAGAAGTTCACCACGACCAGCCCGCCGATCAGCAGGAAGACCGCGCCGATGCCGTATTTGAAGAAGGCCGAGGCGGCCAAGCCCAGCAGCATCCAGAACAGCACACGCCAGCCCACCGGGCCGATCATCTTGCCGGCCGAGACGCCCAGGATCAGCACCACCGTCAGCCCCAGGGCAACGGTTCCGGCAAAGAGCGGCGTATAGCCGGTGAACAGCAGGAAGACGAGAACGACCAGCGGCGCCAGCAGGTAGAAATGCTTCCGCACCGCCATCCAGGGATTGGGGCATTCCTCCTTGGGCAGGCCGTGCAGGTTGCGCTTGCCCGCTTCCAGATGGACCATCCACAGGATGGTGGCGAAATAGAGCAGCGCCGGAACGGTGGCGGCGCGCACCACCTCGACATAGGCCACGCCCAGGGTTTCGGCCATGATGAAGGCCACCGCCCCCATCACGGGGGGCATGATCTGGCCGCCCATGCTGGCCGTCGCCTCGACCGCACCGGCGAATTCCGGGCGATAGCCGAAGCGCTTCATCAGCGGAATGGTGAACTGGCCGGTGGTCACCACATTGGCGACGCCGGAACCGTTGATGGTGCCCATCAGGGCGGAACTGACGGTGGAAACCTTGGCCGGACCCCCGCGCTGGTGGCCCACGGTGCCCATGGCGAAATCGGTGAACAGCTTCACCATGCCCGCCTGTTCGAGGAAACTGCCGAGCAGGATGAACAGGAACAGATAGGTCGCCGAGACATAGGTGGGGATGCCGTAGATGCCTTCGGTCCCCAGGAACATGTGGTCGATGATCTGGTCGAAGCCGTAGGGACGGTGATGCAACGGCGCGGGCAGGTATTCGCCGAACAGCGCATAGGCCAGGAACAGGCCGCAGATGGTCGGCAGGGCCCAGCCCATCAGCCGCCGTCCCGCCTCGAAGACCAGCACGATGACGACGACGCCGACCACCAGATCGGTGGTCGAGGGATCGCCGGCCCGCCAGATGATGTCGGCCTCGAAGACCCAATGATACATGGCGAGGGCGAAGGCCAGCACGCCCAGGCCCCAATCCAGCGGCTTCCACAGGCCGCGCTGCCCCGCCGTCAGCAGGAAGGTCAGCAGCAGCAGGAATCCCACATGGATCGAACGCACCACCAGGCTGGACAGGGGGTGGTAGGCGGCCATCCAGATCTGGAACAGCGAGAAGATGACGGCGACGAGAAAGATGATTCTGGTCGCAAGACGCGATGACGGCTCTTCGTAAGGTTGCATCGGCGGACCTGAAGCGGAAATGGATCAGAAAGCGGACAGGGATGCCTCCCTGTCCGCGGAAGTCACAGCCGGAAAGGCCGCCTGTCCTAGTTCATCGCCCCTTGTTCGCGATAATAGCGTTCGGCGCCGGGATGCAGCGGCAGCGGCATGCCCTCGGTCGCCTTTTTGATGTCGATGCCCGCCGCCGCCGAATGCGCCGCCACCAGTTGGTCGCGGTTCTCGAACATGGCCTTGGTCATGGCATAGACCACGTCGTCGGGCACATCGCTGGTGGTCACCAGGTAATTGATGATCGCCACCGTCTGGCGATCCTCGTTCTGGCCTTCATAGGTGCCGGCGGGGATGGCGCTGGAGATGTAGGTGGGATCGCCGATCTGGGCGACCACGTCGGCCGGAATCTCGACCACGGTGATCGGAACCGAGGACGCCAGGTCGCGGATCGAGGCCACGCCCAGGCCCGCCGATTGCAGGGTGGCGTCGAGCTGGCGGTTCTTGATCAGTTCGACAGATTCGCCGAAGGGCAGATATTCCACCTTGCCCAGGTCGTCATAGGACATGCCGGCGGCCTTGAAGATGGCGCGGGCATTGATTTCCGTTCCGGAACGCGGCGCACCGACCGAGACCCGCTTGCCCTTCAGGTCTTCAAGGGTGGTGATGCCGGAATCGCGGCTGGCGACGATCTGGATGTAGTTGGGATAGATGGCGGCCAAGCCGCGCAGCTTGTCGAGCTTGCGCGTGAAGCCCAGTTCCTCGTCCCCGTTCCAGGCGCCCGACACGGAATCGCCCAGGCTGAAGCCGACTTCGCCCCGGCCCTGCTGCAGCAGGTTCAGGTTCTCGACCGAAGCCTTGGTGGCCTGGACGGCGACCTTGGCGTCGGGCAAGGCCTGGGAATAGAGCTTCGACAGGGCCACGCCCAGCGGATAATAGACGCCGCTGGTGCCTCCGGTCAGGACATTGATGTATTGTTCGGCCTTGGCGGCCGGGGCACCAAAGGTGACGGCAGCGGCAACCGCCACTGCCAGCAAGGACTTCTTCATAAAACGCCTCCCATAGGGGTCCGAGTTTCTCGGTTGAATTTATCCTGTCACTCTAACGTCTGCTGCCGCTGCTGAAAAGCCTGCTCGGGCACTTGGCCTTGCCCCCCTATCTTTTGGCCAGTCCTGGACGGCGCGGAAGCGGTAGCCGGGCCGCCGCCGTCAAACCCATTACGCGAAACTCCTGCGGGAACTCTCACGGAGAGAGTTGCGGGCCACCCTCTTCTTTGCTAATCATTGCTAATAATGATTCTCACTGTCATTCGCGACTTTGTCTTGAGAGACTGCCCATGAACCCGTTTTCTTCCCGCTCAGCCGAGGGCTCCCCTTCCGTTCAGGGCACCGACAAGAACACGACCCGTCCTTTCGTCGCGGGTCTTCTGGCCGCCGCCGCGATTCTCGGCCTTTCCTCCCCCGCCTGGGCCCATAATCCCGTCTGCTATTGCGACGCCGTGGGCGAGACGCAGATCCAGTGCATGGGCGGTTTCTCCGACGGTTCCGACGCCCCCGGCGTCCCTATCGAAGTGATTTCCTATGACGAGCAGGTCCTGATCTCGGGCGTTCTGGATGGCGATTCCACCTTCATCTTCGACCGTCCGGAAGGCGAGTTCTACGTCCTGTTCGATGCCGGCCCCGGTCACACGGTCGAGATCGACTACACCGAAATCCAGTAAGGCCCCCTGCCATGCATCACCAGATCGTCCGTCCCGCAGGGGCCGAGCGGGAGACATCGATGGTGGTCCTTGCCGCCGCCGTGATCCTGGCCGGCGCCGTCGCCTGGATCGGCTTCCATCCCGCCGCCGAGGAAACCGCCGCCCTGGCCGCCCATCAGCTCGACGCCCGCACCGCCCTCACCCCGGCGGAACAGGGCCTGTTCGCCGACCTGCGCATCGTCGCCGAGGAAATCGCCGGGGATGCCGCGCCGCCGTCGCCCGACGCCCTGGCGGAAGAGGGCCTGCCCCCCTTCGTTCCGGATGCCAGTTGGCAGGCGCGCGGCGGCCATGCCTGGGTCCTGCGGGATGGCGCCTATATCGGCATCACCAGCGCGCCCGAGATCGCCGGATCGATGATCCTGCGCATGGATGCCCATGGCACGGAAATCTGGCTGAAGCGTGAGGCCGAAGCCCCGCCCGCCCTCGACGACACCTCTCTCATCGCCAATGGCTGGAAAGAGGCCGTCTCCACCTTCACTGCCGGAGTGACCCGATGAATCGCCGCACCTTCCTTCTGCTCAGTGCGGCCGCCGCCGCCCTGCCGCTGCCGGCCCTGGCCGCGCCTGCCTCGATTGCGGGCCGCCCGCGTATCGGCGTCACCCTGCATCCCTATTATTCCTATGTCAGCAACATCGTCGGCGATCTGGCCGAAGTGGTGCCGGTGATCCCGGCGGGATTCAATCCCCATGCCTACGAACCGCGGCCCGAGGACATCCAGCGCATCGGGTCGCTGGACGTGCTGGTGCTCAACGGCATCGGCCATGACGATTTCGCCGAACGCATGGTCGCCGCCTCCGCCAAGCCGGACCTTCCGGTGATCGAGGCCAATGCGGAAGTCCCCTTGCTGCCCGCCATCGGCACTGCCGCGCGGACGGGCGGATCGGGCAATGTGGTCAATCCCCATACCTTCCTGTCCATCACCGGGGCCACGCAGCAGGTCTATACCATCGCCCGCGAACTGGGCCGCATGTTCCCCGACCATGCCGAAGCCTTCACCGCCAATTCCCGCGCCTATGCCCGCCGCCTGCGCCAGCTGCGCGCCGAGGCCCTGGGCAAGCTGGCCGGAGCGGGCGAGATGCGGCTGCGCGTCGCCACTATCCACGGCGCCTATGACTACCTGCTGCGGGAATTCGGCCTGGAGGTCTCGGCCGTCGTCGAGCCCGCCCACGGCATCGAGCCAAGCCCCGCCCAGCTTGCCGCGACCATCGACGAGCTGCGCAAACTCGATGTCCAGGTGATCTTCTCGGAGGTCAATTATCCCAACGCCTATGTCGACACCATCCGGCGCGAGACGGGCATCCGCCTCTATCCCTTCTCCCACATTTCCTACGGCGCCTATACACCGGACCTGTTCGAGACGGAGATGAAGCGCAATCTCGACACGCTGGTCACCGCCATGCTGGAAGCCGGGTCATGAACGGCCCCGCCATCGCCTTCGAAGGCGTCGGCCTAATCCTGGGCCGCACTACCGTTCTGGAAGACCTCTCCTTGCGGATCGCGGCGGGCAGCATCCATGCGGTGGTCGGGCCCAATGGCGGCGGCAAGTCGTCGCTGGTCAAGTCGCTGCTGGGCCAGATGCCCCATCGCGGCACCATCCGCCTGGACTGGCGGAGCGACAAGCCGGGCGTGGTCGCCTATGTGCCGCAATCGCTGGACTTCGATTCGGGGCTGCCGATGACGGTGGAAGACGTTCTGGCCATCCTGTGCCAGCAGCGTCCGGCCTTCCTCGGCCCCAGCCGCGCTTTGGTCAAGCAATTCGACGCGGCGCTCGACCGGGTGGGCATGGCCGACAAGCGGAAACGCCGCTTCGGCGCCCTGTCCGGCGGCGAGCGCCAGCGCGTCCTGCTGGCCCAGGCCCTGATCCCGGCCCCCGACCTGCTCATCCTCGACGAGCCGATGACCGCGCTGGACGAAGCCGGGGCGCAGATCTTCGAGGAACTGCTGCTGGACCTGAAGGACCGGGGCGTCACCGTCCTATGGGTGGAACACGATCTGGCCCAGGTCCGCCGTCTTGCCGACCGTGCCTGCGGCCTGAACCGCCATCTGCTGTTCGACGGGCCACCGGCCGAGGTGCTGGCGCCGGAGCGCCTGCTCGACCTGTTCGCCACCGCGCCCCGCCGTTCCCTGCTGAAAGCCGCATCATGAGCTTCGAGACTTTGCGCGCCCTCCTCCAGGGCTGGGCGGGGGCGGGCTACCTGCCGGGCAGCCTGACCTACGGCTTCCTGGTCAATGCCCTGCTGGCCGGATTGGTGATCGGGCCGGTCCTCGGCGGGCTGGGCACCCTGGTGGTGACCAAGCGCCTGGCCTTCTTCTCCGAGGCCGTGGGCCATGCGGCCCTGACCGGCGTCGCCATCGGCATCCTGGTCGGCGAACCCTATACCGGCCCCTATGGCAGCCTGTTCGCCTATTGCCTGCTCTTCGCCCTGCTGGTCAATTTCATGCGCAACCGCACCGGCCTGACCTCGGACACGCTGATCGGCGTCTTCCTGTCCGTGTCCCTGGCCCTGGGGGCGAGCCTGCTGCTGATCCTGGCGACCCGGGTCAACATCCACATCCTGGAAAACGTGCTGTTCGGCTCGGTGCTGACGGTGGACGACCGCGACCTGACCATCCTGCTGGTGGTCGCCCTGGGCGTCACCGCCCTGACCCTGCCGCTGTTCAACCGCCTACTGCTGGCCAGCTTCAACCCGGCCCTGGCGACGGTGCGCGGCGTTCCGGTGAAAGCCATGGACTATCTGTTCATCCTGCTCGTGGCGGTGGTGACGGTGGCGTCGGTCAAGATCATCGGCGCCATCCTGGTCGGCGCCCTGCTGGTCATTCCGGCCGCCGCCGCCCGCGTGGTCTCGACCAGCCTGCGCGGCTTCTTCTTCCTGAGCATCGCCTTCGCCACCCTGTCCGCCATCGCCGGCATCCTGCTGCCGGTGGAACTGACCCTGCCGGTTCCGTCGGGCGGCGCCATCATCCTGGCTTCCGGCCTGCTGTTCCTGGGGGCGACCCTGTCCCGACTGGCCCTGCGGAGGACCAACGCATGAATTTCAGAACCGCCGTCCTGGCGCTCTCCCTTTTCTCACTGCCCGCCGCCGCAGGCGCCGAAACCGTCGTGCTGACCGGCCATCCGGTGACGGCGGGCATCGCCACCTCCCTGACCCTGGGAACGGAGCTGAAGGTCGAAACGGTGGTGCCGCCGACCATTCCCATGGGACGGCAGCTCTCCTATCTCACCGGCCGGGGACAGAAAGCCCTCAACGAGGCGGCGGCAAAGGCCGATTCCGTCCTGACCCTGCGCGCCACCTGGGAGGATGATCCGCTCTATGCCCTGGCGCGGCGGGTCAATGTCCGGGTGATCGAGGTCGATGCCAGCCGCCCTGTCGATGGCGCCCTGCCCGGCCTCGCCCGGGTCGCCCTGCCGCAGGGAGGCCCGCTGGCGGCGCGGCTTGGCCTCGAACAGGAAGTAGGCTCCGCCCCCTTCCCCTGGCTCGCCCCCACGGCCCTGGGACGCATGGCCGACATCGTCGCCGCCGATCTGCGCCGTCTCTATCCCGATTCGGCCGCCCGTCTCGACGACAACCTCGACAAGCTGAAGCACGACCTGCTGGCCCTGTCGGCCAAGGCCGCCATGACCTTCGCCGCCCTGCCCGATCCCAGCGTGGTGTCCTTGAGCAACCGTTTCGCCGCCCTGACGCCGGAACTGGGCCTGGACGTGCGCAGCACCGTGGCCCTCGACGACCGCGACTGGACGCCCGAACGCCTGGACATCCTGACCGCCTTCCTGAAGGAGGAAGCCATCCCCGTCGTCCTGCATCACCGCGAGCCCGCCGAGGCGATTGCTGCGGCCGTTGCCGCAGGCGGCGCCAAGCTGGTGGTGCTCGACAGCCTGGAAACAGGGGAACCGGCCCAGTTCGCCAGTGCCCTGGGCATGATGGTCGAGCGCTTGGCCGAAGGTTTCGAAACCGCCGAAAACGCGCAGTAGATCTTTTGCATAAGAAATTCGCTCCGATAACCACCTCATCTGTGCGGGCTCTAATTGAAAATGACTCTCATTATTGTTAGCATCTCGCCGGTCGCCCCAAGGGCTTCCGTCGCCAAGGATGTGGCAGAGTGCGAATGAACAAGATCATGCCCTCCCAGAAGCGGCGGGCCTTCTGGCTGAAACACCTGCATCAATGGCATTGGATCAGTTCCGCCCTTTGCCTGATCGGCATGCTGCTGTTTTCCGCCACCGGCATCACCCTCAATCACGCTTCGGACATCGAGGCGCGGCCGCAGGTCACCACGCTCACCAGGGAACTGCCTGCCGATCTGCTGGAAATCCTGGCCGAAGCCGCCGATGAAACCGGCGAAGCCGAGGCCCCGCTGCCGCCCGTCCTGCGCGATTGGCTCCGCCAGGAAATGGATCTGCGGGTGGGATCGCGCCCGGGCGAATGGTCCGAGGGCGAGATCTATGTCTCGCTGCCGCGTCCCGGCGGCGATGCTTGGCTGAGCCTCGACCTGGAAAGCGGCGAAGTCTTCTACGAACGCACCGACCGGGGCTGGATCTCCTATTTCAACGACCTGCACAAGGGCCGCAATACCGGCACCGCCTGGGCATGGTTCATCGACATCTTTGCCGTCGCCTGTCTGGTCTTCTGCCTGACCGGCTTGTTTCTCCTCCAGCTTCACGGGGGCAGCCGCGCCGCCACCTGGCCGACCGTCGGGTTCGGACTGGTCGCGCCGCTCCTCCTCGTGCTGCTTTTCATTCATTGACCGGAGTCTTCATGCGCAAGGGTATTTTCTTCGCCTTGTCAGGCGTCTTCGCCACCCCGGCGATGGCTGCCGACCTGACGGTGACGGTCGAGATTCCGCGTCTCGACGTGGCCGAATATCACCGTCCCTATGTCGCCATCTGGGTGGAGAATCCAGACCAGTCCCTGGCAGCCAATCTGGCCGTCTGGCACGACATCAAGATGCGCAACAACGAAGGCACCAAATGGCTCAAGGACCTGCGGCAATGGTGGCGCCGCTCGGGCCGGGACCTGGAGATGCCCATCGACGGCCTGAGCGGCGCGACCCGCCCGGTCGGCGAGCATGAAATAGGCTTCACCACCGATGCCGCGCCCTTGGACAAGCTGCCCGCCGGCGAATACCGCCTGGTGGTGGAAGCTTCCCGCGAGGTCGGCGGCCGCGAGATGCTGCGCATTCCCTTCCAATGGCCTCCCGCCGCGGCCTCGAGCCAGGAAATACGGGGCGAACATGAATTGGGCCGCGTCAGCCTGACGCTGAAACCCTGACCAGAGAAGAAAGGCGAACAGGATCATGAAGTCTTCCCTGAAATGGGCCGCCCTGGCCCTCGGCATCGTCGCCGCCCTGCCCACCGCCGCCCAGGCCCACCGTGCTTGGCTGCTGCCTTCGGCCACCGTCCTGTCGGGCGAGGATCCGTGGATCACCGTCGACGGCGCCATCTCCAACAATCTGTTCTATTTCGAGCATTTCCCGCTGCAACTGAACGGACTGACGATCATCGCCCCCGACGGCGAGACGGTCGAGGCCGAGAATGCCCATAGCGGCAAGTACCGCAGCACCTTCGACGTCAGGCTGAACAAGCAGGGCACCTACAAGATGGCCGTGACCGGCGAATCGATGATGGGCAGCTACAAGCTCAACGGCGAGACCAAGCGCGTACGCGGCACCGCGGCCGAACCGCCGGTCATCCCCGCCGAGGCGACCGACGTGCAGATCCGCCAGGCCCTGCGCCGCATCGAGACCTTCACCACCGTCGGCAGCCCCAACGAAACCGCGCTGACGACCAGCGGCATTGGGCTGGAGATGGTCCCGCTGACCCATCCCAACGACCTCTTCGCCGGGGAAGAGGCCAAGTTCCGCCTGCTGCTCGACGGTAATCCGGCGGCCAATGTGGATGTGGAAGTGGTTCCCGGCGGCCTGCGCTACCGCTCGCAGTTGGGCGACATGAAGGTCACCACCGATGCCGACGGCGTCTTCAGCGTCACTTGGCCGGAGGCCGGCATGTATTGGCTCCAGGCCATGGTCCGGGACGAGAACGGTTCCATCCCCGGCACCCAGCGCACCAGCACCTATACCGTCACGCTGGAGGCCCTGCCCCAATAACTGCCACGCGCCTGACGAGACCAGCGGGTTGTCCATGAACCGCGTCCTCATCCCTCCCACCCTGTCCGTGCCGCCCCCGCGGCATCCCCCTCATGCACGGCTGGAGAAGCTGGAGGGAAAGACCATGGGCACCAGCTGGTCGGTCAAGCTGGTCCTGCCCCAGGGCCTCGCCCTGCCGGAACTGCGGGCGGGCATCCAAGGGGAACTCGACCGGGTGGTTGCCCAGATGAGCCCTTGGGAGCAGGGCTCCGACCTCTGCCGCTTCAACAAGGCGACAGCGGGTACGTGGCAGACCCTGCCCGAGGAATTCTACACCGTCCTCGATCATGCCCTGGCCCTCGCCCGCGACACGCAGGGTGCCTACGACCCGACCGTCGGGCCGCTGGTGGACCTGTGGGGCTTCGGCCCCCTGCCCCGCCAGGACGCGCCGCCATCGGCCGAAGCCGTCGCCGAGGCCAGGACGCATTCCGGCTGGCGGCATGTGACGCTCGATCCCGCCACACGCCGGGCCTTCCAGCCTGGCGGCGTACGCCTCGACCTCTGTTCCATCGCCAAGGGCTTCGGCGTGGATCTGGTCGCCGCTTATCTGCGGCGGTCGGAGGTGCGGAACTTCCTGGTGGAAGTGGGCGGCGAGTTGCGCGGCGAAGGAACCAAACCCGATTTCAGTCCCTGGTGGGTCGCGCTGGAACGGCCACCTTCCGCCGATCTGGTCCAGACGGTCCTGGCCCTCTACGGCCTATCGGTGGCGACCTCGGGGGATTACCGGCGCTATTTCGAGCACGGCCAGCGCCGCTATTGCCACACCATCGACCCGCGCACCGGCTTTCCCATTCTCGACCGTCCGGCCTCGGTCAGCGTCCTGCATCCCGAAGCCATGGCCGCCGACGCCCTGGCGACGGCCCTGTCGGTGCTGGGCGTGGGCGAAGGCATGGCATTCGCCCGTGAACGGAATATCGCCGCCCTCTTCCTCAGCCGCTGGGGCGACGGCTTCGCCGAACAGATGACCCCCGCCCTCGCCGAGATGATCGATTGATGGCCGCCTTCCTCCTGCGTCACCGCCTGCCCGCCGCCCTCCTCACACTGGCCGTCCTTTCCCTGGCGGTCCTGGCGGCAGGCGATCTTCAGCCCGCCTTCCCCGCCCATACCCTGGATGAACGCGAGACCGCCGCGATCCTCGTCGTGCTGGCCTATCTCGCCTTCTGCGGGCTGGTCTTCGGCCTTCACCGCCGCAAGCGCCGGAAACCCGCTGCCCTGGCCTTGCCGGACCAATCCCTGCTGGTCGCCTATGCCAGCCAGACCGGCTTCGCCGAGCAATTGGCCGCACAGACGGCGGACTCCCTCCGCGCGGGCGGACAATCGGCCCATCTCGCCTCCCTGGCGGAGCTGGACGGCGCCCTGCTGTCCGGAAGCCGCCGTATTCTCTTCGTCGTCAGCACCACCGGCGAGGGTGACCCGCCCGACAATGCTGCTGCCTTCGTGCGCAAGGTGATGGATGACGGCCTGCGCCTGGACGGCCTGCATTACGGCATCCTGGCCCTGGGCGACCGCTCCTATTCCCGTTTCTGCGCCTTCGGCCATACCCTGGATGCCTGGCTGCACCAGCGCGGCGCGACGCCCCTATTCGACCTGATCGAGGTGGATGACGGCGACGAGGGCGCCTTGCGTCATTGGCAATACCATCTGGGAATCCTCAGCGGCCGCAGCGACCTTCCCGACTGGAGCCCACCGCAATACGACGAGTGGATCCTCCGGGAACGCCGCCTGCTCAATCCCGGCAGCAGCGGCCGCCCCGCCTTCCACCTGTCGCTGCAACCGGCCACCGGCGAAGCCAGCTGGAGCGCGGGCGATATCGCCGAGATCGGTCCGCGCAATGCCCCGCAAGCCGTCGCCGCCTTCCTGCAGGCCCTCGATCTGGACGGAACGGACGACATCACGGCGCCGGGCGGGAAAAGGCAATGTCTGTCCGATTACCTGGCAGAATGCCTTCTTCCCTCGGACATCGCCCCCCTGCGCGGCCTTGATCCCCAAGCCCTGGCCGATCGCCTGGATGCCCTGCCCCACCGGGAATATTCCATCGCCTCGATCCCCGAGGATGGAAAGCTGGACCTGCTGGTGCGGCAGGTGAAACGTCCCGACGGCAGCCTCGGCCTCGGATCGGGATGGCTGACCGCTAGCTTGCCTCTGGGCGGTACCGTCGCCCTGCGCCTGCGCACCAACCGCAGCTTCCATCCCCCCGCCGACGACCGGCCCATGATCCTGATCGGCAACGGCACCGGCCTTGCGGGCTTGCGTGCGCATCTCAAGGCCCGCGCCTTGGCCGGGCGTCCCCGCAACTGGCTGATCTTCGGCGAACGCTCCGCCGCGCATGACTTCTTCCACCGCGAGGAACTCGAAGCCTGGCAGGCCGCAGGCGTGCTGGAACGGATGGACTTGGCCTTCTCCCGCGACCAGGAGAAGCGCCTCTACGTCCAGGACCTGCTGCGCGAGGCCGCATCCGACCTGCGCCGCTGGGTCGAGGACGGCGCAGCCCTCTATGTCTGTGGCAGCCTGGAGGGCATGGCCGCCGGTGTGGCCGAGGTCCTGACCGAGACTTTGGGCGAAGAGAATGTGGAGCGCCTGACCGAGGAAGGCCGTTATTGCCGCGACGTCTATTGAACATCTGGGCTCTGCCCAGGCCCGCGCCCCTTTGAGCCCTTTCGTTACTTGTAGGCCTCCTCATAGAAGCGATAGCCCAGGCCTTCAAACTTCTGCCGTACGCCGTCGATCATGCCGGGATTGCCGCAGGCATAAACAGCCGTATCGGCGGGCGTGAGATCAAAGCGGGTGCGCAAGGCGTCCACCTGCATCTCCACCCGCCCCGTCGCGCCGCGCCACAGCCTGTTACGCTCCTCCTCCGGGCGGCTGACCGTCGGGACATAGAACAGAAGGTCCGGCCGCGTCTCGGCCAGGGCACGCAATTCCGCCCGGTAGCCGAATTCATCGTGATAGCTGGCCCCGTGGATCACCACGCATCCCAGGCCTCGCCGTCCCCGATGCACCGCGTCCCGCAGGATGCTGACGAAGGGATTGATGCCGGTCACCGTCGCCAGCATCAGATGCCGACGCGCCGCCCCGTCCAGACGCAATCCCTTCCTGGCTTCGGCGGCGATGGTCAGCCGCGATCCCTGGCGCAGGGTGCGGAAATGGGCGGACATGCGTCCCCCCGGCACCAGTTCGACGAAGAATTCCAGATGGGGCTCATGCGGCGCGGACAGGATGCTATAGCGCCGCCGCACGCCCTCCACCTCCAGCCGCACGGAATCCCCGGGCAGAAAGGTGAAGCCCGGCGGCTTGGCAAGGACGAAACGCAGGAGATCTCCCGTCAGCCGTTCCAGCTCGATCACCGTTCCCGGCATCCGCGTCTGCGCCGCCGGCACGGCCGCATGATCCAGCAGCAGACGATGCCGCGCCCGCATGCGCCGCGTCTCGGTCCACAGAAGCAAGTCGCGCAGGGAATCGGCGTCCGGTTGATCGCGAGTGCGTCTTTGCATTCTCCCAATCTGCTCCCTCCCGGCCTGCCGCACAATTGTTCAAGCGTGTAGTCCCGGACCCTTGTTTCTTCATGGCGCATGGGGGCCACCAAGACACAAAGACACCAAGACTGTGGAGAAGCCCCTTGTTTTCCTCGTCATTCCCGCGCAAGCGGGAATCCATGCCGCCGCGGATTCCGG
>NZ_SBHN01000050.1:0-2380 GCF_006980715.1 Telmatospirillum sp. J64-1
GTGGTCGCGCAACAGCGCCCGGTAATGCTTGAGGTCGCCGCCCAGGCTGTCGAGCACAGGGTCGGGCGTGGCCAGGATCTCGCCGAGAAAGCCCGCCAGGTCATCGCGCCGGGAGGCAGCGGCCAGTTCGCCGAAGACCGGCTTGGCCGTTTTGCTCTTCGAATCAGTCATGATACCCGCTCCAATCCATCCGCCCGCCGCCGGCAAAGCCGCCCATGCCGAAGCCGCCGCCATCAAATCCGCCCTGGTGCAGCAGGCCGCGCTGGCCGGCAGCATGGAACTCGCCCAGCGGCGCGAAGGACACCGCCCCGGTCCACAGCATCTCCAGGCAGTCCGGCCCGTCGTCGTGATCGGCCTGGGGAAAGCCCGTCAACTGCTCCAGCAAGGTGGACTGGCTGGCATGCAGGCGGATGCGCCCGTCCATCAGGATCGGCTGCAGGCTTTCAATGCGAAGCGCCTTGTCGGTAGTCGGCTGCACCGCCTTGGCCGGCAGCGGCACGCCCTGCTGGATGGCCGCCTTGATCAGCTCGGTGCGCAGGAATTCCTGGAACTGCACCGCCTCGACGAACCACATGACGCATTGATAGCGCCGCTGCAGGGCGATCACGTCCGAGATGATGATGCTGGGGACGCGGCGGCGGATCGACGCCTCGATCACGTCCAGGCGCGCCTGCTCGCGGTCGAACCCGCCGACCAGGATGGCGCTGGGGTCGCGCGACCGATTGTTTTTGCCCAAGGACGGGTCCAGGGCGCCGAAATAGACCAGGCGCGGCGCGCGCTCGACCCAGAACACCACCTTGGAGAAGGTGGCATCCTCGGCTATCGGGCTGTTCTGGTATTCGCTGTTGAAGGCCGACAGACCGATGCGGACGCGGATCTCCATCAGCCGCTTGAAGGGCTGGACCTCCGGCCACAGGACTTCCGCACCGCGTTCCATCTCCGCGCGGTTTTCGCGCCAGAAGGTTTCCGCAGCCTCGCGGCCATCGTTGCGCAGGGCCTCTTCCCACTGCTCCCACAGATCCATGCGGTCGGGCCAGGCCATCACCGCCTGGAACTTGGTCGCCCGCCACATCGGGTTTTTCATCTTGCGCGACAGCACCGCGTCGAGATGCAGCACCGTGCCGACATAGATCATGTCCATGCTGCCGTCGGGCGGCCCCAATGGTTCGACCGCCTTGTCGATCCAGGCTTCGCGCTTGTCGCGCTGCTCGGGGCTGCGGACATTCTCGTCATTCTCGATATCGTCAAGCACGACCAGGTCCGGGCGGTTGCTGCCGTGGCGCGCACCACGGATGCGCTTCTGCGCGCCGCCGGCCTGCAGCTTGGCGCCGTTGCGGGTGACGATCACGCCCACCTGCCAGACCGGGCCGGCGCCGCAAGCCTCGGGGAAGTCGAAGGCCAGTCGCGGATTGGTCTCCAGCTCGGCCTTGATGCCTTCGAGCATCATCGAGGCGACTTCGATGGCATCGGACAGGATGATGGGATAGCGCTTGCGCCGGGTGATCACGCACCACAGCGGGAAGAGCTGCGTGCCGTAGGTGGACTTGGCATTGCCGCGCGGCGCGGCGATGATCTCGCGCTGGCCTTCCGGCGCTTCCACGAGCTCGGGCAAGCGCTCGAACAGGAAGGCATGGAAGCGCGAGGGATTGCCACGCGCATGATGCGGGAAATAGGTCCGGCAAAAGAACTCGAAGTCATCCTGGGCGCGGGTGATGCGCGCGCGCCTGGCCTTGTCCGAGCGGTCGAACTCGCCCAGCTCCGAGGCCTGCGCGATTTCCTCGCGCACCGCCTGGGCCAATTGGGCGACTTCTTCAAGGAATTCCTTGGTGCCGAACTTGCTGTTCTTGCTCCACGCCTTGGCCATCAGCCGTACTTCTCCGCGACATGGGCGGCGAAGGGCTCCAGGATCTCGGCCAGGGCTTGGCCATGTTCCGGGTAACGGTCCCGCACAAAGGCAGCCAGATCCTGCAACAGCTCGCCCGCCACGGCATAGCGGCCCAGATCGGGCGCGGCCTTGGCGACGGCCGCCATCGTCTTCGTGAAGGCATCGGCCAGCCGCGACATCGCCTCGGCCCGCGCCAGAGGTGGCGTCTTGCCGTCCTCGTTAAGGGCCTGGACGGTGGCCTGATGCAGGGTCATGAAGTCGTTCAGCACGATCTGGGCGATGGCGCCGGCACCGGCGGCCGTCATGGCATTGACGGAACGCGCCTTGTCCCAGTCATCCCCGGTGCCGTCGGCCTGGGCTTTCCAGCGCCGGGCGGTGCCCAGCGGCACGCCATGCCTCTCGGCCGCCGCCTCAAGCCCCAAGCGGTCGTAGATGTAGGACTGGCGGACAGCAGCCCTGGTCTCGGGAGCATGGGCCATGGTCAGCGCCCTGTCA
>NZ_SBHN01000050.1:2390-5661 GCF_006980715.1 Telmatospirillum sp. J64-1
TTGGCCACCGGCGGTGCATAGGCCGCCAACCCGGTCAGGGTATTGCAGCTCTCGCAGAACTCGCCGGGCAGGCCGAGATAGATGGCCTTGACCATCGGCTCGCCGCAATTGGGGCAGCTCATGCGCCGCCTCCCAGCACGCCCTTCGCGGCGTTAGCGGCAGCGGCCATGATGGCACTCGGCGAGGGCGCCCTAACGCCATCGACCGCTGCCCGGCCCATCGCAACCTCGCGGCCGCGAGGCGTCGCCAGCAGCAGGCCGGGCTGATTTGCCACCAGACCTTGCTGCGCCAGCCAAGCGATCTGCTCCTCGACATCCAAGGTCGAGACGGTCAGGGTCAGGGCGTTGAGGCCGTCGACCACCCAGGCGATGGTGGGCAGCGGCGCGACGCCGGGACAAGTAGTGTGGCCCTGGGCGACATCAAGCCCGGCCTGGGTCAGCATCGCCCCTTCGGCGGGTTGCACCTGGCGGGCGACCAATCCCTGATCGGCCAGCCATTTGACCAGGACGCGCACCTGGTCGCGGGTCAGGCTCAGGCCGTAATCGCTCATGCCGTCATGCAGCAACGAGACGGTGGCGCTGAGGCCGGGGCAGCGGGCCAGATCTCGCAGGATGCAGATCCGGGCATTCTCATCGGCGGGCTGGTCGGTGACCAGGCGCAGCATGGCCAGCCGGACATGTCCCAGCCAGCGGGCGGAGAAATTGCTCATCTTCCTTCCAGTCCGATATGCACCAGGGTGTTGACCGTATCCTGCAACCCGGCTACGGCCTTGTTCACCCCTTCCACCGTCGATTGGATGCCCTGGACATTGGCGGCGATCAGACCGACCTGCTGGCTGATCCGGTCCAGGTCTTCTTTCGTCGGCATGTGGTTGAGGGTCGTTTCAAGGCGCTCGAATCGCACCTCGCCGGCATGCAGGCGGCGATCCAGTTCGGCATGCTGTTCGGCATGGCGGGTCTGGAAGACCGAGAGTTCGGCCTTGGTCACCCATTCGCGCCGCATGGCCCAGATGATCCAGGCACAGATCGTCGAAACTGCGCCGCCAGCCGTACCGCCGATCATCAGTGCCATCTTCAGCCACTCGCTCCACTCAGCCATTCTTTTCGCTCTTCCCGCTTTCCTTCTGAGGAGCCTGGCCTGCCGGCACCGGCCGGCGCTTCAACGCTCGTTCAAGCGCCCAGCGGCGGAATAGCTCTTCCGCCGCCTGCGCCTGGTCGCCCAGATCAGCCATGATGACCTTGGATCTTCGCGTGCAGCTCGTCCGACACTGCCGCGAGGCGGTCCCACTCCTCGGGCGTCGGATTTCGGCACTCCCGCACCATCGATTCGATATCCTTGCGCGCCTGGACTGCGGCGGAGACACCACGCGCGGCGGCATCGGCGATGTTCAGACCCATCAGCAGCAGTTGGGCCAGCATCATCTTGTCCATCAGCTTTCCCCTTGATGCAGGTAGTCGGAGAGCGCCTCCACCGCCTCCCGCGCCGCCGACAGGGCGGCCGGCAGGCCAACATCCTCGCCCTTGCGTGCGGCCTCGCGCGCAGCGGAGACCGAGGCGTAGGCGATGGCTTCGAGACGGCGGATATGCGCCTGAGTATTGGCCGAGAGGCTGCCCGACTGGATGGCTGCCAGGGCGACGCGCTGCGCCTGCTGATAATCCGCTTCAAGCGCCCAGACCCGTTGCTCCAGGGACTCGGCCTTGGGTGTGGCACAGGCAGAAAGGCCGATGGTCAGTGCAGGCACGACCAGCGCCAGGGCCAGGATCGAATGATTGACGGCGGGCGGCTTGTTGCGGTTGAAGATCGGCGCGCTGGTGACGGCGCGCAGGATCAGATTGAGCAGGCCCCAGAGCAAAATAAAGGCATCGGCATATTGCATGGCCATGGCCATGTCCGTCTTGATGCCGATCAGGCCGAGGCCGACCATCAGGATGTTGGCGATAATCGTCTTGTAGCCGTTGAGCATCACACCCTCACGGAATGTCGTTGTAGAAGAGGTGCGAGCCGATGCTGACGACGGGCTTGCGGCCCTGCGCCCAGTCGGGCGACACCGAGCGGGTGTG
The DNA here is from genome assembly GCF_006980715.1 of Telmatospirillum sp. J64-1. Classification (GTDB taxonomy): domain Bacteria; phylum Pseudomonadota; class Alphaproteobacteria; order Rhodospirillales; family Magnetospirillaceae; genus Oleiliquidispirillum; species Oleiliquidispirillum nitrogeniifigens. Next base: position 4,451 of record NZ_SBHN01000050.1, read on the forward strand.
GTAATGATCGGCGCCCTGGGTGGCGTCCGTGAATCCGGGCTCGCCGTTGACAACGGCGCAGGCGACCAGCGTCGCCCGGCGCAAGGCCGGATCGGACAGGTCGGCCGCGATCAATTTCGGACGGTTGGGGTCGGCGGCATTCCAGCACGAGAATTGCCAAGCCTTGAGACAGACCGCAGCGATGCTGTGATCCTGGTATCCGGGCACGCCTGCGCCATACCAGCGCCGCCGGCGCACGCGATTCAAGATGACATGCGCGACGGCGGTCATGCCGGCGATGCCTTCGCCGCGCGCCTCGCCGTAGAGTGTGCGGGCCAGGATGTCGATGTCCGTAGCGGACGGGGATAATTGGGTCATGGGGCCTCCCGTAAGGGGTACCCCGGCAGGATGCGCGCGCGTGCGGCGGCAACCCAGCTAAAGGACTTTAGCCTTGGGCCAGATACTCGATCAGGTCGAGCTGGCGGGCATCAGGCAGATCACGCTGGATCTGGTAGACCCGCTGCTCGGTGATGCCGGCTGCGCGGGCGATCCTGGCCTTGCTCCAGCCGCGCTGCAACAGGTCGGCCACCAGGGCGCGGCGCCCCTGGCTGCGCAGCGCCGGCACATCAATGCTGTTGCCGGCGTAATGCGCGATCAGCTGGAGGGCCATCTCCCGGCCGAGCACCAGGAGAGGATGCCCCTCGGTCAAGCCCGCCGGCACATAGATCCGCGTGCCGCCGAAATGCTTTACCACGGCATTGGCCACGTCAACAGATGTGTGCTCGGTCAGATCGATATAAGCTTGCGGCAGGCCGCGCGGCGCCGGCCGCGCCTTAGCCATGGCCGCCCCCCGTCCGCTCGGTCCAGCGCTTCAGCTGCTCGATCAGGCGCCGCTTCTCGCGCGCATCGCAGAAGCGCAGGTCGGACTTGCCGACCTGGTTCTCGATCCAGGCGCGCAGGGCTTTCTCGGAGCGGTCGACGAGTTGCCCCGCTTTGCCCAACTCGATCCAAAGCCCCCGGATCATCTGCGATTGCGGATCGCGGGCTGCCGGTGCCGGCAAGGCCGCCTTCGCCGGCTTCCAGCCCAGGCGCTTGAACTCCTTCAGGATCTGATCGAGTTGGTGATCGCGCAGGCCCTTGGCGCTGTCTTGGCCGGTGATCCGCTTGAGGATGGCGCGATAGGTCTCCTCGTCGAGGGCGAGTTCCTTGCGCGCGATATGGACCTTGGCCAG
>NZ_SBHN01000051.1:0-5231 GCF_006980715.1 Telmatospirillum sp. J64-1
CGTCGCCTTGATGCGCGAGATCAGGCCGTTGCTCTCCTCGCCCAGCGCGATCCGCGCCAGGAAGTCGGCCTTGACCTTGGCCGCATCGTCGACCCCGGCCGGCACCCGGTGGGTGAGCAACTCGACAAGGAAATCCGCCTCGCCCGCAGGCGGCGTCCTCAACAGGCCGACCAACTCTTCCGTCTGCGGGGCAGACAGCGGCAGGGGCGGAATCCCGAGCGCGGCACGCTCGGCGACATGCTGGCGATAGGCTTCAAGCACGACTGGATCCTCTCGATAATTTGGTTGCGGGAGAGACGCCGGGGTCCCTCGCCGCGACGGGGGTCTTGCGGCGAGAAGATAGCACCCCTACACGAAAAGGGAAGAGAGTCGCCCACCCTTAAGGGCAGGTTTTCGCTTCCGCTCTCCCAAAAGCAGCTCCAACAGGATTGCCCGGCAGGGATAGAACCTTTTGGCGAGGATGAAAAGTCCCGCCGGAGGTTCTGTCGCCGCTAGGCCGAGGAAGGATGGGCCGTGCTGGCCTGGGGTTGGGGAAGAAGCATGGATTCCGGCGTGCTGCGGGCCTGCATGACCACCAGGGACAGGATGATGGCATGAAGGCGGGCATCGAGAAGCATGCCGCCCAGCAGCATGAAGATGTAGAGCACCGCCAGCGAGATCGTCACCGACCGCGCCTGCTCGAACAGGGAGTAGAGGAAATATCCCATGAACAGCACGAAGCCGATCAGGCCGTATTCGAAGAACAGCTTGCTCCATGTCGGGTCGTGGCTCTGATAGGGCAGGGACTGGATGGCGTTGAGCGTGGCGCCCGAGCCGAAGCCGAACAGGGTGCGGGTGGTGTCGACCAACTGCAGGTCGGAAACCATCCACATCGGCGCGATGAAGCGGGCGAAACCGCTGGATTCATGCTGCTGGAATTCGGCTACGCGCTTGACGATGACGTCCAACTGGAGCTGCGCGGCCACGCTGGCCACGAGGACGGCGCCGATGGCGGCGATGACCAGCAGGCGGGGAGACAGGTAGCGCAGGGCCAGCCAGGGCAGGAACAGCAGCAGGAGCGACAGGCCGGTACCCGAATAGGTGAGCATCAGCGCCGCGCCATAGACCGCCAGCCGTATTCCCGGCCGAAACCAGATCAGTTCGATGATGATGGCCAGGGCCAGGTATTGCGACAGGATGGAGGCTTCCAGGAGGAAGAAGCCGTTGGTCTTGACGATGTCCGAGCCCCAGAACAGTTCGTTCACGAGGTTGAAGTTGCGGACGATATAGGGCTCGGGGACCCAGTGCTCCCAACTGAACAGCGACGGGTCGGGATAGACGAACTGTACGAAGAACTGGATGATCCCGGCAGCCGCGCAGACCAGCGCCAGGGTCTGGTAGATCTGCAGCACGCCGCGATAGGTGGCCTCGTTGCTGCGCGCGACGAAGATGAAACAGGCATACATCGTCAGCAGGAAGGCCAGCGACATATGGGACACATATTGCGCCAGCAGCAGGCCCGAGGCGACGAGATAGAGGGCCAGCACGCCCAGCAGCAGGAACCGTATTGGCTCGACCATCAGCCGACCGCTTGCCGCCATCACCGCGACCGCCGCCAGGGTGACGATCAGATTGGCGGGAATCTGCTCGGCCCCCATGGGGATGGCGAAGCGCTGGAGGATGGTCGCGGCGAAAAGCACCGCCCCGAGACAGACAAGAATGACCGGGTCGGCGCGTTCGATGACGGGCGAGGGCATCCGGGTCCTATCGTAGAATGACATCGTCACCTCCAAGTCCTCACCAAAGTTGGGCAGAGGTGTTGCCGCTGTTCAATGACGCGGATCGGCGGAAGAGGTGAATAAAATCGTCAGAACCTCTACCGCGTCCGGCGATGGAAAATATGCCTTGGAAGGGGGAACCTCTTCATTGGGCACGGGATCTTTCCCCGTCCGGGTATTATTCTTCTATTTCGAGCGCGAGGATGTTTCCTCATAGCCGCGTTTCACGGGCGCACCTCCTTGCGGCGAGGGAGGGGCGGGCAAAGGCTGCGCGCCGATCCTGCTTCCCAGGCGCCGTCCCAGCGCCATGGACGGCATTTCCACCAGGCGGTAGCAGGCGAAGGCGAGGGGAAGGGTCAGCGGGATCGAGAAAAGGGCGATGAGGAGATTCGCCATCTCGCCGCTGAAGCCCAGGGACACGAACAGCCAGGAGGTGAAATAGAAGACGGAAAGGTGCAGGAGATAGAAACTGTACGAGATGCGTCCGAGGGCGTTGAGGAAAGGCGAGGAGAGAAGGGCGAAGCGCTCCGGCGCCCCGGCAATCGCCGCGAGGATCAGGAAGGAGCCCGCCGCCGCCGCCACCTGCTTCTGGAAATAGGAGCCGAGGACCAAGTCGGAGACGAAGAAGATGGCCAGGCCGAGGGCGACGGCCTGACGGGCATGGCGCACCAGAAGGGAAGGCGGTCCCTGGAGGGCGATGCAGATGCCGATGGCGAAACAATAGAGATAGCGCAATTCGGGATGGCGATGCGCCGCCACGGCCAGCAGGAGGAGGCCCGCCAGGAAAGGCAGCGCCCGTCCCTTGAAGACGCGGTGAAAGCTGATCAGGAGGAAGGGAAGGGCCAGCGATCCCCAGATCTCCACATAGATGGTCCAGGTCACGACATTGACGTCGGTCTTGATCAGGAGAAGGTTGAGGCCGGTGGTCGGAAGGGTGGGCGGCGTCAGGAACAGAAGGGTGAACCATTCCGAGAATTCCTCGCCGACCGGCGGGAAGTGGAACAGGGTGATGACCGCATAGGTCAGCACCACCGACACCGCCATGGCGGGCCACAGCCGCAGCAGCCGCTGGACGGCGAAGCCCAGATAATGCCGCAGCCCCTGTTCCTTCTCTCGGAGGGAAAGGGTCAGGACGAATCCGCTCAGGACGAAGAACAGGATGACGGCGGCGGTGTCGTTGAAGGCGGCATTGATGATGCGGAACAGCCAGACCTGGCTGTTCGTTTCGAGCGTCAGCGTCTCCAGCCAATATGTCCTGCTGTCACCGATCGAGAAGACAAGAAGGCAATGGGAGAAGGCGACAGCTAAGGCCGCAAGGCCGCGCACGCTGTCGAGTTGCGTGATGTGCTGACGCATTGGACCACTCTTCAATCGAGATGGGGCCCATCGGACGGGGCCGCTGGCATGACGGAGATTTCCCGTCTTTCTCGATGTTAATTTATTGTGCTGGTCCACCCCGTTTTAGTGTGCGTCGGGTTTATCGCTTTTGTTCCGGCGGCTCGCGTCTTTATTCGGGATGGCCACGCCCGGATAGGGGCCGGAAGAAAAAGACCATGCGCGCAAGGGGTGCCGCCTCCTGCTTCCTGGGAGCGGGAGTTTCGCCCTCCGGCTATTCGCGCAGGCCACCCACCCGCCTGGCGGGGAGGCGGCCCCGGAGCTGTACCGGCCGGGTTATATTACGTGGATAGCTTTCCCGGATCGGGTGCGGCAAGGGGTACGGGCCGATATTCTTTCCAGCTATTCCGGAATAAGGGCCTGCGTCCCGCTTTTCTTCATGAAAACTTTCCGGCGCCCCGCATTCCGGCGAGGCAGGGGCTGAGCGTGCTCTATCCCTTTTGGATGCCTAGGCGGGAAGTGGCGGCGATATGGGAAAAACCCTTTCCCTATCCTTTCGCGTGCTCCGGCAGGCGCGGATCCCTGCTTCTGCCCCTGGGGTTTTCGTTTAAGTGATTGAAAGGGAATAAAGAGATAAATAAACCTGTATTAAGTAACTAATCCTTTCGATGAAGTCCCGAAAAAGACACCCCGTGTCAAAAGTGTGTTACCCAAACTAGGTAAGATTCCATTAAGTGGTAGCCAAGCCTAATCCTGCGCAACAAGTCATCCAAGCGGCAGGAGCAGAAATGGCGAGCATCTATGATCGCTACAGCCTCACGTTCAATGAAGAGTTCAATTCATTGGACTTGTGGAATCCCAACACTCAGCAGGGGACCTGGAGCACCACGTTCATGTGGGAAGACGGTAATCTGCGCACGCTGCCCAGCAACAACGAGCAGCAGATCTACGTCGATCCCTGGTACAAGGGCCTGGGGCTCAACCCCTTCGGTGTGGAAGACGGCATTCTCACCATCACTGCTCAGCCCTCGGCCAATCCCTCCCAGACCGATGGTTTCCGCTATACCTCGGGCCTGATCACCACCGAGAAGTCCTTCGCGCAGCAATACGGCTATTTCGAAATGAGCGCGAAGCTGCCGCCCGGTCAGGGGATCTGGCCCGCCTTCTGGCTGCTGGCCACCGACGGCAGCTGGCCGCCGGAAATCGACGTCATGGAAGTGCTCGGGCACGACATGAACACCCTCTATACCTCGCTGCATACCAATCACAGCGGGCGTGGGGGCACCAAGGCGACGCAGACGCCGGATCTGTCGGCCAGCTTCAACACCTATGGCATGGAATGGACCGCCACGAATATCGTGTGGTATTTCAACGGTCAGGAAATCGCCCGCATGGCGACGCCCAATGACATGCACAAGCCCATGTACATGCTGGCCAATCTGGCCGTGGGCGGCAACTGGCCGGGTTCGCCGAACAGCAGCACGCCCTTCCCGGCAGAATACCAGATCGATTACATCCGCGCCTACGAGCTGAAGGACCCGAATTCACCGGCTCCCAGCCCGTCCCCGACTCCCGCGCCCACTCCAGCGCCGACGCCTGCTCCTACTCCTGAGCCGACGCCTGCTCCGACCCCGGCCCCGACTCCTGAGCCGACCTCGCCGCCCGATCAGGATGACGGCCTGCTGACCCTGCCGGAATCGGGCGCGCCGACGCGCTGGATCCAAGGCGGCTCGGGCAACGACACCCTGAACGGCACCAGCGGCAACGACTTCATCAACGGTCGCGCCGGCGACGACACCATGATCGGCGGCAAGGGTGACGACTACTATGTCGTCGATAGCCCGCGCGACCGCATCATCGAGAAGCCCGGCGAAGGCATCGACACCGTCGAACTGTGGGCGCGTGAGTACGTCCTGCCCGAGAATGTCGAGAACATGCTGCTGATGGCGACCTATGCCCAGACGGCGACCGGCAACGACCTTAGCAACATCATTAAGGGCGGGCCGGGCGACAACATCATCAACGGCATGGGTGGCAACGACTACCTGACCGGCGGTGGCGGCAAGAACACCTTCATCATCCAGAAGGGCAACGGCAACGACGTCATCGGCGACTTCACCCCGGCTGCCGACCTGGTGC
>NZ_SBHN01000051.1:5241-5567 GCF_006980715.1 Telmatospirillum sp. J64-1
CGCCATGTCCTTCTCGACCTGGGCAATGGCGAGGTCCTCGGCTTCGAGAACATCACCATCGACCAGTTCCAGGCCAAGAACTTCCTGCTGGTCAACAACGGCCAGGCGCCCCAGCCGACTCCGGCGCCCACGCCTGCCCCGACTCCCGAGCCGACACCGGCTCCTACTCCTGAGCCGACGCCTGCGCCGACCCCGGCCCCGACTCCCGAGCCGACCTCGCCGCCCGATCAGGATGACGGCCTGCTGACCCTGCCGGAATCGGGCGCGCCGACGCGCTGGATCCAAGGCGGCTCGGGCAACGACACCCTGAACGGCACCAGCGGCAA
>NZ_SBHN01000052.1 GCF_006980715.1 Telmatospirillum sp. J64-1
GGTCATGGCGAGGGGCCTACACCCGATCCCATCCCGAACTCGACCGTGAAAACCCTCAGCGCCGATGGTACTGCGTCTTAAGACGCGGGAGAGTAGGTCGCCGCCAGGTCTTCCAAACGTGCAAAAAGAAAAACCTAATCACGATCACGGCGCACCCCCAGCGCCCACACATCACCGCGGGGTGGAGCAGCCCGGTAGCTCGTCAGGCTCATAACCTGAAGGTCGCAGGTTCAAATCCTGCCCCCGCAACCAAATACACAAAAAGCCCAGCCTCAAAAAGGCTGGGCTTTTTGTATTATCGGAAAGGGAGGCAAGGGGAGAGCGGGGGCCTGATTACTCGAAACTCATATCGACGTTTCTCTTTCGAGCACGATCAGATTCAGCCCAAACAGCCATTTTCTCTGCTTGGGATATGGTCCAATTCGCAATCTTCTGATCGGGGTGATTAGCAAGCACCAGGACTGCTTTCCGGCGTTTCTCAAGAATATCGGCCAGAGAGCCGGACCAACTGGAAGGGTGTAACCGCTGCCCGTAGTGGCCTAATATGGCTTCTTTGTCGGGGGCAGCCTCTAGAAGGGCAATAGCGAGGGGCGATAGTGCCTCATGGCCTTCGTCATCTCCACCCTCGAAAAGGGGTATCGTTTCCGCTAAAACGTCGAAGCGTTCTTCCGGCTCTCTGCTAGCCCAAGCGACCAAAACGTTCAGCGGCACTGGGGCGAGCGGGTGAGGGCAAGTGTACAGGTCTTCGGTGAGCTGCCGTCGGATCATGCTGGTAGGCGCTGCTGCAAGAATGTTTGTGAGGGCGACTTCCGGCTGCACCTTAAACAGGCTGTGGAGGAACTGACCATAGTGATAGCCGGGCGCGCCGTTTGACAAAGCCAGCAGAAATTTTGAGCAGATGCGTTCTGCACTTTTGACGGCTTTTGAGCTCGCTAAGCATACTTCTGCAATCTTCGCCCATTTGTAGTCGATGTGGTCCTGTAATCCCGAATATATCCTTTGCTCAAGCAAACTCTGACCGATTGCCGCTAGTTTGTCAGTGACCTCGCCGCCACTATATTTCACTGCGTGAAGTTTCATGTAAAAGATGTCTGCCGCGATCTCCAGCCCCTCCGGCTTTATAGAAATGTGTAGCGCGGCGGCTAATTTTGGACTGACCGACACTTGATTTTGGACTCTCTTGGAGCCGTTAGAACAGGGGTTTGAAGCCCTCTTCTAACGGCATTTTTGTGCCGCCGCCGCTGCCCTCTTGACGCCCCGCACGCAGTAGAACATTAAGGGAACATCTTGATCTGTTGCGGAGCTTCGCCATGGCCAGGAAGACCCTCTATATCTGCCAGCCCTATCTCCTGGAGATGGGCAAGACTGAGAAGCTAAAGCCCGGAGTGGCGATTACACCCTCAACCAAGGACGCAGCCCTGCGCCGGGCGGATCGGCTCCTTGAGATGCAGGGCATCGTGGGTGTCGACGTGGTCGAACAATCGGCTGATAGCGAGTTGGGCGAGTATGACGAGCCCATCTATCTCGCCCGCCTCGGTCGCGTGCCGGAGAGGGAAGCATGAGCAAGGGGGACTTTCGCGAGGAGCTGAAGCTCTATGCCGTCGATCACCGGGGCGAACCCTTTGCCTTGATCCTTGCCAAGGACCCGATGGCAGCCGTGCGCAACTCTGCGCCGATGATCAAGTTACTGGCCGACCGACACGCAGATAATGACCACACCCCACCGAAGATCGATCTCCAGGAAGAGATGAAAAGAATGGTGGCCAGGAAGCCGACTACGGCAGAGGGGCTGCGATGGGCGGCAGAGGCCCGGCAGTGGAGTGGCGGAGTAGCACTGGCCGCCATCCCTCTGTGACTATCCAAATATGCACGATGTCAAAGAGCCAGAGCCCGCCCCACAAGGCGGGCTCTTGTTATGAGGTTTAGAGATTATCGGCCGGGGGCTTTGGGTAAGGCCTGGGGCGCATCCTTAAGTCCCGTTTGTATGCCGGCTTCAAAAAGAAAATGTAGCGGAACTGCCGCAGGCGGCGCTTCGTCGCCCGGTGCAAGTTCTGCCTCAGATGCTCTCCCCGCTGACCGCCTTTCTTATGAGCCGTCAGGAGGAGCTTATGATAGGTCTCCCCATCCAATTCATAGAATGGCGTCCAGTGGCTGCCGAGAAAAAGGAAGTTCGCAGCCTGATAGACGACGCCCCAGCGGCCGCAGCGTTCATCCGCATAGGATTGTACCCAGCGGACAGAGGGGCACGCCCGCTTGATGAACTTGAGGGCGTAGCTAATCGCACGGCTTTCGCTATTCCGGGGGGCGCGGTCATCCAGCCACATCCGGTTGAGTTCGAGGTATTCGGTGTTGCCGGTGTTGGCTACGACCTTGCTGGCGGCAGCGGGATTGAGCGCATAACCGAATTGCAGCACGCCCATCAGTTCGCCCTCCAGAAAGACGCCAAGGTGAATATAGGAGTTGTTGACGATCCGGCGGGAGTAATGGTGTGCCAGGATGATTTCCACCGCCTGAGCGCGGGGGATCGTAGCGAGGTAAAAGTCCCTACAGCCGAACCCGGCCAAACCAAGGCTTCCGTAGATGTATCCTGGATATTCATTTTCCGGACGGCGGATGATACCGGGAATGGGTGGATGATGGGGCTTCCGATTGCCCAAGAGCGTCCTCCATAGGATGTGACGCTCTTGGGCGTTCGGATGCGGGGCTCGCAGCCCTCAGGTGATTGATCGCCCCGCAACGCGGGCATTTGATCTCGATAGTGCGGTAAACAGCCTTTGCTAAAAGCTTGCGGCAGCTGCCGCAGCGGATGGACTCCATAAGTGGTAGTGCCTACACTCGCCCCGCCCGGTGCACGGGTGCGGGGATGACCGGATATCCGGCCGGTTCTTGTCATGCGAGGTCCTTTCTCGCGGTTCTGGGCGTTGGCGCGCCCAGCCCCCCCGCCGGCCGACTAGCGAGCGGAGGGGAAAGATGTCGACCCACAACAAAGAGGCACAGGTCGCGAGCTTCGCCGCCACGATCCAGTATGGCGTCGTAACCATTCAGGGGTTGCTCGCTGGTAATGGCGGTGGTGTAACTGCGCTGTTTGCTCTGAAAGGTGGGAATGATCTTCATCGTTATGTTGATGCCGCTGCTGTCTTCGCATCGGGCTTTGTTTTTGCCCTTGTTTGCTCGTTCTGTTCCTACTTCTCTCAAGGGCTCTTAACGCGATCCGCTGCTGCGGGTGCTGCGGGTGCTGCGGGTTCAGAGGACAAAGCAGAGGACAAAGCAAGAGAATGGGGTTCCAAAGGAATGAAATGGCGGTCAGGGGCCATCATCTTTGGCTTATTCTCCTTGGCCTGCCTTGTAGGGGGCGGCGTCCTGTCTTTCTCCATCGCCATGTATGCGGAGCTTCCACGCTAATTCCCATCTGACAAGGCGGCGAAAGCCTCGTCGATCTCAGCTAGGGTGGTGATGGTGCCTGCCTTGATCGCCCCGGCAAGCTGCGCCTCAAGGGCGAAGCATTGAAGGACATGCTGGCGGGCCTGGATGGCCATCGCCTGCATCTGCGCATTGCTGATCGGCTCGAAACCGTGGGGAAATTTCCACAGTTCGTCGGCGCTGCGGATGCCCAGGGCTATGGCCTGCAGTTCAGCCAAGTATTTTGCTTGGCTGGCTTCATCGGTGCGCAAATGCCAGCCGCCCCAGAGGGTCCCGCCGACTTCGGCCTGCCAGCGGCGCTCGGCTAGGTAGGCAAGAAGCTCTTCAGTTGTCGGGGAGGGTTCGACCCATGATTTCGATGCCCCATCGTAGATCTGGTCAGCATGCGTCGGGGGCTCCGGCACTTCTACCGCGCCCTCCACGTCCGGCTCCAGCCCGACGAAAGCGCCAAGATAGCGCCCCTCGGCATCCACGAAGTAGCGATTGGTCGGGGCGGCCTCGCTCTGGTCTTCCGCCTCGCCATCAATGACTTCGGGTTCATCGGATTGCGTGGTCATACGTAAGCCTCCGCGTAGAAGCGCCAATTGTCGGGGGTAATCATCGTTTTGAGGTTCGAGGTGGCGGTTTTCTGGACGATCCACGGTGCCCGATCCGAGAAACGGAATCCAAGCTGGGTAGCCGTAGCCCAGCATGTCCCGCCAGAGTATGGGTTGCTCCAATCAGGAAGGACCATCGGGAACCAGTAGATTTCGTCGCCAACTGAATAAGTCAGTTCCGCCGTGACGCATCGCATCTTCCACACGACCAGCTTGGGGATCGCTCCCAGGCCGTGGTTCGCCGTGACGCTACCCCAGGCCACATAGGTTTGATCCGGAAGCCGGAAGGACTTTGTGAAGTTGGCGTAATTGCCGATGTTGCCGGTGGTGATGTTTTCCGACCAAGAAGACCATACACCTGCGTACCTTCGACGGATAAATGTACGATTGGTTACTGCCGGAGTGAACGTCTGCTTATGCGTCTGATTTGAAGAGCTTGCTTCAACCAGAAGGAACCCATCCGCTGCAACGGGAAGATCGGCATGCGAACGCACGTAATACATGCCAGAAACAGTTAAGGTGTTAGGGTCACCTGAGAACAAAGCCGTTTGTGCTACCGCCAGACCGGCGGTCGCCATGTCAGTCTTGAGGGCGTATCGCGCATCTTGTTCTTGCTGTGACCATTGGAGTTTGTACCAATCAGACCAAGTACCGTTAAACCTACGCCTCCTCCAAACCATGGTGTTGTTTGGTCCAGAATTTCCAGAAAAGGCATGCACAGTTTGAGTTACATAAAGTTCATTATGCCTTTCAACAAAGCCCATCCACCACGCACCCGAACCCGTTTCGCCAGGAGGGGCATTGGCAGCACCAGAGGCCATATACCAGCCGTTCTCTAGGGCATTGTTCCAGTCGGTAATGTCAAATGCCCTAACGCCGAGGCGGCCAGGAAGAGCGCTCTCCAGTCTAGCTGCTAGATGCTGCGCCACGCGCTGGGGCGTCATTAATTTGGTCGTGTTCGTCCCCGCCTCGGCCTCGGCCTGGGTGGCGATGTCGATATTGTGGGTGTGACTTTCGGCAGACGCCGCATTGGTGGTGGCGGCCGTCAGGGTGCCGGG
>NZ_SBHN01000053.1 GCF_006980715.1 Telmatospirillum sp. J64-1
TCCACGGCACCACCCGATCCATCTCGATCAGGAACAACTCCTTGCGGGTTTGCTTGCGCTTGCCAGCGTACTCGGCGTCGGCGAAGGTCATCTGCTTCATCGGGAAACTCGGTGGGTGGAATCCGGGTATTTTGCCAAAATCTGGAAGTCTTCTTCAGAGTTTCCCTAGTGTGCGCTCTCTTGCTTGGATGGCATTACGTTCTGGCCCAACGTTACTGTAGCGAATCCGCAGCAGTATCAATCAAAGCCTCCTGTATCCCGCGTGAAGAAAGACGCTACGTTGCGCCCGTTCTTCCACGGCTTCGCTTGCCGCCCCGCTACGGCAGATTCGAAGTATTCATCGAAATGTCATCCTTTAGAAACAGTGCGGTAACAAGGAATTTCTATCCTTTGCATCGCGAACCGCAATTGTGCGGCCAGCAATATTGCGAAAGGTGATCAAATGATGCCCCATCCGATACAGGACGCCGTGCTGCGGGTCGACCGGTTGAGCGTCGTCTATCCAGGCGGCGTGACAGCCCTACGCGATACCTCGATTGCATTTCGGCGTGGTGAGTTCACCGTGCTGCTTGGTCTCTCGGGCGCAGGCAAGTCGACCTTGCTCCGTAGTCTCAATCGACTCGTCACGCCCACTGGCGGCAGTGTCACCAGCGAACTCGGTGAGCTCGGCAGCGGCTCGGCCTTGCGTCAGCATCGTCGGCGTACCGCCATGATCTTTCAGCACCACCAGCTAATCGAACGTCAAAGCGCACTGGCTAATGTGCTTACCGGTCGGCTGGCCTTTCACAACACGCTCCGCTCGCTGTTTCCTCTGCCGCGTGCCGATCAGGAGATTGCGCTCAGTTGCCTCGCTCGGGTCGGTCTGGCAGACAAGGCGCTAAGCCGGGTGGACAAACTGTCCGGTGGCCAGCAGCAGCGGGTAGGCATCGCGCGTGCGCTAGCGCAACAGCCGGCGATCATTCTGGCCGATGAGCCGGTAGCCAGTCTCGACCCGGCCACTTCGGTCCGTGTTCTCGGATTGCTGCGCGACATCTGCAAGGAAGACGGCATCACCGCCATCGTTTCGCTGCATCAACTCGAATATGCCCGCCGCTTCGCCGATCGCGTCGTCGGGCTGGCCGATTCTCAGATCGTTTTCGATGCCGCGCCCTCGGAACTCACCGATGCGCAGCTTGAGCGCATCTATGCAGGCCGCTCTACGACTCAGCCAGCGAATGCTCCGGCTGAACCACCTGTCATGCTCGAACCTTCACTGGAGATGTCCCGATGAAACGCTTATCCGCGCTCTTATTGACTTGCTTGCTGTCCGCTGTTTCAAGTTTGTCCGCCCTAGCGGCCGATGCCGATCCGGATGTGCTAAAGGTTGCCCTGCTGCCGGACGAAAACGCCTCCGAGCTGATCAAGCGTAACCAGCCGCTGAAGGATTATCTGGAAGAGCATCTGGACAAGAAGGTGCAGCTGATCGTAACCACCGACTATTCCTCGATGATTGAGGCGATGCGCTTTGGCCGTATCGACCTGGCGTATTTCGGTCCGCTGTCCTACGTCATGGCCAAAAGCAAAAGCGACATCGAGCCCTTCGCTGCCATGGTCATCGACGGCAAGCCGACCTATCGCTCGGTGATTATCGCCAATGTGGCGTCAGGCGTGAATGAGTATGCCGACCTTAAGGGCAAGAAGATGGCCTATGGTGACCGGGCATCGACGTCCAGCCATTTGATTCCCAAAACCGTGCTTCTTGAGACGGCCGATTTGACGGGTGGGCAGGACTACGAACAACATTTTGTGGGCACGCATGACGCCGTTGCCGTCAACGTGGCGAACGGCAACGCCGATGCGGGTGGGCTGTCGGAGGTAATTTTCAATCACGCAGTCGAACGTGGCCTAATCGATCCGAGCAAGGTGAAAGTACTTGGTTACAGCGGCGAATACCCCCAGTACCCCTGGGCGATGCGCTCGAACCTGAGCCCCGAGCTGAAAACCAAGGTGCGGGATGTATTCGTCGGTATCGACGATCCCGAAGTGCTGCGCAACTTCAAGGCCGAGGCCTTCGCGCCAATCACCGACGCCGACTACGATGTGATCCGCAAAATGGGATCGCTGCTCGGCCTCGACTTCGCCACGATGTGAGCACCGATATGTCTACTCATTACGACGTGCAGGCGCTGCCTGCAGAGCAACGCGAGCACATCCTTCGAGGCTTCGGCCTCGGTTGGTGGCGCCAGCTGGGGCAGGTGGCGATTGTATTCGGAGTGGTGCTGTTGGCCTGCTGGTACGTGGGGCTGCTCGATGCCACCACGCTGCTGAACGGGCTGCCCTCCATCGCGACCCTGGCAGGCGAGGCCATGCCGCCAGACTTTTCGGGCTATCGAAGCTGGATTCGCCCCTTGATCGACACCTTGGCGATGAGCATCGCCGGTACGGCCATCGCAGTGGTGTTCTCGCTGGTGGTGGCCTTCGTTGCAGCGCGCAATACGGCGCCGCACCCCCTTGTGTTCGGTGTTGCCCGGGTGCTGCTCAATGCCCTGCGGTCGGTGCCGGAGCTGATCATGGGCATCATCTTCGTTGCAGCCGTAGGGTTCGGCGCCTTGCCGGGCGTGCTTGCCCTGGGTCTGCATTCGGTCGGCATGGTCGGCAAGTTCTTCGCCGAGGCCATCGAGCACGTCGACGAAGCGCCGGTGGAAGCCGCTCGGGCGGCGGGGGCTACGCCGATGCAAGTGCTGCTGCACGCGGTTTTGCCACAGGTGACGCCGCAGTTCGCCGACGTGGCGATCTACCGCTGGGAATACAACTTTCGCGCCTCCACCGTGATGGGCATGGTTGGCGCCGGCGGTATCGGCTTCGAACTCATGGGCTCGCTGCGCATCATGCAGTACCAGGAGGTTGCAGCAATCCTGCTGGTCATCCTGGCCATGGTCACGCTAGTAGACGCCTTCAGTGGCGTGCTGCGCAAACGTTTCAAATAGGACAAACCATGCTGCCGAAACTCGTTATAACTCACCGAGTACACGATGAGATCCTGCAACTGCTGGCGCCACATTGCGAGCTGATGACCAACCAGACCGACAGCACGCTGCCGCGCGAGGAAATTCTGCGCCGCTGCCGCGATGCTCAGGCGATGATGGCGTTCATGCCCGATCGGGTCGATGCAGACTTTCTTCAAGCCTGCCCTGAGCTGCGTGTAGTCGGCTGCGCGCTCAAGGGCTTCGACAATTTCGATGTGGACGCCTGTACTGCCCGCGGGGTCTGGCTGACCTTCGTGCCTGATCTGTTGACGGTCCCGACTGCCGAGCTGGCGATCGGACTGGCGGTGGGGCTGGGGCGGCATCTGCGGGCAGCAGATGCGTTCGTCCGCTCTGGCGAGTTCCAGGGCTGGCAACCACAGTTCTACGGCACGGGGCTGGATAACGCTACGGTCGGCATCCTTGGCATGGGCGCCATCGGACTGGCCATGGCTGATCGCTTGCAGGGATGGGGCGCGACCCTGCAGTACCACGAGGCGAAGGCTCTGGATACACAAACCGAGCAACGGCTCGGCCTGCGCCGGGTGGCGTGCAGCGAACTCTTCGCCAGCTCGGACTTCATCCTGCTGGCGCTTCCCTTGAATGCCGATACCCAGCATCTGGTCAACGCCGAGCTGCTTGCCCTCGTACGGCCGGGCGCTCTGCTTGTAAACCCCTGTCGTGGTTCGGTAGTGGATGAAGCCGCCGTGCTCGCGGCGCTTGAGCGAGGCCAGCTCGGCGGGTATGCGGCGGATGTATTCGAAATGGAAGACTGGGCTCGCGCGGACCGGCCGCGGCTGATCGATCCTGCGCTGCTCGCGCATCCGAATACGCTGTTCACTCCGCACATAGGGTCGGCAGTGCGCGCGGTGCGCCTGGAGATTGAACGTTGTGCAGCGCAGAACATCATCCAGGTATTGGCAGGTGCGCGCCCAATCAACGCTGCGAACCGTCTGCCCAAGGCCGAGCCTGCCGCATGTTGAATCCGGTCTGGCTGAAGAGCCTGGTAGCGATCGTTCAAACAGGCAGTTTTCAGAGCGCGGCGAGGGCGTTGGGGCTGGCCCAGCCGACGGTGTCGCAGCACTTGCAGAAGCTTGAAGAGCAGGTCGGCGTAACGCTGGTGCAGCGCAGTCGTAGCGGCTGCCAGCCTACCACACGGGCGCTGGCCTTCATGCCGCATGCGACCGCCTTGCTCGACATGCACGCCCGGGCGCTAGAAGCCCTGCATGGCAATCGTGAGCGCGTCGGGGCCAGCTCCAACATCGGCACCTACCTTCTCCAGCCATTCGTGCGCAACTATCTGACGACCGCAAATGAGAGGGGCGAGGTGGATCTGCGCATCGCCGCCAACCCGGATGTGGCCGACCAGCTACTGGCGGGCCAGCTCGACGCCGCGATCATGGAATGGTGGCTACCTCACCCCGACTTCGAACACCGCCTCTGGCGGGTCGAGCCGCTGGTGCTTATCGTCAGCCCCGACCATGCGCTGGCTGAAGCAGGGTGCATAGAACGTGATCGTCTGGTGGACCTGCCGATGCTGGGAGGTGAACCGGGTAGCGGTACCGGACGGCTTCTGACCGAATACTTTGGCGAACTGGGCGTGCCTCGCAGCGGTATGCAGCTAGGCAGCACCGAGGCAGTCAAACAAGCAGTGAGGGCGGGACTCGGCGTGTCGTTGGTGATGGCTTCCGCAGTACAAGACGAAGTTCGCAGTGGCGCGCTGGTAGCTCTTCCCATCCCGGGGCTTGAAAAGCGTCTCCAACTGATCTGGCGCAAACCTCCCGGAAATCTGCACCCGCCGGGATTTGTGCGGCACTTATTGGAGGAGGCAGATCTAGCTGGATAAGGTGATGGATGGTTGCGATCCAGCGCTTGGCTTGTCAGCCTAGGGAAACTCTGAAAAAGACTTTCTGATTTGGCAAAATACCGCGACCCCACCCACCGAGTTTCCCGATGAAGCAGATGACCTTCGCCGACGCCGAGTACGCTGGCAAGCGCAAGCAAACCCGCAAGGAGTTGTTCCTGATCGAGATGGATCGGGTGGTGCCGTGGA
>NZ_SBHN01000054.1 GCF_006980715.1 Telmatospirillum sp. J64-1
ATGATCACCTCGCTTCCGGGCCGTTTCGCGCAGGCCTCGGACCTCTCCTAAAGCCCTTTACGTTATCGGCGTTTTCCCGCTCCGGCAAACTCGCCTCCAGTTACGAACTGCGAGGCCCGATCAGCCGTGCCCAAACCCATCGAGATCTTTGCCGCCGGCACCCATACCGCCATGGCCGGCCAGACCCTGGCCTTCGGCGAGGCGGACCTGGCTGCAACGGCGGCGGCCTATGATCCGGCGCTGCATGAGGCGCCGCTGGTCGTCGGCCACCCCAGGCATGACGGCCCGGCCTATGGCTGGGTCAAGTCCCTGTCGGCCGAGGGCGGCAAACTGTCGGCCGAGCCCGATCAGATCGATCCTGCCTTCGCCGAGCTGGTCGCCGCCGGTCGCTTCAAGAAGATCAGCGCCGCCTTCTATCACCCCGATGCCAAGAACAATCCCAAGCCCGGCGTCTATTACCTGCGCCATGTCGGCTTCCTCGGCGCCCAGCCGCCTGCCGTCAAGGGCCTGAAGCCGGTCGAGTTCGCGGCCGGCGAAGACGGCATCGTCGAAATCGAATTCGGCGAAAACAGCGGAGCGGTGCGCTGGGCCTTGCGCTCCATCGCCGATTTGTTCGCCCGCCTGCGCGACCGTCTGGTCGAGCAGGACGGCGCCGAGGAGGCGGACAAAACCATCTCCCGCTGGTCCATCGAAGACCTTCAGCGCTTGGCCGATCAGACGGCCGATGCTGCTGAGCCGCCGGCTCCCGCCTTCAGCGAGCCGGCCCCGATTGTCCCCGCCCAGACTATCCCCGCCCAGACTATCAAGGAGCCCGAGGTGACCACGCCCACCCCCGAAGACCTGGCTGCGCGTCAGCGCCAGCTGGAGGATCAAGAAGCGGCCCTGCGCCAGCGCCAGGCCGAATTTGCCGAAGCCGAGGCCAAGCGAAAGGCCAGTGATGTGATCGAAGGTCTGATCGCGAGCGGCAAGGTGCTGCCGGCCGAGCAGGACAAGCTGGTCGCCTTCATGGCCGCCCTGGACGAGGAAGGCACCGTCGCCTTTTCCGAAGAAGGCGGTGCGGCCGTGACCAAGCCGCTGCGCGAGGTCTTTACCGATTTCCTCTCCTCCCTGCCCAAGCGCGTCGAATTCGCCGAGCTGGCGCCGGCCGACCAAGCGCCGGTCCTGCAGGGCGATGCCCAGGCCATCGCCAACGAGGCCGTGGCCTACCAGGAAGAAATGCGCGGCAAGGGCGTGGTGATCACCACCGTCGAGGCCGTGCGCCATGTCCAACAGCGCAAGGGCTAAGCCATCATGACCAGTCCCAATCCCGGTATCTTCAAGAGCTTCCGCGCCGCTCCCGGCTCCATCGCTCCTTACCGCATCGTCACCCATGGCGTCACCGACGGCCAGGTCGTGCAGGCCAGCGGCGTCACGGATGCCCTGTTCGGCGTCACGCAGCAGCTCGGCCCCGACGGCGCCGGCCGTGTCGACATCTGCTTGGGCGGCCTGCCCGAGATCGAGATCGGCGGCCCCGTGGTGCGCGGGGATTGGCTGACCAGCGATGCCGAGGGCCGGGCCGTCGCCGCCGCGCCGGATGCCGGCGAGACCGCCCAGGTCATCGGGCGCGCCCTGGTCTCCGCCATTGCCGGCGACATCGTCGCCTTTCAGTTCGCCCCCGGCCAGATCGCCGGCTAACGCAGGATTTAGCTCATGTCCAATACCGCGCCCTTTCAGATCAGCCCGCAGCTGACTGCCATCGCCATCGCCTACCGCAATCCGGCCTATACGCTGATTGCCGACGAGGTGATCCCCGACATGCCGGCCCCGGTGGCGACCAAGTCGTTCCAGTATCGCGAGTTCGACATGGCCGAGGGCTATACCGTGCCCGATACCAAGGTCGGCCGCCTGGGCGCTGTCGGCGTGGTCAACACCAAGTCCGAGCTGAAGTCCGAGACGGTCGAGGATTACGGTATCGGCGAGCCGGTGCCGCTCGACGACATCGAGCAGGCCAAGACGCAGGGCCTTGATCCCCTGGGCCAAGCCGCTGCCTATTGCCAGAACATCATTCTCCTTGACAAAGAGCGCCGCGCTGCCGGCATCGCTTTTGACCCGGCCAATTACGCTCCCTCCAACAAGCTGGCCCTGAGCGGCGCTGAGAAATTCAGCGATCCCGACAGCGATCCCATCCGCCTGCTGACCGAGATCATGGATGGCATGATCATGCGGCCCAACGTGGCGGTCATGGGCGCGGCGGTGTGGTCGAAATTCAAGCTGCATCCCAAGGTCCTGAAGGCGATCTATCCCAACGGCAATGGCGAAGGCATCGCCACCCGCCAGCAGGTCGCCGAACTGCTTGAGGTCAAGAAACTGCTGGTCGGGGAATCGCGCATCAACGAGGCGCGCAAGGGCCAGGCCGGCCAGATCAACCGCACTTGGGGCAACCACATTCAACTGCAGTTCCAGGACCCTACCGCGTTGGGTAGCGCCCAGGGCGTCACCTGGTCGGGCCGCGCCCGTTTCGGAACCAAGGTCGCCGGCACGCAATTCGTCAATCTGGGGCTGCGCGGTGCGCAGCTGGTCAAGGTCGGGGAATCGGTCAAGGAATTCATCTTGGCCAAGGATTGCGCCTTCCTGCTTCAGGACGTGATCTGAGATGCCGCGCTACCCCGTCCTCACCCCGCTGCGCCGGGAGGGCAAGACCATCCCCGCCGGGCGTCCCGTCACCCTGGACGCGGCCGAGGCCCGCACGCTGATCGCGTGCGGTGCCCTGGGCGAGGCTCTGCCCGAGCCGCCGGTGACCACCGAGCCTCTGACCACGGAACCTCCCGTCACCACCGAACCGCCGGCGGATACCGCCAAGACCCGCCGCAAGTAAGGCATCTCCATGTACGCGACCCAGCAGGACATGATCGACAGCTTCGGCGAACAGCGCCTGATCGAGCTGACCGACCGACAGCATAATGGCGAGATCGACACGGCCGTGCTGGACCGCGCCCTGGACGATGCCCGGCAGATGATCGACGGCTATCTCGCCGCCCGCTACCGTCTGCCGCTCTCGCCGGTGCCCGGACTGGTCCGGCAATGGGCCTGCGATATCGCGCTGTATCGCCTGTACCAGACGCCGGATGAGCCGGCCCAGGCCCGCTATCGCGATGTGATGCGGCAGTTGACCGATGCCGGCAAGGGCATCCTGGCGCTGCAGGGTGACGGCGTGCAGGCCGCGACCAGCGGCGGCGGCGTGGTCCATGCCGGCCCGGCCGGCATCTTCACCGGTTCCGGCCTGGAGGGCTTCTGATCATGGCCGGCGCCAGCATCCAGGTCGATGACATCCTGATCCGCGCGGCCTTGGCGCAGCTGCAAGGCCGCGCCGGGGATCTTGGCCCGGCCTTCGAGGAGATCGGCGCGATGCTGGTCTCATCGGTGATCCATCGCTTCGAGCATGGCATAGCGCCGGACGGCAACCCCTGGCCGGTCTCGGGCCGCGCCCAGGCCGAGGGCGGCAAGACGCTGGTCGACAGCGCAAGGCTGATGCAGTCGATCACCTATCAGGCCGGCGACGGCGAGGTGTCGGTCGGCACCAATGTCGTTTACGCGGCCATCCACCAGTTCGGCGGCCGGATCGAAGCCAAGTCCGGCCGGGCGCTGACCTTTCCCCTGCCCGGCGGGGGGTGGGCCACGGTCAAGGCCGTCGCCATGCCGGCCCGTCCTTTCCTCGGTGTCAATGACGATGACCGGCAAGGGATTTTGGACATCCTGGGCGATTACCTGATGGAGGGGCTGCAATGATCCTCTTTTCCTGTCTGGACCGTCTGTCCGACCTGGTCGGCCAGGACAAGCCGCTGCGCCAAGTTCAGGGGGCCATTGAATTCGCCGCCGCATCGGCCGCACCGCCAGCCCGTCACCTCCGCCCTGCCGCCTGGGTGATCCCCATCAGCGACCGTGCGGAAGGCAATTCGCTGGTCGGCAAGGTGCGCCAGCGCGTTACCTACCGCTTCGGCGTCGTACTTGCCCACGGCATCGAGAATGACCGGGCCGGCGGGCGCACCACCCTGGAGATGGAGGCGCTGGAAAAGGCGGTGATCGGCCATCTGTTGGGCTGGCAGCCCAATGAGGACATGGAAGAGGTCCTCTATGCCGGTGCGCGAACCGTCGCCTTCCAGGCAGGCCTCGTCTGGCGCCTGCTCGAGTTCACCACCGCCTCTTACGTCTACAAGTGAGGAAGCCCATGCGCCCTGGTGGCCGCTACATCCTTGAGGCCGGCAAGCTGCGCCAAGCCGAAGGCCCGACCAAACTCCACCCCGAAGGCTCGGCACCGCGCGATGCGCAAGGCCGCCGCCTGGATCGCCCCGCCGAAGCCAAGCCCGCCGCGAAGGCCAAGGCTGTGCCTGAGAAGACCGAGAAGAAGGACTAAGCCATGGCCTTACAGCCGATGAAGTTCAGGAAAAAAGTGGTCCTGGCCAAGGTCGAGACCGTCTATGGCCAGGATGCCGGGCCGACCGGTACCGAGAATGCCATCCAGTTGTCGGACGTCACCATCACGCCGATGGAAGCGCAAATGATCGAGCGCGGCATCGTGCGCCCGACGCTGGGGGCCGAAGGCTCCATCGCCGTCGGCATCCATGTGGTTTTGGAATTCGCCGTCGAGGTTGCGGGCTCCGGCACCGCCGGGGCGGTGCCGCCTTGGGGCGTGCTGATGCGCGGCTGCGGCATGGCCGAGGTGATCGAACCTGATACCGAGGTCCGTTATCTGCCGGTTTCCGACGGCGAAGAATCGGTTTCGATCCTCTTCAACATCGACGGCAATAAGCACGCCTTGCTGGGCGCGCGCGGCAATTTCACCCTGGACCTAGAAGCACCGGGCCTCCCCCGTTTCCGCTTCCGCTTCGTCGGCCTGTGGAGCGATCCCATCAGCGCCCCCATGCCCAGCATCGACCTGTCGGCCTGGCAGGCGGCGATGGCGGTCTCCAACGCCAA
>NZ_SBHN01000055.1 GCF_006980715.1 Telmatospirillum sp. J64-1
GGTTGTTTTCAGCACCTTCAACGGCCGCTTCTTCGGCACCGGCCCCCAAGGCCGTTTCAATTCGGACAGCACTGCCCACGATGGTGAGACCTGGTTCCAGGCGATGCTGAACTTCTTCTACGTGCAGGGGAGTGCAGCGTGATGTGCAACTGCATCGGAGAAATGAACAAGCTTCTGGCCGAACACAATGGCCAGATTGTCGAGACCATGAACCTCCGCACCGGGCAAGGCTACCCCGTGATCAAGGTGGAGAAGGTCAATAGCCGCTCCCGCAAAAGCCCGCCTCTGGCGATCCCAACCTTCTGCCCGTTCTGCGGCACGAAATACGAGAGAGAATAGGCGAAACGCCCGGCGTCGGTGACGGCGCCGGAGCGTCGGCGGGCGACTGGCCACCCCGCCCTGATGAGCCAGGCCAGGAGATGATGCGATGGATATCACACATACCGGCACGGACCGAATTCCCGGTCAACTACGGGAGCTTTACGACCTGTTGGTGGCGGCGGCCGAGGCCGGACTGCCGTGCCCCAGCAACAGCGAGATCATGGATCGGGGCATTATTCGAGGTGATCACACCAAATGCACCGCCGCCCTTCAACGCTTGGCCTCGGCAGGGCTGATCCGGATCGAGGTCGGCATCAACTGGCGCAAGGTCACTATCTTGGCCTCCGGCCAATCGACACGCAAGTCCAGTGGCCGCCGCCGTGGCAGCGTGCGCCGTATGACGCCTTCCGACATTGCCGGAACGACGAGCAACATTCGGCCGGCCAAGCGAACCTGCCTGCGCTGCCGGAGAAAGTTCGAGTCTCAAGGTCCGCATAACCAGATGTGTGGGCCGTGCCGCAATGCTGCATCGGAGATTGCCGCATGAAGCGCCGGCCTGCCCCCAGCGTTGCCGAGATCAACGCTGCTTTCACTGCCGCCGGCAAGGGCAAAGGCCGAAAGCTGGCCCAACTGGTGAAGTCTTTTTCCCTGGATGACCTTGCCGCCGCCTTCAGCGCCGCTGGCCCGGCACTAGATCGCTGGGAAGGAGAGGCGTTGCGATCCGCCTTGGCCTATGCCGCCGGTCGCAAAGAATGGCGCGAGCACCTCTCTGCCGAATGGCGTCAGATCCGCAAAGAGAGGAGAGCTGCGCAATGAGCGCCGTCCGCCGCATCCGCCCAGGCCGACCTTTGGATGCCATGGATGCCGAGGCATTGGTGACCGCCGCCATGGCCTCGCTCGGTCTGCATCAGACCCTGATCGCAGAGGGCTATGCCCTGATGCCCCGCGTCAGGCCCTACTGGCGCCAGGACCGCCTGATCTCGGCCCGGCTTGTCTGGCGCAACCGTGCTGCCGGCAGCACGGTCTCAATGTCCGTGCTTTATCCCACCTGCGTGCGCGACGGGGTGCTGATCATCGGCGACGGCATCGAAACGGCGCGCATGATCAGCACCAATGCACGTCTGCGTTAGAGAGGATGACATGTACCCGCCAGAAATAGCCCAGAGATTCAAAGATCAGGCCGGACAGAAGTACCGGCCGAGCAACGGCACGGAAGGCGAAATCTTTCTCGCTGCTTGGTGTGCTCGCTGCATCCACGAAGCAGCCCATCGCGCTGATCCAGACAACGAGGATGGATGTCTGATCATCGCCGCCAGCTTCGCCTTTGACATAGAGGACGAAGAGTATCCGCAGGAATGGCAATACGGCGAGGACGGGCAGCCGAAATGTACGGCCTTCGCCGCGACCGAAAAAGACTATCGCTGCCCGCTGACGCCCGATCTGTTCGAGGTGTGCAAAGGGTCCGGTTTTAAGACCAGCGAGGCCAAGGAATGACGGTTGACTACCGAACCGACGACGAATGCGAGCAGTGCCTGGAGATCAAGCCGCTGCTCATGCCGGTTGAGATCGAGGCGTATGGCGGACGCATCGTCGACCACCTGTGCTTTGAGTGCCGAGTTGGATGGCAGAACAATCAATGGGCGATGCTCGCAAGCACATACGACCATCGCCGCAAGCCGTCCCCTTTGCAGACTGAGGAGGCCAACAAATGATCAGCAGGGCAATCAAAGATTACGACCGGGAGTTCTCGGCGGAGATCAACCGGGCATGCGAGCGGCTAATACGCAACGCCGCACTTCTTGGTGTCGTGCCGGGCGCAATGGCCGTGACGGAGAGCGGCGAATATCAGATTGCCACCGTCGAGGCCCACATGGGGAAGGCGCGTTGGCAAGAGCCGCCTTATTGGGGCTGTCTCTCGGTGCGCGGATACAAGGTTCGCCGCGATGGAACGCTCGGCACGTTTGCCCATCACCTTAGCAGCTTCACCCTCAAAAACAGCGCCCAGCCCTCCGGTTTTTCAGACCGTGAAGGAGAACACCGATGACTGAGCTTTTGCCGTGTCCGTTCTGCGGAGGCGCGGGCCGTTTCAGCCGCAGCCTAGATGGTGAAGTCGTCAATGTCCGGTGCGCCGAATGGGGGAAGTCCTGCATGGGCGCTGGCCCTAACGAATACAGCGAGGCGATAGCCGCCGCCGGATGGAACCGCCGCACCTCCCCTTTGCAGACAGGAGAAGAATGATGCCTGACGGCGACACCTATCCGTTCCCTGAGCACGGCTGGACCTGCTTTCACTGTGGCGCAACTTTCCACACCATCGGCCAAGCCGAGGCGCATTTCGGCAAGACGCCGGAAGAGACTCCGGTCTGCAAGCTCAAGGTCGAGCTCGGCGGCGAACGCGGGCTGATCTGGGCCCTTCGGAAAGCGGAAAGCCGAGCGCGGCGCGCCGAGGGAAAGGCCGAGGCCCTGGAGTACCGCGAGTACATCGCGCTCACAGGCTACCGAGAGATCGGCGGCGCCAAGAGCCCCAGCGAAGCGCGCTTCAACTGGGACAGCATGCAAGGCCGCGCCATGGCGGCGGAAGCGATCCTTGCCGACATAGCCGCCCGCTGGCCAGCGCTGGTCGAGGCTTCGCGCCGCCGCATCTGCCAGCGCCACAATGCCTCCCCTTTGCAGACTGGAGGTGACAATGGCCCAGCCTAAACGATGCGCCAGATGCTCGCACCCTTCCATGTGCCGAGAGTTCGGTTGCGCGGCTGAACAAGCAAGCAACGCCAACAGATCGACTCAGCCGCAGGAGGAGATCCAGCGTCTAAGGGCGGCTATCGAATTGCTGTGCCGCCGGGCGATGGAGGCTCAGGATTCTGAAGCCGACAATGGCTTCGCGCTATATGTGGCGATCTTCACCGGCTCTTTGATCGCCGGATGGTCGCCCTCCGGTTTCAAAACTGAGGAATGACCATGAAGCGAATCTATTTTCACCCCATGAAGGGCGCCAGCGGCGCACCGCCCGGTGCCATTGGCATGAGCGACAACCCCGAGCCGACCGGCAAGGAAATCTGCGGCCTCATCGCCATCGACCCGCACGGCATGATCTGCGCCGCCGGGGAAGCAGAACATTGGGCTGAAGAACTCTGCAGACGCTGGAATGAATACCCGGAGATGGGCGCTGTAATCCGCGAGGCCGTCGAAGCCGAGCGCATGGCATGCGCCGATCTGGCCCGAGAACATGCAGCCAAAGGCTGGGGCACCGCCCCCCTTAACGCGTTGGCCGCAGCCATTGAGGCGCGCGGGCAGCCCTCCGCTTTGCAGACCGATCCCGAGGGAGCCGACCATGCGTAATGCCCTGCTGGCCAAGGTCCATATCGCGCGCAAGGAACTCGCCCTCGACGAGGAGTCCTATCGCGCCCTCCTCAAGCGGATCACGGGCAAGGTCAGTGCCGGGGATCTGCGCGACCACCAACTCGACCAAGTGCTGATGGAGTTCAAGCGACTTGGCTGGAAGCCGGCGAAGGCGGCCTTGCCGGCACCGGCAGCCCGCGATCCGCAATCGCGGATGATCCGGGGCATGTGGATCGATCTGGGCAAGTCCGGACAACTCGTCGACCGCTCCGAGAAAGCCCTGCGCGCCTGGATCGAGAACCAGGTGGGAGCGTCAGATCTGCGCTTCTGCGATGCCGCCCAAAAGCGCCAGTTGATCGAGCAGCTGAAGCGCTGGTCGGCGCGGGTTGGGATCGATGTCGGCTGATGACACCACCACTTGGCCTGTGGGGTTGCAGCGCCTGGCCGAGATTGTCGGTGCCAAGGCCGCGCTGCAGCTTGCCGATACTATCGGCGGGGTGCGCACGCCAATCCCCAAGAAGATGAATTCCGACCATCCCCTGGCCAAGCTGATCGGCCGGGAGGAATTCGCGAAGCTGGTCTATGTTTATGGCGGCGACACTATCGAAATCCCCAAAGGATCGTTCAAACGGCTTTTGAAGGCCGAGATCTTGAACGCCAAGGGCAGCACGCGCAGCATCGCCTTGCGCGTCGGCTGCACCCAACGCTATGTCAAGAAGCTACGGCAGGCCAC
>NZ_SBHN01000056.1 GCF_006980715.1 Telmatospirillum sp. J64-1
ACCTGTCCGGCCGTGCAGATCCAGCGGCCGCGCTACAGCGATGACCAGGGCATCACCATGCTGGAAATGGACCTGGAGCTGGTGCCGACCGATGCCGGCGACGACGAACTCCAGATCACCGTGAAGTAAGGGGAAAAAGAATGAAGTTCGTTTTCACCAAGGAAAAAACTGTCGAGTGGCCGGTCAAGGTGAAGGTGCCGACCGATGGTGGGAATTACGCGACCCAAACCTTCAATGCCAAGTACAAAATCCTGCCGCAAGAACAGTACGACGCCATCGTCAAGGATGATCCGATGGCCGCCGACAAGCCGGTCTTGCGCGCGGTGCTGCAAGGCTGGGACATGCTGGGCGAGAACAATGCCCCGCTGCCCTTCGACAGTGAAAACCGCGAAGCGGTGCTGGACATCCCCTATGTCCGACAGGCGCTGATCACCGGCTACCTTGAAGCCATCAGCGGGGGCCGCAGAAAAAACTAACCGACGCCGCCCGCGCCTGGGTGTTCGGCCCGGCCGGCCCCGGCGCGGAAGTGGCGGCGGATCTCGAGGCCTTTGGCGCACCACCAGCGCTGATCGAGCAGCTGAAGGCCGAGGCCGAAGCGGCAGCTTTCCCGGTGTGGCGGGAAAATTCCGTCCCTTTCGGCTTGTTTTTGAACCTCTCGACCCAATGGCGGCTGGCGCCGGAGGGCCAGCCGCTGGGGCTCGATTACCACGCCGCCGAGGCGGCGGCGCGGTGGATGCGGATCAAACGCACGCCCGACCTTTTTGAAGACCTTCGGGTGATGGAACTGGCGGCCTTGCAGGCCATGGCCGAGAAGCGAAAGCGGAGTTGAGATGTCCCAGGATATGACGCTGGCAGTAAGAATCACGGCGGATGGCGGGCAGTTCCGCGCCACCGTGATTGGTGCTGCCCGCGATCTGGAGGGCCTCTCTCGATCCGCCGGCACCGGTCGCCAAGCTCTCGACGGCCATGGCCGCGCCGCCGACGCCGCCGCCCGCCAGACCCAAGGCCTGGGCCAGGCGGTCGAAGGCACCCGCCGCGACATAGACCTACTGGGCAAGGCGCTGGCCGTGGTCGGGATCGGCGGGTTCACAGCCGCGATGGCCGCCGCCAGCCGCCAGGCGCTGGGCTTCGGGACGGCGATGCGCGAAGTGTCGACGTTGCTCAGCGACACCCGCGAGATGGGACGGATGACCGCTGAGGCCAGGGCGATGGCCATCCAGTTCGGTTCGCTTCCGACGGCGCAGGCACAGGGCTTTTATCAGGTGATTTCGGCTGGCGCGTCTAACGCCGCCGAGGCCATCTCGACACTGGATGCGGCCAATCGCCTCGCCATCGGCGGTGTCACCAGCGTCGGTGTGGCGGCGGATGGTTTGACCACCATCCTCAACGCCTATGGCGACCAAGTTGAAAGCGTCACCGCCGTCAGCGATGCGATGTTTGTCGCCATGCGCGCCGGCAAGACCACCATTGGCGAGCTGTCGAGCAATATCGGCTCCGTCGCGCCATTGGCCGCACAGACGGGAATCGCCCTGGAAGAGGTTCTGGCCGCCACGGCGGCCCTGACCAAGGGCGGCAATACCACTAGCGTGGCCATGAACGGCCTGAGCGCCGTCATCAGCAGCGTCATCAAGCCCTCCGGCGAGGCCGCTCGGATGGCCAAGGAACTGGGCATCGATTTTACCAGCGCGGGCCTGCGCGCCAAGGGACTGGCCGGGTTCCTTCAGGAGCTGACCGAGAAGACTGGCGGTGCCGAGGAAAAGCTCGCCGTGCTGTTTGGCGGGGTGGAGGCTCTGCGTCCGGTCCTGGCCCTGACCGGCAACCAGGCCCAGGACTTTTCCGCCATCCTCGAAGACATGGCCAATAAGGCCGGCGCTACCGCCGATGCCTTTGCCAAGATGTCCCAGGACGCTCAGTTCAAGCTGAACCAGTTAAGGGCGATGCTGGCGGTTGCGAGCGTCGAGGTGGGCGACACGCTCCTGTCCGGCATCGTGCCGGCGGCCGAGGCCGTGGTGACCAACTTGGACATTATCGGCGATGGCGCCGTGATCGCCGGCACGGCGCTGGGGACGGCTTTTGCGGTGCGCGGTGTGGCCCGCGCCGCTGATGAACTGAAGAAATATCGCATCGCCTTGGTCGCCGCCCACACCACGGTGGATGCCTCGACCGGCGCCCATATCCGGGCCAGCGCCGCCACCCTGCGCCTGGCCGCAGCCAAGAACGCCGCTGCGGCTGCCAGCCGGGGCCTACAGGCGGCTGTCGCGTGGTTTGGCGGACCGATTGGATTGGCCATCACCGCTGCGGCGGCGGGCATCGCCTATTTTGCGACACGCCAGAGCGAGGCAGAACGGGCTGCCAACCAGCACCGTGAGGCCATGATCAGCTTCAATGCGGTGATCGACCAGACCAAAGGAAAGGTCGAGGCCCTTAACGAAGGTATGGCCGCCCAAGCGCGAATCCAGCTAGAAGCTACCCGGACCGCTCATCTCGCCATCATCGCCCAGCAGGAACAGTTCGCCCGGGCCGGTAATTTCCGCATTGACCGATTGGCCTTCGACGGCCAAGTCGCGCCTGAGGCCATCGAAGTGCTGCGCGGTCTGCAGCAGATGTATCTCGATAACGCGATTGCGGCCGACGAATTGTTTGTCGCCCTTGAGCGTCTGGGGCAAAGCGATGAAAACCTGAAGCCTCTGGTCGATTGGGCGGCAGGCTGGGCCGGCCCGCTGATCGAGGCGAAGGAAAAGGTGCAGGAGGCGGAGGCCTCCCTGGCTCGCCTCAACGGCACCCTGAACGATACCGCCGCCGCCGGCAACACGGCGGCCGGCGGCATTGGCGATGTCGCGGCGGCGGCGGTCGGCGCCATCGAGGGCTTTGATGAACTGCTGGCCAAGCTGCGCGACGCCAACGCCACCTATGGGCTGAGCGAGGCCGCGACCCTGCGCTACCGCCTGGAGCAGCAGGCCCTGAAGGCCGAGCAGAAATCCAGCGTGGAGGAGTTGTCCGAGGCCACGCGCGCGCAGATCGCCGAGGCGGTGGCGGTGCAGACCGCAACCGATGCCAAGGCCCAGGCGCGCGAGGCCGCCTCCAAGTTGGCCTCGGCCTATCAGGGCCTGCTGCGCCAGCTGGACCCGCTGGCGGCAGCGGAGCAGGAACATGCGGAAGCGCTGGCGACTCTCGACCAGGCGCTGAAGGCCGGGCTGGTAACGGAGGATCAGCACCGCCGGATGCTCGCCGAGCTGAACCGCCAGTACCAGGACAACATCGCCCTGCTGCGCAGCCGCCGGTCGGCGCTGGAAGACACTCTCGATAGCGTCGATCTCGAGAACAAGGCCCTGGAACTAACGCTGGCTGGGCGCGGCGAGATGATCCCGCTGCTGCGCGCCGAGGCCGAGCTGCGCCGCCGGTTGGGGCGCGAACTGCTGCCCCAGGAGGCCGCCGAGCTGCGGCGGGTCTATGATGAGCAGATCCGGCTGAACCGTGCCATCGCCGCCCAGGAGGATGCCGAGCGCGCCGCCCAGGCCGCACTGGAAGAGCGCGTGCGCCAAGCCAATCGCGCGGCCGACGAGATCGTCGACTACGGGACCGACGTCTTTGACGATTGGTTTGCCGGCCAGCGCCGGGGCTGGCGGGCGATTTGGGACGATGTTGTGGCCATGGCCCGCCGTGCCATGGCCCAGCTGGCGGCCGAGATGGTGCTGCGCCCGATCATCGCGCCGGTCATCAGCAGTGTCATGGGCGGCGGCCTGCAGGCCACCGGCAGCGGACAGATCATCGGCGGTGCCGGCGGCATTGGCGGTGCCGGCGGCATGGGCATCAGCGACATGACCAGCCTGGGCAGCCTGCTGAGCGGCGGGGGCTCCTCCTCGATGCTCTACGGCGCCGGGCAATGGCTGGCCCAGAGCAGCCTCGGCCAGGCGGTCGGCCTCTCGACCACTGTGGGCACGCCGATCAGCCTGCTGCCGGGCACGGCCGGCACGGCCACCGTGGCGATGACCGGCGCCGGCCAGGCCTTTGCCCAGGGCCTGGCTGCCTCGCCCTGGGGCATTGTCGGCAGCATGGGCGCGGGCCTGCTCGGCCTGGGGCACTCCAACCCGCTGGTCAACGCGGCGACCGGCGCGGCCGGCTCGGTGGCCGGCGGCGTGGCCGGCTCGATGATGCTGGCCGGCTCTCTGGGCGGCCCCATCGGCGCCATCGCCGGCGCGTTCTTGGGCACGGCGTTGGGCGGGCTCTTCGGCAAAAAGAAGAAGGCGGACAGCGCCGTCACCAATGTGGACCTGATCGGTGAAGAACTGGTGGCAGGCCGCCGCCGCACGGCCCATGGCGGCAACATCAATGTGACGAATGCGATGGCCGATGCCTA
>NZ_SBHN01000057.1 GCF_006980715.1 Telmatospirillum sp. J64-1
AACTCGACCAGGTGCTGACAGAGTTTCGGCGCTTAGGGTGGAAGCCGGCGAAGGCGGCCTTGCCGGCACCGGCAGCCCGCGATCCGCAATCGCAGATGATCCGGGGGCTTTGGATCGAGTTGGGCAAAGCGGGGCAACTCGTCGACCGCTCCGAGAAAGCCCTGCGCGCCTGGATCGAGAACCAGGTCGGCAAGTCCGACCTGCGCTTCTGCGATGCGCGCGAGAAGCGGCGCCTGATCGAGCAGCTGAAGCGCTGGACCGAACGGGTGGAGGATGGCCATGGCTAAGGCGGCGCCGCGCGGCCTGCCGCAGGCTTATATCGATCTGGTCGAACACACCTCTGTCGATGTGGCCAATGCCGTGGTAAAGCATTTCGGCGGCACGCGGATCTATGTGCCGGCGGGCTTGACCGAGGGGCATCCTCTCCTGGTGCTCGGCCGGGAGATGGCCCTCCAGCTGATCGCGCATTACGCCGGCAACAGCATTGATGTGCCGGCGCTGCGCAGCCAGGGGCGCCGCGCCCTGGTGGCCGACCTGTTGCAGCGCGGCTGGAGCAAGGCCAGGATCGCCCGCGCAGCCGGCATCACCGAGCAGCGGGTCTACCAGATCCAGCGTGATCTGCCTGATGATGCCCGCCAACTCGACCTGATCGAGTATCTGGCCCGCTAAAGCCCTTTACCTGGGTTGCCGCCGCACGCGCGCGCATCCTGCCGGGGTTACCCCTTACGGGAGGCCCCATGTCCCAATTATCCCCGTCCGCTACGGACATCGACATCCTGGCGCGCACACTCTACGGCGAGGCGCGTGGCGAAGGCATCGCCGGCATGTCCGCCGTGGCGCATGTCATCTTGAATCGCGTGCGCCGGCGGCGCTGGTATGGCGCAGGCGTGCCCGGATATCCGGATCACAGCATCGCTGCGGTTTGTCTCAAGGCTTGGCAATTCTCGTGCTGGAATGCCGCCGACCCCAACCGTCCGAAATTGATCGCAGCCGACCTGTCCGATCCGGCCTTGCGCCGGGCGATGCTGGTGGCCTGCGCCGTTGTGAACGACGAGCCCGGATTCACGGACGCCACCCAGGGCGCCGATCACTACCACACCCGCTCGGTGTCGCCCGACTGGGCGCAGGGCCGCAAGCCCGTGGTCTCCATCGGGGGGCACCTTTTCTACAACGACATTCCGTGAGGCCCGACAATGCTCAACGGTTATAAAACCATCATCGCCAACATCTTGATGGTGAGCCTCGGGCTGATCGGCGTGAAGGTGGATCAGGCGCTGGCCATGCAATATGCCGATGCCTTTATTTTGCTCTGGGGCCTGCTCAATCTGATCCTGCGCGCCGTCACCAGCGCGCCGATCTTCAACCGCAACAAGCCGCCTGCCGTCAATCATTCGATCCTGGCCCTGGCGCTGGTCTTGCCTGCGCTGACCGTCGGCCTTTCTGCCTGTGCCACGCCCAAAGCCGAGACCCTGGAGCAACGGGTCTGGGCCTTGGAAGCGGATTTCCAGTTTGCCCAGCGGGCCGCTTTGGCAGCCATCCAGTCGGGCAGCCTCTCGGCCAATACTCAGGCGCATATCCGTCGCCTGGAAGCCATCGCTTATGCCTCTGTCAGCGCGGCGCGGGCGGCCGCACGCAAGGGCGAGGATGTTGGCCTGCCGGCCGCCCTGGCGGCGGCGCGGGAGGCGGTCGAGCGGCTGACCGACTACCTGCACCACGGGGGAGCAATTTAATGGACAAGATGATGCTGGCCCAGCTGCTGCTGATGGGGCTGACCATTGCCGATGCCGCCGCGCGTGGTGTCTCGGCCGCGATCCAGGCGCGCAAGGACATCGAATCGATGGTGCGCGAGAAACGCAACCCCACGCCCGAGGAATGGGACCGGCTGGCCGCCGTGTCCGACGAACTGCATGCGCAGATCCAGGGCCGTGGCTGATCTGGGCGACCAGGCGCAGGCGGCGGAAGAGCTATTCCGCCGCTGGGCGCTTGAACGAGCGTTGAAGCGCCGGCCGGTGCCGGCAGGCCAGGCTCCTCAGAAGGAAAGCGGGAAGAGCGAAAAGAATGGCTGAGTGGAGCGAGTGGCTGAAGATGGCACTGATGATCGGCGGTACGGCAGGCGGCGCAATTTCGACGATCTGTGCCTGGATCATCTGGGCCATGCGGCGGGAATGGGTGACCAAGGCCGAACTCTCGGTCTTCCAGACCCGCCATGCCGAACAGCATGCCGAACTGGATCGCCGCCTGCAGGTGGCGGAGGTGCGCTTCGAGCGCCTGGAAACCAGCTTGCGACATATGCCGACCAAGGAAGATTTGGCGCAGATCAGCGAAGCGGTGGCCAATGTCGCCGCCGCGATCAGCGGCATCGAGGCGACAGTGCGGGGCATGAGCCAGTCGGTCGCTGGTCTGCAAGACACCGTGACCATGCTGGTGCGCCATGAATTGTCTGAACGGAGGACATCATGAGCAATTTCTCCGCCCGCTGGCTGGGACATGTCCGGCTGGCCATGCTGCGCCTGGTCACCGACCAGCCCGCCGATGATCATGCCCGGATCTGCATCCTGCGAGATCTGGCGCGCTGCCCCGGCCTCAGCGCCACCGTCTCGTTGCTGCATGACGGCATGAGCGATTACGGCCTGAGCCTGACCCGCGACCAGGTGCGCGTCCTGGTCAAATGGCTGGCCGATCAGGGATTGGTCGCCCGCCAGGTGCATCCGGCCGAGGGGGCGATGCTGACCCAGGCCGGGCTTGATGTCGCCCAGGGCCACACTACTTGTCCCGGCGTCGCGCCGCTGCCTACCATCGCCTGGGTGGTCGACGGCCTCAACGCCCTGACCCTGACCGTCTCGACCTTGGATGTCGAGGAGCAGATCGCTTGGCTGGCGCAGCAGGGTCTGGTGGCAAATCAGCCCGGCCTGCTGCTGGCGACGCCGCGCGGCCGCGAGGTTGCGATGGGCCGGGCAGCGGTCGATGGCGTTAGGGCGCCCTCGCCGAGTGCCATCATGGCCGCTGCCGCTAACGCCGCGAAGGGCGTGCTGGGAGGCGGCGCATGAGCTGCCCCAATTGCGGCGAGCCGATGGTCAAGGCCATCTATCTCGGCCTGCCCGGCGAGTTCTGCGAGAGCTGCAATACCCTGACCGGGTTGGCGGCCTATGCACCGCCGGTGGCCAGCCAAACCGAGGACGGCCCGCTCTTCAAATTCATGGTCTACGAGGGCTCGTATTGGCGCGCCCTCTGGCACTGGCTGACAGGGCGCTGACCATGGCCCATGCTCCCGAGACCAGGGCTGC
>NZ_SBHN01000058.1 GCF_006980715.1 Telmatospirillum sp. J64-1
TAGGCATCGGCCATCGCATTCGTCACATTGATGTTGCCGCCATGGGCCGTGCGGCGGCGGCCTGCCACCAGTTCTTCACCGATCAGGTCCACATTGGTGACGGCGCTGTCCGCCTTCTTTTTCCCTCCAAATAGGCCACCGAGGGCGGTACCCAGGAATGCGCCTGCGATGGCGCCGATGGGGCCGCCCAGAGAGCCGGCCAGCATCATCGAGCCGGCCACGCCGCCGGCCACCGAGCCGGCGGCGCCGGTCGCCGCGTTGACCAGCGGGTTGGAGTGCCCCAGGCCGAGCAGGCCCGCGCCCATGCTGCCGACAATGCCCCAGGGCGAGGCAGCCAGGCCCTGGGCAAAGGCCTGGCCGGCCCCGGTCATGGCTACGGTGGCCGTGCCGGCCGAGCCCGGCAGCAGGCTGATCGGCGTGCCGACCGTCGTCGAGAGACCCACCGCTTGGCCGAGGCTGCTCTGGGCCAGCCATTGCCCGGCGCCATAGAGCATGGAGGAGGAGCCTCCGCCGCTCAGCAGGCTGCCCAGGCTGGTCATGTCGCGGATGCCCATGCCACCGATACCGCCCATGCCGCCGGCACCGCCGATGATCTGACCGCTGCCGGTGGCTTGCAGGCCGCCGCCCATGACACCGCTGATAACCGGCGCGATGATCGGGCGCAGCACCATCTCAGCCGCCAGCTGGGCCATGGCCCGCCGTGCCATCGCCACCACATCGTCCCAAATCGCATGCCACCCCCGGCGCTGGCCGGCGAACCAATCGTCAAAGACGTCGGTCCCGTAATCGACAATCTCGTCGGCCGCGCGGTTAGCCTGGCGCACGCGCTCTTCCAGTGCGGACTGGGCGGCGCGCTCGGCATCCTCCTGGGCGGCGATGGCACGGTTCAGCCGGATCTGCTCATCATAGACCCGCCTCAGCTCGGCGGCCTCTTGAGGCAGCAGCTCGCGCCCCAAACGCCGCCGCAGCTCGGCCTCGGCGCGCAGCAGCGGGATCATCTCGCCGCGCCCAGCCAGCGTTAGTTCCAGCGCTTTGTTCTCAAGTTCGACGCTATCGAGAGTGTCTTCCAGCGCCGACCGGCGGCTGCGCAACAGGTTGATGTTGTCCTGATATTGGCGGTTCAGCTCGCCCAGCATGCGGCGGTGCTGGTCCTCGGTCACCAGCCCAGCACGCAGCGCCTGGTCGAGGGTCGCGAGCGCGTCCGCGCGCTCCCGTTCGGCGGCCTCCAGCGGATCAAGCGTGCGCAGCAGGCCTTGATAGGCCGAGGCCAGCTTGGAGGCGGCATCGCGCGCCTGGGCCTTGGCATCGGTCGCGGCCTGGATCGCCACCGCCTCATTGATCTGCGCGCGCGTGGCCTCGGACAGTTCCTCCACGCTGGATTTCTGCTCGGCCTTCAGCGCCTGTTGCTCCAGCCGGTAGCGCAGGACAGCGGCCTCGCTCAGCCCATAGGTGGCGTTGGCGTCGCGCAGCTTGCCCAAAAGCTCGTCGAAGCCCTCGATGGCGCCGACCGCCGCCGCCGCGACATTGCCGATGCCCCCCGCCGCCGTGGTGCCGGCGGCGCCGGTATCGTTGAGGGTGCCGTTGAGGCGAGCCAGCGAGGCCTCCGCCTCCTGCACCTTTTCTTTCGCCTCGATCAGCGGGCCGGCCCAGCCTGCCGCCCAATCGACCAGAGGCTTCAGGTTTTCATCGCTTTGCCCCAGGCGTTCCAAAGCGACAAACAGTTCGTCGGCCGCAATGGCGTTATCGAGATACATCTGCTGCAGACCGCGCAGCACCTCGATTGTCTCAGGCGCAACCTGGCCGTCGAAGGCCAAACGGTCGATGCGGAAATTACCAGCCCGGGCGAACTGTTCCTGTTGGGCGATGACAGCTTGATGCAGACGACGTGACTCTTCTAGAGCACGCCGCGCTTGAGCAGCCATGCCTTCATTAAGCGCCTCGACCTTCCCTTTGGTCTGGTCGATCACCGCATTGAAGCTGGTCATGGCCGCACGGTGTTGGTTGGCTGCCTGCTCGGCTTGAGAATGTCGGGTGGCCAGCAAATAAGCACCAGCTGCAACAGCAGTGATGGCCACCCCTACCGGCCCGCCCATAAATGCCATAGCGGCACCTAGCCCCCGCATGGCTAGAGAGGCTGTGGTTGCCGCCGCCCCCAAGGCCAATGTGCGAGCGGCTGCAGCCGGCGCCAAATCCGAAAGCATTCGCAAGCCAAGGATAGCACCACCCTGCCCAGCCATTGCATGACTCAGGGCAGTCACGGCCGAACCAGCCGTTCGTGCGACCAATAGTGTGCCAATGCCATAGGCCGCTGCCTGAGCTACATCTCCGATCACGTCCATATTGGAGACCACGGCCTCGGCAGCCGGCACGATGCCGGACAGGAGCGTGTCGCCCACCTCGACGCTCGCAACCGCCAGCATCGCCCTTAACTGGTTCAGCTTGAACTGAGCGTCCTGGGACATCTTGGCAAAGGCATCGGCGGTGGCGCCGGTCTTATTGGCCATGTCGTCCAGGATCTGGGCGAAATCTCCTGCCTGGTTGCCGGTCAGGGCCAGGACCGGGCGCAGCGCCTCCACCCCGCCGAACAGCACGGCGAGCTTTTCCTCGGCGCCGCCGGTGGCGTCGGCAAGATCCTGCAGGAAGCCGGCCAGCCCCTTGGCGCGCAGGGCGGCGGAGCTGAAGTCGATGCCCAGTTCCTTGGCCATCCGAGCGGCCTCGCCGGAGGGCTTGATGACGCTGCTGATGACGGCGCTCAGGCCGTTCATGGCCACGCTGGTGGTATTGCCGCCCTTGGTCAGGGCCGCCGTGGCGGCCAGAACCTCTTCCAGGGCGATTCCCGTCTGTGCGGCCAATGGCGCGACGGAGCCGATATTGCTCGACAGCTCGCCAATGGTGGTCTTGCCGGCGCGCATGGCGACAAACATCGCATCGCTGACGGCAGTGACGCTTTCAACTTGGTCGCCATAGGCGTTGAGGATGGTGGTCAAACCATCCGCCGCCACACCGACGCTGGTGACACCGCCGATGGCGAGGCGATTGGCCGCATCCAGTGTCGAGATGGCCTCGGCGGCGTTAGACGCGCCAGCCGAAATCACCTGATAAAAGCCCTGTGCCTGCGCTGTCGGAAGCGAACCGAACTGGATGGCCATCGCCCTGGCCTCGGCGGTCATGCGGCCCATCTCGCGGGTGTCGCTGAGCAACGTCGACACTTCGCGCATCGCCGTCCCGAAGCCCAGCGCCTGGCGGCTGGCGGCGGCCATGGCGGCACCAAAGCCGCTGATCC
>NZ_SBHN01000059.1:0-1474 GCF_006980715.1 Telmatospirillum sp. J64-1
AGGCTGCGTCCCATGCCTCGATCTATCTCAACCGCCTTGCCGAGGCAGGGTATTTGCGCCGCCTGCCCAAGCGCCAGCCCAGCGATGTACCGGGCAGCCAGGGCTATGTCCGCTACCAGCTGCTCCTGGATACCGGGCCTGAATCTCCGGTTGCCCGCAAGCGCAACGGTAACTGGGAGGTCTATGACCGTAACACCAAGCAGGTGCTTCCATGCGTGCGTTAGAGATCGCCCGCGATGCGGTGGAGCATCACAACGCCGCTAACGGTGGCAAGGGCGGCATCACGGCCGTGGCCGGCAAGATCGGCTATTCGCGCACGGCTCTATCACTGTATTTGGCGGCGAAATATCCGGCCAATGACGTCGCCAAGATCGAGGCGGCGATCCTGGCCAAGCTGGTCGGCCGCATCCAATGCCCGCATCTGGCTACGGATCTGTCGGTAGAGGTTTGCGCCGGTTACGCCGCCCGCCCGATGCCCCTGTCGAGCCCATCCCAACTACGCCATTGGCAGGCCTGCCAGGACTGCCCCAACGCCCGCAAGGAGGGCCAAAATCATGCTGAGTAATGACCTGGAAGAGATGGCCAACGCCCTGGGCGCCGCTGTGGAGCAGGGCCGCATCAATGATGCCCTGGCAAACCGCGTGGCGGTGATGCTGCGTGACCGAGCCGAGGACGCCCGTGCCTTGGAAGCCGTAGCCATGCCGGCCCGCGCACGGATCAATCCGGCCGAGCTACCCGAAAACGTGATCGAAATCGCCAGCATCCTGCATCGCAAGGGCGTCCGCACCGCCCGGCGACTGCCCACCGGAGGTGACGCCGCATGATGCTGCTACGCCGCCTATTGCAGGCCCTTGGATGGCATGCGCACCGGCCTGCGTCTGTCCCCCCGCCAATCCCCCATCCCGAGCGCCTGTTGCTCGGCAAATCCATAACGCCGTGAGGAAGGAAAAGAGATGATGAGCGAAATCACGAACAGCCTGCCCGAGATCCCCGAGGGCTACATGAAAGACGCCAAGGGGCGCCTGGTGCCCGAGCATCTGGTGACGGCGGAAGACAAGCTGGAAGACCAGATGGTGCGCAAGGTCCTGGGCTATGCCGACGAGCTGAGCGCCCAGATCGCCCGCTTCAAGGGCCATACCTTCGAGGATGTGGGCGCCTTCTTGTCCCTGATCGCGGAGAAGTACCAGTCCAAGCGCGGCGGCCAGAAGGGCAACATGACCTTCACCACCTATGACGGGACCATGAAGATCCAGGTCCAGGTGGCCGACAGCATCACCTTTGGGCCGCAGTTGCAGATCGCCAAGGATCTGATCGACGAATGCATTGCCGAATGGGCGGAGGGCGCGCCGGACGAGATCCGCGCCTTGGTCGAATACGCCTTCCGAACCGACAAAGAGGGGTTGGTCAACCGCGAAGCCATCTTCGCCCTGCGCCGCATCGACATACAGGATCGGCGCTGGCAGCAGGCCATGAC
>NZ_SBHN01000059.1:1484-3107 GCF_006980715.1 Telmatospirillum sp. J64-1
TCCGCAGGCACGGTGGGAACCCGTCACCATCGATCTGGCAGCTGCGTGAGGGAGGCAAAGATGAAGCTGTCTCGCGTCGTCCTATCGACAACCCAAGCTCCCCAAACCCCAGAACGGCAGCAACGCCTCATGGAAGCAACTGCCATCATCGAGCAGGCAGCCGTTCTGGTCGATGAACTCGACAATCCGGGAATGACCCTCAACGGACTGATCACCGTCTATGTCAATCGTGTTCTGGCGCAGAGCCAGGCCGACCAGGCTATCGCCAGCCTGGAGCAGTTGGTTCAAATCCTGAAGCAGAACGCGGCCATGATGGCGCCGGCTGGGAGGGCGTGATGCAGGTAAACGATGCCGACCGGCGCAAGCTACGCGACACCATTGCGGCTTTGAAGGCCAAGACCATTGGCAACGGCTGCACCGAGGCGGAAGCCCTGGCGGCGGCTGAGAAGGTGGCCGAGTTGCTCTCGAAGCACGGAGTGGCCAGCGAAAGCGAACTGGAGTTTGAAGAGCTGGCCGTGGAAATCGGTCGCCGCACCGTCGTCGATAACCTGTGGAGCCAAGTCGCGATCTTCTGTCATTGCAAGCTCTGGTATCGCGGGAACGGACGGCGATGGGCGGTCATCTACTTCGGCCGCTGGAATGATGTGGTTGTCGCAGAATACCTGCAGGGTGTGATGGAGCGGCACATTCGGGCCGCCACGAAGGCTTTTCAGGCAACGCCTGAATACCGCCGCCGCCGATCCCCTCGCACCAAGCGGGAGGCTACCAAGGCGTTCCAGGAAGGACTGGTCGCAGGGCTGCGAGACAAGCTGTGGGCCATCCAATGGCGTCGGGTGCCAAAGACTGAAGGAACCAATCACCTCGCCCTGGTGCTGTCTCCTCTTGCTCCTGTCGAGGCCGAGATGGAGCGGCGGAACATCCAGTTCAGCGGCAAGCCTCTTGCTCCCGTCAAGGGAGCCTCCAAGGCATTCAACAATGAGCGATGGAGTGGCGCAGCCGCCGCACGCTCCATCGACATCAGTGCAGCGGTCGGAGGCGGCCAACAAGACCGTGTGGCCGGCTGTCTGACCTGAAGAGGCGAAACGCCCGGTGTCGGTGACGGCACCGGAGCGTCGGCGGGCGACTGGCCACCCCGCCCTGATGAGCCAGGCCAGGAGATGATGCGATGGATATCACACATACCGGCACGGACCGAATTCCCGGTCAACTACGGGAGCTTTACGACCTGTTGGTGGCGGCGGCCGAGGCCGGACTGCCGTGCCCCAGCAACAGCGAGATCATGGATCGGGGCATTATTCGAGGTGATCACACCAAATGTACCGCCGCCCTTCAACGCCTGGCCTCGGCGGGGCTGATCCGGATCGAGGTCGGCATCAACTGGCGCAAGGTCACTATCTTGGCCACCGGCCAATCGACACGCAAGTCCAGCGGCCGCCGCCGTGGCAGCGTGCGCCGCATGACGCCTTCCGACATTGCCGGAACGACGAGCAACATTCGACCGGCTAAGCGAACCTGCCTGCGCTGCCGGAGAAAGTTCGAGTCTCAAGGTCCGCATAACCAGATGTGTGGGCCGTGCCGCAATGCTGCATCGGAGATCGCCGCATGAAGCGCCGTCCCGCCCCC
>NZ_SBHN01000006.1 GCF_006980715.1 Telmatospirillum sp. J64-1
AACTGCCGCATCGGCCCAGCCTAACTGACCAATCCGCTTGCGTGCCATGACGGCCTCTCCTGCTGATCGAACAGGCCGCTATCGAATCACAATCATGCCTTCCGTGCAAAGGTCTCCAGGATGAGGAGCCGCCCCGGCGGCGTCTCGAAGCATGAGGCGGGCCCGGGCGAGGGCTCATATCAAGTCAAACCGCGATGCTCATTAAAGGCACGGAACTCCAGCCCCGCTTTTCCCGTCACCCCCGCGAAAGCGGGAATCCATGCCGCCACTGATTCTTCCCGGGCCGAATGGGCCCCCGCTTTCGCGGGGGTGACGGATTGATGCAAGCGGAACCGGCTTTGCCGACGCCCCCCACGGCTGCGCCAAGGCAGAGGGCAAGAGTATAAACTTAAAACGTGATGCAGATTTCCTGCACCACGTTTTAGAACGGCTCCAGTTCCGAATCCCAGTAAAGAAAATCCCGCCAACTTTCATGCAGAAAATTTGGCGGGAAGGATCGTCCGTTGAGCTGAAGCTGATGTGACGTCGGCCGATACGGCCTCATCAGCGGCGGCATTCCCGCCTCCGCCGGTGTTCTGTTCGCCTTGACCAGATTGCATGGCCCGCAGGCGGCCACGACATTCTCCCAAGTCGTCTGCCCCCCGCGCGAACGCGGGATCACATGGTCGAAGGTCAGGTCGTGGACAGGAAAGGGATGTCCGCAATATTGGCAGACGAAGCGGTCGCGCAGGAACAGGTTGAAGCGGGTGAAGGCCGGATGGCGCGCCGCCGGCACATATTCCTTGAGCGAGATGACGCTGGGCAGGCGGAAGGCCCAGTTGGGAGAGCGGACGACGCGGTCATATTCCGAAACCACGTTGACCCGGTCGGCGACCACCGCCTTGATCGCCTCCTGCCAGGACCATAGAGACAAGGGGAAGTAGCTGAGCGGCCGGAAATCGGCGTTCAGCACCAGCGCAGGACAGGACTGTAAAGCCGTGGCCATCGCCTCCCTCCCTGGGTTGACTTCAGGACTCTATTATCTCGTCAAACACATCAAGCATTCATAACAGTTCTATGAAACCGCCTTGCCAGCGGACCGCCAAGATAACACGGGAAAAGGGGCAGCCGCTACTCCCGGCGCCACCCCTCCCTTTACAGAGTTACTCCTGTTGCTCCTGCCGGGCGGCACCGAAAGACTGCGCCACGAAGCGGATTCCCGCCACCAGCCCTTCCTGATCGATGGAATGGCCGAGACCGGGGCGGGTCATCGCCAGCACCGGCACGCCCGCGCGTTCCAGCGCTTCGACGGCCGCGGGATGCAGGCCGAACGGCACCACATCATCAGCCTCACCATGAATCAACAACACCGGCGGGCGCGATTTGATCTCGCCCGGCAGCGATTCGGGATCAGCCAGCAGGCCGGAATAGCCCACGACTACCGCGCAGGCACGAGGACGGCGCAGGGCGGCATGCAGGGACATCATGGTGCCTTGCGAGAACCCCACCAGCGCCAGGTCGGCATCGGTCAGGCCGCGCTTTTCCAGCTCGGCGTCGATGAAGGCATTGAGGACCGGCAGCGTCTGGCGCACCCCGGCCCCGATGGCCTCGGGCGAGCGGTCTTGCAGGCTGAACCACTGGAAGCCAAATGGGGCCATGTCGAAAGGCTGAGGGGCATTGGGCGACAGGAATTCGGCATCGGGCAAGGCCTGGGCGAAATAGGGCGCCAGGGCGATCAGATCGTTGCCATCCGAGCCGACGCCATGCAGAAAGATCACCAACTGCTTCGGCTTGCCTCCCGAGGCCGGAGGAACGGACGGACCGGAAAGCGCGGGATTGGACATGGAATGGCTCCTTCTTCACTGTCGCGCCACAGTCCTAACCCGAAGCCATCCCCCTGTCACCCCCGCGAATGCTACCCCTGACGACAGAGCCCTTCATGCCCGCCTCCCCCATCGTCACGCGCTTCGCCCCCAGCCCGACGGGCGGGCTGCATCTCGGCCATGCCCATTCCGCCCTGTTCGGCTGGCTGGCGGCCAGGCAGGCGGGGGGACAATTCCTGCTGCGCCTGGAAGACATAGACCCGGTGCGCTGCCGCCCCGAATTCGCCGAAGGCATCCTTGAAGACCTCGCTTGGCTGGGCCTGACCTGGGACGGGCCGGTCCGCCGCCAGTCCGAACATATGGAAGACTATGCCCGCGCCCTGGGACGATTGGACGAGATGAGCCTGCTCTATCCCTGCTTCTGCACGCGCAAGGACATCCAGGAGGAAATCGCCCGCGCCGGGCATGCCCCCCACGGCCCGGACGGCCCGCTCTATCCCGGCCTCTGCCGCGCCCTGCCGCGCGCCGAAGCCGATGCGCGCATGGCGGCGGGCGAGCCTTATGCCCTGCGCCTGGACATGCATGCGGCCATCGCGGCCGCCGGTCCCCTGACCTGGCACGACCGGGGCAAGGGCGAGATCGTGGCGACGCCGGAAATCTTCGGCGACGTGGTGCTGGCCCGCAAGGACGTGCCCACCAGCTATCACTTGGCCGTCACCGTGGACGACTACCTTCAAGGCATCACCCTGGTCACACGCGGCGAGGATTTGTTCGAGGCAACCCATATCCACCGCCTGCTGCAGGCCCTGCTGGGGCTGCACGTTCCCGACTGGCACCACCATCGCCTGCTCACCGATGAGACCGGCCGCCGCTTCGCCAAGCGCGACAAGTCCCTGACCCTGCAGGCCTTGCGCGAATCTGGCAAGACGCCCGCGGAGGTCCAGGCCATGGCGGGTTTCGTGGCGACGGGATAGGCGGATTTTCGGCCTGCGCCGTCCTCCGAGATGCCGCTTCGCGGCTCCTCAGGACGAGGCTCGTTCCGTGTTTTATCTCAAGAAGATGAACCTCATGCCGAGGAGCCCCGCAGGGCCGTCCCGAAGCATGATCCTGTGCACCTCCCCTTCCTCCTCAGCAGCAGGATTCCGGGCATTCCATCATATGCAGCAAGGCATGGACCACGCCCTCGGTGGCCGTGGCGATCTCGCTCAGGGTGGCGTCGAGCATGTGACAGGCGGCCGTGGCGATGCGTGCCTTGTGGTCCACGACGACCTGATCGCTGGCGGCCGGGCGGTGGATGCTGCCCATGGTCTTGATGGCCGAGGCCGTGCCCAGGTCGTTGCCGATGGTGATCTCGATCCGGTCGAGGACGCGGGCCAGCAGGACCGGCGCCAT
The DNA here is from genome assembly GCF_006980715.1 of Telmatospirillum sp. J64-1. Taxonomy (GTDB): domain Bacteria; phylum Pseudomonadota; class Alphaproteobacteria; order Rhodospirillales; family Magnetospirillaceae; genus Oleiliquidispirillum; species Oleiliquidispirillum nitrogeniifigens. Next base: position 3,195 of record NZ_SBHN01000006.1, read on the forward strand.
GCAGGTGGCGCCGATGGGCTTGCCCGCACGCGAGAAATCCTTGATGGCCCGGGCCAGTTCCGGCAGGACCGTGCAATCGGTGCCGTCGCGGAAGAAGCTGGACAATGTCTTGGCCGCCCCCAGCCCGCCGGGCAGCATCAAGGCATGATAATCACTGGAATGAAGTTGCCCCAGAGGGCGCACCCGGCCGCGCGTGATGCGGGCCGCCTCGCGCAGGGCGTTGCGCGTCTCGACCATGGGCTGGCCGGACAGGTGGTCGACGACATCTTCCTGGGACATGTCGGGCGCGAAACAATCCGCGCGGGCGCCAGCCCGTTCGATCGCCAGCAGGGTCAGCACCGCTTCACGGATCTCCGACCCGTCCAGCCCGCCACACCCCGACAGCACGACCGCGACTTTGCGCATGTTGGAGAATCCTTACAGTCAGAAAGAGTTTTTTGAAGCTACGGCCAGCACGGTTGCGCCGCAATATGCTGTTCGGCAAAGCTGGCTGGGCAGATGGCGGCCCTATATGGTGAGGACTAGCCTAGAAGGAGTGACAAGATGGCATCGGCCTATGAGCAACTGGAACGTCTGTGCGAACGTCTGGGCGTGTTGTCCGAAACGATCGGACTCCTGCATTGGGACATGTCCACCATGATGCCCGCGGACGGCGCCGAGGCGCGCGGCGGGCAGTTGGCCGCGCTCAAGGGCCTGCATCATGAATTGATGACCGCCCCGCAGGTGGGCGAATGGCTGGACGAGGCCGAAAGCCGGCAGGACGGCCTGAACGACTGGCAGCGCGCCAATCTGCGGGAATTCCGCCGCGAATACGTTCATGCCACCGCCGTTCCGGGCGATCTGGTCGAGGCCACCAGCCGCGCCGTCTCGGCCTGCGAGATGACCTGGCGCGAGGCGCGCGCCGCCTCGGACTTCGCCGCCGTCGCGCCGCTGCTGGCCGAGGTGCTGAACCTGATCCGCCAGACCGCCCAGGCCAAGGCCGCGAAGCTGGGCTGCTCGCTCTATGACGCCTTGCTCGACGAATACGAGCCGGGCGGGCGATCGGCGGAAATCGATGAAGTCTTCGCCGATCTCGAAGCCTTCCTGCCCGGCTTCCTGGGCGAGGTGCTGGAACACCAGGGCGCAGAGCCGCCCGCCCCGAAGGGCCCCTTCCCCGCCGCGACGCAGAAGGAACTGGGCCGCAAGCTGATGGGCGTACTGGGCTTCGATTTCGAACGCGGGCGGCTGGACGAGAGCTTCCATCCCTTCTGCGGCGGCATCCCCGACGACATCCGCATGACCACCCGCTATGACGAGGACGACTTCACCAGCGCCATCATGGGCGTGCTGCACGAGACCGGCCATGCCCTCTACGAGCAGGGCCTGCCCAAGCAATGGCGCCGCCAGCCGGTGGGACAGGCGCGCGGCATGAGCCTGCACGAGAGCCAGTCCCTGCTGATGGAGATGCAGGCCTGCCGCTCGCGCGAATTCATGACCTTCGCCGCGCCCCTGATGCGCCAGGCCTTCGGCGGCAGCGGCCCGGAATGGGAGGCCGAAAGCCTGTATCGGCGCGGCATCCGCGTGCAGCCCGACTTCATCCGCGTCGATGCCGACGAGGTCACCTATCCCGCCCATGTCATCCTGCGCTATCGCCTGGAAAAGGCGCTGATCGCGGGCGAGATGGAAGTGAACGACCTGCCCGGCGCCTGGAGCGAGGGGATGAAGACGCTGCTGGGCATCACCCCGCCCGACGACCGGCGCGGCTGCCTACAGGACATCCACTGGTTCGACGGCGCCTGGGGCTATTTCCCGACCTATACTTTGGGCGCCATGACCGCCACCCAGCTGTTCGACGCCGCCCGCCGGGATGTGCCCTCGATCCCCGAATCCATCGGCCGGGGAGATTTCGGCCCGCTGCTGACCTGGCTGCGCGCCAATGTCCATGAAAAGGGCTCGCTGCTCTCGACCCGCGACCTCTTGACCCAGGCGACGGGCCGCCCCCTTGACCCGCAGGTCTTCAAGGACCACTTGCGGCGGCGTTATCTGGCGTAATTTCCGTTAAGAATATCGAAGTTCAGCCGATATGCGGTGCGGCGACCTTGTCCCGCACCGACTGCATGTACTATCGTGGCGCGCTTTTCTTATGAGCGCCTGTTGGAGTTCGACTTGAAGTATGTCAGCACCCGGGGCCGCGCCCCTGTCCTCGAATTCGACGACGTTCTTCTGACCGGTCTGGCCCGCGATGGCGGCCTGTACGTGCCGGAAGAATTTCCCTTCTTCACCGCCAGCGAACTGCGCGAAATGCGCGGCCTGAGCTATCAGGAACTGGCGGTGCGGGTGATGCTGCCCTTCGTCGAAGGCTCGATCACCGAGGACGAACTGCGGGCGATGGTGACTGACGCCTATGGTTCCTTCCGTCATCCCGCGGTGACGCCGCTGAAGCAGATCGGCACCGATGATTGGCTGCTGGAACTGTTCCACGGCCCGACGCTCGCCTTCAAGGACGTGGCGCTGCAACTGCTCGGCCGCCTGTTCGACCATGTGCTGAAGAAGCGCGGCCAGCGCGTCTGCATCGTCGGCGCCACTTCGGGCGATACCGGCTCGGCGGCCATCGAGGCCTGCCGCGACCGCGAGTCCATCGACATCATCATCCTGCACCCCAAGGGCCGCGTCTCCGAAGTGCAGCGCCGCCAGATGACCAGCGTGCTGTCGCCGAACGTGCGCAACCTGGCGATCGAAGGCTCCTTCGACGATTGCCAGGACCTGGTCAAGGCCATGTTCAACGACGAGGCCTTCCGCGACGAGATGAGCCTGTCGGCGGTCAATTCCATCAACTGGGCCCGCATCATGGCCCAGATCGTCTATTATTTCTGGGCCGGGCTGTCGCTCGGCGCGCCCGAGCGTTCCTTCACCTTCGCCGTGCCGACGGGCAATTTCGGCAACATCTATGCCGGTTATGCCGCCCGCCGCATGGGCCTGCCCATCGACAAGCTGGTGGTGGGATCGAACCGCAACGACATCCTGACCCGCTTCCTGAATTCGGGCTCGATGGTCATCGAAGGCGTCGAACCCTCGATCAGCCCCAGCATGGACATCCAGGTGTCGAGCAATTTCGAGCGCCTGCTGTTCGACTACGTGGACCGCGAAGGCGCCACCGTCGATGCCATGATGAAGGAATTCCGCGAGACCGGGCGCATGGAAATGCCCCAGGGGGGATGGCGCGCCCTGTGCCAGCTCTTCGAGGGACGTCGCTATGACGACGACGCCACCCGCACTCGCATCGCCGGACTGTATCGTGACAGCGGCGAATTGCTCGAGCCCCATTCCATCATCGGCGTCGCCGCCGGCCGCGATTGCGGACGGCCGGAAGGCTCGGTGCTGGTCAGCCTTGCCACCGCCCATCCGGCCAAGTTCCCCGATGCGGTGGAACAGGCCTCGGGCCTGCGCCCCGGCCTGCCCACCTGGCTGGGCGATCTTTTCGAAAGGACCGAACGTTTGGATTCTGCACCCAATGATGTCGAGGCGGTAAAGGCCTATGTCCGCGCTGCCGTCGCCAAGGTGCCCGCATGACCCGTATCCGTGAAACCGTCCTCCCCAATGGCCTGCGCGTCCTGACCGACCCCATGGACACGGTGGAATCCGTGTCCATGGGCGTTTGGGTCAATGTCGGCACGCGCCACGAACGCCCCGAGATCAACGGCGTTTCGCATCTGCTCGAACATATGGCCTTCAAGGGCACCCATCGCCGTTCCGCCCGCGATATCGCCGAGCAGATCGAGGCCGTGGGCGGCCATCTCAACGCCTATACCTCGCGCGAGCAGACGGCCTATTACGCCAAGGTGCTGAAAGAAGACGTGGCGCTGGGGCTGGACATCATTTCCGACATCCTCCAGCACTCGGTCATCGATCCCGAGGAACTGGCCCGCGAACAGGCGGTGGTGGTGCAGGAGATCAGCCAGGCCATCGACACGCCCGACGACATCATCTTCGACTACTTCCAGGAAACCGCCTATCCCGACCAAGCGCTGGGCCGTCCCGTGCTGGGCACCGAGGAACTGGTGCGCGGCATGAACCGCGACGTGGTTCACGGCTATATGAGCCAGAACTATTCGGCCAGCCGCATGATCCTGGCCGCCGCCGGACGCGTCGATCACGACCAGATCGTCGAGATGGCGCACAAGGCCTTCGACACCCTGCCCGCCGAGGCCGACCTGCCCGAGGAACCCGCCAATTACCGTGGCGGCGATTTCCGCGAGGAGCGCGACCTGGAACAGGTCCATGTGCTGCTGGGCTTCGACTCGGTGGCCTACGACGATCCGGACTTCTATGCCGCCTCGGTCTATTCCACCGTGCTCGGCGGCGGCATGTCCTCGCGCCTGTTCCAGGAAATCCGCGAGAAGCGGGGTCTGGTCTATTCCATCTATTCCTACGCCTCGTCCTATCACGACGGCGGCATGTTCGCCGTCTATGCCGGGACCGGCGAGAACGAGGTGGCGGAACTGATCCCCGTGGCCTGCGAGGAGATGCTGCGCTCGACGGAGGACGTGACGGAAGAGGAAGTCCGCCGCGCCCGTGCCCAGCTCAAAGCCAGCATGCTGATGTCGCTGGAAAGCACGTCTTCGCGCTGCGAACAGCTGGCCCGCCAGATCATGGCCTTCGGCCGCCCCATTCCGGTCGAGGAAGTAGTCGCCAAGATCGAAGCCGTGGATGCCGCCGCCGTCAAGCGCACCGCCCGGCGCATCCTTTCCTCCCGCCCCACCGTGGCCGCCATCGGCCCGCTGGGCAAGGTGGAAAGCTACGACCAGATCGCCAGCCGGCTGGCCCTGTAAAAGGCTTTCTGCTCGAAGCGCAAGCAAACCGCCTTCGCCCCGCGAAAGCGGAAGTGACGGGAAAAAGGCCGAGACGGCATTCGAAGGGCGCGGAGATCACTCTCCGCGCCCTTTTCACTCCAGGAAGGATGCCACCGCGTCCACCTGTTCCGGCACGTTCAGCGCCGGGGCATGGCCACAGCCCTTGACCTCCAGCAGGCGCGTCCGGGAATTGCGGCGCGTCATCTCGGCGGCCCAGTCCGGCGGCAGCAGGTCCGAGCTTTCCCCGCGCAACAACAGGACCGGCGCGGTAATGGCCTCCCAGCCCGGCCATTGATCGTAGTCGCGGGGATGATCGCTGAACTGGCGGATGACGGCGGGATCGTAATGCAGGGTCAGGCGGCCGTCGTCGCGGCGGCGGCAGGATGTCTCGGCCATGCGACGCCATTCGCCGTCCGTCATGGCGCCATAGGGTTTGTAGACCAGCCGCAGATAAGCTTCCAACTCGGCCATGCTGTCGAAGGCGGGCGGATTGCCCACATAAGCGAGAATCCGCTCGACGGCGGGAGGGGGCAGTTGCGGGCCGATATCGTTGACCAACAGCCGCTCCATGCGGTCCTTCAACACGCCACCGGCCAACCGGATGCCCAAGGCCCCACCCATCGAAGAGCCGACCCAGCGCAGCCGGTCGACGGCGAATGCCGCCAGCAGGTCCAGCGCCACGCGCTGATAAGCCGTGAAGCAATATTCCGCCGCCGGCTCCTCGGCCCATTGCGACAGCCCCCGCCCCGGCGCATCGGGACAAAGCACGCGGAAACGCCGCGACAAATGTTCGGCCAGGATGTCGAAATCCCGCCCCGTCCGCACCAAGCCATGCCAGCAGACGACCGTCTCGGGATTGCCCTCTCCCCAAACGGATACATGGATCTCCCGCCCGGCGCAGAAGACGTAGTGGGATTGAGGCAACATCATCTTTCCTTCACTCTATCAGCAACCGAAGCGCCAGACGGAAAGCCGCAATGACCGGAAAAAGCGAAAAGCAGAAAATGCTCGACGGCGACCTTTATAACGCCGCCGCCCCCGAACTCGTCGCCGGGCGAAGCCGCGCGGACCGCCTGATGGCCGCCTTCAACGCCGCCCCGGAAGACCGGCGGGAGGAAATCTTGCGGGAGCTTCTCGGCTCGGTGGGGGAAAACACCGTGATCCGGCCGGATTTCCGCTGCGACTACGGCGAGAATATCAAGATCGGCCGCAACGTCTTCATCAATTTCAATTGCGTCTTCCTGGATTGCGCCGCCATTGAGATCGGCGACTTCACCCAGATCGCCCCGGCGGTGCAATTCTATACGGCCACCCATCCCCTCGACCCCGGTTTGCGGCGGGATGGGCAGGAATATGCCCTGCCCATCCGCGTCGGTACCAATGTCTGGATCGGCGGCGGCGCCATCATCCTGCCCGGCGTGACCATCGGCGACGACAGCGTGATCGCGGCGGGCAGCGTCGTGACGAAGGACGTGCCCCCCCGCTCGGTCGTTGTCGGCAATCCGGCGCGGGTGGTGCGGGAGGTGTAGCGAGCGGCCACCTCTTCCCCCGTCATTCCCGCGAAAGCGGGAATCTATACCTGCGCTATCGCATGTGAACAGGAAACGAGATGGACCCCCGCTTTCGCGGGGGTGACGATTTGACGGACGGACCCAATTCGGCTCAGATCGCCTGGGCGATCGCCTCGCCGAATTCAGCCGTCGTGGCCTTGCCGCCCATGTCCGGGGTGCGGATATCGGAGGCGGCCAGCACCTTCTCGATGGCCGAGACGATGGCCGCACCGGCATCCTTGTGGCCCAGATGGTCGAGCATCATCGCCCCCGACCAGATCTGGCCGATGGGATTGGCGATGCCCTTGCCCGCGATATCCGGGGCCGAGCCATGGACCGGCTCGAACATCGAGGGGTAGTCGCGTTCCGGGTTCAGGTTGGCCGACGGCGCGATGGCGATGGTACCGGTGGTCGCCGGGCCGAGATCGGAGAGGATGTCGCCGAACAGGTTCGAGCCCACCACCACGTCGAACCAATGGGGATTGCGCACGAAATGCGCGGTCAGGATGTCGATGTGGAACTGGCTGGTCCCGACCTCGGGATAGGCCTTGGCCATCTCGGCGAAGCGTTCGTCCCAGAAGGGCATGGTGTGGATGATGCCGTTGGACTTGGTGGCCGAGGCAAGCTGCTTGCGCGGACGGGACTGGGCCAGGTCGAAGGCGAATTTCAGAACCCGGTCCACGCCCTTGCGGGTGAAGACGGTTTCCTGCACCACCATCTCGTCTTCCGTCCCGGCATTCAGGCGGCCGCCGATCTCGGAATATTCGCCCTCGTTGTTCTCGCGGACGATCATGTAGTCGATATCGCCGGGCTTGCGGCCCGCCAGCGGGCAATGCACGCCCTCGAACAGGCGCACCGGACGCAGGTTCACGTACTGGCGGAACTGGCGGCGCAGCGGGATCAGCAGGCCCCACAGCGAGACATGATCCGGCACGCCGGGAAAGCCCACGGCGCCCAGGAAGATGGCGTCGTGGTGACGGACCTGTTCCAGGCCGTCCTCGGGCATCATGCGGCCGGTCTTGTGATAGCGCTCGCAGCTCCAGTCCAGTTCGTCGAACTGGAAGGAGATGTCGAATTTGCGCCCGATGGTCTCCAGGACCCGCAGCCCCTCGGGCACGACTTCCTTGCCGATGCCGTCGCCGGGGATGACGGCGATACGATAAGACTTGCTCATTGGGCCAGCTCCTGCATGACAGCGTAAAGTTCGGATTTCGCCTCGAAACCGACGCCGGGGACGTCGGGCAGGCCAACATAGCTGTCCACGACAGCCGTGCCATCCGCAAATCCACCGAAGGGCTTGAATACATCCGGGTAGGATTCGTTGCCGCCCAGATGCAGCCCGGCGGCGATGTTCAGCGACATCTGATGGCCGCCATGGGGAACGACGCGGCGGCTGGACCAGCCGTTCTGCTCCATCATCTCCAGCGTGCGCAGATATTCGACCAGGCCGTAGGACAGGGCGCAGTCGAATTGCAGCACGTCGCGGTCGGGGCGCATGCCGCCGTGACGGATCAGGTTGCGCGCATCCTGCATCGAGAACAGGTTCTCGCCGGTCGCCATGGGCAGGTCGTAATGCTTGGACAGCTCGGCCTGCAGCGCATAATCCAGCGGATCGCCCGCTTCTTCGTACCAGCGCAGGTTATAGGGCCGAATCGCCTCGGCATAGGCGATGGCGGTGTCCAGGTCGAAGCGGCCATTGGCGTCGACGCAGAGCCGCTGGCCGTCACCGCCGACCACCTCCAGCGCCGCTTCGATGCGCTTAATGTCCTCGGCCAGATCGACGCCGCCGATCTTCATCTTCACCACCGAATAGCCACGATCGACATAGCTTTTCAGCTCGTCCTGGAGGGCCGAATTGTCCTTGCCGGGATAGTAGTAGCCCCCGGCGGCATAGACCCAGACCTTGTCGTCGGCCTTGCCGCCGCGATAGCGGTCGGCGAGCAGGCGGTAGAGCGGCTTGCCTTCGATCTTGGCGACGGCATCCCAGACCGCCATGTCGATGACGCCGACGGCCACCGAGCGCTCGCCATGGCCGCCCGGCTTTTCATTGGTCATCAGGCATTTCCAGATGGCGAAGGGATCGAGATTGTCGTTCTTCTCGTCCACCAGGGTCTTCGGATCGGCCTCTTGCAGGCGCGGCAGGAAACGCTCGCGCATCAGGCTGCCCTGGCCGTAGCGGCCGTTGGAATTGAAGCCGTAGCCGACCACCCGCTTGCCGTCGCGCACCACATCGGTGACCAGGGCCACGACCGAACAGGTCATCTTGCTGAAATCGATATAGGCATTGGCGATGGGCGAGGCGATGGAAACGGTCTTCTCGCGGATCTCGACAATTCTCATGACATCCCTCCTTCTGGTGCGAGAAGGGTATCGGTGGACGCGAAGGGCCGCGAATGCCAAATTGGCATCATTTGATGCGGATGCGGCATAGAGATGGAACTGGGCTGGCTCGAAGACTTCCTGGCCTTGGCCGACAGCGGCAATTTCTCGCGGGCGGCCGAGGCGCGCCATCTGACCCAACCGGCCTTTTCCCGGCGCATCCGGGCCTTGGAGGAATGGGTCGGCGTGCCCCTGTTCGACCGCCACGTCCAGCCCGTGGTTCCCACCGCCGCCGGAGCCGTCTTCCGGCCCGTCGCCGACGAGATGCTGCGCCGCCTGCATCAGGGGCGGGAGGCGGCCCGCCATGCCCATTCCACCCAGGCCCAGACCCTGCGCTTCGCCGCCACCCACAGCCTGTCCCTGACCTTCTTTCCCAATTGGCTGCGGGAACTCGAGGAAAACGCCCGCCCCGCCTCGATCCGCCTCGATTCCGACAACATGGCCGCCTGCGAGAACCTGCTGGTCCAGGGGCAATGCCAGTTCCTGCTCTGCCACCATGCCCCCGGCGCGGCGACACGTCTGGATGCCCAGCATTTCCGTTCAGCCATCGTCGGCCATGACCGATTGGTGCCGGTGGCGGCACCGGGCATCGCTCCCTTGCCGGGAACGGAAGAGGCGCCCCTGCCCTGGCTGGCCTATTCGGAAAGCTCGGGCGTCGGGCGGGCTATCGATGCGGCCTTGCTGGCGCGCACCCGGCCGGCTCATCTGGAGCGGGTCTTCACCTCGCATCTCGCCACCGTCCTGCGCGCCATGGCCCGCGACGGGCGCGGCATGGCCTGGTTGCCGCTGAGCCTGATCGAGGAAGACCTAGCCGCCGGAATCCTGGTGCCGGTGGGCGGCGAAGACTGGGTGGTCGCCGCCGATATCCGCATTTTCCGGCCGCGCGAACGCCTCAGCCCCGCCGCCGAAGCCTTCTGGACCATCGTCGCCGCCACCGAAAGGGATTGAGGAGTAACACGGGACCCGGCTACAACTATCCGTTCGTCCCAGACTGCCGAGGTCCAGATGCTGAAGCTCGCCCAGAAAGCCGTCGCCGCCGCCCTGCTGGCGGCCCTGCCCTTCACTGCCCAAGCGGCAGACAAATCCGTCAAGGTCACCTCCATCGTGGAACATCCGGCGCTGGATGCCACCCGCGATGGCATCCGGGACGAGCTTGAAGCCCAAGGCTTCAAGGCCGGTGAAGGCCTGCGCTGGGAATATCAAAGCGCCCAGGGCGATACCGGCACCGCCGCCCAGATAGCCCGGAAATTCGTCGGCGACCGGGCCGACGTGATCGTCGCCATCGCCACGCCCTCGGCCCAGGCCGCCGTCGCCGCCGCGCGCGGCTCCATCCCGGTGGTGTTCTCCGCCGTCACCGATCCGGTGGCCGCCCGCCTGGTCAAAAGCTGGGAAGAACCCGGCGGCAACGTCACCGGCGTCTCGGACGCCCTGCCGCTGGAACGTCATCTCGACCTCGCCCAGGAAATCCTGCCCGACCTGAAGCGGCTGGGCGTGCTGTTCAATCCCGGCGAGGTCAATTCCGTCTCGACCGTGGCGTCGCTGAAGGAAGCGGCCGGTGCGCGCGGCATCCAGGTCGTCGAGGGCTCGGCCCCCGACACCAACAGCGTGCTCGGCGCCGCCCGTTCGCTGGTTGGCCGCGTGGACGCCATCTACATCCCCACCGACAACACCGTCGTCTCGGCCCTTGAGGCCGTGGTCAAGGTCGGCCAGGATTCCAAGCTGCCCGTGCTGGCCGCCGACACCGCCTCGGTGCCGCGCGGCGCCATTGCCGCCGTGGGTTTCGACTATTACGACGTGGGCCGCCAGACCGGCAAGATCGTCGCCGAGATCCTGCGCGGCAAGCCCGCCGGGGAAATCCCCGTCCAGGGCATCGAGACCGTCACCCTGTCGGTCAATCCCGCCTCGGCCGAACGCATGGGCGTGACCCTGCCCGAAGCCGTGCTCTCTCGTGCCGAAGTGGTGCAGTAAGGTGAGTCTGATTGCCTTTCTTGGTGCCATCGAGACCGGACTGCTGTTCGGCCTGGTGGCTTTGGGAGTTTTCCTTAGCTTCCGCGTCCTGAACTTCCCGGACCTGACGGTGGACGGCAGCCTGCCGCTCGGCGCCGCCGTCGCCGCCACGCTGATCGTGCTGGGCTGGAATCCCTGGATCGCCACGGCCATGGCCATGCTCGGCGGCGCCATGGCCGGGCTGGTCACGGCCTGGCTGAACGTGCGACTGAAGATCCTGCATCTGCTGGCCAGCATCCTGACCATGATCGCGCTCTATTCGGTCAACCTGCGCATCATGGGCCGCCCCAACCAGCCGCTGCTGGGCGAGGAGACGGTGTTCACGCCGCTGGAAGCCTTCGGCCTGCCCTTCTACGTCACCAGCCTGATCCTGTTCTTCGTGGTCGCCCTGGTCATCAAGCTGATGCTGGACTGGTTCCTGTCCTCGCAGATCGGCCTTGCCATGCGCGCCACCGGCGCCAATGCCCGGATGGCCCGCGCCCAGGGCGTGCGCACCGAGGCGATGGTGCTGCTGGGCATGGCGCTCAGCAATGCCCTGGTGGCGCTGGCCGGAGCCCTGTTCGCCCAGGCCCAGGGCGGTGCCGACGTCTCGATGGGGGTCGGGGTCATCGTCGTCGGCCTGGCGGCCGTGATCATGGGCGAGGCCGTCATGTCCACCCGCGTCATCATCCTGGCGACTCTGGCCTGCGTCATCGGCTCGATCCTCTATCGCCTGGCCGTTGCGCTGGCGCTGAATGCCGATTTCATCGGCCTGCAGGCCCAGGACCTGAAGCTCATCACCGCCCTGCTGGTGGTCATCGCCATGACCCTGCCCGGCATGCGTGGTAAATTCCTGAAACGGGTAAAGGCATGATTTCGGTTTCCGACGTCCACGTCACCTTCAATCCCGGCACGCCGGTCGAGACGCGCGCCCTGCGCGGCCTGTCGCTGGACATCCCGGCGGGCGAGTTCGTCACCGTCATCGGCTCGAACGGCGCCGGCAAGTCGACCATGCTGGGCGTGCTGTCGGGCGAGGTCTTTCCCGATACGGGCCGCATCGCCATCGACGAGCAGGATGTCACGCGCTGGCCGACGCCCAAGCGCGCGCCGCTGGTGGCCCGTGTCTTCCAGGACCCCATGGCCGGCACCTGCGAGGGGCTGACGATCGAGGAGAACATGGCGCTGGCCTGGTCGCGCGGCCATCGCCGGGGCCTGGGCCGGGCGGTCACTAACGACCTGCGGGACATCTTCCGCGAGAAATTGGCCCTGCTGGGGCTGGGGCTGGAAAACCGCCTGGGCGACCGCATGGGGCTGCTTTCGGGCGGCCAGCGCCAGGCCATCACCCTGGTGATGGCGACGCTGAACCCGATGAAAATCCTTCTGCTGGATGAACATACCGCAGCCCTGGACCCCAAGACCGCCGCCTTCGTCATGGATTTGACCGACCGCATCGTCCAGGACGGCAAGCTGACCACGCTGATGGTTACCCATTCGATGCGCCAGGCTCTGGATCACGGTCATCGCACGGTAATGTTGCATGAAGGCCGTGTCGTCCTCGACGTCGCGGGCAGCGAGCGTAAAGGCATGAAGGTCGAGGATTTGCTTCATATGTTCGAGAAAGTACGCGGCCAGCAGATCGACGACGACGCCCTGCTGCTGGGCTAGGCCCCCCTCCCCCATCAGCGTGCAGAGCCAAATGCGCGCGTGAGGCGTTTCCAATGAGACAGGAAACCCTACAGATGGGAGGCATTCATGGCCTTTAGTAGTTTCTTGAATGACACAAGTACATCCACGACTGGGGTGGAACCGGTTGACACGACCACCCCGAGCAGCGGTCTTGTGACCGATACGACCACGGGGTCGGGGACCGCCAATACGACGGGCCTCGACGCCGATTCCGGCCTGAGCACCACGACCTCCGGTACGGGCACGGGCACCGGAACGACCAGCGGCTTCGGAACCACGACGGGCGCCGGAACCACGAGTGACTTCGGCACCACGACCGGCGGCACCGGTACGACGACCGGCACCGGAACCACCTCCGGCTTCGGCACGGGGACCGGAACCGGCACGGGTACCGGCACCACGACAGGCACCGGAACGACCACCGATTTCGGCACCACCACCACGACCGGCGGGACCGGAACGACCTCCGGAACCGGGACTGGGACCACCACGGGAACCGGCACCACGACCGGCGGCACCGGAACCACGACGGGCACCGGGACCACGAGCGGGTCCGGAACCACGGGCGGCAGCGTCGACATCGGCGCCATGACGGGGCCGGAATCGCCGGAACTGGCCTTCGTCGGCACCCGTTCCGACGGCACGTCGCAATTGTGGACCCAGGGCAACGACGGCTCGGTCTCTCCTGTCGCCCAGTTGCCCGATGACGTCACCGCCCAGCAGATCCATATCGTCGGCAACACCACCTATGTGGCCGACGAGACGACGCTGTGGCGGCTGGACGGCAACGACTTCACCACCGTCTATGAAAGCGCCGACGGCTTCGATGACATGGCCGTCGTCGGCGACCGCCTGTGGTTCAGCGCGGCGCCGTCTGGCCAGTCCGGCGACACCGAGTTGCTGATGGTCGAGGGAGAACAGGTAACCCGCTTCGACATCAATTCCGGTAGCGAGGGCTCGGACCCCGCCAACCTGACGGCGATCGGCGATGAATTGTGGTTCACCGCCGATTCCGGCAGCGGCGTGCAGACCTGGCGTTTCGACGGCCAGACCTTCGAAGCCGTCGGCCCGGGTCCGGCCGAGGCGGATTCCGAAGCCTATTTCACCGGCCAGCCCGGCGGCCCCGTCTACTTCGTCGGCTATGAGGAAGACACCGGCGCTGAACTTTGGCGCTGGGACGGCGAACAATCCGAATTGTGGGTCGACATCGCCTCCGGCAGCGCTTCCTCCTCTCCCGAGGACCTGACCATGGTGAACGGGGAAGTATTCCTGACCGCCACCACCGAGGATACCGGCCGGGAAGTGTGGAGCATCAACGAGGAAGGCGACACGCTGATGCTCTATGACGTCAGCTCGGGCGACGACAGTTCCGACCCGGCTTCGCTGACCATGCTCCAGAACCAGGCCTATTTCACGGCCGATGACGGTTCCGAACGGCAGCTATGGCGGATCGAGGACGACCAGGCGATCCCGCTGACCGATCTGGAAGACGGGGTGGAGGAAGACCTGACCGCTGTCGGCGATAACCTGTACTTCCTCGGCGACAACAACGAAATGTTCGCCTTCGACGGCAGCCAGGTCACCCAGGTGGACCTGGGGGCGGACGTGACGCCGATCTCCGGTACCCTGACCAGCTACGACGACGAAACCCTGCTGTTCAGGGGCACGGACAACCAGGGCGAAACCGGCCTTTGGAGCTTCGACGGCAGCGAGGCGACCGCCCTCACCGGCTCGTCGGCCGGCGGTAGCGGCTCCACGCAGCAGAGCCTGTTCGAAGACCAGTCGGATTCCGGCTCCTTCCTGGTGTGATGCCGGGAACCCCGCCTGGGCCCCACGCCCAGGCGGGCGATGCGGCGGCGTGATGGCGTCCAGGCGCGTCACGCCGCCACCTCCCTATGGAAGAACGCCCTATCCCCAAGGGATATGCCCTCCCACCCGCAAGGCCGACCCATGTCCACCATAGCGGGCAATGGGCCAGAATGGCTTTGCCAACGGCTGTTCCCACCTTACCTGTGCAGGAATAGGTTAAGGATATGGTTCGGGAGACCCCGCAATGCGTTCGACCTTCCTTGCTGCCGCGCTGCTCGCCCTTCCCCTGGCCTGGGGGCTGCCGTCGCCCCCGGCACTGGCGCAGACCAATGCGCAGGCCCTGCCCTCGCTGGCGCCCATGCTCCAGCGGGTTTCCCCCGGCGTCGTCAACATCTCCGTCCGGGGCAGGACGCAGACGCAGGAACATCCCCTGTTCCAGGATCCCTTCTTCAGACGGTTCTTCGACCTGCCGGAAGGCGAGGAGATGCCACGCGAACGCATGACGCAAAGCGTGGGGTCGGGGGTCATCATCGACGCCGTCAACGGCTATGTCGTCACCAACCGCCATGTCATCGCCGATGCCGACCAGATCGAGATCGTACTGGCCGACCGGCGGCAGTTGACCGCCGAAATGGTGGGCACCGACCCGGACACCGACATCGCCCTGCTGCGCGTGGACAATCCGGAAGGATTGACCTCGGTGCCGTTCGGCGATTCCGAACAATTGCAGGTGGGGGATTTCGTCGTCGCCATCGGCAATCCCTTCGGCATCGGCCAGACCGCCACGCTGGGCATCGTCAGCGCCGTCGGCCGCACCGGGCTCGGCATCGAGGGATACGAGAATTTCATCCAGACCGACGCCTCCATCAATCCGGGCAATTCCGGCGGCGCCCTGGTCGACCAGCAAGGCCGCCTGGTGGGCATCAACACCGCCATCCTGGCGCGCGGCGGCGGCAATATCGGCATCGGCTTCGCCATTCCGGTCAACATGGTGCGCTATGTGGCCGAGCAGATCATCGAACATGGCGAGGTGCGGCGCGGCCAGCTGGGCGTGCTGATCCAGGACCTGACCAGCGACATCGCCCAGGCCATGGGGCTGGACCGCACCGGCGGCGCGGTGGTCTCGCAGGTCACGCCCGGCAGTCCGGCGGAACAGGCGGGCCTGCAGCCCGGCGACGTGGTGATCGCCATCGACGGCCGCGAGGTCGAGACCAGCGCCCAGCTGCGCAACATGGTCGGGCTGATGCAGCCCAATACCCAGGTGAACCTGACCATCCTGCGCGACGGCAGGCAGCAGCAGGTCCAGGCCCAGCTGGAGCGCCAGCAGCAGGCCCAGGCCGCCCCGCCCGAACAGCCCTCGGCCAATGGCGGGCGCCTGGGCGGCGTGCAATTATCCGAGATCCCCGTGGACCATCCCTTGCACAACCAAGTCCGGGGCGTGCTGGTGCAGCAGGTGGCGCCGGGCAGCCGGGCGGCCCGCGCCGACCTGCGCGACGGCGACATCATCCTCGGCATCGACCGCCGCCCCGTCACCAGCCCGCAGGAACTGCACGCCATCGCGCAGCAGCGCCCCGACCGCCCCATGCTGTTGCAGGTGCGGCGCGGCGAAAGGCTGATGTTCCTGGCGATCCCCTGAAAAACGAAAACCCGCCGGAGACGGCGTCTCCGGCGGGCATCCTTCTCTGCCGATCAGACCGTTTTCAGTCGATCAGCCACTGTCCGGTGCCGTTGTTGTAGGCCCGGAGCTGAGCCCGAGCCTGGCGCATACGCGCGCAAATCAGCGAACGGGCGGTCAGGCGAAGCAGCTTGGAAACCGTATTCATCGCTTTTACCCCCAAATCCTGTTTTCCATTGCCTCCACCTTATGCTGCACCGCAAAATTTGTGCAGTGCAATAAGCGAAGGCCAGCCATGCGGGGAACGCGCGGCGGAACAGGATGGGCGTTTTTTCTTTCAATTCCGGCCTGAAGATGCCATATCTCTGGCCGACCACGCTTCCAGCGATGCGAGATCGAACCCGCCGTGAGTGCCGAGATATGAGAGAGCGGAGGCCCCTGGCGACCTCCGGCGATGGGCGTTTCTCCCTCGGCCGATCGGCAAAGGCAATTTCAACGGCTTTGCTGTGATCGTCCTCCAGGCATGACAAACCACTCGATGCTGGCCCACGGGCAGGTTATTGATTTTGCTTCCCTGCCCCGCGCAGAGGTGAGCGACGACGGCGGCAAGCGCCTTGATGCCTTGCTGCTGACCACCGCCGACTTGGCCGACGCCGCCCGACAGGCCGTCGCCCAGGATTACGCGGTGATGCCCGCAGGTGGCCTGACCAGCGCCATCGGCTCCTTCCTGTACGACCGCGCCGCGCTCAATCCGCGCTTCCGCGACGTGGTGGCGATCCGTCCCAAGGGCACGATGACGCCCGAACAGGTCGATCCCGCCACGCCCATCGATCAGATCCTGTCCCATCAGATCGCCATCGACCGCAACCGCCACACCGTCACGGCCGGCGCCGGCATCACCTTTGCCCAGGTCAACCGCGTCCTGGAAGAAGAGGTCGGCCCCAATGCCCGCGTGCTGGTGGACCTGACCAGCGTCGGCTCGGCCCTGGTCGGCGGCGTGATCGCGACCGGCGGCATGGGCCCGATGCGCGTGCGTCCCTCGATGACCTGCGAAGCCGTCTGCATCACCGACGGCGGCCCCCAGCCGATCATCCTGGAAGGAAGGGAAGCCATCACCGCCTTCGAGGGCATGCAGGGCTGGACCGGCATGACCACCGCCGTGCGGATGCGTTATTTCGACGTGCCCATGCTGGAATTCGGCCTCGTCCTGCCGATCCAGAGCACCGATATCGACGCCATGGCCGACCTGCTGAACTACCTGCATTCCTGGTCCGCCATCGAGCCCCCGGCCACCGGCAACCATCTGGCGGCCCAGCATCCCGAGAACACCATTTTGAACGGCATCGAGCTGGTCAGCCGCGATTCGCTGGAACAGTTCATCGCCCAGGCCGCCGATCCGGCCAGGAGCAAGGCGCAGGGGCTGCTGCAAAGCTGCGAATATGCCGGGGCCGACATGCTGGCCTGCCTGACCGGCTGGTCGGACGTCTCGGTGGACGAGGTCCTGGGTATCCTGCTGGACGAGGAAACCGAAACCATCGGCGGCGTGCAGATCGATTTCGGCGTCGGCTTCTCCTCGGGGTCGGAAATGGAGTCCTTCCGCGCCATCCGCGAAGGCGCCCCCGACTTGGCCCGAACCTATGCCCGCGTGGTGCAGCCGGGCAAGCTGCGTCCCTGGACCACCTCGACCGACATCAACGTGGCCGTGCCGCGCGACATCTCGGCCATCGCCTGCGTGCTGTCGGCCTATGACGATTACCGCCGTGAGATCCGCGAGGTGCGCAAGGCCATGGAAGGCCGGGTCGAAGTGACGCTGGCGGCCTATGGCCATCTCAACCCGATGGGCATCGACCCCCATCACCGTGTCACGCTGATCGCCCCGGAAGGCAGCGAGGCGGCGCTGGAAGAAGCCATCGAGATGGTGAAGAAGGCCAAGAAGGAGCTGATCCGCGCCATCGTCGCCACCGCCGAAGCCCATGATTACACCATCACGGGCGGCGAGAAGGGCATGCCTTCGGTGGTCGAGATCGCCCGGGCCTCGGGCGGCGTGGACAAGGCCCCGGCCAATCTGCGCCGGATGCTCGAACGCGCCCGCGCCGAAATCGCCAAGGCCCCGGAAAACTTCACCTTCCGCGCTCCGCTCGAACTGAAGGCCTCCTAAGCACCCGCCATGCTTCGAGACGGGCCTTCCGGCCCTCCTCAGCATGAGGTTTTACCTTATTGAAATAAAACCAGGAAGTCGCCTCACCCTGAGGAGCCGCCTTGGCGGCGTCTCGAAGGGGGAGGCGGGCCAAGAAGAGCCCTCACTGCGCCGAGGCTTCCAGCATCGGCGGCGCGGTCAGCTTTTCGACGCAGCCGCAGAAGGGATGGCGGGCCGAGAAGGCGATCTGCGAGAAGCCGTCCGGCGGATCGCGCAAGGCCCGGCCGAAGGCGATTTCCGCCACCGTCAGGAGCTTGGAATAGGCCGCCTCCCAAGGCTGTGGAGCCGGAGGCACCTCCGACTCGGTCATCAGGGCCAGGCGCTGGATGCGGATATCGCCATCCGCGGCATCCCCCACCACGATCCATCCCGGACTCGGCAAGGCCAGCCGGAAGCTGCCCCGCTCGATCGGCAGGGGCTCGGGCGGCGCCTGCCAGAAGGCGGATTGGGGCGGATTGAGGAAGGCCAGGGTCAGTGAGCGCAGCGAGGCCAAGCAATCGGCGGGTCCGCCATTTCCGGCGGCACCGGGATCGGCGCCGCAATAGCCCTGCGTCACCACGCCCTCGGCCACCGCCCCCCGTTTCAGGAAATTCTCCCAGACCGCATCCAGGGACCGCCGTGCCAGGCCCGGCGCGGGGCCGCCCTGGCGCATCGCGGCGGCGATCAGCGGCACCGGGGCGGCCAGCCGGTTGCAGACGTCGCGCCCCAGGATGGGCAGGCCCAGCGGCGAGATGAGATGGCTGTAATCCTCGGCGAAACGGATCTGGGTGGCGGCGATGAAATCGTGATCCAGGCCCGGCGCGATCAGGTCCAGCCAGAAAAGCTGGTACTGGATGTCCCAGGCATTGGCGAAGTCGAAGACTTCGCCCGGCCCGTCGCTGAACCAGCCCTCGCCGCGATAGAAGGATTTGAAGCGCTGCCAATGGGCCGGAACCTCTTCCGGGCGGTCGGCATATCCCAGCTCGGCCAGCACCGCATTGACCAGGACCGGAGCCAGATGCGCCTTGTCGTCCGCCACCTCCAGCCCCCCGACCTGGCCCAGCCAGGCCGCGATCTGGTCCCGCTCGCCCTCCGGCAGCCGCGCCCACAGGCGGTCGCGCAGCAGCCATAGCGTGACGGCGATCCCGGCGGCATCGTCGATGGCCGGGTCGAAATCGACGATCTCGCCCCAATAGGAAGGGGATTTGGGATGAGTACCGGCCAGGATGGCGTTCTGCAGAAAGGCATCCAGCCGGACGGGCAGGCCCGTCAGGTCGCGGATCTCCGCCGGACGTCCCGAGGCCAGCCAGGCCGCGACCATCGGCGCGGTGCGGGCGAAGGCGCGCAGGCCATCGCGCTTGGCACCATGCCGCCCCGGCTGCCCCGGCAGGCGGGCCGTGGCGCCATCGGCCGAGGCGTAATGCAGATAGCCGGTGACGAAATAGGCGAAGAGATGGCGATAGGGCCGTTCCGCCGCCGGATCGCTGGAAACCGTCTCGACGGCGGAAAACAGCCCCGGCAGGTGCTGGTCGGTCCTGGCATTCCAATGGGCGGCGTCCTGCTGGCGGCGCAGCCAATCCCCCACGTTGCGTCCGGCCCCGGCCCCGACAAGGATCAATACCGCTGCCAGGGCCAGCAGAACCTGCCGCGAACGCATCCTCCTATTCCGCCGCCTGCACCGCCTGGGACAGCGGTATCAGGTCGTTGGCCGGATTGGCGTCCACGGCCATGCCGTCCATACCGGATTGATCGTACCATTCCGCCAGCAGCAGCACCGCCCAGAGCTTCTGGTGATGGCGCCCCTTCTCGGCATGATGCAGGCCCAGCAGCTTACGGCAGTATTGGGCGTCGAGGATGCCGTGACGGAACAGGCCGGAAAGCTGCATCTTCTCTTCCAGCACCCGGCCCAAGTCTCCCTTGAGCCAGCGGGCCACCGGCGCGGCGGAGCTGGCGCGGCGCGGACGCGCGAGGATGGCATCGGGCACCAGTTCGGCCACCGCGCGGCGCAGCAGGCGCTTGGTTTCCTTCTCTCCGGCGCGGAGATTGCCGGGAATGGCGAGACAGTAATCGGCCAGGGCATGGTCGGCGAAGGGAGTCCGGGCCTCGACGCCATGGGCCATGCTCATCTTGTCCAGGCGCATCAGCACCTTTTCCGCCAGTCGCATGCGCGTCTCGGTACAGGAGATCAGCGCCAGGGCGTCGTCGTCCAGCCATTCGGGCAGGCTCTGCTGCACCTGGCGGGTGACGTCCGAGGCCGAGAAGCGGGCATAATCCTCCCGCAATTGCGGCCCCAGGATGGACAGGCGGTGCTCGTCCTCGCCAAAGGGCAGTTCGCTGCCGAGATACATCACGTCGCCGCGCCGCGCCCGGCTCAGCAGGTCCTCGGGCAGGCCACGCCCCATCATGGAGAACAGCCTCGGCAGCAGGCCCCAGAAGGTGCGCGGCAGGCGGGAATGCAGACGCCAAGCGCGGGCATGCTTGCCATAACGCAGATAGGAGGGATCGCCCAGCAGCACCTCGTCGGCACCGTCGCCCGACAGCGCCACCGTCAGGCCGATATCGCGGAAATGCTTGGACGCCCACCAGCTGTTGATGGCGCAGGGATCGGCCAGCGGCTCGTCCATGTGATAGACGTAATCGGTCAGGCTGGCGATGCCGTGGGCTTCCTGCACCGCCAGTTCGTGATGCCGCGTGCCCAGCGTCTTGGCGACGAGGCGGCCATAGGCGGCCTCGTCGGCCTCCGGCGCCTGGGGATGGGCGATGGTCAGGGTATCGATCTGGCGGCCCAGCAGGCGCTGCATCAAAGCCGCCACGCAGGCGCTGTCGAGGCCGCCGCTCAGGAAGGCCCCGGCCGGCGGCTCGGCATAGAGGCGGTCGGCCACGGCGCTTTCCAGCAGGGTGCGGATATTGGCGACATGGACTTCCTCGTCCAGGCGCTGCACCGCCTGGGTGCGGCGATGGTCGCGCAGGGGCTTCCACCAGGTGGTGCGGCGCATGCCGCCTTTGCGCTCGCAGATCAGCGCTTCCCCGGCGGCCAGCTTGAAGATGCCGTCATAGAGGGTCAGCGGCGGCATGACGTAGCCGAAGCTGAGATATTGCGCCAGGGCCTGACGGTCGATGCAGCGGCGGATCGGCAGCGCGCCCAGCAGGGCCTTGCTCTCGGAAGCGAAGGCCAGATAGCCATCGACCTGGGTGTAGTAGAGCGGCTTCTTGCCCATGCGGTCGCGCGCCAGGATCAGCCGGCCGCTACGCTCGTCCCACAGCGCCAGGCCGAACATGCCTTGCAGATGTTCCAGGAAGTTCAGGCCGTATTGCTCGTAGGCATGGACCACCACCTCGGCCTCGCCGCCGTCGCGGAACAGGTGGCCTTCCAATTCCAGGCTGTGGCGCAGGGCGCGGGCATTGTAGATCTGGCCGTCGAGCACGGCCCAAATATCGCGGTGCTCGTTGAAGATGGGCAGGTTTGCCCCCTGGCCAGGGGTGGCGCGATGCTGGCGCAGGGCGACGGCACAGCGTCCTGCCGGGTCGCTGTGGCGGCCTTCGCGGGCGGGACCGCGATGCACCATCAATTCAGCCATCTTCTCGGCCCAGCCGCTCTCCACGCGCGGCCAGGAGAGGCTCATCAGTCCGGCGATACCGCTCATGGGCGAGTCTCCTCCCTCTGCCTCAATAGGTCCACCCGGCCGCTGGCTGCGGCGGCGGAGAAGACCCGCTCATACTCGTCAACGATGGCCTCCCATTCGAAACGCTGGGCGACGGCCACACTGCGCCTTTCCATGGCCCTGACCGGCTCCTCCGCGTCCATCAGCCAGGAGAGCTGGCGGCGCAGGTCCATGGGATCGTCGGGGGTACAGGTGAAGGCATTGCCCCCAACCACCTCGATATGGGCTGGAATGTCGCTGACGAGAACTGCCCGTCCGTGTCCTACCGCTTCAAGCACGGCTGGAGATGGACCATCGGTGGTGGAGGGTAGGACAAAGAGATAACAATGGCCGAACAGGGCATCCCGCAGCGGCCGGTCGGGCTGGCCGGCGAAGATGACTTTGGTCGGGTCCGCCATTTCCTTCAGCTTTTCGACATAGGCCGCCTCATAGCGGCCATGACCGGCGATCACCAGCTTCAACCGGTCTTGCGGCAGGGCGTTGAAGGCCGCGATCAGGTGATGGCAGCCCTTCTCGGGCACCAGCCGTCCGGCGAACAGCACGAAATTTCCCGGCGTCACGCCCAGGCGTGCCAGCGGCGCGGGATCGGGGGGCAAGGCGGGAATGACCGTGCCATTGGGGATGTATACGGTCTCGCGGCCATGAACGAGGCGCATGTAATGCTGCAGGCTGCGCGAGGCGACGACGATGCGGTGGGCGCTGCGCAAGGCGATGCCTTCGGCGGCGCGCAGCGCCAGCTTGGCCGGCAGGGGCCATTTATCGCGCGCCCAGTCGATTGAATGGATGCTGACCACGCAGCGGCGCGAGGCCAGCCGCGCCAGGGCCGCGAACATACCCGGCCCCTCGGCGCAGAATTGCACCACGTCGTATTGGCGGGTCAGGCTGAGCAAGGTGGACAGGGCGGCGCGGGTCAAGGTCTCGGTATATTTTCCCGGCAGCGCCGGAACCCCCAGGACATGCACGCCGTCGACCATGCGGCGCCCCCGGCCGCGGCGTTCCGAATAGACATGGACCTCATGGCCGCGACGGACGAGACGCGGGCAAATCTCACGCAGCATCCTTTCGATGCCACCGTAATCGGAATCCATGCCGCGTGAGCCGATGACGGCGATCTTCATCCCAGCGACCTCTTCTTTTCGCGATCAAGACGCCGAACATCTTCGCGCCTGCTGCAAAGTGTCGGGACGAGATCGGCCCGTCTCAATCCCTGCAGGAGAGGTAGAGAGGAAGCACACGGAGGGAGATAAAAGTTACTATTTAACGATGCGTCATAGGCCGGACAGTGCAAGACGGCTAGGCACCAAGTAAAGGCCTCTATCCCGGTCATCGCGAGATACCGAGGATTGATCCGCAAAAGGCGCAGGACATAAGACCATTCCGAAGGCCATTTTCAAAAGAGACAAGAAAGGCCTCCCTTTGCCTTGCCCCCATGGCTTGCGACGAACCACCTTTGCTTCCGCCGCAAGCCATGCCTTCGCATCAGGCGCTTCCAGCCTTCCTTCCGCCGAACCGCGCCTCTCCGGCCCGGTAGCCGGCCATGAAGAGGCGCGGGGCCGGGCAGTAATCATCAAAAGAAAGACTGCCCTTATTCCGGCGCCTCGCTGATCTGCACTTCGACACGCCGGTTCTGCTGACGTCCGGCACTGGTCTCATTGCTGGCGATGGGGAAATCCTGCCCCAGGCCGCGCGCCACGATGCGGTCGGGCTGGATACCGGCGGTGATCAGATACTGGCGCACCGCCTCGGCCCGTTCCTGGGACAGACGCTGGTTCAGTTCCGAGCTGCCGGTCGAGTCGGTATGGCCTTCGATCACCGCATACTGGTTGGGATTGTTCCGCAGGTGGTTGACCAGGGGCTGCAAGCGGTTGAAGGCACCGGGCTGAAGCTCCGCCCGGCCGACCTCGAACAGCACGTCGCCGAGGCTCACCACGGTGGTGCCGTCCTGGGTCTGCCGCGCCCCCTCCATCTGGAGACGCTGCTGGACTTCGCCCTCGATCTCCATTTGCTGGGCCAGGGTCTGGGTCTGCTGGCGCGCCTGTTCCGCCGAAGTGCGGGACTGCGCCAGGGCCAAGCGGCTCTCGGCCATGAAGGCCCAGTGCCGGAAGGCCTCCTCGTCCGTGGCGCTCTGGGCCTGGGCCAGGGCCTGGGCCGCCTCGCGCAATTCCACCGGGGCATGGCGGTTGACGGCGGGATCGGCCTGGGCCTGCTGGATCTGGGCCCGCAAGGCCGACAGTCTTTCGGGGTTTTCGTTCGCAGTGACGCCCGCGCAGGCGGCAAGAGAGCCGACAAGCAGGGCGATGGCGGCAGGACGTATCATTTCTGTCTCCGATCAACGAATTGGTTGAGTGGGGGCAGGCTGGGCGGGGGCCGTCAGGCCCGGAGTCTGGCCCTGAAACTGCGGCTGGGCCTGACCCTGGAACTGACCCTGCGGCTGGTTCTGGAGTTGCCCCTGCGGCTGGCTCTGGATTTGGCCCTGGCCCTGCAATTGACCCTGACCTTGGCCCTGAACCATCGGGCTCCGCGCCGTCTGACCCTCGAAATACTGCGAGGTCCTGCCCAAGGTATCGAGCGCAGTGTTATAGCGCTGCGCTTCCGCCCGAGACTGGGCCAGTTCCGCACTGGCCATGGCCTCGGCGGCGTAACGCTGGACACTCTCGTCGTTATCCGCCGATTGCGCCGCGAGCAGGCGTTCGCGGGCGATCCGCATTTCCAAGGGCGCCAGATCGTCGGCACCGACATTGGCCGCCGAAAGAATGGCCTGGTTCGCGCTGGCCAGCGGCCCCTGAGGCGGTTCATAGGTTCCACAGGCAGCCAGCGTCGCCGCCGCCGCAACGAGGACAAAGTGTCTTGGTTTGAGGAATTTCATGTCAGCACCTCCAATAACTTTCTCCTCGCGTAACAACAAAGCGAGGGAGATGTTTCTTCTGCGCTAGCAGAAAGTTGGAGGGGGGAACCAACGGAGCATTCACCCTGTTCCTTCTTCCATATTCAAGATCAACTCATGGGGCCGACATGCCGCTACTCGCCCTCATTCTTTTGGTTGCCCTGATTGCGACTTTCGGCTTCGGGGAGACCTTGCAAGCCCTGCTTGGCGCCGTCGGTTTCATCCTGCTGCTGGTGCTGATCCTTGCGGCCCTGATCGCCGCAGGCGGGACTTGGCTGTACCGCCGGGCCAAGAACCAGGTCACCCGCAGATAACCCCCTGCCCCATGGAGGCACCATGTCCAGCCAGAACATCCGCCTCGTCACATTGGTGGGAAGCCTGCGCAAGGGCTCCTACAATGCCGCTCTCGCCCGAGCCCTGCCGGGCTGGGCGCCGGAGGGCGTGGAGATCCACCCCCTGCCCTCCATCGGCACGCTGCCGCTTTACGACGCCGACCTCCAGGACCGGGGATTTCCGCAGGAAGTGACCGCCCTGGCCGAGGCCATCCGCGCAGCCGATGGCGTGGTCATCGTCTCGCCGGAATACAATTATTCCGTTCCCGGGGTGCTGAAGAATGCCCTGGACTGGCTGTCCCGGCTGCCCGAGCAGCCCTTCGCCAAAAAACCGGTGGCCATCCAAAGCGCCTCGCCGGGCATCTTCGGCGGGGCGCGCATGCAGTATCACCTGCGCCAGGTCCTCGTCTTCCTGGACGCCTATGTCCTGCCGCGCCCGGAAGTGATGGTCGGCCAGGTGATGGGCAAGATCGACGACCAGGGCAATGTCACCGATACCGCCACCCGCGATTTCAGCCAGGGCCAGCTTGCCGCCTTCCGCGACTTCATCGGAATGATGCGGAAAGGCTGAGCCCGGCCGCAGACATGAAAAAGGCCGCCCCTTCCGGGACGGCCTGCTCTTCAGGTCCGCTTTTCCTACAGACGGTCGTAGAGGAATTGCGGCACATAGAAACGCCGCTTGTTCAGCGCCACGCCCAGCACGTTGGCCCCGGCCTTGACCAGGGCGTCGCGGGCCGCCTGGGCGACGGGCGCGCGGGTCTGTTCGGCCTCGATGACCAGGACCACGCCGTCCACCGTCGCGGCCATGCCCAGGCCGTAAGGCGAGGACAAGGCCGGCGGCGAATCCAGGATGACCATGTCCAGGCGTTCGCGCAACTTGTTCCAATAGCCGTGCAGCAGCGCGGGATTGAGGGCATGCAGGTCACCGGGGCCGCCCTGGATGGGCAGGCTGCCGGTGAACAGGCCGTTGCCGCCCTCGGTCACCGCCACTTCGGCAGGCGGAAGCACTTCCCCGGTCTGGCCGCCGCCACTGCCGCCGGGTCCCGTCAGGCGCAACTGGTTGCTGGGCGCCCGTCCGCTGGTATTGAGCAGCAGCACGCTGCGCCCCATGCGCAACGAGGCGAATTGCGCCAGCCGCGAAGCCACGGTCGATGCCCCCTCGCCGCCCCGGCATCCCATGATCTGCACGACCTTCGACGGCCGCCCCGCCAAAGCGGCCTCGATGGACTGGTACAGGCGCATGCTGTCCATGTTGGCGGCATTGCCCGCCGTCGAGGGCATGGGGCGCTTGGCGACGATGGGGCCGCGCGGCAGGGCGCCGACACCGCCCGCCTGGGTGCGGGCATTCTGCAAGGCGTCGTACAGGCGGCTCATCGGGCGTTCTCCTCGCCGTCCCCGGCGCTGGCAAGATCCATGGGAGCCGGTGGGAAGCGCAGTACCTGCCCGACGATCAGCCGGTCCACATTGATGATCTGCGGATTGCGGTTGCGCACCATTTCCAGCAGGGGACGGTCCCAGCGGCCATAGATCTCCACCATCAGGCCCGACAAGGTATCGCCCGGCTCGACCACGCGCAGCACCGTCTCCTCGAAGACCGGAACGCTGTCGGCGGCGGGACGCACCTCGTCGCCGCGCGTGGGCAGGCTCGGCAGGCTGGCCGACAGGGGGCGGGCCACCGGACGCTCCAGGGGCGCCGACGCGACCGCCCTTTCCTCGAAACGTTCCTCGAGTACGCCTTCGATGCGCGGGATCTCGCTGCGCCAACCGGCGGACGCGGCGACCTGGGGCGGTGCCGCCGTCTCGCGCGGCGCCTCGGCCAGATCGGCCCCGACCGCGGTCTCGGGCAGAAGGCGTTCCTCCATGGCGGCGGCCACGGCCTGGCCCTCGCCCCGGTCCTGCAAGGCCCACCAGCCGAAACCGCCGGCCAGGGCGAGACCGGCGACGCCCGCCGCCATGGCCATGCCGGGCAGGCTGAAGCGACTGGGCGGCTTCTCGCCGGTATCGCGGATGACCTCGCGCACGATGCTTTCCGTCACCGGGCGGCGCTTATAGCCGAAACCGGTGATCAGGGCATTGTCGCAGGTCACGTTGATGATGCGTGGGATGCCCTGGGCATGGCGGGCCACCAGCGCCATGGCACCCTTGGTGAAAATCGGCTTCTCATCCTGCGCCACCAGCCGCAGGCGATGCTCGATATATTCGATGCATTCATTGACATTCATGGGGTTGAGCCGCGCCTTGACGGCGATGCGGCTCTTCAGCTGGCGCAGCTCGTGCTGGCCCAGCAGGTCCTCCAGTTCGGGCTGCCCCACCAGCACGATCTGGATCAGCTTGTCGCTGGCCGTTTCCAGATTGGACAACATGCGCAGGCGCTCCAGCGTGCCCACATGCATGTTGTGCGCCTCGTCGACGAACAGCACGACATTGATGTTCTGCCGATACATCTCGATCAGATATTCGTGCAGCTGATCGACCATGTCGGTGACGTCGTCGCTGGCCGGCGTCAGCTCCAGCTCCTGCAGGATGGTCCGCAGCAGGCGGTGGAAGGGCATGGTGGGGTTGAAGACATAGACGAACTTGATGTTCTGCTTGTCCACCCCTTCCAGATAGGAGCGCAGGATGGTGGTCTTGCCCGTGCCGACCTCGCCGGTGATGCAGACGAATCCCTTGCGCTGTTCGATGCCGTAGACGATGGCGGCCAGGGCTTCCTTGTATTGCTCCGTGAGGAACAGGAAATCCGGGTCGGGGGTGATGCGGAAGGGTTCCGCCGACAGATTGTAGAAATCACGATACATGTCAGCGCTCGTATGCAATGGACGTCAGGACGGGCAAGCCGAGCCTGCGCTCGACTGCGGCGGGGGTCGCCAAACGGGGCGTCAGCAATTCGGCCAGGGCGGCCGTGACCACGGCCCCGACCACCCCGCCCAGCAGGGCCAGGGCGAAGATCACCCAGGGGGTACGGATGGGGCTGGACGGCGGCAGCGCCGGATCGGCCATGCCGGCCTCGCCCAGCGCCGCCAGGGCGCGGGCCGAACGCCCGGTCGCCGCCTCATAGGCCGCTTCGGCCTCCTGTACCTCGCGCTCCAGCGCCGCCAGTTCCGCCTCGCGCGCCGACAGCGCGTCGATGCGGGCGGCAAGCTGGTCGAGGCGGGCGGAGACCTCCCGCGCCCGGCGTTCCGCCGTCGCCAGGGTGGTTTCGGCACGGATCAGGTCGCCACGCAATTGCTGGTACAAGGGATTGGGCGCGGCATTGGCGCGGGCCGCCGCCTCTTCCTCGCGCAGCACCCGTTCCACCTGCTCGATCTGGGCGCGGACGGCGGTAACGAACTGGCTGGTCGGCGTATAGCTGCCCAGCAGCTTCTGCTCCTCCGCCCGCAGCTCGAACAATTTGCGCCGCGCGTCCTCGGCCACCGCCGATCCCCGCGCGGCCTGCGGCACGGTCGCCGGCGTGGTCTCGATCTGGCGGCGCAGCAAGGCCACCTGGTCCTGGGCCTGGCCGGCCTCCACCCGGGCGGCGGCAAGCTGGGTATCGAGCTGGGTCTGCTCGCGCATCAGGGACTGGCGCTGTTCGGCCAGGTCGTAGATCCGATGCTCCTGCCGCCAGGCCGCGAGACGCTGCTGCGCCTCGTGCAGGCGCTGTTCCAGGCTGGAAGCCCGCGCCGCCATCTGCGGCACGCCCGCGCCTTCCCGCCTCGCCTCGAAACGCTGGGTCTGCATCAAGGTCAGGGCGTTCAGCGCCTGGGCGGCCAGTTCGGGATCGCCATGGGTGAAGGAAAGCTCGACGGCGGAACCGCGCGGCCGGACCTGGAGCGCCTGGGCAAAGGCCTCGCGGGCCTCGCCCTCGCCCAGGCCGGGATACAGGATCTGGTGGCCCACGGCCTCGAGCGCGGCGGATTGCAGCGCCGGACCGGCGAACAGGCCGGCCTGGGCGCTCGCCCCCTCGGCCGAGGAAAACAGCACCGTCGTCCGGGCCTGATAAGACGGCGGCCACAGCAGCACCGCCGCCACTCCCGCCATCAGGCATGTCAACAGCACCAAGCCGGCCTTGCGCTTATGCCGGAACAGGATGTGAGCCAACCCCCGCGCAGTCATCACACCGCCTCCGTCAGTTGATGCTGTAGCCGAGACCGAACGGAATCGGGATGTTCTGACGGATATACTGGTCGATGGCCAGGTTCAGGTCGGCCACGCCGCTGCGCGGCACGAAGATGATGTCATAGGGCTCCAGCGCCACGTCCTGGCTCAGGTCGGTGCCCGACAGGGCGGCATGCAAGTCCAGGTTGGCGACCACCGGCTGACCGTCGGCACCGCGCCGGATCAGCAGCACCTGGCGCCGCGCCGCGTCGGTGAAGCCACCCGCCGAGGCGATGGCCTGAAGCGCCGTCATGCGGCCGTTCAGCGTCACTTCCGAAGGCGTGCCGACCTGGCCGTCCACGAAGATGCGCTGCCCGGCGAAGCTGTCCATGATCACCGCCACCTGCGGATTGCGCAGTTCGCTGGCATAGGCCTGCTGCAGGCGCTGTTCCAGCTGGCCCGGCGTCAGCCCCGCCACCTGCTGCTCGCCGATCAGCTGCAGCGAGATACGGCCATCGGGGCGCACCACCAGTTCTTCCTCGTTCAGTTCGGGATTGAAGAAGAACTTGATGTTCAACACGTCGCCCGGATTGATCACATAGCCGTTCTGGGCGGTGACCTGAGGCAGCGCCGAGACGGGGGTGGGATTCTCCACCACCGGGGCGGAGCAGGCGGCCATCACCATTCCGGCCAGGACCGCAGGGGCGATCCGGACCAGGCGATGGCGGGAATTCGCATCAATAGGCATTGTCACCTCGCAGACAAACGACGGGAGTGAGAAATAGGATTTTGAGATCGAGCCAGAGGCTCCAGTTGTCGATGTAATGGAGGTCGTGCTCGACCCGGCGGCGCATCTGCTCGACCTTCGAGGTCTCGCCGCGCAAGCCGTTGACTTGAGCCCAGCCGGTGATGCCGGGCTTCATGCGATGCCGGCAACGGTAATCGTCCACCAGTTTCTCGTAATAATTCTGGTGCGACACCGCATGGGGGCGCGGCCCCACCAGGGACATGGTGCCGTTCATCACGTTCAGGAGTTGCGGCAACTCGTCCAGGCTGGTGCGGCGCAGGAAGCGCCCGACCCGCGTCACGCGGGGGTCATCCCGCTTCGCCTGCTCGACCACCGCCTCAGGCTGATGGACATGCATGCTGCGGAATTTGAAGCAGTGGAATATCTCGTTGTTGTAGCCGTAACGTTCCTGGCGGAACAGGACGGGACCGCGGGAATCGAGCTTGATCAGCACCGCGATCACCAGCATCAGCGGCCCGAAGAACAGCAGCATCAGGCCGCCCAGAAGCTTGTCCTCGATATTCTTGACCATCCGCCCGACCGGGCCGATGGGGCGCACCGCGTGACGCACCAGGGGCATGCCGCGCCAGACGGACAGGCCGCGATGGCCGGACATGTAGGCTTCCGGACGATCGGGGAAGAGATGCACGTCGACCGGATACTGGCGCAGCCGCGCCAGGCAGGCATCCATGCGCTCCACCTCGGCCCAGGGCAGGGCCACGATGACATCGTCGACCCGTTCGGTGCGCATCACGCGCTCGAGATCGTCCAGGCGGCCGATGAAGCCTTCCCGCGTCGCCTCGCTGAGCGCCGGGCGATGGCCGTCGATCAGCACCCCGGCCACGCTATGCCAGCCGTCGCCGTTGCTCGCCAGGAAATGCAGCACCTGCTGGCTGCGCGGCAGGTCGCCGACCACCAGCACCCGGCGCATGAAGCGCGGCGAGCTTTTCATCTGCAGCCACAGGGCGACCAGCCCGGAACGGCCCGACACCATGATCGCCGAGGAAGTCAGCCACCATGCCCCCAGCCAGGGCCAGTTCGGCGGCGGCTGCGTGGCGGCGAGCAGCACCGCCGGCACGGCCATGGCCGCCAGCAGCCAGGCCGCCGGACGCCAGGGCCAGCTGGACTGCGCGGCATCGCTGCGCGGCGGATAGAGCCCCGTCAGAGTGAACAGATTGACCGCCAGCAATGTCTGCAGGGCGACCAGGGGCAGCAGCAGATTGCCCGCTCCGTCGCCCACCAGAACGGACGCAAACAAGCCCCCGGCAGCCACCGCCAGCGCATCCCAAAGCCGGGCCGCAATGCCGAGGCGACGGCCGGGACCTGCGTCGCGGTCGATCAAAGGCGGTGCCGGAGGGGCGGAGGGTGAGCGAAGGGGGGGAATACTCGCCCGCCGCGCCGCATTCTCCGTCACCGGTTTACCACCTCCAAGTAATCGCATGCGGTCCTCCTCGCGGAACAGTGAAACGTCCAGGCGGGTGGTCGCAAATCCTAAAAAGGAGCAACACCAAAGAGAAGCCCTGTCTTCGCTTGCTTGTATTTGATGTTCACAGGCAAGCTCGGCAACTTCTTCTTCCGCTCTACTACAGCTAGATAGTTACTTATTTTGTCACACGTTGTGACGACGGATGTGCCAGTTCCAGGCCGTTTCCACAATGCCGGCCAGTTCCGACATCTGCGGGCGCCATTGCAGCACCTCGGCCGAGCGCCGGGGATCGGCGACCAGGATGGGCGGATCGCCCGGACGGCGGTCGGCCAGCCTTATGGGCAGGGACGCGCCGGCCTGGGCTTCGACGGCAGCCACGACTTCGCGCACGCTGTGTCCTCGGCCGGTGCCGAGATTGAGGGCCATGCTCGCGCCGCCGTCGAGCAGATGGTCGAGGCCGCGCAGATGGGCCTGGGCGAGATCGCTGACATGGACGTAATCGCGGATGGCCGTGCCGTCGGGCGTGGGATAATCGGTGCCCAGGATGTCCAGCCCCGGCCGCCGCCCCATGGCGGTCATGATGGCCAGGGGAATGAGATGGGTTTCGGGCGCATGGTCCTCGCCGATCTCGCCATCCGGGTCGGCACCGGCGGCATTGAAATAGCGCAAGGCCAGCCAGCGCAGGCCGTGGATCTCGCCGAACCAGCGCAGCATTCGCTCCACCATGGCCTTGCTCTCGCCATAGGGGCTGACGGGATCATGGCCGTGGGTTTCGTCCAGCGGCAGCCGCAGGGGCGTGCCGTAGCAGGCGCAGGTCGAGGAGAAGACGATGGCCTTCACCCCTTCCTCCTGCATGGCCGTCAGGAGGGTCAGGGTATTGGCCACGTTGTTGCGGAAATAGAGCGCGGGGTCGCGCATGGACTCGCCGACATTGGCGCTGGCGGCGAAATGCATCACCGCGCCTATCTTGTATTGGCGCATCACCGCGCGCAGGGTTTCGCCGTCGCACAGGTCGCCTTCGACGAAATCCCCCCAGCGCACCGCCGCGCGATGGCCGGTGGACAAATTGTCATAGACGATGGGCCGATGCCCCGCCGCGGCCAGGGCCTTGCACGCATGGCTGCCGACATAGCCGGCACCGCCTGCCACCAGAACGGCAGTCATGACCACCCCCAGTTACAATAGGTCGAAAAATCGCCGGGCAGATGCTTCCGGCAGAATACCAAGGCTGTCATGGGACCCCCACCTTCAAGATCTGCGAAGGACGTGACCATCGAGTTGGGCGCGTTCCCACGATTTTGCGAAGACTTGAATGGCTTAAGCCGGAATTCCCGGGATCAAGCCAGCAGGGAGGATTCACGCCATGATGGATGACAGCGGACGCTCACGCCCCATCCCTTCCCGAGTTGCGCAACGAACTGGGGAAGGCCTTGATCTTAAGGGTAGGTTTGCAGCACTATCCGGGCGAAACCCAGGCAGCCATGGGATGCCCATCGTGAAACTTCGCCGTTTTTCTCTCGCTGCTCTCGCCCTGGCTTTTTCCGCCTCCTCGGCCCTTCCCGCGGCCGCCGCCTCGCCCGAAGGCGTGGGCAGTTGCTATACCCCCACGGAAGTCCGCGCCTCGCAATTGCGGCAGCTTCAGACCGAATTGATGGTCGCGGCGCTGAGTTGCAATCATGCCGATCTGGGCTTCCGCGAGAAGTACAACGCCTTTGTGCATAAATTCGGGAAGAACCTGAACGACAACGCCAAGGTGCTGCGCACCCATTTCTCGCGGAATTACGGTTCCGAACAGGCGCGGCGCTTCGATTCCTATATCACCGCCCTGGCCAACGAAGCCTCGGTCCGCAGCGTCGGCGAAGCCACCTATTGCGAATCGGCCTATCAACTCTACGAGGCCGTCTCCTCCCTCGGCCCGCGCGAGATCGAGGATTTCGCGGCCCGCACGGTCAAGGCCGAAACCGCCGTCGCCCCCTGCGCCAAGACGCGCCGCTGAATCCTTTTTAGGACCTGCCGCAAAAGAAAACGGCCTCCCGGATGCTTCCGGGAGGCCGTTTCGCTTCAAACCGGGATCACCCGATCAGGGGATCACGATCTCGACGCGGCGGTTCTGCGGCTCGCGCACGCCATCGGGGGTCGGCACCAGCGGCTCGCTTTCACCCTTGGCGACCACGCCCACGGCATCGCCGGGCACGCCCAGGCCTTCCATCACTGCCTTGACCGCCTCGGCACGGCGCTGCGACAGGCGCATGTTATAGGCATCGGGGCCCGAACGGTCGGCATGGCCGGTCAGTTCGACGCGCACGGTCTGGCCTTCGCGGGCCGCCTGGACGGCACGCTCGATCACTTCGCGGGCTTCCGGCGTGATGTCGGAACGGTCCCAGTCGAAGAAGACCATGTAGCTGGAGGGCAGACGCTGCTGCTGCACCTGGGGCGCCGGGGCGGGAGCCGCCGGAGCCGGGGCGGGAGCCGGAGCCACCGCTGGAGCCGCTTCCACCGGACGCTCCTGCACGGCACCGAAGCGCCAGTTGAAGCCGACCATCACCGAATGGTTGGCATAGGGCAGCTTCACTCTCTCACCGTTGACATTGAAGCGGACATCTTCCGTGGCGAAATAACGGTAATCGCCCTTGATGGACAGATTCTCGTTCAGCGCATAGGCCAGACCGGCAATGCCCTGATAGCCCAGCTTCCAGGAATTGTGGTTGGCTGGGCCCAGCGTAGGCGTCGAAACGCCATCCACATCCACGTAAACGCCGCCGAGACCCGCGCCGATATAAGGCGTGAGGGCGGTGCCGGTGGGAATGTCGTAATAGAGATTGGCCATCAGGCTGAGGGCGTTGATATCACCCGAAGCGGACGTGCCCTCGAGCTTGTCCACGCCGTTCTGCCGCCAGCCGAGTTCGCCCTCGCTGCGCAGACGGCCGAAACCGAGCGGGCCGAAATCGTAGCCCACCTGGCCCAGTACGCCCCAGCCGAGATCGTAATCGGTGGACAGATCGCCCGCAGGCGTGCGGAGATCCTGCTCGCGCAGCCAATTGGCGCCCCACTGGGCGCCCATGTACCAGCCGGTGGGAATGGAGACAGGCTCGCCCAGCGATTGAGCCTGGGCGGCAAAAGCGGTACCGGCGACGAGGCTGGCCGCCAGGATTCCAGAAAAGAGACGCATCTCAACGCCTTTCATGACGTTTGGCATTACCCGAATTAGTCCGCCTTCTATACGAAAGAGGAGCTTAACTCAAGGTTGCCCAACGTGTTGGATAATGTCCAGGCATTGAGAAAATTTCATCTATGGCCGGACCCATGACGGCGGGGCCGGAAGATGAAGCGCAGCAAAGCCACCAGCATGACAAGCACCACCACGGCCAGCAGCACCAGAATCAGCCATCCACCGGTCGACAGATGGACCTCCGGCCCCTGCGCGCCGAAATCCACCTCGATCATGGCCTGCTGGTCCGGCACGGCACGGTTGGGGTTCATGACGGCCTCCCTTCAAGGACAATGGCCGTCCAACCCCCTCCCCCCCGGCCTTGTTCCAGGCGTCAAGACGCAATCGGGCGATTTTCGTCCGCTCGTTCCCGCAAGGATGCTGAAAAGGGATCGCCGCCCGTGGACTCCAGGACCATGATCGCATGCATCATCATGATCTGCCTGGTGAACGGCGTGTTTTCGCCGGCGCTGGCCGTGGTGGTCAGCCAGTCCGGCCTGTGGTACCCGGACTGGCTGCCGGGTACCCTGTCGATGATCTTTTTCGTGGGAATGATGGTGACGGCCGGCCTGACCCTGCTGGCCGGCGCCGTTCCCGCCCTTCTCTGCCGCGCCGTCCTGGCCGGCGGCAAGGGCAGCCCCATCCCGCTCTATGTCTGGATGGCCGGCTGCGCCCTGCTCACCGTTCCGGCGCTGGCGAACCTCCACCTGCTGGTGTGAGGGCAGGTTCCCTTATTCGCCGCCGCGCGGCAGGCGCAGGCGGATGACGCCCTTGAAGTCGTCGGGATCGACCGTTTCGCCACGGCGCGTGATCTCGATACGGCCCTGACGGGCGAGATGGATGGCCTGCTGGCGCACGGCCATCAGGTAACGGCGCCAGGCGTCGCGGGGCTGATGGGCGTTGGGACGGCGCTTGGACTCGGCGAAAATACGGGCGACATCCTCGGGCGAGACATCGGGCTTCTGCGCCACGGCCTCGAGAATGCACTGCGCCACCGGGTCGTCCCGGTCCTTGTCGTTGGAAACGTCTTGGCTCACTTAGGGGGCTCCTCGCCCTTGGGGGTTTCGTCTGTTGCGGCGGCGGGTTCGGCGGCCATCATCTTCTCGGCCTGGCGCGACAGCTTGCGGAAGCGGCGGACACTGATCGGGATGGTGGCCAGATAGATGAAGCCCAGCACGCTGACGGTCAGCCAGGGCTCGGTCACCAGGAAGGCCGCCAGCAGGCCGATCACCACCATCAGCGGCAACACATAGCTGTGCGGCACCTTGAAGCTCTTGCCCGAAAAGGTCGGGATCGAGCTGACCATCAGGAAGGACACGCCGACCAGGAAGATGCCGACCACGACGGGCTGGGCGAAGAAGCCCGGCGCCTCGAAGCTCAGCATCATCGGAATCAGCACCAGTCCGCCCGCCGCCGGGGCGGGCACGCCGGTGAAGAAATTGTAGGCCCAGGGCGGCATGTCGGGCTGGCCGATCATGGTGTTGAAGCGGGCCAGGCGCAGGGCCGAGCAGATGGCGAACAGCAGCACCAGCGCCCAGCCGATGCCGCCTGCCGTATGCATGATCCAGAAATAGAGCAGCACCGCGGGCGCCACGCCGAAACTGATGAAATCGGCCAGCGAATCCAGCTCGGCGCCGAATTTGCTGGTGCCGCGCAGCATGCGTGCCACGCGCCCGTCCAGCCCGTCCAGGATGGCGGCGATCAAAATCGCCACCACGGCCGCCTGCCAATTGTCATGCATGCCGAACCGGATCGAGGTCAGGCCGGCGGACAGGGCCAGCAGCGTCAGGATGTTGGGGATCATCCGGTTGAAGGACAATCCCTTGATGCGGGGGACCGGACGGGGGCGAAACATCTTACTGCGCCACTCCTTCTCGCTGTTTTTCCTGCGAGCGGAAGTCGGCAATCACCGTTTCCCCGGCGACGGTCAACTGGCCGCACACCACCAGCGGCTCGACGCCGTCGGGCAGGAAGATGTCTACACGGCTGCCGAAGCGGATCAGGCCGAAACGCTGCCCCACGCTGACCGGCTGGCCTTCGACGATATCGCATTTGATGCGGCGGGCGACAAGACCGGCGATCTGCACGAAGGCCAGATCGGGACCTTCCTTGGTCTTCATGCGGATCGACATGCGTTCGTTGTCCACGCTGGCCTTGTCCAGCGAGGCGTTGACGAACTTGCCGGGGCGATAGCTGATCTTGGTGATCTCGCCATCCATGGGAATGCGGTTCACATGGACGTTGAAGACGTTCATGAAGACGGAGACGCGCATCAAAGGCTCGTCGCCCATGTCCAGTTCCTTGGGCGGCGGCACCCGGCCGATCATCTGCACGATGCCGTCGGCCGGCGAGATCACCAACCCCTCGCGGGTCGGCGTGATGCGGCGCGGGTCCCGGAAGAAATAGGTGCACCATGCCGTGAGGATCACGCCCAGCCAGCCCAGCGGCTGCCAGATCAGGAACAGCACCAGGGTCACCGCCGCAAAGATGGCGATGAACGGCCATCCAGCCCGGTTGATGGGCACCATCACGACCTTCAACAGGGATACTTCATGCACCTTCACGAGACTCGTCCTTTCGCAGTCGGGGCGGCATGACACCGCTCCACCGGGCAATGCCATATGGGCGCACCGATGTCGAAGGTTTTTCACCCAAATGACAACAGACCGCCTTCGGGCCGCCCCCGTCATCGAAGGGAACAGCCGCAAGGCAGGCCGGGTTCAGATCATCTATTCCTGACCGGAGGGCAGCTTGAAGACCTGGCCCGGATAGATCAGGTTGGGGTCGCGGATCTGTTCGCGGTTGGCCTGATAGATGACGGTATAGTCGAAGCCGCGGCCATAGGCCTGACGGGCAATCTGCCACAGGCTGGCGCCCGCCTCGACCACCACCGTACGGTCCGCCGCCGGGCGCTCGCCGCCCGACTGCCTCGGCGCGCGGGGGAAAGGCAGTTCGACCCGCGCCGTCACCTTGCCGTCGGCGGCCACCTGATCGCCGCGCAGGACCGAGGGGTCTTGCCCTTCCGGCATGGCGGCGGCCATGCTCCATTCCCCCTCGGCATCGGCCTCGGCCCGGCCGACGAAGCGGTTGTCCAGATAGACATGGACGCCGCTGCCGGGCTTGGCCTTGCCGCCCAAGGCGAGATTGCCGCTGGCCTGACGGTCGATGACCTCGATACTGATTTCCGGTCTGTCCTCCTGCCCGGCCGGGCCTTGCAGCAGCCGCGCGCCATCGGGGCCGATACGCACCGCCAGGGCGGTATCGGCATTCGGCGAATCCGGCACCATCAGCACCACGCGGGCCTCGGCCTCATGCGTCGTGCCGTCGACATCCACCGAACGCAAGCCGAGCGAGCGCGACCCCGGCGGCAGCGGCGCGTCGGGCACGAAGACCCATTCCCCCCGCTGGTCGGCGGTCACGCTGCCGATCTCCTGGTCGCCATCCAGGATGGTGACCTCGGCATGGGGCTGGGCGCGCCCTGCCATCACCGCATCACCGGCCGGATTGACCCGCACCACGTCGAAGCTGGGCGCAGCGCTGTCCACCGCTTCCTCGACCGGGGTGGGCTCGGCCTGGAGGGGAGCGGCGGGTTGAACGGTCGCGGTCACGGGCTCGGTCTCTTCTTCGCCGGCACGGTACACACTCAAAGCCACGGCCACGGCCAGAACGGCCGCGCCAGCAAGGATCAGCACGGAAGGCCGTTTCACGGCACCTCTCAAGATGAAAAGGAATGAAAATCCGCGGGCAGACTAATCCTACTTTGCCCTTACTGCAACCGCTCGCACCTCTTGACAGTTCACGAATAAGTTCAGTCGCAGCATTTTTTCCGCCTTTTAGAGCAGCTTACGTCAGTCAAGAAGGATGCAAGCTGCGATCTGCGGCCGGACGGCCGCACCCGGCGGGGACAAAATAGGTAAACAGGAAGGGCATCCCGGCCTATAGCCGCATTTCCGCCGCCACATAGGCCACGGCCAGCGCCAGGGCAATGGGAAACAGGCAGACCAGCGCCAGGCCCAGCGGCTGAAACAGGCGGCGCAGGAGGCCCGAGCCCAGGACCAGGCGCTGGGCCGTTCCATCGGCGAAGAAGATCAGCAGCAGCACCGCCAGGGCGAAGGGGGATATGATCTGCGCAAGGCCCAGAGCCTGGGCGATGCCCATCACCAGCCCACCCCCGCCGAGCAGGGCCGCCGCCGAGAAGGACAGGCCGATGGCCCAGGCCCAGACCAGCACCCCCGCCGTCGCTGCCGCGGCCAGGCCGCCCAGGCGCATCCATCCCGCCTGCCCCACCATCCAGGCCATGGCCGCCAGGGCCAAGGCGGCCATCAGCAGCATGACCGGCGCCACCGGCTCGTTATAGGGGCGGCTGTCCAGGCGCAGCAGCAGGCAAACCCAGGCCGCCAGCAACAGCCCGCCCTTCAGGGCCAGCGGCCAGGACCAGGACAGCGGCCAGCGCAGGGCCGTCCAGGCGGCGAGGATCGCGCAGACCACCAGCGCGGCGGTCCGCGCGCCCTTGCGCAGGGAAAAGGCGTCGATCAGCAGGCCCAGGATGCAGCCGGCCAGGGCGATGAAGGGCAATTGCTCGAAAAGGCTGCGGGGCAGCCCGGCCGGCATGCCGTAGAGCGCCAGCCAGGCGCCCAGGAAACCGATGGAGATGCCGCTGCCCGCCAGCACCGCTCCACGGCCCGGCCCGCCAGCCAGCCGCGCCACCCCCGCCACCGCGCAGGACAGCAGGAAGGCGAGAAGGTAGAGAAACCAAGGATTGGACAGCGAAAAGACCTGCGGCACGGACAAGACCCACTCTCTTTCAGGCCGTCCGTTGTAACTTCCGGGGAGAAAGGGAGCAAGCCGGTCGGAATTTTGCCACACGCCGCCGCGGGCTTAATTCCCCCCGATCCGCTGCTGGATGGGCGGGACCTCCTTCAGATAGGCGGCGATGGCATCCTGGTCCTCGGGCGTCAGATGGGCGGTGGATTCCCGCACGATCCGGGCCATCATCGACCCCACCACATCGCCATCGGGCAGCACGCCCGTGGACAGAAAGAAGGCGATGTCGTCCTCGGTCCAGTGGCCGATGCCGGTTTCCGGATCGGGGGTGATGTTGGGAACGGGACGGTTATCCGGGCCGTTCACCGTGCCCGCCAGATGCCTGTCCCGGTCCATCGCGCCGAAGCGGTTGCGGTCGGTATGGCATTCGCCGCAATGGCCCAGTCCCAGCACCAGATAGGCGCCGCGGTTGCGCTGCTCGTCCCATTGCGGATTGGCCTGATAGACGCCGGGCTCGAAGAACAGCCATTTCCACGCCACCATCAGAAAGCGCCAGTTGAAGGGGAAGTTCAGCTCATGCGGCGGAGCCGCTTCCGGCACCGGCTCCTGGGCCATCAGATAGGCACGCAGGTCCAGCAGGTCCTGGTCGGTGACATGGGTGAAGGAGGTATAGGGAAAGGACGGATAGTAATGCCGTCCGTCCGGCGCCCGCCCCTCGCGGAAGGCGGCGATGAACTGCTCGCTGCTCCAATTGCCGATGCCGTGTTGCGGATCGGGGGAGATATTGGGGCCGTAGAAGGTGCCGAAATCCGTCTCCAGCGCCACGCCGCCGCCCAGGAAAGGCCCGCCTTGCCGGGTATGGCAGTCGTTGCAGGACCCGGCGCGGAAGACGTATTCCCCGCGCAGCACCGCCGAGTCCGCCATAGGGGACGGAGTTTCGGGCTCCGGCGCGGCTTCCTGCTGCTGCTCTTGCTCCGGCTGCTGGGCCCAGCCGGGAACGGCCAGGAGCAAGGCGGCCAGAAGCCAGAGCGCAGGCGTCACCGGGGCATCTCCCGGCGGAAGGTCTCATGGCAGGCCGAACAGGTTTCCGCGACGCGGGCGAAATGCCCCCGCACCTCGTTGCCCTGCCCGGCTGCCGCCAGTTCCGCCAGGCGCGCGGTCTCGGCCTGGAAATTGTGCATCAGCCGGGCGAATTCCTCGCGCTGTTCCCAGACCGCCGGCAGGGCATTGCTGCCCTCCACATCGGCCGAGGGCTCGACGAAGCCTTGCGGGGCGATCTCGGCCAGATTGGCCAGAAAGCGGATACGCCCCACCAGTTCCGGCGTCAGCTCGGCCGAGCGGTCGCGGGCGAAGGCGGCGATGGGGGCGAATTGCCAGCGGACGGCGGCCATCAGGCCCTGGCGCATCTTCACCGATTCGGCGGCGGGATCGGGCTGGACGGGCTGGGACGGCCGTCCGGGTTCCTGTTGCGACTGCGCCGCCAGGGGCAGCAGCAAGGCGACGGCGATAAACGCGAAACTGGCAGCGAGTTTCATGGCAGAAACCTCAGCGTTACGGGATAAGGGGAAGCGTGGGCATTCCCTTGCGCCACGCAAGCCGCCCCCCTCTCCTTTGCCATGCACCTATGCGCGGGGATTAGACAGGCAGCTAGGCACCATCCTTGGTTGACGCCCCTCCTGCCGCGACAGTATATTACGCGCGACTAATATGTAGAGGAAAGACCATGGCCCAGTCGACGATCACCACGGCCGATAGCGGCGCCAAGAAACAGGCGGCCCCGGAACGCAAGCTGCGCGTCTGGGACTTGCCGACCCGTCTTTTCCACTGGACCCTTGTCGTGCTGGTGGTCCTGCTCTTCCTCTCGGGCAAGCAGATGACGAGCCTGCTGCACATGGACCACCACATGCTGCTGGGCTATGCCGTGCTGGCCCTGGTGCTGTTCCGCATCCTGTGGGGCTTCATCGGCAGCACCCATTCCCGCTTCGCCGATTTCCTGCGCGGCCCCTACGCCGTCCGCAACTATCTGAAAGGCCAAGGCTTCGTCGCCGGCCACAACCCCATCGGCGGCTGGATGGTGATGGCCCTGCTGGGCATCCTGACGGTGCAGGGGGTCACCGGCCTGTTCGCCAGCGACGACATCTGGACGGACGGCCCGCTGGTCCCGCTGGTTTCGAGCGCGACCGTCAGCCAGATGACCAGCATCCACAAGACCGCCGTCGACATCCTGCTGATCCTGGTCGGCCTGCATGTCGCCGCCGCCTTCTTCTACCTGCTGGTCAAGCGCGACAACCTGATCAAGGCGATGATCACCGGCTACAAGACCCTTCCGCCGGACCAGCCCGCCCCGGCACAAGGACGATTCGTCCATCCACTGCTGGCCCTGGCTGCCCTGGCCCTCGCCGCTGCGGTGATCTGGGCGGTGGTGACGCTGCTGCCGTAACAGCAGAACCCCGATCCGCAAACGAAAAGGGCGCGGCCTTGGCCGCGCCCTTCTGCTTTTGTCCGCCGACAGGCTTAATTGCGGAAGCTGTCGTGGCAGGCCTTGCAGGAACCGCCGACGGCAGCGATCTGGGCCTTGAAGCCGGCCTCGTCGCCCGCCTGGCCCAGCTGCGCCAGCTTGGCGGCCTCGGCGCCGAAAGCTTCCATCTTCTCGCCGAAGGAGGCATCCTGGAAGGCGGCGGGCTTGGTGTTGGAACCGGGGATGTTGTCGCTGCCGGCGGGGAAGCCCTGAGCCGCCACCTTCGCCAACGCCGCCAGGGCCTCGGCCCGTTCCACCGCTTCCGGGCCGAAAGCGGTATTGCCGCGGGCGACACCGCCCAGCGGGCCGAAATTCATGCGCACGGCCTGGAAGATGCCCTGGCGCATTTTGAGGATTTCTTCGGGCTTGGCATCCTGGGCGGAGGCGGGACCGATGCTCAGGGCAATGGCAGCGGCCATGCCGACGGCAGCAAACTTGGCAAAGCGGCTCATGCTCTCTCCTATATTAGGAAAACCTTAAAGTACCCCTTAGGACTACCCTTCCGCGCCAACAGCTGCAAGTTTAAAAACCATGGCAGATATCCCCTTTTTCCCCGGAGGACCCGCATGACCGACCTGACCCGCCTTCGTTCCCTCTGCGTTTTCTGCGGCGCCTCGACCGGCAGCGATCCGGCCCACCTCCAGGCCGCGCGGCGGCTGGGTTCGGCCATGGCGGCCAGGAACATCCGGCTGGTCTATGGCGGCGGCCATGTCGGGCTGATGGGAACCGTGGCCGATGCGGTGCTGGATGGCGGCGGCGAGGTGGTCGGCATCATTCCCGAACATCTGGTGCGCGCCGAGGCCGCCTATCGCGAGATCACCGAATTGCTGGTGGTCGACAGCATGCATACCCGCAAGCGGGCCATGTTCGACCGCTCGGACGCCTTCTGCGTCCTGCCCGGCGGCCTGGGCACCATGGACGAGACCTTCGAGATCCTGACCTGGAAGCAGCTGCGCCTGCACGACAAGCCGGTGATCCTGGTCAACCAGAACGGCTATTTCGACCCGCTGCTGGGGCTGATCGACAGCATCATCGCCCAGGGCTTCGCCCATAGCGACGTCGCCCGCCTCTACGAGGTGGTCGCCGATGCCGAAGACGTGCTGGACGTCGCCGCCGCCGGACTGGCGGCCAGCGATTCCGGAAGGTTCTAGCAACTATCTTGCGTCCAGGTGTCGAGCGGCTTTCCGGGACTTGCCTTCCGGCGCGAGGGTGGTATCTTCCCGCAGTCCGTCGCTTGTCTGCGGAAGCGGTCTACATGCCTGGGGCGCACCCCTGCGGACATCTCGCAGTGTAAACTTCAAGGATCGGGATCGAATCATGAGCAAGATCAAGGTCAAGAATCCGATCGTCGAACTCGACGGCGACGAGATGACCCGGATCATCTGGCAGTTCATCAAGGACAAGCTGATCCTGCCCTATCTGGACGTGGACCTGAAGTACTACG
This sequence comes from Telmatospirillum sp. J64-1, assembly GCF_006980715.1. GTDB lineage: Bacteria > Pseudomonadota > Alphaproteobacteria > Rhodospirillales > Magnetospirillaceae > Oleiliquidispirillum > Oleiliquidispirillum nitrogeniifigens. The sequence goes on from NZ_SBHN01000006.1 coordinate 46,324, forward strand.
ACCTGAGCGTCCAGTACCGTGACGAAACCAACGACCAGGTGACCATCGACGCCGCCAATGCCATCAAGCAGTATGGCGTGGGCGTGAAATGCGCGACCATCACCCCCGACGAGGCCCGCGTCGAGGAATTCAAGCTGAAGAAGATGTGGAAGTCGCCCAACGGCACCATCCGCAACATCCTCGACGGCACCGTCTTCCGCGAGCCGATCATCTGCAAGAACGTGCCGCGCTACGTTCCCGGCTGGACCCAGCCGATCGTCATCGGCCGCCATGCCTTCGGCGACCAGTACCGCGCCACCGACTTCAAGGTGCCCGGCCCGGGCAAGCTGACCATGAAGTTCGAGCCCCAGGACGGCGGCGAACCGATCGAATACGAAATCTTCCAGTTCCCCGGCTCTGGCGTCGCCATGGGCATGTACAACCTGGACGAATCGATCAAGGGCTTCGCCCGCGCCTGCTTCAACTACGGCCTGAACAAGGGCTGGCCGGTCTATCTGTCGACCAAGAACACGATCATGAAGGCCTATGACGGCCGCTTCAAGGATCTGTTCCAGGAAGTCTTCGACAACGAATTCAAGGCCGAGTTCGACAAGCTGGGCATCACCTACGAACATCGCCTGATCGACGACATGGTCGCTTCGGCCATGAAGTGGTCCGGCGGCTTCGTCTGGGCTTGTAAGAACTACGACGGTGACGTGCAGTCCGACACCGTGGCCCAGGGCTTCGGCTCGCTCGGCCTGATGACCTCGGTCCTGCTCTCGCCCGACGGCAAGACCGTCGAGGCCGAAGCCGCCCACGGCACGGTGACCCGCCACTACCGCGAGCACCAGAAGGGCAAGGAAACCTCGACCAACCCGATCGCCTCGATCTTCGCCTGGACCCGCGGCCTGATCTACCGCGCCAAGTTCGACGACACCCCGGAAGTGGCGAAGTTCGCCGAAACCCTGGAGCGCGTCTGCATCGAGACGGTGGAAGCCGGCTACATGACCAAGGACCTGGCCATCCTGATCGGCCCCGATCAGCCCTGGATGACCACCAACCAGTTCCTGGACAAGCTGGACGAGAACCTGAAGAAGGCCATGGCCGCCTAAATCAGGTCCGCCCGAAAAAGAGGCCCGCCGGAGCAATCCTGCGGGCCTTTTTCTATGGCCGGATCGCTTGCGCTTGCCAACTCCTATCACTAACTGATATGGGTTAAAGCATGTCCGATGCAGACCGATCCCTTGCCTATCTTCTCGACCTCGATGGAGAGGAGATCGTCTATGACGGCGGGTATGTCGCGAAGTTCAAAGTCAAACAAGTAGAAGTGAGCGCAGAAAAGCCGCATGGGATTTCTTATTCCCTGACTTTTCATGCCGCAGACGGGCGCCGCCTCATGGGATATGACAATGCCCATGGCGTTCCGCATCGGGGCAGTAAGTTCATCGGGCGGCAAGCCGCCTTCGACCATTGGCACCGTGACGAAACGGATGAAGGCCGCCCTTATCCCTTCGTCACCGCCGAAAAGCTGGTTTCGGACTTCTTCAACGAGATCGAGCGTATTTTGAAGGAGCAAGCCGATGAAGGATAAGATCAAGATCGGCATCGCAAGCCATGACGAGCTTCGGGAACGCGCCCTTCAGATTGCGCGCGGCGAACGCCGCCGCCATCCCGATGAGCCGAAAATCTGGTTTACCTCGCTGGACTCCCTGGCAAAGGTCCTGTCGGAGCCCAATCGGCAATTGCTACGCATCATCGATGAGCAGCATCCCTCTTCCCTGGCCGAATTGGAAACGCTGACAGGCCGCAAGGTCAGCAACCTGTCTCGTACCTTGAAGACCATGAGCCAATACGGGCTCGTCAAGCTGGTGCCGGGCAAACGCGGGGCGGTCACGCCCCAGGTCCTGGTCCGTGAGGTACAGATGGACCTGTCCCTGGTGAGCTAGCGGGATCAAAGGGCCGCAAGGCCCTTTGCGGGTTTGAGCAGAGCCCAATCCCTCTATTCCGCCACTCCCGGCTGCTCCAGCCCGGCTGGGTTCTGTGCCGTCCTCCTTCTGCTACGCCAGGCGCCGATATTGGCCTTCAGCATCAGCGCGCAGGGCGTGACGATCAGGGTCAGCACCGTCGAGAAGGCCAGGCCGAAGACGATGGCGGTGGAAAGCTGCTGCCACCATTGCGTCGAGGGCGCGCCGATTTCCACCTCGCGCCCGATGAAGTCGATATTCATCCCCACCATCATGGGCAGCAGGCCCAGGATGGTCGTCGCCGTCGTCAGCAGGACCGGGCGCAGGCGCTGGGCGCCGGTGCGCAGGATGGCCTCCATCGGATCGGCGATGTCGCGGCGGAGGCGGTCATAGGTATCGATCAGCACGATGTTGTTGTTGACCACGATCCCGGCCAGGGCGATGACGCCGATACCGCTCATGACGATGCCGAAGGGCTGGCCGGTGACCAGCAGGCCCAGCATCACGCCCAGCGTGGACATCACCACCGCCGACAGGATCAGGAAGGCGGAATAGAAGCTGTTGAACTGGGTCACCAGGATGATGGCGATCAGGAACAGGGCCACGCTGAAGGCCTGGCTCAGGAAAGCTGCGGATTCCGCCTGCTCCTGGTCCTCGCCCTGGAAGAGGATGGTCACGTCCTGGGGCAGTTCGACCGTGGCCAGCCAGGCGCGGATTTCCTGGACCTTGTCATTGGGCAGCAGGCCGGGTTCGACATCGGCGCGCACATACATCACGCGCCGCCCGTCCACGCGCTCGATCTGGCCGACCCGGGGCTGAGCCTGAAGCTGGACGAAATTGCCCACCGGCACGCTGCCCGCGGCCGTGTTCAGGCGCAACTGGTCGAGCTGGTTGAGGGTACGGTATTCCTCGGGGAAGCGGGCGACGATATCGACTTCCTCGATGGCATCGTCGGGGCGGTAATCGGTGAATTTCAGCCCGTTGGTGACCAGCCGCACGGCATCGCCGACGGCGCTGACATCGGCGCCGAAACGGGCGGCCTGGGCGCGGTCCACCACCACTTCCCACTGGATGCCCGGTGCCGGGCGGGTGTCCTCCACATCGACGAAACCGCCGATGCGGTCCAGCCCCTGGCGGAGCGTTTCGACCACCTGTGGCAGCACATCGGGGTCGCGGGCGGAAATCTGCATCTGCACCGGCTTGCCCACCGGCGGGCCGGATTCCTGTTCGCGCACCTCGATGCGCAATCCCGCCAGGTCAGCGACGCGGCGGCGCAGGTCGGCGAGGATTTCCCGCGCCGGACGCCGCGTGTCCCATTCGGCGAATTCAAGCTGGATCGAGCCGATCTGGTCCTCGGAAGCCTCGCGCCCCGCCCCGCCGCCACGCCCGGTCCGGGTGTAGAAGGCGGTGATGCCGTCGAGGTCGAGGACCCTCTCCTCCACCTCGCGCATCAGCGCGTCCTGCTCCCAGGCCGAAAGATTGCCCCCGCCGGCATGGACCAGGACCACGGCATTCTCGGGCTCCACAGAGGGGAAGAACTCGACGCCCCGGCCGAACATGCCATAGGCGGCCTGCACCACGACCAGGCCCAGCAGCGCAGCCGCCACCACCTTGCCGGGATGGCGCAGCGAAGCCCGGAGGCTGCGCGTATAGATCCCCGTCAGGCCCGGCAGGTCGTCGAGATTGCCAGTCTCGCCCGCCGCCAGGGCCTTCATGGTGCGCGGATCGGCCGTTCCCGCCTTGCCGAAGACCGCACCCAAGGTGGGCACGAAGATCAGCGCCATCAGCAAGGAGGCGGTCAGCGTCGCCAACAGGGTAATCGGCAGGTATTTCATGAATTCGCCGACCATACCGGTCCAGAACAGCAGCGGCAGGAAGGCCGCCAGCGTCGTGGCGGTCGAGGCGATGACCGGCCAGGACATCCGGGTCGAGGCCAGGGCATAGGCGGCACGGCGGCTCATGCCCTCACTCATCTTCCGGTCGGCATATTCGGTGACCACGATGGCGCCGTCCACCAGCATGCCGACGGCCAGGATCAGGCCGAACAGCACCACCATATTGACGGTCAGGCCCAAGGCAGCGATGACCAGGATGCCCATCAGGAAGGAACCGGGAATGGCCACGCCCACCAGCAGGCCGCTGCGCAGGCCCAGGGCGCCGACCACCACCACCATGACCAGCAGCACGGCGGCGACCACGTTGTTCTGGAGGTCCGAGAGCATGGTGCGGATATCGCTGCTCTGGTCCTGCAGATAGCTCACCTGCACATTGGCCGGCCACTGGGTCCGCTCTGCCTCGACGACGGCGCGCACCTGCTCGATGGTCTCGATGATGTTGGCGCCGATGCGTTTCGAGATTTCCAGCACCAGGGCAGGCTGGCCGTTGATGCGGGCGAAGCCTTCGGGGTCCTTGAAGCCCCGGCGCACGGTGGCGATGTCGGACAGGCGCACCACCGCGTCGCCCTCCACCTTCACCGGCAGCGCCATGATCTCCTGCACATTCTCGATCAGGCCGGGCACCTTGACGGCGAATCGCCCCTGGCCGGTATCCATCGCCCCGGCGGCGACCAAACGGTTCGAGCGCTGGATGAAGCTGGCCATGTCGTTGGCGTTCAGGCCATAGCTTTCCACCATCACCGGATCGATGATGATCTCGACCTGCTCCTCGCGGTCGCCGGCGATATCGGCCTCCAGCACATTGGGCAGACCTTCCAGGTTGCGCTGCAATTCCCGCGCGATGCGCAGCAGCGTGCGTTCGGGCACGCTGCCATGGATGGCGACACTCAGCACCGGGAACAGGCTGAAATTGAGTTCCTGCACCAGTGGCTCGTCGGTGTCGGGCGGCAGGTCGGACTTGGCCCGGTCCACCTTCTCGCGCACATCCCGCAGGGCCTTGTCGGCATCGAAACCGGCGTCGAATTCCAGGATGATATTGGCCCCGCCCTCATAGGCAGTGGCGCGCATTTCCTTCAGTCCCTCGATCACCCGGACCTGCTGTTCCATCGGCCGGACCAGCAGGCGCTCGGCATCGGAGGGCGAAATGCCGCTATGGCTCATGAGCACGAAGACATAGGGAATGTTGACGTCAGGCGAGGATTCCTTGGGGATCTGCACCCAGGCGACGGACCCCGCGATCAGCACCAGCAGCAGCGTCGTCAGGATGGTGCGGGCATGGGAGATCGCGGCGTGGATGATCGCTCTCATGGACGGACCTCCGCCCCGACCACAGGGGCGAGGACGGGGATCACCTTGTCGCCCGCCCGCACCCAGTCCTGGCCCAGCACGATCATCCGCACGGCCTCGGGCAATCCACCCAGCCAGATGCCGTCGGGGCCGTCGGAGATGATGGTCACTTCATGGAATTCGACCACATCCTCCTCGTTCACCGTCTTGACCCCCACGGCGCCGCGTTCGTCCAGGGTCAGGACGGCGGGCGAGACGCGATGGGCGGGCACGGTGCGCAAGGGCAAGCGCAGTTCGGCGGTGATGCCATGGGGAATGGAGCCGTCGGGATTGGGCGCCTCGACCTCGACCGGGAAGGTGCGGGTCGCCTCGCGCGCCGCCGAGCCGATCCAGCGCAGCCTGCCCTGGATCACGCGGCCGTCCAGCAGGCGGATCTCGGTCGTCGCCCCGATGGCCAGCGAGCCTGCCTGGCGTTCGCTGACCTCGCCCAGCACGACGATGGTCGACAGGTCCAGCAGCCGCGCCACATCGCTGCCGGGCGAGACGTAATCCCCCACCTCGACCAGCGTATCGTCCAGCACCCCGGCGAAAGGCGCGCGGATCTGGGTCCGCTGCAATTCGGTCTGGGCCGTCGCCAGCCGCGCTTCCGCCTCGTCCAGGCGGGCGCGGGCTTCCGCCAGGCGGGTCCGGCTGGCGAAGTCGCGCGCGGCCAGGCGTTCGGCGGCCTGGAACTCGATGCGGCGCTGTTCGACCAGGGCCCGGGCCTCGGCCAGGCGGGCGCGGCGATCCTCGGCGTCGAGCCGCACCACGGCGGCACCGGCCTCGACACGGCTGCCCTTGCGGCCCTGGATCTCGGCCACCTGCCCCGTCATCTCGGCCCTCAGGATCACCGAACGCTCGGCCCTCGTCCGGCCCTGGACGGACAGGCTGTTGGTCATCTCCTGGGCCCGCATGTCCATCACCCGCACCTGGGCCAGGGCGGGCGCGTCATCGGGGGCGGTGCCGTCCGTCGCGGCCTGCTCCTCGTGCCATATCAGGCCGGACGCCAGCCACAGCACGGCGGCCAGCAAGAAGGCTGCGGCAATGAAAACGGATTTGTTCATGATGGACGGCCCAGGGGAAGACGAAAATCAGCGCACCCTAGACCGGCGGGTGCAATCCGTAAACCACGCAGACGGCAAGGCCACAGCAATCAGCGGTTCAATTCCCGCATGGCTTGATCCAACCCCTCCAGGGTCAGGGGGAACATGCGCCCTTCCATCAGCCGCGAGATGATGGCGACCGATTCGGTCCAGCGCCAGGATTCGCGCGGCACCGGATTCAACCAAACGGCGTGCGGCCAGGCCTGGAGCATCCGCTGCAGCCAGACCGACCCGGCCTCCTTGTTCCAATGCTCGACCGAGCCGCCGGGATAGGTGATCTCGTAGGGGCTCATCGAGGCATCGCCGACGAAGACCAGCTTGTAGTCCGGCGGATAGGTATGGATCACGTCCCAGGTGGACAGCGCTTCGTCATGGCGGCGGCGATTGTCCTTCCACAGCGCCTCGTAGGGGCAGTTGTGGAAGTAGAAATGTTCGAGATGCTTGAATTCCGCCCGCGCCGCCGAGAACAGCTCCTCGCACATCCCGACATGATCGTCCATCGAACCGCCGACATCGAGGCAGAGCAGCACCTTGACCTTGTTGTGGCGCTCGGGCCGCATCCGGATGTCGAGCATGCCGCCGTGATGGGCGGTCGAGCGGATGGTGTCGTCCATATCCAGCTCGCTGGCCGCACCCTCGCGGGCGAAACGGCGCAGGCGGCGCAGGGCGATCTTGATGTTGCGGGTGCCCAGTTCGACGGAATCGTCGAGATTGCGGAATTCCCGCTTGTCCCAGACCTTGACCGCACGGCGGTGGCGGCTTTCCGTCTGGCCGATGCGCACGCCCTCGGGATTGTAGCCATGGGCGCCGAAGGGCGAGGTGCCCGCCGTGCCGATCCATTTGTTGCCGCCCTGATGCCGTTCCTTCTGCTCGGCCAGGCGCCGGCGCAGGGTCTCCATGATCTTCTCGAAGCCGCCCAGGGCTTCGATCTGCGCCTTCTCCTCCTCGGTCAGCAGGCGCTCGGCCAGCTTGCGCAACCATTCCTCGGGGATCTGCGCCAGCACCTCTTCCACGGACCCGCCGGCGCCCTCCAGCCCCTGGAAGACCTGGGCGAAGACGCGATCGAAACGGTCGATATGGCGCTCGTCCTTCACCAAGGCGGAGCGGGACAGGTAATAGAAATGGTCGACGCTATAGCCCGCCACCCCGGCCACTACCGCCTCGATCAGCGTCAGATATTCCCGCAGCGTGACCGGCACGCCGCCCTTGCGCAATTCGTAGAAGAAGGTGAGGAACATCGCCCCGCCGCCTATCGTCCGTCCCGCCGCGCCAGGAAGGCCAGGCGCTCGAAGAGATGGACGTCCTGTTCCGATTTCAGCAGGGCGCCATGCAGCGGCGGAATGACGCTACGGGCATCGCTGGCGCGCAGCTGCTCGGGCGTCAGGTCCTCGGCCATCAAGAGCTTGATCCAGTCGAGCAGTTCCGAGGTCGAGGGCTTCTTCTTCAGGCCCGGCACCTCGCGCAGGTCGTAGAACAGGGTCAGAGCCTCGCGCACCAGATCCTGGCGCACATTGGGGAAATGGACATCGACGATGCGCTGCATCACCTCGCGCTCGGGGAAGCGGATATAATGGAAGAAGCAGCGCCGCAGGAAGGCGTCGGGCAGTTCCTTCTCGTTGTTCGAGGTGATGATGACGATGGGGCGCTGGCGGGCCTTGATGGTCTGGCGCGTCTCGTAGACGTGGAATTCCATGCGGTCGAGTTCCAGCAGCAGGTCGTTGGGGAACTCGATATCGGCCTTGTCGATCTCGTCGATCAACAGCACCGGAGCCTCGGGCGCCTCGAAGGCCTCCCACAGCTTGCCCTTGACGATGTAGTTGGAAATGTCGTGGACGCGCGGATCGCCAAGCTGGGAATCACGCAGGCGCGAGACGGCGTCGTAGTCGTAAAGCCCCTGCTGGGCCTTGGTGGTCGATTTGATATGCCACTGGATCAGCGGACGGCCGATGGCATGGGCCACTTCCTGGGCCAGCACTGTCTTGCCGGTGCCGGGCTCGCCCTTGACCAGCAGCGGCCGCTGCAAGGTGATCGCGGCATTGACGGCGACCATCAAATCCTCGGTCGCCACATAGCTTTCGGTCCCCTGGAACTTCATCACCCTCTGTCCGCCGTTGATTCGCCTTCCGCGAGGGTAGGCCGAGCGGGCATGGGCTTGCAACCCGTCCCAAAGCACAATGGCCCAGCAGGTCTCCCCGCCGGGCCATGGGCATTGGCTTCCGTCTCGGCGCCGTTAGGCTGCCTTGCTCGCCAGGCTCTGGAAAGCGGCGATGCGCGCGTTGAGCGGCTCCATCGAGGAAGCGATCACCGTGCTGGTCATCTCGGCGAACTTGCGGCTTTCGGCGACGGCGGTTTCGATGCCTTCGCGCGTCAGCTTCGTCTGCACTTCGATCAGTTCCTGGGGGGTCTTGCACGCGGCCAGGGCCTTGGCGGCGGCCTGGGCCTTCTCGGCGGACTGGCCGGCCAGCGACTGATAGGCCTTGCCCATTTCCTCGAAGCCCTTGGCAGCCAGAGTGCTGCTCTTGACCATCGCTTCGATATTGCCCTTCCCGAAGGCCATGATCTCTTCGTAGCTCTTGATCATCCTGATATCCTTTCCCGCTTCTGCCGTCATGCTGCATTGCAACATACGTGGATCATAAGGGCTTTCCACCGAAAAGGAAAGTGTTTTGTTGCAGCGCAGCATAGCGAAAAAGCACTAGGCCATCTCCGCCCTGGAGTGCCCCCGAACTTGCCGGAAGAGAGGGCGAACCCCCGCGCGCCGCTTGTTTTCCGCCCTCCTCCACCCTAGGTCAGAAGCTCTCGCAGCTACTTCATCTTCGTCCATGCAGACTTACGACAATGGCGCCCGCCGCCCCAAACGCGCCCTGATCCTGGTCAACCGGCGCGCCCGGCGCGGGGGCTCGTCCATCACCGACGCCCTGGACCTGCTGGCCCATGCCGGGGTCACCCTGATCGAGCCCGAGGTCATGGGACGCGAGGGATTGAGCGAGGCCATCAGGACCCATGCGCAAGAGGTCGATTTCGTCATCCTGGGCGGAGGGGACGGCACCATGAATGCCGCCGCCGCCGGCTTGCATGAAACCGGCCTGCCCTTCGGCATCCTGCCCCTGGGCACGGCCAACGACCTGGCGAGGACGCTGGGCCTGCCCGTCTCGCCCATCGACGCCATGCGGGTGATCCTGAACGGCCATACGCGCCGCCTGGACCTAGGCGAGGTCAACGGGCATTTCTTCTTCAATGTCGCCAGTATCGGCTTCAGCGCCCATCTGGCGCGCAATCTCACCTCCGAGGCCAAGAAGCGCTGGGGCGTCCTGGGCTATGCCGTCGCCGCTTCGCGCCTGCTGGCCGAAAGCCGCCCCTTCACCGTCACCATCGAGCATGACGGCCAGATCGAGCGGGCCAAGACGGTCCAGGTCTCGGTCGGCAACGGCCGCTTCTATGGCGGCGGCATGACGGTCGAGAACACCGCCCAGCCGGATGACGGCCGCCTCGACGTCTACAGCCTGGAAGTGAAGCACTGGAGCGAGCTTCTCGCCCTGCTGCCCGCGTTGCGGCGCGGCACCCATGGCCGCTGGAAGAATGTCCGCGCCTTCGGCACCACGGAAGTGATCCTCAACACCCGCCGCCCCCATGAGGTCAACGCCGATGGCGAATTGGTGACCACCACCCCGGCCCATTTCCGCATCCGCCGGGCCGCGGTCACCGTCTTCGCCCCCGAGTGAACGAGGAGGAGCGAGCCCCCGTGAGTCAGTGATGGTCCCGTCCCGATAGCCTCTGTCCGGAGCATATCATGGATTATCTGCTCGCTCTTGCCGCCGATCCTGCCGCCTGGGCTGCCCTGGTCACCCTGATCGCCATGGAAGTGGTGCTGGGGATCGACAACCTGATCTTCATTTCCATCCTGACCAACAAGCTGCCGCCCCATCAGCGCTCGCGCGGGCGGCGGATCGGTATCAGCCTGGCGCTGATCCTGCGCCTGGTCCTGCTGAGCACGGTGGCGTTCATCGTGCAGTTGACGACGCCCCTGTTCGAACTTTTCGGCCACGGCTTTTCCTGGCGCGACCTGATCATGATCGCGGGCGGGCTGTTCCTGGTGTGGAAAGCCACCAAGGAAATCCATCACCATGTCGATCCCGACCCGGCTCCCAACGTCTTCGACAAGAAAGCGGCGGAGATCGGCTTCGGCTCCGCCATCATCCAGATCCTGCTGCTGGACCTGGTCTTCTCCATCGACAGCATCGTCACGGCGGTCGGCATGACCCCGCATATCCCGATAATGGTCATCGCCGTCGTCGTCGCCGTCACGGTGATGCTGCTCGCCGCCGACCCGCTGGCGAATTTCATCCACCGGAACCCGACCATCGTGATGCTGGCCCTGGGCTTCCTGTTGCTGATCGGCACCGTGCTGATCGCCGAAGGCTTCGGCGCCCATGTGCCCAAGGGCTATGTCTATGCCGCCATGGCCTTCTCCGCCCTGGTCGAGGCCCTGAACATGATGGCACGGCGGGCGAGCAAACGGCGCGGGAAGTAAGCCCGGCCCTCCTCCGGATAGCAGAACGGCCGCACCGGAAAGCCCGGTGCGGCCGTTCGTTCTTGAAGAGGCCCGAAGGATCAGGCGGCTTCGATGGCTTTCTCGATGGCCGCGAGGGCATCCTCGGCGCGGCTGCCGTCGGGACCGCCGGCCTGGGCCATGTCGGGACGGCCGCCGCCGCCCTTGCCGCCCACCGCCTCGGACCCGGCGCGGACCAGATCGACGGCGCTGACCTTGCCGGTCAGGTCCTCGGTGACGCCGACGACCAGCGAGGCCTTGCCGTCCATCACGCTGACCAGGGCGACGACGCCCGAGCCGATCTGCTTCTTCATCTCGTCGGCCATACCCTTCAGGTCCTTGGCAGGCATGTTGTCGAGCTTGCGGCCCGCGAAGGTGATGCCGGCCACGGTCTTGGTGGCGGCACCGCCGCCCCCACCGGTGGCCATCTGGCGGCGCAGATCGGCGATCTCGCGCTCCAGCTTGCGGCGTTCCTCCAGCAATCCGGCGATACGGCCGGGCAGGTCGGCGGTGGTCGCCTTCAGGGCCTCGGCGCTGCGGGCCAGGATATCCTGCTGCTCGGCCACCCAGCGTTCGGCGGCCTGGCCGGTGACGGCCTCAATACGGCGGACACCGGCGGCCACGGCGCTTTCGCCGATGATCTTGAACAGGCCGATATCGCCGGTGCGGCCGACATGGGTGCCGCCGCAGAGTTCGACCGAGAAGTTCTGGCCGGACTCGTCGCCGCCCATGGAGACGACGCGGACCTCGTCACCGTATTTCTCGCCGAACAGGGCCATGGCCCCGGCCTCGATGGCCTCGTCCGGCGACATCAGGCGGGTGCCGACATCCCGGTTCAGGCGAACCTGACGGTTCACCTCGGCTTCCACATCGCGGATTTCCTCGGGCGTCAGCGCCTTGGGATGGCTGATGTCGAAGCGCAGGCGGTCCGGCGCCACCAGCGAGCCCTTCTGGGTCACATGGTCGCCCAGGCGGCGGCGCAGGGCGGCATGCAGCAGATGGGTGGCGGAGTGGTGGGAACGCAGGTTGAGGCGGCGTTCCACGTCGATGCGGAAATCGCCGATATCGCCCACCGCCACGACGCCGTCCTCGACCACGCCGAGATGGACCACCAGGTCACCCACCTTCTTGGTGGTGTCGCGGACCACGACGCGGCCGCCGCCGGGGACGCGGATGACGCCATGGTCGCCCATCTGGCCGCCGGATTCGCCGTAGAAGGGCGTCTGGTTGGCGATCAGCGCCACCTCCTGGCCGGGCTGGGCGGCCTGGGCCTCCTTGCCGTCCACCACCAAGCCGGTGATCTTGCCTTCGGCCTGATCGGCGTCATAGCCCAGGAATTCGGTGGCACCCAGCTTCTCGCGCAGCTCGTACCACAGGGTTTCCGTCGCCGCCTCGCCCGAACCGGCCCAGGCCTTGCGGGCCTCGGCGCGCTGGCGCTCCATGGCGGCGGTGAAGCCGTCGAGATCGACGCCGATGCCCTTGCCCTTCAGCGCATCCTGGGTCAGGTCGAGCGGGAAGCCGTAGGTGTCGTAGAGACGGAAGGCCACCTCGCCCGGCAGTACGCCGCCATTGCCCAGCTTGGCCGTCTCGTCGTCGAGCAGGCGCAGACCGCGGTCGAGCGTCTGCTTGAAGCGGGTTTCCTCGAGCTTCAGCGTCTCCTGGATCAGCGCCTGGGCGCGGACCAGTTCCGGATAGGCCTGGCCCATCTGCGCGACCAGGGCCGGGACCAGACGCCACAGCAGGGGCTCCTGGCAGCCCATCAGCTGGGCATGGCGCATGGCGCGGCGCATGATGCGGCGCAGGACATAGCCGCGTCCCTCGTTCGACGGCAGCACGCCGTCGGCGATCAGGAAGGACGAAGAGCGCAGATGGTCGGCGATGACGCGATGCGAGACGCGATGCGGGCCGTTCGGATCGGCGTTCGAGAAATCGGCCGAGGCATGGATCAGCGCCTGCATCAGGTCGATGTCGTAATTGTCGTGCTTGCCCTGCAGCAGCGCGGCCACGCGCTCCAGCCCCATGCCGGTATCGATCGAGGGGCGCGGCAGATCGACCCGCTTGTCCGGGGTGATCTGCTCGTACTGCATGAAGACGAGGTTCCAGATCTCGATGAAGCGGTCGCCATCCTCGTCCGGACTGCCGGGCGGGCCGCCGGGAATATGGTCGCCGTGATCGTAGAAGATTTCCGAACAGGGGCCGCAAGGACCGGTATCGCCCATCGCCCAGAAATTGTCCGAGGTGGGGATGCGGATGATGCGGTCGTCGCTCAGCCCCGCGATCTTCTTCCAGAAATTCGCCGCCTCGTCATCGGTATGATAGACCGTGACCAGCAGCTTGTCCTTCGGGATCGCGAATTCCTTGGTGACCAGAGTCCAGGCCAGCTCGATCGCGCGTTCCTTGAAGTAGTCGCCGAACGAGAAGTTGCCCAGCATCTCGAAGAAGGTGTGATGCCGCGCGGTATAGCCCACGTTGTCGAGGTCGTTATGCTTGCCCCCGGCACGCACGCATTTCTGCGAAGAGGTGGCACGGACATAGTCGCGCTTCTCGACGCCGGTGAAGACGTTCTTGAACTGCACCATGCCGGCGTTGGTGAACATCAGCGTCGGGTCGTTGCGCGGCACCAGCGGGCTGGAGGGCACGATCTCGTGGCCGTTCTTGGCGAAGAAGCCCAAATAGGCGCTTCGGATGTCGTTTACGGTCTGCATGGCCTCTAATGTAAGCATGCGGCCGATCCGTCAAAAGAAGCATGCAATAGACGCAACTTCCCGACATCCGGCCGGTTTCCGGGCATCGGCTCTTTTAGCCTGCCGCCCCAAAACTGTCCAGAAAAGGAAAAAGCCCGCCTTTTTCTCGAAGACGGGCATTTCCGGATCAGGAGAAGGCGGCCTCAATCATCGACCGAGGCGCCGTCCAGGTCGCCGGGCCCGCCGGCCAGGACATCGGACAGGATGCCGGCATTCTGGCGGATGGCGGTTTCCAGCTCGGCGGCCATCACCGGGTTTTCCTTGAGGAAATTCTTGGCATTCTCGCGGCCCTGGCCGATGCGTTGGCCGCCATAGGAGAACCACGACCCCGACTTCTCGACCAGACCGGCCTTGGTGCCGAGATCGAGCAATTCGCCGGTCTTCGAGACGCCCTCGCCATACATGATGTCGAATTCGACCTGCTTGAACGGCGGGGCGACCTTGTTCTTGACCACCTTGACGCGGGTCTGGTTGCCGACCACCTCGTCGCGGTCCTTGATGGCGCCGATGCGGCGGATTTCCAGGCGCACCGAGGCATAGAACTTCAGCGCGTTGCCGCCGGTGGTGGTTTCCGGGTTGCCGAACATCACGCCAATCTTCATGCGCAGCTGGTTGATGAAGATGATCATGGTGTTCGACTTGGCCACCGTGGCCGTCAGCTTGCGCAGGGCCTGGCTCATCAGGCGGGCCTGCAGGCCGACATGGGAATCGCCCATCTCGCCTTCCAGTTCGGCGCGCGGCACCAGGGCGGCGACGGAATCGACCACCAGCACGTCGATGGCGCCCGAACGGACCAGGGTATCGGCGATTTCCAGCGCCTGTTCACCGGCATCGGGCTGCGAGATCAGCAGGTCGTCCAGATTGACGCCCAGCTTGCGGGCATAGACCGGATCGAGCGCGTGTTCGGCATCGATGAAGGCGCAGGTGCCGCCCTTGCGCTGCGCCTCGGCGACGCATTGCAGGGCCAGCGTGGTCTTACCCGAGCTTTCCGGGCCGTAGACTTCGATGATGCGGCCCTTGGGCAGGCCGCCGACTCCCAGGGCGATGTCCAGGCCCAGCGAGCCGGTGGAGACCGTCTCGATCTCGACGGCGCTGTCCTTCTGGCCGAGCTTCATGATCGAGCCCTTGCCGAAGGCGCGCTCGATCTGGCCGAGGGCTGCTTCCAGTGCTTTCTGCTTATCCATCGTATCCTTGTCCACCAGGCGTAACGCGGTCTGCGACATCACGAAGCCCCTTTATTCCACAGGCCATCGAACCATGCAATGAAGCAGAATGTACGCGATATGTTCCATCCGCCGCAAGAAAAATGTTCTCACTATGTTCCAAGATTTGGGGGTAAGGCAGGCGGCGGACAAACAGGTAGAACATCCATGCAGGCGGATCAATACGGCCTACCGGAATCGCGGAGCCCAGAGGATCCAGCTGGCTGCGGAAGACTCCTGTTTTCATCGTCATTCCCGCGAAAGCGGGAATCCATGCCGCCGCAGCAGTATTGAGCGGTTCGCATCTCCACCAGCCCCCGCATGGACCCCCGCTTTCGCGGGGGTGACGATGTGCTGCAGGCAGAACCGGCATTTCTGCAGCCTGCTAGAGCTTTGGCCCCGTTCTTCGAGACGCCCCCCCACACACGGCTCCTGCCGTCAGGATCACCCGCACCCCGCCATGGCCTCCTTCACCGCGCCTGCAAGCTGCTTCAGGCTGAAGGGCTTGGGCAGGAAGGCGACGCCATCCAGCCCGGCCAGCTCGCCGCGCGCCACATCCTCGGAATAGCCGGAAATCAGGATGATCTGGATGGACGGCCGCTCCATGCGGACCAGCCTGGATAAGGTCATGCCGTCCATGCCGGGCATCACCACGTCCGAGATCAGCACGTCGATATCGTCTTCGGCGCGCAGCACGTCCAGGGCGGCCTCGCCGTCGCTGGCCTCCAGCACGCGATAGCCCTTGTTGCGCAAGGCGCGCGAGCCGAACAACCGGACCGCGTCCTCGTCCTCGACCAGCAGGATGGTGCCCGCGCCGGTCAGGTCGCCCGCCGCCGGCGGCTCGGCCGCCAGGTTCGGGCGCGGCGCCCGTCCGGTCACGCCGGACATGCCCGCCTCGGCTTCCGAACGGGGCAGATAGATCGAGAAGGTCGCCCCCTGCCCCGGCGCGCTGTCCACGAAGACGTAACCGTCGGTCTGGCGCACGATGCCGTAAACGGTGGACAGGCCCAGCCCGGTGCCCGCGCCGACCTCCTTGGTCGAGAAGAAGGGCTCGAAGATGCGTTCCTGCAAATCCTTGGGGATGCCGGTGCCGGTATCGGAAACCTCGATCAGCACGTATTCACCGGGCGGCATGCATTCCGCCCCGCGCTGCACCGGCCGTTCCACCGCCACGCCGCCGGTGCGGATGGTCAGCATGCCGCCGCCGGGCATGGCATCGCGGGCATTGACCGCCAGATTGATGATGACCTGGTCGAACTGGCCGGGATCGACCCGCACCAGTCCGAGCCCGCGCCCATGAACCATGCGCAACTCGATGGTCTCGCCCAGCAGGCGGCGCAGCAGGTTGGACAGATCGGCCAGAGCATCGGTAACGTCAAGCAGGCGCGGCTGCAAGGCTTGGCGGCGCGAGAAGGCCAGGAGCTGGCGCACCAGGGCGGCGGCGCGATTGGCATTCTGCTTGATCTGCATGATGTCGGCGAAGGACGGATCGCCCGCGCCGTGGCGCTGCAGCAGCAGGTCGCAGAAGCCGATCATGGCCGTCAGCAGGTTGTTGAAATCGTGCGCCACGCCCCCGGCGAGCTGGCCCATGGCCTGCATCTTCTGCGACTGGGCGAACTGGATTTCCAGGTTCTTGCGCTCGGTGGTGTCGATGAAATGCAGCACCAGCCCCGAGACCTCGCCCTCCTCCACCGACGGATTGACGTAGAGCGAGCAGATCAGGCCGCGCGGGCCTTTCAGGCGGACTTCCAATTGTTCGGTCCGGCTGCTCCCCATCAGCACCCGCGACAGCCCCTCCTCCGCCGCGGCGTGGTCTTCCTCGACCAGCACGTCCACCACGGGGCGGCCCGCCACGTCGTCGCCCTTCAGGCCCAGCATGTCCTGGAAAGCAGGGTTGCACAGGGCCAGGGTGCCGTCGAGATCGACCAGGGCGATGCCCACCGGCGCGTCGTCGAACAGCCAGCGGAAGCGGCGTTCGGCCGTGCGCAGGGCGCGTTCCCACTGGCGCTCGGGCATCAGGTCGCGCACCACCACCGAACGGGTGAAGGTCTCGCCGCCCTCGTCGAAGACGGTATGGGTCAGGAAGGCCTGGAAGATCTCGCCGCCGCGCCCTTTCAGGCGCATCTCGCTGCGGTCCTCCTCGGGATTGGGCACGGCGCCCAGCACCTCGCGCAGGTCCGCCCCGATCAGGTCCAGCGGGCTGCGCCCCAGCCAGTCGGCCAAACGCTGGTTGGCATAGCGGATGCGCCCGTCGGTATCGGCGGAATAGCAGCCGACGGGCAGGAAGTCGATGAAGTCGGTCAGGCTTTCATATTCGCGGCGCAGCGTCTCGTCGATGGCGCGGCGGGCCGAGACATCCTCCATCGCCCAAAGCCGCGCCCCCGGCAGCCCCTCGACCGGACGCACCAGGAAGCGCAGCCATTCCCGCTCGCCGCCCGGCGCCGTCAGGGCCAGTTCGGCGCGATAGGATTCGCCGACCAGGGCGGCGCTGCGCAGGCGGGCAAGTTCATGCTGGGCGCGCTCATCCCCTTCGACCAGCGGGGCGAACGGCGCCAGCGGGTCGCTGGCGAGACCGAAGCGCCGGGCCGGGGCATTGCGGTAGATCTCCTGCCCCTCCGCTCCGACCAGCAGGCGGCCCATGCGGTCGGAATCGAGGGTACGGGCCAGGGCGAAGGCGCGGGTTTCGGCGGCGGCCTGACGGCGTTGGCGCAGCAGCAGAAGCACGCCGGCCGCCAGGCCAAGCACCACCGCCAGCACCACGGGCACCAGAGCGTCATCACGACCTGCCAGCGCCAGTCCCCCCAAGGCTGCAATGGCGGCGGCCAGCCCCCAGGCCAGCGGATCAGAGAAGCTTTTCCTAATGGTCCAATTTTCCCTTCAGGCGCATGACATAGCCGATGACTTCGGCCACGGCGCGGTAATGCTCGGCCGGAATCTCCTGGTCGATCTCCACCGCCGCATAGAGGGCCCGGGCCAGCGGCGGGTTTTCCACCACGGTCACGTCGTTTTCCTCGGCCAGCTTGCGGATGCGCAAGGCGACCAGGTCCAACCCCTTGGCGACGACGACCGGCGCGTTCATTTTGTCCAAATCGTATTTCATGGCAACCGCATAGTGGGTGGGGTTCATTACCACCACATCGGCCGTGGGCACGGCCTGCATCATGCGCTGCCGGGATTTTTCCATACGCAATTGCCGAAGGCGCCCCTTGACCATGGGATCGCCTTCCTGCTGCTTGTGCTCGTCGCGCACTTCCTGCTTGGTCATGCGCTGATCCTCGCCGTGCTTATAGCGCTGATAGGCCCAGTCGGCGATGGCGATGAAGGTCATCACCCCCAATACCGCACCGATCAGCACCAGCACCGTGTCGCGCAGATAGGCGAGCATGCCCCACAGGTCCATGCCCGCCAGCAATTCCACATTGGCCATCATCGGCCAGACCAGCGCCGCGCCGATAGCACCGACGATGACGATCTTGAGCACGCCCTTGAGGAATTCCATCAGCGAGCGTGACGAGAACTGCCGCTTGAAGCCCGCCAAGGGACTAATATTGCTCCATTTCGGCTGAATTTTCTTAGGGGTGAACAGCAGCCCTACCTGCACCAGATTCGCAATGATACCGATCAAGACCGCCATCCCCAGCGGCACCGCCATCACCAGCCCCACATCAAGCAGCAGGTCGGTGGCCATCACCCGCAAGGCCGGGCCATCGGCACCGAAGCTGTGGGGACGTTCGATGAATTTTTGCAGGATGCCGCCCAACCGCGAAGTCATCCAGCCCAGGATCAGCCCGACGATCCCCAGGGCGGCGAGAAACATGAACCACGTCTTGACTTCCTGGGAAACCGGGACCTGGCCTTCCTCACGCGCCTTCTCCAGCTTTCGGGCTGTCGGTTCTTCCGTTTTACTAGATTTGTCCTCTTCGGCCATCGTCCGCGCCCTATTCGATGAAGGACATCAAGGTGGACTCGAAATAGTCGAAGAAAACCAGCATCATCGCCGACAGCGCCATCATCAGCAGCCCCAGGCCCAGGATGTTCTGCAAGGGCAAGGCGATGAAGAAGATCTGCATCTGCGGCATCAGACGCGACAGCAGGCCCAGACCGGCGAAGAAGACCAGCACCGCCACCATCACCGGCGCCGCCATCTGCAGCCCGATGCGGAAGCTGGTATTGACCATGTTCGCCAGCATATCCGCCGCGTCGCCCCAGGGCAGGCCCTGGCCGGGCAGGAACAGGGTATAGCTGTCGATCACCGCCAGCAGCATCAGGTGATGCAGGTTGAGGGCGAAGATCAGCACCAAAGCGAGATTGGTCAGGAAGCTCGACAGCACCGCTCCCTGCTGTTCGGCGATGATGTCGAAGCTCAGGGCGTTGGACAGGCCCGCCTGCATGGAGATGACCTGGGCGGCAAATACCAGCGCCCCCATCATCACCTGCATCAGCAGGCCGAAGAAGAGGCCGATGGCGGCTTCGCGCAGGATCAGCAGCAGCAGGCCGGGCACCGTGACCGGCATGGGCGGCAGACCGGACTGCACCGCGGGCAGCACCACGAGGCTAATCAACAGGGCCAAGCTCAGCCGCGCGCGGGCATTGACCAGCCGTCCGCCGAAGCCGGGAAAGGTCATCAGGGCGGAGCCCATGCGGACGAAGACCAGCAGGAACTGGAAGAGATTGACCTCGATGAGCTCGGTCAACATCGCCGTCAGCCTCCGGCGATGGCCCGGTCCATCATCTGCATGGTGAATTCCACCATGGTATGGAGCATGAAGGGCAGGAACAGCATCAACGAGACGAAGATCAGGATGATCTTCGGCACAAAGGTCAGCGTCATTTCCTGGATATGGGTCAGCGCCTGGAACAGGGCGATGATCAAGCCCACGACCAGACCGGTCAGCAGCACCGGCACGCTGACCTTGAGCATGGTGAAGATCGCCAGGCGGGCGACATCGAGGACTTCGGCTTCCGTCATGTGGCCGCCCTGCAGCGCCTAGAAAAACGAGGTCATGCTGCCGATCGTCAGATCGGCATCTGCATGATTTCCTTATAGGCGGTGACCACCTTGTCGCGCACCGCGACGACCGTGTCCAGCGTCAGCTCGGCATTGGTCACGGCATTGACCACTTCGCGGATATCGGCCTTGCCGGCGATGGCCTGCTGGCTCATGCGCTCGCCTTCCTTGGCGTTATCCACGGCGGTGCGGGCGGCATCCTTGACCATGTCGGCGAAGCCGCCGCCGGCGGCCTGACCGGCATCGGAAGTCTGGGTCACCGGGGCCTGGGCAACGGCGGCATAGGCGGCGACGGCGTCGGAAATCTTGATCATCTATAGCTTCCTTGCAGGCGTTTAGCGCAGCATCTCAACCGTGCGCGACAAAAGCGCCTTGGAGGTCATGACCACATTGAGATTGGCTTCATAGGTGCGCTGAGCCTCGCGCATGTCCATCAACTCGATCAGCGGGTTGACGTTGGGGGTCAGCACATAACCCTCGGCATCGGCGGCGGGATGACGGGGATCGAACTTCTTGGTGAAATCGGACATGTCGCCGCGCACCTTGTCGACCTGGACCAGCTGGGTCCCGGAGGCGCGGTCCAGTTCGGACTTGAAGCTGATGACCTTGCGCCGGTACGGGTCCTCGCCGGGCATCTGCGGCAGCGAATCGGCATTCGCCAGGTTTTCCGACACCACCCGCAGACGGTGCGACTGCACCTTCATGCCCGAGGTGGCGATCATCTGCGCCCGCTTCAGATCATCCATGCCCTAATTCCCCCGTATCAGCCCTGACCCTTGCCCAGGGCGGTGCGGATCATCTTGACGTGTTTCTGGAACAGGTTGGCGGCCAGGTCGTAGGCGCCCTTGGCCTCGCTCAGCTTGACCATCTGCTCCTCCAGCACCACGGCGTTGCCGTCGATGGTGGATTCATAGGGCCTGCCGTCCTTGCGGACCTCGGCCACCCGATGGATCAGGGGCTCGGACACCACATGGCGCGGATTGGTCACCGCCGCGGCCACCTGCGGCTGCTGGCCCAGATGGCTCTTGAAATCCAGCGCCTTGACGTCGCGCGGCTGGTATTTCGGCGTATCGGCATTGGCGATGTTCTGGGCCAGCACTTCCTGACGCTTGGCCACCCAGTCCATCCGCGTCCGCGCCATCTGGAAGAGTGTGAGCTTGTTGAGCATCTGCTTTTTCCACCTGTTCGCGGCAGCACGCCGCCGCCACGCTACTTTGGCGCCCCAGCCTTTAACAAAGCGTAAAGCCGTGTCACAAAAGGGGCGGTTTTACCCTTTGTTAAGCCCACGGGGCATAAGACTATCGTCAACCTAGCCGAGGCTGCGCCTCGGCACAACCGAGATCCCGGACCACCATGTCTCCCGAGGCCCGCTTGAGCGACAGCGCCAGCCATAGCAGCCCAGAGCAGCGTAACATCGAGCAGCGCAGCATCGCCGTGGCCCTGGCCCATGACCCCGAGGGAGACAGCGCCCCCCGCGTGGTCGCCTCGGGACGCGGCAGCGTGGCCGCGCAGATCCTGGAAATCGCCTTCGCCAACGGCGTCAAGGTACGCCAGGATGCCGATCTCGCGGAAATCCTGGCTGCCCTGGATATCGACAGCGAAATCCCCGTCGAGGCCTTCGCCGCGGTGGCGGAAATCCTGGCCTATGTCTATAAGGCCAATGCCATGGCCGACTCGACGCCCCCCGGCCGGGCGGGAGAACCCTGATGCCCCCCGTCGCCCATCACTACACGCCTGACGACCTGCGCAACGAAGTGCAGAAGATCTCGTCGCTGGTCACAACCGCGCGCCGCCTGCTGGCCTCGGACAAGAGCGTGGACCTCTCGGCCCTGGAGGGCAAGATGCGCCATGTCTGCGCCATCGCCGCCCTGCTGTCGCCCGACCACGCCCGTCCGCTGCTGCCCGCGCTGGAAGCGCTGCTGGCCTCGCTCGACGAATTGGGCAAGGACCTGCAGGCCCAGCAGAGCCGCCTGGAAGCCCGCACGGCCTCCCCCGCCCCGCCTTCCTCCGGCCCCTCCGGCCGGGACCAGGATCAGACGTAGAAAGATCCCGATGGACCTCGACACTTACATGCGCTTCATGCTGGCCCTGGTCTTCGTCCTGGGCCTGATCACCGTCGCCGCCTGGGCGGCCCGCCGTTTCGGCATGGGGCCGCGCCTGGCGGGCGGCGGCAAGCGCAAGCGCCTGGCCCTGGTGGAAACCATGATGATCGACGGCAAGCGCCGCCTGGTGCTGGTCCGCCGCGACGACAAGGAACATCTGCTGCTGATCGGCGGCGGCAACGACGTCGTGGTCGAGCAAGGCATCACCGACGGCTTCCGCGCCAGCCTGGGCGGCGAGACCGCCGCCAAGACCGGAGACGGCGAATGACCCGCCCGCTTGACTGGCGCAGGCTGCCCCTGCGCAGACTGGGCCTCGCCGCCCTGCTGCTGAGCCTTGCCGCCCTGCCCGCATCGGCGCAGGAATTCACCCTGGATTTCGGCGATCCCACCGGGTCGACGGCGGCCCGCATCATCCAGCTGGTGCTGATGCTGACGGTGCTCAGCATCGCCCCGTCGATCCTGGTGATGGTCACCTCCTTCACCCGCATCGTCGTGGTGCTGAGCTTCCTGCGCCAGGCGCTGGGCACGCAAAGTGCGCCGCCGAACATGGTGCTGATCAGCCTGGCGCTGTTCCTGACCGCCTTCGTCATGATGCCGACCTTCGAGCAATCCTGGAACCAGGGCATCCAGCCCCTGGTCGAGGGACGCATCGACGAGATGGAGGCGATGGAACTGGCCGCCCAGCCCTTCCACGACTTCATGTTCCGCCATGTGCGCGACGAGGATTTGCGCCTGTTCCTCGACATCTCCCGTGCGCCGGAAGTGGCCGGGCCGGAGGACGTGCCCTATCAGGCCCTGATCCCGGCCTTCATGATCAGCGAATTGCGCCGCGCCTTCGAGATCGGCTTCCTGATCTTCCTGCCCTTCCTGATCATCGACCTGGTGGTCGCCTCGGTGCTGATGTCCATGGGTATGATGATGCTGCCGCCGGTGATGATCGCCCTGCCTTTCAAGCTGATCTTCTTCGTGCTGGTGGACGGCTGGTACCTGATCTCGGGCTCGCTGGTGCAAAGCTTTGGTTGATACCTCCTTGGCGTAGGAAACCTCCCCTTTAGGCGGGGATGGCCGGGGGGCGGAGGCTCTGCTAATCTTCCCGCCCCCATGAAGCCGCCAAGGGAATTCGCATGTCTTCGTTGACCTCGCTGTCCTCCTGGAAGGCTCTCGCCGCCCATGCCCAGGAGGTTGCCGATACCTCCATGCGCGACCTCTTCGCCGCAGATTCCGAGCGTTTCCAGCGCTTCTCGCTGCGGCTGGACGATTTCCTGCTCGATTATTCCAAGAACCGCATCACCGAGAAGACCGTCTCGCTGCTCTGCGACCTCGCGCGCGAACGCGGCCTGGAAGACTGGCGCGACCGCATGTTCGCGGGCGAAAAGATCAACAATACCGAAGGCCGCGCGGTGCTCCATGTGGCACTGCGCAACCGCTCGGACCGTCCGGTCCTGGTCGACGGCCGGGACGTGATGCCCGAGGTCCGGCGCGTTCTGGCGCAGATGCGCCGCTTCGCCGAGGCCGTCCGCAGCGGCGCCTGGACCGGCGCTACGGGCGAGCGCATCACCGATGTCGTCAATATCGGCATCGGCGGCTCCGACCTCGGGCCGGTGATGGCGACCCAGGCGCTGACGCCCTATCACCAGAAGGGCCTGACCGTCCATTTCGTCTCGAATGTCGACGGCACCCATCTGGCCGAGACGATCAAGTCCCTCGACCCCGCCCGCACGCTGTTCATCATCGCGTCCAAGACCTTCACCACCCAGGAAACCATCGCCAATGCCCGCTCGGCGCGGGACTGGCTGGCCGGGGCCCTGGGCGAGGGGGCGGTGGCCAAGCATTTCGTCGCCCTGTCCACCAATGCCGAGGCGGTGAGCGAATTCGGCATCGACACCGCCAACATGTTCGAGTTCTGGGACTGGGTCGGCGGGCGCTACTCGCTGTGGTCGGCCATCGGCCTGTCCATCGCCATCGCCATCGGCCCCGACAATTTCGAGGAGATGCTGGCCGGCGCCCATGACATGGACGAGCATTTCCGCACAGCCCCCCTGCCGCGGAACATGCCCGTCATCCTGGGGCTGCTGGGGGTGTGGTACGGCGATTTCCTGGGCGCCCCGGCCCATGCCGTGCTGCCCTACGACCAGTATCTCGCCCGCCTGCCCGCCTATCTGCAACAAGCGGACATGGAGAGCAACGGCAAGCGCGTCACCCGCGAGGGCGAGGCGGTGGATTACGATACCGGCCCCATCATCTTCGGCGAGCCCGGCACCAACGGCCAGCACGCCTTCTATCAATTGATCCACCAGGGCACGCGGCTGATTCCTTGCGATTTCATCGCCGCCGCGCAAAGCCATAACGAGATGGCCCGGGACGGGATGACGGGGCATCACATCCTGCTCCTGTCCAACTTCCTGGCCCAGACCGAGGCCCTGATGCTGGGCAAGACCGAGGAAGAGGTCCGCGCCGAGTTGGAAAAGACGGGGATGAAGGAAGAGGCCATCAAGACCCTGCTGCCCCATCGCGTCTTCCCCGGCAACCGGCCCAGCAATTCCATCCTCTACCGCCGCCTCGACCCGCGCACGCTCGGGCGGCTGATTGCTCTTTACGAACACAAGATTTTTGTCCAGGGCGTGATCTGGGGTGTAAACTCCTTCGACCAGTGGGGGGTCGAGCTTGGCAAGCAGCTGGCCAAAACGATCCTGCCGGAACTGGAAAGCGGGAAAGAGGTCACCGGCCACGATTCCTCGACCAACGGCCTGATCAACGCCATCAAGGATTTCCGAAGTTCATGAGCATCCGCCTTCTGCCACCGAACCTGATCAACCAGATTGCCGCCGGCGAGGTGGTTGAGCGTCCCGCCTCGGCGGTCAAGGAATTGGTGGAGAATGCCATCGATGCGGGGGCCACCCGCATTGATGTGGTGCTGGCCGATGGCGGCCAGAGCCTGATCGCGGTGACCGACGACGGTTCCGGCATGGCGCCCGAGGACATCGCACTGGCGGTCGAGCGCCATGCCACCTCGAAGCTGCCCGATGACGATCTGTTCCATATCAGCCATCTCGGCTTCCGCGGCGAGGCCCTGCCTTCGATCGGTTCGGTCGCGCGGCTGCGCATCACCTCGCGCCTGAAGGGGGCCGAGACGGCCTGGGCGCTGCTGGTCGAAGGCGGCGTCAAGGGCCAGCCGGAACCCGCCGCCCATCCGCCCGGCACGCGGGTCGAGGTGCGCGACCTGTTCTACGCCACACCGGCCCGGCTGAAATTCCTGAAAGCCCCGCGCACCGAATTGTCCCATGCCGTGGACGTGGTCGAACGCTTGGGGATGGCCCATCCGCGCATCGCTTTCTCCTTGAGCGACGGCACAAGGACCGTGGTCAAGCTGCCCGCCGCCTCGGGCGATGACGAGACGGCGCGGCTGACCCGGCTGGCGGGCGTGCTGGGGCGGGATTTCGAGGCCAACGCCCTGCCCATCGATGCCAGCCGCGAGGGGCTGCGGCTTTACGGCCATGCCGGCCTGCCGACGCTGAACAAGGGCAATGCCCAGTCGCAATATCTCTTCGTCAACGGCCGCCCGGTGCGCGACCGCCTGCTGCAAGGGGCGGTGCGCGGCGCCTATCAAGATTTCCTGGCCTCCGACCGTCATCCGGTCCTGGCCCTGTTCCTGGAAGTGCCGCCGGAACTGGTGGATGTGAACGTCCATCCCGCCAAGGCCGAGGTGCGTTTCCGCGATGCCGGGCTGGTGCGCGGCCTGATCGTCTCGGCCCTGAAACATGCCTTGACCGCAGCTGGGCATCGCGCCGCCACCACCGTGGCCGATGCCGCTTTGGGCAGCCTGCGCCCCCATAGCGGCTGGAGCCCCGCCTATCCCCAGCGTCCGCAGCATCTCTCCGCCGCCCTGTCGCAAGCCGCCGCCCAGATGCAGGCGCCGCTGGGCCTGACGGGTGGCCTTCAGGAAGGCGGCGCGCCGCAGCATCACGCCTGGTCCCAGCTTCCCGGCTTCACCGCCCCGCCCGCCGCCCGCCCGGCGGAAGAGATGCCCGAAGCCGCGCCCGAGCAATATCCGTTGGGCGTGGCGCGCGGCCAGTTGCACAACACCTATATCGTCGCCCAGACCGCCACCGGCATCGTCATCGTCGACCAGCATGCCGCCCATGAACGGCTGATCTACGAGCGCATGAAACAGGCGCTGGCCGAACAGGGCGTGAAGCGCCAGGGCCTGCTGCTGCCCGAAGTGGTGGAACTGGACGAGGCCGATGCCGACCGCTTGGTTGCCCGTGCCGCCGAACTGGCCGATCTCGGCCTGATCCTCGAAAGCTTCGGCCCCGGCGCCGTGGTGGTGCGCGAAGTCCCGGCGCTTTTGGGCGATTGCGACGTGCAAGGGCTGGTGCGCGACATGGCCGACCAACTGGCCGAACTGGGCGAGGCCCTGGCGCTAAAGGACGCCCTGGCCCATGTCTGCGGTACCATGGCCTGCCACGGCTCCGTCCGTGCGGGGCGTGCCCTCAACACGGCGGAAATGAACGCCCTGCTCCGCCAAATGGAAGCCACCCCCCATTCCGGCCAATGCAACCACGGCCGCCCGACTTACGTCGAACTCAAGCTGGCGGATATCGAGAAATTGTTCGGGCGGCGGTAGGGCAAAGTATAACGCCCGCCCATCCGCGATCATTGATTTATTGATGAGACACAGATGGACACAGATATCTGTGTTTATCCGTGTCCATCTGTGGACCTTTATTCCCTCTTAACGCCAGCTTCCCTACACCGGCGCGCGGTCGGTGCGCCCGCGCCGAACCGGCTCGCGCGGATCAGGAAGCGCGGATATCCGCGGGGCTACTCCGTCTGCTAGGGACGAAATCGGCGCCGCAGGCGCCCGCCAGAAACCCGTTCGCGAAGATGACTTCGGGCATCATGGCAGCCAGCCTAGCGGTCGCCTCGCTGTCTTCGAGGTCCCCATCCAGAACCCGTCGGAAGAGGTCGGCAACGCCCACCATGTCTCCGCTATGCGGCGAAATGCGGAACGACGTGATGCCGGCGGCGCGCAGGCGTCCGAGATCACCGAGCAGATTGCAATGGGTGAAGGAAAGGGTCTGCACACCGTTTATGGTGAGGAACTCTTCGCCGTCGAGGGTTTCCACCTTCAGGCCGTCCGGGTCCTTGCCGCAGACGAATTGGCAATTATCCTTCGCAAGGCCATGAACCCGGGCGTGGTAGCAGCGGCCGGAAATGGCAAGCGGCACACGGCCGAAAGCCCAGACTTCCGGCACCACGCCGCTGGATGCGGCGGCTCGGGCCAGCGTCTCGATGGACGGCATCGGCAACTCGGGCGGAAGGCAAAGCCGGGTCGCGCCTCGTTTCGCGAGGTGAACGAGCGTGCCTTCATTATAGACGTTGATCAGCGGGCTGATGGAGAAGGGCCGCCCCTTGGGCAGATGGGCGAGCATGGTCAGGTCGTTGACCTCGATTTCCAACTCGCCGCTGGCCGCCAGATCCGCGCACATCTGCCGCTCACGCTTCAACGTGACAAGGGCGAGCGAAGAAAGGATCACCTCCTTGCCGCCCCTGTGAAGCCGTTCGATGGTATCGGGTATCCTGTCGACATAGAACGGCATCCGCTTGGAGCAGACCACCTCGCCGAGGCAGACGCGGTCGACCGGCGCCTCGTCGGCGATGCGGGCGTAGAAGTCGCTCCATTGATCGGCCGACCAGTTAAAGAGCAGCGGGCCGAGGGTGATGGTGGGACGTTCCGGCATGTAAGTTCTTTCCCTCAGCGCCAGGTCTTGCGGTAAGCGCCGGCGGTCGTCGTCTGGCCTTCACTCAGGCGCCGGAGTTCGCCGGCCGGGATGGGATTGCCCGCGGCCTGCGCATCCACGGCACGGCGGAAGCTTGCCACCACGTCGTGGATGTAGGAGCGGCTGCGCTGGCGCCCCTCGATCTTGAGCGCCGTCACACCGGCCTGCGCGAGTTCGGGGATCAACGTCGCGGCATCCAGGCTCACCGGGTCCTCGAAGACGTGGCCGCGCTTGCCGCTGACGGAAAAGCAGCCCTTGCACAGGGTCGGATAGGGCGCGGGCTCGCCCTTCGAGACGCGGTCAATGGTGAATTCGCCAAGCCGCGAGACGAGTTCGCCCCTTTCCTCGCGGTAATGGACATGGCTCGCGGGCGAGCAGACGCCGTTCATGTTGGGCGACCTGCCCGTGGCGTAGGAAGAAAGCGAACAGCGTCCCTCGGCCATGACGCACAGCCCCCCGAAGACGAAGACCTCCGTCTCGCATGGCACCTCGCGGTTTATGGCGGCGATCTCGGCCACGGTGAGAACGCGCGGCAGCACCACGCGCTTCACGCCGAATTCCTCGACATAGAAGCGGATCGCATCGGCATTCGCCGCCGCCGCCTGCACGGAGAGATGGCGCCTTAACTGCGGGTGCCGCTCGGCGGCATAGGCGAGGAGGCCCATATCGGCGAGGATAAGGGCATCCGCCCCGGCGCGAGCCGCCTCGTCCACGGCCCTGTGCCAGATTTCGGCGGCGCCCGCCCGCGGGAAAGTGTTGATGGCGACGAGCACGCGCGCACCCTTCGCATGGGCATAAGCGACGCCTTGCGCCATTTCCTCGGGCGAGAAATTGAGGCCGGGGAAATTGCGCGCATTGGTCTCGTCGCGGAAGCCGCAATAGATGCTGTCCGCACCGGCATCCACGGCGGTGCGGAGCGCGGCAGGCGTACCGGCGGGGCACACGAGTTCGAGCTTGTTTCCCATCGTCAACTCCTGTCACGGCGCGTCAGCGCGAGGCCCGTCACACGGGAGGCCATCGGCAGAATGCGCCGGGCGATGCGCTCGGCTGCGGCTCCCGCCGCACCGAAAGCGGCGGCGGCTTCGACGGAAAGATCGAGTTCGGCGTCATCGAGTGCGTTGCGCAATGCCAGCACGGCCTCCATGTCGCCCTCGATGACGATGTCCCGGGAGAAGAACAGCGCATCGCCATCGGCCGCCCCATGGACCAGGCCGAGAAGCGCACTCAATGTCCCGGCGATGCGCGCGTCCCATGCGCCGGCATCCTCGCGGCGGCGCGGCTCGATATGCGGGCGGTCGCGGCGGGGCTCCAGGCGGAAGACGAAGGGAAGGTCGGTGACATCGAGAAGGAAGCTCTTCTCGGCGTGGACGCCTAGCCTGGCAAAGAGTCCGGGCTGCCGCCGCCCCACACTCGTCGCCATTTGCCGTAAAAGCAGGCCAAGAGGCGGAAGCGGCAAGGGCAGCAGAAGGAACCGAATACCGGCCGGCAGAGGAATGAAGGCAGCTGTGTCATTCATAACCGGCAGTATAGAGAAAAAAGATGCGCCATCTTTGAGCCAGCGCAAAAATGCGCTGAATTTGCCGCCCGCAGGAAAGGTCCAGGAAGATGCCGGTATCCATCCGGGACCTTCCATATTTCGTGATCTGCGGAACTTTCAGCACTTGTGCTGGCCGATATCCGCCATAACCGCTCGGCTTACCTCGAACTTGAATTGCCGGATACCAAGAAGCCGTTCAGGCGGCATTAGAGGAAAATATAATGCCACCCATCCGCGATCATTCTTTTATTCATGAGACACGGATGGACACATATATCTGTGCCCATCCGTGGACCTTTATTTCCTCTTACCGAAAGCCCCCCTACACCGTCGCCGCGATCCGGGCGACTTCCTCATGCACTGCATTCCAGACTTCATCCGTGGATGAGGGATTGTTGTAGTAGGAGGTGACGATCACCGGCGCGCGATCGGTGGGCCAGGCGATGGCGACGGCATGGGCGGCGCCGTTGCCGCTGGTGCCGGTGCGGTCGCCGACCAGCCAGGTGTCGGGGAAGCCCGCGCGCAGGCGCTTGTCGCCGGTCTTGTTGGCGATGAACCAGGATGCCAGTTGCGCGCGCGAGGATTTGGACAGCACGTCTTCGAAGAAGATCTTCCGCAAGGTCTCGGCCATCGCCGCCGGAGTGGTGGTGTCGCGCCGATCGCCGGGGGCATTCTCGTTCAGCTCCGTCTCGAAGCGGTCGAGCCGGGTCACATTGTCGCCCAGCCTGCGCAGATAGGCGGTCAGGGCCGAGGGGCCGCCGAAGCTGGCGAGTTGCAGATTGGCGGCGGTGTTGTCGCTGATGGTCATCGAAGCGTCGCAGATCTCGGCCATGGTCATACCCTCGCCGCCCACGCGCTTCTCGGTCACCGGCGACCAGCTCACGATATCCTCCTGCGAGAAAACGACCCGCCGGTCCAGGCTTTCCTGCCCGCGATCGACGCGGGCCATGACATAGGCGGCGGCCAGCACCTTGAAGGTGCTGCACATGGCGAAACGCTCATCCTCGCGATAGCAGGCCGTCGCGCCCGTGCCCAGATTATGCACCATCACCCCCAGCTGCCCGCCATGCTGGCTCTCGAGTTCGGCGAAGAGGGCTTGGATCTCGGGGGCGGTCAATTCACGCGCCACCGCCTGCCCGGCCCCCAGGACGGGCAACGCAAGCAAGGGGGCGGCAAGGGCGGCACGGCGCGAAATCTCGAAAGTCATTCCTGTCTGTCTCCATGTCATCCGGCCTGTCGGGCAGGCCCTTCCTCGTCGCCCAACCTTGTGTGAAAAATATGGCGCAAAACCTTCAACTGAGGCGAAATTTAGACCGCACGGGACGGTTCATGACGCTGCCCCAGAAGTTCAACTTTCGCGGTAGGGCGCCCGAAAAGGGAAACGGCCTTGAATACGCTCCGGGCCTTTCCAGACTCCAAGAGCATGGATATCGACGAGACAATCCGCCAGACCGTCGGAGACATCATCGCCGCCCGCTCCGGCAGCTTTCCGCAGGACCTGATCATCGACCGACAACGCCTTGGCGGCGGGGCGGAAGCGACCGAGGTCGCCCTGGTCACGGCGCGCTATCGCACTCCCCGGAACCGCCCCACCATGCTGCGTGTCGTGGTCAAGCAATTGGACGGCCGGGCGGCACGCGAGGCCCTGGTCTATCAAAGGCTGGTGGCGGCGCATGCCGTGCAGATCGCGCCGGAACTGCTGGCCGTCGAGTCGCTGGGGCCGGATTCCGCGCTGATCTTCCTCGAAGCCATCCGCCGGATCAGGGCCTGGCCCTGGCAGGATCAAGCGGCCAGCGCCGATGTGATGCACCGCCTGGGCAGCTTCCATGCCGCCACCAGGAATGCGGCGCAAGCCCTGCCGGCCTGGAATTACGAGGCGGAACTCGCGGACATGGCCGAGACCACCTGGACCGTGCTCGACCAATGCCGCCGTGATCCCGAATATGCCGCGCTGGGCCGCCACATCCGCGCGCTGGAGCGGGTCATCCTGGCCCTGCCGGCCTTGCGCCGCCAGCTTCTCTGCGAGCAGCCCTTCGGATGCAGGCCGATCCATGGCGACGTGCATCCCGGCAATGCCCTGCTGCGCCAGCGCAATGGCGGTTTCCAGGCGATCCTCATCGATTGGGGCCGGGCACGTCCGGGCTCGCCGCTGGAGGATGTCAGTTCCTGGCTGCAATCCCTCTGCTTCTGGGACGCCGAGGCGCAACGCATCCATGACCGGCTGTTCGCCACCTATCTCTCGGCTTTCGGGATGGAACGCAGCCTTACACCGGACATCCGCGCCGCCTATTGGACGGCGGGCGCTTCGAACGCCCTGGCCGGGGCGCTGCTCTATCACCTCAGCATCGTGACGGACCGGCAGCAGGGGAAAGCCGCCCGCGCCCGCGCCTTCCAGGCCGCGCGCAACTGGATGCGCATCATCCGCCGCGCCCATGACTGGAGCGGCATTCGTCAAATGTGACGGATGCTGCGACCTGCGGCCGTTGAGGCCGCGGACGCGCCCGCCCGGCGAGGGCAAATATAAACCCACAGCATGCCGGGCACGGCTTCTCCGCAGGGCAGGCAAGCACTCGGCAGTCTTCCTCGCCCATGAAGCAGAGGCTTTTCCGCAGGACGCGGGCATTGCATGATACCGGCCTTTCCATCCGGCCGAGGCTGCCTCCCATGTCCGTTTCCGAAGTTCCGGTCCTGCGTCCCTGCGAAGCCAGGGACATTCCCGCCATCGCGGCGATCTACGCCCATGCCGTGCGGACCGGCACCGCCTCCTTCGAACTCGATCCCCCGAGCGAGACGGAGATGGAGGCACGGCGCACCGCCCTGCTGAAAGGCGGCTATCCCTACTGCGTCGCCGAGCTGGCGGGGGAAGTGGCCGGTTACGCCTATGCCGGTCCCTATCGCCCGCGCCCGGCCTATGGCGCGACGGTCGAGAATTCCGTCTATGTCCGCGAGGATTGCAAGGGGCTGGGCCTCGGCCGGCTCTTGATGGCGCGCCTGATCGAGGAGGCCGAGGCGCGCGGCTTCCGCCAGATGGTCGCGGTGATCGGGGATTCGGCCAATCTCGCCTCGATCCGGCTGCATGAAAGCATGGGCTTCGAGCCCATCGGCACCCTGCGCTCGGTCGGGTGGAAGCACGGGCGCTGGCTCGATACCGTGCTGATGCAGCGCAGCCTCGGGCCGGGGGACAGGCTGCCCCGCGAAACCTCGTGACTGCGCTGCGGCCCCGTCCGCTCAAGCT
Organism: Telmatospirillum sp. J64-1; assembly: GCF_006980715.1. Taxonomy (GTDB): domain Bacteria; phylum Pseudomonadota; class Alphaproteobacteria; order Rhodospirillales; family Magnetospirillaceae; genus Oleiliquidispirillum; species Oleiliquidispirillum nitrogeniifigens. The sequence goes on from NZ_SBHN01000006.1 coordinate 78,748, forward strand.
CAAAGGCCGTTCAGGCGGCCAGGGCGGCCTCTGATTTCTCTCGTCGCGCCTGTTCCTCGAAGCGTTCCAGCATGTCCCGGATCTCGCTGAGGGGCAGGAAAACGCCGAAGCCCATCAGGTCGTTGCGGATCTTGACCAGCAGGAAATCCTCGCGGTCGTGATCCCCGGCCTTCGCGAAATCGATGTCGAGCAGGACCTTCAGATAGTTCTGGCTGCTTTCGTCGGTCAGGCCGCAGGCCCATTCCGCCAGCAGGCGGTTGCGACGGGCACGCACCCAGAACTCGGCTTCCCGTTCGTTGACGAATTTCGCTTGGCTGGTGCTGCCCTTGGCGTCGATGGTGCGGATGAAGTCGGTCATGGCCCGTCCTCCTTCCTTGCAGTTCAAGGCTCCAACCAAGCCCTGACCATATGATACGCCAGGGCGGTCGCGTTGGGAAGCCGAGGTGACTCTTCGCTGCCCGCGCGGGCCAGCATTTCGGCGGCCTGGGCGCGGTCTACCCAGATGGCCTGTTCCAGTTCGGCGTCGTTCAGGCTGATGGTGGCGTCCAGGGCCTGGGCGAAGCAGCCGATCATCAGCGAGGCCGGGAAGGGCCAGGGCTGCGAGGCGAAATACTTCACCTCGCCCACGGTCACCCCCGCTTCCTCCCAGACTTCGCGACGCACCGCCGCCTCAATGGTCTCGCCCGGTTCCATGAAGCCCGCCAGGGCCGAGAACTGGCCGGGCGGAAAGCTCGCCGAACGGCCCAGCAGGCAACGGTCGCCCTCGGTCACCAACATGATCACCGCCGGATCGGTGCGCGGGAAGTGCCGGGTGCCGCAGGCCGAGCAAAGCCGGGTGGTGCCGCCTTCGCTGGGATCGGTGGCGACGCCACAATTGGCGCAGAAGCGGTGGCGCTGATGCCAGGCCAGCAGGGCGCGGGCCTGGGCCAGGATGCCCGCCTCGTCGGCGCGGACCTGACTGCTGGCCATGCGGACTTCCGTCCATTCGCCCCAGGACGGTGGCGTCTCGCCTGGAATCTCCACGGCGAAATGGGGCCGCCCCTCGGCCATGCCGAGGAAGACCGCCAAGCCCTGCTCCGCCACCTCGGAGGGCGGCAGCCACTGTAGGATGCCGTCACGCAAGGGGATCTTCAGCTGCCAGAACGGCAGGATACGGGCCTGGGGATCATGGATCAGGCGGTCGGCCTGGGGACGGAGATGGGACGCGCGGTCCAGACTGTTGCTGGCGAAAATGATGCTGCTCATCCTTCCAGCATAGCTTTCCTTTGCTCCGTTGAAAGCCTGTCCTGAGGCTTTAGGATGGAAGAATGATGAAATTTCTGTTTCTGGCCCTGGGGATCCTGGGGGGATTCGTTGGCAGCCTGCCCGCCGCCGCGCAGGAACGGACACCCTCGCCCAGCCTGCTGGCCGTCGAAGGGGGCGAGATCGCCGCGCGCTGGTGCGTGCAATGCCATGTGCTGCGCCAGCCCGCCCAAGGCACCGACGCCGCCCCCACCTTCGCCCAGATCGCCCAGAACCGCAGCGACGCACAAATCCGCGCCTTCCTCGCCCGCCCCCATGGCGGCATGCCGCCGCTGACCCTGTCGGCCCGCGAGATCGAGGCCGTCATCGCCTATCTGAGCGACATGCGCGAGACGGGGGCCCTGCCGATAAGGGGAAGAGATTTTGGGGGCACAGACATGGGTTCCGCCGGGCGCTGACCACCCTCAAGAGAGTCTCTCGATGTCTTCGTCATTCCCGCGAAAGCGGGAATCCATCCTGCCTCAACATCTTCCGGCGTCGAGATGGACTCCCGCTTTCGCGGGAGTGACGAAACAAGCGGGATCAAAGGGCCGAGGTCCTTTGCGGGTCTGGGCGGAGCCCAGATCCTCTCTATCCCTCTGTCACACCCCAACCCAGCGCAGGAAGATCACCTTCGCCGCGCCGTAGCTGCGCCGGTCCCATTCCTCGAAGCCGGGCGGGGCGAAGAAATCCTCGCGGGCGGCGACCTCGACGATGCAGGCGGCATCGGGCGCGATCCAGCCTTTCGCGGCCAGGGAGGCCAGGGCCGGTTCGGAGAGGGTCTTGTTATAGGGCGCGTCGAGGAAGACCAGGTCACAGGCCGCCGGGGCGGGCGGCGGATTGGTGGCATCCACGCGCAGGATGGTCGGGCTTTCCTTCAGCGTGGCCGCATTGGCGCGGATCGCCGACAGGGCCGCCGGGGCGGTGTCGAGGAAGATCGCCTGGGCCGCGCCGCGCGACAGGGCCTCGAAGCCCAAGGCCCCCGATCCCGCGAAGGCGTCCAGCACCCGCGCGCCCTGGAGCGGCGTCTCGCCGGAATGGGCCAGGATGTTGAACAGGGATTCCCGCGCCCGGTCCGAGGTCGGGCGCGTCTCCATGCCTTGCGGGGCGGTCAGCGCCCGTCCCTTATGACGGCCGCCGACGATTCGCATGGGGCTTGCCGCCTGGAGAAGAAGACTTGGCGCGGTCCTTGTGACGGTCGCGCCGCCCCTTGGTCTCGCTTTCCTCGATCAGCTTCAGCGCGCGCTTGGCCGAAGGGGTCGAGGGGCGGACCTTCTTGGCCGGGGTTTCGGGCTGGGCGGCCTTTTCGCGGGCCAGGCGCTCGGCGCGCTTCTGCTCGGGCGTCTTGTCGGCGCCGAGGCCGATCTGCTCGCGCAGGACACGGGGCGGAACCTCCTCGACCATGCCGGGCTCCAGCGCGCCCAGCAGGAAGGGACCGTAGGAGACGCGGATCAGACGCGTCACCCGCCAGCCGAGGAAATCCATCACGCGGCGGATTTCGCGGTTCTTGCCCTCGCGCAGCGAGACGGTCAGCCAGGCATTGGACGGCCGCTGATGGTCCAGCGTGGCATGGATCGAGCCGTAGCTGACGCCATCGACGGTGATGCCCTTTTCCAGCTCGGCCAGCTTTTCCGGATCGACCTGCCCGAAGACGCGCACGCGATAGCGGCGGATCCAGCCGGTGGCGGGCAATTCCAGCTTGCGCGCCAGTTCGCCGTCATTGGTCAGCAGCAGCAGGCCTTCGGAATTGAGGTCGAGACGCCCCACCGAGATCAGGCGCGGCAGGCCTTCGGGCAATTCGTCGAAGACCGTGGGACGCCCTTGCGGGTCCTTGTGCGAGGTCACGAGACCCGCCGGCTTGTGATAGCGGAACAGGCGCGTGCGTTCGGGCGCGGCGACGGGCTTGCCGTCCACGGTGACGATATCACCGTCATCGACCACCACGGCGGGGCTGTCCAGGCGCTTGCCGTTGACCGCGACGCGGCCCTCGGCGATCCAGCGTTCGGCATCGCGGCGCGAGCACAGCCCGGCCCGGGCCATGCGCTTGGCGATGCGCTCTCCCTTCTCCTGGGCGCCTTTGTCCTGGGACGCGTTGTCTTCGCTCATTCGCGGCAGGCTTTCATGAAGGCGTCGAACAGCGCCGTATCGGCAGGAGAGATATGGTATTCCGGGTGCCATTGCACACCGAGGCAGAAACGCTTGCCCGGCATTTCGATGCCTTCGATCACGCCGTCATCGGCGACGGCATCGACCACCGCCCCCGGCGCCACGGCCTTGACCGCCTGGTGATGGGCGGAATTGACCGGAATACGGGTCTTTCCGGCGATACGGTGCAGCAGCGTGCCTTCCGTCACCACCACGTCATGGCCGGGCTCGGTGCGCGGATTGGGCTGCTCGTGGGCCAGGCAATCGGCCACTTCATCGGGAATATGCTGGATCAGCGTGCCGCCCAGGGCGACGTTGAGCAATTGCTGCCCGCCGCAGATGCCCAGCACCGGCATGTCGCGCTCGACCGCGCCGCGCACGATGGCAAGCTCGAAGGCGGTGCGGCGGGATTTCAGCTTTACCGTCTCGTGGCGCGTCTCGGCGCCGAACAAAGCCGGGTCCACGTCGAAGGCCCCGCCGGTGATGACGAGGCCCTTGATCCGGTCGAGATAGGCCTCGGCCAGATCGGGTTCATGGGGCAGGGCCACCGGCAGGCCGCCGGCCTGGGAAATGGAATCGCAGTAATTCTGGCGCAGGGCGTACCACGGCATTTTCGAGTAGCCGCCGGGTTCTTCGCTGTCCAGGGTGATGCCGATCAAAGGGAGGCTTGTCATGATGGCCGAACTCTACGATGCGACGGGATCAGGGGCAACGCCCGAATAAGCATGCTAGGCGAGCGGGATGAGGATCGGGTAAACAGCCTGCATGTCCGATTCGTCCTTCATGACCCTGGCCCTGGAGCAAGCCCGCGCCGCCGCCGCGCGCGGCGAGGTGCCCGTGGGCGCCGTGCTGGTGCAAGACGGCCGGGTCATCGCGCAAGACGGCAACCGGGTCGAGGAACTGTTCGATCCCACGGCCCATGCCGAAATCCTGGTGCTGCGCGCCGCCGCGCGCCTGGCGGGCTCGCCCCGGCTGGAAGGCTGCGACCTCTATGTGACGCTGGAGCCTTGCCCGATGTGCGCCACCGCCATTTCCTTCGCCCGGCTGCGGCGGGTCTATTTCGGCGCCTACGATCCCAAGGGCGGCGGCATCGACCACGGGCCGCGCATTTTCGAGCGCTCCACCTGCCATCACCGCCCCGAGGTCTATGGCGGCTTCGCCGAGGCCGAGGCGGCGGAAATCCTGCGGACCTTCTTCCGGGCGCGGCGCTGAGGCTTTCCCCTTTTTCGCAGTCCTGTCATTAAAGGAATGGCAAGACCGTTCGATTAGTCACGAAGGCATTTCCACCATGCTTGGCGAAATCATGTATGTCCCCGACCTGATCTCGAAGGTTGCGGCCAATGCCCTGGTCGCCTCGGCCCTGTTGACGCTTGTGATCCTGGTCCTGCGCCGTCTGGTCATACGCGCCATGCATTCGGGCGGGGACTTCATCTCGGACCACCGGCGGCGGGTCCTGTCCAACGTCAAGAACGCCCTGTCGCTGGTCCTGGCCTTCGGGCTGCTGCTGATCTGGGCGCCGGAGTTGCGCACCTTCGCCCTGTCGCTGACGGCCTTCGTGGTGGCCTTCATCGTCGCCACCAAGGAACTGATCCTGTGCCTGAGCGGCGGCATCCTGCGCACCTCGTCCAACGCCTTTTCCGTCGGCGACTGGGTGGAGGTGGGCGGCGTGCGCGGCCAAGTGATCGACCAGAGCCTGCTGTCCGTGACCGTGCAGGAAGTCTATTCCGACGGTTCGTCCTATGAATTCACCGGCCGCACCGTGGTCATCCCCAACAGCAATTTCCTGACCGCGCCGGCCCGCAACGAGAATTTCTTCAAGCGCTACGTCTTCCACAGCTTCTCCGTGGTCTTCGAGGGCGGGCTGCCCCCGGAGAAGGTCGAAGGCGCCATCCGCCAGGCCCTGGACACGGCAATGGCGCCGCATATCGAGGTGGCGCGGCGCTATAACGCGCTGATCGAGAAACGGGCCGGGCTGGACATTCCGGGCGTCGATCCGGTCTTCCGCCTGACCATGAGCAATGAAGGCCGCCTGAAACTGGCCACCACCGCCTTCCTGCCTACCCACGAAGCCATCGCCATCGAGCAGCAGGCCATCCGCGCCGCCGTCGCGGTGATCCAGTCCTGGCAGCGGGAACAAAAAGAAAAAGAGGCGGCAGCCAAAGCCACCGCCTCTCTTCTCCCGATCTAAGCCTGGGGCTTATTCCGGACGGGGAGTATCCCGCGTGCTGGGGGGCAGCACCGGATACACGACCCGGGGCTGATCACCGGTCAGGCTGTGCAGGAAAGCCGTGATCTGCTTGATCTCGTTTTCATTCAGCTCGGTGCCCAGCTGGGCGGAGGCCATCACCGCAACGGCCTGTTCCAGATCCCAGACCCCACCGCTGTGGAAGTAGGGAGCCGTCAGGGCAACGTTGCGCAGCGACGGAGCGCGGAAGACGTATTCGTCATCAGCGGTTTCCGTCACGGTGAAGCGGCCGCGGTCATCCGGCGGCAGGATGTCGGCACCGGGCCGTTCCACCACGCCGAAGGGGAAGTAGCCGTCGCCGCCGACATTGATGCCGGCATGGCAGGCCACGCAGCCGCGATCCATGAACAGCGCCAGGCCCTGCTTCTGCTCGTCGGTCAGGGCGTTGTCGTCGCCCTTCAGCCAGAGGTCGAAGGGGGCATTGGGGGTGATCAGGGTGGCCTCGAAGGCCTCGATCGCCACGGTTACGTTATTGAAGTTCACCGGGTCCTTGTCACGCGGGAAAGCGCGGGAGAATTCTTCCACATAGGCCGGGATGCTCTTCAGCGTGGTGATCACCCGTTCGGGGGTGGAATTCATCTCGACGCTGGCCTGGATCGGGCCGGCGGCCTGGGTGCGCAGGTCCTCGGCGCGGCCATCCCAGAACTGGGCGGTGTTGAACACGGCGTTCAGCACGGTCGGGGCGTTACGCGGCCCCTTCTGCCAGCCATGGCCGATCGAGGTCGGCACGTTGTCGGCGCCGCCGGTGCCGACGCTATGACAGGTATTACAGCTGATGATGCCGCTACGCGACAGGCGCGGCTCGAAGAACAACTTCAACCCCAGTTCCACCTTCTCGGGGGTCATGGCATTGCCAGCCACTTCCGGGAGGGAGGTCGGAATCGGTTCAAAGAAATCCTGTGCCTGGGCCCGCAAATCCGGCTGCGCATAGGCCGCAACCGGGAAGGCAATCACCATGGCGAGACAGGATGCGATCAGGTGTCTCATTTCGATCTCCTCTTAATCCAAAGGCCTAGGGAGGAAATGACCTTCGGGTTCCTGATCCTGCCGGTTCGGAATAGCCGGAATGGTCAGGATGGGCGGGGACCCCCGCACCCTTAGGATAGACCTTAGAGACATTATGGAAAAGCAAAACCGTACAAATGGAGTGGATAAAAAACCATTTTCACGAAAGGTTAAGATGACCGCTCCCCGCTTGGGGGCAAGACGGCGGCCACGGCCGGATTAGAAAGCAAGATTCGGAGTGTCCCCGGCGTCCGGGCGGGCTAGCCTTTCCCTGGTGATTTCCCTGAAGGTTGGAAGGACGCAAGACCATGGCCCAGAGAAGCGAAAGCCGCGCTACGCAGACCAGCAGCGATCCCCGCTGGGCGGAAGTGATGGCCCGCGATCCGGGGGCGGACGGCCGCTACGTCTATGCCGTCAGGACGACGGGTATCTATTGCCGCCCCTCCTGCACGGCGCGCCCGGCCCGGCCCGAGAACGTGGAATTCCATCCGACGCCCGCTTCGGCCGAGGCCGCGGGCTTCCGCCCGTGCAAGCGGTGCCGCCCGGATCAGCCCCCCTTATCCGCCCTGCAGGCCGCCCGGATCGCCGCGCTGTGCCGGCGGATCGAAGCGGCGGACGAGATGCCCCGCCTCGCGGAGCTGGCGAAACAGGCCGCGATGAGCCCGTCCCATCTCCACCGCCTCTTCAAGGCCGTCACGGGACTGACGCCCCGGGCCTATGCGGCGGCGGCCCGCCAGAAACGCCTCCAGGCGGAACTGGGGCGGAGCGGCACGGTGACCGAGGCGATCTATGATGCGGGCTATAATTCCAGCGGTCGCTTCTATGCGGAAGCGGACCGGATCCTCGGCATGACGCCCCGGCGCTACCGCGACGGCGGACGGGACATGCAGATCCGCTTCGCCATCGCGCAATGCTCCCTCGGCGCGATCCTGGTGGCCCAGAGCCAGCGCGGCATCTGCGCCATCCTGATGGGGGACGACCCCGATGCCCTGGCCCGCGATCTTCAAGACCGCTTCCCCTTCGCTCATTTGACCGGGGATGATCCGGCCTTCGCGGAGGTGGTGGCCAGGGTGGTGGGCTTCGTCGAGGCCCCGAGGCTCGGCCTCGACCTGCCGCTGGATCTGCGCGGCACCGCCTTCCAGCAGCGCGTCTGGCAGGCCTTGCGGGATATTCCGCCGGGCGAAACCGTCAGCTATACCGAACTCGCCCGACGCATCGGCGCGCCCAAGGCGGTGCGGGCCGTCGCCAGCGCCTGCGCCTCCAATCCCCTGGCGGTGGCGGTTCCCTGCCACCGCGTGGTACGCAACGACGGCGAATTGTCAGGCTATCGCTGGGGCGTCGAGCGCAAGCGCAGCCTGCTGGAACGGGAAGCCGAGGAATAGAAGGCACGGGGATGAGAATAACCGTCGAGCTTCCGCCGGGCTTCCGCCCGAACGACATCCTCGCCTTTCACAGGCGGGACCCGCTCATGCTGGCCGAGAGGGTCGACGGGGACGTCCTGCGGAAAGGCCTGACCTGGACCGGACGGCCCGCCTGCCTGACGATCCGCTTACATCCCGATCAGGCCGAGGCGGAACTGTCCGTCGACGGCCCGCCCAGGGACGAGGACCCGGCGGCATTGGAGGGCATGGTCCGGCGCATGCTGGGCCTGACGCAGCGGGTCGAGGACTTCGAGGCGACCTTCCGCGCCCATCCCCAGATCGGTCCCCTGGTCGCGCGCAATGCCGGGCTGCGGGTCCCCCTTGCCGCCACGCCCTTCGAGGCCCTGACCTGGGCCATCTCCGGCCAGCAGATCAGCGTCGGCGCGGCGCTGTCGCTCCGCCGCAAGCTGATCCAGCGCGCCGGCCTGCGGCATTCGAGCGGATTGCTTTGTCATCCCGACGCCGTCCACATCGCGGCGATGAGCGAGGAAGACCTGCGCCAGGCCAGCTATTCGCAGGCCAAGGCCAGGACGCTGCTGGCCCTCAGCCAGGGGGTCCGCGACGAAGCGCTGCCCCTGGATCGCTGGCTCCGTCATCTGCCCGTCGAGGAAATCCGCGCGCAGCTTTCGCTCCTGCGCGGTATCGGTCCCTGGACCATCAATTACGCGCTGCTGCGCGGCTTCGGCTGGCTGGACGGCTCGCTGCACGGCGATGTCGCCGTCCGCCGCAACCTGCAGGCGCTGCTGGGGGCTCCGGAAAAGATCACCCAGGATCAGGCGGAAGAATGGCTCTCCGCCTTTACCCCCTGGCGCGCCCTCATCGCCGCCCATCTCTGGGCGATGCAGAAGGACCTGAATCCTTAGCCCCGGTCGCGCTCCAAAGCGCGCCAGGCGATATCGCGGCGGCAGAAGCCCTGCGGCCAGTCGAGCAGGTCCACCGCCTTGTAGGCCTGTTCTCGGGCCTCGGCCACGGTCGAAGCGATCGCGGTCACGCCCAGGACACGCCCGCCGACGGCCCGGATGGAGCCGTCCTCGCCGCGCACCGTACCGGCATGGAAGACGGTCACGCCCTCGACCGCACCGGCGGCGTCGAGCCCGCCGATCACCGTGTTCTTCTCATAGCTGCCGGGATAGCCCTTGGCGGCCATCACCACCACCAACGCCACATGCTCGGACCAGCTCAGCTCGACCTCGCCCAGGCGGCCCTCGGCGGCGGCGATCAGAACCGGCAGCAGGTCGGAGTTCAGCCGCGCCATCAGCACCTGGCATTCCGGGTCGCCGAAGCGGGTGTTGAACTCGATCAGCTTGGGCCCCTGGTCGTTGATCATCAGCCCGGCGAACAGCACGCCCTTGAAGGGGCGCCCCTCGGCCGCCATGCCGCGCACGGTCGGCAGGATGATCTCGTCCATGATCCGGGCCTGCATGGCGTCGTCGACCACCGGCGCCGGAGAATAGGCGCCCATGCCCCCGGTATTGGGGCCGGTATCGCCGTCGCCGACGCGCTTGTGGTCCTGGGCGGCGATCAGCGGCAGGGCCGTCTCGCCGTCCACGATGGCGAAGAAGCTGGCCTCCTCGCCGTCCAGGAATTCCTCGACCACCACTTCCGCCCCGGCTTCGCCGAAGCTGCGTTCGGTCATGATGGCATCCACCGCCGCCAGGGCCTCGTCCACATTCTGGGCGATGATCACGCCCTTGCCGGCAGCCAGGCCGTCCGCCTTGACCACGATGGGCGCGCCCTTCCGGCGGATGAAATCCTTGGCGGCCTCGGCGCTGTCGAAACGGCCATAGGCGGCGGTGGGAATGTCGTATTTGGCGCAAAGGTCCTTGGTGAAGCCCTTCGAGCCTTCCAGGATGGCGGCATTGGCGCGCGGGCCGAAGGCCTTGATGCCTTCCTGCTCCAGCCGGTCCACCAGGCCGCCGACCAGCGGCGCCTCGGGGCCGACGACGACGAAATCGATGGCCTTGTCCTTGGCAAGACGGACCAGCCCGTCCACATCCTCGGCCTTGACCGGCAGGCATGTGGCGACATCGGCGATGCCGGCATTGCCGGGGGCGCAGAACAATTCTTCGCACAGGGGCGAGGACTTGATCGCCCAGCACAAGGCATGTTCACGGCCACCCGAACCGACCACCAGCACTTTCATCCCAGGAACTCCATTGTATCGCTCGGGCGGTTTGTACCATAAATATGGGCGAGATCATGACCCGAAATGAAATCCCCTCCCAGGCCGAGCACAACCAGCCGGCCCTTTCCGTCAGCGAGTTGTCCCAGGCGCTGAAACGCACCGTCGAGGACCGCTTCGCCCATGTCCGCGTGCGCGGGGAAATCTCCGGCTTCAAGCGCCATTCCTCGGGCCATCTCTATCTCAGCCTCAAGGACGCCGACGCGGTGATCGACGCCGTCTGCTGGCGCGGCCAGGCCATGCGGCTGGGGCTGAAGCCCGAGGACGGCATGGAGGTGGTGGTCACGGGCCGCCTGACCACCTATCCCGGCCGCTCGAAATACCAGCTCGTCATCGAGAGCATGGAACTGGCGGGCGAAGGCGCGCTGCTGAAGCTGCTGGAGGAACGCAAGCGCAAGCTGGCCGCCGAAGGCCTGTTCGACCCGTCGCGCAAGCGTCCCCTGCCCTTCCTGCCCAATGTCATCGGCGTCGTCACCTCGCCCACCGGGGCGGTGATCCGCGACATCCTGCACCGCTTGGCCGACCGCTTCCCGCGTCATGTGCTGCTATGGCCGGTGGCCGTGCAGGGCGAGGGCGCGGCGGAACAGGTCGCCGCCGCCATCCGCGGCTTCAACGCCCTGCCGCCGGGCGGCGCGGTGCCGCGTCCGGATGTGCTGATCGTCGCGCGCGGCGGCGGCAGCCTGGAAGATCTGTGGGCCTTCAACGAGGAAGTGGTGGTGCGGGCGGCGGCCGAATCGGAGATCCCGCTGATCTCGGCCGTGGGGCACGAGACCGACACCACGCTGATCGACTTCGCCTCGGACCTGCGCTGCCCGACGCCCACCGGCGCGGCGGAAAAGGCGGTGCCGGTGCGGCTGGAATTGCTGGCCCAGGTCGGCGACCTGGGCGCGCGGCTGACCGGCGGCATGGGACGCGGCCTCGACCAGCGGCGCCTGAGGGTGGAAGGGCTGGCGCGCGGCCTGCCCAATCCCCGCCGCATCATCGAGGACATGGCCCAGCGCCTGGACGATCGCACGGAACGCCTGGCCAATGCCATGCCCAACCTGCTGCAACGCCGCCAGACCGAGGTCGAGCGGCTGGGCGCCCACCTGAAGCATCCGCGCGAGCAGCTGGCCGAGGCGACGCACAAGCTGGAACGCCTGTCGGCGGCCATGGATGCCGCCCTGAAGGCCAAGCGCGCCGCCACCGAGGCCTATATCGAACGCTTCCGCCTGCATCTCGACCAGTTAGGCGGGCGGCTGGAAAACAGCCCCCGGCGCCTTCTTTCGGACAGAGAGGCCGCGCTTTCGGGCGTGGGTAAACTTCTGGAAAGCTATTCCTACAAAGGGGTGCTGGCGCGTGGCTTCGCCTATGTGGAAGATAACGACGGTCAGGCCGTGACCACACGGGCCGATGCCGGAAGCCGTTCGGCGCTGACCGTCCATTTCAGCGACGGTTCGCTGCCGGTCCTGGTCCAGTCCTCGGCGCCGCTCAAGCGGCCCCGGCGCGGCAAGAGCAGCACATCCTCGGACGACGATCAGGGAAGCCTTTTATGATGAAGACGACCGGCCTTGCACTCCTCGCCCTTCTCGCCGCCGCGCCCGCCTTCGCGGCCCCCGTGCTGGAAGGGCGGGCCGAGCAGGGCGGGTTGCTAGTGGGCCAGACCGATCCCGCCGCCCAGGTCCATCTGGACGGCAAACCCGTGACGGTGGGGCCGGACGGCCGTTTCCTGCTGGGCTTCGCCCGTGATGCCGCGCCCCAGGCCGTGCTGGAAATCACCCCTCCCGGCCAGCCGCCCGAACGCGTGGAACTGACCATCGCCAAACGGGACTGGGACATCCAGCGCATCGACGGCCTGCCGCAATCCCAGGTGACGCCCGATCCCGAATTGCTGAAGCGCATCCGCGCGGAATCCGCCCTGGTCGCCAAGGCCCGCGCCCAAAGCGTCGATACCGCCTATTGGCAGGAAGGTTTCGCCCAGCCCGCCGAGGGCCGCCGGTCGGGCGTCTTCGGCAGCCAGCGCATCCTGAACGGCGAACCCCGCGCGCCCCATTCCGGCGTCGACATCGCCGCCCCCACCGGCACGCCGGTCCTCGCCGCCGCCCCCGGCGTGGTGATGATGGCCCATCCCGACCTGTTCTATACCGGCATGACCGTGCTGATCGATCACGGCCAGGGCCTGAACAGCGTCTATGCCCATCTTTCGGAAATCACTGTTACCGAAGGCCAGCATGTCGCGCGCGGCGAGGTCATCGGCGCCATCGGCGCCACGGGCCGCGCCACCGGACCGCATCTGCATTGGGGCGTGACCCTGGGCGATGTCCGATTGGACCCGGAAACCGTGCTGGACGTCCTGCCGGTGGTGGGACAGTAAGCGGAAAAATGTGGGCTCTGCCCAGGCCCGCCAAGGGCCTCGGCCCTTGTATCCCCTTTTTGAGTCGTCATTCCCGCGCAAGCGGGAATCCATTGCGCCGCAGCATGGACCCCCGCTTTCGCGGGGGTGACGAATAGATTTAAGGAATTCCAAGAGGCCATGCCTCTTGACGGGAGCGCCGAGGGCAGAGCCCTCGGCATCCTATTCTCAGCGGCGCTGGTTCTTCGGTGCCGTCAGGTAACCGGCCGCCGTACCGATGGCACCGCCGACGATGGCGCCGCCCACCAGGCTGCCGCCGGCCACAGCGGTAACGGCGGCGCCGCCGGCCGCGCCCAGGGCACCGCCGGACAACATCCGCTGTTCCATGTCGCTCATGTTCGAGCAGGCACCAAGGGCCAGCAGAGAGAGAGCGGCCAGGGGGGCGGTAACGCGCTTGGACAAGGTCATCGTGCTTCCTCTAAGGAATAAATGAACCACGATTTTGATGACAAAGGGCCCAGGGTCAAGCCATGCCCGCCTTTTGTCACAACCGCCCCGAACGGTCACGGCATCAGGCGATAGACCTTCGTGTCGCAAACTTCGCGGTCTTCCACTTCCTTGCTGGTGGGAATGGCATAGCGCCCCAGCTCGACCAGCCCCTGATGGGGCAGATAGGCCCGCCCGGGATCGGCCAGCAGCACCGGCACGCCGCGCGCCGCAAGGCTGCGCAGCCAGGGAATGGCACGGTCGGCCAAGGCACGCTCGTAGCAGATATCCCCGGCCAGGATGACATCCCAGCTTCCCCATTGGTCAATCACATCCTGCGCCAGGATGTTCAGCTTCACGTCGTTCAACGCCATATTCAGGCGCAAAGCGGCGACGGAGAAGCCGTCGATCTCGGCGGCATCCACGCGGTCGGCCCCGGCCAGGGCGGCGGCGATGCCGCAGACCCCGCCGCCGGCGGCGAAGTCCAGCACCTTGCGCCCGCGCACCAGTTCGGGATGGTCGAGGATATGCCGGGCCAGGGCCTGCCCTCCCGGCCAGCAGAAGGCCCAATAGGGCGGCGGCAGCCCCTGGGTCTCCATCTCCTCTTCGGTCGCCAGCCACAGGGGCGTAAGCTCGGTCGCCAGATGCAGGCGCATCTCGGGCACGGCCGGCGGCGCCAGCACGACGGTATGGCTGCGGATGAACTCCGCCGGATCGGCAATGGTCAAATAAGGCTCCCCGCCAGGATGGCCGCCAGCAGCAGCCAGCCGAACAATCGGTTGGATTTGAACTTCGCCAGACAATCGGGCGAATCGTTGATCTTCATGGTACGCGCCTGCCACATCAGCTGGGCGGCGGCGGGCGCCAGGGAGACGAAGAAGACCCAGGACAGCCCGGCAACCCAGCCGGCGGCGGCGATCAGGGCCAGCGCCACCAGATAGAAGACGGTGACGGCGGGCATGGTCGCCTCGCCCAACCTGCGGGCCGAGGACTTCACGCCGATCAGGGCGTCGTCGTCCTTGTCCTGATGGGCATAGATGGTGTCATAGCCCAGGGTCCAGAAGAGGCCAGCAATATAAAGCAGCAGCGGCGCAAAGCCCAGCCCGCCGGTCACCGCCGCCCAGCCCAGCAGGGCACCCCAGTTGAAGGTCAGGCCCAGCCAGGCCTGGGGCCACCAGGTGATGCGCTTCATGAAGGGATAAGGCACCACCAGCAGCAGCGAAGCCGCCCCCAGGGCGATGGCGAAGGGGTTGAGCTGCACCAGGATCAGCAAGCCCAGCAGCAGCAGCAGGACGAGGAAGGCCAGCGCCTGCTTCACCGAAACCTGGCCACTGGGAATCGGGCGCGCGGCGGTGCGTTCCACCTTGCCGTCGAAATCGCGGTCGGCGATGTCGTTGATGACGCAGCCGGCGCCGCGCATGATCAGGGCGCCGATGCCGAACAGGGCCATCAGCCACAGATCCGGCATTCCCTGACTGGCCAGGGCGATGCTCCACCAGCAGGGAAACAGCAGCAGCCATGTCCCGATGGGCCGGTCCAGGCGCATCAGTTTCAGATAGGGGCGAAGGGGCGCGGGCGCCCAGCGGTCGACCCAGCCGTCCAGCGGCATGTCGCCGCGCAATGTTCTTGTGCCGCTCATGACGCTATACATAGCGGAGGCTCCGCAACCGGCTCAAGCGATACCAATGGCACAGACCTCTCCAAAACTTCGTCTTTTCGTCGATACCCCCCTCTCCGAAGGGATGGAAGTGGCCTTGGGGCGCGACCAGGCCCATTGGCTGAACACCGTCATGCGTGCCAAGGCCGGGGAAGAGGTGGCGGTCTTCAACGGCCGCGACGGCGAATGGCGGGCCGAGATCGCCGCTTTGACGAAATCGGGCGGCAGCCTGCACCCGGCCGAGCAATTGCGCCCCCAGCGCCCCGAGCCCGATTTGTGGCTGCTTTTCGCGCCGTTGAAGAAGGATGCGACCGATTTCGTGGTAGAGAAGGCGACCGAACTCGGCGTCTCCGCCCTGGGGCCCGTCTTCACCCGCCACACCGTCGCCCAGCGGGTCAATTCCGAGCGTCTGGCTGCGAATGCCAGGGAAGCCGCCGAACAATGCGAAAGGCTGAGCATTCCCAGGCTGTTGCCTCCCGAATCCCTGGAAAAGCTGCTGGCGGATTGGGACCCCACGCGCCGCCTTCTCTACATGGACGAAACCGGCGGCGGCGCCCCGATTGCGGAGGTGGCAAGCGGGCTGGACGGCCAATCCCTGGCCGTCCTGGTCGGCCCCGAAGGGGGCTTCGCCAAATCCGAGCTTGACGCTTTGCGCGATCTGCCTTTTGCTACCGCGGTCGGTCTGGGACCGCGCATTCTGCGTGCCGATACCGCTGCCCTCGCGGCTTTGGCCTGTCTCCAGGCCTGGTGCGGCGACTGGCGTGATCGTCCCGCTTTCCGCTGATCGCAATAAGACAGGTCTTTGCACCCCTATGTCCGCACCGGCCAAACCGAGCGGTGAGCCCATCACCGGCAAGGCGCAACTCGTCGAATACCTGGAATCGGGCAACAAGCCCCGGGATTCGTGGCGCATCGGCACTGAACACGAGAAGTTCGCCTATACCCTGGACGACCTGCGTCCGCTGCCTTATGAGGGCGAGCGCGGCGTGAGGGCGCTGCTGGAAGGCCTGCGCCAATACGGCTGGGAACCCGTCTTCGAGAACGGCAATCCCATCGCCCTGACCCGCCCCGACGGTGCCTCGGTCACGCTGGAGCCGGGCGGTCAGGTGGAGCTCTCCGGCGCGCCGCTGGAAACCATCCACGAGACCTGCCGCGAGGTGAACGAGCATCTGCGCCAGATCAAGGCCGTGGCCCAGCCCCTGAATATCGGCCTGATGGGCATGGGCTTTCAGCCGAAATGGACGCGCGAGGACACGCCCTGGATGCCCAAGGGCCGCTACAAGATCATGCGCGACTACATGCCCAAGCGCGGCTCGCTGGGACTGGACATGATGCTGCGCACCTGCACCGTGCAGGTGAACCTGGATTACGCCTCCGAAGCGGACATGGTGAAGAAGTTCCGCGTCTCGCTGGCCCTGCAGCCCATCGCCACGGCGCTGTGGGCCAGTTCGCCCTTCCTCGAGGGCAAGCCGTCGGGCTTCCTCAGCTATCGCAGCCATATCTGGACCGACACCGATCCCGACCGCTGCGGCATCATCCCCTTCGTCTTCGAAGAGGGCATGGGCTTCGAGCGCTATGTGGACTACGTCCTCGATACGCCGATGTATTTCGTCTATCGCGACGGGAAATATATCGACGTCTCGGGCCAGTCCTTCCGCGACTTCATGCAAGGACGCCTGCCCGGCCTGCCCGGCGAAATCCCTACCCTGGGCGACTGGGCGGACCACCTGACCACCGTCTTCCCCGAGGTGCGGCTGAAGAAATACCTGGAAATGCGCGGCGCCGACGGCGGCCCCTGGCGCAAGCTCTGCGCCCTGCCCGCCTTCTGGGTCGGCCTGCTCTACGACCAGGACTGCCTGGACGCCGCCTGGGACCTGGTCAAGGACTGGACGCCGGAAGAGCACGACCATCTGCGCCGCGAGGTTCCGCGCCGCGCCCTGCAGACGCCCTTCCGCAACGGCAGCCTGAAGGACATCGCCCTGCGCGTGCTGGACATCTCGGAAGAAGGCCTGCGCCGCCGTAACCGCCTCAACAGCACCGACCGCGACGAGACCGTCTTCCTCAAGACCTTGCGCCACACCGCCGAAACCGGCATCACCCCGGCCGAAGAACTGATCGAAGCCTGGAAAGGCCGCTGGAACGAAAGCGTCGATCCCGTCTTCCGCGAACTTGCCTACTGACCCCAAAGGAGACCGCCCCATGACGGCCGCCCCCGGCAACGCCAAGATCTGCAACAGCCTGCAAGAGATTCGCGACAATATCGACCGTCTGGACGACCAGATCGTCGCGCTGCTGTCCGAACGTAGCGGCTATGTCCATCAGGCCGCCGGCTTCAAGGAAACGCGCGCCAATGTGGTGGTCCCCGAACGCATCGAAGCCATCGCCACCCGCGTGCGCGGCCTGGCGGAAAGCCACAAGGCCGATCCGGACCTGATGGAAGCGATCTATCGCGCCATGATCGACTGCTACATCGCCTATGAGGACAGCGTTTGGGCCCGGACCCGCAGCGAAGAGGCCGTGAAGGAATAGCCCGGGCGCTTGCCCAAGCTTCGAGACGCCGCTGGCGCGGCGACCCATGAAAAAGGGGGGCGGGAAATTTTCCGCCCCCCTTTCTCTATCCAGCCGGAACTCTACAGCCCCGCCACCGTCATGGATTCGATGCGCACCGTCGGGCTGTCGAAACCATAGCGGAAGACGAGGTCGTTGGCCGCCGACATGTTGAGGAACATGTCCTTCAGGTTGCCCGCCACCGTGACCTCGCTGACGGGATAGACGATCTCGCCATTCTCGATCCAGAAGCCCGCCGCGCCCCGGGAATAGTCGCCGGTCAGGCCGTTGACGCCCATGCCGAACAATTCGGTGACGTAGAAGCCTTGGGCGATATCCTCGATCAATTCCTGCACCGTCACCTGACCGGGCTCGAAATAGAGATTGGTCGGCGAGGGCGAAGGCGGCGAGGCAGTGCCGCGCGAGGCATGGCCGGTGCTTTCCATGCCCAATTGGCGGGCCGAGCGCAGATCCAGCAGCCAGGTGGTCAGCTCGCCCTTCTCGATGATGTTGCGCCGCTTGTTGGGCAGGCCTTCGCCGTCGCAGGGCTTCGAACGCAGGCCGCGCTTGCGGTGAGGATCATCGACCACGGTGATCAGGTCCGAGAAGACCTTCTTGCCCAGCTTGTCCTTCAGGAAGGACGTGCCGCGCGCGATGGCAGAACCGCTGATGGCGCCGGACAGATGGCTCAGCAGGCCGCGCGCCACGCGCGGGTCGTAGACCACCGGCACGGTGCAGGTCTTCATCTTGCGCGCGCCCAGGCGGCGCACGGCGCGATGTCCGGCATTGCGCCCCACTTCTTCCGGGTCGCGCAGGTCGGAGGCATAGACGGCGCCGGAATAGTCGTAATCGCGCTCCATCCCCTGCTCGCCGCCGCCGGCCAGCACCGAGACGCTGTAGGAACAGGACGAGACGGAATAGGCATTGGCGAAGCCGTTGCTGGCAGCCACGGCCACGTTCGAGCGGCCCCAGCCAGCCTCGGCGCCTTCCGAATTGGTCACGCCGGGCACGGCGCGGGCGGCATCCTCGGCCGTGCGCACCCATTCCACCAATTCCTCTGCCGAGGGCTCGTGGGGATCGCAGCTATCCAGGTCGGGCAGGTCGCGGGCCAATTGCTCGGGCTCGGCCAAGCCGCAGAACGGGTCTTCCGGCACCGTCCTGGCCATCGCCACGGCACGGTCCACCAGCTCGTCCAGGGCCGCCGCCGAGCGGTCGGACGAGGATACCATGGCCTGGCGCTTGCCGATCAGGACCCGCAGGCCCAAATCGCCCGATTCGGCCCGTTCCAGGCGTTCCATGTTGCCCAGGCGCCAGGCCAGGGACATGGAGGCGGAATTGACCAGCACCGCATCGGCGGCATCGGCGCCCCGGGCGCGGGCCTTGGCAATCAGGTCGGTCAGCAGGTTCAGCGAATCGGCGCTCATGTCTCGGACTCCTTCCATTCCGAAAATAGGTTAGGACCCGAACAGGAAATGCAACAGCACCAGAGCCATCGGGCCGCAGGACTGGTGGTTGCCCAAGAGAGGAAACTGAACGCCCGACGGTATCACGCCTCCCGCCGGGCGGCCACTTTCTAATCCTTCCAGATCGGCTTGCCGCTGCCGGGCAAACCATAGCTGGACCATTTGCGGCTGACCTCGTCGATCACATCCTGGTCCATGCGGATCTTCTCGCCCCATTCCCGATGGGTTTCGGGCGGCCATTTGTTGGTGGCATCCATGCCCAGCTTGCCGCCGAGCCCGGATTCCGGCGAGGCGAAATCCAGGTAATCGATGGGCGTGCCCTCGATCACCGTGATGTCGCGGGCCGGGTCCATGCGGGTCGAGACCGCCCACATGACCTCCTTCCAGTCGCGGCAATTGATATCGTCATCCACCACGATGACGAATTTCGTGTACATGAACTGGCGCAGGAACGACCACACCCCCATCATCACGCGCTTGGCATGGCCGGGATAGGCCTTCTTCATGGAGACCACCGCTATGCGGTAGGAACATCCCTCCGGCGGTAGCCAGAAATCCACGATTTCCGGGAATTGCTGGGTCAGCAGCGGAATGAAGACCTCGTTCAGTCCCTCGCCCAGCACGCTGGGCTCATCCGGCGGACGGCCCGTGAAGGTGGACAGATAGATCGGCTTGCGGCGCATGGTGATGGCCGAGACGCGGAAGACCGGGAAGGGCTCGACCGAGTTGTAATAGCCGGTATGGTCGCCATAAGGGCCCTCGTCGCCGAACTCGTCGAGCATGACATGGCCTTCGAGCACGATCTCGGCGGTGGCGGGCACCTTCAGCGGCACCGTCTTGCAATCCACCAGCTCGACCTTGCGGCCGCGCAGCAATCCCGCGAACTGGTATTCCGACAAGGTATCGGGAACCGGCGTGACGGCCGCCAGGATGGTGCCCGGATCGGCGCCAATGACCACGGCGGCGGGCAAGGGCTCGCGCTTTTCCTTGGCCCAGCGCTGGTAATGCTGGGCCCCGCCGCGATGTTTCAGCCAGCGCATCAGCGTGGTGTTGCGCCCCGTCACCTGCATGCGGTAGATGCCCAGGTTGAAGGCGTCCGAGCGGTTGCCCTTGGGATTGGGGCCTTGCGTCACCACCAGCGGCCAAGTGATCAGCGGCGCGGGCTCGCCCGGCCAGCAGCTCTGGATGGGCAGGCGCGACAGATCCACGTCGTCGCCGGTCAGCACCACTTCCTGGCAGGGCGCGGAAGACACCGTCTTGGGCCGCATGGACATGACGGTCTTGAGCAGCGGCAGCATCTCCACCGCCTCGCGCCAGCCACCCGGCGGTTCGGGCTGCTTCAGGAAGGCCAGGGTCTCGCCCACCTCGCGCAACTGATGCGGCTCGCGGTCCATGCCCCAGGCGACACGCTCGACCGTGCCGAACAGGTTGACCAGGACCGGCATGTCATAGGCGCTGCCGTCGGGACGGCGCACATCCTCGAACAGCACCGCCGGGCCGCCTTCGGCCAGCAGGCGCGTCTGGATTTCCGTCATCTCGAGCACCGGCGAGACCGGCGCCGAAACCCGGACCAGACGGCCATCCCGCTCAAGACGGTCGATGAAGTCGCGCAGCGAAGAATAGGGCATGGAAAAATCCGCTCTCTTGTTCCCGCGCCAATCAAGCGGCGATAGCCGCCGCCGTCAAGCCATTGATGCGGCGAAACTATCATCTCTAGGTGGCTTCCTGTTCCTCACTTTTGACGCTACTCTTCCTCTCCAGGGTTTGCAGAGGGGGGACTGGGGGCATGACGGCACAGGCGCGGCTTTTTCTTGATCCGGACCAGCATTACCGGAAGGTCATCGAACTCGGCATCGCGCTCTCCGCCGAGCGCGACAAGGCCCGCCTGATCGAGACGATCCTGATGGGCGCCAAGGAGATGACGCGGGCCGACGGCGGCACGCTCTATCTTCGCACGGACGACGAGCAGGGGCTGCGCTTCGCCATCATGCGCAACGACAGCCTGAATATCGCCATGGGCGGGACCACGGGGGCCGAGATCCCCTACCCGCCCCTGTCCCTGTTCGATGCCGAGGGCAGACCCAACCATCACAATGTCGCCACCCATACGGCGCTGAACGGCAAGACCGTCAACATCGCCGATGCCTATTCGGCCGAGGATTTCGACTTCTCGGGAACCAAGGCCTTCGACGAGCGCACCGGCTACCGCTCGCAATCCTTCCTGACCGTGCCTCTTCGCAACCACAAGAACGAAGTGATCGGCGTCCTTCAGCTGATCAATGCACGCGACGAATTCGACCGGGTCATTCCCTTCGACCCCGCCTTCGTGCCGCTGATCGAAGCCTTGTCCTCGCAAGCCGCCGTGGCACTCGACAACCAATACCTGATCCAGGGGCAGCGCGACCTTCTGGATTCCTTCATCCAGGTCATCGCCCACGCCATCGACGCCAAGTCGCCCTATACCAGCGGCCATTGCCAGCGCGTGCCGCAACTGACCGAGATGCTGGCCCGCGCCGCCGTCGAGGCCAAGGACGGGCTCTGCGCCGATTTCGACCTGGACGCCGAAGGCTGGTACGAACTGCATATCGCGGGCTGGCTGCACGATTGCGGCAAGCTGATCACCCCCAACCACGTCATGGACAAATCCACCAAGCTGGAAACCGTCCACGACCGCATTCACGAGGTCGCCACACGCTTCGAGGTGCTGAAGGCCCGGGCCGAGGCGGAATACTGGAAAGCCCTCGCCCAGGGCGGCGATGCCGAAGCCCTGAAGGCCGGATTGGAAACCCATCTGGCCGAGTTGGAGGCAGATTGCACTTTCCTGCGGACCATCAATATCGGCGGCGAGTTCATGGCCCCCGACAAGCTGGAACGCCTGAATCGCATCGCCGCCCTGCGCTGGACTAGTCCGGATGGCGAAGAAGCCCCATTGCTGACCGAGGACGAGGTCAAGAACCTGTCGGTGGCGCGCGGCACCCTGACCGATGAAGAGCGCAAGATCATCAACGACCATATCGTCGTGACCATCGACATGCTCTCCCAACTGCCCTTCCCCAAGGGTATGAAGCGCGTGGTGGAATATGCCGGCGGCCATCACGAGAAAATGGACGGCACCGGCTATCCCAAGGGCCTGACCCGCGAGCAGCTTTCCATCCCGGCACGCATCATGGCCATCGCCGACATCTTCGAGGCCCTGACCGCCGCCGACCGCCCCTATAAGAAGGCCAAGACCTTGAGCGAAAGCATCCGGATCATGTCCTTCATGTGCAAGGACCAGCATATCGACCCGGACCTGTTCGCGCTGTTCCTGACCTCCGGCGTCTATAAGGAATATGCGGAGAAATTCCTAGCCCCCGAACAGATCGACGAGGTGGATATCGGCCAGTATCTCCCTTCCCCCGCCACCCATTAGGGAAACAGGGGACCTAGCGCAGGGCGAGCATCATGGCGCATCGTCTTTCGCCGGGAAGACCGCGCGCCACTTCCTCGTCGAGAACGGCCTGAAGGGCGGCAGGCATCTCGCCCGCCTCCAATGTCCGGAAGCCGAGCCTTTCGTAGAAGGGCCGGTTCCATGGAACGTCCCGGAAGGTGCTCAGGGTCACGGCTTCGAGGCTATCTGATCTTGCCGCCTCGACTGCCTGCTGGAGCAGCCTGCGGCCGATCCCCTGTCCCTGATGCCGCTGTGCGACGGCAAGCTCCCAGAGATGCAGCCGGTTCCCGCACTTCTCGGCACTCAGAAAACCGACCGGGACATCCTCCCCGTCGAACGCGACCCATGAAAAGCCCCCGGCGATCAGTTCCAGATGCCGCTCGGCCGACTGCACCTCGTCATCCGCGATCCAGGCCAGATCGGCGATGGCCAGGAAAGCCTTGCCGGCCGAACGTTCCACCTCGGGCAGCCGTTCCGCGTCTGCGGGACGCGCCTTGCGGATACGGACCATGGGCGAGAAGGGATCCAAGGCTCCTCTCCGGAGACCTCAATCCGGCCAGCGGCGGTGCAGCCACAGCCATTGATCCGGGCGCTCCCGGATCCAGCTTTCCAGCGTGGCGTTGACCTGGGTCATGGCCGCCAGGATATCGGCATGGCGGTCGCCGCTATGGGGCAGGTCCATGGGCGGGAAGATGGTATAGCGGAAACGGGCGCCGCCCAGGCGTTCCATGCGGGCGGGCAGGATCGGGCAATCGAATTTATAGGCGAACTGCGCCAGGGCCGGGGCGGTCATGGCGTCGCGGCCGAAGAAGGGAACGGGAATGCCGTCATTCATCTTCTGGTCCACCAGCATGCCGATATGCTCGCCCTGCTTGAGCAGCTGCACCGCCCGCCTTGCCCCGCTCGATCCCTTGGGAATCATCTCGCCGGCATCTTCCACGGTGCGGCGCTCGTAGAGCCATTTGGCCCAGCGGTTGTTGGCCGCCCGGAAGATGAAATGCAGACGCAGGCCGTAACGCTGGTGAGGCAGGTTGGCGCCCACCTCCCAATTGCCGATATGGCCGGAGACGATCAGCCCCGGCTTGCCGTCGTCGCGGAGTTGTTCCAGATATTCCGCCCCGACGATCTCGACCCGGTCGGATTTCAGGATGCGATCGATCTGGGAGAATTCGCCCAGGCAGCGGCCGAGATGGTCCCACATATCCCGCACGATCTTCTCGCGCTCGGCCTCGCTTTTCTCGGGAAAGGCGCGCGCCAGATTGCGCCGCGCGCGCCGGGTCACGCTCATCCGCATGCCGATATGACGGCCGATGGCCGATCCCAGGGCCGAGGCCCAGTCCAGCGGCAGAATGCGGAACAGCCCATAGCCCACGACCCCAAGCACGGCCAGCATGAAATTGCGCAAGCCGCCCTTATTCATTCCCGTCTCTCTCCCAGGCTTTCCTCAACACATGATGCAATGCCGCCTCGTCTTCCCAGCGCAGTTCGATCCCCAGCACCCCCACATGCGGGCGCAGATCCTGAGGCAGGCGCACGAAATCCTTGGCCGTGGTCAAGACGATGGCCTCCTGGCTGCGGGCTTCCTCCAGGATCGTCTCGATCTCGGCACGGGTGAAGGGATGGTGATCGGCGAAGGCATGGCAGGACAATAGCGTGACGTCCAGTCCGCGCAAGGTGTCAAAGAACTTGGCCGGGCGGCCGATCCCTGCGAAGGCGACGGCGCGCTTGCCCGCCAGGGCCGCGGCCTCCGGGCCCGGCACCATGCCGGCGCGCAGCAGCGTCAGCCCGGCATGCCGCGCCAGGGCAGCAAGGCCGCAGCGGTCCGGTCCCACCACCACCAAAGCGGAAGCACGGGACAAGCCGCGCGCCACCGGCTCGCGCAGGGGACCGGCGGGAATCACCCGCCCATTGCCGAAGCCCGTGGCACCATCCACCACCACCAGAGACAGGTCCTTCGCCAGGGACGGATTCTGGAAGCCGTCATCCATGATCACCACGCCCGCCCCGTTTTCCTGGGCGGCGCGGCCTCCGGCGGCGCGGTCGCGGGAAATCCAGCAGGGGGCTGCACGGGCCAGCAACAGCGGTTCGTCGCCTACATCGCGATAGCCATGGATTTGTGGATCGACCCGCACCGGCCCGGCCAGACGCCCGCCATAGCCGCGCGAGAGGAAATGTGGCCTCCGCCCCGAATCCGTTAGCAGACGCGCCAGGGAAAGGGCGACGGGTGTCTTGCCCACCCCGCCGGCCGTGATATTTCCCACGCAGATCACCGGAACGTCCAGGCGCAGGGGCGTGGCGGACGCTTGGCGCAGGGCCCCGGCGGTTCCATAAAGCCAGCCCAGCGGCGACAGCAGGCGAGGCAAGGCGCCGTCACGCGCCCAGAAGTCAGGTGCCCGCATGGACCGCCTTTTCCTCCAGGCCGTCGAGCCAGGGCGACAGCCGGGCCAGCAGGGCGTCCAGCGCCCCGGCCTCGGCAAGACCGGCCTCGCGGCCGCGCTCGCCCATCTCCGCGGCTTGCGTCGGGTCGGCCAGCAGGCGGTCCAGGGCCTCGGCCAGGGCCGCCTCGTCCGCCACTTGGCAGGCCGCCCCCCGGTCCAGCAGCAGCTTCACCGCAGGGGCGAAATTGCCCATGTTCGGGCCGAACAGCACGGCGCAGCCCAGACGTGCCGGTTCCAGCGGATTCTGCCCGCCGGACGCCCCCAGGCTCTTGCCGACGAAGACCAGCTTCACCGCGCGGTAGAACAGGCCCAATTCGCCTAGGGTATCGGCCAGGTAGACTTCCGTCCCCGCCTCCACGGCCGCGCCGGACGAGCGCAGGGCGACGGCATGGCCTTGCGCCGCCAAGTCCTCGGCGATGCGCGGGCCGCGCTGGGGATGACGGGGCACCACCACCGTCAGCAGGCCGGGATGACGGGCGGCGAGGCGGCGATGAACGCGGGCGGCCAGGGCCTCCTCGCCGTCATGGGTGCTGGCCGCCAGCCAGACCGGACGCCCACCGAGAAGGCGCCGCACCTCCGCCAGCGCCCCCTCCTCGGCCGGTAAGGGCGGGGCGGCATGTTTCAGGTTGCCGACGCAATCGGCCTCCCGCGCGCCCAGCTCGCGCAGGCGGGCGGCGTCTTCCGGCGTCTGCCCCAGGCACAGGGCGAAGGACGACAGCATCTCGGCGGCGAAGGAAGGCGCACGGCGCCAGTTGCGGAAGGATTTCGCCGACATCCGCCCCTGGATCAGCACCATGGGCAGGCGACGGGCGCGCGCTTCGGCCAACATGTTGGGCCACAGTTCGGATTCCGCCCACAGCGCCAGGTCGGGCCGCCAATGATCGAGAAAACGCGCCACATAGGCGCGCCGGTCCACGGGAATATATTGATGCAGTGCCCCGGCAGGCAGCCTTTCGGCCATCAGCCGGGCCGAGGTCACGGTGCCGGTGGTGATCAGCACCGAAAGGCCACGCTCGGCCGTCAGGCGCTCGATCAGCGGCAGCACCGACAGGCTTTCGCCGACACTGGCGGCATGCAGCCAGACCAGCCGCCCCTCGGGGCGCGGCAGGCTTGGCTGGCCCAGCCTTTCGGGAAAACGTGCCGCATCCTCCTTGCCCCGCGCCAGACGGCGGTTGAGGTAGAGGGAGAGCAGCGGCGCCCCCAATTCCGTCAAGCCGCGATAGAGCGACAGGATCACGTTCCGGCCTCTTGCACCTTCTCGGCGGGCAGGACGGCTTCATGCCCCATCCGCTGGTCGGCCGCGGCGGTGATGGCGTTGAGCCGTCCCTCCACCTCCTCGCGCAGAGCTTCCAGCCCGGCCTCGCTGGTATCGCGCGGCACCTCCAACGGACGGCCCCAGACGAAGACGCCCCTCGAGAAGGGCAGCGCCACCATGAAGCGGTCCCAACTGCCCAGAACGCGGCTGCGCTTGGCCGAGAAGGTCGCGGGGATGATGGGAACGCCCGCCATCTTGGCGATATTGACGATCCCCGCCGAGGCCCGCATGCGCGGCCCGCGCGGACCGTCGGGCGTGATGCCCACGCATTGCCCGGCCTTCAGCGCCTTGAGCATGGCGCGCAAGGCGCCGCTGCCGCCCTTGGAACTGGAACCGGCGATGGTGTCGATGTCGAAATGCGAGACGGTGCGGGCGATCAGCTGGCCGTCGCGATGCTGGGAAATCAGCATGTTGATCGGCACGCCCCGGCGCCAGCTATAGGGCATCATCAAGATGCGGCCATGCCAGAAAGCCAGGATGAAGGGCTTGCCCGCATCCCAATAGGCCGCGGGGATATGGCCGTTCACCACCTCCCAGCGCCCCGTCTTCATGACCAGCCGGATATACAGCGAGCCCAACCAGCACAAGGCGGCACGAACGCCGTCCGAGCGCGTGAACGTCTTCAGCATCCTCTTCAACACGGCTCAGCCCTCCGACGGAGCCGGTTCGGCGGCGAATTGCAGGGAGTAAAGGCGGGCATAGACGCCGCCCTTGGCCAGCAATTCCTCGTGATTGCCGCTTTCCACCACACGGCCCTGATCCATCACGTGGATGATATGGGCGCCGACCACGGTGGACAAGCGGTGAGCGATGACGATGGTGGTGCGGCCCTTCATCAAGGCGTCCAGGGCCGCCTGGACATGGCGCTCGGACTCGGTGTCCAGCGCCGAGGTCGCTTCGTCGAGCAGCAGGATCGGCGCGTTGCGCAGCATGGCGCGCGCGATGGCCAAGCGCTGGCGCTGGCCGCCCGAGAGGTTGATGCCCTTCTCGCCGACCATGGTGTCATAGCCCTGGGGCAGCGCCATGATGAAGTCATGGGCGGCGGCATGGCGGGCGGCCTCCTCGATCTCGGCCTCCGTCGCCCCGGGGCGGCCATAGGCGATATTGGCCCGGACGGTATCGTCGAAGAGGGTGATTTCCTGGCTGACCAGGGCCATGGCCTCGCGCAGCGAGTTCAGGGTGACGTCGCGCACGTCCTGGCCGTCGATGGTCACCGAACCGCTGTTGACGTCATAGAAGCGCGGAATGAGGTTGAGGACGGTCGACTTCCCCGCCCCCGACAGCCCCACCAGGGCCACGGTGCGCCCGGCCGGCACCTCGAGAGACAGGCCGTTCAGGGCCGGACGCTCGTCCTCCGCCCCGCGATAACCGAAATAGACGTCGCGGAAGGAAACCGCCCCGCCCTTCAGCACCAGGGGCTTGGCATCCGCCTTCTCGGTAATGTTCCGATTCAGGTCCAGCATCTCGAAGACGCGCTGCGCCGAGGCCAGGCCTTCCTGCAGGCTGGTGTTGAGGTTGGCCAGCGACTTCAGGGGCTGATAGGCCAGCATCAGCGCGGTAACGAAGGAGAAGAAGGCACCCGCCGACGTCTCTCCGGCGATGACGCGGCTGCCGCCATAGACGATGACCACGGTAACCGCCAGCCCGCCCAGCGTCTCCATGATCGGGCTCGACGCGGCACGGGTCCGCGAGGCGCGATAGGTCAGCTTGAAGATGGTGTCGATCAGCGACCCCACCTTGCTGCGCTCATAGGCTTCCATGCCATAGGCCTTGACCACGCGCATGCCCTGGAAGCTCTGCTCCAGCGCGGTCATGAAGCGGCCGACCTCTTCCTGGGTATTCGCGGTGACGCGGCGCATGCGGCGGCCCAGGCGCTGGATCGGCAGGATCGCCAGCGGGAAGACGAAGAAGCTGACGGCCGCCAGCGCCCAGTCCTGGTAGAACATCACGGCGACCAGGAAGATCACCGACAGCGCGTCCTTGCCCAGCCCCGTCAGGGAATTGGAGACGGCGCCGCGCATCATGTTGATGTCGTTGGTCAGGCGCGCGATCAGCTTGCCCGTCGCCGTGGCGTGGAAATAGGCCAGATCCATCTGCAGCAGATGGCTGAACAGCCGCTTTTGCATGTCGGTGATGATGCGCAGGCCGACCTGGGACATCAGGACCGACTGGCCGTAGGTCGACAGGCCCTTGATCAGGAAGGTGAGGATCACCGCCCCGCCCACGGGCCACAGCATGGCCTCGTCGCGCTCGACGAAGACCTTGTTGACCACCGGGTCCATCAGCCAGGCCGTGGCCGCGGTCGAACCGGCGGCAAGGGCCATGCACAGAAAAGCGAGGAGAATCTTGCCGACATAAGGGCGGATGCCCTCGGCGAAGAGGCGGCGCACCAGAAGATGCGTGGAATGGTCCAGAGGAATTTTGCTCAAGGTGCTGTCAGTGTATCGGCGGAAAGCAGCCGTCTACATAGCACGGGCGCAGCGGCGGGGCCAACGGCCGGAGTTGCATGCAACGAGCCTTGAGCCAGCAAGGCCTGGAAAGTGGCGGGAGTGACGGGGCTCGAACCCGCGACCTCTGGCGTGACAGGCCAGCGCTCTAACCAACTGAGCTACACCCCCGTGCAAGGGAGGCGCCTTATACCAAGGCCATTTGCCCTCCACAAGCCCTTTTCGCAAGGGCTGCGATTTTTTCTTCGGATCGCTCCGAAAGAGGGGCGAGACCGCAAGGCCCGCCCCTCTTCTGCCGTTATTGCGCGGCGGCGGACAGGCCTTCCGGGTCGCCCACCACCACCACCGTCAGCCGTTCGGGCTGATAGAGGCGCTGGGCCACTCGGCGCATGTCGTCCAGGGTGACGGCATCGAAATATTCGTTGCGCTTTTCCAGGTAGTCGATGCCCAGGTCGTCGATCTGCATCGAGACCAGCATGCTTGCGATGCTGCCGGTGCTGTCCAGTTGCAGCGGGAAGGAGCCCTTGATGTAGGTCTTGGCGTTCTCGAGTTCCTCTTCACTCACCCCCTGCTCGGCCATGCGCTGCCATTCCTGGCGGATCAGGTCGATGGATTCGGCAAGACGCGGATTGGCGGTGGCGACGGCGCCGCCCATGATGGCCGCCCGGTCCATGCTTTGCAGATAGGTGTAGACGGAATAGGCCAAACCGCGCTTGGCCCGGACCTCTTCCATCAGGCGGGACGAGAAGCTGCCGCCGCCCATGACGTAGTTCAGCAGATAGGCGGTGTAGAAGTCCGGGTCCTGGCGGTCGATCCCCTCTTCGCCGAAGACGGCGACGCTTTGCGGGATGTTGCGCTGGATCACCGTCACCTCGCCGCTGAGCTGCGGCTCGACCTCCGGCGCCAAAGCGGGCCTGACCTCGGCCGGCAGGTCGCCGAAGGTGGCATCCAGCAGCGGCCCCAGATCCTCGGGCGTGATGTCGCCGACCACGCCGATGACCAGATTGTCACGGCCGAACTGGCGGCTGACGAACTGGCGCAGGTCGTCGGCGGTGATGGCCTGCACGGTTTCCGGCGAGCCGCGCACCGGGCGGCCATAGGGATGGCCGGGGAAGACGACGCGGTACCATTCCCGGAAGGCCACGGTATTCGGGTCCTGCAATTCGCGGCGCAGCCCGGCCAGAATCTGGTTGCGGATGCGCTCGACCGGCTCGGCATCGAAACGCGGCGCGGTCAGGGCCATGCGCAGCATCTCGAAGGCGGCGTCGCGGTTCTCGGTCAGCGTCTGCAAGCGGCCGGTGAAATTATCCTGCCCCGCCGAGAAACCGAGACGCACCGCCAGGTCTTCCAGGCGGCGCTGGAAGGCCAGGGAATCCATGTCCCCCGCGCCTTCGTCGAGCAGGCCGGAAACCATATTGGCCAAACCGGCCTTCTCCTCGGGATCCAGCGCCGCACCGCCGCGGAAGGCGAACTCGACGGCGATGATGGGATTGGTATGGTCGCGCACCAACCAGGCCTCGATGCCGCCGGGACTGGTAACACGTTCCACCTGGACGGCGGCCTGGGCGGGCAGCACCGGCAGCAACAGCAGGACGAGGGCGAAAAAGGCTTTCTTCAACATCGTCATCCCTCCCTCAGCCCTGTTCATCGGTTTCGCCGGCCTGCTGCGCCCGTGCGGGCAGCAGGATGCTGGTAACGGAACGGGTCGGTTCGAGAACGCGGCGCGCGGCCTCGATCACCTGTTCGTCGGTCACGGCGGCGATGCGTTCGGGCCAGGCTTCCACATCCTCGACGCTCTGGCCGGTCGCCAGGGCCTCGCCCAGGACGCGGGCACCGGTATGGAGGGAATCGCGGGCATAGACGACGGCGGCGCGCAGGCGGGTCTTGGCGCGCTCGATCTCACCGTCGGGCAGGCCCTCGACCAGGATGCGGCGCAATTCCTCGTCCATGGCCGCTTCCAGCTGGTCCATCTCAATGCCCGGGCGCGGGCTGGCGAAGACGCCGAAGGAGCCGGTATCCACCGCCGTCGGGTTGTACCAGGCCCCCGCCGAGACGGCCAAGCCCTGCTGCACCACCAGCGACTGATAGATCCGGCTGGTGCTGCCGCCGCCGATCACCTCGGCCAGGACCTGCAGGGGATAGGCGAGGTCGCTGTCTTCGGTATTGTAGCTGGGCGCGATATAGCGCCGCGACCAGGACGGCTGCTGCACGCGTTCATCATGCATCACCAGGTGCCGCTCGGTGAGATGGGGCGGCTCGCTGGGACGGATGCGCTCGGGCACCTCGCCCGCCGGAATGCGGCCGTAGGTCCGTTCGGCCAGGGGGCGCAATTGCTCGGCGGTGATGTCGCCGGCCACCACCAGGATGGCGTTGTTTGGGGCATACCAGCGTTCATAGAAGGCCAGCGCATCCTCGCGGCTCAAACCACGGATATCGCGCTCCCAGCCGATGATGGGATTGCGGTAGGGATGCAGCAGATAGAGGGCGGCGTTGCTCTGCTCGGACAGCAGGGCGCTGGGATTGTTGTCGGTGCGCGAGCGGCGCTCTTCCAGCACCACGTCCCGTTCCGTCAGCACCTCGTTCTCGTCCAGGCGCAGATTGGTCATGCGGTCGGCTTCCATCCGCATGACCATTTCCAGATGCTCGACGGCGATGTTCTGGAAATAGCCGGTATAGTCGTAGCTGGTAAAAGCGTTATCGCGCCCGCCATGGCGGGCCACGATACGGGAGAACTCGCCCGAGGGGACCTCCTCGGTGCCCTTGAACATCAGATGTTCGAGGAAATGCGCCAACCCGGTCTTGCCCGGCTCTTCGTCGGCTGAGCCCACGCGATACCACACCATGTGGCTGACGACCGGCATGCGGTGGTTGGGCACCACCACGACCTGCATGCCGTTATCCAAGGTGAAGGTTTCGGGGTTGAAGACCTGGGCACGCGCGGCGCCTGCCAGACCGACCACAAGGGTCGCCAGCAGAACCACGCGGGCAAGCAAACTGGGGATCATCCCATCCTCCCGGCGGTGATGTTTGCCGGGATATAAGGTGAAGACGGCGGCTGGGCAACGCTGCAAACGTCACCCTGCCGTGATCACGAAACCTGATGCAGAAAAACTCCTGCTTTCATCGTCATTCCCGCGAAAGCGGGAATCCATGCTGCCGCGGCATCGGTATTGAGCGGCTCGCATCTCTACAAGCCCCCACATGGACCCCCGCTTTCGCGGGGGTGACGATGCGGTGCAGGACAGCCTGTTAGAACAGACCTTCCAGCAGGCCGCGCTGACGGCGCTGGATGATCGGAGTGTCGCCTTCGTTGACGGCACGGCCGAGGGCCTGGTTCTCGCGCAGGCGACGGGCTTCGGCGGCGGCATCGACCACGACGCCAGCGGGGGCGGGGTCACGCCAGAAGAGCAGGCGGTCGGTAAAGCTTTCGCTGGCGGCTGCCAGGGCGGCGGATTCGCGGTTCACCAAGCTGCGGATTTCCGGATCGGCACGGTCGGCACCGGCTTGGCGCAGCAGCACGATCTCGCCTGCGGAACGCCCGGCACGGTCGATCTGGGTGGTCGGCCCCAGGGAACGGCCGAGCAGGCTCTGGCGGGCCATGTCCCGCGCCGTGCCTTCCTGCGGGCGCACCGCCCCGGGAGCCGGCGGACGCAAGCTGTAATCGGGCGGCAGCGCCAGCGGCGCCCGCGAGACCACGGCGAATTCGTCAGGGACCTGCTTGTCCCAGCCAAGAGCGCTCCGCGTTTCGGAGCAGCCCGTAGCGGTAAGGGCGATAAGGAGGCCGGCAAAAGCGACGCGCCCGGCCCGGGCAATGCTACGCATGGATGGTTTCCCGCTTAAGACGAAGGTCATGGCTATTTCAGTCAAGAGCTATTCTTAGGGGAATCCTGTGGCGCGAACAAGGCATCGACGAGCAGAAGACCCGCTCCGACGACGATTCCCGCATCCGCTATATTGAAAGCGGGCCAATGATACCCGAAAGCGTGGAAATCCAGGAAGTCGGCCACGGCGCCGAAACGCGCGCGGTCGATGACGTTGCCCAGGGCACCGCCGATGACCAGTCCCAGGGCCAGCGGCACCAGCCTCCCTTCAGCCTTGCGCAGCCAGAACAGCAGGCCGATGACGATGGCCAGCGACAGCAGCGACAGGATCAGGGCGTTGTGGTCGCCGCCATTGTTGAAGATGCCGAAGCTGATGCCCCGGTTCCAGGTCATGACGATGTTGAAGAAGGGCGTGACCTCGAAGCGGATGGGCGACCAGAAGGGGGTGTGATCCACCCCTTCCGGCCGCAGGGCTTCGATCGCCCAGAATTTGGTGAGCTGGTCGAGGACCAGGACCACCAGGGCGCAAGCCAGCCCCAGGCGCATCGCAGGCCTCATTGGGCGGATGCCATCAGGGTGTCGACCGCATCGGCGCAGCGGTTGCACAGGCCCGGATGCCCGTGGTCATGCTCCTTCACCTCGGGCAGCACCTTCCAGCAGCGCTCGCATTTCTCGCCCTCGGCGCCATGGGGCAGCACGCCCACGCCGTCGATGCCGTCGATGGTGAAGGCGCCTTCCGGCGCAGCCCCCTCGATCACCTCGATGCCCGAGGTGATGGCGATCTCGGCCAGATCCAGCCCTTGCAGGGCCTGGAGATGCTGCGCGCCGACATAGACCGCCGGGCGGGCCTGGAGGCTGGAGCCGATGCGCTTTTCCTTGCGCTCGATCTCAAGGGCGCCGGTGACGACGCGGCGCACGTCGCGCACCACTTCCCAGCGTGCCGCCAGGATGTCGTCGCGCCAGGAAGCCGGGATGTCGGGGAAGAGCTGCAGATGCACGCTCTCGTCCTCGCCCGGGAAACGCGCCAGCCAGGCTTCCTCGGCGGTGAAGCAGATGAAGGGGGCCAGCCAGCGCGTCAGGCAGTGGAACAGCTGGTCCATCACCGTGCGGGTAGCGCGGCGGCGCAGGCTGCCCGCTGCGTCGCAATAGAGCGAGTCCTTGCGGATATCGAAATAGAAGGCCGACAGGTCCACGGCGCAGAAATTATGCAATTCCGTGAACAGCGCGTGGAACTGGAAGTCGTTGCAGCCCTTGCGCACCACCTCGTCCAGCTCGCTCAGGCGATGCAGCACCCAGCGTTCCAGTTCGGGCATCTGTTCGACCGGCAGGCGCTCGTCCTCGGTGAAGCCGTCCAGGCTGCCCAGCAGATAGCGCAGCGTGTTGCGCAGGCGGCGATAGACATCGACATGCGACTTCAGGATTTCCTTGCCGATGCGCAGGTCGTCGGAATAATCCGAGCCGACCACCCACAGGCGCAGGATATCGGCCCCCGATTCGTCCACCACTTCCTGCGGCGCGACCACATTGCCCAGCGACTTGGACATCTTGCGGCCCTGCTCGTCGAGCACGAAGCCGTGGGTCAGCACGGCCTCATAGGGCGCGCGGCCACGGGTGCCGCAGCTTTCCAGCAGCGAGGAATGGAACCAGCCGCGATGCTGGTCCGAACCTTCGAGGTAAAGCGAGGCCGGCCATTTCAGGTCCCAGGGGCCGTTCTCCAGCACGAAGGAATGGGTCGAGCCGGAATCGAACCAGACGTCCAGGATGTCGAAGACCTGCTCGTAATCCTCGGCCTTGTAGGCCTCGCCCAGGAAGGTTTGCGGATCGGCGGCGAACCAGGCATCCGCCCCCTTCTCGGCGACCGCGGCGATGATGCGTTCGTTCACGGCCTCGTCGCGCAGCACCTCGCCCGTCCGCTTGTTGACGAAGACGGTGATCGGCACGCCCCAGGCGCGCTGGCGCGACACGCACCAATCGGGGCGCGCCTCGACCATGGAGCGGATGCGGTTGCGCCCCTGGGCGGGAACGAAGCGGGTCTCGTCGATGGCGGTCAGGGCCTTGGCGCGCAGATCGTTCTTCTCCATCGAGATGAACCATTGCGGCGTGTTGCGGAAGATCAGCGGGGCCTTCGAGCGCCAGGAATGGGGATAGGAATGCTCGATCTTGCCGTGATGCAGCAGTGCGCCCTGTTCCTTCATCGCCTCGATCACCGGCTTGGCGACGGGCGAGTAGTATTTCCCGTTCTTGCCCTGGTCCAGGACCTTCATGCCGGCGAAGACCGGAACATGCGGGTAATAGCTGCCGTCGGGCTGCACGGTGTCGGGAACGGGGATGCCGTGGGCGGTGCCGAGATGCCAGTCGTCCTCGCCATGACCGGGGGCGATATGGACGAAGCCGGTGCCGTCCTCGTCGGTGACGAAGTCGCCGCCCAGCATCGGCACGTCGAAGTCAAAGCCCCGCGCCCGCAAGGGGTGATGCAGGATGGTGCCGGCCAGGGACGCCCCCGCGACCTCGGCCACCTGACGGAAGCCGGTGACCTTGGCGTCGTTCAGCACTTTCTCCGCCAGGGCCTTGGCCAGGACCAGGCGCTCGCCGGACTTGGCCAGCGAGTCCTCGGCCACCGTCTCGATTTCATAGACGCCGTATTCGATCTCGGGACCGAAGGCGACGGCGCGGTTGCCGGGCATGGTCCAGGGCGTGGTGGTCCAGATCACCACCGAGGCGCCTTCGATCTCGGGCAGGCCGGCGGTCACCACCGGGAACTTGACCCAGATGGTGATCGAGGTGTGGTCGTGATATTCCACCTCGGCATCGGCCAGGGCGGTCTTTTCGACCACCGACCACATCACCGGCTTGGCGCCGCGATAGAGCCCGCCATTCATGACGAACTTGGTCAGCTCGCGCACGATCTGCGCTTCCGCCGCATAGGCCATGGTAGTGTAGGGCTGCGCCCAATTGCCCTCGACGCCCAGGCGCTTGAATTCCTCGCGCTGGATATCGACCCATTTCTGGGCGAACTGTCGGCATTCCTCGCGGAATTCCACCGGATCGACGGCATCCTTGTCCTTGCCCTCGGCGCGGTATTTTTCCTCGATCTTCCACTCGATGGGCAGGCCGTGGCAGTCCCAGCCGGGGACGTAATCGGCGTCCTTGCCCATCATCTGCTGCGAGCGGTTGATGACGTCCTTGAGGATCTTGTTCAGCGCGTGGCCGATATGCAGATGGCCGTTGGCATAGGGCGGGCCGTCATGCAGGACGAACTTCTCGCGGCCCTTGGCGGCCTTGCGCAGGCGGCCATACAGATCCATCGCCGCCCAGCGCGCCAGAAGCTGCGGTTCCTTCTGCGGCAGACCGGCCTTCATGGGGAAGTCGGTCTTGGGCAGGAAGACAGTCGTTTTATAGTCCACGCTCATTGTCTCAAGCTCGTCAGCAATGGGGCCCGGGCACCACAGGCCCCGGCTCGCCGGAAAAATTCATCGCCTCCAGGACGCGCCGGGCATCGGCGGCATCCTGGTTAATTTGGGCCTTCAGGGCATCTATACCATCGAACTTCCGTTCAGGCCGCAGGAAGTCCACCAGGGCCACGCGCAAATGCTGGCCGTAAAGGTCGCCGCTGTAATCCAGAAGATGGACTTCCAGCAGCGCCTCGGTCTTGTCGAAGGTAGGACGGCGCCCGAAATTCGCCACCCCGTTCATCCACAGCGTCTCGCCGCCCCGGTCCACGCCGGCGCGCACCGCATAGACGCCGCGCGCCGGATGCAGATATTCGCCCAGATGCAAGTTGGCGGTGGGGAAACCGATGGTGCGCCCGCGCGCATCGCCATGTTCGACCCGGCCCTCGATCTCCCAATAGCGGCCCAGCAGGCGGGACGCCTCGCCGGGTCGGCCGGCGGCCAGATGTTCGCGGATACGGGTCGAGGAATAGACCACCCCGCCCTCGCCGCGCACCGGCTCGACCGTATCGACGCCGAAGCCATGGCGGACGGCCATGTCGCGCAGCAATTGCGGATCGCCCTGGCGTCCCTTGCCGAAGACGTAGTCGTAGCCGACCACCACATGGCGCACGCCCAGTCCGGCGACCAGCACTTCCTCGACGAAGCGTTCGGCCGTCAGGGCGGCGAAGGCGCTGTCGAAATGCTGCATGAACAATGACTCGACGCCCAGGGCCTCGATCAGCCGCGCCTTGATGCGGAAAGGCGACAGGCGGAAATTCGCCAAGGCAGGATTGAAGAAGGCGCGGGGATGGGGCTCGAAGGTCATCACCCCCGAGGGAACGCCCAGATCGGCGGCCACGGCAAGGGCGCGGCCGATCACGGCCTGATGGCCGCAATGGACACCATCGAAATTCCCAAGCGCGACCACGCCGCCCTTCACCTCGGCGGGCAATTCGGCGTAGTGGCGAAAGATGCGCATCGGCGGAGCAGTCCCTCTCCAGGTCAGTCGGCCGCGCCGGAACTGGCGCAAAACCGAAAACGACCCGCAAGCAAAGCACGGGCTTTGCGGGTCGCAACGGCCGGTCAGGGGTAATCCATTGTTGCAAAAAGCGCAAGCCTCCCGCCCCTGC
Organism: Telmatospirillum sp. J64-1; assembly: GCF_006980715.1. Lineage (GTDB taxonomy): Bacteria > Pseudomonadota > Alphaproteobacteria > Rhodospirillales > Magnetospirillaceae > Oleiliquidispirillum > Oleiliquidispirillum nitrogeniifigens. Next base: position 115,524 of record NZ_SBHN01000006.1, read on the forward strand.
GGCAGGAGGCTACGGCTTTTTCAAGGGCAGGATCAGCCGCGCGAGGGCACCATCAGGGTGGCGTCGCCGTCGATCACGATCTTTTCGCCGACCGAGCAGGTGGTCTTGAAGCTGGCGAATTTCTTCTCGGCATTCAGGGCGGTGATCTCGGCGCGCGCGACCACGGTGTCGCCGATCTTGACCGGTGCCTTGAACTTCAGGTTCTGGGCGACATAGATGCAGCCCGGCCCCGGCAGCTTGGTGCCGAAGACGGTGGAGATGAAGCTGGCCGAAAGCATGCCGTGGGCGATGCGGCCCTTGAACATGGTCTGGGCGGCGTAATCCTGGTTCAGATGGACGGGATTGGTATCGCCGGAAACGCCCGAAAAGAGCAGGATATCGGCTTCGGTGACGGTCTTGGCGAAAACCGCCGACTGACCGACGGAAAGGTCCTCGAAGTAGTAACCGGTGAATTCGCTGGCGTCCGACATCGTGGTCTCCGTCACGTTTTTCTGCAATGCAGCAAAGAATGGGGGGACTATAGCGCACGCGCAAGAGGCGAACAAGATATCCCCCCGCTTGCGTCATGGATATTTCCCATTTCCAGGCCGCATCCCCGCCCCTATCTTGCGGGCATAGGAGGCAAAAGACATGAAAGCAGCGCGTTTCCGCCCTTCCTTCCCCCTCCGGGGGCGGGCCGTCCTTCTTCTCGGCCTCGGCCTGACGGCCCTGTCCGCCTGCACGCCCGCCGGGTTCGACTGGATCAATCCCGCCCTACCGGAAGAGCAATGGCGGGCCGATTACCGCGATTGCCGCAGCCGCGCCGAACGCCTGACCGCCCCGCCGGGCGGCACGCAGCCCCTGGGGCCACCGGGCAACCAGCGCTGGGAAAACCCCATCGCCGAGGCCGACCGCGAGATCGAGAGCCGCCAGGCCCAGGCCCTGACGGACAGCTGCATGCGCGGCCTGGGCTATGTGCGGGCCAGCGAATCCCCGGCGGTCACGCCCAATGCCTCGGGATCGTAGGACAGGAAGGCCACGCCCCAGCCTTCCAGCAGCACCCCGTCCTCGCCCGCGCGGGCATCGCAGCCGGGATCCCCGATCAGCGCCCAGCCCGGCGCCAGGGGCACGGAATGCGGCTCCCGCGCGGTATTGAACAGGCAGAGCAGCCGCCGCTCGCCCAGCCGGGCATCCGTCAGGCGGCGTTCGAAGGCCACAACCGGCCCGCCGCCCCCGGCCAGATGCATGGAACCGGCCACCATCTCGGGCCGGCTGCGCCGCCAGGACAGGAAGCGGCGGCAGAAGGACAGCACCGAATCCGGATCGGCCTGCTGACGGTCCACGGCCAGGGCGTGATGCGCCTCGGGCATGGGCAGCCAAGGTTCGGCCTCGCTGAATCCGGCATGACGCTCGCGGGCACGCCAGGGCATCGGCGTGCGGCTGCCGTCCCGGCCCTTGAACTGGGGCCAGAAATTGATGCCGAAGGGATCGCGCAGGCGCTCGTAGGGCACCTCCGCCTCGGTCAGGCCCAGTTCCTCGCCCTGATACAGACAGGCGCTGCCGCGCAAGGACAGCAGCAGCGCCAGGGCCAGCTTGGCGAAGCGGGGCGAGCCGTCGCCCCAGCGGCTGGCCACCCGCTCGACGTCATGGTTCGAGAAGGCCCAGCACAGCCAGCCTTCCTCGTCGAAATGAGCCTCGGCCTCGGCGATGGACTGGCGCAGAGCCTCGGGCGTGAAGGGACGGCGCATGATGTCCAGGGTATAGGCCATGTGGAAGCGCGTGCCGCCGGAGGTATAGGCCGCCGCGCGGGCCAGGGCGCCGGGCTGGCTGGACAGTTCGGCCACCGTGGTGGTGCCGGGATATTCGTCCATCAAGGCGCGGATACGCTCGGCCAGATCCACCACGCCGGACTGGGTGGTGTCGTAGAGATGCCGCTGCATCCCGAACAGCTTGACCGGATAATCCCCCTCCGCCGGGCGCGGCGCCGGGGGATTGGAGCGCAGGTCCGGGTCGTGGAGCATGAAATCCACCGCGTCGAGGCGGAAGCCATCCACGCCCCGATCCAGCCAGAAGCGCCCGGCATCCAGGACGGCGTCGAGCACCGCGGGATTGCGCAGGTTCAGCGCCGGCTGGCTGGACAGGAAATGATGCAGGTAATAGCGCCGCCGCCGCGGCTCCCACCGCCAGGCCGGGCCGCCGAAGACCGACAGCCAGTTGTTGGGCGGGCTGCCGTCGGGCTTGGGTTCGGACCAGACATACCAGTCGCCCTTGGGCCCGCCGGGATCGACACAGCTTTCCACGAACCAGGGATGACGGTCCGAGGTGTGACTCCACACCTGGTCGATCAGCACCTTCAGCCCCAAAGCATGGGCGCGTTCCACCACCCGGTCGAAATCGGCCAGCGTGCCGAAGATCGGGTCGACGTCCCGGTAATCCGAGACGTCATAGCCGAAATCCTGCATGGGCGAGGTGAAGAAGGGGGCAATCCAGATGGCGTCCGCCCCAAGATCGGCGACGTGATCCAGATGGTCGGCCACACCGGCCAGATCGCCGATGCCGTCGCCATTGCCGTCCTGGAAGGAACGCGGATAGATCTGATAGATGACCGCCCCCCGCCACCATGCGGGGGAATGCCGCAGCAAGGCGGCGGAAGAATCCTTGGGGCTCTGCGTCATGTCCCCAGGATAACCCGCCTTTTGCGGCGATTTGAAGGCTTAAAGCTGCGGCCTATTTGTTGATATAGGGCATGTATTGCTTGTCCGAGCGCAGGATATGCTGGGTCAGCCAGTTGCGCAGAAACTCCATCACCTCGTCCACATTGATGGTGGAGGGATCCTTCTTGTACAGAGTGGCGATGTCGCGGGCCGTCTTCTCGATCTCGCGGTGCTTGGCGACGTGCTCGACGAAGTCGGGGAAATCCGCCGCCTTCATGATCTCTTCCTCGCGGGCGAAATGGGTCTCGATGTAATTGACCATGTTGTCGATGACCCGGCCGATCTCGTCCGGCCCGGCCTTCTGATCCACCGTGGACTGCAAATGATTGATGATGTTGATCAGTGTCTGATGGTCGAAATCCAGGACCATGTTGCCGACACTGTATTCGGGCCGCCACTCGATGAATTTGGCCGAACCGCCCAGATAGACCATCCACCACCTCTATCGCCGGAAAACGAAATCCCCCGCCAGCGGCGCTCCCGTCGTGAAGAGAGACCGTCAAAGCGCCACTGTTTCTAGGGGCATCCTATCGCAGTCACGGAGGCGACACAATTCCGGAGTAGGGTGGACACCTTAGGAGGGAGAGGAAGCGCCCTCTTTCCCTGTGCGGGCGCATTTCATCAGGTGTTTTTTAACTTTCACATCGATAGGATATCTGGCGCCGCCGGAGCGGCGAGGAAGGAGAGTCTTTATCCATGAGCGAAGCGGCCCCTACGGCTTTCACTGTCGCCGGCCATACCATTCCGGCCCCGGTGGTGGACAGCATCCGCCGCGCCTCGGAAAAGACCGGCGTCAGCTTCAGCTTCCTCATGGCCCAGGCCAGCCGCGAAAGCGCCTTCCGCCCGACGGCCCAGAACAGCAAATCCACCGCCGCGGGCCTGTTCCAGTTCACCGCCGGAACATGGCTGGAACTGGTCCACAGGCACGGCCAGGCCCATGGCCTGGGCGAAGCCAGCGCCAAGATCCGCCGTTCCGCCGACGGCCGACTGCATGTGGACGACCCGCAGGCGCGGCGCGACATCCTGAATCTGCGCCGCGATCCCGAACTGGCCGCCGTGATGGCCGCCGAATACGCCCGCGACAACCGCGCCCATCTGGAACGCAACCTGCAGCGGCAGGTCGGCTGGGCCGATCTCTACCTCGCCCATTTCCTCGGCCCCGGCGGCGCCTTGCGCATGCTGAAGGCCCATGCCTCGGATGACAGCCAACTGGCGGCGGACCTGCTGCCCGAAGCGGCGCGCAGCAATCCCCAGGTCTTCTTCGCCCGGATGGAGGAAGAACGCAGCGCCCGCAGCGTGGCCAATGTCTACGAATCCCTGTCCGCCCGCATCGAGCGGCCCATGCGCCAGTTCGCCGCCCTGAAGCAGGAACTGGGCATCGGCGTGCCGCCGCCGCCCGGCGTCAAGCCCGAAACGCCCGCCCCCGCTCCGGTGATGATGGCGCAGGCCCAGCCGCCAGCGGCGGAGCCTCCCCCCATTCCGCAGGCCAAGCCGACGGCCCCGGTGATGATGGCCGCCGTGCCCGAACCGAAGCCGGACGCCCCGGTTCTGGTCGCCACCGCACCACCGGCCAAGCCCGAGGCCCCGGTCCTGGTCGCGACGGCGCCGCCCCCGAAACCCGACATGCCCGTGCTGATCGCCACGGCACCGCCGCCCAAGCCGGAACAACCGGTCATGACGGCCGCCGCGGCGGAGGCGGAAGAGTCCGCGGATCCGTGGCTGCTGGCGCATATGCTGCCCCAGCCGCCGCACAAGCCCGACCAGGTGACCAGCTATACCCGGCTGGCAGGTCTCTACGACCTGCCCCTGCCGTCGCCGCTGGACCTGCCGTCCCATGCGCCGCAGGACGCCGCCCCGGCGGAAACCGCCGCCGAACCGGAATGGGAGGGAACGCGGGTCGTCCTCGCCCAGTTGGACAGCGCCCACCAGATTTCCGGCCCCATGCCGCCGCCCTTCGAGATGGCCGAGCGCATCTCCGCCCCCATGCCGCCGCCGCCCGCCGCCACCGCCGTGGAGAAGACCCTCGAGGCCGAAACCACGCCCGAGGGGCTGGCGGGCCGCCTCGCCGCCGCCCTGCGCCGTACGTTGCTGGGCTAGGCAAGGCAGATTTTGACACTGCGCGAAGGGCCATTTAGATAAAGGCCGCAGTTTCTCCTCATGGGACGGATGAGCATGATCAAGTACAGCTTGCGCTGCAGCCACGGCCACGCCTTCGAGTCCTGGTTCGACAACAGCGCGGATTACGACGCCAAGGCCGCCGAAGGCGCCCTGTCCTGCCCTGAATGCGGCGATAGCGCCATCAGCAAATCGATCATGGCCCCCAATATCGGCAAGGCCGCTCCCCAGCCGGCACCGGCCTGCGGCATGGGCGGATGCGGAGCGGGCGCCTGCGCCTTCGCCAATTCGTGAGCGCGGACGAAGACGCGGCGGCCTCGCGCCCCCTGGACGCGACCGTCTATCTGGCCGCCGAAGGTTTCGAGGCCGAACTGATCGCCGAACTGGGCGAGGTGCGCGAAACGCGGGGGCGGCTGGTCGTTGCCGACGGACCGCCGCGCCCGGCGGCCTGGGCGCAGAATGTCTGGCTCAATCCGCAGCTGATCCCCATCGCCTCGATCAAGCAGGGGGCCAAGGCCCTGCGCGCCATCCAGCGCAATTGGGCACTCTATTCCTTCCAGCTTCACCGCCGCGCCCAATTGCTGCAGGAGCAATTGCCGCCGATCAAGCCGCGCCCGGTGGTCTTCCCCTCCGACCCGCCGAGCGCGCCGCTGGGATCGTGGACGCTGTGGGACGAGAACACCATCCTGGCGGCTTCGCGCTGCTCCAGCCCCTGGCCCCATGGCGAGATCCATTTCGCCGAGGACAAGCAGACCCCGCCCAACCGCGCCTATCTGAAGCTTTGGGAAGCCCTGACGCTGACCCAGCTGCTGGGGGGACGACGCCCCGCCCCCGGCGACCGCTGCCTGGACCTGGGCGCCTGCCCCGGCGGCTGGACCTGGGTGCTGCATGAATTGGGCGCCGAGGTCATCAGCGTAGACAAGGCGCCGCTCGACCCGCGCATCGATGCCCTGCCCCGCGTGACCTTCCGCCAGGACAGCGCCTTCGCGCTGGAACCGGCCGCCGTCGGCCCCATCGACTGGCTGTGCTGCGACGTCATCTGCTATCCCCAGCGCCTGCTGCGCATGGTCGAACGCTGGCTTGCCGCGGGCACGGTACGGAATTTCGTCTGCACTTTGAAATTCCAGGGCGAGACGGACCATGAAACCGCCCGCGCCTTCGCCGCCATTCCGGGTTCGCACCTGGTCCATCTGTTCCATAACAAGCACGAGTTGACCTGGATCTTGCTTCGTTAAGTTATTCTTCACCGCTTCCAGGGCTTGATAGGGTAATCGTCTTGCGCGCCTCCCTCGTTCGGGGTAGGCATGAGACGATGCATCTATCGAATAAAGAACGGGAAAAGCCCGATGGCTGTCGCCACATTGCCACCGCCGATTGACATCAAAGCCGAAACCAAGAAGGTCCTGATCGACGGGATCAAGAAGGTCCTGGATCTCTACAAGGCCAAGGGGCTGGTGGACAAATCGATCGGCTATGGCGATCTGATCGGCGAACCCAAGGCGCTTCACGCCTTCATCCAGGCCTATCGTTCCCATCCCGAGGTCGCCGACAGCATCGTCATGTCGCCGGAAAAGAAGCCGGTGCGCGAAGACGGCGCCATGCTGCTCTGCGGGGTCACGCTGGAACAGGTGCAGCAATTGCTGGTCAAGACCTGCGCCCGCAAATATTACGAACGGGACCTGGTGACCGAGACCGTCGAGGAAACGGTGACCACCAGGCGTTTCCTCTTCTTCACCAAGACCGAAGTGGTCGAGCGCAAGGCTACCAGCGGCGACGAGCGCAAGATCCGCGAATTGCTGAAATACCTGGCCTTCGACTGGCAATTGCCGCTGCTCGATGCCTATCGCGAGCATCTGAGCCTCATCCACCTGATGGAATTGGACCAGGACATCCTGGCGCTGCATACGCCGGAAGCGGTCGCGATCATCGGCAATTGCGAGCCTTCGGTCCTGAAGAAGGCCAAGGAAATCTCAGGGCGCGACTTCTCCAGCCTGATCGAACAGCCCCAGGCCCTGGTCGGCGCGGTCAACTGGAACCGCGACATGTACATGTTCTTCCGCAACGCGCTGGGGCCCAAATCCTGGGACTTCTTCTCGCGCGAGAAGAGCTTCTTCAACACCGTCGCCGCCCTGGACAAGCCCACCGCCCGTGTCTATGGCGACGTCCTGGCCTATATCGCCAGCGAGAACCTGCAAGAGATGCAGCGCCTGAACATCGACAAGGCCGATGTGCTGGTCCAGTCGCTGAAGGCCACCTATAGCGACATGCTGCCGCTGATCCTGGGCCAGCCCAGCTTCGCCAAGGAATTGCTGCGCAAGCTGGTGGATTCGCTGCTGCATATGAGCCAGGAGAAGGACCAGCTGCTGGTCTCGACCCAATTGACCTGCAAGGCCATGATGCCCCAGGTCAAGGACTGGCTGATGAAGACCCGCGCGGCCAGCTGACGCCCGGCAAAGAAGACAGGCTGCGTGCGGGCTCATTTTGACACTCGGCCCGCCGTGCAGGGCCTGTCCTACCCCTTTTCCGTATCCCAAGGAACGGCCCTCCCCCACTCCGAAAGGATGAAGCACGGCCGCGCCGCCCTCTCCGGGCTGGCCGAAGGGCCGCTCATCCAGCCCCTTCCGCCCTGCCGACAGACCGGCTAAACGGCTGGATTTCCTGCCTTTTCCGCACCTCCTCGACGGCCCCAAGACGAAGGGGATAGGCGCCCTCTTCCCGCGCTACAGAATCGGACCTGAACGCAAGGGTATTACTACTTACTTAGGCCTTTTCTCTCCTCCCCTACCGGCGTACCTATTGGGGCATAGACATCGCCAACACCTTGCCCGTCCGAGGGAGATCGAAATGTTCGACGACCTGAACGACTTCGCCACCATCGATACCCTGCCCGAAGAAACCGGGACCTATGAACCCGCTACCGCCCCCCAAACTCCGGCCAAGCCCCGGAACTGGCTGGTCCTGCGCGATGGTCGCCCCTTCCTCCAGGTCAACGCCACGCCCCGCCATGTCTCGAATTTGGTAGACGGCTTCAATCTGAGCCGCGAGAATATGTTTACCTATCGGGAGATGGCTGCATGACTTCGGACAACTTTTTCGGCACGCCCTCCGCCGGGCGCCTTTCCAGCCGCCGGGCCAACCGACGCGGCGCGACCGCCCAGAACGGGCGCCGCCGTCCCCGGCGCAATATTCCCGGACCGGCGGTGATGACCTCGGCGCGTCCCAGCAAGACGCTGCGCCAGCCCTGGTTCACTTGGCTGATGGAAGGCCTTCACGGCGACATTCCCTCTCCTGCCGGCCACCACTAAGCCTCTTTCTTCTTTCTCTCCCCCTTCCTTCACGCCGTCCCCTCTTCCGAACTCCTGTTCGGGAGCCTTCGAGCGCGCGCTTTCTTCCCTGACTCCGCGCCCGAGAGAAACGGCGCCTCCTATTTCCCAAAAGATAAAGTGTGCGGGAACCGGGTGTTCCCGCACGCTTTGCCGTTTCTTCTCTTTCCTGATCTTATTCCGCCGGAGCGGGAGCCAGTCCCTCGTCCTCGATCGTCACGTCCTTGACGGCCGGAGCCGCCTCGCCGCGCAGGGCGGCCCGCAGGCGTTCCTCGTCCACCTCACCTTCCCAGCGCGCGACGACGATGGTCGCCACGGCATTGCCGATGAAGTTGGTCAGGGCGCGGCATTCCGACATGAAGCGGTCGATCCCCAGGATCAGCGCCATGCCGGCCACCGGCACGGTGGGCACCACCGACAGGGTCGCGGCCAGGGTGACGAAACCCGCCCCCGTCACGCCTGCGGCGCCCTTGGAACTGAGCATGGCGACCAGCAGCAGCAGGATCTGATCTCCCAGCGACAGCGGGATATCCGTGGCCTGGGCGATGAACAGGGCGGCCATGGTCATGTAGATGTTGGTGCCGTCCAGATTGAAGGAATAACCGGTGGGCACGACCAGGCCGACCACCGAACGCGAGCAGCCCGCGCGTTCCATCTTGTCCATCAGGGTGGGCAGGGCGGCTTCGGACGAGCTGGTGCCCAGGACCAGCAGCAATTCCTCCTTGAGGTAGCGGATCAGGCTCAGGATCGAGAAGCCGTTGAACCACGCCACCACGCCGAGGACGCCCAGCACGAAGATCAGCGAGGTCAGGTAGAAGGCTCCCACCAGCAGCGCCAGATTGGCGATCGAGCCGATGCCGTATTTGCCGATGGTGAAGGCCATGGCGCCGAAGGCACCGATGGGCGCGACCTTCATCAGGATGTTGACCAGCTTGAACACACCCTGCGAGACCGATTGCAGGATATGCACCACCGGCTCGGCGGGCTTGCCCACCAGCGCCAGCGACACCCCGAACAGCACCGAGAAGAACAGCACCTGCAGGATCTCGCCCGAGGCGAAGGCGCCGACCACCGTGGTCGGGATGATGTTCATCAGGAAGGCGGTCAGCGAATGCTGCTCGGCCGCCTTGGTATAGGAGGCCACGGCGCCGCCATCCAGCGTCGCCGGGTCGATATGCATGCCGCTGCCGGGCTGGACCACATTGGCGACGACCAGCCCCACCACCAGGGCCAGGGTCGAGAAGAACAGGAAATAGGCCATGGACTTGGCGCCCACGCGGCCGACCTTCTCCATGTCGTTCATCCCGGCGATGCCGGTGGTCACCGTCAGGAAGATCACCGGGGCGATGATCATCTTGACCAGCTTGATGAAGGCGTCGCCCAGCGGCTTCATGTCCGTCCCGATATCGGGATAGAAATGGCCGAGCAGGATGCCGAAGGCGATCGCGCTCAGGACCTGCACGTAAAGCTGCTGATAGAATTTTTTCTTCTTGCGCGGCTGTGCCGTTTCCGCCGCTTGTACCGTATATGCCATCTGTTCCCTTCTCTTTCCCGGAACCGCCCTCGTACTCTTCGGAAGGCCTTCATTCGCCTTCTTGCGGCCCAATTCCTTTCGCACTGCACCCTCCCGGAACGGGTAGGCGCCTCACCGCCCTACTGGCATTTTTTGTGCCAAATTCCGTTCCAGCCGAAAAAACTTGCCGGGCATTGCGAAAGCTGAACTTTTTGCGAAAGAAAAGTTGCCTTCCGGAATCGTATGTGCGGATTTCCGCACAATGCTGTAAAAGATGAGCGGTTTGCCGCACATTCCGGTGCCGGTCCTTCTGGGAATCTCCGTCCGTGGCCATTTCCTCCTTCCCCCTTTCCGCCCAGCCGCGTCCCCGCCCGCGCCCGTGGCTCCTGTTCGCGCTGGCCGCGCTCGTGCTGCTGCTGGGCGCCTTATGGGGGGCGGGCGAGATCGGGCGGAAACTGGCCCTGGCGGAATTGCTCGGCGATGCCGAGGCTTCGGCGACGCTTCATGCCGGGACGCTGGAAAATGCCTTGGACAAGCAGCGCGCCTTGCCCTTCATCCTCGCCCAGGACCCCGACTTCCGCGCCGCCCTGGCCGCGCCTCAAGACGAAGAGAGGCTGGCCGCGCTGAACGCCAAGCTGGAATCCCTCAGCACCGGCGGCGGCATGTCGATCGTCTATCTGATGGACCGCAACGGCACCGCGATTGCCGCCAGCAACTGGCGCGAACCCACCAGCTTCGTCGGCCGGAACTACGCCTTCCGCCCCTATTTCCAGCGCGCTCTCGCCCAGGGCGCAGCGGAACATTTCGCCATGGGCAATGTCAGCCACCTGCCCGGCGTCTATCTCGCCCGCCGCATCGACGGCCCTGACGGCGTGCTGGGCGTGCTGGTGGTGAAGATGGATTTCCGGAAGCTGGAAGCCGACTGGCGCGCCTATGCCCGCCCGGCCTTCGTGGCCGACGAACGCGGCATCATCCTGATCACCAGCCTGCCCGAATGGCGCTTCCGCACCCTGGCCCCCATCCCGCCCCAGGACAAGAACGCCATCCGCGCCAGCCTGCAATTCGGCGCCGCCCCCCTGGACCCGCTGCCCGCCGACAGCCATGACGGCTTCCTGGAAGTGACCAAGGCCGTCGCCTCCACGCCCTGGACCCTGCATCTGCTGGCCCCGACGCAGCAGGCCGTCAGCCGTTCGGTCTTCCAGATGCGGACCCTGGCCCTCCTCAGCGTCTCCGCCCTGCTCGCCTTCGCCGCTTTGCAGCTCACCCGCCGCGAACGCCTGCTGGCCCACAGCGCCGCGCAGGAGGCCATCCGCCTCGACCTGGAAAACCGGGTCGTTGCGCGCACCAAGGATCTGCTCGCCGCCAACCGGCAGCTTCAGGCGGAAATGGAAGAGCGCCAGCGCGCCGAGGCCCATCAGCAGCAGCTTCAGGACGAACTGGTCCAGGCCAACAAGCTGGCGCTGCTGGGCCAGATCACCGCCAGCGTGGCCCACGAGATCAACCAGCCGGTGGCGGCGATCCGCAGCTATGCCGACAATGCCGCCCTTTACCTGGCCCGCAGCCAGCCCGATTCGGTCGAGCGCAACCTCAAGACCATCGCCGCCCTGACCGAGCGCATCGGCACCATTACCGACGGATTGCGCGCCTTCTCGCGCAAGGCCACCGGGCAGATCGAGGCCGTGTCCCCCGCCGCGGCCATTTCCGGCGCGCTGCTGCTGCTGGGGCACCGCCTGCGCCAGAGCGATGTCGAGCTGGTCACGGAATTCGGCCCCGAGGGCCTGCTGGCCGCCGCCGAGCGGGTGCGGCTGGAACAGGTGCTGGTGAACCTGCTGCAGAACAGCCTGGATGCCCTGGCCGGCACGCCCGCCCCCATGATCCGCCTGTCCGTTGCCGAGGACGGTGGGGAGGTACGGATTACCGTGGCCGATAACGGCCCCGGCCTGCCGCCTCAGGTCATGCAGGCGCTGTTCACGCCCTTCGTCACCACCAAGGAATCCGGGCTGGGCCTGGGGCTGGTGATCTCGCACGATATCCTGGCCGATTTCGGCGGCTGCCTGGAGGCCGAGAACAGCGCCGAAGGCGGCGCCTGCTTCACCCTCATCCTGCCGAGGTTCCCGTCATGACCGTTGCCGTCAACACCGTCGCCTTCATCGACGACGACGAGGATCTGCGCCTGGCCAATGCCGACAGCCTGCATCTGGCGGGATTCGAGCCGCTGCTCTTCGCTTCGGCGGAAGAGGCCCTGGCCAGGCTGACGCCCGACTTTCCGGGCATCGTGGTCAGCGACATCCGCATGCCGCGCCTGGACGGCCTGCAGCTTTTCCACCGCCTGAAGGAGATGGATGACGGCCTGCCGGTCATCCTGATCACCGGCCATGGCGACATTCCCATGGCGGTCGAGGCCATGCGCGAAGGCGTCCACGACTTCGTCTCCAAGCCCTATGGCGCCGAACGGCTGATCGGCAGCGTGCGCCGCGCCCTGGAGACCCGCCGCCTCGTGCTGGAGAACCGGCGGCTGAAGGAAATGGTGCAATCCTCCGTCGACGAGGCCTTCCCGCTGATCGGCGAGACGCCGGTGATGGAAAGGCTGCGCCAGACCCTGCGCCATATCGCCGATGCCGATGTGGACGTGCTGCTGCTGGGAGAGACCGGCAGCGGCAAGGAAGTGGTCGCCAATACCCTGCACCGCTGGAGCCGCCGCAAGAGCCGCCCCTTCGTCGCCGTCAATTGCGGCGCGGTGCCCGAAACGGTGATGGAGAGCGAGCTGTTCGGCCACGAAGCCGGGGCCTTCACCGGCGCCCAGCGCCGCCGCATCGGGCGGATCGAACATGCCGACGGCGGCACGCTGTTCCTGGACGAATTGGACAGCATGACCCCGGCCCTTCAGGTCAAGTTGCTGCGCGTCCTCGACAGCCGCGAGATCGCGCCGCTGGGCACCAACGAAATCCGCCCCGTCGACCTGCGGGTCGTCGCCGCCACCAAGATCGACCTGTCCGATCCCATCAAGCGCGGCGAGTTCCGCCAGGACCTCTATTACCGCCTGAACGCGGTCACGCTCCGCATTCCTCCCCTGCGCGAACGCAAGGCCGACATCCCCCTGCTCTTCGCACATTTCCTCAACCGCGCCTCGGCCCGCTATGGCCGCGAAGCACCACCCGTGACCGCCAGCGTCAAGCGGCGCCTGCTCGATCATGACTGGGAAGGCAATGTACGCGAGCTATCCCGCTTCGCCGAACGCTTCGCCCTCGGCCTGCTCGACGAGGACAGCGCCGCCGGTCCCGACCGGCCCGGCGAGCCCCTGCCCCTGCCCCAGCGCGTGGACAATTATGAAAAGGACGTGATCTGCGAGACCCTGCTGGCCCATGGCGGCGACGTGAAGGCCTGCATCGAGGAATTGGGCATCCCGCGCAAGACCTTCTACGACAAGGTCAAGCGCCACGGCATCCAGTTGAACGATTTCCGGGGCTGATCCCATCGGGATGCGCCCTACGCTTCGTCACTCCCGCGAAAGTGGGAGTCTATGCCGCAGACCGGGAACGCGGCGTCCTGGATTCCCGCTTTCGCGGGAATGACGGGAGAACCAGTTCCCTACGGGACGGTTCTTCTCACTCCGGCAGCATGAAATAGATATGGCGGCCGATGACCTGGGGATCGACCTTCTCTTCCGACCAGGCCACCTCGAGGTCGACGACGTGATAGTAGAGGGCGCCGTTGGTGGGGTCTTCGGTGCGGCCGTTCAGCACCTCGCGCGCCAAGGTCAGGGCGGCGGCCCAGGCATCCAGGTCTCGGGGTTCGGTGGATCGGCCGTCGCACCACCAGGAGAACTGGCACGGTCCCTTCTTGCCGCCCTGGGTCACCACCTCGCAGACGGTATTGGGAAAGGCGGGATGGGCGACCCGGTTCAGGGTGACATGGGCGACGGCCAGTTGCCCGACCTGGGGCTCGCCGCGGGCCTCGAAATAGATGTTCTGGGCCAGGCAGGCCAGTTCCTCGTTCGGGCCGCTCTTCTCGGGGGAGGTCCCCAATGTCGGCGAGGCCTGGACCGGCGAGGCCAGGAAAAAAATCGCCGCTCCGGCGGCCAAAAGAGCGCTTTGCATCTTCATGTCGGCGGATATGGTCCCAACCGACGCTTCTGCCTAGCCCTTTGCACCGACAGCGCGTCAGGCATCACACCGGCGGTAGGGCCCGATATCCAGATGGAGATGATCCTCATGGAAGACATCGGTGCGCGGAGTCAGGACGACGTTGAAGATATCGCAGGATCCGCGCGCCACATCCCGCAGGAAGCGGGACTTGGCGCTGCCGTCGTTCCAGTTGCGCTTGACGTTGATGGTGATCCCGCCCTCGATGTCGAACCCCAGGATGTCGATGGCCTGCCCCAGGGCGTGCTGGCTGAGACGGTTACGCGATCCGGTTTCGTTGCGGCAGACATAGGTACCGGCATGCCAGACCTTGGTCGCCGGACGGCCGAAATGCTTCAGGGCCGCAGGCTGCACCACCTCGGCCTCGAAGCGGTGGATGGTGGCGGCCATCTGGCAGGTCACGACGGAGGGACGGTTCCAGGGAATCGCCGCCGCCGTCACCCGCACCGGATTATCGACGCCGCAGCCCTGCGGGGTGGAGATGGCGGGCACCGTCTCGAACTCCACCCGATAGCTTTCCAGTTCTTGCAGGCAGGACGGTCCTGCCGGAACAGGAATGGCCGCGACGGGCGGCGGCGGTGGAGCGGGCGAGGCACAGGCCGCCAGAACGGCCAATGACGACAAGACCCAGAACCGACACCCCCAACCCATGCCCCATCCTCCCTGCAAGACAGGGAGGTTCTACCTCAAAAGAGGGGGCGGTTTCGACCTTTTCGGGACGGGCCCAGCCGATTAATGGAATCCCGCCCGCCCCAGAAGGCTGTAGAAAGCGCGCAGGCTGCGGGCTTGGGCGGTGGCATCCAGACCGGTGACGAATTCCTTCTCGAAATCGGGGCGGCGCAGATGCGACACCACGCGTTCGCGCGCCAGCTTCAGGGCCTTGCCCTCGGGCAGGACGCCCGCAGCACAGAACTGCACCAGCATGATGGCGCGCTGGCGCAGGGGACTGTCCGGCTTGTCCAGCTTTTCGATCACCCCCTCGCGCAGCAGGTAGCGGGCCAGCAGATCGTCGATATGATCGGCCAAGCCCTGGCGCATGTCCTCGGGCAGGTGCGAGGCCATGAGGAAACGGTGCAGCCGCGTCGCCCGCACCATCTTGTCCTTGGGCGACAGCTTGGCCGGTACCAGCTTCTCCAGGTCGCGCACATGCACGGTATCATGGATCAGCTTCAGCACGTCGCCGCCATGGTCGCGGCCCAGCTGCGCCCTCAGCAGTTCGACCAGGAACATGACCTCCACGTCGGGCATGCGGATCATGTTGAGGACGCCGCCGATGGCGATGCACTGGCCGGTGCGCCCGCCCTGTTCGAGCGAACGGGCAAAGCGCAAGACCAGCGCCGCCGCCACGTCCGGCCCGCCACAAACGCCTTCGGGGCCGACCAGCCGGGCCAAAACCCGGCGCAGGGCCTGGTCCTCACTGCCGGGACCTGCTCGGTCCAGCGGCTGAGCACTGGCCAGTTGGCGCTGCACGCGATCCAGCAAGGCGGCACGGCAGGCCGGCAGCAAGCCTGCGGCGAACAATCCGTTCAGAACCTCCAGCTGCGGAGAATCGGCAGGCGAGGTCTTGGCCAGGCCTTCGGACAGGTCGACCATCTGGATCAGGGCGGCGGCCAGACTGCGCTGATGGCCCAGCACGTCCTGCAAGGCCGAAGGCACGCCCAGCAGATCGGCGATCACCCCGTCGAGCAGGCTCATGGAAGCCGGAGGCAATCCCTTGCCGCTGAGCCTGGTCAGGCGTTCCAGCTTGCCCAGCCAGTTGCGGGTGGTGATCAGGTCGTTGCTGAGGACGACCAGCGAATAGTAATCCCGGTCCTCGTCGTCCTCGGCGAAGCGGCTTACCTCCTCGACCACCTTGGCGAAATCGTCGTCCAGGCGCGGCAGGCTCCGCATGCGCTCCGCCCGCAAGGCCCGGACCGACATCTGGTCCACGGCGCGGTACAATTCGTCGCGGCGTTCGCGGCTGTCATCACCGGTTATGCGCGACTGCACCGTGGCGACGCGATCCACCGCCGAGGGATACAGGCTGTCGGTATCCTGGATGCGTTTCAGCGCCCGGTAGTTGTGCAGCAACTCGGTCGGCGTCATCACCGCCTGTTCCAGATAGTTGCGCAGCAAGCGCCCAATGGTCATGCGGCTGGCCTGGCTGAAATAATCGGCGGGCTGGCGGCAGACATTGGCGGTTTCGATGGCGACGATGCGCACCTGGTCGGGATTGCTCTCGCGCATCTGGGTAAAGACCACCGTCTCGGTGATCTGGCCGTCGGCGCGGGCCCAATTCTTGACCACCCGCACCCCCTGCACTGGCGGAGTGGCGGAAAACAGCTTCTTGGCACAGGCGCGCCCTGCGGATTCCGTTTCGCGGAATTCCTCCGTCGACCAATGCCCATTCCGGAAAGTCTGGATTTCGAAACTTGCGCGACCGGCCGACATCCTTGCCTCTTCTGGATGCTATGCGCACTCATAATTCGCCAAGGCAAAGGGCGCCGCAAGACACATTTATGTCACAGATGCTTTTGCCATAACGCCTTCCACACCGCCGATTTCTCATCCTCGACAGGGCTTCAACCGCCTGTTTTTTCTTGCCTTCGGCCAAAATATCGTTAATTCTGGATATATGGAAAACGAAGATGCCATCCTCGCCTTGTCGGCCCTCGCCCAAGCCACGCGCCTGGATACCTTCCGCCTGCTCGTACGGCATGAACCGGCCGGGCTGCCCGCCGGAGAGGTGGCGCGCCTGCTGGGCGTTCCCCAGAACACCATGTCGGCGCATCTCTCGGTGCTGGCGCGGGCCGGGCTGGTGATGTCGGAACGCCGCAGCCGCTCGATCATCTATCGCGCCCAGGTCGCCCGCCTGCGCGAGCTGACCCTGTTCCTGCTCAAGGATTGCTGCGGCGGCAATCAGGCTCTTTGCCAGCCGCTGATCGACGAGCTTCTGCCCTGCTGCCCCGACACCGAATGCGCCGCACCGGAGTGACGATCATGGATATCATCGCCTACCACAATCCCGATTGCGGCACGTCGCGTAACGTACTGGGCCTGATCCGCAATGCCGGGATCGAGCCTCATGTCGTCGAATACCTGAAGACGCCGCCCAGCCGGGCGATGCTGGCCTGGCTCATCGCGCGGATGGGTGTTTCCGTGCGTTCGGTCCTGCGCGAGAAGGGAACGCCCTTCCATGAACTCGGGCTGGACGATCCCGGCCTCGGCGACGGTCAGCTTCTCGACGCGATGATGGCCCATCCCATCCTCATCAACCGGCCCATCGTCGTCACGCCTTTGGGCGTGAAACTCTGCCGCCCCTCCGAAACCGTTCTCGACATCCTGCCGCTTCCCCAGCAAGGCGCCTTCGCCAAGGAGGACGGCGAGAAGGTCGTCGACGAACAGGGGCGCAAGCTGCTCTAGATCCAAGGATTTCCGATCATGACACTCCAGGGCCATCCCCCGGCCAAGTCCGATCCCGCCCCCATGGGCCTGTTCGAGCGCTGGCTCAGCCTGTGGGTGGCGTTGTGCATCCTCGCGGGCATCGCGCTGGGCACCCTGGCGCCCGGCCTGTTCGAGGCACTGGCGGCGCTGGAATACGCCAATGTCAATTTCGTCGTCGCAGTGCTGATCTGGGTGATGATCTACCCGATGATGGTCAATGTGGATTTCGCCAGCCTGCTGCATGTGGGCGAGCGGCCCAAGGGGCTGGTCATCACGCTGACCGTGAACTGGCTGATCAAGCCCTTCAGCATGGCCGCCCTGGGCGTGCTGTTCTTCGAGGTCTTCTTCCGCGGCCTGATCGATCCCGCCGATGCCAAGGAATATATCGCCGGTCTGATCCTGCTGGGGGCCGCGCCCTGCACCGCCATGGTCTTCGTCTGGAGCCAGCTGACCCGGGGCGATGCCACCTATACCCTGGTGCAGGTGTCGCTGAACGACCTGATCATGGTCTTCGCCTTCGCCCCTATCGTGGCGCTGCTGCTGGGCGTGACCGATATCGTGGTGCCGTGGGAAACGCTGCTGCTGTCGGTGCTGCTGTATGTGGTGGTCCCGCTGGCCGCGGGCATCATCACCCGCCGCGCCCTGCTGTCCGGCAGCAGGAACGGACTGCAGGACGTGGCGCGCTTCACGGCGAAGCTGAAGCCGCTGTCCATCCTGGGCCTGCTGGCCACGGTGGTGATCCTGTTCGGCTTCCAGGGCCTGACCATCGTCGAGCAGCCTTTGCTGATCGCCCTGATCGCCCTGCCGCTGATCGCCCAGAGCTACGGCATCTTCTTCATCGCCTATGGCTGGGCCTATCTGTGGCGCGTGCCCTTCAATGTCGCCGCCCCCGCCGCACTGATCGGCACGTCGAACTTCTTCGAACTGGCCGTGGCGGTCGCCATCAGCCTGTTCGGCCTGAACAGCGGCGCCGCCCTGGCAACGGTGGTCGGCGTGCTGGTCGAAGTGCCGGTGATGCTGTCCCTGGTCGCCTTCGCCAACCGCACCCGGCATAAATTCGCCTAAGGCCGGGTCCGGCAACGATAGAAAGGAAAAAGGGGCTCCCGGCCGTGCCGGAGCCCCTTTCGCCTTATTTCTTGTCCTTGTCGACGGCGCTGGCGGGCGGCAGGTCTTCTTCCAGGATCGAGATCAGCAGCGAGTAGGACACTTCGCCCTCTTCCTCGTCGCGATGCAGGACCCCGATGAATTCACTGCCGAGCTTGACCTCGACCGGCGCACCGCGCTTGGCGGGCGGCGTGATTCCGATGCGGGAATTGGCAAAGGTGCGGCGCAGATAGTCTTCGACCCGGGCAATCTCGGTAGGCGTCATCAGTCTCTCGTTTTTCCTATCATCATGAGCGCTATATGGTAGCGGGGCCATGCCGGTGAAACTACCGGCATGGCCCCAGGACTACCAACTTTTCGTGCCCGCAGGATTATTTCCGGGCACCCGCGCGTTCGCGGCCTTCATAGTGGTGACGGTCACGCCCGCCTTCCGAACGGGCACCGGCGGGACGGCCACGCTCGCGGTCGGGGCGTCCGCCGTCATTGGCCGGACGGGCGGAGCGCACCCAGGGCTTGCCGGCGCCGGCGCCATTGGGACGCCCGGCGCCGCGCGGGCCACGGCCGGACGGACGGCCCGGGGCGGTGCCGAAGGGACGCTGCGGCTCGAGGCCGGGCACCACATGCACTTCCATGCTCGCACCGGTATAGCGCTCGATGCGGGCCAGGGTCTCGCGGTCGCTGCGGGCGGCGAAGGAGATGGCGACGCCGGTCGCACCGGCACGGCCGGTCCGGCCGATGCGGTGGACGTAATCCTCGGCCGAACGCGGCAGGTCGAAGTTGATGACATGCGAGATGTCACGCACGTCGATGCCGCGCGCCGCCACGTCGGTCGCCACCAGCAGGCGGACCTGGCCGGTGCGCAGACGCTGCAGGGTGCGGTTGCGGGCGCCCTGGGCCATGTCGCCGTGCAAAGCGGCGGCGGCGTGGCCCGCCTCGTTCAATTCCTCGGCCAGGGTATCCGCGTCGCGCTTGGTGGCGGCGAAGACGATGGCCTTGCCCACTTCCGGCAGCGACGCCCAGTGATGCAGCAGCTTGCGCTTGTGGCTCAGGTCGTCGGTGAGATGCAGGCGCTGCTCGATGCGCGCCGCCGTGGCCGTACGCTCGACCGCGACGCGCTCGGGATTGTTCAGCAGGCGCTGGGCCAGGGCCGTCATGCGGCGGTCCAGCGTGGCGGTGAACAGCATGGTCTGGCGGTCGGGCGAGCAGGCACCGGCGATGGCCTGCACGTCGTCGAGGAAGCCCATGTCGAGCATGCGGTCGGCCTCGTCGAGGATCAGCACCTCGACCTGGCTGAGGTCGATGCGTTCGCGCTCGACATGGTCGATCAGGCGGCCCGGAGTGGCGACGACCACGTCGACGGGGCGCGACAGCAGGCGGATCTGGTCGCGATAGGGCATGCCGCCGACCACGTCGACGGTGTTCAGGCGCAGGAACTTGCCGTATTTGCGCACGGCATCGGTGACCTGGCGGGCCAGTTCACGGGTCGGGGCCAGCACCAGGACGCGCGGCGCGCCCGGCATGGAGCGGCCCTTGTCGGCGATGCGGGTCAGCGAGGGCAGCATGAAGGCTGCGGTCTTGCCGGTGCCGGTCTCGGCGGTGGCAAGGATGTCCCGTCCGGCCAGCGCCGGGGGAATCGCGGCAGCCTGGACAGGAGACGGTTCGGTATAACCGGCCAGCTCAAGGGCGCGAATGACTTGCGGATGAAGTTCGAGTTCAGAAAATGTCAAGTCGGTGAACCTTTCCGTTGCACAGGGCGGCACGGACATTCCACCGTAACCCACAGGGTCACAGCGCAACGCCGGCGATAGAGTCGCCGGGAGGAAGTCAGAGAGGGAGAAGCGTCAAAACGGAGCCCGGCGCGGAAACAGCCGCGCGACAATAGGTGGGGTGGGCCGCATCTCTCTCAAGAGACGCGAATGCCTCCAGCGATCGAGGCCATACAGATAGTGCTTTATGGCGCCCAAGCCAAGAACATATGGCGCGAAGCCGGAAGAAAGATGCATTCTGTCCTCCGGTTGCCTCCTTGGACGCGCCGTCTCGCGCGGATGTGCCGCTTGCGGACGGGCGCGTTGAAAACCAATGCCGCCAGAACCTTATGAGCAGACACAGATCACGAGGGGAAGGAAGATGCTCGAGATCGGCGCCAACGACATCCGCTTGGGCAGCAGCGCCCAGGATCGTGACGAAGCCATCACCCTTGTCGGGCGCGTGCTGGCCGAAAGCGGCTTCGTCGAACCGGGCTATGTGGAGTCCATGCATGGCCGCGAGAAACTCGCCAGCACCTTCCTCGGCAACGGCATTGCCATCCCTCATGGCCTGCCCGAGGCGCGCGACCAGGTCCTGCGCACAGGGGTCGTGGTCGTGCAATTCCCCGATGGCGTGCCCTGGGGCGATAGCGGGATGGTGCATCTGGCGGTGGGCATCGCCGCCAAGTCGGACGAACATATCCAGGTACTGGCCAACCTGACCGGCGTGCTGGGCGATCCCGACACCGCCGCCCGGCTGGCCGTCACCCGGGACCGCGAGGAAATCGCCGCCTATCTCAACGGCAAGCAGAGTCCCGAGGCGCAGCCCGAGACGGTCAGGGCCGCCGGCGACGCCATCACCCTGGCCGCCCCCTCGCCCCACGGCCTCCATGCCCGCCCCGCCACGCTGCTGGCCGAGACCGCCAAGCGCTTCCAATCCGAGATCACCCTCTCCCATGACGGCAAGACCGCCAATGCCAAGAGCCTGGTCTCGCTGCTGCGCCTGGGCGCCGGGGGCGGAGCCCAACTGGTCGTGGCCGCCGACGGGCCCGATGCCGAAGCCGCCTTGAAGGCCATCGCCGACGCCTTCGCCCAGGGGCTGGGGGAAGGCGAGACGGAGCAAGCCCCGCAGGCCGCCGCCCCGGCCCCGCACCCCCCCAGCCTGTCCTATGAAGGACGGGTCATCGCCGGGGTCTCGGCCTCGCCCGGCATCGCCGTCGGCCCGGTCTGGCATTTCAAGCGCGAGACCATCCTCGTCAGCCAGTTCGCCGCCGATCCCGAAACCGAGAAGGCCCGGCTGGACAAGGCTCTCGCCTCGGCCTCGGCGGACCTCAACAATCTCTACGAGGAATTCTGGAAGAAGGCCGGTGCCGCCAAGGCCGCCATCTTCAAGGCCCATCTGGAACTGCTCGACGATCCGGAAATGGTGGCCGAGGCCAGGAAGCGCATCCAGGCGGGCGAGAGCGCGGGCTGGGCGTGGCGCGAGACCTATGAAGAGCGCGCCGCCATGCTGGGCGGCCTGAAGGACCAATTGCTGGCGGCCCGGGCGGGCGACCTGCGCGATGTCGGCCGCCGGGTGTTGCGCCTGCTGGCCGAGCGGGTGGAAGGCGAAACCGCCCTGCCCGACCATCCGGTGATCATCCTGGCCGAGGACCTGGCGCCCTCGGACACCGCTAAGCTGGAACCGCGCGACGTGCTGGGCCTGTGCACCGCCGGCGGCGGCGCCACCTCGCATACCGCCATCATCGCCCGCTCGCTGGACCTGCCCTCGGTGGTCGCCACCGGACCGGCGGTGCTGGACCTGACGGACGGGCAGGAATGCATCATCGACGGCGATAATGGCGTCATCGTCGCCGACCCGACCGAAGCGGACCGTGCCCTGGCCACCACGCGCCAACGGGAATCCCAGGCCCAGCGCGAGGAGGAACGCCGCACCTGCTATCAGCCCGCCATCACCACCGACGGCAGGCGGGTGGAAGTGGCCGCCAATATCAGCGCGCCCTCCGAGGCCGAGACCGCCGTCAATGGCGGCGCCGAGGGGATCGGGCTGATGCGCACCGAATTCCTGTTCCTGCAACGGGACGCGCCGCCGAGCGAGGACGAGCAGGTCGCCGCCTACGAGACCATCCTGAAGGCCATGAACGGCCTGCCGGTAATCCTGCGCACGCTCGATATCGGCGGCGACAAGGACGTCTCCTATCTGTCCCTGCCCGCCGAGGACAATCCCTTCCTGGGGGTGCGCGGCCTGCGCCTGTGCCTGCAGCGCCAGGACCTGTTCCGCACCCAGCTCCGCGCCATCTACCGCGCCTCGCGCACGGGCCCGGTGCGGCTGATGTTCCCGATGGTCACCATGCCGGGCGAACTGGCCCAGGCGAAAGCCATTGCCGAGGAGATCCGCCAGGAGATCGGGGCCGATCCGGTGCCCATCGGCATCATGATCGAGGTCCCCGCCGCCGTGGTCATGGCCGACCAGTTCGCCCGCGAAGTCGATTTCTTCTCGATCGGCACCAACGACCTGACGCAATACGTCCTGGCCATGGACCGCCTGCATCCGGTCCTCGCCCCCCAGGCCGACGGGCTGCATCCTGCCGTCCTGCGCATGGTGCGCCAGACGGTCGAGGCGGCCGAACGTTCGGGCATCTGGGTCGGCGCCTGCGGCGGCATCGCCGGCGATCCGGCGGGCGCGATGATGCTGGCCGGGCTGGGCGTGGCGGAACTCAGCGTCGGCATTCCCAGCATCGCCGCGATCAAAGCGAAAATCCGTGGCCTATCGATGGCAAAGCTGCAAGAATTGTCCAGGCGCGCCCTTGATTGTCGCAGCGCCGCCGAAGTCCGCGCCTTGGCCGGCGGCGCATAGGGGGAAAAGATGGCATTTCCCGGCCTGGTCACAGTGACCTTGAATGCCGCCATCGACCATTCGCTCGATTGCCCGGGCTTCCG
This sequence comes from Telmatospirillum sp. J64-1, assembly GCF_006980715.1. Classification (GTDB taxonomy): domain Bacteria; phylum Pseudomonadota; class Alphaproteobacteria; order Rhodospirillales; family Magnetospirillaceae; genus Oleiliquidispirillum; species Oleiliquidispirillum nitrogeniifigens. The sequence goes on from NZ_SBHN01000006.1 coordinate 138,522, forward strand.
CCCCGACACGGTCAACCGGGTGGTGAAGCATTGGCTGAATCCGGGCGGCAAGGGCATCAACGTCGCCGCCTTCCTCGCCGATTGGGTTCAGCCGGTGACGGCCACGGGCTTCCTGGGCCGCGACAATCCGCAAGTTTTCGAGGCGCTGTTCCAGGCCAAGGGCATCGAGGACCGCTGCCGCCGCGTGGCGGGCGAGACCCGCGTCAATCTGAAGGTGCTGGACCAGCCGAACGGCCAAGTCACCGACATCAACCTGCCCGGCCTGAAGATCGGCGAAGAGGAATGGACGGCGCTGAAGCAGGATATCGAGGCGCTGGCCGCCACCGGCTGCTGGTTCGTCCTGGCCGGCAGCCTGCCCAGCGGCGCGCCCGAAACGGCCTATGCGGAACTGGTCGCGCTGCTGAAGGATAAGGGATGCTTCGTCGCCCTGGATGCCAGCGGCCCGCCGATGCGCCTGGGCGTGGCGCAGGCGCCCGACCTGATCAAGCCCAATATCCACGAACTCGAGGAATTGCTGGGCCGCTCCCTGCCCCGCCGCGCCGACGTGCTGGCGGCGGCGCGGGAGCTTGTGTCGCGCGGCATCGGACGGGTGGTGGTGTCGCTGGGGGCGGACGGCGCGCTGCTGGTCGAGCAGGACCGCGCGCTCCACGCCCAGCCGCCGCCGACCGAGGTGGTCAGCACCGTGGGCGCGGGGGATGCCATGCTGTCGGGCGTGCTGGCGGCCATGGCGCGGGGCGAGGGCCTGGAGGACTGCGCCCGGCGCGGCACCGCCTTCGCGGTCGGCACGCTGACCCGCCAGGGGCCGGTCCTGCCGCCCGGGGACGAGATCGAAAGGATCATGTCGCGCGTCGGACTGGAAGAGCCCGGCTAGGGAAAGAAGGATGGAGGTCCAGGATCATGGCGAAGCTGGTCGCGGTCACCGCCTGCCCCACGGGCATTGCCCATACAATCATGGCCGCCGAGGCCCTGAAGAAGGTCGCCGCCGCGCGCGGCCATGACATCCGCGTCGAGACGCAAGGATCGGAGGGCGTGAAGACTCCGCTCTCCGAACAGGAGATCAGCGAGGCCGATGCCGTCATCATCGCCGCCGATATCCAGGTGGATGAAAGCCGCTTCGCGGGCAAGCCCCTCCACCGCACCTCGACCGCCATCGCCATCCGCGACACCGACGCCGTGATCGGCACCGCCTTGAATGCCGCCTTGCGCGCCGCCGGCGGCTATGAAGCCGCCCCTGCCCAGACCGGGACGGCCCGGGCCTTTCCCGCCGCCCCACGAGCGGCCGAACCCCGCCGCCCCGCCGCCCCAGCGGACGAGTTCCAAGCACCGCCGCCCGCCGCGCCCAAGGGCCGCGGCAAACTGGTGGCGGTCACCGCCTGCCCCACCGGCATCGCCCATACCTTCATGGCCGCCGAAGCGCTGAAGAAGGCGGCGCAGGAAGCGGGCTACGACATCAAGGTCGAGACGCAGGGCTCGGTCGGCGCCAAGAACACCCTGACGGATGAAGAGATCGCCGAAGCCGATGCGGTGATCATCGGCGCCGACACCCATGTCTCGCTCGACCGCTTCGGCGGCAAGCGCCTGCTGCGCACCTCGGTGGGCGATGCCCTGAAGCGGCCCAAGGAGGTGATCTCCGAGGCGCTGTCCCAGCCCGAGCCCCAAGGCAGCGCCACCCTGGCCGACCAGGTCGCCGCCGCCAAGGCCAAGCGCAAGGACCAGGACAGCGCCGGACCCTACAAGCACCTGCTGACCGGCGTGTCCTTCATGCTGCCCATGGTGGTGGCGGGCGGGCTGATCATCGCCCTGTCCTTCGTCTTCGGCATCGAAGCCTTCGAGCAGGAAGGCACCCTGCCCGCCGCCCTGATGCAGATCGGCGGCGAGGCGGCCTTCGCCCTGATGGTGCCGGTGCTGGCCGGATATATCGCCTTTTCCATCGCCGACCGCCCCGGCCTGACCCCCGGACTGGTCGGCGGCATGCTGGCGGTGCAGCTGGAATCGGGCTTCCTGGGCGGCATCCTGGCGGGCTTCCTGGCCGGCTACCTGGCGCGCTGGCTGCGCGATGCCATCAAGCTGCCCCAGACGCTGGAAGGGCTGAAGCCGGTCCTGGTGCTGCCCTTGCTCTCGACGCTGATCGTCGGCCTGCTGATGATCTATGTGATCGGCACGCCGGTGGCCTTCATCATGGCGACGCTGACCGCATTCCTCCAGGGCCTGACGGGCGCCAATGCGGTGCTGCTGGGCGCCCTGCTGGGTGCGATGATGGCGGTGGACATGGGCGGGCCGGTCAACAAGGCGGCCTATGCCTTCTCGGTCGGGCTGCTCGCCAGCAGCACCTATACCCCCATGGCCGCGACCATGGCCGCCGGCATGACCCCGCCCTTGGGCATCGCCTTGGCGACCTTCATCGCCCGCAACCGCTTCACCCTGCAGGAACGCGAGGCCGGCAAGGCCGCCGCCGTACTGGGCCTGGCCTTCATCACCGAAGGCGCCATCCCCTTTGCCGCCAAGGACCCCTTGCGCGTCATCCCCAGCCTGATCCTCGGTTCGGCGGTGGCCGGAGCGGTGTCGATGTTCTTCGCCGTCGGCCTGCGCGCGCCCCATGGCGGCATCTTCGTCCTCGCCATCCCCGGCGCCGTCTCGCCCCTGCTGCCCTATGCCCTGGCGATCCTCGCAGGCACCGTGGTCACGGCCATCGCCCTGCTGGTGCTCAAGAAGCCGGTCCCCCAGGAAGACCAAGGCATCGCCGTCACCGGCAAGGCGCCGGGCTGAAATCAGAAATGTAAGGGAAGGATTGGCGCACCCGACAGGATTCGAACCTGTGACCTCTGCCTTCGGAGGGCAGCGCTCTATCCAGCTGAGCTACGGGTGCGCTGGCCGGACCCGCGTGTGAACGCGGCGGAGGGTCTATATAGCGCAGTTGGCGCAGGAAGGCAAAGGGGCAATCGTCACCGCTTCAAATCCTATTGGCTGTGCCAGTGTAACCGAGATTTAGCGAAGGGTGGGGCGGCAAGGTATAATACGCCGCAAGAATAGAGGACGAAATGCGACGTCGTCTGAGAGAGCCCATTCCGGAGATATTCGTAGCTGCGGAGTTGCTGCAGAACGCAGTCGATCATCATCTGAGTGGCGACCGCGCGGCTGCCGCCGCTTTTTTTCGCGCGGCAAACATAAAAGCCGTGTGGGAATGGACCGATAGCGTGTGGGGCAAACATCGGCCTGACATCCACACTCTGTTCAAGATCGAAGGAGCACCGCCCTATCTTCCACCCGAGGCCAGGGTGAAGTCCAGAATGCCAAACGCCGCCGAAGAGCAGCGGCTTATCGAGCATTGGGGATACCGCTGCGCCTTCTGCGGCATCCCACTCGTACATACCCGGGTTCGCAAGCGCGCCGTCAAGGCCTATCCGGACGCTGTGTCATGGGGAAACCAGAACATCCTGCAGCACGCAGCTTTCATGGCGCTGTGGATGCAATTCGACCACATCCTTCCCCATGCCAGGGGAGGAGATAACAGCTTTGAGAACATAGTGGTTACCTGCGCTGCCTGCAATTTTGGCCGTATGAACTACACGCTCGAAGAGATGGGCCTCGAAGACCCACGTCGGCGTCCGGTCGAGCGCACCGACTGGAATGGTTTGGAACATTTCAAATGAAGGGCGTGTCATCGAGCGAACTGCGCTCGCCAGATATGCGCCAATACGATCTGCGTGAGCGCATTGCGTTTGGTCGGAAGATTGCGCCCCGATAGCACGCGCATTTCTCGACATCAGCTTCTTCTCAAAGCTTTTCCTGCGCTCCCCTCCCGCCGTAGGAGAACCGTCATAGAGACCTACTCCTCCAGTCCTGACTAAAGAGAATCCGGGCCGGAACATGCCAAGGGGGTGGTGGGTTTATCCAAGAGTACCATTGCACGCAGGTTCCCATGACGGCCCCTGAAGAACATCATGCGACCTCTGATGCTCTGAAGCGCCTTCGCTGTTACCAGGACATCCTCACCAGCTTCAGCCGCATCGCCCTGGAAAGCACCGACCTCGATTCCCTGCTTCACCTGGCTTGCGTCCAGGCGGCGCGGGGGATGGATATCAGCCATACCAAGGTGCTGCGCTATCGCCCGGAGACGAGCGACCTGCTGATGGTCGCGGGAATCGGCTGGAAGGAAGGGCTGGTGGGGAACGAAACCTTCGGCACCTTTCTGGCCTCGCCGCCGGGGCGGGCCTTGCAGACGCGCCAGCCGGTCACGATCCAGGACCTGCCGGCCAACACGGATTACAAGATCTCTCCGACCTTGCAGGAGCACAATATCCACGCCCTGCTCAACACGCCGATCATCACCGACAACAAGGTCTGGGGCGTGCTGGAGATCGACAGCGAGCAGAAGCGGGGCTTCAGCCATGACGACGTGAACTTCATGCTGTCGCTGGCAAACATCCTGGGCGGAGCGATCCACCGCCATCTGCTGATGAAGGCGGCCGAGGACGAGGTGCAGAAGGCCCAGCACAACCTGACGCATCAACGGACCCTGATGCGCGAGATCCAGCACCGGGTGAAGAACAACTTCATGGTCATCATCTCGACGCTGATGCTGGAAAAGCAGAAGCAGCAGGACGAGCAGACGAAAACCGCGCTGGACAATGTCATGGGCCGGGTGATCGCCATCTCCACCGCCCACGACCAGCTGACCATGCAGGTCACGAATTCGAACGTCAACCTGTCGTCTTACCTGGGGGCGCTGGCCTCCAACCTCGCCCGCCAATACGAATGGGTGCAGATCGAGAAGGAACTGGCGCCGATGATGCAGCCCATCGACCGGGCGACGCCGCTGGGCCTGATCCTCAACGAACTGGCGACCAATGCCATCAAGCATGCCTTCCCCGAACATCACGGGACCATCCGCGTCGGGCTGCGTGCCGATGGAAACGGCCGCGAGGCCTGGCTGACGGTCGAGGATGACGGCATCGGCATGGGCCCTTCCCGTCCCGGAAGCTGGGGGATGAAACTGGTCGAAGCCCTGGTGCGGCAGATCGGCGGCTATCTCGCCCATGAAAGCTCGGACAGCGGCACCGTCTTCCGCATCCGCTTCCCCCTCACCTGACGCCTTCCCCGCCCGGCGGCGTGATCGTTTTTTTCTTGTCACTTGAAAAGCCGCAACGGCACAAAGAATGGTGACGATCGCTGCCGCCGTGGAAGGTATGCCCCGCCATGAAGACCCTGTTTGCCGCCCTTGTCCCCCTGCTGCTTCTGGCGCCGTCGGCACAGGCGCAGAGGGCGCTCGTCACCATTCCGGTCTGGGACAGCTTCCAGGCGGCGGCACGGGGCGAGGAACCGGGCCGGGGCTCGACCCTTTCCTTGAGTGGCGACGCGGCCGGGAATGCCGTCATCACCATTCGTGGCGGCAGTCATAGCAGCCGCCACGTCGTCGGCCGCCAGCACCTGACGATCTTCCAGACGGGATTGCGCAACGGCGCCGTCTTCTGCCAGCAGGCACGGGCCAGGAAGACGCCGGTCCAGCGCGACCTGGGCCGGTATGGCGGCGGGCCGCAGCCCGGCGGCATCGCCCTGACCTTCAACAGCTATGCCGATGGCCGCTGCCTCGTCAGGATCACCGGCCAGGAAGGCGCCGCCACCCGCGCCCCGGTCTTCGCCAAGCCCGAACATCTGCAAGCCCTGGCCGAGGCCCTGCCCGGGCTCGCGCGCTAAGGCGCCCCAAAAAAGAACAGGGCCGGTTCCGTTGTCCGGAACCGGCCCTGCCTTGTCCTTCGGCACGGCCCGTTTTCCCGGGCCGCGCGCCATATCATCAGGCCGCCCGCATTTCCTCGAGGAAGGACAGCACCTGCTGGCGCAGGCGGTCGGATTCCCGCGACAGGTCGGCCGAGGCCTCCATCACCTTGGCGGCGGCTTCACCCGCCTGACCGGCCGCGACGGTGACGCCGTCGATATTGGACGAAACCTCGCGGGCGCCTTCCGCCGTCTGCTGCACATTGCGGGCGATGTCGCTGGTCGCCGCGCCCTGCTGCTCCACGGCGGCGGCGATGGTGGCCGTCACTTCGTGGACCTGCGCGATGGTCGCGGCGATGCCCTGGATGGCGCCGACGGCATCGCCGGTGGCACCCCGCACCGCCTGGATCTGGGCGGCGATTTCCTCGGTCGCCTTGGCGGTCTGGCTGGCGAGGCTCTTCACCTCATTGGCGACGACGGCAAAGCCCTTGCCGGCTTCGCCCGCCCTGGCCGCCTCGATGGTCGCGTTCAGCGCCAGCAGATTGGTCTGGCTGGCGATGTCGGTGATCAGCTGCACCACCTCGCCGATGCGGCCAGCGGCATCGGCCAGGCCGGTGACGATGCCGTCGGTGCGCTTGGCTTCCGCCACGGCGCCCCGGGCGATCTCGGCGGAATGGCTGACCTGGCGCGCGATCTCGCCGATCGAGGCATTCAGTTCCTCGGTCGCCGCGGCCACGGCCTGGACATTGTTGCTGGCATCTTCGGCGGCACGGGCCACGGTGACGCTGCGGGAATTGGTCTGGTGGGCGTTCTCGCCCATCAGTTCGGCCGTCTCGCGCATGGTCGCGGAGGCGCTGCCCAGATGTCCGACGATCCCCAGCACGGCCTTTTCGAAATTGGCGATCGCCTCGCCGCGGCGAGCCAGCGTTTCCTCGGCCTTGCGCCGCTCTTCCTCGGCCTTCTTCTGGGTGTCACGCACCACCACGGCGGTGTCGCGGAAGCCGACCAGGGCACGGGCCATGCGGCTGATCTCGTCCTTGCCCTGGGTGTTGATCTCCAGTTCCAGCTCGCCGCCGGCCAGACGGTCCATGGTCGAGCTGAGGTCCAGCAGGCGCCGGGTGATGCCGCGATGGACATAGAACCAGACGATCGCCACCGAGGTCGCCACGCCCAGCAGGGCCACCACCATCAGCAGCCACGAGCTGCGCTCGACGACCGTGCCCGCCTCTGCCCCGGCCTGCCGGATGGCCGCCTGATTGGCCTCGACCAGATCATTGATGGTGCCGATCATGCGGCTGGCATAGAAGACGTTGGCCTGGAGCTGCGCCTCGGCCCATTCCAGGGCCTCCAATTCCTCGATCCGGCCCTGCGGCAGGCTGGACGAGCCGGTGGCGGCGGAACCCAGCCGCTCGATGGCCGAAGCCAGGGAACCCGACAATTCCGCGTCGAGCCTCTGCACCGCCGATGTCAGCTGGCCGTGCAGGATGGGGGCACGCGCCGCCAGCAGCTGGGCCCGGCCCATGTCGTTGGTGGTCGCCACCTCGCTCAGCAGGCTGCGCAGGGCGTTCCCCTGTTCCTCGACGTCCTGCAACGCAGCCAGACGCTCCTGGGCGGCAATTAGGGCCGCTGCCGTCTCGGGCGAGGCGAAATTCGACAGGGCTTCAAGCGCGGTTTCCGCTTCCGCGCGCGCCACGGTCAGCCAGGGGCTCAACTGCTTCTGCAATTCCTCCTGCGCCTGGAAGGCCACGCGCAGCACGAGCTGGCCGTTATTCGCCAGGTTCAGGCGGCGTTCCACCGCATCGCGCAAGACGTCGAGATTATCGACCAGTTCCGCCATCTCGGTCCGGATCTGGCCGACCTCTTCGGGGTTGTTGCTTTCGATGCGTTCGGCAAGGGCGGTCATCGCGGCCGTCTCACCCTCGATCTGGCGCATCGTCTCGTCCATCTGCATGGAGGTCGTCGAGGCCTGCAGGGCGGGCGCCACGGCAACCAGCCGCTCGCCACGCTGTGCCAATTGCAGGGCCGCCGTCGTGGCCGGCAATTGGCGGTCAATGATGACCCCCATATTTCCCCCGACCTCGCGGAAGGCAACCATGGACACCACCGAGGCCACCACAATGCCGCCAGTCACCAAGGCGAAAGCCAGGATCAACCGCCCCCGCAACCCCAGAGAAGGCATCCTCGCGGCCAAGCCCAAGGAAGGCAACCGACTAAACATCCTCATGCGAACCCCCGAGAATTTTATTTAAATTTCTCTTTTAACGCTTGCTGCAATGCGGCGAATAACTCAAAAACCCCTTACTTTCCCCTTTAGACTACATATGCCACAAAAACAACCCTCAATTGCCACCACTTTTCACATGGTTATAATGCTATCCTTTTCCGGCTCTTGCCTTTGGCGGCACCCGGCAGGGCGGAAGCGATCGAAGCAAGGACGAGTCGCCGCTCTTGGCGTCTTCGGCCGCCGCTGCCATGATGGCGGCCCATGAGTCAGTTCATAGACATCCTGCTTCCCGCCGGGCGCGCCGCGATAGAATTGTCGTTCTTCGTGTTGCTGCCGGTCATGGTGGTGATGCTGACCATCATGCGCCTGCTGGAGGCCAAGGGGGTGCTGGACTGGCTGGTGACCCGGCTGGCCCCCGTCCTGAAGCCTTTCGGCCTGACCGGGCTGGGCATCTTCGCCGCCTTGCAGATCAATTTCGTCAGCTTCGCCGCGCCGATCTCGACGCTGGCGATGATGGAACAGCGGGGCAGCTCGGACCGGCATCTGGCGGCGGCCTTCGCCATGGTGCTCGCCATGGCCCAGGCCAATGCGATGTTTCCCATGGCGGCGCTGGGGCTGCATGTCGGCCCGGTGCTTTTCTTTTCCCTGCTGGGCGGGCTGACGGCGGCGGCGGCGACCTATTACGGCTTCGGACGAAGGCTGTCGGACGAGGAACACCTGACCAGCGACAGCCTGAGCCATCCCGTCGCCGATTCGGCCAAGGGCGTCCTGGACGTGATCAACCGCGCCGGGGCCGAGGCCTTCAAGATCACCGTCACCGCCATTCCCATGCTGGTACTGTCGCTGGTGGTGGTCACGGCCCTGCGGAATCTGGGGGCGATCGACGTCCTGGTGACGCTGCTGGCCCCGCTGCTGGGGCTGCTGAACATCGACACCGCCCTGGTCCTGCCCAGCCTGACCAAATACATGGCCGGCGGCACCGCCATGCTGGGCGTGACCGACGAAATGCTGCGCCAGGACCAGATCACCCCGGCCCTGATCAACCAAAGCGCCGGCTTCCTGATCCATCCCCTGGACATTCCCGGCGTGGCGGTGCTGATGGCGGCCGGTCCCCGGGTCGCCCGCGTCTGGCGCCCCGCCGTCTATGGCGCCTGCATCGGCATTGCGCTGCGCACGCTGGGGCATGCATTTTTCGTATAAGAACAGCATTTCCCGGCGGGATGCGACTGCTCTATACTGACGCGATGCCCATCCGCCGTGCCCATCGTTTCCTCTATCCCATCGACTGGCCCCAACTGTCGAAAGTCATCCGCTTCCACCGCGCCAAAGGCCGGTGCGAGCAATGCGGCCGTCCGCATGGGCAGGAAATCCTGAGCCTGGTCGGCGACGGACGCTGGCAATGCCCCAGCACCGGCATGTGGCGCAACGGCGAGGGCAAACGCACCCGCCGCCCCACCTCCGAGGAAATGACCGACGCCAAGACCTGGCGAGTGATGCTGGCCACGGCCCATCTCGACCACGATCCCGGCAACAACAGCGCCGAGAACCTCAAGGCCCTGTGCCAGCGCTGCCACATGATCCACGACCGCGACCACAACGCCGCCATGCGCCGCCTGGCCATGCGCCGCCGCCGGGCCCTGGGCGACCTTTTCGAGGGTCCCTATCCGCTGCTGTGATCCTGCCGCAAGGCCGGAGGACGGCTCTTCTTTCCAAAACATGCGAATGCGTATTACTATCATGATTTTGGAACACCCTGAATGGAAGGGTGGCGGACGCGACGGGAGGATGGAATGAAGCGGCAGGGATCGACCGGCAGGATGCGCGGGGCCGGAAGACGGGGAGTCGCGGGGGCAATACTCGCCCTGGCCCTGGCCGCCAGCGCCACGGGCGGAGCGCAGGCACAGGCGCAGGTGAAGGAAACGGGCGGACCGGCGACCATCGCCCGCAGCGAAGTCCACGACATCCAATCACCGGAAAGCGGCGAGACCTACCGTCTGATGCTCTGGCGCCCGGCCGCCCCGCCGCCGCCCGGCGGCTATCCGGTGATCTACATGCTCGACGGCAATGCCCGCTTCGGCATGATCACCGACATCCTCGACTCGCGCACCCGCAGGGTCCGGGCCACGGGCATCCAGCCCGCGGTGGTCGCCGCCATCGGCTATCCCACCGAAGACCCCTTCGATGACGTCCGGCGCAGCTACGACCTGACCCCGCCGTCGGAAACGCTGTCGCTGCCGCAGCGTCCCGACGGCACGCCCTGGCCGCGCATGGGCGGGGCGGCGGCCTTCCTGCGCTTCATCGAAAGCGAGGTGAAGCCCCTGGTGCGAGAGCGCTTCCCCATCGACGAAACGCGCGAGACGCTGATGGGGCATTCCTTCGGCGGGCTCTTCACCCTGCACACGCTTTTCACCAGCCCCGATTCCTTCGACAGCTACATCGCCGGCAGTCCGTCGCTGTGGTTCAACGACCGCCAGGTCCTGAAGGAAGGCAGCGCCTTCGCTGCGCGGCTGAAGCAACAACCGGCCAAGACCACCAGATTGTTCCTCGCCGTGGGCGGCCTGGAAGAGGTCCTGACGCCCAGCGAACAGCAAGGGCCGGACCCGGCACGCCGCCTTGCCTGGAAACAGGCCAACCGGATGGTCGGCAATGCCCGCGATCTCGCAGCCGACCTGCAAGGGCTGGAAGAACACGGCCTGCATCTGACCTATGTCGAATTCCCCGACGAGGACCATATCTCGATCCTGCCGGTCCTCCTGAACCGCAGCCTGGAGGCTATCCTCACCCCGGGCTGAGGCTGCCCTTCCACGGATAAAAAATCGCCTTCCGCCTTGCCGGGGCTCCGTTCGGCTCTATTTACCGTTCAGGCTTCAACAGCAGAAAGGAGGTGATCTCGTGTCTCATTGTCATCATCGGTCGTCGATCATCGTGAGCGGGATCATCGCCAACGGCGGGATCTCGGCCTGAAAAGGCTAAGCGGTCTTCACGACCGTACGACAATGGAAGGGCTGCCCTCGGGCAGCCCTTCTTTGTTGAGAGCGGCTTGCGGCCGTTTAGGCTAAGGCAGAGGGCTGAGAGCGTGACGCAGATTTCCCGCATCACGCTTCAGGATCAGTAGCGCAGAAGCGCGGCCATGACCTGACCGGCCGGAAGATGGTCCTTGTCCGTCACCTCGACCTGTCCGGCATGGAGCAGGGTCTGGGCGGCGGCCAGATCGGCCAGGTCGTCATCCTCCACCCCCTGGCGGCCATGGGCGACCAGCTTTTCCGTGGCGGGATCGTAGCGCCCCCACAGGCTGCGGTCATTGGCCAGGAACAGGCATTCCACCTGCCCATACTGGGCGGCGCGGATAATCTCCTCGGGCTTGGTGGTGACCTTCGTTCCGCCCTCGCCCTCCTCGCCATAGATGGTGGCGAATTTCTCGCGCGCCCGCTCCTCGTCGGCCCGCCAGATCGGCTCGACCAGCGGCAGGGCCTTGACGTTCAGTTCCTCGGGCGACATCGCATCGGGATTGAGCGTCAGTCCCTCGGACAGCAATTGCTTCAGACCGAGCAGATTGCGGAAATGGCCCTGGATATTCGGCTGGGCCGCCAGGACGATGGGCACCGGCTCGCCCGAGAATTCCTTCTCGAGCACGGCGGCCGCACGGCGCAGATATTCGATGTTGTTGGCGTGGCGCTGTTCCTCGGCATCATTGGTGCCCTGCCGCGCCGGCATGCCGCTCGGGCGGTTGGACCGGGGCCGGGCTTGCGGGGCAGAATGGTATTGAGGCTGGAAATCGCTCTCGCGGTTGATCTCCTCCACCCCCTGGGGCAGGTCCAGCCCCGTGCGTTCGCGGATCCAATGACGCCCGGCATCGAAGACGCCGATCTGCGCCGCGGAAGCGGTGATCAGCACATAACGGCCGTCATGGTTCAGCAGCGGCAGAAGCGGCGTGAAGTGGAAGAGATTGCCCACCCGCGCCTCTTCGGGCAGTTGGGTCGGCACGGCGAACCAGCGGAAGAAGCCGGGGGCCATGAAGAAGGCCATGCCGTGATCGGCATGGTTCCAGAAATCGGCCTGTTCCCCCAACTCGCGGGCCGGCTTCAGGATGGCCTCGGCATCATCCGGACGCAGCCCCATCTCGATCAGGCGGGCATGGGCTTCCTGCGCCAGGTTATCGAAGCGAATCGGATTCTGTTGCGTTTCCTGACCGGCGCGAATCCCCGGCATGAGGATCGTGACGGCGGGTTTGGCGGTGTTGGCGAGCAGCACCGAAAGATCGTCTTTGCGGAACATGGCTCCTCCTTTCGTCCAAAAGGAGAAACCCGGATGGCGCAGTTTGGTTCCCTGCTCCCGCCACCGATGCCGCCGCTTTCCGGCACCGGCGGAAGGAACAGGGACCGAGGGATCAGACCGCCGTGTTGCAGGCGGCGGTGAACAGCGACTCGGGCGCACCGCTGCGCCAGGACAGGTCCATCGGCAGGCCGTCGCTGCCGAAGGTCGGGGCGGCGGGAAGCGGGGCGACGCGGCGGCCGGCGCAATCGACCATATGGGGCACCACCACCGTGTCGTCCGCCCGGCGCAGCACCACCAGATCGACCATCAGCATGTCGGGGTGGGCGGCATTGCGCTTGACCGTGACGGTATCCACCGCCACCAGCCCGGTCACCACCGGCTGCACCAGCGACCAGGGTTCGAGGAAGGTGCTGGAGGTCATCTTCTCGACCACCACCATCCGCTCGGGCAGCAGGGCCGCCGTGCGGTCCTGCCAGTCATAGCGCAGATGGGCCGTCACACCGATGATGGCGACGGCCGCCACCACCGGCATCAGCCAACGCGGCCGCTGGACCCTGATCAGATGGAACAGGGCGAACACGATCCCGCAGGCCGTGAAAGCAACACAGACAGCGACCACCACATCGATAAACATCTCAGACCGCCTCCAAATCCCAATACGTAGAACGATACTTTTTCCGGTCTTTTAGCCGTCTTCGCGCCGCCGCGTCCATCCGGCTGAAACGGCGCGCCCCCGTTTCAGCCGCGCCCGCCGCGATAGGCGGTGCTGGCGGCGGATTGCATGGACTTCACCACGGCGAAGGCGTCCTTCAGGTAGCCGCGCTCCAGGCCCGACAATTCCGAGGGCGGCATGTAATTGTCGGCCTCCTCGCCCGCGCGGATCTGGCTGGCCTGATGGCGCAGCCGCACCAGCCCCAGGAAAGCCAGGGCATCCTCCAGGTCGTCCGCCCCCTGGCGGCTGACCACGCCGGCCTCGCGGGCGGCCTGCAGCCGCTCGTAGGTGTTGAGCTGCGGCAGTCCGGCGTCCAGGCAATAGATCCGCGCCAGATCGACGATGGGCACGATGCCGGAATGCTTCAGGTCCAGGGTGCGGTTATGCTCGCCGCCGCTGATCAGCACGAAATTGCGGAAGAAGCCCAAAGGCGGCTGATGGGTCAGGGCATTGCCCATCATATGCGCCAGGAAGATGCGGTTGCCCTTGGCCCGCCGCAGCACCTCGTCATGCAATTCCTCGAACAGCGCCGTGTCGCCGCTGATCGGGCGCATGTCGAAGAAGACGCTCGACAGCATCAGGGCCATCGGGTCGGGCTGGTCGATCCATTTGCGGAAATAGCGCTTCCATACCGCCAGGGGCTGGCGCCATTTGTCGTTCATCGCCATCACGTCGCCGGGGCAAAGGATGTAGCCTGCGGTATCGAGGCCCCGGCAGACGCGGGTGGCGAAGTCCTTGAACCAGGGGCCATGTTCCTCGGGGCGGAAGTCGTCCGAGATCAGCAGGCAATTGTCCTGGTCGGACTTGGCGGTTTGCTCGAAACGGGCCTGGGAGCCGCAGGCGATCCAGCAATAGGGCACCGGCGGCGGCCCCAGCTCTGCCTCGGCCAATTGGATCAGGCGCTCGGTCGCAGCATCGGCGATGGCGGTGATGGCATTGCCCACGGTATAGGCCGAGGCGCCGCTTTCCACCAATTCGAAGACGAGATCGGGAATCTGCGCCGTGGTCTCGCGGATGCCTTCGGCATCGTCGCGGCGATGGACGTCGCTGGCGAGAAAGACGACCGAACGGGTCTGGGTGCGCAGCAGGTCGGTGGTGGTGACCACACCCACCGGCACCTTGCCGTTGACCACCGGCAGGTGATGGATGTTGTGGCGCGACATCATCATCAGCGCCTCGAACAGCCAAGCCGTCGATTGCACGCTGAAGGGCGGCGCGCTCATGATGGCCTCGACCGGGCTGGCGGTATCGCGTCCCGCGGCCAGCACGCGGCTGCGCAGGTCGCGGTCCGTCAGGATGCCGCACAGCTCGCCCTCCTCCACCACCAGCAGGCAGGAGATGCCCATCCGGGTCATAAGGCTGGCCGCCTCGCGGATCGAGGTTCCGCGCGGCACCGAGATCGGCTTGCGGCGCAGCAATTCGCCCACCCGCCGCGTCGTCAGGCCCAGCGTGTCGGATGGCCCGCCCTCGGCCTGGCGGGTGCCGCGCAGTCGCCCGCCTGTCTCTGAGGCGAAGAAATAGGCGAAGGAGGGATAGGTTTCCCGCAGACGGTGGAAATGTTCCGCCGGCAATTGATAGAGCAGCGAATCCTCGATGGCCTGGATGCGGTTGACCGCCAAGCCGCCACGCTGCAGCGCCCGCACGCCCGCCGCCTGCCCCTCGTCGAGGCGCGCCAGCAGATGGCCCTCGGGACTGACGGTCTCCAGCGCTCCGGTCCGCACCAGGCTCAGCACCTGCACCTGCTCGCCCGGCTCCATCAGCACCGCGCCGCGCCGCAGATAGCGCAGGCTGACCTGACGGGCCAGTTCGGTCGTCTCCTCCTTCGGCAACAGGTTGAACGGATGGTGTGACGCGATGAAATCGCGGATTTCAATCAGTTCGACATCCATGTTTCCCCCCGCAAACTTACTCGCTTCCCCCAAAAAAGAACGGGCGGACCCCATCGGAGGCCCGCCCGCCTAAAGTCAGGTCAGGTCAGAAACCCGGCCTTAGTGATCGATGGCAGCGCCGGCCCCACGGGGCGAACGGATGCTCTCGATCAGTTCCTGGATACGGGCCGGCGGCGGAGCCGTCACCTTCGACACGCCATAAGCGACGGCGAAGTTGATGATCATGCCCACGAAGCCGATGCCTTCCGGCGAGATGCCGAACAGCCAGTTTTCGGGGATATTCGCCGCCAGGGGCGTGATGAAGATGCCCTTGAAGTACAGGATGTAGCCCATGGTGAAGGCCAGACCCGCGATCATCCCGGCGATGGCCCCTTCACGGTTCACGGTCTTGGAGAAGATCCCCATCATGATTGCCGGGAAGAGCGAGGATGCCGCAAGGCCGAAGGCGAAGGCCACCACCTCGGCCACGAAGCCCGGAGGATTGTAGCCCAGGTAGCCGGCGATCAGGATCGCCACGGCGGCTGCCGTACGACCTGCCATCAACTCCTGTTTCTCGGTGATGTTCCTGGCGATCATGCTCTTGAGCAGGTCATGCGAAATGGCCGAGGAAATCACCAGCAGCAGACCCGCCGCCGTGGACAAGGCCGCGGCGATACCGCCCGCCGCCACCAGGGCGATGACCCAATTGGGCAGACCGGCGATTTCCGGGTTGGCCAGAACCATGATGTCGTTGTCGACCCGCAGTTCGTTGCCCGCCCAGCCATGCTGCGCGGCCAGGGCCTGACCGCTCGGCGAGGCTTCGTTGTAGTACTGGATCAGGCCGTCGCCGTTCTTGTCCTCGAAGCGGATCAGGCCGGTCTGCTCCCAGCGCTTCATCCAGTCGGGACGGTCTTCGATCGACATGGCGCCTTCGGCGGTCGCCACGCCGCCCGGCCAAGCCGTGGCGGTCAGGTTATAACGGGCCATGGCGCCGACAGCCGGGGCCACGGTGTACAGCAGGGCGATGAAGAACAGCGCCCAACCGGCCGAGGAGCGGGCATCGCGCACGCGCGGCACGGTGAAGAAGCGCACGATCACGTGCGGCAAACCGGCGGTGCCGACCATCAGGGCGGCGGTGATGGCGAAGATGTCGATGGCCGACTTGCCACCCGCCGTATATTCGTTGAAGCCCAGATCCGTCACCACTTGGTCCAAGCGGTCGAACAGATAGACATCCGTGCCGCTGATGGTGCTGCCCAGGCCCAGCTGCGGGATCGGGTTGCCGGTGATCTGGAAGGAAATGAAGATGGCCGGAATGATGTAGGCGGTGATCAGCACCACATACTGCGCCACCTGGGTGTAAGTGATCCCCTTCATGCCGCCCAGCACCGCATAGACGAACACGACGCCCATGCCGATGATCAGGCCGGTCAGCAGGTCCACTTCAAGGAAGCGGGAGAACACGATGCCGACGCCGCGCATCTGGCCGGCGACATAGGTGAAGGAGATGAAGATCAGGCAGATCACCGCCACGGCGCGGGCGGTCTGGCTGTAATAGCGGTCGCCGATGAATTCCGGCACCGTGAACTTGCCGTATTTGCGAAGATACGGGGCCAGCAGCATGGCCAGCAGCACATAGCCGCCGGTCCAGCCCATCAGGTAGACCGAGCCGCCATAGCCCAGGAAGGCGATCAGGCCGGCCATGGAGATGAAGGACGCGGCCGACATCCAGTCGGCGCCGGTGGCCATGCCGTTGGCGACGGGATTGACGCCCTTGCCGGCGATGTAGAATTCACCCGTCGTCGCGGCACGCGACCAGATGGCGATGCCGATATACAGCGCGAAAGTCGCGCCGACGACCAAGTAAGTCAGAGTTTGAAGATCCATATTTTTTATGCTCCCCCGGGCGACTTATTGTTCATCCACGTCGAATTCGCGGTCCAATTGGTTCATGCGCCAAGCATAGAAGATGATCAGCGCAAGGAACGTGTAGATGGACCCCTGCTGGGCGAACCAGAAGCCCAAGGGATAGCCACCGAGGCGGATGTTGTTGAGAACGTCGACGAGGATGATGCCGAAGCCGTAGGAGACGATGAACCAGATGACCAAGCAGATCAGCACGGTCTTAAGGTTTGCACGCCAATAGGCGCCAGCGGATGTCGGGACTTTGTCACTCATTTTTATGCCCCCCTTTCTGGGTAGTTTCCACTGCCACAGACTAGAGAAATGTTTTCATTCGGCAAGCCCCTGTTGATCCCTTGGTTGAAAGTTTTTTTCTTGCAACACAGGGAAGAGCGCGCTCGGGGCGGGTTGTTGAACCTCACCGGGGCAGCCGTGAAGCCGAAAAATCGGCAGCGCTCCTAGCTTTTTTGGCGTTTTTCCTGGTGCCGGCGCTCCGCCGGCAAGGAATCACGCAGAACGGGAAAGACCGGTCGCGCCCTCCGCACGGCCAGCCGCTTCCCTTGTCTTGCCGCCTTTCTTTTTCATGGCGCCCTTTTTCCGGTTACTCGGCCCGGTCAGACACGAAAACAAAGAGGCAGAACAATACTTCTTCGAAAAGCCCACAGAAAAGTACTCATAGCACATATACTGCACCAGAGATCCCTGCCACCGGCTTCCGCCGCGCCCTCGCTTACCCTTGGCGTAGTCAGCGAGGGCGCTGAAATTCCGTTAAAAATATGTCTTAATTTACCGCACGAGCGATACTTTATTTCTCGTTTTCCGGTTTGTCCAGAGGAGCCGCAGTCTTATGCCCGAAGGGGTAGCTCCCCCTGCGCCATCCCCGCCTCCCCCGGAAGCCTCCATCTCTTCGGGTCCCCGCCCGGAAATCCTGCGGAAGGTCCGGTCTGCGGGGGGATGGAAAGGCGGGAAAGAACCCTCCGTGGAGGCGGCGGCCGACTAGGCGGAACGGGTAGTACGTATCCGTTCGCGGTACCAGGACCACAGGCCGCCGGCGGTGATCATCGCCGCACCCACGAAGGTCCAGAGATCGGGCAGATGGCCGAAGACCACCAGGCCCAGGATGGTGGCGAAGACGATCTGGCTATAGGTCAGCGGCGCCACGGCGGAGGCCGGCAGCAGCCGCAGGGCCTGGATCAGCAGCAGATGGCCGCCGCCGCCCAGGACCCCGAGCACGACCATCAGCCCCCAGCCCTCGAGATCCGGCCAGCGCCAGTGGAACGGCACCAGAAGCGACATCACCGCCACCCCCACCAGGGCGGTATAGAAGAGGGTCGTGATCGAGGATTCCGTCGCGCTCAGCACCCGTGTCGTGATCTGGTAACCGGCATAGCAGACGGTCATCCCCAGGGCGAACAGGGCGCCGGGATCGATCAGCCCCGCACCCGGACGCAGGATCACCAGCACGCCCGCCAAGCCCAGGGCCACCGCCGTCCAGCGATGGGGGCCGACCTTCTCGCGCAGCAGCAGGACCGAGAACAGGATCACCAGCAAGGGCGTGACGAAGGCGATGGCGGTGGCATCGGCCAGGGGAATGCGCGCCAGGGCCGACATCATCAGCAGCGTCACCGCCACCAGCATCCCCGCCCGCAGCACATGCAGCTTCAGCCGCCTGGTCCGCCACGCCGCCTGCCCCTGAAGGAGAAGTGTGCCCAGACCGATCGTCACGAAATGGAAGAAATAACGCCCCCAGGCGATCATCACGACGGGATAATCGGCACTAAGGTATTTCGTAATCGTATCGAGGACGGCAAAGATGAAGACTGCGGTCAGAACCAGGAGCGCCCCCAATCCTGGCCGGGATGCCGGAGATGTCATTCGCGATCAGACGGAAGCAGGCTGGCGCGGAGAGCCCGCAGACAGGTCGAGGCGGATCCGCTCACGATTGGGTCGTCCTGGGTCTGAGAAAAGTTGAATCTGTAACCGTTATTATTATCCAGCCCCATCCCGCCGTCCAGCGGCAAAGCGGCGTGCTTCGAGGCGGGCCCCGCGAGGGCCAAGCCGATAGGGAGTCAGACGGTGGTGCGCCTTGAAAGCAAGACAGCCTAGTGATGCCGCAGCGCGTCGATCAACTGCCCCTTGTTCATCTTGGAGCGCCCGGCGATGCCGATTTCCCTGGCCTTTTCATAGAGATCGTCCCGGCTCCACTCCTCGTAGGCCGGGGATTTCCCGCCCCTTCTGGAGGGTGATTCCCGCTCGCCGCGCCGTGCCTGGGCCTTGGCATTGGCGATGCGGGCCGCCTTCTCCTTGCTCTCGCCGCGCCGGCGCAGAGCCTCGTAGGTCTCGTCGTCCTTGATCTGCGGGCGGTCCTTCTGCGCCATTGCGTCCTCCTTCCTCCGACTGATCCGAAGAATTAACAGCGGGAAGGAGGGCGCGTTCCAGAAAGCAGGAAAGGGGGCTTACTTCTCGATCACCAGGTCGTCGCGGTGGATGATCTCGTCGCGCCCCTGATAGCCCAGGATCTCGGCAATATCGCCGCTTCGGTGCCCGATGATCAGGCGCGCATCCTCAGCGGAATAGGCCGACAGGCCGCGGGCGATGACACGGCCGTCGGGACCGCGCACCACCACGCCGTCCCCGCGCTGGAAGTCGCCGGAGACGGCGACGACCCCCGCCGGCAGCAGCGAGCGGCCGCTCCGCAAGGCCCTGCAGGCGCCTTCATCGACGATGATCTCGCCTTCCGGCTTCAGGCTGCCGGCGATCCAGCGCTTCCAGGCATTCTTCGGCTCGTCGCCGGGCAGGAACCAGGTACAACGGGCGCCGTTCTCGATGGCCTGGAGCGGATGCAAGGGCTGCCCCAGGGCGATGGCCATGCGGCAGCCGGCATGCATGCAGATGCGCGCGGCGGCCAGCTTGGTCACCATCCCGCCCGAGCCGTAGGCCGAGCCGGGATCACCGGCCATGGCCTCGACCTCGGCGGTGATCTCGCGCACCACGGGGATGAATTCCGCATCCGGGTTGCTGCGCGGATTGCCGGTATAAAGGCCGTCGATATCGGAGAACAGCACCAGCGCGTCGGCCCCGGTCATCTGGGCGACGCGGGCGGCCAGGCGGTCGTTGTCGCCGAAGCGGATTTCCTGTGTGGCGACCGTGTCGTTCTCGTTGATCACCGGCACGGCGCCGAGGCGCAGCAGGGTGTCCAGCGTGTTGCGGGCGTTGAGATAGCGCCGCCGGTTTTCCGAATCGTCGATGGTCAGAAGCACCTGGGCGACGGTCAGGTCATGGCGCGCCAGGCTTTCCTGATAGGCATGGGCCAGCCGGATCTGGCCGGTGGCCGCCGCCGCCTGCTTCTCTTCCAGCCGCAAGGGCGGCGTCAGGCCGAGATGGCGCCGCCCCACCGCGACGGCGCCCGAGGAGACCAGGATCACCTCCTGCCCGCGCGCCCGGCAGCGGGCGACGTCATCGGACAGGCTGTCGAGCCAGGCGCGGCGGATCTGCCCGCTGGTTTCCTCCACCAGCAGGGAAGAGCCGATCTTGACGACCAGACGCCGGGCCGTTTCCAGACCGGGAATCATGGGATATAGGGCTCCCCCTCGTCGTCGCGCGATGGCTCGCCCAGACGCTTCGCCCGGGCATCCGTCACATGGCGCAGCATGGCATAGAGCACTTCGTTGAGTTGCATGCCGGCCGCGCCCGAGATGGCATGGACCTGCGACGGTTCCAGCCCGGCCGCCTCGGCCAGGATCCGGCGCTTCTCCTCGACTTCCTCGGGCAGCAGGGCATCGATCTTGTTCAGCGCCAGGATCTCGGGCTTCTCGTCCAACCCCGCGCCATATTGCTCCAGCTCGCCGCGCACCACGTCATAGGCCTCGGCGACGTCGTCCTGGGTGCCGTCGATCAGGTGCAGCAGCACCGCGCAGCGTTCGATATGGCCGAGGAAGCGGTCGCCGATACCGGCGCCCTCATGGGCACCCTCGATCAGGCCGGGGATGTCGGCGATGACGAATTCCTGCTCGCCGATATAGACCACGCCCAGATTGGGATGCAGCGTGGTGAAGGGGTAATCGGCGATCTTGGGACGGGCGCGGGTGACGGCGGCCAGGAAGGTGGACTTGCCGGCATTGGGCAGGCCGACCAGGCCGCAATCGGCGATCAGCTTCAGCCGCAGCCAGACCCATTTCTCCTCGCCCGGCCAGCCGGGATCGGCGCGGCGCGGCGCCTGGTTGGTCGAGGTCTTGTAATGGGCATTGCCGAAGCCGCCGTCGCCGCCCTTGCACAGCACGAAGCGCTGGCCGGGCTCGACCATGTCGACGATGACGAATTCCTTGTCCTCGGACAGGATCTGGGTGCCCACGGGGACCTTGATGATCAGGTCCTCGCCGCCGCCGCCGGTGCGGTTGCGGCCCATGCCGTGATGGCCCTTCTGCGCCTTGAAGTGCTGCTGGTAGCGGAAGTCGATCAGCGTGTTGAGATTGGCCACGCATTCGAGGATGACATCGCCCCCCCGTCCGCCGTCGCCGCCATCGGGGCCGCCGAATTCGATGTATTTCTCGCGGCGGAAACTGACGGCACCGGCACCGCCGTCACCGCTTTTGACGAAGATCTTCGCCTGATCCAGGAACTTCATGTCGCGCAAACCAAAAAGGGGAACGGCAAGCCGTCCCCCTTGATATTGGGATCGGTCCGGAACGCTTTAAGCGGCCGGCTCGACCGTGATGAAGGTGCGGCCCAGCGCCTTGTGCTGGAACACCACGCGGCCATCCGTCAGGGCGAAGAGGGTATGGTCCTTGCCCATGCCCACATTGGCGCCCGGATAGAACTTGGTGCCGCGCTGACGCACGATGATGTTACCGGCGACGACGGCTTCGCCGCCGAACTTCTTCACACCCAGACGACGGCCGGCGGAGTCGCGGCCGTTGCGGGAGCTACCACCAGCTTTTTTATGAGCCATGTTTCACTCTCCTCGGAACTCGGCCGCCGATTAGGCGCCGGCGATATCGGTAATGCGCAGAACCGTCAGATCCTGGCGATGGCCCTTCTTGCGGCGATAGTTCTGACGGCGCTTCTTCTTGAAGACGATGATCTTGTCGCCACGGGTCTGCTCGACCACGGTGGCGGTGACGGAAGCACCGGCGACAACAGGGGCGCCAATCTTGTCGCCGACCATCAACACCTGGTCCAGCGTGATCGAGTCACCGGCCTCGCCGGCAAGTTTCTCGACAACAATGATGTCGTTGGTCGCGACCTTGTACTGCTTACCGCCGGTCTTGATGACTGCGAACATGACGATTCTACCACATAAAGCAAACGGAATCCCGCGGGCCGGGGCCCGCCGTTGGAAGGGCGTCAATATACTGTTCAAAACCCGCGAGTCAACCGCGAATCTCCCCCTCTCCATGATTGCAAAAGGCACAGCAAAGCTGTTGCACCGACCGAAAGCTTCGGCTATGTTCCGCCTCCCGACGCGGTGTCATCCGCGTATCGCGCGGCGGAGAGGTGCCGGAGCGGTCGAACGGGCCGGTCTCGAAAACCGGAGTACCCGCAAGGGTACCGTGGGTTCGAATCCCACCCTCTCCGCCATTTCAGACCGCCTCTGGGCACGCCAATCGCCGCCGATTGCCGCACTTGGCCCGAAATAAGCGTCCGTAGCAGCTCCGTCTTCGATCCCATGATGCGGATTGCGTCGTCCGCGACCTCGACACGCTGCGCCAACGAGCGCAGGTGATCCCGCCGATAGCCCCCCTCGCTGCCCTTGATGCGCTCGCGTGCGCTGTGGGCGAAGCCCCGGATCATCGTGGGGCTGATGGCGCTGTGGCCGGGGCTTTCAAGCAACGCCTGTGCGCGGTCGGCGTCGGCCCTCGCCTGATCTCGGATGACCTTGAGGCCGGCGATGCGCTCCTTGAGCGCCGGGTCGTCCAGATCGGCAACGCCAGCCTCGATGGCGTCGTAGAGTCGCTTGAGGCGCTGTTCCGATTCGGTCGCCTGCCGCTGCAAGGAGGCGATGTGCTCGCGGCGGCGTTCGGCCTGATCCTCGCGGCGGCCGAGAACGCTGCCAAGCAACTTCTCCAGCCTGACAGGATCGAGCAAGCGTTGCTCGATATGGCGCACCACCATGTTGTCGAGCTTGTCCATGGGGATCGCGCGGCCCTTGCAGCCGGTTTCGCCCTGTCGCGCCTTTATCGAACAGGCATAGTAGCGATAGCGGCCGCCCTTGCCGGTGCGGATGGTCATTGCGCCCCCGCAATTGCCGCAATAGCAGATGCCGGTCAGCAGGGTCGGCCCGATGACGACGCGGGCCGGCAACTCGGTCTTGGGGTTGCGGGCCTGCAAGAGCTTCTGCACCGTGTCGAAGGTTTCCCGGTCGATCAACGGCGGCACCGGGACGGTGATGACCTCTGCTTCGGGCTTCAACTCCTTCGACTTGCCGCGCTTGTTGAACTGATGCTCGCCGATATAGGTGCGGCGGGTCAGGACGCGATGAACCTGACCGATGCCCCAGCGGCCGCCGTCGCGGGTGAAGATGCCCTTGCCGTTGAGATATTTGACGATGGCCTTGACGCCCATCTGGCCGGATGAGCCTTCGCCTTCCAGCGCAAGGCGATAGATCAGCCGGATCGTATTGGCGTGCAGCGGGTCGATTTCCAGCTTCTTCTTGACCTTCGCGCCGCGCTGCTCGGCCGCGACGACGCGGTAGCCGATGGGCGGCAGCGAGCCGTTCCAGAAGCCTTGGCGGGCGTTCTCCTTCAAGGCGCGCATGACGTGCTTGCCGTTCTCCTTCGACTGATATTCGTCGAAGAGCGACATGATCCGGCGCATCATGTCGTGGATCGGATCGTCGCCAAGCTCCTGGGTGATGGAGATGAGGCGCACGTCGTTCTTGGCGAGCTTCCGGTAGTAATATTCCATGTCGAAGGCGTCGCGGAAGAATCGTGAGAAGCTGTGAACCAGCACCACGTCGAACGGCGCGGGCTTGGACGTGCCCGCCTCGATCATGCGCTGGAACTCGGGGCGGCGGTCGTTGGTGGCGCTGTTGCCCGGCTCCACGAAGATTTCGACAAGCTGATAGCCGCGCGCCTCGCACCAGGCTTCGCCCTGCTTGCGCTGGTCGGGGATCGAAACGTCATGCTCGGCCTGCCGGGAAGTCGAGACGCGCAGGTAGAGGGCGGCCCGCAGGGCGACATTGGGATTGTGGACATTCATTTGCGGGTTCCTTTCTTGCGGCGCTCGATCAGGGGCAAGACCAGCTCCACGCGGTCATGAACGACCTTGGGGACCAGCTTGAGGCCCTTGCCCTTCTCCATGCGGACAAGGCCGTAGCCGGCCATGGCCTTGAGGGTTCGGGAGAGATTGGATTTCGCGCGGCCGGTAATTTGCGCCAGTTCCTCCAGCGATCCGGGCTCCCGCTCATGGATGATGCGGAGCAAGTCGCAATTGCCGGGCGAAAGGAACTTGGCGAATGACATTGTGGACGCGAACCAGACGGTCGGATCGCCGGGCGCGGGCTTTTCCTCGCCGCGCGCGATCCGCATGGTGCGGGCCTTCATTTCCTCGGGCTCGGCGATCCCGACCTTCAGCGTTGACATGGCATGACTCGATCATCGGTTATGGTTTATCATTATCATACCGCGATAACTTTTTCAAGTCGTCGGGAAGATCGAGCGAGCCGAACATCTCGTCGAAAACATCGGCGAACCAGCGCTCGAACACCTGAATCTCGGCTTCGGTGATCGGCACTTCCTCGGGCCAGTCGTCGATGACGGGCAGCTTCTCGACGTCGAAGACATGGGGCGGGCTGCCGCGCGGCGGGCTGATGCGCGGCGCGGGATCGTCGTCATAGTCGTAGAGGTCGTCGGGGAGCGTCCTGGGGGCCGGCTGGCGTGGACGGCCCCTGTTGGTGCTACGGCGTTGGGCGCACATGGAATCCTCCGTGGTTCGCTGGATTCCGGGCGGCTGGAAGCCCCCGGAATTAGGCGAAGCATGGAGGGGGATTGGCGGGCTGTAGCGTGCCGCATTTGCAGTCATACGCTGGCGGCACCCCCAGCTTGCGGGGATGCCGCCAGTGGTCAGCCGGCCGAACGTCGGGCCTTCGCAAACCCGCGATCCGTGGCGATGAACCGCTCCAGCATCGGCACGATCAGCCTGACGGGATCGGCGGCGGGCTGGCCGGTCTCGCGGGCCAGCACCTCGGCATAGGCGGCCAGATCGCGGTGAAGCGGCGCGGGCAGCTCCACCGTCACCTTCACGGGCTTGTCGTCGGGGAGCGGGCCAAGTTTCAGTTTCGTCATGGTCAGCCTCCTGCCGGCTCGAATACCAAATCGCGGGTGACGATGATCCTGACCGGGAAGCCGGGGCGGATGGTGAGCGTCGGCGCGACCTGCAACTGGCGCTGGACGATCTGTTGCCCGGCCTGATTGACAGTATCCTGCGCCCCGTCGCGGATGGCGCGGATCAGGCGGTCCTCGTCGCTGGTCGCCAGCTCCGTGCCGACCGCCAGCAGCGTGGACAGCCCGGCGGCCTTCATCAGATCCCACCAGTGGTAATCCACACCGTCCTCAAGCCCGGCATAGCCGCTGGCGTCCGCGCCCGGCAGGCGCTCAAGGACGATGGAGCGTCCGCCCGGCAGGATCAGGCGGTTCCAGACAAGCAACACACGGCGCTGGCCGAAGGTCACGCCGTCATCATATTGGCCGATGATGCGCGTGCCCTGCGGGATCAGCAGCAGCGAGCCGGTCGGGCTGTCATAGACGTTCTCCGTCACCTGTGCCGTGATTTGCCCCGGCAGGTCGGAACGGATGCCGGTGATGAGCGCGGCCGGGATCACGGCCCCGGCCTGAAGGATGTAGGGCGAGGCCGGTGCCGCGACGCGATCCGGCGCGACGGTCTGCCGGTCCACGGGTCCATTGAGGAAAGCCGCGTGCCGGTCCTGCGTCGCAGGCTGTCCACCAAGGCCAAGACCGGCAAGGCCGGGCATGGCCGTTCCTGCCGGCGCTCCCGTGCGCGGGCCGGACTGGAAAAACACATTGCTCAAGCGCGCGGCTTCTTCCTCGGCGCGGCGGCGTTCTTCCTCGGGATCGACCGCGGGTGTCGTAATGGCCGGCGTCACAACGGGCTGGCCCCGGTTCTGCGCGTTGAGGATGGGCCTTCCGAGGTCGCCCGGCAATGCCGGTCCCAGCATGGGGCCGGTATAGTCGCGCGGCAGACCGGCGAGGCCATCCGCCGTAGGGCGGTTTTCGGTCGAATAGAGTTCGCCGCCGCCCGGTCCCCCGTCGCGGGTCTGGAGCGCATAGATCAGCGCGCCACCGATGCCGAGAAGCGCAATCGCGCTGACGCCTGCCAGCATCTTGCGGGACAGGCGGGTGACGCGGGGCGACTCAGCGCGCAGGCGCATGGGCGCGGCGGTGTCGGTGTCGCTCATGAGGACGATCCTCCCGTGGTCGTGCTGGCTGGTTCTGCTGCGGCCTGCGTCGGGTTGATGCGGACGATCCTGACAACCTGTTGGCGGTTGCCGCTGCCAAGGCGCAGCTCGGCCGCGCCGAACAGCCTGTCCACAATCAGGACGTTCTGGTGGATACGGGAATTGACGATCTGCGGTTCGCCACCGGAGCCGAGCACAAAGATCGGCGGCATCTCGCCCTGCACGATCCCGGCCGGGAAGACGACATAGACGCGGCGTCCATCGTCGAAGACGGAAACCGGCCGCCATGGCGGGGTGCTGCCCTGAAGACCGTAGCGATAGTTGCGTGCGGCCTCGGCCGGGATGACTGGCGTGGCCGGAACGCTCTGGCGCTGGCCGGGCGTTGCGGGATAGGCCCATGCCACGGAAGGCATGTAGAGCGATTCCCGCGCGCGCAGCTCGATCATGTAGGTGCGCCGGTCGGTGGTCACGACAAGGTTGGTGGAAAGGTCCGGGCGTGTCGGCTTCACGAGGATGTGGACGCGGCGGGTCGCGCCCGAACCGGATTCGGTGTCGCCGATGATCCATCGTGTCGTATCCCCGGCCGCAATCGGTCCCGCGCCGGTCAGGCTTTCGCCCGGCTCCAGCGCAATATTTGTGATCTGGCCGGGGGCCGCATAGACCTGATAAAGCGCGCCTTCGCTCCACGGATAAATCTGGATGGCATTGTAATAGCCTTCCCGGCGCGGTTCGACGCGGGCAGCGGCATTGGCGTTCTCGACGCGGCCGGTGGGCGTGCCTGCGGCGGTGCCGCCGCGCGCGACGGCCCAGGCCGGCGGCGTATGCAATGGCCGGGGCCGGTCGTCGGTGGCGGCCGATTGCACGGTGGGCAGCGGCGGCACGTCGGCGTCGTAGCTGAACTGTGGTGTCCGGTTGGTGGCGCAGCCGGCCAGCATGGTCGCGGAAAGCAGCAAAGCCGCGAAAGCGGGTCTACGGAAAACCGGAAAACCGGCTTTACGGAACGTCGTGCGAGTCATTGGCTCATCTCCCGCGACCACGAAATTGCGTTGATGTAGATTCCCAGCGGATTTGCGCGCAGCCGCTCGGCATCGCGCGGAGGCTGGATCACGACAGTCAGGATCGCGGTCCATCGCTCGGTGGTCGAAAGCTGGCCGTTCTCGAAATGGCGTTCGGTCCAGGCGACGCGGAAACTGTCCGGCGAAGCCCGGATGACGCTCGATACCTCGACGGCGATCTGCTGGCGGCCGACCTTGGTGAACGGATCGTTGGCCCGCGCATAATCGTTCAAGGCCGCCGCGCCCCGGTCTGTGGTGAACTCGTAGGCCCTCAACCAGTTCTGCCGGACAATGATGGCGTCGGCCGGAATCGCGCGGACCTGCTCGATGAAACGGCCGAGATGGAAAGCGATCTGCGGATCGGTCGGCCGATAGTCGGCGTTGGCAGGCGCGACGGTCTGCGCCTGCCCGAGATTATCGACCTGCACCACCCACGGCACCACGGTCCCGCGTGCGGACTGCCAGACCAGCGCCGAGGCGAAGCCGGCCGAAAGGATCAGGGAGCCGAAGGCCATATAGCGCCAGTTCCTCGCCTGCACGCGGGCCGAGCCGATGCGTTCGTCCCAGACCTGCGCGGCCCGCTGATAAGGCGTTTCGGGTTCCGGCGTCTTGCCGTAATGGGTTGCCGGTCGTTTGAAGATGCTCATGAGCGGTCACTTTCGGAGAGGTTGACGGAGGAACCGGAGCCACGGCCGTCGCCGGAGCGGACAGCGTGTGCGGCCATGGTCGCGCCTTGGTTGATGCCTTGCGGGCGGCGCATCCGCTGCGCCCAGGCGGGCGGACTGCCGGCCGGGCCGGATGCTGCGGCGGCGGGATCGGCGCTCGCGCCGCCAACCGTGCCCATGGTGGAGCTGCCACCTGTCGCGCCGAATCCCGCTTTCGCGCCTTCGGAGAAGCTGGATTTGACGGATTCGCTGGCGCGCGCGGCGGCGCGTTTGAGGGGCGAGATGGCGGCCGAGCCTGTGGCCCGCGCCACACCGCCCATGCCGGAAGCGATACCGGCCGCACCGGACTGGCCGAGTGAGCCGAGGCTATAGGCAGCGGACGCCGCTCCCGCGGCGGTCGCACCGCCGCGAACGGCCGCGGCTCCACCGGACAGGGCAGCAGCGCCGCCCTTCGCCCCGAGCATGGTCGCACCACCAGCGGCGACGGCCGCGCCTCCGACCGCAAGGCCGGTTCCCACGGCCGCGCCAGCGCCAAGCTGCGGCCCGCCGGAGACGATGCCGTTGGCGATGCCGGGGCCGAAGATGCCGAGACCGAGCAGCGACAACGCGGCCAGCACGATGGCCATGGCCTCGTCGATGGTCGGGGTCTGACCGCCGAAGCCGGCCGTGAACTGGCTGAACAGGGTCGAGCCGATGCCGATGATGACGGCGAGCACCAAGACCTTGATGCCGGAGGACACCACGTTGCCAAGCACCTTCTCGGCCATGAAGGCGGTCTTGCCGAACAGACCGAAGGGGATCAGCACGAAGCCGGCCAAGGTGGTCAGCTTGAACTCGATCAGGGTCACGAATAGCTGGATGGCGAGGATGAAGAAGGCCAGCACCACCAGTGCCCAGGCGAACAGCAAGCATGAAATTTGGATAAAATTCTCGAAGAACGCGATCCAACCCATCAGGTCGGAGATGGAATCGAGCAGCGGACGGCCGGCGTCGAGGCCGGTCTGCGCCACGCGGCCGGGCCGCATCAGGTCTTGCGCGGAAAAGCCGGTGCCCGACGCCATGAGGCCGAGGCCGGCGAAGCTCTCGAAGACGATCCGGGCGAGGTTGTTCCAGTTGGAAATGATGTAGGCGAAGACGCCCACGAACAGGGTCTTCTTGACCAGCCGCGCGATGATGTCGTCATCCGCGCCCCATGCCCAAAACAGCGCGGCGAGCGTCACGTCGATAACGATCAGGGTGGTGGCGATGAACGCGACCTCGCCGCCGAGCAGGCCGAACCCGCTGTCGATGTAGGAGGTGAAGACCCCGAGGAAATTGTCGATGACGCCCGTGTTGCCCATGGTCAGCGCGCCCCGCTGCGGTCACGGCCGAGGAAACGGTCGCGGGATTCAGCCCATGCGGCGAGGCAACCCGCGTCACTCGCCGCCGCCTCGCCGAGCTGCTGGCAACGGCGCAGGGTCTCGCGCAGGGGATCGGCCGGCGGCTGGAGGGCCGGTGCGGCGGGCGGCGCGGAAGGTTCATCCTTCCGCGCCATGTCGATTGCGGTCACTGTCAAGGCAATCGCAACGAACACCACGGCCCCGAGCCGGGCCAGCATCTTGCCGTCCATGGCGAGCCTCCCGGTCAGTTGTTGCCGTTGTTGAACATCTGCGCGTTGCCGGGTTGGTAGCCCGAACCCGGTGTGAGGAAGCGGCGGCGCTGCTCGCGGCCCTGTTCAGCGGCGGCGGCGCGTTCCGCTTCGGTCAGCGCGTCGGCGCGTCCGTTCGCCGAGATGACTGCGATCAGGTCCGAAAGCTGCTGCGACTGGAGCGCCAACAGTTGATTGCCGGCCTGCGTGGCTTGCAGCGCGCCGGTCGCGCCTTGGCTCTGGCCGACAAGCGCGGCCATCTCGGCGCGGTTGCTGTCGATATTGCCGACCGCGCCCGCCTGAACGCGCATGGCGTCCTGCAAGCCGCCGACCGTGTTCTCCCAGCGGCTCCGCGCGTCGGCGACAAGCTGGGCGTCGGTCGCCGAAAGCGAGACGTTGCCATATTGCTGCTGGAACGCTTGGTCGATCTGGCCGACCTCGAAGGCGATGTTCTGCGCTTGGCCGAGAAGCTGCTGCGTGCGCTGGACGTTCTGCTGGAGTTGCTGGAGCGACGAATACGGCAGGCTCGCCAGATTGCGGGCCTGATTGATGAGCATCTGCGCCTCGTTCTGGAGGCTCTGAATCTGGTTGTTGATCTGCTCCAGCGTCCGCGCTGCCGTGAGGACGTTTTGCGCGTAGTTGGACGGGTCATAGACGATCCGGCCGAAGCCGAATTGCGCATGGGCCGGACTTGCCAGCATGGGCGAAAGCGCGACGGGCACGGCGAGCGCCAGCGCGAGGGCCGAAGCCCCGACGATCTTGGGATAGGTCATGGAAGAATCTCCTGTGTGGGATGGTTATCGAGCCGGGCCGGCGCGGCGGATTCCGGCCGGTCGGCAAGATTGGTGAGGTTCGGGATCAGGTCGGCCGCCCATTCGACGCCGCGCGCCCGTAGCCATGCGGCGAGGAAACCGTCGCGGCCGTGTTCGGCGACGATCTGCGCAATGAGCGTCTGGTCCGATTTGGCGGACGCGGCGCAGAGCGCGAGGCCGACTTCGGAAAGGCTAAGCTCGAACAGGCGATTGCCTCTGCGGCTCTGGCAGTAATAATCCCGCTTGGGCGTGGACCGTGCCAGAATCTCGATCTGGCGGTCATTGAGGCCAAAGCGGCGATAGATGGCCGTGATTTGCGGCTCGATGGCCCGCTCGTTCGGCAGCAAGAGCCGCGTCGGGCAGCTCTCGATGATCGCGGGCGCGATGTTGCTGCCGTCAATGTCGGACAGGCTTTGCGTGGCGAAGATGACCGATGCGTTTTTCTTGCGGAGCGTTTTCAGCCATTCGCGGAGCTGGCCGGCGAACCCCTCATCGTCCAGCGCAAGCCAGCCCTCGTCGATGATGAGCAGCGTCGGGCGGCCGTCGAGCCGGTCGCCGATGCGATGGAACAGATAGGCCAGCACGGCCGGGGCCGCGCCGGTCCCGACCAGCCCCTCGATCTCGAAGGCTTGCACATCGGCCGAGCCGAGATGTTCGGCTTCGGCGTCCAGCAGCCGGCCATAGGCACCGCCGACGCAGAACGGCCGGAGCGCCTGTTTCAGATCGTTGGATTGCAGCAGCACGGCAAGGCCGGTGATGGTACGTTCCTCGACCGGCGCGGACGCAAGCGAAGTCAACGCCGTCCAAAGATGCTCCTTTACCTCCGGCGTGATGGCGACGCCCTCGCGCATGAGGATGGCGGCGATCCAGTCGCCAGCCCATGCCCGTTCATAGGTGTCGTGGATGCGGGCGAGCGGCTGGAGCGAAACGGACGCCTCGGCTCCTTCTGTCAGTCCACCGCCAAGGTCATGCCAGTCGCCGCCCATGGCGAGCGACGCAGCGCGGATGCTGCCGCCGAAGTCGAAGGCGAAGACTTGGCTAGCCTCATAGCGGCGGAACTGGAGCGCCATTAGCGCCAGCAGCACGGATTTTCCCGCGCCTGTGGGGCCGACGACAAGGGTATGGCCCACATCGCCGACATGGAGGGAAAACCGGAACGGGGTAGAGCCTTCGGTCTTTGCATAGAGCAGAGGGGGCGCACCGAAATGCTCGTCCCGTTCCGGCCCCGCCCACACCGCTGAAAGCGGGATCATGTGGGCGAGATTCAAAGTGCTGATGGGCGGCTGGCGGACATTCGCGTAGGCGTGTCCGGGCAGGCTGCCGAGCCATGCGTCAACCGCGTTGACGGTCTCCGCCATGGCGGTGAAGTCGCGGCCCTGAACGATCTTCTCGACCAGGCGCAGCTTCTCGTCGGCTAGGCGCGGGTCGGCATCCCATACGGTGACGGTGGCCGTGACGTAGGCTATGCCCGCCACGTCCGCGCCGAGTTCCTGCAAGGCCATGTCGGCGTCAAGCGCCTTGTTCGCGGCATCGGTATCAACGAGCGCAGATTGCTCGTTGGTCATCACCTCTTTCAGAATCGCGGCGATGCTCTTGCGCTTCGCAAACCACTGGCGGCGGATGCGGGTCAGCAGCCGCGTGGCGTCAGTCTTGTCGAGCAGGATCGCCCGCGTGCTCCACCGATAGGGGAACGGCAGGCGGTTCATCTCGTCCAGCAGGCCGGGGGTGGTCGTGCTAGGGAATCCCACGATGGTCAGGACGCGCAGATGCGCGCCGCCAAGGCGCGGCTCCAGCCCGCCGGTCAAGGGCTGGTCGGCGAGCAGCACGTCGAGGTGCATGGGCACCTCGGGCACGCGCACGCGATGCCGGTTCGTGGAAATCGTCGAATGCAGGTAGGTCAGCGTCTCGGCGTCATCGAGCCAACGGCATTCCGGCATGAAGCCGTCGAGCAGCGCCAGAACGCGGTCGGTGCGGTCGATGAAGCCGCGCAGCAGCTCCCACGGATCGACGCCGGATTGCTCGCGGCCCTCGTAGAGCCAGGTTTCGGCGCGGGCGGCTTCCTCGGCCGGGGGCAGATAGAGGAAGGTCAGGAAATAGCCGGACACGAAATGCGCGCCCGCTTCCTCGAAACCGGCTTTCCGCTCTGCATCGACCAGTGCCGACGCGGGATCGGGAAAGGTGCTGTCGGGATAGGTCGCGGCTTCGCTTCGCTGCGCCTCGACGAAGATGCTCCAGCCGGAGCCGAGGCGGCGCACCGCATTGTTGATGCGGCCGGCGACGGCGACCAGCTCGGCCGCGACGGCGGAGTCCAGATCGGGACCGCGAAACTTCGCGGTGCGCTGGAACGAGCCGTCCTTGTTCAAGACGACGCCCGAGCCGACCAGCGCGGCCCAGGGCAGATAGTCGGCGAGCCGGGCGGCGGTGCGGCGGTATTCGGCAAGGTTCATCATGGCCGCGCCCTCACACCGCCAGATGACCGGGGATGCGCAGATGCCTGCGCCCGACCTCGACAAAGAGCGGGTCGCGCTTCGCCGCCCACACGGCTGCGAAATGGCCGATGGCCCAGATGGCGAGGCCGACCAGCCAGAGGCGCAGGCCGAGGCCCACGGCCCCGGCCAGCGTGCCGTTCATGATGGCGATGGCGCGCGGTGCGCCGCCGAGCAAAATATGCTCGGTCAGCGCCCTGTGGACCGGGATCGAAAATCCCGGCACCGCGTCGAGCTGTTCGAGACCGCCCGCCATCAAACGAGCGCCCCGCCGCCGAACGAGAAGAAAGACAGGAAGAAGGAACTGGCCGCAAAGGCGATGCTGAGTCCGAAAACGATCTGGATCAGCTTGCGGAAGCCGCCGCCCGTATCGCCGAAGGCCAGGGTCAGGCCGGTGACGATAATGATGATGACGGCGATGATCTTGGCGACCGGCCCCTCAATGGACTGGAGGATGCTTTCGAGGGGTGCTTCCCACGGCATCGACGAGCCGGACGCATGGGCGGCCGGTGCGAGCATGAGGCTGATGACAAGGGTGGATGCGGCGGTCGTGGCGAAGCGATAGCCGCGCGTGAGCGTGCGGATCATGAAGATTCTCCTGTGCTGGTGGGGATTGCCAATGGGCTGGGATGTGTGATGCGGTAGTCGCCGTCCGGCCCCAGCCCTTCGATGCGGGCGAGTTCGGCCAGCCGGCGCGCGGAACCGCGCCCGGACAGGACAGCAACAAGGTCGATGGTCTCCGCGATCAGCGCGCGGGGGACGGTGACGACAGCCTCTTGAATGAGCTGTTCAAGCCGGCGCAGCGCGCCGATGCCGGTGCCGGCATGGATGGTGCCGATGCCGCCGGGGTGCCCCGTGCCCCACGCTTTTAGAAGGTCGAGGGCTTCGGAACCACGCACCTCGCCGATGGGGATGCGGTCGGGGCGTAGGCGCAGCGAGGACCGCACCAGATCGGAAAGCGTTGCGACGCCATCCTTCGTCCGCATGGCGACGAGATTTTCCGCGCGGCATTGCAGCTCGCGCGTGTCCTCGATGATGACGACGCGATCCGCGCCCTTCGCCACCTCGGCGAGCAAGGCGTTGACCAAAGTGGTTTTGCCCGTGCTGGTGCCGCCAGAGACGAGGATGTTGGCGCGGGCTGTGACGGCTTCGCGCAGCGTGTCCGCCTGGTCGGCGGTCATGATGCCGGCGGCCACATAGTCGTCGAGGCCGAACACCGCGACGGCCGGCTTGCGGATGGCGAAGGTCGGCGCGGCGACTACGGGCGGCAACAGGCCCTCGAACCGTTCGCCGGTCTCCGGCAGTTCCGCCGACACGCGAGGGCTGCGCGTATGCACCTCCGCGCCGACATGGTGCGCGACGAGCCGAACGATGCGCTCGCCATCGGCGGCGGACAGGCGCTCGCCCGTGTCGGCCAGCCCTTCGGACAGACGGTCCACCCAAAGGCGACCATCCGGGTTCAACATCACCTCGACCACGGCCGGGTCTTCGAGAAGCTGGCCGATGGACGGCCCGAGCGCGGTGCGCAGCATGCGTGCGCCGCGTGCGATGGCTTCCGGTCTTTGGTGGTTGGTGGTCATGTCGGCCCCGACTTCTGGTGGGGACGCGACAGGCAATCCCCGGATCGGGGTCGATTAAGAGAGGCCGAAATCCAGCCGGTTCAACAAGTATCTAAGTGCGTGCGGGCATCGGCGGCCATCGGCGGCAAATAGGACGGGTTGTGTTGTCGTAGTTTCGAGGGTGCGCGCGCAGGATCGGCGGCGATTGGCGCTTTACCGATTCGCCGCCTTGCGTGGGCGCCCGCCCTTGGCTCCGTTCGCGCGGGACGCGGCGGCCTTGGCCGCCGAGGTCGCTTGCCCGGCGCGGCGGACCATCCATGCCTTCGTGCCGAAGAGGCCCGCCATCAGGCCCGGCAGAGAAAGGTCAACGTCCAGTTCCTCCCAATGCAGGCCATAGCCCCGGCCGAGGATTTCGACGGCGGCGAGCTGGTCGTCGGACGCGGCCTCAAGCCCCTGCGCCAGACGTGGCGGAAAGGCGAAGGTGCAACCGTTCTCAAGATCGACGATCACGCGACCGGAAGAGCGGTCATAGCGCGCAGCCGCCGCACGCGGCTCGTTGGCGTGTGCGGCGCAGCCCCGCTCCAGCGCGGCGTCGATTGCGGTATCGGTCAGGTCAACCATGTATCTCTCTCCATCGCGCCAGGAACACGTCCCTGTGTTCGGTCACGACGGCCATCGCGCGGCGCACCTCGTTCCGCTTCATGTCCTCCGCCCAGACCAGTTCCGGTCCGCCATCGGGTCCGGTCAGATTGATCTTGGCGTGGCCATCGCCGAACACATGCACATGGGCAGGCTCGTGGTCGTCGGTGTAGATGACGATGCGCAGCCCATGCGCGCGGTGGATCGTAACCATAGAACCAGATAACCTATCACGATGGGTTTTTCAAGGAATCATCGGCAGCCATCTCGCCGACCGCGCCATCCTGCATGGATAGTGCGGGCATGTCGCGGGACAGTTCCTTGAGAAACCTGTCGCCCGTCGCAAGGCGCTTGCCGAGGGTCAGCATGAAGCCCTCGAACCGCTCGACGCCCTTGGCGCGCGCCGAGGCTTGCGCCGTATCTGCCAGCGGCGGGGTGATGGTCAACCAGAAATGGACGAACAGCGCGACGGTCTCGCCGAGCACGGCGAGATCTACGTCGAGCGTGTCGATCTGGCGGCCGAGCCTGTCCAGGCGGCGCGACATGGCCGCCTCCAGCCGATCCGCCGCGTCGCCGGACAGGAAGGAAGCTACGGCGGCCTCGACGATGGCGGATTTCGACACTTGCCGGCGCAGGGCCAACATCTCGACCTGTTCGAGCAGTTCCGGGTCGAAATAGACGTTCATGCGGGTGCGGGTGGTCATGGGCGTTCCTTCAAAGCTCGATGCCGTCATCAGGGTTCATGGCGACCTGCCGCGCGACCATCCGCATGCGCTGGCGCATGGCGCGGGCCTTGGCCGCATCCACGTCCGGTTCGTCGTCCAGAATGTCGAACTCCTGCGTGGGCGACGGCGGCGGCGCGACGATTTCCTCATGCTCGGGCAATTCCGGCTCGCGGCGGATTCCGGCATTGGCCGGGTCGCCTTCGGCCCTATCGCTGGCGTCTGTCGCGGGATGGCCCGCCGCTGCGACCACGCGGCTCGACCAATCGTCGGATGACGGGTTCGCTGCGGCGGGACCGGCTGCCGGATCGGGCGGGGTCAGGATGCGTTCCATGAACCGCGCATCCTCGAAATAGCGAGCTTTGATGGCCCGGATCGGCGGCGTTCCCGCGACCATGACGATTTCGTCGGATGGCGGAAGCTGCATCACCTCGCCTGGCGTGAGCAGCGGCCGGGCCGTCTCCTGCCGCGACACCATCAAATGCCCGAGCCACGGGGCCAGCCTATGCCCGGCGTAGTTGGTGGAATCGCGCATCTCGGTCGCGGTGCCGAGTGCTTCGCTGATCCGTTTCGCGGTCCTCTCGTCGTTCGTGGCGAAGGCGACGCGGACGTGGCAGTTGTCCAAGACGCTGTTGTTTGCGCCGTATGCCTTCTCGATCTGGTTGAGGCTCTGCGCGATCAGGAAGGATTTCATCCCGTAGCCGGCCATGAAGGCGAGCGCCGATTCAAAGAAGTCGAGCCGGCCGAGTGCGGGAAACTCATCCAGCATGAGCAGCAGGCGGTGGCGCTTGCCGGACGTGTTCAAATCCTCGGTCAACCGCCTGCCGATCTGGTTTAGGATCAGCCGGATCAGCGGCTTCGTCCGGTTGATGTCGGACGGCGGCACGACAAGGTAGAGGCTGACCGGCTCCTTGCTGCCGACCAGATCGGCAATGCGCCAGTCGCACCGCGCCGTGACGCGCGCCACCACGGGATCGCGGTAGAGGCCGAGATAGGACATGGCGGTGCTGAGAACGCCCGACCGCTCGTTCTCGCTCTTGTTGAGCAGTTCCCGCGCCGACGACGCGATGACGGGATGAACACCGGCTTCGCCCAGGTGCGGCGTGTCCATCATCGCGCGCAAGGTCGCCTCGACGGGGCGGCGCGGGTCGGACAGGAAATTGGCGACGCCCGCCAGCGTCTTGTCCGGTTCGGCATAGAGAACATGCAGGATTGCGCCGACAAGCAGGCTGTGGCTGGTCTTTTCCCAATGGTTGCGCTTGTCGAGGCTGCCTTCCGGGTCCACCAGAATATCCGCGATGTTCTGAACGTCGCGGACTTCCCATTCGCCTTGCCGGACTTCGAGCAGCGGATTGTAGGCGGCGGACTTCGCGTTCGTGGGGTCGAACAGCAGGACGCGGCCGTGCTGCGCGCGAAAGCCCGCTGTCAGCGTCCAATTCTCCCCTTTAATGTCATGGACGATACAGCTTCCCGGCCAGGTCAGCAGCGTCGGGACGACCAAGCCGACGCCCTTGCCGCTGCGGGTCGGGGCGAAGCAAAGGACATGCTCGGGACCGTCATGGCGCAGATAGTCATTGGGATGCCTGCCAAGTACGACGCCATCGGGGCCGAGCAATCCTGCCGCACGGATTTCCCTTTCCTCGGCCCATCGCGCTGAACCGTAGGTAGCGACGTTGCGCGCCTCTCGCGCCCGGATGATCGACATGAGGATGGCGGCGGCGATGGCGAGGAAGCCGCCCGATACCGCGATGATGCCGCCCTCCACGAAGATCGCGGGCGCATAAGCGTCGAAGGAAAACCACCACCAGAAGAAGGCGGGCGGATAATAGACCGGCAGGCCCACCAGCTCGAACCACGGATTGCCAAGCTGGGACTGGAAGCCGAGGCGGAACGCCGTCCATTGCGTCGCCGCCCACGTCATCACCAGAACGATGGTGGCAACCACCACCATCTGGCCCCATAAGATTCGGCCTCCGCGCATCCAGGCTCCAGTCTGCAAAAGGGACGGAGCCGATCAGAGAGTAGGCAATTATGGGACAGGCAACAGGAAAGAGGATGCCGGAGGGCTACCGGATACTATCGGCGGCAAATAGGACGGGTCGGGTCAGTGCGTCCGGCCCCGCCGTTCTTCGTCGCAGGCTTGTTCGAGGATTCTGCGGTAGCCCTGATTCGCCATCCATTGCGCGCGGGCAAGATGGCTTTCCCAGCAATGGCGTGTGCTGGTCTCGTCCGTGACGGGATCGCGGTGGAGGACGATCCGCGCCACCTCCCTCCAGTCGGCCCCTTCCGCCTCCGCGTCGAGCAGCCGAAGATAGGTCACGAAATGCTCTTCGTCGTAGGTGGTGATGGCAGGGCCGGTCGGAGCCTTATCCTCTACATCGGGATCAAGTTCCGGGCGCACGCTCATGAGTGTTGTCCTTCTCGGGGGCGATGCGAAGAACAGTTGCGCACGGCCAATATGGCGGATGAATAGCATAGCGCCGGACGATTAGGAACGATCATTCCTAGAATGATCGTTCCTATGCTGGTTCCCCTCTCGTCATGGATCTCAAGGAGGTCATGGCGAAAAATCTGCGTCGGACACGTCATGATAAAAAGCTGACGCAAGAGGAACTGGCCGACCGCGCCGGGCTGAGCATGCGCTATGTCGGGGCTATCGAACGCGGCGACGTGTCCGCGAGCGTGACCGTTCTCGGCCAGATTGCCGATGCCCTTGGGATCGAGCCCGGCGAATTGCTGAAAAGGTCAGAGGGGTCGGGCTGACCGTCCCATCTTGCCTGCGAGGGTGAGCAGGTTGTTCAATGCCGCGCTACGGTTGGACGGCGACCAGACGGCCGAGAACGGAACCGGCTCCAGTTCATCGGCGAACGGCAGGAAGACGATGCCGGTCGTCGGCAGCAGGGACGTTGCCGCGCCGACGATGGTGATGCCGAAGCTCTTTCCCACCATGGAAAGCAGCGTGCCGCGCCCCACGTCGAAGCGCAGGATCGACGGCGCGGGCCAGCGCCCGGCGAGGCGCAGAACGATATGGTCATGCACCTGCGGGCCGGTGCCGCCGTGCCGGACAAGGAAGGTCTCGCCCGCCAGATCGGCCCAGGTGACGGCAGGCTTCCCGGCGAGCTGATGCCCCTCCGGCAGCACGGCCAGAAGTGGTTCGGTCCAGATCGGTCGGGTATGGCAGTCGGGCAGCTCCGGCGTGCCGGCGACGAACGCTATATCCACCCGGTCGGCGCGAAGCTGCATCACCGCCTCGCGGGCCGTGCCTTCGATAATCTCCACGTCGATGCCGGGATGGTCTTCGCGATATTGCCCGATCAGTTCGGCGAGGAAGCTGCGCGGGATCAGGGCATGGATGCCGATGCGCAGCCGGCCGCACTCCCCTTGCGCCGCCATGCCGGCGGTCTTCACGGCATGGTCGAGTTGATCGACGCCGGCCGACACCCGTTCGACAAACAGGCGTCCGGCTTCGGTGAGCCGGACGCCTCGCGTGTTGCGCTCGAACAGGAGGATGCCAAGTTCTTCCTCCAATGCCCTGATCCGGGCGCTGACGCTCGACTGGCTGGTGCCGAGTGCCTGGGCAGCGCGGTAGAAGCTGAGATATTCGGCGACGGCGAGCGCCTGAATCAGCGACGCAAGGGGGATGCGCGACCCCAGCGCAGTCGGCATGCCCCCTTGGCGATCAATCATGAGTGCTGATCGACGCCGACGCATCGCTACCCCTTTGGCCAGTTTTGATGGTGATCATCAATAATGTAGGGGTGAGCGTGGCGGATCGGCCCATGGCGATGGACGCGGTTTCCGTCAGCATTGCCAAGGAGCGGCGGCGCATGATCGGTCCCGGCGTCGAGCGGATGGCTGTGCTCGATTTCGTGGTGATCGTGCTCGATGATATCGGGATCATTTGCGGGCCAGAGCCGCATGGCTGCGATCGCGCCAGATCCAGCCGCGATGGCCAACACCGCGAAAGCTATCGTCATCCCGAAACTTGCGCCGAGCCAACCCGCCAGCGGATAGGTCACGAGCCATCCAGCATGCGACAGCGCGAACTGCGCAGCGAACAGCGACGGCCGATCTTCCGGGTGTGCGGAGCGACGCAGCAGGATACCACCTGGCGTCATGACAGCGGAACCGGCAGCGCCCAGCAAGAGCCAAAGAACCAGAATCGACCACCAGTTCTGGTAAAACGCGGCGATCGCGAGCAACACCGGCAAAGCCACTGCGCCCGTGATCATGACGCCGCGCGGTGATCTGCCTTTGAGGAGTTTAAGCAAGGCGATGGCGACGACCATGGAACCAGCCCCATAGGCAGCGAAGAACCATGCCACGTCACCTTCCGTGCCCCCGAAGCCTGCACGAACGATGACCACCGTGTTCACGATCACCATTGCGCCTGATGCCGCCGCGGCAAAGCTGAGGGCCAGCAACCCACGCAAGCGGGGAGTCGAGAAGTAAATCCAGGCGCCGCGTGTCAACCGCTCCACGAAGCTGCGCTGAACGGCCTTCACGACGGGCAGCGTGACCGACAGCACCAGGATACCCGACGCCACAAAGCCGATGGCATTTCCGACGAACAACCAGTGGAAGCTGATGACCGTCAGGAGCAACGCCGCGAGTAGAGGGCTGGCAAGGGATTCGAGATCATAGGCCAGCCGCGACATGGAGAGCGCGGCCGTGTATTCCTCCTCATCAGGAAGTACATCGGGGATTGTCGCCTGGAAAGTCGGCGTGAACGCCGCCGAGCAGGACTGGAACAGGAAGACCAGCACATAGATCTGCCAGATCTCCGAGACAAAGGGTAGCAGCAGGACCATCCCTGCCCGAATGAGATCAAGAGTGACGAGCAATGCGCGGCGCGGCATCCAGCCGGCCAAGGCGCCGGCAAAGGGGGAAACGCCAACATAGGCGATCATCTTGACGGCCAGCGCCACGCCCAGCACCTGGCCCGCATCCGCGCCGGCGATATCGTAAGCGAGCAGGCCGAGCGCGACGGTCGTGAGGCCCGTCCCGATCAGGGAGAGAACCTGCGCAGCGAAGAGATTTCGATAAGTTCGGTTGGCGAGGATCGAAAGCATGGTGATCCTAACGGCAGGCGGAAACTTCGCGCCCCGCCGATCCAAACAGGATCACGTCGAAGCGCTCGCAGGTCGTGCCTTCGACCGGCGGGCTGAATTTCCTTTCAACCGAGAAATTGTTCTTCACCGGAACGCTCATTGCCGCCTCCTAACCTTCGTCAACGGGTGTCAAACAGCACCGTGCGCCTTCCAAGGGTTGGAAGGTCAAGACCCTATTTCATCTTGATTTCCAACAACCCAAACCAAACTCGCACTCGATTGAAAGCAGCAGGTTCAACCTTCGTACTACCGCTCAGACAGGAAGCGGAACGATGAACCTTCCATGCAGAGCCAAAGACGCGAGTGCCGAAATCGCGACGTGCTTCGGATGCTCCGCTGATTTTCGCTAGTCATCGGCATGGTCCTCGTCGATGTGGGTCATTGGGGAGGCGGGGCAGTCATGTGGTGCCTCTGACTTAGATTTCCCGTGGCCCGAGAAAGCGTCCGAAGCTCCGGGTGGTCGGGCCGAACAGGAACGCTTCATAGGGCTCGGGATCGACTCCGGGAAAATCCATGCCGGGCGAACCGGCAGGCATTCCGGGCACGGCCAGCCCCGTCGCGTCAGGCCGCTCGGCCAGCAGGCGGCGGATCGCCGCGGCAGGCGCATGGCCCTCGACCACATAGCCCCCCACCTCGGCGGTGTGGCACGATGCCATATCGGCTGGCACGCCGAGCCGCTGCTTGAGGCGGTCCATGTCGGTGGATTCTACCACTTGCACCGGGAAGCCTGCGGCCTCGATATGCGCGACCCAGCCATCGCAGCAGCCGCAGGATGGATCCTTGGTGACGTTCACCAGGGGCAGCGTTTCGGCATGTCCCGATCCTGCCATGGTCATCAGCAGGGGCAGCGCGCCGGCGGCCGTCAGAACGGTGCGCCGGCTGATGTGGTGATCGATTCTCATCGTCAAACCTCGTTTCATGGATTCATTGTCTCGCTGTCACGGTCCGCATGCGGCGCACAAAGGGGTGAGCAGCAAATCGAAGCCCGCGACACTCCCATCGTCACAGCTTCACCCTCCGCAAACGCGCAGCATTGGCGATGACACTGACCGACGACAGCGCCATTGCGGCCGCTGCGATGATCGGCGACAGCAGGATGCCGAAGAATGGGTACAACACGCCCGCCGCCACCGGCACGCCCAAGGCGTTGTAGATGAAGGCGAAGAACAGGTTCTGGCGGATGTTGCCCATGACCGCCTCCGACAGCCGCCGCGCGCGGACGATGCCTGTCAGATCGCCCTTCAGCAGCGTGACGCCCGCGCTCTCCATCGCCACATCGGTGCCGGTGCCCATGGCGATGCCGACATCGGCGGCGGCGAGCGCCGGCGCGTCGTTGACGCCGTCGCCCGCCATCGCGACAACCTCGCCCGCCGCCTTGTGCCGCTGCACCACCGCGCTTTTCTGATCGGGCAGTACCTCGGCCTCGACCTCGTCGATGCCGAGCTGGCGGGCGACCGCCTTCGCCGTCGTCCAGTTGTCGCCGGTCAGCATGACCACCCGGATTCCCTGCGCCTTCAGCGCGGCAAGCGCCTCCGGCGTCGAGGGCTTGACCGGATCGGCGATGGCGAAGATGGCAGCAACCCGGCCCTCCACTCCCATGAAGATCGCGGTTGCCCCGTCCTCGCGCAGCCGGTCGGCCTCATCGGCCAGCGGCGCGACATCGACGCCTTGTTCGGCCAGGAACTTTGCATTGCCAAGGGGGATGCGCTTGCCCTCGACCGTGCCGTAAGCGCCTTTGCCGGTCGGGGAGTCGAAATCCGTGACTGATGCGGTCACGATCCCGCGCTCCTCGGCCGCGCGCACGATGGCGAGCGCCAGCGGATGCTCGCTGGCCCGCTCCACGCTGGCGGCAAGCCGCAGGGACTCCTCCTCGGTGAACCCCGGCGCAGGAACGATGGCGGTGACGGCGGGCCGGCCCT
This sequence comes from Telmatospirillum sp. J64-1, assembly GCF_006980715.1. Taxonomy (GTDB): domain Bacteria; phylum Pseudomonadota; class Alphaproteobacteria; order Rhodospirillales; family Magnetospirillaceae; genus Oleiliquidispirillum; species Oleiliquidispirillum nitrogeniifigens. Next base: position 181,222 of record NZ_SBHN01000006.1, read on the forward strand.
CGGTCAGCGTACCGGTCTTGTCGACTATGATGGTATCGACCTTCTCCATATGCTCCAGCGCCTCGGCGTTCTTGATCAGCACGCCCGCCTGTGCGCCACGCCCGACACCGACCATGATCGACATCGGCGTCGCCAGCCCGAGCGCGCAGGGACAGGCGATGATCAGCACGGAAACCGCCGCGATCAGACCGAAAGAGAAGCGCGGCTCCGGTCCCCAGATCGACCAGGCGATGAAGGCAAGGACTGCGACCACGATCACCGTCGGCACGAACCAGCCCGACACCTGATCGGCGAGGCGCTGGATCGGCGCGCGACTACGCTGCGCCTCGGCGACGAGCTGGACGATCTGCGACAGCATGGTGTCGCGGCCGACCTTCTTCGCCTCGATCACCAGCGCGCCGGACTGGTTCATGGTGCCGCCGATGGCGGTGGCGCCCACCTCCTTGGTGACCGGCATCGACTCGCCAGTCACCATCGATTCATCGACGGCGCTGCGTCCTTCCAGAACTTCGCCATCGACCGGCACCTTCTCGCCGGGACGCACCCGCAGGCGGTCGCCGACATGAACGGTGTCGAGTTGAACCTCCTCCTCGGTGCCGTCGTCACGAATGATCCGGGCGGTCTTGGGGGCGAGGTCGAGCAGCGCCCGGATCGCGCCGCTGGTGCTCGCGCGCGCCCGCAATTCCAACACCTGCCCGAGCAGCACGAGCACAGTGATGACCGCGGCCGCCTCGAAATAGACCGCGACCGAGCCGTCATGCTGGCGGAATGCATCTGGGAAGATGCCCGGCGCCAGCGTGGCGACCACGCTGTATATCCACGCCGTTCCCGTGCCCATGGCGATCAGTGTGAACATGTTGAGGCTGCGGTTGACGAGCGACTGCCAGCCACGCTGGAAGAACGGCCAGCCCGCCCAGAGAACGACTGGCGTTGCGAGGATCAGTTGCAGCCAGTTCGAGACCTGCTGGCCGATGGTGTGAGTCAGACCGAACAGATGCCCGCCCATCTCGAGAACGAATACCGGGATCGCCAGAACAAGGCCGATCCAGAAGCGGCGCGTCATGTCGATCAGTTCGACATTGGGTTCGGCCTCAAGGCTGACCAGCACCGGCTCCAGCGCCATGCCGCAAATCGGGCATGATCCGGGGCCGACCTGCCTGATCTCGGGATGCATCGGGCAGGTATAGACCGTTCCCTCGTGAACCGGTTCTTCCTTCGCCGCCGCCACTGCCGGATCGAGATAGCGGTCGGGGTCGGCCAGAAACTTCGCATGGCATCCGGCAGAGCAGAAGTAATAGGGCCGACCGGCATGCTCGGCCTTGTGCTGGGTCGTGTGGGGATCGACCATCATACCGCAAACCGGGTCCTTGACCTTGTGCGTGTCGTCCTGCGCGACGGCCGCGTGATCATGCGCATGACCTTGGGCGGTATGAGCGTGTCTCTGGTTCTGATGATCGTGTTCGGTCTTGCTGGCCATTTTCACGCGTCCTCGGCGTCTAAGCTTGCTCTTTGCCTATTCTGCGCCTTCCAACCGTTGGAAGGTCAAGAGGTGATCGGAGTCCAGAGTTCCTGCCATCAGCGGTGAGCCAGCCCGAAATGACGAGTGCTTTGCGATCACCACTCGCGGACATGTGGCCGGCATGGCCACCGTTAGACATTGACATGAGTTCACTCCTTGTTGCCAAAGGAGGACGCCGGTGCCGGCGTCCTCTGCCAGCGCCGCCTATGCGCTGACCGCGAATTCGGTCATCATGCCTGTTTCAAGATGCGGCATATGATGGCAATGCAGCATCCAGCGCGCGGCTTCTCCGGCATCGAGTGCCACGTCGACCATCGACATCGGCGGCACATACACCGTGTCCCGCCGCGCGCCCGTGACCGCACGTCCATTCAGCCCGACGACCTGGAACACATGGCCGTGGAGATGCATCGGGTGACCCATCATCGACATATTGTGGAAGGACAGCACGATCCGTTCGCCGCGCCTCGCGGTAACCGGGCGATGCTGGCCCCAGACGGCACCGTTGATCGTCCACACATAGGGCTGCATCGAGCCGCCCAGCATCACCATGTGGCTGCGGTCCACCGGCCGGTCCGGCAAGGTCTCAGAGGCGATCAGGCGCGTCTCCTGCGCAAGGTCGGTGTCAAAGGCCGGTGCTTCGGTTTCTGCCAAAGCATCAATGTGCCGTATCTCGGCGCCCGGAGTGGCAAGGATCAGACCGGTGCGCTCCGGCGCGCCTTCTCGCAGCGCGAGGATCGGCCAGGCACCGCCCTCCGAAGGCAGGTCGATCTCAAGGTCGAGCCGTTGGCCCATGGCCAGACCGAACCTCGTGCCGGAGAGTGGCTGAACGGCATGGCCATCAACCGCGACGAGCCGGGCCTGCGCTTCGCCGGTGTCGAGCCAGAACACAGTCGCCGCAGCGGCGTTGATAACCCGCAGGCGGATACGCCCGCCGCGCTCGACCTGCACCACTTCCGGGTCCGAGAGCGTGCGATCGTTGGCAAGATAGGCGTCCCAGTCGTAGTCGTTGAGGTCCATCGCCATATTGTCCATGGACCCCATTCCCATCATGCCACCCATGGCGCCGTGATCCATGCCATTCATCGGCATGTTTCCCATCGCGCCGTGGTCCATACCGGACATTCCGCTCGTGCCTGCGCCTTCGCCGCTTCCGTGACTGCCCGTGGCGCCATGGCCGGACTTGATGTCAGCCATCACCTCCTCGGGCGCCTTGAACGAGAAATCATGCAGAAACAGCACCACCTCCTGCCGGTCAGCCGCGACATCCTCGGCGCTGCGCACGATCAGTGGCGCGGCCAGAAGGCGCATCTCGTGCAGCGGCACATGCGCGTGCATCCAGTAGGTGCCAGGCAGAGGTGCGAAGTCATAGGCGCGTGTCTCGCCGGGGGCGAGCATCGGCAAGGGCATGTCGGGCACGCCATCCTGCGCATTGGGCGGGATCTGGCCGTGCCAGTGAATCAGTGTGGCGGTATCGAGTTCGTTTGTTAGATCCACCCGGAAGGCCATGCCGGGATCGAGTGTCAGGCCCTGTCCTGATGGCCCGGCAAGACCCCAGACAGTGGCGGCGCGTCCGTCGATGTCCAGCGTCCGGCTGGCGGCGCGAAGCGACAGCGGCGTGGCGTCCTGCGCTGTCGCCATCCGGGGCACATGAGCGTAGGCCAGCATGGCTGCGCCAGCGGCGAGAAAGCCGCGTCGTGAAAGGGTATTCATGGTCGTCTCCTCGGGACAGCAGTCCCGTTTCTCAAAGCTGTCGGAAGACCACGGGCCGAAGCCCGGGCGCGATCAGAGGAGACGGATCTTCGGAGGACGCTCGTTCAGACCAAGCGCCCGACCGGCGATGCTTGCATCAGGCGGCAGGACATAGATGGTTGGCGTGTATTGGTTTCCAGAACCACTGCTCGGTGATATGAGAAAGAGCGAAAAACCTGCACAAACCAGTTCACAGGTTCCCGCATCCATATCTGCCGATCCGCAGTGTTTGCTGCTGCATGCAGGCTCGATGCCGGCTGCGGAGTTCATCATCTCGTTCACATGAACAGCTTGATCTGGCGTTATGCTCATGCGTACAGCGTGCGCGGAGAGCACCATCGTCATGACGGCGACCGCGACTATGGCAAGCATGGATACAACACGCGCAAACATACTGGAAAGATAGGCGCTGCTTACCGGAATGTCTATTGCAGATGGCGTCGCACCTCTGGCAAGTCTTCTTGACTCTCTCGTGAGTTGCAATTCCTCGCTACTGAACATGCGTGCCATGCGAAAGAAGCTCCAAATTACTTTCTGGTCAGGGTCGCTCCTCGGAGGTGCGATCGTGGCAACATTGGCTGGATGGCATTACGCCCGTTCCGGGTCCACCGTTGCGGCATCAGCGGAGGTCGTCGAGCAGGGCCGACAAGTCTATGCGGATCAATGCGCGTCTTGCCACGGCGCGAATCTGGAAGGGCAGCCGGACTGGCGCTCGCCGCTTCCCTCTGGTCGGCTCCCCGCACCGCCGCACGACGAAAGCGGCCACACCTGGCACCATGCCGATGAGATGCTGTTCCGCATCGTCAAGGAGGGTACAGCGGCCATCGTCGGAGGGAGCTATGAGAGCGACATGCCTGGTTTTGCCGATGCCCTGAGCGACGGCGAGATCCGGGCTGTCCTCGCTTTTATCAAGAGTACCTGGCCGGAACGAGAGCGCGGATATCAGGAGGAGGTTTCCCGCCGCCGCTGAGGTTCGGAGTCCCGCCTACGCGGGCAGTTGTTGACCTGCGAAGTCGGCATTGACCCGTCCCGTTTCCGGCTCATCCATCCTTGGGCCTCACTGAACGGATGATGTCTTAATGATGCCGCTGACATTTTTTCGGAGACACAGGAAGTTCACCAATAGCCAGGTAAGCTCGAGACAACGGCTTGTGCGAAGCTGTGGCGCCGAGCCCTCGCGCATCAATCAGTTCAAGAGCCTGCAATAGCTTCTCGGCAACTTCCATGTCGCCGTCCGAGCACGCCCGTTTGAACAGGTGCAGGATTTCGCCGGCAAGCGTCATGGCTATTGCTTCCTGGCGCCGTGGCCGCTCAGTTTCGCCTTCGCCGAAACGACGGGCCTCGTGTGCTCGAACCTGTTCCCTGTCGCGCCCGAACGATCGCGGGTGCGCGTGGGGCTGGTTTCAGGACCATCAGTCGCGGACAGTTCATCGATGATCGGGCAGTCCGGCCGGGCATTGCCCCGGCAGTTCTCGGCCAGATGCTTGAGCATCATGCTCATTTCCCTGAGTTCGCGCGCCTTCCGTTCAAGTTCTTCGACATGCTCGAGCGCCACGCGCTTGACGTCCGCGCTCGCCCGGCTCCGGTCTCGCCACAGGGCAAGCAATTCCGTCATTTTCTCGACCGAGAAACCGAGATCGCGCGCACGCCTGATAAAACGCAAAGTATGCACGTCCTTGTCGGAGTAATCCCGGTATCCGCTATCCGTTCGCGACGCTTCCGCGATCAATCCGATCGATTCGTAGTAGCGGATCATCTTCGCCGAGACGCCCGATGCCGCCGCTGCCTTTCCGATGTTCATCGCTGGTTCCTTTCTTCGATTTATGTAGGTGCTTCTTCGGGCGTAAAAAACACGTCCGCATGTATGTCCTCGCCGCGCAAGCCCAACTCGCGAAGCATGATGCCGGCAGCATCGATCATGGCAGGCAGTCCGGCCATATATGCCTTCCAGCCATCGAGGTCCTGCACGTCACTCACGATCGCATCCGTTACCAACCCAGTTCGGAAGTGATCGGATCGCCTCACTTCCGAAAGCACGGGTGTGAAAGTGAGGTTGTCGTAGGCGCTCGCCAGAAGACTGAAATGGTCGACGAGATAGAGATCGCGTTCCGTCCGCGCCCCGAAATAGAGATGGATCGGCTGTTGCAGGCCGCTTGCCAACGCCGTTTCGACAATCGACTTGATCGGCGCCAGTCCCGACCCGCCGGCAACCGCCAGAATTGGACCCGTATGCTGTTCGCGCAGAAACGAGCTGCCGAGCGGCCCGCGAACCGAAACCTCGTCACCGACCTTGAGCGACCTGGCGACGTGTTCGCTGGTCGCTCCGCCGGGGACATGCCTTATGTGAAATTCGAGGCAGGATCGACCCGGCTGGTTCGCCATCGAATAGTCGCGCGCCGGAACACCATCGAACGTCAGCTGCGCATACTGGCCCGCCTTGAACGCGATGGCCTCTTCCGTTTCGACCTCCAGCCTGATCTGCCGGATGTCGTGGGTTGCGTCATCGATCGCGACGACCCGCGTCCGATAGGTGCGGACGGGAAGATCAAGCTGTTCTTCCTCCTCATCGAGCCACGCGACGGTGCAATCCGTGAGCGGCTGCGCGCGGCATGCAAGGATCAATCCCTCAGCCCGCTCATCGTCCGTCAGGGAAAAGCGTGTATGCGGCAGAAGATCGACCTCGCCGCTGAGCAGTCGGGACTTGCACGAGCCGCAGCGGCCCGAACGGCATCCATGAGGATATGCGATCCCTTCTTCCAGCGCTCTCTCCAGAATGGTTCGGCCATCCGGCACGTCGATGATGCGCCCCGCCTGCCGAATTTCGATTTGTCTTGCCATGACGATCTCCCTCAAGCGGCACCCGATGACAGGGCTTCCGCCAGGCGAGGTTTCTGGTCGGCGAACGTTCCGTAAAAGACCTGTTCATTGATGATCGTGATCGGGGCAACGCGCACGCCGGTCCGCGCTTTCGCCTCTTCGGCGATCTGCGGATCCGACAGGTCCAGCTCTTCGAATGAGACGCCTTGATCAACAAGCCAGCGTTTGACCGCATGGCAATCGGGGCAGGTTGGCGTGGTATAAAGCACCACCGACGGAGTTTTCGTGTAGGTCATCGCTTCATTTCTTTAGGTGTGGCGAGCCTGCCGGAGCAGGCTCGCCTGTTCTCACTCCGCGGGCGCGAGTTCAGGCTGACGGGGCCGGACTGCACCGATTTCCGCCTGCGCGGGCGCGCGGAAGGTCTTGAGCCTCAGCGCATTGCCGAGCACGAAGACGCTCGACAGGGCCATGGCGCCGGCGGCAAAGACCGGCGACAGCAGGATGCCGTAGGCCGGATAGAGCAGGCCAGCGGCAACGGGGACCAGAGCCGTGTTGTAGGCAAAGGCCCAGAACAGGTTCTGCCGGATGTTGCCGATCGTCGCCTTCGACAACGCGATCGCGTTCGGCACACCTTGCAGGCTGCCCGACATCAGCACCACATCGGCGGCCTCGATCGCGATGTCCGTACCGGTGCCGATGGCAAGGCCCACATCCGCCTCGGCCAGCGCCGGCGCGTCATTGATGCCGTCGCCGACAAAGGCGACCTTGCCGTGCTCGGCCTTGAGGCGGCGCACCGCGTCGACCTTGCCGTCCGGCAGCACTTCTGCCACCACCTCGTCGATCCCCAGCCGAGCCGCAATGGCTTTTGCCGTGCGCTTGTTGTCGCCGGTGATCATCGCGACCTTGAGGCCGAGATCGTGCAGCGCCTTGATCGCCGCAGGCGTGGTCTCCTTGATCGGATCGGCCACGGCGATGACCGCCGCGAGCTTGCCGTCGATCGCCGCATAGAGCGGTGACTTGCCCTCATTGCCGAGACGTTCGGCAATTTTTGCGAAGGCAGCCACGTCATGGCCGAGGTCTGCCATGTAGCGGTCAGCGCCGATCTCGACGCGCTTGCCGCCGCTCACGGCCTTGACGCCGAAACCCGTCACCGATTCGAAGTCCGACACGGCCGGCAGCGGGATGTTCCCCCCGGCGGCCGCATCCACGATCGCACGGGCGATCGGATGCTCCGACTTCGCCTCGACGGCCGCCACCAGACCGAGGACATCTGCCCGGTCGAAACCAAGGGCCAGTTCCAGATCGGTGAGCGCAGGCTTGCCTTCGGTCAGCGTGCCCGTCTTGTCGACGGCGACGACCCTGGCGTCCTTGAGCAGTTGCAACGCTTCGCCCTTGCGGAAGAGCACGCCAAGTTCCGCACCGCGGCCCGTGCCCACCATGATCGAGGTCGGCGTCGCCAGACCCATGGCGCAGGGGCAGGCGATGATCAGGACGGCGACGGCATTGACCAGAGCGAATGTAAGTGCCGGTGACGGCCCAAACCAGAGCCAGGCCGCGAAGGTCAGGGCCGCTACGGCGAAGACCGCCGGTACGAACCACATCGTCACCTTGTCGACCAGCGCCTGGATGGGCAGCTTGGAGCCCTGTGCCTCCTCGACCATGCGGATGATCTGCGACAGCACGGTGTTGCCGCCGACCGCCGTCGCACGGATGGCAAAGGCACCCTTCTGGTTCACCGTTCCGGCCACGACCTCGCTGCCATTCGTTTTGGACACCGGGATCGGTTCGCCCGTGATCATCGATTCGTCGACATAGCTCTGGCCTTCGATGACCTCGCCATCCACCGGGATGCGATCGCCGGGACGAACCTCGACGATGTCTCCCGACAGCACGGCGTCGATCGGCAGTTCGACCGTCTTGCCGTCCCTGCGCACGCGCGCCATCTTGGCCTGAAGGCCAACGAGACGCTTGATCGCCTCAGAGGTGCGTCCCTTGGCACGAGCCTCCAGCAGGCGACCGAGCAAGATCAGCGTCACGATGACGGCGGCTGCCTCGAAATAGACATTCACCGTTCCGGCAGGCAGGAAACCGGGCGCGAAGGTCGCGACCAGCGAATAGCCATAGGCGGCGAGCGTGCCGACCGCGACCAGTGAATTCATGTCGGGGGCGAGCCGCCACAGGGCGGGCAGCCCCTTGTCATAAAAGCGGATACCCGGAACGAACAGCACGATGGTCGTCAACAGGAACTGGATGTACCAGTTCATCTGCATGCCGATGGTCGAAGCGATCAGGTCATGCATGCCCGGGACGACGTGCGAGCCCATCTCCAGGATAAAGACAGGCACCGTCAGCACCGCCGCGATGGTGAAATCGCGCGTCAGTTCACGGCGCTCCGCTTCCTTCTTTTCGGAACGATCATCCGTCTCGCCCTGGCTGGTTCCTGCCGCCGTGGCGATCACCCTGGCGTCGTATCCCGCGCCCTCAATGGCAGCCACCAAAGCCGCCGCATCGGCGCTGCCCTGGATCGTGGCCTTCTCGGTCGCGAGGTTGACGACGGCATTGGTGACGCCGGGTACGGCCTTGAGCGCCTTTTCGACGCGTCCCACGCAGGATGCGCAGGTCATGCCCTCGATCGCCACTTCAAGCGAGGCTGCCGTTGGCGCGGAGAAGCTTGCCGCAACCTCATAGCCTACATCCTCCACGGCCTTGACGAGCGTGGCAGGATCGACCGCAGCGTTCGTGGTGATGCTCGCCTTTTCTGTCGCCAGATTGACGACCGCATCGGCGACGCCAGGCACGGCCTTGAGGGCTCTTTCGACACGACCTACGCAGGATGCACAGGTCATCCCCTCAATGGGGAGTGATATCGTTCCAGACAAGTCTGTTGCTCGAACGGGGGCATTCATAGCCGCCTCCTTTTTTGTCCCGAAATTCCAGTTCGGACAGAAGATGGGGCTTCCAACCATGGGAAGGTCAAGAGGACAAAAAGAGAAAAATCGCTATTGACCTTCCCATGGTTGGAAGCCCTACATCCGGCAGCGTGAGACCGAAACAAGGAGAATTCTCATGGAACTCAGAATCGAGAACATGACCTGCGGCGGCTGCGCGAAATCCGTCACCAAGGCGATCCAGTCAGTCGACCCCACCGCCAGGGTGGAGACGAATCCGGAAGCGCGCGCGGTTAAGGTCGAGACGACTGCTACGGCGGGGGCTCTTCAGCAGGTTCTCGAAGAAGCCGGCTATCCTGCAACTGTAAACTGACCAGGAGCTGCGTCATGAACAAGCTCACCCCGATCTTCATTGCCGGCGCGTTCGTCATTGCCGGCGGACTCGCCTACGCACAGTCCCAGATGGACGAGCAAGGCCAAGGAGCGACCATGAATCACGGTGAACATGCCGGACACGGCGCCGGCACGCCTTCGGATAACCCTGTCATTCGGGCCTACAGGCAAGCCAACGACAAGATGCATGCCGATATGGCGATCGAATTTACGGGCGATGCGGATGAGGATTTCATGCGCGGCATGATCCCCCATCACCAGGGCGCCATCGACATGGCTCGTGTCGTTCTCGAACACGGATCAGACCCCGAGGTGCGAGCACTTGCTGAGGAGGTCATCTCCGCCCAGGAGGCGGAAATCGCGCAGATGCAGGAATGGCTGGCCAAGCGCGGCCAATGACACGGTGAAGGGCGGATCAATTCCGCCCTTTTCCTTTGCCGGTCATCAGCACGATGACAGTTGCCACCGCGAAGGCGACAAGCACTCCATCGGTTCGCCTACGATCAAGGCAAACGGCTGCGGTGGACACAGAACGACGCCCGGAACCCTGCTTAGATAATGGTGATGCGTCCGCTGCCTCGACCAGGGATAGTAGCGTATCGGCCAGATTCCTGACCGTAAGCAACCCGACCCGAAGCTCGCCAACAGCGGCGATCAGATTCTCGGCTCTGATCTTCATGGATTGATCTCCTTTGCTTGTCTGGGATGATAATCCTTCCCACCGTTGGAAGGTCAACCCTACTGATGATCACGACAATGGGCAAAGCAGTCGGAAGGTGCCGACGAGAGATTTATTGATCGGAAGGAACCCAAGGTGGCTCTCGAGCCTTAATATACCCATATGGGGTATTTAACGGCGATGTGCCAGAAGAACAACAAAGCCCTCCGCACGAGGCTCAACCGGATTGAAGGACAGGTGCGCGGGGTCGGCCAGATGGTCGCGGATGACCGCTACTGCATCGACATCCTGCACCAGGTTCACGCGATCAAGGCCGCTCTCGCCAAGGTCGAGACTGAAATCCTGAAGTCCCATGCCGCCTGCTGCGTCGAGGATGCGATCGCCTCGGGGAACGCCGCGCAGCAGCGCGCGAAATTTACCGAGCTGGTCGAGGTCTTCGCCAAGGCGAAGCTATAGACATCAAAGGAACCGAAAATGGCATCTGGAAAACACGCCGAACTGCACCGGATGGTGACGCCCGAACATACCTGTCCCTACGGTCTCAAATCCCTCGATCTTCTGAAACGTGAGGGTTACGCAGTCAACGACCATGAACTTACTTCCCGCGCCGAAATTGACGCCTTTAAGGAAGAGCATGGTGTGGAGACCACACCGCAGACCTTCATCGATGGCAAGCGCATTGGCGGTTATGACGATCTCCTCGCTTTTTTCGGCAAGGAGGTGAAGGACAAGGACGCTACCACCTACACGCCTGTGATCGCACTGTTCTCGATGGCAGCGGCAATGGCGCTGGCGGCGAGCTGGGCTGCGTTCGGAAGTCTCCTCACCGTCGAGGCGGCAGAGTGGTTCATCGCCATTGCCATGTCCCTGCTCGCCTTACAGAAGCTGAAGGACGTGGAGGGCTTCGCCACCATGTTCCTGAACTACGATCTGTTGGCACAGCGGTGGGTGCGTTACTCCTATATTTATCCGTTCGCCGAGGCTTTGGCAGGCATTCTCATGATCGCCGGAGCCTTGATGTGGCTGTCGATTCCGGTCGCCCTCTTCATCGGCACAATCGGAGCCATCTCCGTCTTCAAGGCGGTCTATATCGATAAGCGCGAACTCAAATGCGCTTGTGTCGGCGGAGACAGCAACGTGCCGCTCGGATTTGTGTCGCTGACCGAAAACCTGATGATGGTCGGAATGGCCATCTGGATGCTGCTCAAGCCGATGGGCGTGGGTCTTGGGCATTGATTAAGCGCAGCGGGAGAGACGAGATGACCCAATCATCCGACACCAACAAACGGCACCACGAGAACCACGGCGCAGGCCGTCCCTATCTGATGTTCTGGATCAACATGGCGCTCGGTCTGGTCGTCATGTACGTCGTGATGTTTTCGATGATCGACGGTCTGCATGACTTTCGGAACAATCTCAACATGTTCTACATGGCCGTGACCATGTGGGCGCCGATGGGCATCTTCATGCTGGCGACAATGCCGGGCATGTTTCTAAGAAGGGCTCTCAATCTCGCGCTCTATGCGGCGTTCATCGTCCTGACGATCGGGTCGTTTGCGGCGACGCGCGCACAAACCTTCATCGACGATCGTCAGTTTATCGACTCGATGATCCCCCATCATTCGGGAGCTATCCTGATGTGTCGGGAGGCCGATATCAGAGACGCCGAACTGGTTGCATTGTGCGACGATATAATCCGCGCGCAACGGTCTGAAATCGAACAGATGGAGCAGATCAAAACACGTCTCGACAATGCTGACTGACTATTCTGAGACACGAGCACTTATGGTGTCGCTGCTCGAACAACTGGGAAAAGTGCGACACACTAGATACCCAGGCCTTTCGATCGCCCCAACTGCCACGACACCGAACCACCCTGCACGACGCCCATGACCTCGCGGCCAAGCTGACGGTCGATGACCGGCCGCCACGGGACAAGCGTGAACTCATAGCTCTTTTCGACGATGGCGAACTTGCCGCTGGATAGCTGCACGGTGCCGGTGAACTTGCCGTTGACGTTCTCGCTATCTGTGGCGGCACGGAACGGCAGCCCCTTGCTCTCCGCCATCTCCGCGCCGACGCGGGCAACCTCCCGCTCGCGCAGCGTGGCTAGCAGGTTGCGCCGGTATAACACGCGGCCGTCCCGCGCTCGGGTAGCGTCACCCTGTTCAACGTGATGCTCGCGGCGGCGGTCGATGGCCTCACGCACCTCCTGACCGAAACCCGCTGCTGCAAGGTCGGCGGTCTCGCCGTGGATCATCCGGCGGTCAAGCCAGGTCACGCCGTCCGCCCCGATCTGCTTTTCCAGATCGAAGGCCGACAGGGCGCGAACGCTGGCCTGCCGGGTGCGGCCAGCGTCATAGGCAGCGGCGCGGCTCTCGAAATCCTCGGGGATACGCCACTGGTCGGCGTCGATCCGCTCGGCGATTCCAGCGCGGCGTAGCGCCTCCAGTCGCCGAACATGCGCATCGACATAGCCCTCATAGTCGCCGCCGGGAACGCGGCCCTCGAATTTCGCCTGCTCCAGATGGCGGCTCGGCCGATAGATGCCGTCCTCGGCGATGGCGGCAATGGTGCGGTCGGACGGTCGGGCCGTCGCCTCGGCACGGCCGATCTCGATGACGCCGCCGATCCGGGCATCCTCCAACTGCATGGGGTCGATGTTGGCGATATGGTGCGTCCGCCCGTCGATCCCGTCCACGACGATGGTGAGATTGTCGCCCAGTTCGTTGGCGAGATATTTGTCGAGGACGCGGCCGGTGACAGGCGTTGCGGGTGCGCCCTCATGGATGCGGAAGGTCATCGGATCGCGCTCAAGCCCATCGGCGGCGAGCGATCTTTGCATGGTGCGGATAATGTCGCCGCGCTCGCCCAGCTCGCGCAGCGTCAGTTCAAGCCGCTCGTTCAATTCCCAGACGCCGGGCGCGTGTTCGGTGGCGAGGCCCATCCGCCCCAGCTTGGAAAGCCGACGCAGGCGAAGGCTGCGCTCGAACTGCCGCTTCGGCTCCCCCGGCTCGTGGCGCAGGTCGATGAACCGTCCGTCGGCTTCCTCAGCCATGGCTCGGTCGATGCGGGTGAATCGGTCCTGATCTATTTCGGCGGTGAGCTTGCGGGTCTGCTCGATCTCGGTCACGGGGCCGAGTTCGAGGCTGGCAAGCTCGCTGGCGCGCTCGCGGATGCCGTGAACGATGTAGTCGCCGTTGATGACCAGATCTTGCCCCAGCTCGTCCTTGCCCCGGACGATGACATGCACATGGGGATGGCCGGTGTTGTAGTGGTTGACCGCAACCCAATCGAGCTTGGTTCCGAGGTCGCCTTCCACCCGGCCCATGAGGTCGCGGGTATAGGCTGTGAGGTCGGATAGCTCTGCCCCGTCCTCGGGCGAGACGATGAACCGGAACTGGTGGCGGTCGTCCTGGCCGCGATCAATGAAGGCGTCGCGGTCGGCGCGGTCTTCGGTGGCGGAATAAAGCTGTCCGCGCTCGCCGTCGCGCGAAGTGCCGTCCCGCTGGATATAGCGAAGATGGGATTGCGCCTTATGGCCCTTTCCGGGGTGGAGGATGTAGCGCTGCTGGACGATGACGCGACGCGCGCCCGGCTGCCGGTGATGCCAGCCGCCGCCGAGGTTGCGAGTGCGGACGAAGATCGCGCCGCGCCCGCGCTTCACGCCCTTGCCGCTCGACAGGACCACATGCGAACCGGCCGGGGTTACGGGCGTGAACGCCGCCGTTCCGAAACCGACGCGGGGCGACGTGCGGCGCTGCTGCCGGGCGATCTTCTTGGCTTGCGTGAGAAAGCTCTTGGTCTTGCCCGCGCGCGGCGTGTCCGAGCGGATACGGCCGGGCTTCGGCCGGAAGCGGTTTTCGTCATCGGCGCTCATGGATGCGCCTCCGGCCAAAATGGTGGAAAATCGGGCAATCGGCGGCCATGGTGCCGGTCGAAATCCCGCAAAGCCAAGGCGTTGCGCGAAATCGCGGCACTCCACGCCTCAAATCCATGGTGCCGGAATCGGCCGCCCAACCAGTGTGCAGACAACAACAATTTCGGAAACCGGCCCGATATGGTGCCGGTTTCTTCAATCTTGCCCTCCTTCCTTTTCGCCCTTTCCGCCCTTCCTGCCGGGAATCCAGCCAGGCGCAAACCTGCCCGACTGGACACCGGAACGGATCGCGCCGAGGGCGGGAACGCCGTCCTCATGGCGTTCCCCCATCGTCGGCGCGGGCCACGAAAATGCTGCCGGCCTGCGGCGCGTGACGAAGAGCGGGGCTTCGCGCCAGTCGGGCGGCGGTGGCGGTGCCGATACCATGGTATCGGATGCAGCCGCGCCGCCGAGAACCGGCGCGAGCGCGGCCACATAGGCGCGGGTTTCGGCGGGCAATGCGCGGCCGGTCGCAAGGTATTCATCGTAGCGACCGGGACCGGCATTGTAGGCCGCCAGCATCGCCGCGACATTGCCGTAGCGGTCGAACATCTCGCGCAGATAGGCCGTTCCTGCGAGGATGTTGTCGCGCGGCTCGTAGGGATCGCGGCCGAGCCGATGACGGGTGCGCAGGCCCGCCCAGGTGTCGGGCATGACCTGCATCAACCCCATCGCGCCGGCCGTTGAGACCGCGCGCACGTCGCCCGCGCTTTCGGCGCGCAGCACGGCGCGAATCCAGAGTTCGGGGATGCCGAAGCGCTGCGACGCCTCGGCAATGTGAGCGGCATGAGGATGGGCGGCGGACTGAGCGGCCGGCGTCGATTGCGCGACCGCGAAAGCCGATCCGCCGCCGAACGACAGCACGCCGGCTACTATCAGGGCGGCATAGCGCCATGCCGCCCTGTCTCCGCCACGACACCAGCCTGCCAGCGTGCTCGCTGCGGTCAAGGGCAAGGCGCAAGCGCCGGCCGTTGGCCGCCCTTGACCTTCGCTGCGCGCGTCGGCCGTCTCGCGCCTGAGCGGGACGGCGGGATGAGCCGGTCCTTCCGCGAACAACGGGATGAGGGTCTTGAGTGCGGGAATGATGCGGGTTCGCATGGCCTTAGTCCCGCTCGTCGCGCGGTTTAGGGCGGCTCCAGTGCAGCGACCACGACGCGCCCGCATCGTCGTCGCGGAACAGGTTGGCGCGGATCGGATGCGGGAATGTGGGATCGTCCAGCAGCACGGAAAGATATTCGCCGGCCTTCTCGCCGGTGCGTTTCCAGGCTGCGCCGACCTCCGGGCCGGTTTCGTTGCTCATGCCGTCGAAGAGGTGAACGCGATAATCCGGTGCGTTCTCCGCATCGGACGGCTCTGCCGCGACGATGATGATGTCCTGATGCAGTAAGAGCGTCCCGAGGTTTCCGATGAAGCCGGCCTCGTCGCGCGTAAATTCACCAATCTGGGGCATGACATTCTCCTTGGCGGTGAGGTTGGAGAACCATCGGCGGGCACCGCTCCCGCTGATGGGGAAGCGGTCATTGCGTCGGCGCGCGCCATTCAAAGCGGCCGTCGCCTTCCTCGTCGGTCCAGATCGGGACCGCTCGGCCGATGACGGAATTTGCGGGGATGGGGCCGAAGTATCGGCCGTCGAGACTGTCGGGAACGTCCCAATTCATCAGGAAGAGTTCGCCGTCGCAGATGATGCGGCAGCCCTGCCAGACAGGGAGTTCGCGGCCGATCCGGTCATGCGCCAGCGCCTCGCCGATCTCGATTCCGTTGACCGTGATCGCGGAGCCGTCGCGGCATACGCGCTGTCCCGGCAAGCCGAGTACGCGCTTCAGGAGCGGGACGCCGCGTGCGACGTAACCCCGTTCGATCATGAAGGCGGCGAGCGGTTCGGGCGGCATGACGGCGACCAGCTCCGGCACGTCGAGCGCGTCGGCTGGCGCGACCGTGTAGAAGCCGATGGGCGCGCTGGCGGTGGCGTTCCAGATCAGTTTCGCAGGCCAATCGACGACGCTTGCGGCGGCGATACCGATGACGGCCAGCGCCGTTACCGTGAGGATGCGGCGGCACGTCATGGGTCGATCCTCTGGCGGCCGATCCATGCTGCATGCCGCTCGGGCGTGTAGGGATGCGGCTCCAGACCGACCGTCAGGCGGTTATGAACATGCCGCCAGTGCTCCGGCGATACGTCTGCCGGATCGAGGCCGAGCGCTTTCACGGCGTCGATGGCGGCAAGTGCGCGTTGCACCTTCGCCCAGCTACCGAGGCGCAACAGGATTTCGCCACCGGGGCGAACAAAGGGCAGCGTCTGGAACGGCTCCCCACGGCCGATGGCGCGCACGATGTCGATGCGGGAAATCACCGTGCCATGGTCGCCGGCCGCCCATCGCACGAAAGCGAATATGCTGTTCGGCGCGAAGCCGACGACGCTGCGGCGGCGGTCGATGATCTGTTCGTAGCTCTTGCGGCCGAAGCGTATCCAATGCTCGACCTTGCGCTTCTCGAAGGTCAGTTCGACCAATGTGGTGAAGGGTGCGGGGCCATCCGGCAGCGGACGGCCGGGCATGCGGCGGGCCGCTTTGCCGGTCATGGCTGATCTCCTTCGGAGGATGGAAATTCACGCGCGAGCAGGTCGCGCAGCATGTCGCTGGCGGTGATGCCGCGCCGGAAGGCGGCGACCTTGATGCGGCCGCGCAGCTCAGGCGTGACGTCTATGGTCAGGCGGGCGGTGAATGCTTCACCGGCGGCCTTTCCATCCGGCTGCGCCTCGGCCGCCCTGATCCAGCTTTCGGGATTGCCCGGCCGGGAGGCGAAGCCGGGCTTGCGGGTGCGTCCGGTCATGGCGCGGCCCTTCCGATGCGCAGCCGGTCGATCTCGGCGGCCAGCGCCGCGATTTCGCGCGCGGCGGGGCTGTCGCCGTCAATCTCGCTGGCGAGCCGGCCGGACTGCGCGGCGTCGGCGAAGACGACACGCTGGCCGATGGTGGCGGAGAGCATGGGCGGATCGTGATCGGCCAGCGTCTCGGCCGTCTCCCGCGCGATGACCGTGCGTATGCCGCAACGATTGAGAACGAAGCGGGCGGCAAGCTCGGGCCGGTAGATGCGTGCTTCCCTCAGAAGCGCCAGCATCTCGGCCGAGGCCCAACCATCGAAGGGGGACGGCTGCACCGGGATCAGCACGAGGTCGGCGGCGAGCAGCGCCGAGCGCATGAGACTGGCGACACGGGGCGGCCCGTCGATGACGACATGATCGGAATCGCGGGCCAGCTCCGGGGCTTCCCGGTGCAGCGTATCGCGGGCCAGGCCGAGGGTGCTGAACAGCCTCGGCAGCCCTTCATGGCTGCGCCGTTCGGACCAGTCGAGCGCGGAGCCTTGCGGGTCGGCGTCGATCAGCACGACGCGCCGTCCTTGCGCCGCCCAGGCTCCGGCGAGATGCAGCGCCAGCGTGGTTTTGCCGACGCCGCCTTTCTGATTGAGAACGGCGACGATCATGGCGCACCTCGCCGGGTGGCACCGGCACTGTCGTTTTTCCAGGTTTCGTGAATCGAACCGTCGGCAGAATCTTGCCTTTCCAATGGATTGGCGGAGAGCGACTCGTTCCAGGTTTGTGAATCGGGCTCGTGGTGATCCGGGTTTGCGTACTGGTTTCTGCGCAGATTTTGCGCCACCTGATCGTCGTTGATCGAGTGGACCGGCTTGGAAACCGAGGGGTTCTGGGCAGTATTCGGTTCCGGGTTCGTGAACCCGGTTCGCGTTTCCCGGAGCGAGTCCGCGAAACCTCGCCCCGGTTCGCGAAACCTGGCACCCCGACAGGCACCATGGATCGCGTGCGCGCGCGTCAAAGAAGAAGAGTTAGATTCTTTGTTAGATTCTTCTATAGAGTCCGGCGGGCGATTTGCGCCTAATGTCCCGATACTGCGTGCGCCTAATGTCCCGATAGGATTCACATGGTTATCCACAGGCACTGTGGATAGATTTTCGGGCAGGAAACGCAGCAACTCCCGGCCGTCTTCCCATTCGATCTGGAGGCAATAGCCGGGCAGCGACTGGCGGGCAGCGATCCGGCGCAGGTCGAGCGCGAAGTCGGACGGCCGGGCCGAACTACCGGATTTCTGGTGAAGGTGGGAAACCTCGAACGCCCAGCCCTCGGTCTGGCGTCCGGCATGCTTGCGGGCGACGCGATACAGCCAGCGCTCGATGCCGCCGGTCAGCCGGAAATAGGCCGGGTCGATGGTCAGCACCAGCGAGCGGTCGATGACGCTGTTGTAGAACCATTCGGGCAGGACAAATTCCATGCCCTCGACGCGGCCCGTGCGCGTCGTCATTTCCTCCCACTCGTTGATCCATGAAAACTGCCGCCGCCGCCAATGCCGGCCGTTGCGGATCGTCGTAGCGATGACGGTCGATTGCAGGCGCGCGAGCGCGGCCTTGAGCAACAGGTAATCCCGGTTGCCGGTGGCCCGCCCGATGGCGCGCAGGAGCTGATATGGCATGAAGCGGAAGAAGCGCGACGTGGTGAAACCGGCGTTCTCGGCCGCGACGATCTGGCTGGCAGCCCAGATGAGCACATCCGCATCCCAGATCGTCGCCATGCCATGTTCGGGCATGGCGAACACCTGCACCTCTACATCGGCGGCCCGGTAGAGGATCGGCGTAGTGCGGGGCCGCTTCGCCAGCGAGAAGAAGGGCCGCTCCATCAAATCGCGCTGGTCGCGCGGCGCGGCATCGCCGGTTGCGACCACGAAGGGATCGAGGCGGCTGCGCTCGCTGGCGTCGGTCGGCTGCGCGGGTCTATGTTCGTCGTCGCGCAACATTCAGCACTCATCCCGTTCTTTGGGTGTGAGCGGGCGTGCGGCGAAGACCGTGCCGGCGTTCTTGTCGCGGGTGGATTTGCGGGTGCCGATGGCGCTCCACGCTTCCAGATCGCGGACGGTGTAGAGAACGCGGCCGCCGACCTTGCGATAGGTCGGGCCGGTGCCGTAGGTGCGATGTTTCTCCAATGTGCGGATGGACAAGCCAAGGAAGCGCGCAGCTTCCTTTGTGCGCAACAGGCGCGGCGGCAGGTCCGCATTGCGGCGGATGGCCATGGGGTTCACCTCGTTCGTCGGTCGGGCTGCCGATGCCGGCAGCGGGCTATGGCGAACGATGGCGAGGGATCGGCGACCTGTAGCGTGCCGTATTTGCGCCTATGCGCTGGCGGCACCCCCCGCGAAGACGAAAAGCGGAACGATTTCAGTGGGGGCGTGGCCGTCGCGTTGAATTGGCGAAGACATTCGTGCGCGGTTCGGTTAAGACTACGGGCGGAGCAGACGCGCTGCTCTGGGGCTTAGTAACCCCTGTTGGCGGTTGGTGTCGGCCGTGACGGCACCACACTCCTTGACCCTATGGTCGGGGAGCCCATGGCGTATGTCCAGGGCTACCCGCCTAAAGGCCATGGGGCCGTCCAACACGGTTACTAACTCCCCGATCACCAGGTCAGAGGGGCCATTTGCGGGGGCGCACCGCAAGCTCGGCTCTTCCGGGTAAAAGGGGAACGACGATGCAAACACCCGTCGAACTCGATCCTGATGTAGGCGACGAAGCGCCAACGGGTAACAACATCACGCCATACGATGAACAGCACTACGTCACCTATCTGCGCCTTCTCGACGCGAAGGCGGAAGGCACGGACTGGAAGGAAGTTGCGCGGATCGTCCTGCACCGCGATCCGGTTGACGACGAAGCGCGAACGCTGCGTTGCTGGGAAAGCCACCTCGCGCGCGCCCAATGGCTTTCACGCGAGGGATATCGGCGCATCTTGGAACAGGCGGTCGCAGCTCAGCGCTGACTAGCGCTGGCGCTTCACTTGGCAGGCGGTTTGATCGGATAGTGCAGCAAGAGGCGGTAGCCGCCCCGCATCATCTTGATGCCGTGGGCAACCAGACGCCGGACCTGATTCTTGCGGGGATCGGCTTCCCAATCTTCCTTGCTCCCGCGAAAGCCGAGCAGAATTTCGGCAATGACGCGGTAGCTTTCGCCCCGCAGGCGAGCGTCGAGCGCGCGCAGGGACAAGGTGTGAAACTGCCGGAGCTGGGCGGGCATGGTTCGGAAGTCCGGGCCAGGTGCCCGTCCGCTGAGGGATCGCCATAGGCGGCGGGTCGCATGGGCGCGAAGCTCCATGAAGGAATCCATCAGCAGGGTAGCGGCATAGAAGGCGGCTGCATCGGGCACGGCCTCGGGCAGCCAGAATTGATGCGCGACGCCATCGACCTGCCAGATACCATGCCATCCGTCCGCCGCGTGCCGCAGATCAAGGCCGGACAGATGCGCCAGCGTCACTATAGGTTCTGTCGCGCCGTCCCGATGCTGGACGGGCGAAAGGAGAACAACTTGCGGCTGGAGGCTTGGAATCCAGAACAGGGATTGTCGGTCAGGTGGGGTTTCGGGGTCGGACGGGAAATCGCAACCCCCAACGCTTCGAGAAGGTTTCCAGTCGGCTGGCAGCCGGTTTCTTCAAGCGTGATATGGTCTCGAAGTCGCGATGATAGTCCTCATTGCGACGAAGATACTCCCAGGCGAATCCGGCGGCGGGGATGGTTTTTGCGTGCCCGTAAGCGCCCGGAACACGCCAATCAATACTCAACATGGCGTCACCTCCCTATACCGGGCGGCGCAGGGCAACGCCCGGATAGAGAGATTTCAAGAAGACCGGAAGTCGTTGTAGCTGTGCAGTCGCGATAACCGAAGCGCGTAACTCAATAAATTACTTGGTTACTTTGTTCTTAACAGTGCGTGTGTGATTCTGCGAGTCGGGCGCAGCCCGGCGAGCGCGGCCATGTTTTTGGGCATGGCCGCACCGCCGATCCGCGATGCCGGATCGGCGGAAAATTGGAGAACCGGGAAGCCGCGCAACCGGATTTCCGGCTGCGCGGCTTTTGAGGGCTATGCGGCCTTCTCCAGCAAGGTTTTCGCCTTCGTTTCCAGTTCAAGGCGCGTATCCTGATGGGCCTTGCTGCGGGCATGCGCCGTCATGCCTGCGACGAAATCGAAGATGCTTTCGGGCGGGCGGCCTTCCTCCTGCAACACGGTTTCGATGATCTTGCCGGTTTCCGCCTTGCTAAAACCGCGCTTGCGCAAAAAGCTCTCCCGATCCTCGTCGGTGCGGGCGACGATCCGCTCCCGCGCCGCCTTGATCCCGGCGACGAAAGGCGCGGGGCTGGAATTGGCAAAGCTGGTCAGCGCCGGGGTGGCTTCATGGGCGAAGCGTTGCGCGGCAAACTTGCTGTGCCGGATGCTGATTTCCTCGAAATTCTCGACGCCCCACAAATTTCGATTCATGCAGACCGCCCGGAGATAGAAAGAGGCGATGCCGAGGGTCTTCGATCCGACTTCGCTGTTCCAGCAATAAAAACCCCGGAAATAAAGGTCGGGGTCGCCATTCGGCAGGCGTCCGGCTTCGATGGGGTGCGTGTCGTCCACCAGAAACAGGAAAACGTCGCGGTCGCTGGCGTAAAGCGTGGTCGTGTCCTTGGTTACATCCACAAAGGGGTTGTGCGTCATGGTCGCCCAATCCAGCACGCCCGGCACCTTCCACATGGTGTCCCCGGTTCCGTTCCCGGCGATCTTCATCACGGCGGCGACAAGCTCATGATCCCAGATGCGGCCATAGTCGGGGCCGGTCACGGCCCGAAGCTCAACGCGGCCATCCTCGGTTTCCAGCGTTTTCACAAGCTCGCCGCGATGGGACAGTAAGCCATGTTGCAGGTTGATGCCAGCCAGCGGCGCGGGAAGCTCGCGCAGGTATCGGGCCGGTGCACCGACAAGGCTGCAAAGCTGGCCGAAACTCCAATGCGTCGGGGCGACGGGTTGCTCCTGTCCGGGCACGATCAGCGAAAGCCGCTCGGTATTGTCGCGGGTCGCCTCCACGCGCACGGCGCGGCTCTCCACGGTGCGCGCCTTGGCGCGATCCGCGCGGGCCTTCACCGCGTCGTAAAGCTCGGTGAGCGACAGATAGCGCTCATCATCCGGGCGCGAAAACCATTCCGATGAAACGCGACCAATATTCTG
Source organism: Telmatospirillum sp. J64-1 (assembly GCF_006980715.1). Lineage (GTDB taxonomy): Bacteria > Pseudomonadota > Alphaproteobacteria > Rhodospirillales > Magnetospirillaceae > Oleiliquidispirillum > Oleiliquidispirillum nitrogeniifigens. Next base: position 203,222 of record NZ_SBHN01000006.1, read on the forward strand.
GCCGCGCGAAATGTCCACGCGATACCCCTTGGAAACCGGCTGGCTGGCGTTGATGGTCATGGTGTTCATGGTCTTTCCTTTCATGGGCTTGGGTTGGAGCGCAGCGCTGCGCTGCAACCCTGCCCGTCGGCGAGACCGGGGGGTGCAAGGTGCAAGGACGGACGGGCGGAGGGGGATCACCCGGCCTGCACAAGCGGATCGAAGTCATAACGAAGGTGCGAAAGCTGGCATCCGCGCGGAAGGCTGGGGATACCGCCCGGCCGCCCTTGTGCCGCGCCAGGGGGCAGCGCCCCCAAGCAACCAGCCCGGCCAGAGCGCAGCGGAGGACGGGAGAGAAAATCTGATCGGGATACGCAAAACCCGAGAACCGGAAAGCCGTGTATCCCGATCTCCTTGTTCCTTGAGCCGTGGCGACCAGGATCGGCCCCGGGCCCCTTGCTCAACCGGGTTGGGCTTGCCGCGAAATGGCCGCCGCCGCCCTTGCGTTATGGGATTGAAGCCGAATGGCGGAAACGCGCCATAGGCGTGGTTCCGGCGCAGCCGAAAGCCCGGCCCGAAGGGTAACGCCATCAAACGACACCTATTGTCGCAAATTATGTCGCGCGTTTTCCGCCGCTAACGACAAAGACATACGACACGGAGACCTTTGATTTCCAGGATCGGCCGATCTGTTGCAGGCTTTAGGATTTGCGCGACATTGACGCGAGTGCGCTCCGTCTATAAGCAACAATTTCAACAAAACATGAAACGTTGAAATGATATGGACGAAAACGACGCGCTCGCGGGCTTCGCCGCGCTCTCTCACGAGGACCGCTTGCGGATAATCCGCATGTTGGTCGTCGCCGGCGCTGACGGCATGGCCGCTGGTGCCATCGCCGGCGCGCTCGATAATGCGCCGCCGTCGCGCGTCTCCTTCCATCTCAAGGAACTGGAGCGTGCCGGACTCGTGCAGGGGCGGCGAGATGGCAAGTCGATCATCTACAGCGCCGATTGGCCGGCGCTCTCCGATCTCGTCGCCTTCCTCATGCACGACTGCTGCCAAGGTCACTGCAAATATTGCGATCAAGCGATTGCCCTGTTCGCGAAATGCGAGGGCCGCCCGACCGGCACGATCCGCTGCGAATAGGACTGCCGATGCAGAAAGCCCTCGCTTTTGTTGAAAACAATCTCCTGCTGCTGGCCGTTGTAACGGCCGCGCTTGGCCTGCTCGTCCCTTCGCTCGGCATGGTCCTTGAAAGCGGCATAAGCCCGCTTCTGGCATTGCTGATGCTGGTCATCAGCCTGACATTCGACGCTCACGCCGTGAAGCTGGTTTTCCGGAAGCCGAGCCGGCAGCTTTGGGCGCTTGGCCTCGTCTATGGTCCCATGTCGCTCGCCGGATGGTTCACCGGGCGGCTGTTCTTCGGCTCTGGGCCGCTGGCCGCCGGTCAAACCCTTGTCGGCACTCTGCCGACTGACGTTTCCGCTCCGTTGCTGGTCCTGCTCGCACGCGGCAATGTCGCCCTCGCGGCGGTCCTCAATGCGGTCAACACAGTGCTTTCGCCCTTCATCGTGCCAATCCTGTTCCTGCTTCTCACCGGAATCGAGCTGCAAGTTCCCATCGGGGCGGTCATCATGGAATTAGTGCAGATCGTGGTGCTGCCGACCGTGATCGGGATCTACCTACGCACGCGATACCCGGAAGCGGTCGGCCGACACGATGGCCTCTATCCCTCTCTTGGTTCGGTGCTCTATCTGCTCCTGCTTCTGGCGGTCGTCGGTCCGAACGCCGAAACAATCCTCGGCTATGGCTGGTTCGCCTTCGTGATCGCGCTGGCCGCGCTCACGCTGAACCTGATCGGCTATGCGGTCGGGTCCGTCGCGCAAGTCTTTGTGGCCGACCGGCAAGAACTGATCGCCTACCTGTTCACGGTGAGCAAAAAGGAGTTCTCCATTGCAGCGGCGTTCGTAGCGGCGTCCGGGTTGCCCTCGAAAATCGCCGTGCCTGCCGCCTTCTTCGCTGTGATCCAGATGATTACGTCACCGATCGCCGCAAAGATTTTGGCATCGAGAGGCCCGGCGCTGCGGTGAGCAGTCATTAGGTTCTCGACGGCAGAGGAGACAGGGTTTCGATAATCCTGCAATCGGCGACGACGCCGCACCCGCATTGGTCGATCATCCTGTCGAGTTCGGCCTTAAGCGCCATCAGATCAGTGATCTTCTTTTCAACCTCTGCACGGTGTTCACTAGCGATGGCGTCAACAGCCGCACAGGATTGCCCGCGATTGTCGGAGAGTGCGAGAAGCGCCCTGATCTGGTCGAGCGAGAAACCGAGATCACGCGCGCGCCGGATGAAGCTCAGCCGGTTCAGATGATCCGGCTCATAAGCCCGATAGTTGCCTTCGGTGCGTGACGGCTCGGGCAGTAGACCATTCTTCTCGTAAAACCGGATTGTCTCGACCTTGGTGCCGGTCTGCCTTGCAAGATGTCCGATCGTCAGAATTGAAGAGTTCATTGCGTGACCCTATAGCGAATACAGGGTCAATGTAGGTTCGATCTGGACGTTTGTCGATCTTGATGGCTCGCCTATTGTGCCGCTCTGGCACTCTCCACCTCTTCACGCACCAGATCGTGGAGTTGCTGCGGTCCGAAAGATTCGAGCGGCCTGCCATTCACGAAAAAAGTCGGTGTCTGGCGAACTTTATTGCTCTGAACATCGGCCAGGTCCTGCTCAAGAACCGCGTCGATCTCGGACGAGGACATCTCGCGCCGTGCCTGCTCGACATCAAGCCCGGCCGCCGCTGCGATTTCCCAGGCTTTCACAAGGTCGGGTGCACCATGCACGGCCCATTCCGGCTGGCGCGCCAGCAAGGCTTCCAGCACGGGTTCGTAGCGGTCCTGAAGACGGGCCGTTTCCAGAATCCTGACGGCTTCCTCCGATCCCTCATGGAAGGGCGTATATCGGATGACAAGGCGCGCCTCGTCAGGGAAATTCGCCATGATCTGCTTAACGGCTGGATAGAAGGCTCGGCAGGCCTCACAGGACGGATCGAAGAATTCCACGATCGTCACCGGCGCATCCGCAGGGCCAATGATTGGTGAATGCGTCCTGACCATCGAATCACCTTGCGGTGTTGCAACGAGCTGTGCCGAGGTGCTGCCGTAGCGGTCGTAGAGAAAGGCTCCGCCGGCAAAGACGATCAGTGCGACGAGGCCAGTGAAAAGTACGATGGACCGTCTGGTCATGCTGGACGCCTCCGGCGCGCGAGAACGAGAAGAAGGGCAATGCTCAAGAAGGCAGAGAGCGATAGGTAGGGGAGCGGCAAAACGCCAAGAATCGTCATATCCGCGCTCGAACAGGATGGGCCGTCTTGACCACAGGGCTCGATGGCGGCGGGAATGACGCCCGCATAAAGCAAGGAGTGGAACGCCGCGATGGCGGCGCCGAGGGCGGCCAGTGGAAGCCCGTACCAGGAAACGCTGGCATCGCCCCGAAAGCTGGCAACAGCCAGAATGACCGCCAGCGGAAACATGAAAGCGCGTTGATACCAGCACAGATTGCACGGTGTCTGTCCCATAATCTCACCAATGAAGAGAGCGCCCAGCGAGGCGGCAAGCGCGATGAGCCATGCCAAGAACACGGCCGCCCAGACATTTTCAGTCGTGCCCGCACCGGTGGTCATAGCACTCCCTTTCGCAACGTTTCTTTCGTTCCATCAAGCTTTGTATTTCGAGCATCTTTGCACCCTGTACAAGCTACAAGGTCAAGTCTCTGTGCGACGAATTCGCGCACGGATCGCCGCGCAAAGGTAATCATAGAAACCGGCCCTTGACCCTGTAGTTGCTACAGGGTCTATCTGCGGTGTTACATCAAATTGTCGAGGTGACATCTCATGGCGGCAGCGAGCCCTTACAAACTGCGTGTAGAAGGCATGGACTGTGCATCCTGCGCGTTGAAAATCGAAACGGCGATGCAACGTCTGCCAGGCGTTAGCGACGTCAATGTCAGTTACGCCAACGAGACGCTCGCGTTGCAACTCGATGAGGACCGCACGGCCCTCGGCACGATTGAGCAAAAGATCCGCGCGCTGGGCTACACGCCAGTGATCGAACAGGCGGAGACAAAGGCGGGCCCGCCTCGTAAGCGCAGTACAGAGGCGTGGTGGAAAGGCAGCAAGGGTCGGCTTGTCCTCCTGACCGGCGCGTTGTTCGTGCTTGCCTTCGCCCTCGCGCGTATCCTGCCGGATTGGGAGCAATGGCTCTATTCAGGCGCGGCCTTGATCAGCGTTATCCCATTCGCGAGGCGCGCGGTCGCCGGAGCGATGTCCGGCTCGCCCTTCACCATCGAGACGTTGATGACGGTTGCGGCACTCGGCGCGGTCGCCATTGGCGAGGCCGAAGAAGCCGCTGTCGTGATCGTCCTGTTCGCAGTGGGCGAACTGCTTGAAACCGTAGCGGCTGGCCGCGCGCGCGCCGGTATCGAGGCGTTGATCGACCTCGTGCCTCGCGTCGCGTTCCGCGAGCGCGACGGTGCCGTTGAGCAGGTCGCTGCCGAAGAGCTGGCCATTGGTGATGTCGTCGTTGTCCGGCCTGGTGACCGTGTGCCGTCTGACGGCACGGTGATTGACGGTGTATCCGAGGTCGATGAGGCCCCCGTGACAGGCGAATCCGTGCCCGTGCTGAAAGAAGCCGGCGCAACCGTCTATGCCGGCAGCATCAATGCCAATGGCGAGCTGCGGGTGTCGATCAGCCATGTCGCGGCTGACAACACCATTGCCCGTATCATCCACATGGTTGAGGAAGCTCAGGAATCAAAGGCCCCAACGGCGCGCATGATCGACCGTTTCAGCCGCTGGTATACGCCGGGCGCGATGGTCGTTGCGGCTCTGATCGTTGTCGTACCGCCGCTCGCCTTCGGCGGCGACTGGATGACATGGGTGTATCGGGGTCTCGCCACGCTGCTGATTGCTTGTCCCTGCGCACTCGTGATTTCCACGCCGGCGGCCATCGCGTCAGGTCTTGCAGCCGGCGCGCGTCAGGGATTGCTGATCAAGGGCGGGGCGGCGCTGGAAATACTCGGCAAGGTCGTAACCGTTGCCTTCGACAAAACGGGAACGTTGACGCGTGGCCACCCCCAGGTGACGGACATTGTGCCGATCAATGGGGACGAGAACTCCGTCCTTGCCATCGCGGCAGCGGTCGAGCGCAACACCAGCCATCCGCTTGGGGTTGCAATCGTGGCGGCGGCGGAGTCGCGTGGGCTCGAACTGCCCGTCACCTTCGGAGGCGGCGTTGCCACACCAGGCAAGGCGGTCACAGCGCGATTGAAGGACGGCTTCGCTTCGGTCGGGTCTCCCCGTCATGCCGCCGAACAGGCTGCCCTTGAAGAGAACATCGCCGAGACGATCACGACACTGGAGAGCCAAGGCAAGACGGTCGTTGTGCTTTTAAAGGGCAAGACCGTCGAGGGTTTGATCGCTCTGCGCGACGAACCACGCGACGACGCTATCGAAGGTGTGAAGCGACTGACAGATCGGGGTGTGCGGCCACTGATGCTGACCGGCGACAACAAGCGCACGGCCGACGCCATCGCGGCCCATCTTGGCCTTGAGGCGAGCGCCGAATTGTTGCCCGACGCCAAGCTCGCCGAGATCGGCCGCCTCAAGGCTGATGGCCCGATCGCCATGGTGGGAGACGGTATCAATGACGCGCCGGCGCTCGCAGCCGCTTCCGTTGGTGTCGCCATGGGAGCAGGCACCGACGTTGCTTTGGAGACCGCAGATGCCGCGCTGCTCAGAAACCGGGTGACGGGTGTTGCCGATCTCATCGGGTTGTCACAGGCGACACTCGGCAATATTTGGCAAAATATCGCCATAGCGCTTGGTCTGAAGGCCGTCTTCCTCGTGACGACTCTATTCGGCATTACCACGCTCTGGATGGCGATCCTCGCCGATACGGGCGCTACGGTCCTCGTTACGGCCAATGCGTTGCGCCTGCTGACCTGGCGCGGCACCCGCGACAAATGAGCTTAAGCAGTGCGCGAAGGCAGGTCGCGGCTTCCACTTCTTGCCAAGAAAGCCGAGGTGTAATTTATGAGGAATCAGTCCAAGGGCAGTGCCACTTCATCCGAGAAGAGCGAACAATGGGCGCTCGCATGGGTGCTTGCGATCAATACGGCCCAGGCAGCCATTGTGGGAGGATTAGGGTGGTGGGCTCAGTCAACAGGACTGATGGGTTCCGCGCTCGATAATCTTGGCGATGCAGGTGTCTACGCCATCAGCCTTTTTGTCGTCGGACGCGGTTTGGCCGCGAAGGTTCGAGTTGCCCGGCTGTCGGGTATCCTCCTGATCGTTTTCGCCGGTCTTCTTCTATTCGAAGTCGGACGTCGCTTCTTCACTGGTTCCGATCCGATAGGGCCGGTCATGATCGCCGTGGCGATAGCAAGCGCGCTTACAAATATGGTCTGCATGTGGTTCCTGAAATCACATCGGGAAGGCGGCGTGCATCTGCAAGCCTCATGGATTTTCACGACAAACGACATGCTTGTGAACTCGGCCATCGCGCTTTCGGGTCTGGCCGTGATCCTTTTCAATTCGCCATACCCGGATCTGATCATTGGCGTGGGTGTGGTTGTTGTCGTTGTCAGAAGCGGCTTCGAAATCCTTGAGAAGGCCGGCGAAGCTGGAAACAAAGGAAAAACAACATGATTAGTTTGCGAGCGCTATCCGGCGCGTTCCTTGCCCTTACCGCGTCGATCGTTCCTGCTGTGGGTCACGACTTCCAGGCCGGTTCGATCACCATCGATCATCCGTGGTCACGCGCGACTCCGCCGGTCGCGCCGGTAGCCGGCGGCTATCTGACGCTAACGAACGATGGCCACATGGCCGACCGCCTGGTCTCGATCTCATCACCTCTGTCAGAACGGGCGGAAATCCACGAGTCGACCGTGATCGACGGGGTTGCCAGCATGAGGCCGGTGCAAAATGGCATCGAAATTGGGGCTGGCGATACGATCGAACTTCAACCTGGCGGTATACACATCATGTTTTTGAAACCATCGCGTCCTTTGAAGGAAGGGGAGCGGTTTGCCGCAACACTGGTGTTCGAGCAGGCCGGTACCATCGACGTTGAGTTCGCTGTGCAGAACATGGGTGCTCGTCCGGAATCTGCGAGCGAACATGAAGGGCACGGAGAGGCTGTCCAATGAGCGGCGTCAAACTTTTCCGTCTTGTTGCATGGGTTGCCGTCGCCGCTGTCGGCGGGCTTTTCATCGGCCTGTCCTTATCAAAGCCTTGGCAGCAGCAAACCGCGGCGGTCGCGTCCTCGACAGGCACCGCAGCCATCGGCGGTCCATTCCAGCTCACATCCCATCGAGGCGAGACGATCGACAATGCTGCGCTGGCTGGAAAGCCTTATCTCGCCTTCTTCGGCTTCACCCATTGCCCCGATGTGTGCCCGACGACGCTCTACGAACTTAGCGATCTCATGAACGAACTTGGGCCGGTGGCCGACCAGTTCAACGTACTGTTCTTCACCGTCGATCCCGAACGGGACACCCAAGAACTGCTGGCTCAGTACATGACAGCCTTTGATGACCGCATCCTCGCACTGCGCGGGAATCGACAGGAAACGGACGCCGTGGTGAAGGCCTTTGCGGCCTACGCGCGAAAAGTGCCTCTGGAGGGGGGCGAATACACGATGGATCACACCGCAGGCGTCTACATGATGGATGCCGAGAGCCAATTCGTCGGCACGCTCGACATGCACGAGCCGCGTGAGATTCGCTTGCAGAAGCTCCGCCGTCTGGTGGGCGAGATTGGCTGATGGAGTTCTCCAGTATCGGAATAGCGACGGCTTTTGCCGCTGGCGTTATATCCTTCCTGTCGCCCTGCGTTCTGCCGCTGGTGCCGGGCTATATTTCCTACGTTGCAGGCCGCACGATTAGCCCGGATGGCACTGCGGCCGATGCCGAATTCAAAGCGGCAAGCCGAACTCTCGGCCTCAGCCTCTGCTTCGTGCTCGGCTTTGCGACCGTGTTCGTCCTCCTTGGGGCGAGCGCCACCGTGTTGAGCCGGCTCCTGCGCATGTACCTTTTCGAAGCGAACCTGATTGGAGGCGCGATCGTCGTCGTCTTCGGTCTGTTCACGACAGGCCTCGTGCCAATGCCCTGGCTCAATCGTGAAGCGCGGTTCCATGCCAATCCGGGCAGCGGAAGCGCCGGCGCTGCTTATCTCCTCGGTCTCGCTTTCGCGTTCGGCTGGACTCCCTGCATCGGACCAGTGCTGGGAGCGATTTTGACCCTGTCCGCCGCCAACGCCACGGTGGCAAGCGGAACGACGCTGCTCGCCGTCTACTCCCTTGGTCTTGGCCTCCCTTTCATCTTGGCGGCTTTGTTCATGCGCGGGTTCATGGCTCGGATGATGTCGATGCGCCGCACTGGCCGCGTGCTCAAAATCGTCGCTGGTGGGGTGATGGTGGTGATGGGCATCGCCATGATCACCGGCCATCTCACCAGCTTTGCGATATGGCTGCTCCAGACCTTCCCGGCTCTGGGCCGCATCGGCTAAGCCTTAGTTTAGAGGACATTTGGACATGCTCAGGATCGGCCTTCCCTTCGTCCTTGGCGGATTTTTCATTGATCAGGCGGCGAAGTGGTGGGTCCTGAACCATGTTATGAATCCACCTCAGGTCATCCCCGTCACCGGCTTCTTTAATCTCGTGCTCGGCTTTAACACCGGCGTGAGCTTCGGATTGTTCGGCCAGGCTCCGGCTTGGATCCTGATGGCGCTCACGCTTGCCATAGTCACCGGGCTCCTGGTCTGGATCCATCGAAGCGACAGCCGCCTGACGGCATCGGCCCTCGGGCTCGTGGTTGGGGGAGCGCTCGGCAATCTGCTCGACCGGCTCCGGCAGGGTGCCGTGACGGATTTCCTGGATTTTTACATTGGCAGCTATCATTGGCCCGCCTTCAACCTTGCCGACGTGGCGATTGTCTGCGGGGTAGGGCTTTTACTGGTGGAGAGCGTTCTGGCACGAGGCAAAACAAAGGCGGCATGAACAGAAGCTTTCGCCAGCTATCCGTGAGTCATGGGCCGGAGGAAGTTGACGTTCTGGTGATCGGCGCCGGTCAAGCGGGACTCGCAGCCTGCTATTCTCTTGCCAGAACAGAGCTTTCATTCCTGATCGTTGATCGCCATTCCCGCATCGGTGACAGTTGGCGCCGTCGCTACGATTCCCTGACTCTGTTCACTCCGCGCGCATTTAGTTCGCTGCCCGGTCTTGCGCTCGAGGGGGACCCGGACGGCTACCCAACGCGAGACGCGTTTGCGCACTATCTCGAAACCTACGCCAGCCATTTCGACCTGCCGGTGCATTCCGGAAATGGCGTGGCTCGGCTCGAACGCCGCGCTGATGAGCGGTTCACCGCGCAACTCGATGATGGCAGACACGTGGTCGCCAAGGCGGTGATCGTCGCGACGGGTGCGTTTCAGAAACCAATCGTCCCAACGATTGCTGCCGGCTTCGACAGCGCGGTCACTCAACTGACACCGGAAAGTTATCACAATCCCGGCGATCTCCCGCCTGGCACGGTCCTTGTTGTCGGGGATGGAGCAAGCGGACGCGACATCGCAGCCGAGCTGGTTCTGACCCATGAAGTGATGCTTGCGGTTGGACGCAGGCGCCGTCTGTTTCCCGAGCGCATTCTGGGCAAGAGCACATGGTGGTGGCTGCACACATTGGGCTTGATGAGAGCAAGGCCCGGCTCCGCGATAGGTCGCCTGATGCGGCGCGCGGACCCATTTCCGGACAGGGATCGCAGCCTTAGCGATCTGGAACAAAGGGGCGTAGCGGTTTCAACACGCTTAGTCTCTTCACAGGACCGCCTCGCATTCTTTGCAGATGGATCGAAACGGGTGATCGACTCCGTCATCTGGTGCATCGGATACCGAGACGACACCGAATGGCTCCAGATTGCAGGTAGTACCGATTCCAATGGAAGCTTTCTGCAAACGGTCGGGCTGTCTCCCGTAGCGGGCCTTTTTCACCTAAGGTCGAGACTCATTCAGACCCAGAACGCGACGAGGGTTGCGAGCGCCACTGCCGAGAGGAAGTTGCGGGCGAGCTTGTCATAACGAGTGGCGACGCGCCGGAAGTCCTTCAGCCTGCAGAAGGCTGCCTCGATGCGCCAACGCCCCTTGTAGCGGACCTTGTCGTAAGCGATCGGCACCTTCCGGTTCGATCGCCCCGGAATGACAGCCTCGGCACCTTCTGCCCGCAGGCGTTTGCGCAACGCGTTGGCGTCATAGCCCTTGTCTGCGATCAGGCAGCGCACTCGACCGGCCGCGTCCATCAGCGGCCCGGCCATAGTGACGTCGGCGACGTTGCCTGCCGTCAGCAGCAGAATGGCCGGCCGCCCGAGCAGGTCTGTCACTGCATGGATCTTGGTGGTCTGGCCGCCGCGCGACGGGCCGATGGCTTGCGCCTTCGCCCCCCTTTTCCGCCATGGGCTGAGCGATGCGCCTTCACGTAGCTGGAGTCGATCGACGCTGACAGCGCAAGCACGCCCTTGGCAACGAGAGCGTCCAAGATTCGGCTCCAGAGCTGCCGGCGGGACCAGCGATTGAAGCGGTTGTAGATCGTCGTGGACGGGCCGTATTCGGCCGGGCAGTCCTGCCAACGGCAGCCAGTCTTTAGCACATGCAGGATGCCGCTGATCACGCGGCGATCATCTACCCTGCGCGCGCCCGGCTGGTTTTTTGGAAGGTGCGGTTCGATCGCCGCCCACGCCTCGTCGTCCAGCCAGAAAAGCCTGCTCATCATCGCCTCCATCGCAAAACGACGACAGCGAATCTGATTTGCTACAGACCTTCAACAGCCTGATTGGGTTTCGACCCTAGGTCGCCCATGGCAACGGAATCGTGCTTCAGCCCTCGTCATGGGTGTCGGTGAAGATGCTTCCGTGGTTGTCGCAGCATGCTTGAGATCCTGCTCCGGCAGCTAATGGGATGACGTGCGCATACGTGGACGACGACCCTGCACGGTCATAGACGCGGTGATCCCATACAAGCGGCCGGGCGGGCAGTAAGGCTTTCGTGATGATCGCGGATGACGATGGCCAACTGCAATGTCTGGTTTTCAGGAGTGATGACCGGCCACACGAATGACCAGGATGAGGTCGGAAGCCGTCCTAAGCTGTACTCGCGGCTCCTTCAGCAGCCGCACATAGGCCGGCCGACTGGCTCAACGCATCGGCGGGGGAATATCGATCGCTCTCGGCTTTAACGCCGCGCTGAACAGTCAATGACCGATCTGTCGCAAAATTCCCCAAAACCTGCGACACCTCGTGCGTCTAACCTGTGCGATGTAGCAAACCCGCTACGCGGTTTTGGGAGCCCCTGCCGCGAGTCGTGTCAAGGCGGACACGCCTACGACGCCGCCGCCGACAATGCAGAAGATTTGCCGCCAGATTTCGGACGGTACGGCTTCCTTGGTGATGCCATAGATCAGCGCATAGCCTGCGACGGCGGCGGGCGCGGCGAAGACAAGCGCCACGATCAGACGGATAACGGGTGTGCGGATCGTCTCGAACAGCACCGCCAGGATGCCGAAGGCGACGCCAGCGGAGAACAGGCCGACCAAACCCGCGCCTATCAGGCCAGAGCCGGTCTGATAGGCGAACTGCGCGGCGGTCAGCCCGAGCATGAAGGGCAGCGCATAGATAGCGAGCGTGTAGGCGAGAACGCAGAGAAGCGCGATCAGCGCAACGCTCATGAACATCACTGCGACCATGATCCTTCACCTTCTACTTGCCACACCGCCTTTCGTGCCGTCGCGATTCTGACGGCTGGATCGTCGGCATGGTGCCAATGCTTGCCTGTCCTGTCGAGGCTGTGGGGCCTGACTATTGTTGAACTGTCGAGGTTATCCGGCCGCGCGGGGAAGCCGCGCGGCCGGGATTTTTTCCGATGGAAGGCCGGGACCGCTGGCGCGATCCCGGCCCGCCGCTTATTCCGCCGCGACGGGGAAAGGCTCATCCTCCACGGTCCCGGCGCTGTCGGCCTCCGGCATGTCCTCGGCCATGGCGGCGGCCTCCGGCTGCTCGTTGTCCAGCCACGCGGGCCGCTCGGTGCGCAGCAAAGGGGGCAGCCAGCCGGTTCCGGCAAGAAGCTGTTCGGCCTTTTCCGCCATTTCCTGCTTCTTCTTGTCCGCGATCCGCTCGGCGGCTTCGTCGCCAAGGGCTTCCCGCACGGCGGCGAGGATTTGGGCCTTGGTGACGCGCCCGAGATAAGCCCGGACGGTCGGGGTCCAGTGCGCCGTCATGTCGAGCGCAACCCCCGTCGCCAGCCTGTCCGTCGTTTCATGAGCGTGGCGCTTGTTCTGCTCCCACGGCAGCTTGAGGGCGTTGACGGTCTGCGCGGCACAGTGGGCGAACAGCGCCATGACGCTGGCATGGTCCAGCCCGGCGATGAAACCCCAAAGGTCGGCCACGTCGCGAGGCATGTCCGCCGCCCATCCGGCATGACGATCCGCCAGCGCCTTCGCCGCCGCCGTGTCCTCGATGCCGTCCGCATGCCCGCCAAGGCTGGCGCTGATCGGACGGATTTCGAGGCAATGGGCGTCCCCGCCGCCGCGATAGAAGGTCTGCGCGGCGAGTGCATGGGTGACGGCGATCAAGGCCATGTCCGTCTGCTCGCCAAGGGCGAGACGGAGGGCAAGGGTGCGATGCGCGGTCAGGTCGCGGATGAGCGAATCCGACAGCGGCTTGCCGTCTTCCTCCCTTTCCTCGTCCCCGAGCGCGGAAACATGGTTTCCACCCTCATCATGCTCGCCGTCCTCTCCGATGATTTCACCATCGCCATTGACGCGAACGCCGTCGATGACGGTTTCGTCATCCCCGCTTTCATCTTCCTCCGGCTCCGGGGCCTCGTCCTCGGGCCGGATGAAACCGCGCTCGATGCGGGCGTTGCCATTATGGTTGAGAACCACGAGAACGCCGCCGCGCGCGATCTCGTCGGGATCGTAGTCGTAGCGCTTGTAATCTATGCGCTCGATCTCGTTTTCAAGATCGGCAAAGCGCTGATCCACATCGGGCGGCAGGTCCACGTCCGCGTCCTCCCATTCCGCCGTCAAACGCTCATGTTCCTCCTGCGCGGCGGCGTAGGCGGCTTCATCATCCTCGGATAGCTCCACCGGCCCCGGATAGGTGCGGCGCATGCCGTGGGCATGGGGCCAGTCGATATGCGCCGAAACCCATTTCCATCCCTCTGCCTCCCGAACCTCGGCGGCGATCCTTTCCAGCTTGTCGAGGGCAAGCCGGTCCAGCAGCGCGGCGTCCTCGTAGAAGCCGCCGCGATCCTCGGTGAACAGGTCGCGGATGATGTAGCCGCCCGCCTCGCTATAGGCTTCTGGCCCGATGAACACCGCGCGCCGATCCGAAGCCGCCACATTGCAGGCGGTCAGGTCGCGGCGGATGATCCACGGCTCCTTGTTGTGGAACAGGTTTTCAAAGACGTGTTCCTGCCGGTCGTGGTCGTCGGTGATGGCGAAAGCCTGCAACTGGTCCATGGTCAGCCCGCCGTCGCGGTAAACCTGAATCAGCTTGGGGCTGACAGCGCCGAGGCGAAGCCGCTGCTTCACCACATGCGCGGTGACGCCGAACCGGGCCGCGATTTCCTCCGCGTCCCATCCGCGATTTTCCGAAAGCTCGCGGAAGCGCTCGAACTCGTCGGCGGGATGCAGGTTCTCGCGGTTGACGTTCTCGTCAAGGCTGATTTCCGCCGCGTCGTTCGCCGTGTCGATGACGCAGCGGATGGGCTCGGTCTTCTTGATCTGCTTGCGCTTCACACGGAGCAACTGCGCCAGCCTGCGGCCTTCCCCGACGCTGACCAGATAGAAGCCGGTCGGCTCGCCGTCTGCGTTCTGTTCCGGCTCTACTACCAGATTTTGCAGCATCCCCTTGGCGGCGATGCTCGCCGCCTTCGCCTCGATAGACGCCTCGCTGTGCGGGGTCTTGCGGGCATTCTTCGGGTGCTTCTTGAGCTTGTTGAGCGGGATGAAAACGGTCGTGCCGTGTTCGACGGTCGGGGCGGTGTTGTCGGTCGTGGTCATGGTCTTTCTCCTATGGGCTTGGGTTGGAGCGCAGCGCTGCGCTGCAACCCTGCCCGTCGGCGAGACCGGGGGGTGCAAGGTGCAAGGACGGACGGGCGGAGGGGGATCACCCGGCCTGCACAAGCGGATCG
>NZ_SBHN01000060.1 GCF_006980715.1 Telmatospirillum sp. J64-1
CCGCTGGCCCTGCAACTGCGCCAGATGGAAGAAGCGCACGCCCTACGCCTGCGCGAGGCCGAGGCGGTCGGCGCGGATCTGGCCGAGGTGGAACGCCTCAACGGCCTGGAGCGCACCAAACTGCTCGAGGAATACGGCCGGCAGCAGGCCGAGCAGCAGATGCGTCAGATGCAGTCCATCCAGGCCTGGTTGGACAACCAGGTGCTGGGCAATCTCTCAAGCCTGTCGCTGGCCGACAAGATCGAGGAGGCCCAGGCCCAATTCGGCGCGGCGGTCGATGCGGCCCGCGAGGGCGATGCCCAGGCGATGTCATCGCTGCCGCAGCTTGCCGATGCGCTGCTTCGCCTCGGCCGCGAGGGCTATTCCTCCAGCGTCTCCTACGCTGGGCTGGAGCAATTCGTCCGCTCCCAGATGGAGGCGCTGCTGAACCATGCCGCCGCGCCCACCCCGAACAGCACGGCGCCGACGGCAGCTATCCAAGCGCCCCAGCAATCTCCCGCATCGTCCGGCACGTCCGGCCAGCCGTCGGTGATCGTCGATAACAGCGGAATCGTCAAAGCGATCTGGGACAGCAGCGCCGCCGTCGTCGAGGAGCTGTCGGCCCTGCGGCGGGAAATCGTGAACCTGAAGCGTGAACAGCAGCTGGCCAGTCAGCGCCAGCGCATCCAAGGAAGGGCTTGATAATGGCGAATGTGCTTTACCCCAAAGGGAAGGAAGCATTCCTGAATGGCAGTATCAACCTGCTGGACGACACCATCCGGGTCGCCCTGATCGACCTGGATGTCTACAGCTATAATGCGGCCCACCAGTATTTGACCTCGGTACAGGCGGCAATTGTCGGCAATCCCGTCAATCTCGCCGGCAAGTCGATCACGAACGGCATCTTCAATGCCGCGACTGTGACCTTTAGCGGCGTTTCCGGTCCCACGATTGAGGGATTGGTGATCTACAAGGCCGGTGCCACGGCGGCGGCCAGCCCGCTGATTGCCTTCATCGACACGGTTCCGCGCGGCCTGCCGATCACGCCTAATGGAGGCGACGTGCAGATCCTGTGGGACACGGGCGTCAACAAGATCTTCGCCCTCTAATCCAAGATGCCGCTCGATTCCCTCTCCACCGGCGCGATCAGCGACTTAGAGCTTCACGTCTTCCCTGGAGGCTTGGCCGCCGGGGCGGTCGTCGGTGCGCCGACGCTGGCTGTGCCACGCTGGGAGGTGCAGGCGGGCGGTATCGCGTCGAGCGCCAGGTTCGGCAATGCCAATCCCATTCCGGTGATCGCTCTTGCCGGTCTGGCCTCGTCCGCCTCGGTCGGGGGCGTGGCCGTCTTCCGCCAAGTGATCAGCGCAGCCGGCTTGCCCAGTAGCCTTGGTATCGGTGCGGTGAACTTGCTTCCACGCATCCAGGCAGTGGGCATCCCCAGTACGGTCGCCATTGGTGCGCCGAACCCGATCCAGATCATCACCGCCGCCGCCCTCGGCCCGACGACGGCCTTCGGCGACCCCTATATGATCTATTCGCCGTGGACGGCCTGGCAGCGCTATTGCCTCGAGGGCGCCCCCCAGGCGCTGTATCTGGTCGAGGTCGAGGCGTTCCAGGGTGGCCTGACCTTGACTGCGACCGACCTGGCCGTCGAAGCCATTGCCGGCGCGGCTATCTCCTCCCTGTCAGACGGCGAGGAGATGGCGGCGGGTCCCGCGATGCTGACTTGGTCGGACATGGGCTGGACCGGCGAGCCCGATGATGCGGACAGGGCGAATAGCGATTACGAGGCTCGTGCGGTGGTGCCGCTGGTGATGGAGCGCTCGATCCCGCTCTATGGCACCGCGCGCCAGACCGTCCAGTTCGGCAGCGTGGAATTGGACAACGGCGACGGCGCGCTCGACGACGCGGTGCGCGGGCTGTCGGTCGATGGGCGCGAGGTGCGCGTCTTCCTCGGCCGGCGTGGCGCGGCTTTCGGCGAGATGGGCCTGCTGGCCCGCGCCAAGGCCGTGGAATGGTATGCCTCGCTGGACCGGGTGGTTGTCGAGCTGCGCGACCTGGCGCTCGATCTCAACATCGCCGCCGCCCAGCAGCATAGCTATGCCGGCACCGGCGGCATCGAGGGCGGAGAGGACCTGGCGGGCAAGGCCAAGCCCTCCTGCTGGGGCCGCTGTTTCAATGTCTCGCCCGTGCTGCTCGATCCCCTGGTCGAGCTATGGCAGGTGCATTGGCGGGCGATCCAAGCGGTTGAGGCCGTGCGCGACCGGGGCGTGCCTCTGGCGCCCGGAGCCGATTATCCCAGCTACGATGCCCTGGTCGAGGCCAGCATCCCCGTCGGGCATTATGCCACCTGCCTGTCCCTGGGCTTGATCCGCCTGGGCGGCAGCCCCGCCGGCACGATCACCGCCGATGTGCGCGGCGATGCCGAGGGCGGCTATACCGAGGCCATCGGCGAGATCGCCCTGCGCTTCCTGCTGGCCGCCCAGGGCGTCGCGGCCGAGGGCATCGATGCTGAATCCTTCGGCGGCTTGCCCAGCGGCCCGGCCGGCTATTTCCAGCCGGTTGGCGATACCCGCACCGCCGATGCCGTCCTCGACGAGATGATGATGGGCGTCGGCGCCTGGTGGGGCACCACGCGCAGCGGCCTGATCAGCTGCGGCCGGCTGGCCGATCCGGCGGGCGCCGATGCGCCCCATACCCTCGACGAGACCAACATCCTTGATTTTGAGGTGGTGCCGCCGCCCCAGACGCCGATCTGGCGCCAGCGCGTGCTCTACCGCCGCAATTGGACCACACAATCCGAGGTATCCGAGCTTGTCGATCCGGCGCTGCGCCAGGCCTATGCCGATAGCGGCCGCCTGGTGACGGCCGCCGACCCGAATATCGCGATGCGCAGCCTCGGTGCGCTCGATCCCGATCCGATCCAGAGCCTGTTCGCCGATGCCGCCGATGCAGAGGCCGAAGCCGCCCGCATCCTGGCCCTGTTCGGGCCGAGGCGCCGGGTGCTGCAGGTGGTGACGCGCGGCCTGGGCTATGTCGTAGATCTCGGCGATGTGGTGACCGTGCGCCATCGCCGCCTCGG
>NZ_SBHN01000061.1 GCF_006980715.1 Telmatospirillum sp. J64-1
AGGCTGCGTCCCATGCCTCGATCTATCTCAACCGCCTTGCCGAGGCAGGGTATTTGCGCCGCCTGCCCAAGCGCCAGCCCAGCGATGTACCGGGCAGCCAGGGCTATGTCCGCTACCAGTTGCTCCTGGATACCGGGCCTGAATCTCCGGTTGCCCGCAAGCGCAACGGTAACTGGGAGGTCTATGACCGCAACACCAAGCAGGTGCTTCCATGCGTGCGTTAGAGATCGCCCGCGATGCAGTGGAGCATCACAACGCCGCTAACGGTGGCAAGGGCGGCATCACGGCCGTGGCCGGCAAGATCGGCTATTCGCGCACGGCTCTGTCGCTTTATCTGGCGGCGAAATATCCGGCCAATGACGTCGCCAAGATCGAGGCGGCGATCCTGGCCAAGCTGGTCGGCCGCATCCAATGCCCGCATCTGGCCAAGGATCTGTCGGTAGAGGAATGCGCTGGTTACGCCGCCCGCTCGATGCCCCTGTCCAGCCCATCCCAACTACGCCATTGGCAGGCCTGCCAGGACTGCCCCAACGCCCGCAAGGAGGGCCAAAATCATGCTGAGTAATGACCTGGAAGAGATGGCCAACGCCCTGGGCGCCGCTGTGGAGCAGGGCCGCATCAATGATGCCCTGGCAACCCGCGTGGCGGTGATGCTGCGTGACCGAGCCGAGGACGCCCGCGCCCTTGAGGCGGTGGCCATGCCGGCCCGCGCACGGATCAATCCGGCCGACCTGCCCGACAACGTGATCGAGATCGCCAGCATCCTGCATCGCAAGGGCGTCCGCACCGCCCGGCGACTGCCCACCGGAGGTGACGCCGCATGATGCTGCTACGCCGCCTATTGCAGGCCCTTGGATGGCGCCATGCCATTCAGCCCGCCAATCCGATTCCGCATCCCGAGCGCCTGCTGCTCGGCAATGCCCTGCACGACTGAGAGGATGAGAGAGATGATGAGCGAGACTATCGGAATGGCCCGCGAGGGTTACATGCGAAATGCCCTGGGGCATGACGTGCCCCTAGAACTGGTCAGGCCCCTGGACAAGCTGCGCGACGAGCTGGTGCGTGGATTGATCATGAAAGCCAAGGATCTGCGCGACCAGATGCGCAACTTCAAGGCTGACGCTCTGTCCGAGATCAGCGCCTTTGTCGATTTGGCGGCTGCCGAGTACGACACCAAGCTGGGCGGACTGAAGGGCAACCTGACCCTGCGCAGCTATGACGGCACCATCGAGATCAAGGTTCAGGTTGCCGAGCATTTGCGCTTCGACGAGCGCCTGAAGGTCGCCGAGAAGCTGGTCGGCGACTGCCTGACGGAATGGGCGGCCGATGCTCGGCCCGAGCTTAAAGCCATCGTTGAACGGGCGTTTCGGACCGACAAGGACGGCAATGTCTCGACCAGTGCGGTGCTGGGCCTGCGCCGCCTGGAGATCACCGACGACCGTTGGAAGCGGGCCATGGAAGCCATCGCGGCGGCCATGCTGGTGACCGGCACCAAGAGCTATGTCCGCTTTTACGAGCGCCCCAGCGCCGAAATGCCCCTGCAGGCCGTCTCGCTCGACTTGGCGGTGCTGTGATGGAGGGCGATCTGAATACCCGGTCCAACGCTGCCGCAGCCGACCAAGACCACGAGCACAAGCAGGTGCTACTCGGACTGACCCGCGCCATCGCCAAGGTTGCCGGCGAAGCCGCCGATGCTAATGGCCGGCCGGGGCTGGCCATGGAAGCCACGCTCTCGGCTTTCGTCAGCATCGCCATGCAGAGCGGGAAGCAAGCATTGGCGATCAGCATGATGAGTGCGGCGCTCGATATCCTTGAAATCGACAATATGGATCTGCTGGCCCAGTCGCCGGCCGGGAGGGCGTGACGATCATGGCCATGAAATACTTTGTGCTGTCTGCCGAGGACTATCCGAGCCAGCAGAGCGAAAGCGACACGTTGCACCTGATCGATGTGCTGACCGATGTCGCGGATGAACGCTGGGCGCAGGACCTGCAATGGGGCGGGCCGGAGCATGACGATCAGCACACGTCTCTGGAATGGCGCGCCCTGATCGGGGCGCATACGCATAACCTGATCGATGGCCGGGGCAATGCCGCCCCTGATTACCGCGAGCGCCTGGTCAAGATCGCCGCCCTGGCGGTAGCGGCGATCCAGAGCCATGACCGGACAGCCTCCATAATCAACGTTCTGGGGAGCGGGCCGGAGCCCATCGCTCTGAAGGAGGATGTGTGATGTGCGATTGCATCGACAAGATCAACCTCGCTCTATCTGAAGGCGACCAGGAATTGCCGACTGTCGTTGCCCGCAGAGGCGATGACCTGGTTCTTGAACTGTCCATTCCCCTGATGCGGAAAGATGAAGGGAAGATCGAGAGCCGCAAAGGCAGGCCCCGGAGGATGGTCGCCAAATACTGCCCTTTCTGCGGAGAGAAGCAGCGGGATTGAGGCGAAACGCCCGGCGTCGGTGACGGCGCCGGACGTCGGCGGAAGGTTGGCCACCCCGCCCTGATGAGCTAGGCCAGGAGACGATTCGGATGGAACCCACAGCACAGATCAGCGCTGACCACCTGACCGGCCGGCTGCGCGACCTCTACGACCTACTGGCGGCGGCGGCCGAAGCCGGACTGCCGTGCCCCAGCAATACCGATTTGATGGATAAGGGGATCGTCGTCGGCGATCACACCCGATGCACCGAGGCCTTGCAGCGCTTGTCGAAGATGGGCCTGATCAAGATCGAGGCTGGCGTCAATTGGCGGCGCGTCACTGTCCTGGCCACCGGCAAGGCTACTGCGAAGTCCAACGGAAGTCGGCAAGGCCGCGTCCGCCGCATGGCTCCCTCCGCCCTCGGCGGCGCCACAGTCAACATCCGACCCGCCAAGCGAACCTGCCTGCGCTGCCGGAGAAAGTTCGAGTCTCAAGGTCCGCATAACCAGATGTGTGGGCCGTGCCGCAATGCTGCATCGGAGATCGCCGCATGAAGCGCCGTCCCGCCCCC
>NZ_SBHN01000062.1 GCF_006980715.1 Telmatospirillum sp. J64-1
ACTCCATTGGATAAATGTTCCATTTCTGTTCCCGCCTCTGCAGAGGTGGCGGGATGATCTCTTGATCGTGCGAGGTCCCCACTCGCGGCTTTGGGCGCGGCAACGCCCAAGCCCCCGCCAGCCGACCAGCGGGGGAAATCATCAGGCGGGCCAGCCTTGGGTGATATCCACCTCCTCGCCGGCTGCCAGAGCATCTTTGAGTGCCCAAGAGTGTGCCATGATGGCGGCGCCATGTTGCGCCATGGCCGCCAGTACGGTGATGACCTCGGATGCCGTCAGCGGGATGATGAGATTGGCTTCCGTGCGGATGTGCAGTATGTGCTCGCCCATGCCCGAGGCGACCAAGGTCTTGGCGCTGGCATCAAGCGTGAGCCAGTTGGTGCGGTCGTCTATATCCCGTGTTTGCAGCACCTGCACGCCGTAATCACCACCAAAATCATGGCGATAGCCCAGCGCCAGCCGCCGGTCGCGCTCGGCATCGATGGCGGCACGAAGCTGAGCAGGATCGATCTGCGCAGGTCCCGCGACCCACTCGCCATCCTGCCAGACATGATCCGGCGAAGGGCGCAACGGCACCTCAATCGTGCCCGCCGGATAGGTGTCGCGGATATCCTTCGGCACCTCGCCGATGGACTGCCAATAGCCCCGACTGGGATGATAAAACCCGTATTCCATTAGCGTAGCTCCAGCCAACGACCGAAACCTCCCGCGTTATCTGCCCGGTAGTAGTGTCCAGGAGGAACAATGATATAGATATACCTGCCATTATCATTGTTTTGGGCAAGAGCCATTTCTATCCATGTAGAATTATTATGAGATACAGACATTCTTTGCGTCCCAGAGCCAGTAGCACCAAACAAAACCATGATAGGCTTTCCGGTGGTGTTCTGGTACACAGTCTGTACTTGCCGCTGCGCCGAAACATCCTGCCAAGTCTGGCCTACACCGAGGCCCGGCGGCGCGTAATTGCCGATGTTGTCGGTGGTGATGTATTCCGTCCACGGGCTCCACACATTACTCGACATCTGACGGAAAAAGGTCCGGTTGGTTATCCGTGTCGTGAATGTTTGTTTGCGGTGGCTCGTTACATCAGACACCTCAGTGTGTAAGTAACCCCAGTAATTTGCTACGGGCAAATCCGCGTTAGGCGAGACGTAGTAAAATCCACCATTGGTTAGGGTGTTCGGGCTGGTATTTCTCGTCGTAACTGTGTTGGTTGCGATACCGAACTGCGCCAAATGACTGTTAAGGGCGTATCGCGCATCTTGTTCTTGCTGTGACCATTGGAGTTTGTACCAATCAGACCAAGTACCGTTAAACCTACGCCTCCTCCAAACCATGGTGTTGTTTGGTCCAGAATTTCCAGAAAAGGCATGCACAGTTTGAGTTACATAAAGTTCATTATGCCTTTCAACAAAGCCCATCCACCACGCACCCGAACCCGTTTCTCCAGGAGGGGCATTGGTAGCACCAGAGGCCATATACCAGCCGTTCTCTAGGGCATTGTTCCAGTCGGTAATGTCAAATGCCCTAACGCCGAGGCGGCCAGGAAGAGCGCTCTCCACATCCCCAGCCTGCAGTAAGCGCCGATCCTGCTGCCCATCGAACAAATACGCCTGCCAATCGCTGCTGCGGCTCCAGATCGTGCCGGGCAAAGCATACCAGGGCCGGGAAGTTCCTGCCCCGTTGTTAGCCAACATCATGAAGAACTGGGCCGGCGCCACGCCGAACACCGTCTTGGTGCCGGCTGTCCAGTTGATCCGGTTGTTGTTGCTGCTGCTGGCCAGCACGCGGTCGCGCGACAGCGTCGGCGGGCTGCCGGCGATGACCTGGCCGACCCCCACCTCGAAGGCATTGCCGTCGGTGATGCAATAGCAGGTCACATTGCCAGCGCCGATGCCGGCCAGGAAGGTCAGTTTGGAAGCATTGGCCGCGCCACCTAATGCGATGGAACCGATGCCGGTGGATGTAGTCGTCTCGTGGACACGATCAGCAAGTTGGAAGGGCATGTCAGACCTCAGCGGCTCTCAACGGCCAGATAGCTGGCCTCATAGATCTTGCAGTAGCGTTGGATGGTAGGCGGCGGGTCAATCAGGGTGGCGAAAAGCGTCTGCCGGCCCGGCGCCAGGGGATCGAGGCAGAGGAGCAGCTGGCCATTGGTACCGATGTCAAAAAGCATGTCCTCGGCGATCTGCGCGTCGACCGGGGTGAAGTGCTCGAAGGGCAGCGATACCTCCCTGGCGCGGGCGCCCTCGTCGGCATACTGGATCAGCGACCGCTCGCTCTTGGCGGGCTTGGTGCCGTTGACCCAGCGGCGAGACCAGCCATAGCTGTAATTCCAGGCCGGCGACCAGGCCGGGCCAGCCCAGAGGCGCCCGATTTGAAACCACTCGGGCGCCTGGATGGACATCCGCCAATAGCGGGCGGTGATCGGTGCCGGCGGCCGGTAGAAGTGATAGCCGAAGCGCG
>NZ_SBHN01000063.1 GCF_006980715.1 Telmatospirillum sp. J64-1
GTGGCCTGCCGTAGCTTCTTGACATAGCGTTGGGTGCAGCCGACGCGCAAGGCGATGCTGCGCGTGCTGCCCTTGGCGTTCAAGATCTCGGCCTTCAAAAGCCGTTTGAACGATCCTTTAGGGATTTCGATAGTGTCGCCGCCATAAACATAGATCAGCTTCGCGAATTCCTCCCGGCCGATTAGCTTGGCCAGGGGATGGTCGGAATTCATCTTCTTGGGGATTGCAGTGCGCACCCCGCCGATAGTCTCGGCAAGCTGCAGCGCGGCCTTGGCGCCGACAATCTCGGCCAGGCGCTGCAACCCCACAGGCCAAGTGGTGGTGTCATCAGCCGACATCGATCCCAACCCGCGCCGACCAGCGCTTCAGCTGCTCGATCAATTGGCGCTTTTGGGCGGCATCGCAGAAGCGCAGGTCGGACTTGCCGACCTGGTTCTCGATCCAGGCGCGCAGGGCTTTCTCGGAGCGGTCGACGAGTTGCCCCGCTTTGCCCAGCTCGATCCAAAGCCCCCGGATCATCTGCGATTGCGGATCGCGGGCTGCCGGTGCCGGCAAGGCCGCCTTCGCCGGCTTCCACCCTAAGCGCCGAAACTCTGTCAGCACCTGGTCGAGTTGGTGATCGCGCAGGCCCTTGGCGCTGTCTTGGCCGGTGATCCGCTTGAGGATGGCGCGATAGGTCTCCTCGTCGAGGGCGAGTTCCTTGCGCGCGATATGGACCTTGGCCAGCATGGCATTACGCATGGTCGGCTCCCTCGGGATCGGTCTGCAAAGGGGACCTTTTGCGGGCCTGCCGCCGCCCGGCAGCCCAGAGTTCACGGCATTCCTTGCGACCGGCGGCATAGGCCAAGGCGGATCGCAACGCCTCTCCTTCCCAGCGATCTAGTGCAGGGCCTTGGGCGCTGAAGGCAGCGCTGAGATCTTCAAGAGAGAAGGACTTCACCAGTTGGGCCAGCTTTCGGCCTTTGCCCTTGCCGGCGGCAGTGAAAGCAGCGTTGATCTCGGCAACGCTGGGGGCAGGCCGGCGCTTCATGCGGCAATCTCCGATGCAGCATTGCGGCACGGCCCACACATCTGGTTATGCGGACCTTGAGACTCGAACTTTCTCCGGCAGCGCAGGCAGGTTCGCTTGGCCGGCCGAATGTTGCTCGTCGTTCCGGCAATGTCGGAAGGCGTCATACGGCGCACGCTGCCACGGCGGCGGCCGCTGGACTTGCGTGTCGATTGGCCGGAGGCCAAGATAGTGACCTTGCGCCAGTTGATGCCGACCTCGATCCGGATCAGCCCTGCCGAGGCCAGGCGTTGAAGGGCGGCGGTGCATTTGGTGTGATCACCTCGAATAATGCCCCGATCCATGATCTCGCTGTTGCTGGGGCACGGCAGTCCGGCCTCGGCCGCCGCCACCAACAGATCGTAAAGCTCCCGTAGTTGACCGGGAATTCGGTCCGTGCCGGTATGTGTGATATCCATCGCATCATCTCCTGGCCTGGCTCATCAGGGCGGGGTGGCCAGTCGCCCGCCGACGTCCGGCGCCGTCAGCGACGCCGGGCGTTTCGCCTCAATCCCGCTGCTTCTCTCCGCAGAAAGGGCAGTATTTGGCGACCATCCTCCGGGGCCTGCCTTTGCGGCTCTCGATCTTCCCTTCATCTTTCCGCATCAGGGGAATGGACAGTTCAAGAACCAAGTCATCGCCTCTGCGGGCAACGACAGTCGGCAATTCCTGGTCACCTTCAGATAGAGCGAGGTTGATCTTGTCGACGCAATCGCACATCACACATCCTCCTTCAGAGCGATGGGCTCCGGCCCGCTCCCCAGAACGTTGATTATGGAGGCTGTCCGGTCATGGCTCTGGATCGCCGCCACCGCCAGGGCGGCGATCTTGACCAGGCGCTCGCGGTAATCAGGGGCGGCATTGCCCCGGCCATCGATCAGGTCATGCGTATGCGCCCCGATCAGGGCGCGCCATTCTAGGGACGTGTGCTGATCGTCATGCTCCGGCCCGCCCCATTGCAGGTCCTGCGCCCAGCGTTCATCCGCGACATCGGTCAGCACATCGACCAGATGCAACGTGTCGCTTTCGCTCTGCTGGCTCGGATAGTCCTCGGCAGACAGCACAAAGTATTTCATGGTCATGATCGTCCTCACGCAGCAGAGTTGTGGGGAACCAAGAAGAAGTTCAGCATCGCCTGGAACCAGGTCTCACCATCGTGGGCAGTGCTGTCCGAATTGAAACGGCCTTGGGGGCCGGTGCCGAAGAAGCGGCCGTTGAAGGTGCTGAAAACAACC
>NZ_SBHN01000064.1 GCF_006980715.1 Telmatospirillum sp. J64-1
GGACAAGGCGCGTTCCGTCAATGCCATGACGGCCGCCGGTGCCGGCGCCATCGCCCAGATCGTGCTGAACGACTTCATGACCCTGCATCAGGCCACCGTCCAGGCCCTTAACGAGGACGCCAAGACGCCACCTCTGGCGCGAGCCGAGGCGATGTCGCGGCTGGCCGATGCCTTCACGAAGACGATGGCGGCCGTCGCCAAGGCCGCGCCCGATCTGGGCCGCTATGCCGTGGCCGGTGAGCTGCTGCAGGATCTGGCTGCCTTTGTGCGGGACCGCTACCCGGAACATGGCCAAGCCCTGGCCGAGATCCTGGAACCCTTCGCCGCCCATGTCGCGGAGAAGTACGGCTGATGGCCAAGGCGTGGAGCAAGAACAGCAAGTTCGGCACCAAGGAATTCCTTGAAGAAGTCGCCCAATTGGCCCAGGCGGTGCGCGAGGAGATCGCGCAGGCCTCGGAGCTGGGCGAGTTCGACCGCTCGGACAAGGCCAGGCGCGCGCGCATCACCCGCGCCCAGGATGACTTCGAGTTCTTTTGCCGGACCTATTTCCCGCATCATGCGCGTGGCAATCCCTCGCGCTTCCATGCCTTCCTGTTCGAGCGCTTGCCCGAGCTCGTGGAAGCGCCGGAAGGCCAGCGCGAGATCATCGCCGCGCCGCGCGGCAATGCCAAGTCCACCTACGCCACCCAACTCTTCCCGCTGTGGTGCGTGATCACCCGGCGCAAGCGCTATCCCATCATCCTGTCCGACGCCATCGAGGTGGCGTCGATGATGCTTGAAGGCATCAAGGCCGAGTTGGAGACCAATCCGCGACTGGCCTTCGATTTCCCCGAGGCTTGCGGCGCCGGCCCGGTCTGGCAGGTGGGCGTGATCGTCACCCGCAACGGCGCCAAGTTGCAGGCCGGCGGCGCGCAGAAGCGCATCCGTGGTGCGCGCCACGGCAGCAACCGCCCCGACCTAATTATCCTCGACGACATCGAGAACGATGAGAATGTCCGCAGCCCCGAGCAGCGCGACAAGCGCGAGGCTTGGCTCGACAAGGCGGTCGAACCATTGGGGCCGCCCGACGGCAGCATGGACATGATCTATGTCGGCACCGTTCTTCACCTTGATGCCGTGCTCAGCCGCAAGATGAAGAACCCGATGTGGCGGGCGACGAAGTTCCAGGCGGTAATGGCTTGGCCTGACCGCATGGATCTGTGGGAGCAGTGGGAAGAGGCCCTGCGCAATGACGGCCGCGAGGCGGCCGACACCTTCTGGCGCGAGAACCGCGCGGAGATGGAACGCGGTGCGGAAGTCCTGTGGCCGGAGGTCCAGCCCTTCAAGCGGCTGATGGAGATCCGCGTCCGCATCGGTCTGTCGGCCTTCAACTCGGAATACCAGAACAGCCCGATAGCCGAGGATGCCACCTTCTCCAAGGTGGTGTTCTGGGTCGAACGCGCGCCGCGCCTGGTCTATTTCGGCGCCCTGGACCCGTCCTTGGGCAAGAACAACCGCTCGCGCGACCCCAGCGCCATCCTGGTCGGCGGGTTCGACCGCGAGCAGGCGCGCCTGGACGTGATCGAGGCGTCGATCCGTCGCCGCGTCCCCAGCATCATCATCTCGGACGTGATCGCCCTGCAGCGGCGCTATCAATGCGTCATGTGGTTCGTCGAGGCGGTGCAGTTCCAGGAATTCCTGCGCACCGAGCTGATCAAGGCGGCCATCCAGCAGGGCGTGCCGCTGCCGGCCAAGGCGGTGTCGCCGACCACCGACAAGGCCCTGCGCATCGAGAGCCTGCAGCCGATCCTGATGGACGGGCGCATCCGCCTGCATGCCAGCCAGACCACCTTGCTGGAGCAGCTGACGGGCTTCCCGCAGGCCGATCACGACGACGGGCCGGACTGCCTGGAGATGCTGTGGACCGGGGCGGTGTCCTTTGCCCCGCTGGGCGAATTCCAGGCGGCGGGAGACCG
This sequence comes from Telmatospirillum sp. J64-1, assembly GCF_006980715.1. GTDB lineage: Bacteria > Pseudomonadota > Alphaproteobacteria > Rhodospirillales > Magnetospirillaceae > Oleiliquidispirillum > Oleiliquidispirillum nitrogeniifigens. The sequence goes on from NZ_SBHN01000064.1 coordinate 1,956, forward strand.
CAACCTGATCACGGGCAACGGCTTCGATCCGGGCGGCGGCTTCGGCATGGGCGGCTTTGACGGCGGGCGGATGGATTGGAGCGGGTATCATGACTGAATCGCAGAACAAGACCGCGACGGCCAAGCCGGTCTTCGGCGAAATTGCCTCTGCCTCCCGGCGCGATGACCTGGCGGGCTTTCTCGGCGAGATCCTGGCCACGCCCGACCCTGTGCTCGACAGCCTGGGCGGCGACCTCAAGCATTACCGGGCGCTGTTGCGCGACCAC
>NZ_SBHN01000065.1 GCF_006980715.1 Telmatospirillum sp. J64-1
ACTCCATTGGATAAATGTTCCATTTCTGTTCCCGCCTCTGCAGAGGTGGCGGGATGATCTCTTGATCGTGCGAGGTCCCCACTCGCGGCTTTGGGCGCGGCAACGCCCAAGCCCCCGCCGGCCGACCAGCGGGGGAAACCATCAGGCGTGCCAGCCTTGGGTGATATCCACCTCCTCGCCGCGCTCGAGAGCGTCCTTCAGCGCCCAACTCGCGGCCATGATGGCGGCGCCATGTTGCGCCATGGCTGCCATGATTGAGACGGCTTCTGCGGCGGTAACCTGGATGACCACATTGGCTTCGGTCCGGATGGATAGCGGCATGTCGCCATGCCCCGCCGCAACCAACGTTTTCGCCGATGCATCAAGGGTGAGCCAGTTCGTCCGGTCGGTCAGGTCGCGCGTTTGCAGTACCTGCACACCGACATCCCCCCCGAAATCGTGACGATAGCCCAGCGCCAGCCGGCGGTCGCGTTCGGCATCGATGGCGGCACGAAGCTGAGCAGGATCGATCTGCGCAGGTCCCGCGACCCACTCGCCATCCTTCCATTCGTGATGGGGTGATGGTCGCAGCGGCACCTCAATTGTGCCCTCGGGATAGGACTCGCGGATGTCCTCGGGGACCTCGCCGGTGGCCTGCCAATAGCCGCGATCAGGATGATAAAATCCATATTCCATTAGCGTAGCTCCAGCCAACGACCGAAACCTCCCGCGTTATCTGCCCGGTAGTAGTGTCCAGGAGGAACAATGATATAGATATACCTGCCATTATCATTGTTTTGGGCAAGAGCCATTTCCACCCACGTCGAGTTATTGTGAGAGACAGACATTCTTTGCGTCCCAGAGCCAGTAGTACCAAACAAAACCATGATCGGCTTTCCGGTGGTGTTCTGGTACACAGTCTGGACTTGCCGCTGGCTAGACACATCCTGCCAAGTCTGGCCGTAGCCGAGCCCCCCAGCCAGCGCACCGATGGCCTGCGCCACGCGCTGGGGAGTCATCAGCTTGGTGGTATTGGTGCCGGCCTGGGCTTCGGCTTGAGTGGCGATGTCGATATTATGGGTGTGGCTTTCGGCAGTCGCCGCGTTGGTGGTCGTGGCGGTCAGAGTGCCAGGAGTGCCCAGGGCGATGGTCCGGTTGGCCGCCAGATTGCCGCCGCCGGACAGTCCGTTGCCGGCAGTGATGGTGCGTCCGGTCGGCGTGCCACCCAGATTGGTTAAGGCAGCACCGGCCGAGGTGGCACCGGTGCCGCCTCGCTCAACAGAAAGCGTCCCGGTGGTTCCATTGATGGAATCTCCTTCCTGCAGCAGGCGCCGGTCCTGTTGGCCATCGAAGAGATAGGCCTGCCAGTCGCTGCTCCGCGACCAAATCGTACCGGGCGCCGCATAGGCAGGCCGGACTGTTCTTCCGCCGGATCTGGCCAGCTGCAGCAATAATTCGGCCGGCGCTGTGCAGAATACCGCCTTAGCGCCAGCGGGCCAGTTGACCAGATTGCCGTTGTTGCTGCTGGCAAGCACATGGTCGCGCATCAGGGTCGGGGGGCTGCCCCCATTTACCGTTCCAAACCCCACCTCGAAGGCATTGCCGTCGGTGATGCAATAGCAGGTCACATTGCCGGCGCCGATGGCGTCGATGAAAGTGGTTTTGGATGCGTTGGCCGCACCGCCCAAAGAGATGGAACCGATGCCGGTGGTTGTAGTCGTCTCGTGGACACGATCAGCGAGTTGGAAGGGCATGTCAGACCTCAGCGGCTCTCAACGGCCAGATAGCTGGCCTCATAGATCTTGCAGTAGCGTTGGATGGTAGGCGGCGGGTCGATCAGGGTGGCGAACAGCGTCTGCCGGCCAGGCGCCAGGGGATCGAGGCAGAGGAGCAGCTGGCCATTGGTACCGATGTCAAAAAGCATGTCCTCGGCGATCTGCGCGTCGGCCGGGGTGAAGTGCTCGAAGGGCAGCGATACCTCCCTGGCGCGGGCGCCCTCGTCGGCATACTGGATCAGCGACCGCTCGCTCTTGGCGGGCTTGGTGCCGTTGACCCAGCGGCGAGACCAGCCATAGCTGTAATTCCAGGCCGGCACCCAGGCCGGGCCAGCCCAGAGGCGCCCGATTTGAAACCACTCGGGCGCCTGGATGGACATCCGCCAATAGCGGGCGGTGATCGGTGCCGGCGGCCGGTAGAAGTGATAGCCGAAGCGCG
>NZ_SBHN01000066.1 GCF_006980715.1 Telmatospirillum sp. J64-1
AACCGCCGACCAACGGCGAACAGCCCCCGACGGATGGCGAGGAACCGCCGACCGACGGCGAACAGCCGCCGACGGACGGTGAAGAACCGCCGACCAACGGCGAACAGCCCCCGACGGATGGCGAGGAACCGCCGACCGACGGCGAACAGCCCCCGACGGATGGCGAGGAACCGCCGACCGACGGTGAACAGCCACCAACGGATGGCGAGGAACCGCCGACCGACGGCGAACAGCCCCCGACGGATGGCGAGGAACCGCCGACCGACGGTGAACAGCCACCAACGGATGGCGAGGAACCGCCGACGGGCGAACCCGCTCAGCCCGTCGCTTTCTTCGCCGGCACCACCGAGGATAACGGCCGCGAATTGTGGTCGACGGATGGGCAGTCCGCCCGCATCGCCGTCGATGCCAATCCCGGCTCGGGCGATGGGGTGACCGGCGATCTGGCGGTGGCCGCGGATGGCACGGCCTATTTCGTCGGCACCGATGGCTCGACGCCCGGCGTTTGGGAATGGGACGGCAGCAGCCTGAACAGCGTCAATATCGGCGCCGGCAGCGGCGGCTATCAGGCCTCCAACCTGATGGCGGCAGGCGATAGCATCTTCTTCCAGGCCTCCGCCGATGGTTCCCAGTCGCTGTGGACCTATGACGGCCAGAGCGCCAGCGAAATCGCCAGCTTCAGTGGCGGCGCCTCCGGCAATGGCGAGGACAACGGCATCGAGATCGCCGCTGTCGATGAAAGCACGGCTCTCATCAGCGCCCCCGCTCCCGAAGGCGAAACCGACCTGCCCGACGGCAATCATCTGTGGCTGTGGGACGGCAACGAACTCAGCCGTTTCGAAGCCTTCGATGACGACGACACGGCTCCGCAGCCGCGGGATTTGGTCGATACCGGCGATGCCTTGGTCTTCTCGGCCGATGACGGCAGCTCCGGCCGCGAATTGTGGTCCTTCGACGGCCAGCAGCTGGAACAGGTGGCCGATATCGCCGAAGGCGATGAAGGCAGCAATCCGTCCCATCTGACCGCTGCCGCCGACGGCACCCTGTACTTCTTCGCCGAAACGGAAGACCAGGGCCGCGAATTGTGGAGCTGGGAAGGCCGGGGCAGCAGCCCTGAACTGGTCGCCGAGGCCATCGAAGGCGAAGAGGGCCTGGAGAATCCCCGCGAACTGGTGGCGGGCGACAGTAATGTCTATTTCGTCGCCGATTCGACGGAGAACGGTGCCGCCCAGATCTGGCAGTGGAACGGCCAGGGCCTCGACTCCTTCGACCTGCCTGACGAGGCCGGGCAGCCCGTCCAGTTGACCGCCGTGGGCGACGTCCTCTTCGTCAGCACCACCGGCGGCCAGGGCAGTAACGGCGGCGGCGCCACCACCCAGGTGGTCGGCAACGATTCCGCCGGCTCTGGCGAAGCCTCCGCCACTGCGACCGGCAGTGAAAACGGCCAGGAAGCCCAGCAATTGTGGTGCTTGGTGCCTGGAAGCGATGAACTGATCCAGGTCGAGCTCCCCGACGGCGGCAACATCCAGGACATCATCGCCCAGGAAGATCAGCTGCTGCTGGTTTCCAGCTCCGGCGAGGAAGACGCCAGCCTGTGGAGCATCGAAAACGGCATGCTGCAACAGGTCGAAAGCGGCGCCAGCTTCACCTCGATCGCCCAACTGACGCCGGTGGAAGAAGACGAAATCACCGTCACCACCTGACCCTCCCCTCTCCCGGACGCCCCAGCGTCCGGGCCTCTCTTCCCCGCCGGGCAACCGGCGGGGATTTTTTCATGTCCGGAATGCATGGCTCTACCCGGCCCCTCTTGGTGCCTTATTTGTTTCTTCATGGCGCATGGGGGCCACCAAGACACAAAGACACCAAGACTGTGGAGAAGCCCCTTGTTTTCCTCGTCATTCCCGCGCAAGCGGGAATCCATGCCGCCGCGGATTCCGG
>NZ_SBHN01000067.1 GCF_006980715.1 Telmatospirillum sp. J64-1
TCCTCGACGGCGGAAGCGACGGTCGCCGAGATTTCGCTGATGTTCTGAATCGTGCCGGTAATCGCCTGGATGGAGCTGACGGCCTGATCGGTGGCGTCCTGCACGGCGCGGATCTGCGCGGCAATGTCCTCGGTCGCCTTGGAGGTCTGGTTGGCCAGCGACTTCACCTCGTTGGCGACCACCGCGAAGCCCTTTCCGGCCTCGCCCGCGCGGGCGGCCTCGATGGTGGCGTTCAGCGCCAGCAGGTTGGTCTGGCTGGCGATGTCGGTGATCAGGCTGACCACCTCGCCGATGCGCTGGGCGGCGGTGGCGAGGCTGAGGACCTGTTCGTTGACCTCGGCGGCCTGGGAGACGGCGCCTTGGGAGATATCGGCCGAGCGGGAGACCTGCTGGCTGATCTCGGCAATCGTCGAAGACAGTTCCTCGGCGGCCGAGGCGACGGTCTGCACATTGGCGGCCGCCTGCTCCGAGGCGGCGGCGACGGCGGTGGCCTGTTGGCTGGCGCGGTCGGCGACGCCCGACATGGATTGCGCGGTGGCATGCAGTTCGGTCGAGGCCGAGGAGACGCTGCCGACCACGGCCTTCATGCGGCTTTCGAACTCCTTGGCCAGGGCTTCCATGGCTTGGCGCTTCTCCGCCTCGGCCCGCTGCTTCATCTGCTCCTGTTCCTGCTTCAGGCGCTCGGTTTCAAGCAGGGCGTCCTTGAAGATGACCACGGCGCGGGCCATGTCGCCCACTTCATCCTTCTGATCCGCCGCCGGGACGGTCTGCTGCAGGTTGCCTGCGGCCAGGGCGGTCATGGCATCGGTCAGGCCTTGCAGCGGCTTGGCGACATAGCGGCGGATCACCACGAAGACGACAAGGCTGCCACTAAGAAGAGAAATGACGCCGACCGTCTGCATTGCCGCCATGATGGTGCCGTGAAAGTCCGCAAGTTCTGCCGTGACCTCATTGACTTTCTGATTATTTCTCTCCGAGACTCTTGCGAGTTCATCGTTGAATTTCTGCCGGACTGCACGGTTCTCAGCATTGTCCCCAAGCAACCGCGCGGCTTGCGGGCCTTCTTCACGTCCCACTCGGATGAGTTCAGAACGGAACCTGACATAGGTTTCCGCCTGTTCGCGAATGCTGGCGATCATGTGGCGCTCATTCGCTGGGACGATGGCTTCCCATTCAGAGATCAACTTCTGCATGGCTTGCATGTCGGCCAGCATGGGCTTGACGAAAGTCTCGGTGGAAGCGGCATCGGATGCGAGATAGATGCCCCGGGAGTTCATGGCGATATTGATCGCCAGCCCATTCATGCGCTCGCTATAAAGGGACCGGGCAGAGGCATTCTGCATTTCAGAGACTTTCTCTGAATAGGTGGTCATCCCCCAATAGCCAAAGCCGCCAACGATGATGATGGCGGCTGCAAGGATGGACATGGCCAGATAAAGCTTGGCAGAAATCCGTATGGTCAACTTAACGCCCTCCTGGAAGCGCAAGCTTTCGCTGCCATTCCGTCTCGTGGGTTGAAATCCACGCAGAAAGTATAACTAAGGGATAGGTTTCTGCGTTCGTATACACGCAAAATGTTATATACGCTCCGTTATAGGAGTAAAGAAAATAACAAAACTGTCTATAATGTTATAATTATATCGATAATTATTTTGTTTTTTAGGCTAAAAAGTACATTTCCCCTCTGCTGTTAATGTCGTTGCACGGTTTTGATCTCCACCAAGCGGTGGAGAGGAGAGAGGATGGATAAGACGCCAGGGTGCAGACAATGAAAAAGCCCCCGTGCCTTGCGGCACGGGGGCTTTCTGGTGTTCCGCTCTTTGTCAGGCGGCCCGGATATGGGCGATGAAGCGGTTGACTTCGCTCAGCAGCAATTCCGATTGCTTG
>NZ_SBHN01000068.1:0-899 GCF_006980715.1 Telmatospirillum sp. J64-1
CATTGAGGTGTGATTAAGGGTCTGCTTGACTGAAATGACCGGCTTCACAGCACCAGCCCTCCGGCGCCGATGGTCGAGGCCAGCGCCCAATATTGCCGTCCCCAACTGGTATCATTGTACTGCCCGCCGCGCGGATCGATGCCGGCCGCACCGCCGGATCGGCTGACGGATTTGGACACGCTGCCCACGGTCTTGCTCTCGGACGTGACCCCGCCGCTTGCCGCTTCCAGCCCGCCGGTACCGTCGGCGGCCTTGCTGGCAGCGGCCACCAGGGTCAGGTGATGGGCGGCCAGGAACAGGACGCCCTGCGACCGCAGGTTCCCCCATCGCTCGGCCGGTACCTGCGCGGCAGCGAAATCCAGCCATAGGGCCAGCATTGATTCGGGGAACTTCTCCTCGTCGGCGAAGGCCGGCAAGGCGGCGCGGAACTCGGCGGGGGTCATGGCGTGCCCTTACTTGCGGCCGGTGCGCTTCTGCGCAGGTTCGGGTACCGGCTGTTCGGTTTGTTCGGGTTCCGGCTGCTGTTCGGTCTGCACCTCCTGCTGATCTTTGGGCTGCTGATCTTTAGGCGGCTCCGGCTGCACGGCCACGCCCGGCACCTCCTCGGCCAGCCCATCGGCAAGGCAGGCCCGGATGAAGGGATGGGCCGCCTCGGCCACGCTCAGAATATGGACGCCGCGCCCGAATTCGCGGACCGGCGCCCCCAGGCCGGGTCGGAAGGAAAAGGGGCTGAGGACCTTGATCTTCATCGCCGCCTCCATCAGGCCATGTCGCCGTAGCTGACGGTCTCGGGATAGACGAATTCCAGGTGACCCATCTTGCAGTAATAGACCGTGAGATGGTTGAGCCCGCGAATCTCCAGCGGCGTCTTCTGCATCGGCACCAGCGGCCAGCGGACG
>NZ_SBHN01000068.1:909-1686 GCF_006980715.1 Telmatospirillum sp. J64-1
CGCGATCTCCAGCGGGCGGCCGTTCTTGTTGGCCGAGACGCATTGCTTGGACACATAGTCCAGGATCGAAATCGAACCGGCTTCGGAGACGGGGCGCACCAGCAGGGCGAAGCGGTCGGGCGCCAGGCGCAACTGGTCGGGCGCCACCACATAGCCGGCGCGCTTCCAGGCATGCTCGATGAACAGGTTGATGTCCTTGAGGATCTCATCGGCCGAGGCGGTGGCCCAATTCACCTGCATGTTGTAGGGCGCCACGGCGGGGTTGTTGATCAGACCCACCGCGCCGACCGACGTATCGCCGAGATAGACCATCTCGTCGGCATCCATCTGATACTTGAGCTTCATGCCCTCGTATTTCTGGGTATCGATGGGCCGGCCCAGGCGTTGGGCCTTGTTCAGCTCGATGGTCGACCAGCCCAGTTCGAGGCCCCAGAGATGCAAGGGCAGCGGATGCTTGGTGATGTCCAGGCCGATGCCCTGGATGGCCGTCGAATTGTCGCCGATCCAGCTCTTGCCGGCACCGGCGAAACCGGCGGCGGCGAAGTGGCTGCGCGTGAAGGACGCGGTCTCGTCCTCGATGGCGACGTCTTCGCGCAGGTCGATGTCGCGCTGCCAAGTGACCTCGGTCAGGGGCAGGTTGAGGGTAAGGTCGAGGCGCTCCAGCTCGCCAACCAAGAAGGCGCCGGCACTGTCTCGGGTGCGGTGATCGAAGGTGTACATAAGGAGGCTGCTCCTTAGAGATTGAAGGCGATTTCGGCGTTGCCGTCGGAGTCCTGG
>NZ_SBHN01000069.1 GCF_006980715.1 Telmatospirillum sp. J64-1
GGGTGTCGACGTGGTCGAACAATCGGCTGATAGCGAGTTGGGCGAGTATGACGAGCCCATCTATCTCGCCCGCCTCGGTCGCGTGCCGGAGAGGGATGCATGAGCAAGGGGGACTTTCGCGAGGAGCTGAAGCTCTATGCCGTCGATCACCGGGGCGAACCCTTTGCCTTGATCCTTGCCAAGGACCCGATGGCAGCCGTGCGCAACTCTGCGCCGATGATCAAGTTACTGGCCGACCGACACGCAGATAATGACCACACCCCACCGAAGATCGATCTCCAGGAAGAGATGAAAAGAATGGTGGCCAGGAAGCCGACTACGGCAGAGGGACTGCGTTGGGCGGCAGAGGCCCGGCAGTGGAGCGGTGGAGTAGCGCTGGCCGCTATTCCCTTGTAATCCCCCTACAGCGTTGAGCCGCTGTAGGGGGTGGCATCATGCTATTGTCTCAACAGCCTTATAACCTGCCACAGGTGATAAGCGGCAGCGGCGAGGTGATAGTACACCATCCGCTTAACCTCCTCTGTTGACCACAAAGCTACAGAGTGTTGTTATGGAGTTCCTCTCAACTGGACTGCAGCTTTTGGTCTGGTTGTACTTAGGGATGCAGCCTCGCATCCCGCTGAATGAGCCGGGGATCGGACCCCCGGCTCATTCAAGCTAGCCGCCCATTTACGACACTTCAATAGTATTTTTGGCGCGCATCCAAAACAGTGGAGACGGGCGGTGTATCCAATTTCATGATGCTGGAATTGTATGATGTGTAGGATGCCGTATGGCCTCATTTCATACAAGGAGAGGTGTTGTGATTTTCACAACACAAACTCCGCTCTGGCTATCGTGTTCTGCATTATATCTAGATAGGTAAGTATTTTATTACAAACCTATCTAGATATCCTTCTTTTCACTTTGTAAAAGAGCTTAAGCCTTGCCTTAAAGGGGCGGGCTCTAATTTGCTTCAATTTCCGCTAGTTATGATCAGTTCGCCAACTGGCTTAGACCCACCTTTGCCGCCCACAGTATAGGCGGTTGACACGGGCTCCATCTCCGCCCAGTCAAAGATTTCGCGTATCTGGGGCGTATCATTAATCGAGAGGATGAACCGGCCCGATAGGCGCTGGAGGCAGGCCGAGAGGCGCTCGAAATCGGCGCGACTGAACAGCTCTTTTCCATAGTAGCCCTCGGAGCCCCAATAGGGTGGGTCCAGGTAAAAGAGCGTGCCCGGCCGGTCGTAACGGATAAGGAAAGCCTCGAAGTCGAGACATTCGATCACCACCCCGGCAAGACGTTCATGTAGCTCTTCCAGGCGCGGTCCCAGGGTGTTGAGGTTGAAGCGCCCGGGTCGGGACGGATCAACGCCGAAGGTGCGACCGGCGACCTTGCCGCCATAGGCCAGTTTCTGCAGGTAAAGAAAGCGCGCCGCCCGCTCCAGATCGGTCAGCGTCTCCGCATCGGTCTGCCGCAACTGCTC
>NZ_SBHN01000007.1 GCF_006980715.1 Telmatospirillum sp. J64-1
AAGCTGGCCGGGGGCTATTCGCACATCCTGGCGCCTGCCACCACCTTCGGGAAGAACTTCCTGCCGCGCGTCGCCGCCCTGCTCGACGTCGCGCAGATCTCGGAGATCGTCGCCGTCGAAAGCCCCGACACCTTCGTGCGCACCATCTATGCCGGCAACGCCATGGCCACCGTGCAGAGCAAGGATGCGGTGAAGGTCATCACCGTGCGCGCCACCGCCTTCGAGGCGGCCTCCGCCGGCGGCGGGGCGGCGGCCATCGAGGAAGCGGGCGCGGCGGACAATCCCGCCACCTCGTCCTATGTCGGCTCGGAACTGTCGAAGTCGGAACGTCCCGAACTGACCGCCGCACGGGTCATCGTCTCGGGCGGGCGCGGCATGCAGTCGGGCGAGAACTTCAAGCTGCTCGAGGCCGTCGCCGACAAGCTCGGTGCCGCCGTCGGAGCCTCGCGCGCCGCCGTCGATGCCGGATTCGTCCCCAACGACCTCCAGGTCGGCCAGACCGGCAAGATCGTCGCCCCGGAACTCTACATCGCCGTCGGCATCTCCGGCGCCATCCAGCACCTCGCCGGCATGAAGGATTCCAAGATCATCGTCGCCATCAACAAGGACGAAGAGGCGCCCATCTTCCAGGTCGCCGATTACGGACTCGTCGGCGACCTGTTCACAGTGATTCCCGAACTGGACAAGAGCTTGGGATAATCCCTGCACCTGCGGGACCGTCCGGGAAAGGGAGGCTTTACGGCCTCCCTTTTCTTTTGCCCAGACGGCAATCAGCCCCACACGCTTTGCCGCAATATTAGGCACCCAATGCTTTCGCTTCCCCGGCAGGCCGTGCCGCCCGGCTATGGCCTGCTTCTTGCTAGTTTCTCACCGTGGCATGCGGGAGGGAAAGTATGGGGGAAAGACGGTACTTCGATGAAATGCATGGCGAAGGCGGCAATATCCGCGCCCCTTACGCCGTTTACGGATCCTGGCTGCATTCGATCCCGGTTGAGGAACTGGAAAAGCGCCACCGCGAGGCGGACCTGATCTTCCGCCGCCTCGGCATCACCTTCAATGTCTATGGCGCCGACGGCGGCGTCGAGCGGCTGATCCCCTTCGACATCGTGCCGCGCATCCTCGCCGCCGAGGAATGGGACCTGATCTCGCGCGGAGTGATCCAGCGCGTCGAGGCGCTGAACGCCTTCCTGCACGACGTCTACAACGACCAGGACATCCTGAAGGCGGGTATCCTGCCGCCCGAACTGATCCTGACCAACCCCGCCTTCCGCCCCGAGATGCTGGGCCTGAAGGTGCCGCAGAAAGTCTATGCCCATGTCGCGGGCATCGACGTGGTGCGGGTCGATGCCGAAACCTTCTACGTGCTGGAAGACAATGCCCGCACGCCGTCGGGTGTGTCCTACATGCTGGAGAACCGGCAGGCGATGATGCGCCTGTTCCCCGATTTGTTCGCCAGCCATTCCATCGCCCCGGTCAACCATTACCCGGAACTGCTGCTGGAGACCCTGCGCAGCGTCGCCCCGCGTGGCGTCGACGACCCGACCGTGGTGGTGCTGACGCCCGGCCAATACAACAGCGCCTATTTCGAACATGCCTTCCTAGCCCAGGAAATGGGCGTGGAACTGGTCGAGGGCCAGGACCTGTTCGTCGATGGCGGCACCGTCTTCATGCGCACCACGCACGGCCCGAAACGGGTGGATGTGATCTATCGCCGCATCGACGACGATTACCTGGACCCGCTGGCCTTCAACCCCAATTCCTCGCTGGGCGTGCCGGGCCTGCTGGCGGCCTATCGCCTGGGCCGGGTCTCCATCGCCAATGCCATCGGCGGCGGCGTCTCCGACGACAAGGCCGTCTACACCTATATGCCCGAGATCATCCGCTTCTATCTGGGGCAGGAACCCATCCTCAAGAACGTGCCGACCTGGAATCTGCGCCGCCCGTCGGATCTGGCCTATGTGCTGGAGCATCTGGAGGAACTGGTGGTCAAGGAAGTCCACGGCTCGGGCGGCTATGGCATGCTGGTCGGCCCGACCTCGACCAAGGCCGAGATCGCTGCCTTCCGCGAGCGCATCAAGGCCGAGCCCTCCCGCTTCATCGCCCAACCGACCCTGTCCCTGTCCACCTGCCCCACCTATGTGGACCGGGGGGTGGCGCCACGTCATGTCGATCTGCGTCCCTTCGTCCTGGCCGGACGCAAGACGATGGTGGTGCCCGGCGGCCTGACGCGCGTCGCCATGAACAAGGGCTCGCTGGTGGTCAATTCGTCGCAGGGCGGCGGCACCAAGGATACCTGGGTCTTGGAGGGCAATCATGCTCGGTCGCGCAGCTGACAACCTGTTCTGGATGGCCCGCTATGTGGAGCGGGCGGAAAACATCGCCCGCCTGCTGCAGGTCAGCTGCGAATCCGCCTTGCTGCCCTCGCGCGGCGAGGAGAAGCGGCGCCAGGACTGGGAAGCGCCGCTATGGATGACCGGCGCCCTGGACGATTTCCATGAACGCTATGAAGAAGTCACCGAGGGGCGTGTTCTCAGCTACATGATCCTCGACAACCACAATTCCTCGAGCATCCGCGCCTCGCTGTGGCGCGCGCGCGAGAATGCCCGGGCCAGCCGCCACCTGCTGACGGCCGAATTGTGGGAAGGGCTGAACCATACCTGGCTGGGCATCACCGGCCTGACCTGGCCCGAACTCCGCCGCACCGGGGTGAGCGAGCATCTGGAATGGGTGCGCGACCGCTCGCACCTCTTCCGGGGCGCCCTTTACGGCTCGATGCGCCGCTCGGAAGGCTTCTGGTTCTCCTGCCTTGGCACCTCGCTCGAACGCGCCGACAACACCGCCCGCCTGCTGCGGGTGAAATGGGAAGGGCTGGCCGGCGACATCTTCTCGCCCGGCCAGAAGGGCGGCCCCGATTTCTATCGCGCCACCGTGCTGCTCAAGGCGCTCAGCGCCTATAAGAGCTACCGCGAGATCTATGCCACCGGCCTGGACTTCCACAAGATCGCCGACCTTCTGATCCTGCGCAACGACATGCCCCGCTCGCTGATGGCCTCGCTGCGCGAGGGGACGGAAATCCTGAACCGCCTCAATCCCGGCCTCCCGGCCTCGAAACAGGCCAGCGACCTGCTCCACCGCCTGGAAAGCGTGCAGGTCTCCGACCTGATGCGGCTGGGACTGCATGTCTTCCTCGATGATTTCTCCCGCCAGATGGGGGAACTGAGCCAGCGCATCCAACGCGACTTCATGATGGTGGAATGATGAAGATCCGCATCCGGCACGAAACCCTCTACACCTCCGCCGAACCCGCGCGGCGGGCGGTGCAGTATCTGCGCCTGACGCCCCGCACCGACCGCTGCCAGCGCGTGCTGTCCTGGACGGTTTCGGGCCCCACCAGCCTGGTGCCGTGGATCGACGGCTTCGGCAACCGCGCCCATGTCGCCAGCCAAGCCAACCACACCGAATTGCGCATCCTGGTCGAAGGTGAGGTCGAGACCCAGGACACCAGCGGCATGCTGCCCCTGGACGACGGCCTGCCGCCCGGCATGTTCCTGCGCGAGACGCCGCTGACGGCCCTGGATGACGCCCTGCGCGGCCTCGCCGCGCCCTTCGCCCCCATGCGTAAGGCCAAGGGCAGCATCACCGCCCTGCACGGCCTGATGCTGGCGATCGCCGACCGCCTGCCCTATCTGGTCGGTGCCACCGGGGCCGAGACCACCGCCGCCGAGGCCATGGCCCGCGGCTGCGGGGTCTGCCAGGACCATGCTCATGTCTTCATCGCCTGCTGCCGCGCCATCGGCGTGCCCGCCCGCTATGTCTCGGGCTATCTAGCCGGCGAGCATGACGGCATGGCCAGCCATGCCTGGGCAGAGGCCCATGTCGAGGACGTGGGCTGGATCAGCTTCGATCCCTCCAACCGCCAATCGGCCACCGATTCCTATGTACGCCTGGCCGTGGGCTTCGACTATGCTAGCGCCGGGCCGGTCATCGGCAGCAGGGCCGGCGGAATGGGAGAGGACCTGATGGTCCGTCTGCAGGTCGAGCAGCTTCAAAACTAGGACAAGCCGAAAAATGACTTACTGTCTGGGAATGCGGTTGAATGCCGGCATGGTCTTCGTCGCCGATTCCCGTACCAATGCCGGGGTGGACAGTGTCGCCACCTTCCGCAAATGCTTCGTCTTCGACGATCCCGACGACCGCATCATCGTCATCCTGACCGCCGGAAACCTGGCGGTCACGCAATCGGTGATCAGCCTGCTGGAAGACCGCCTGGGCAGCAGTGATCCCGAACGCAGCCTCTATGCCTGCGAGTCGATGTATGAAGTGGCCCGGCTGGTGGGGCGCACCGTGCGCGAGGTCTACGTCCAGGACGGCGAGCATCTCAAGGAACACGGCGCCGACTTCAACGCCTCTCTGATCGTCGGCGGCCAGATCAGGAACCGGCGGATGCGCCTGTTCAACGTCTATTCCGCCGGCAATTTCATCGAAGCCACCGACGACACGCCCTATATGCAGATCGGCGAGACCAAATACGGCAAGCCCATCATCGAGCGCGTGCTGACGCCCCAGACGCCGCTGATCGAGGCGGCAAAATGTGCCCTCGTCTCCTTCGATTCCACCATCAAGGGCAATCTGTCGGTGGCTCCGCCGCTGGATCTGGTGATCTGCCCGGTGGACACGCTGCGCGCCAGCGTCCGCACCCGTATCAACGACAACGATCCCTATTGGCAAGGCCTGCGCAAACGCTGGGGCGAAGGCCTGCGCAACCTGTTCAGCAAGCTTCCCGATCCGTCCTGGGCGCAGGAGGAGTAAGGCTAGAAGACAAAGGCTGCATCTGCCAAGACTTCTAGCAGATGCAGCCTAAGCTCTATGCTTCCTTTGGCCAGCCGTTTCTCAAAAGACCGGCTGCGCCGCCAGCAACTCGTGGAACTTCTCGCCCAGCAGCACTTCAGAACCGCCACGGAAGCTGATGCTGAAATTGGCATTTGCGACACTGTCCGCATTCTTGATGGTGATGGTGTCGTCGCTTCCGTTGATCGTGACGATCATGTCATAGCTTCCGGAACCGGTCTGGACCAGCGTGAAGCCGACCTCGTTCTGGCGCAATCCAACAAGGGTCAGCGTGCTCTCGCCCAGGTCGCCTCTGATGATGTCGCTCCCGTCGCCTCGGCGATATTCGATATCAGCGGCGGTGTTGCGGATGGTGATGACGTCATCGCCCTGGCCGCCAACAATCTTCGCAGGATCGTAGGTGTTCTTGTCCGTGCTGGCCCGTTCAACGGTGATGGTATCATTGCCCTTGCCGCCGGTCACGGTACTGCCGGCGCCGGCTGTGATCGTATTGTTTCCCTCAACACCATCGATGATCGAATAGCGTCCAGCGATAATCGTGTCGTTCCCGCCATCTCCGGTGACGATTGACCCGTCCTTGACCGAGATATAGTCATCCCCGTCCCCGCCTCGGACCACCGCATTATGGCCGCCGAAGATCATGTCCCGGCCACCGCCGCCGAGAACAAGGCTGGAATCCCCCACCCGCACGTTATTGGAGAGGGTACCCGAAAGCGAAACGGTCGTATTCGAGCCGGCCTGGACATTGGCACTTCCTGACGCCTCGACCACGGAACTGTTGCCGACCTTGATACTCCGCCCCACCCCGGCCACGGCATGGCTGTTATCGCCCCCCATAAGGGGACCCCATACGCTGGTTACTTTCTTCAGGGTCTGCCTTTCGCCGGACGCGCCCGCTCCGCTTCCACCGAGTTGCGCTAACAGGCTTGCATCCATGCCGGACGTCTTGGCGTAGTCAGGAAGACGAAGCGCGCCCCCCAGGAGTACCGCGGGGCCGAACGCGTCCGCTCTCTTGATGCTTCCACTGCTACCCGGGAGCCCTATCGAATAGCGCTCCGTACGCGTCGGAAACAGCGTCTTCAACATTGAGACTGGATCCAATTTCACCCCCTATGGTTGCCAGCCTTCAAAAGCTAATCGGATCCGGCACATTTCACAACCCTGAAGAAACATTCTCGCGCACGAGATAATCATAGGTGAATTTCCAGCACTTCTTTTTTGGCTCTGCCGCCAGGCGAGAAGAAGAGAAGGCTCGGCAGGAAAGTCGCGGGAATCAGTGCTCGGCGTCGTCGGGCCCCCAGGGATCCCATTTCCGGCCGTGGCGCGGGGTCGTCTCGTCCACTTCCTCGATGTCCAGGGTATGCATGGCGCCGCCTTCATCGGCGCGGCGGGCGCGCAGGCGGATACCGTGGGGGTGACGGCTTTCCCGCACGCGGGCAACCACCTTGGGGGTGGCGTCGGGGTCGAGCAGCACCGCCGAGCCGTCTTCGGCCACCAGCGCATAGCCGCTATCGGCACAGCCTTCCTCCAACAGGCTGTCGCGGGTATGGGCACGGGCGCGCTGTAGCCAGTCCTGCTTGGCCGTGGCGCGCAGGCGGGCGATGTCGAGAACATATCCTTCGAAAGTTTCGGTGGTGGCCATCGCGTCCTCCGTCTCGGTCGTCCCTTCCCCTCGAACACGAGACCGGAGGGATGGTTCCGCTCAGGCCGGAAAGCCCGCCATCAAGGCCAGGGCCAGCAGCAACAGCAGATAGGCCACCCCGATCAGCGGGAAACGGCGCCATTCCCGCTCGATCCGGCTGGCGAGGGACGGCAAGGCGAGATGGACCGGCATGGGCGGCGCCACGTCCTTGCCCTCGCCGCCGGGCAGGAAGCGCGGCAGGCGCGACAGCGGCCCGGCCAGCCACACCGCCACATCGCCGGGCGGCACCGGCGAGGGCATCCCGCGCCCGGACCGCAAGGCCGCAACCACCGGCACCAGGCCCAACAGCACCGGCCACAGCGTCTTCCACAGATGGTCCGGCGCCAGGGCCAGCAGGAGGGGCGCATCGTGCTGGGCGAGCAGCAGAAACCAAGGTCCAACCAGACCGGCCACGGCCAAAAGCAGGAAGGGCGCGGGCGTGACCGGCGCGGCCACCGCCGGAGGGGTTCCGGGCCGCACCAGCCACAGGAAGCGGGCCATCAGCAAGGTGCTGGCGGTCGCGGTGAAGGGCAGAAGCAGGCCCAGGGCGCCCGTCCAGGCCATGTCGATCTCATAGCCGCCGCCCACTTCGTCCAGCCATAGCTTCGCCAGGGCGCCGCCGGTCAGCGGGAAACCGGCAATCGCCAGGGACAACAGCACCAGCAGCGGAAAGGCCAGCCGCCCCAAGGTCCCGTCACGGCTGGAGCCCACGCCCAGGAACAGCGCCGCCTTGACCAAAGCGTGATGCAGCGCCATCAGCACCAAGGCGGGCAGGACGAGGGACCAGCGCGACGGATCGGCCGAGGCCAAACCGAAGCCGACGGTCAGGATGCCCATCTGGCTGATGCTGGAATAGCCCAGCACCATCTTGGCCTTCTTCTGCATGATCCCGGCCAAGGCGGCAAGGAAGGCCGCCGCCAGCCCGCCCGCCACCATCAGTCCGGAGAGATCCGGCAGGGCATCCTCGGCCAGCGGCAGGAAACGCATCCAGCCCAGCAGCCCGGCTTTCAGCATGGCACCCGACAGCAGGGCACTGGCCGGGACCGGGGCGATGCCATGGGCAGGCGGCAACCAGGCGTGAAGCGGCAGGACGCCATGCTTGACGCCCATGCCGAAATAGAAGGCCAGCCCAATGGCCAGGGCCGCCGCACCGCTCTCGGCCAGCAGGAATCCCGCCAGCATCACCATCTCACCCACCAGGGCGAGGCCGAGATAGAGCTTTGCCGCCCAGGCGGCTTCCGGCCCGTCCTGGCGGGCGATCAGGCCATAGCCGCCGAAGGTCATCACCGTGAAGAACAGGTAGAATCCCGGCCCGTCCAGGGCCAGCACCACGCCCAGATTGCCGGTCATGGTCGCCAGGAAGGCCAGCAGGAAACGTGCCCCCGCCCGCCCTTCCAGCAACTGCGGATCGGCACGCATGGCCCAGGCCGCCCCCGCCCAGATCAACGCTGTGAAGGCCAGGAAGACCGGGGCGGGTCCGTCGATCCCCAGCCGCAGCCCCAGCAGCAGGTCGGGCAGCACCATCTCGCTGCCCACCGGCACCAGGAAGGCCGCCGCCAAAGCCGGCAAAGGGGCGACGGGTGCGAGGCGTGCCGCCCAGCCCCGCTTCCGGGTCATGGCCAGCAGGAACAGCGCCAGGGGCGTCAGCAGGGCCAGGGACAGCAGCATCGTCATGGCGCCACATATTCCAAGGCGGCGATCAGCGTCGCCCAGCTCAGGGGACTCAAGGGGCTTCCCGCGAACAGGCCAAAGAGCAGCGCCAGACCGGCGGTGACCAGCGGCGGGAACAGCAAGGCGCGCGACGTCTCCCAACGGCCGCGCGGCAGATGCTCCTGCCACACACCCTCTTCGGGTTTGTCGAACCAGGCGGTGCGCAGGATCGGCAGGAAATAGGCGGCATTGAGCAGGCTGGAGATCAGCAGCACCCCCAAGGCCCAGCCCTGCCCGGCCTCCAGCGCGCCCAGGCCGAGATACCATTTGGTGATGAAACCGGCCATCGGCGGGGCGGCCATCATTCCCAAGGCGGCCAGGGTGAAGGCGCCCATGGTCAGCGGCATGCGCCGCCCCACGCCCTTCATCTCGTCGATGCGATGGATCCCCAGCGTCTCGGCCAGATTTCCGGCGCAGAAGAACATGGTGACCTTCATCACGCCCTGATGGATGACATGGACCAGCGCCCCGATGGTCGCCGCCGGTCCTAGCAACGAAGCGCCCAGCACGATGTAGGACAATTGGCTGACGGTGGAAAAGGCCAGCCGCCGCTTCAGGTCCATCTGCGCCAGGGCGCGCAGCGATCCCCACAAGATGGTCGCCGCCGCCAGCACCGCCAACGGCTGCAGCACGCCCAGTTCCGCCGCTTTATCGATGCCGTAAATGTCATAGATCACGCGCAGGATGCCGAAGGCCCCCGCCTTGACCACCGCGACGGCGTGAAGAAGCGCACTGACCGGCGCCGGGGCCACCATGGCGATGGGCAGCCAGCCATGCAGCGGAACCAGCGCCGCCTTGACCCCGAAGCCGCCGATCAGCAGGGCGAAGATGGCCACCAGGGCGGCTTCGTTGCCCGGCCCGACATGGCTCAGGGCGCCGCCGCGCTCGACGAAATCCACCGGTCCGGCCAGCACCGTCAGCCAGGCCAGCCCCGCCAACACCACCGCCCCGCCGGTCAGGGTATAGGCCAGATAGATGCGCCCCGCCCGCAAGGCCGCCTCGCTGCCGCGATGGACCACCAGCGGATAAGTCGAGAAGGTCAGCATCTCGTAGAACAGGAACAGGGTGAACAGATTGCCCGACATGGCGATGCCGGTGGTGGCCGAGACGCAGATCGAGAAGAAGCCGAAGAAACGGCTGCGATTGGGGGAATTGCGGAAATAGCCGATGGCATAGATGGTGGTCAGGAACCACAGCACGCCCGAAAGCGAAATGAACAGCATGGACAGGGCGTCGGTATGCAGTACGAAATTCACCCCCGGCACGATCTCGAAGGCGACCTCGAAGCGCATGCCGCGCCATACCCCCCACAGCATGGCCCCGATCATCACCAGCTTCAGCACCGCACCCGCCATGTTCAGGGTGGTGCGCAGCACGGCACGCTCGTCGGGCAGGAAGAAGATCACCAGCCCCGGCAGGAAAGAACTGAACAGGATCACCAGCGGCGGCAGCATTTCCCAAGTCATCGCATCATCCCCGCATCGGCGATGCGCAGGAAAGGCTGCGCCCAGAAAGCCAGAAGGGTGGAGGCCACGCCCAGCGACAGGGTCAGGATTTCCAGGCCGTGCGGAATGGGACGGAAATCCGTCACCTCCTCGGGCTGGCGGAAGGTGCGGGCCAGGATCATGAAGACATAGCCCCCGGCCAGCAGCCCGCCCAGCAGCAGCACCGGCACCCACCACCATTGCCCGGTCTGGATCGACGCCGTCATCAGCAGCCATTTCGCGACGAAGCCGCCGCTGGGCGGCAGACCGACCAGGGTCAGCCCCGCCAGCCCCATGGCGAAGACGGTCATGGGGATATGGCGGGCCGCGCCCTCGATGGCATTCAGGCGGTCATGGCCCAGTGCTTCCAGGATCAGGCCGCAGGCCAGGAACATCGAGGCCTTGGCGAAGGCATGGGCGACGACCAGCAGCATGATCCCGGCCAGGGCGTCGCGCGCGGCCTCGCCCGGCTGGAAGGTCAGGGGCAGCACCAGCAGCAGATAGCCCAGCTGCGCCACCGTCGAATAAGCCACCACCAGCTTCAGCCGCGTCTGGCACAGCGCCAACAGCGAGCCCCAAATCACCGCCGCCGCGCCGCACCAGCCGGCCAGTTGCCGCACGCCCTCGCCCGCCACCGGCCCCATGATCTCGATCCACAGGCGCATCAGCACGAAGAAGGACGCCTTGACCACCAGCCCTGACAGAAGTGCGCTGGCCGGGGCCGGCGCCGCGCCATGGGCCAGCGGCAGCCAGATATGCAGCGGGAAGAAGGCCGTCTTGGCGAACAGGCCGACGCTCATCAGCGCCAGGGCCAGAAGGGCCGTGTCATTGGCTTCGATACGTTCGGCCAATTGCCCGAAATGCAAGGTGCCGAAACCGGCATAGAGAAAGCCCACGCCGACCAGATAGCTGAGCGACCCGGCTTGCGAGACCAGCAGGTAGCGCATCCCCGCCGTCAGCGCCTCGCCCTTGCCCTTCAGCGTCACCAGCACCACCGCCGACAGGCTGGCGAGTTCCAGCGCCACGAACAGGTTGAACAGGTCGTTGGACAAATAGACGGCATTCATCGCCGCCCACAGGAACAGGAAGGGCGGCCAGAAGCGCCCGGCCTCGCGGCGCAATTCCTCGCGCGGCAGATGGCCGGCGGCGAACAGCGCCACCGCCTGGGCCAGGATGGCGGTGACCACCATCATCAGTGCCGCCTGCCCGTCCAGCCGCCATTCGATGCCCAAGGGCGCGGCCCAGCCGCCCAAGGCGAAGCTCTGCGTCCCGTTCGTTCCGGCCAGCGGCAGGACGGCGGCCAGGATGGCGAAGCCGAAGGCCAGCGGCAGCCAGGGGGCGGAACGCCGCCCCAACAAAAAGGACAGGGTCGCCGCGACGAGGGGCAGCACCACGCTCGCTACTGCCAGGACCAGGGAATCGAGCACCTATTTCCCCTCGTCTTCTTGGGGCGGAGGGCCGTCTTCCGGCAGGACGGGACTGCCGCTGTCGTCGACGATGCGGCGCAGCAGCGACAGGGAATAGGCGGCGATCGAGACGGAAATGACGATGCCGGTCAAGACCATCACCTGGGCCAGCGGATCGGGAACGCCCTCTTCCGGGCTGCGCGTCACCGCCACCAGGAACAGGAAGACGCCGCTGCCCGCGATATTGATGGCGACGATCTTGCGCAGTAGATGGCGCCGCGCGAACAGGCCGTGCAGGGCGACGGCGAAGACCGCCAGACCGGCCAGGGCGTAGATCTCGCCTTGGGTGATCATGGCGCCTCCTTCCGGGGATGATGCACGACGCCCGCATGCGGCGGCGGCACGCCCAGCACCAGTTCCACCAGACAGGCGGCGATGGAGGCGGTCAGCAGGGCCTCGATGGCGAGGATCAGGCCCTTGGCCCATCCTTCCGGATATTCCATGAAGCCCAAGCCTCCCAGCAGCGGCAGCGCGGCCAGCAGGCAGCCCACCAACAGGCCAGAAGCCAGCAGCAGGCGGAAACGCCGGTCATTGGCATCGGGCGCCTTCGCGCCTGCCGTCATCAGCAGCAGGACGAAAGCCGCGCCCAGCACCGTCCCGGCCTGGAAGGCTCCGCCCGGTCGGCTGGAACCGACCCACCACAGATAGCCCGCCATCAAGGCCGCCAGCGGCACCAGGCGGGGCACGAACCAGTCCAGCAGCGGCGTCGAGGGCGGACCGACCGCCAGGGGCTCCATCGCGGCGGGCGAGGCTCCCTTGATGGGACGCAACGCGAACAGCGCCACCGTGGCGGCCAGCAGCACGGCGATTTCCAGCAGCGTGTCCCAGGCGCGGAAATTCAGCAGCATCGAGGTCACGGGATTGGACGCGCCGCTTTCCCCGATATGCCGTTCCACCAGTGGCGCCACGCCTTCCGCCGGTTCCAGGCGCAGCACGCCCCAGCCCATCATAAGGGTCGCCAGCAGCGACAGGACCAGCAGGGCCCAATGGGCGAGCCGGTCACTCATGGCGTTTCCCCCGGCGGCGTTTTCCCTGCCCGTCCTTGTCGCCGCGCGAGATACGGCCCAGGGCGTCGAGCAGCAGCACGCCGGTCAGTCCCGCCCCCACCGCCGCCTCGGCTAGGCCCAGGTCCGGTGCATTCAGCCTTACCCAAGCCAGCGCCACCAGCAGGCCCACCGTGATGAACAGCACCACGTCGCGGAATAGATGCGGCCCCAGCAGCGCCTGGCGTGTCAGCCAGACCAGGGCGACGGCCAGCAGGATATCGAAGGCCAGCCCGATCACCGCTTGTCCCCCCGTTGCGGCCTGCCCCCTTCCCGCGCTTTCATCCAGGGCTTCAGCCCCTGACGCAGGGCCATATGGGCGATCAGATGACCGATGGTGATGGCTGCCACCAGCGCCAGCAGCCAGACCACCAGCAGCTTGACCACAATTGTCCAGTCATCGGCACGCAGGGCCAGACCGGCGACCACCAATCCCAATCCCAGGGTGTCGGCCTTGGTCAGGGCATGCAGGCGCGAGAAGACATCCGGAAAGCGCAGCAGCCCCACCGTTCCGGCAAGAAAGAAGAAGGCGCCGGCAAGGATCAGTAACAGGCTGAGGACATCGAGGATCATCGCCGGTCCTCGTCCTGATCGCGGGGGGAAAGCCGCCACCACAAGCGGCGGACGAAGGCCAAGGCCGTCAACGAGGCCAGGAAGGCCAGGATCAGCGCCACGTCGCGGGCGGCATCCTG
Organism: Telmatospirillum sp. J64-1; assembly: GCF_006980715.1. GTDB lineage: Bacteria > Pseudomonadota > Alphaproteobacteria > Rhodospirillales > Magnetospirillaceae > Oleiliquidispirillum > Oleiliquidispirillum nitrogeniifigens. The sequence continues at coordinate 12,925 of NZ_SBHN01000007.1, forward strand.
GTCCATCGCCTCGGCCAGCAGCAGCAGGATGCCGATGCCGGTGGTGCCGACCAGCTGCGCCACCATCAACCGGTCGGCCGCCGTCGGACCGCGCAGCACCCGCAACAGTCCGGCGGCCAAGGTCAGCAGCAGGAACAGCGCCACGGCCAGCAGGGCGTCATCCATGGGCACCGCCCTTCCGTTCCGGCAGGGCGGCCGCCAGGCGCCTTTCCAGATCGGCCAGCATGGCCTGCACGTCCTGTCCCCGGTCCAGGACGTGGATCTCCAATTCCCCGTCCTCCACTTCCACCGTCAGGGTTCCGGGCAAGGCGCTCAGCAGATAGGCCATGGGCAGGACCGAGCGGCCATGGGGATAGCGCAGGCGATAGCGGAACATTGCCGGGTCTAGACGCTGGCCCGGCAGCAAGGCCCGCCATGCCACATCCCAGCCGCCCAGCACCGCTTCGCGCGCGGCGAAACCCGCCAGGGGCAGAAGATGGACGGACGGCAGGGACAGCGGCCGAGGCGGCAGAAGCCGCAGGCTCAGCACCACCACGGCGGCCACGACGAGCGCCCCCGGCAGCAGCGCCCCCGGTTCCGCCCGCGTCAGCCCTACCCAGGCCAGCATGAAGAAAGCCGTCCTCGGCAGGATCGCCAGGAAGAGGTTCGGCCTCGTCATCGCGCTCCTTCCGGCTTGCATCCCGGAAAGAAAGCTAAGTCCTCATCCCTGTTGCGACAAGGGTCTTTCTGCCCGGTCCTGCGGCGCGCCCGGACAGGAGCCGGACGCGAAGGAGAAACCTGCCCTTACGAAAAGGAAGCCGTCACCCTCTCACCCGCGAGCCGCCATCCGTCTCGCGGACGCGGCGCCAGGCCTGGACGGCGCGGAACAGGGGGCCGGTCATGGCCGTCGAGAGGATGGCCAGGGCGACCAGCACCGCATAGGCGGTCTCCGACAGCAAGCCCTGGTCGCGCAGGATGGTGGCGGCGACGATCTCCATCAGGCCCTTGCATTGCAGCAGGCAGCCCAGGGCCATCGCCTCGCGGCGGCCGATCAGCGGCGAAGGCCGGACCAGGACCACGGCGGCGATCTTGGCCGTGGCCGACAGGACCAGCAGCCCCAAAGCCGCGACCATCGCCCCCCAGCCCAGGACCGCCCCCTCAATGCCCAGGCCGCGATGACCGAAGAAGAAGGGCGCAAGGCCGATCAGCGCGGCAAGGCCCAGGCGCTCGGCGGGCAAATGGCGGGCGACGGCGGGCGGCAGGGCCAGCCCGGCCAGATAGGCGCCGATCAGGGAATGCAGGCCCAGTTCGGAACTGGCCCAGGAACCGGCCGCCAGGGCAAGCAGGGCCAGCGGCCACGCGCTCCAGCCCGGCAGGCTCCCGCCCAGCCTGTCCCCCCATTTGCTGCAGGCGGCCAACAGGGCGGCGACCAGGATCGCCACGGCATCCAGCCAGCCCCAATGGCCCAGCCCGCCCTCGACCTGGACCAGCAGCAGCAACAGCCCCAGCCCGATCCACAGCACGGCATCGTCGATCACCGCCACGCGCAGGGCCAACTGCCCCAGGCCGCGCTCGGCGGGCTTCAATTCGCGGGTGATGCCGACCAGCACCGGCAGGGCGCTGACGGCAAGGCAGAGGCCGATCGCCGCCGCCCCGGCCAGCCGCCCGCCTTCGGGCGCCTGCCAGGCGGCGATATCCAACAGCAAGAGATAGGACGCCGCCAAGCCCACGGCGAAGGGCAGGACCAGCGCCGCCCCGGCGGTGGCGGCGATGCGTGCCGCCGAGACGTTGCGGGCGGCGAAGTTTCCGGCCTCGCTTTCGCTGCCCGGCGGATGGCGGGTTTCCAACCCCGCCGTGAAGGCCAGCAGCAGCACCCCCGCCCAGCCCAGCAATTCGCCCATCCGCGAGGGAACGTCGATCCCCTCCGCCGGACCGCCGGCCAAGGCGAGCAGCAGGCCGATCAGGATGGGCAGCACCGCCAGCGGCAATATCCGCCCCGTCAGGCGCCAGAGCAGCCAGGGCGCCAGGACGAAGAGGGCGATATCGAGCCCGAAAGCGATGATGCTGTCCAAATCCGCCCCTCTCCCCGGAATGAAACGGCCGTCAGGGGCGCCGCTGCCGGATACCCCCTTCGGCGGAAGGGACAATGCGCGGAGCGACCGGCCGGGTCAAGCACGAGACCGTGTATTGACGCCCGTCATCGAGGAAAAGCTGCGCCCGGCGCGGCGCCGCCAAGACACGCTCGCCGCGCTCCAGCCCCAATTCGGTGAAGCGGTGGCGGGTCAGTTCGGCCTCGATCGCCTGGCCGTTCTCCAGCTCCATCTCGACGCGCACCGACGGCCCCAGGACTACGGCATGGCGCATGGTGACGAGGATGCCGTCGCCGTCACGCAGGATCTCGACATCATGGGGCCGCACGAAAGCCGTTCCGGCTCCCACGCCCTCGGGCGCCTCGCCTTCGGCGAAGCCCATGCGCAGGCCGCCGAGATGCGCCACACCGCCCGAGACGGTGGCCGGCACGGCATTGACATGGCCCAGGAAGTTGTAGACGAAGGGCGTCGCCGGATTGTCGTAGATTTCCGACGGCGTCCCCACCTGCTCGATCCCGCCCTTGTTCATCACCACCACGCGGTCGGCCACTTCCAGGGCCTCTTCCTGGTCGTGGGTGACGAAGACGCCGGTGATGCCCAATTCGTCATGCAGGCGGCGCAGCCAGCGGCGCAATTCCTTGCGCACCTGGGCATCCAGGGCCCCGAAAGGCTCGTCGAGCAGCAGCACGCGCGGCTCGGTCGCCAGGGCGCGGGCCAGGGCGACGCGCTGGCGCTGGCCGCCGGAAAGCTGGGCGGGATAGCGCTTGCCCAGGCTTTCCAGCTGCACCATCCGCAGCAGATGGTTCACACGCTCGGCGATCTCGGCCTTCGAGGGACGGGCCGAGCGCTTGCGCACCTTCAGGCCGAAGGCGACGTTGTCGAACACCGTCATGTGGCGGAACAGGGCGAAATGCTGGAAGACGAAGCCCACCTGCCGGTCGCCCGCCGCCACGGCGGTGGCATCCTTGCCGTCGAAATGGATGCTGCCCGTATCGGCGAAATCCAGCCCGGCGATGATGCGCAACAGCGTCGTCTTGCCCGAGCCCGACGGCCCCAGCAGCGCCACCAGCTCGCCCTGCTCGACATTCAGCGAAACATTGTTCAGCGCCTGAAAGCCGCCGAAATTCCGGGAAACCTCGCGAACCTCGATCATGTCCGGTTCCTTGTCCGTGGCAGCCGCGTCATTCGGTGCGGCTGCGGATTTCGACGATGGTCTTGACCGCCAGCGTTATCAGCGCCAGCACGGCCAGGACCGAAGCCGCGGCGAAAGCGCCGGCGGCGTTGTAATCGTGATAGAGCAGGTCCACCTGCAGCGGCAGGGTGTTGGTCTGGCCGCGAATCTGACCCGACACCACGGACACCGCGCCATATTCCCCCATCGCCCGCGCATTACACAGGATCACCCCATAGATCAGCGCCCATTTCAGATTGGGCAGGGTGACGTAGAGGAAGGTCTTGAAGCCCCCCGCCCCCAGCGACAGCGAGGCTTCCTCCTCGTCCACGCCCTGGGACTGCATCAGCACCAGCACCTGACGGGCGATGAAGGGACAGGTGACGAACAGGGTCACCAGCACGATCCCCGGCAAGGCGAACATCACCTGCAGGCCATGTTCCTCCAGCCAGGGGCCGAAGATGCCGCGCGAGCCGTAGACCATCAGATAGGCCACGCCCGCGACGATGGGAGAGATGGAAAAGGGAAGCTCGATCAAGGCGATCAGCAGCTTCTTGCCGCGGAACTGGAACTTGGCGATGGCCCAGGCCGCGCAGAGGCCGAAGAAAGCATTGATCGGCACCACGATCAGCGCCACCAGCACCGTCAGCCAGATAGCGTGCAGCGTCTCGGGATGGGTGATGTTGGCCCAGAAGGTCGGCACGCCGCGCGCGAAGGCCTGCTGGAAGATCACCGCGACGGGGACCAGCAGGAACAGCGCGGTCAGCAGGAAGGCCAGCCCGATCAGGATGCGCCTCGTCCAGGCGGCACGGCGGGCCTTGCGGCTGATCTGGCGCGGAACGGCGCTTGTGGTGGGCAAGGTAGCGGCGGTTGCCATGCTCGGCCTCCCTCAGTTCTTCCGCGCGTAGCGGTAATGCCAGAGCTGGATCGAATTGGTGATCAGCAGCATGACGAAGGCCGAGGCCAGGACCACCGTGGCGATGGCGGTGGCGGCCGCATAATCGTATTCCTCCAGCCTGATGAAGATGACCAGGGCGGTGATCTCGGTCAGGAAAGGCATGTTGCCGGCGATGAAGATGATCGCCCCGAACTCGCCCAGCGAACGGGCGAAGGCCAGCGACACCCCCGTCAGGAAGGCCGGGAAGATCAACGGGAAGATGACCTTGGTGAAGGTCTGGAACGGCGAGGCGCCCAGCGTTTCCGCCGCCTCTTCCAGTTCCGGTTCCAGATCGGCGATCACCGGCTGCAACGAGCGCACCACGAAGGGCACGCTGGTGAAGGCCATGGCGACGATGATGCCCAATTGCGTGTAGGCGACCTTGATGCCCAGCGGTTCGAGATACTGCCCCAGCCAGCCATTGGAGGCGAAGGCCGCCGTCAGCGCCACCCCGGCCACCGCCGTGGGCAGGGCGAAGGGCAGGTCCATCACCGCATCCAGCAGGCGCCGGCCGGGGAAGTCGTAGCGCACCAGCACCCAGGCCAGCAGCAGCCCGAAGACGGCATTGAAGGCCACCGCATAAGCCGCCGATTCCAGCGTCACCTTGTAGGAGGCGACGGCGCGGGGATGGGTGACCACCGCGACGAATTCGCTCCATTCCAGGCCGAAGGTCCGGAACAGCAGGCCGGAAACCGGCAGCAGCACGATCAGGCCGAGATAGAGCAACGTCACGCCCATGGCGAGCGGCAGGCCGGGAATGACGCGCGGGGCGCGGCGGAACTTCATCATCACTCTGCTTTCACAACAACACGCCGCCCGCAAGATGCGGGCGGCGCAACCGTTCCTTCAACCGATCAGCGGCGACGGCCGAAAATCTGGTCGAAGCTGCCGCCGTCGGCGAAATGCTCCTTCTGGGCTTGATCCCAGCCGCCGAACACGTCCTCGACGGTCACCAGGCGCACCTCGGGGAACTGGTCGGCATATTTCGCGGCGACGTCCGGGTCGCGGACGCGGTTGGAGAACTGCGCCAGGATTTCCTGGGCCTGCGGGGAGTAGAGGAAGTTCAGATATTCCTCGGCCACCTGACGCGAGCCGCGGCGGTCGGCCACGCGGTCGACGACGGCGACGGGGAATTCGGCCAGCAGGCTCATGGACGGCACGACGACGTCATACTTGTCCTCGCCGTATTCGCGCTGGATGCCGTAGACCTCGGCCTCGAAGGTAATCAGCACGTCGCCGATGCCGCGCTCGACGAAGGTGGTGGTGGCGCCGCGCCCGCCGGTATCGAAGACCGGCACGTTGCCCAGCACTTGGCCGACGAATTCACGAGCCTTGGCGTCGTCATTGCCGTTCTGCTCCAGGCCGAAGGCATAGGCGGCCAGATAGGTGTAGCGCGCATTCCCCGAGGTCTTGGGATTGGGGAAAATGACCTGCACGTCGTCGCGGGCGAGGTCGCTCCAGTCGCGGATGTTCTTCGGGTTACCCTCTCGCACCAGGAAGGCGGGCAGCGAGTAATAGGGCGAGGCGTTATGCGGCAGGGCCGACTGCCAATCCTCGCGCACCAGTCCCTCATCGGCCAGGACCTGCACGTCGGTCACCTGATTGAAGGTCACCACGTCGGCCTGCAAGCCTTCCATGATGGCCCGCGCCTGACGGGACGAACCGCCATGGGATTGCTTGACCTCGATGCTCTGACCAGTCTTCTCCTGCCAATGCTCGGCGAAGACCGGGTTCAGGCTGGCATAGAGTTCGCGGGCGATATCATAGGAAACGTTGAGAATTTCGCTTGGGGCCCTGTCCTGCGCCTGGGCCGGAAAAGCGGAGGCGGCGGCCACACCGGCGGCGGCAGCGAAAGCCAATGCCAAGAACGTGCGCTTCATCAGAAAACCTTTTTTCACTTGGGTCTGCGCGGCCGAAGCGTCCAATCCATCGTCCGCCGTTGGAAGATAGATGACATTAACACCAGCGCAGTGTCAATAATGATATATAAACACCTCTTTTATGTTGTATATCGATAGCACTCTTCCTCCCATCCATATGGGGGAGCAGGAGGATGACGAGGAGGTACCTCCCGCCCGCGAGAAGGGAGGATGATCGGTTGCGGGCGGGGATAGGCCGAAAGATCCCGCCGCTACTGCGCCGCCGGTGCGAAGGCCTCGAAGAGGCCGGTATAGGGCTTGGCCAAGGGGGGAACGTAGCTGCCCTTCTTGCTGGTCCGCAGGCCCAGGGCCGCCAGGACCTCGAGCAGCCGGATTCCGGCGGCGACGCCGTCGACCACCGGTACGCCGAATTGCTCGCTCAGGCGGCGGGCGAGATCGGCCATGCCGGCACAGCCGAGCACGATGGCTTCGGCCCGGTCCTCGGCAATGGCCCGGGCGATCTCTTCGGCGATGCGGCCCTCGGCGGAGGAGCCGGGAACTTCGAGGTCGAGGACCGCCACGTCGGATGCGCGCACGGTGCAGCGCTCCGCCATGCCATAGCGCCGCGCCAGATGCTCGATGGCGGGAACGGAACGCGACAGGGTGGTGACGACGCTGAAACGATGGGCGATCAGCGAAACGGTATGCATGGCCGCCTCGCAGATGCCCACCACCGGCGCCCGCGCCAGGCTGCGGGCGGCATCCAGGCCGGGATCGTCGAAACAGGCGATCAGATGGCCGTCATAGCCTTCCGCCTCGCCCTTGGCGATTTCCTGCAGCAGGCCCGGCACGCAGAACGCCTCGTCATACCATCCCTCGATACTGGCCGGTCCCATGGCGGGATGGCGCGCCTCCACGACCGTCTCCGCCGAAGCCGCCGCCTGCGCCGCTCTTCCGATCTTGCGGGTCATCGAGGCGGTGGTGTTGGGATTGACCACGAGAAAACGCTTCATGGTCATGGAACTCCGCTACCGACATGGGCATCCGCCCGATCCACCAGCGCCGATGCCTGGAAGCAACTCACCGCATGGCCCTGCCCCACCGCCACGCTTGCCGGCACCGAGGCGCCGCAGACTTCCCCGGCCTGCGGGCAGCGGGGGGCGAAGGCGCAGCCTTGCGGCAGGTCGGACAGGTCGGGCGGCGCGCCGGGAATGGCGTCCAGGCGCTGCCCCTTCATCCCGCCCGAGGCGCGGGACCGCATCAGGCCGATGGTATAGGGATGGCGGGGATTGCCGATCACCTCGGCCACCGGCCCGGTCTCGACGACCCGGCCGCCATACATCACGGCGATGCGGTCGGAGATCTCGACCGCCACTCCCATGTCGTGGGTCACGAAGATCACCGACATGCCCAATTCCTTCTGCAAGCGCCGCAGCAACAGCAGGATCTGGATCTGCACCGTGGCGTCCAGGGCCGTCGTTGGCTCGTCGGCCAGCAGGACTTGCGGACGGCAGGCCAGGGCCAGGGCGATCATGGCGCGCTGGCGCATGCCGCCCGACATTTCGTGCGGATAGGCCTTCAAACGGCGCTCGGGCGAAGGGATCTGCACGAGCTGGAAAAGCTCCAGCGCACGGTCCAGCCCGGCCTTGCGGGACACGCCTTCATGGCGGCAGACGGTTTCGGCGATCTGGTCGCCGACGGTGAAGACGGGATCGAAGGCCAGCATGGGTTCCTGGAAGATCATCGAGACGACCTTGCCCCGGAAGGCCGAAAGCTGCCGCTGCGACATCTCCAGCACGGACCGGCCCGCCACCTGGACCCGCCCCCGGATTTCAGTGCGGCGGGACGGCAGCAGGCGCATCAGGGCCCGCATGGTCACGCTCTTGCCCGAGCCGCTTTCCCCCAGGATGGTCAGCACTTCGCCCCGGTTCAGGTGCAGGTCGACGCCGTTGATGGCATGGACCACACGGCCGGGAGTGCGGAAGCGGACGGTCAGGTCGGCAATCTCGACGAGGGGCGCTTCGGCATTCATGGGGCATCTCCCTGATGGCTGGAGACAAGCAGGCAAGCCGCCTCATGCTCGCCGCCGGGCACGGGCCGAAGCTCGGGCTGGCGGCTCTTGCAGACCTCCTGGGCCAGGGCACAGCGCGGATGGAAGCGGCAGCCGCCGGGCAGGTTGATCGGATTGGGCGGGTCGCCGGCCAGCGGCGGGGCCTCGGTGCGGCGGGACGGGTCCATCGAGGGAACCGCCGACAGCAAGGCGCGGGTATAGGGATGGGCGGTGGCCTCGTACAGCCGGTCGGCGGCGCCGACCTCGGCCACCTTGCCCAGATACATCACCATCACCCGATCGCTCATATAGCGGACCACGTTCAGGTCGTGGGAAATGAACATATAAGTCAGGCCGTATTCGGCCTTGAGGTCGACCAGCAGGTTGAGCACCTGGGCCTCGACCGACTTGTCCAGGGCCGAGACCGCCTCGTCGAGGATGAGGAGGCGCGGCTCCAGCGCCAGGGCCCGGGCGATATTCACGCGCTGGCGCTGGCCGCCCGACAGTTCGTGCGGGTAGCGGCCGCCGAAAAGACGGGGATTGAGGCCCACCTGGTCCAGCAGGCGCTGCGCCCGGCGGCGGGCCTCCTCGCGGCGCAGGCCATGCACCACCGGACCGAAGGCGATGGAATCCTCGATCGTCAGGCGAGGATTGAGCGAGGCATAGGAATCCTGGAAGACCATCTGCATCTGACGGCGCATCTCGCGGACGGAAATGCCGCCCGGCGCGCCCACCTTGTCGCCGTCGAAGATGATCTCGCCCGCATCGGGCTCCATCAGGCGCATCAGCAGGCGGGCCGTGGTGGATTTGCCGCAGCCCGACTCCCCCACCACGCCCAGGGTTTCCCCCTTGCGGATGTGGAAGTCGATGCCGTCCACGGCATGGACGCTGCCCTGGCGGCGCCCCAGCAGGCCGCCCTTGATGGGAAAATGCTTCTTCAGGCCCCGCACCGTCAGCAGGGGCTGGCGCGGACCGCCCCGGTCGCGCAGGTCGGGTTGCCGGACGGCATCGGGACGGGCGGCATCGGAAAGAGAGCCGGTCATAGCTTCACATCCATGGCGGAGCGCAGCCCGTCGCTGAGCATGTTGAAGGAGATCGAGGTGATGAAGATCATGGCCCCCGGCAGGGCCGCCACCCAGGGATTGACGTAGATGGTCGTGCGCATGGTGTTGAGCATCAGCCCCCATTCCGGCTCGGGCGGACGGGCGCCGAGGCCGAGGAAGGACAGGCCCGAGGCCAGGATCATGCTGACGCTGATCAGCGAGGTGGCGTAGACGAAGATCGGCCCCAGCACATTGCCCAGGATATGGACGCGGATGATGGTGATCGGTCCGGCCCCGCTGGCGCGCGCCGCATCCACGAAATCGAAATTGCGCACCTGCGTGGTCACGCTTTCGGCCACGCGGGCGATCGGGGGAATGAAGACGATGGTCAGCGACACCAGGGCATTGACCACCCCCGCCCCCAGCGCCCCGGCCAAGGCGATGGCGAGCAGCACCGAGGGAAAGGCATAGAAGACATCGACGGTGCGCATGATCGCCGTGTTGACCCGGCCGCCGACGAAACCGGCGGCGATGCCGATCAGCGAGCCGATCACGAAGGCGATGAGCACGGGCACGACGCCGATGAACAGCGACAGCCGCCCGCCATGGATGAGACGGGACAGCACGTCGCGCCCCAATTCGTCGCTGCCGAGCAGGAAGCCCTCGGTTCCGATGGGCTTCAGGCGGTTGATCATGCTCGTCTTGTAGGGATCGGCCGGCGCGATCAGGGGCGCGGCCAGGGCCATCAGCACGATGACCAGCAGGACGAAGCCGGCGGCCAGCGCCACGGGATCGCGGCGCAGCCGCATCAGCACGCTGGTCCAATATCCGCGCGAGCGCGGCACGGGGGCCGCAGCGCCGTCCGGGGCGCTGAGGGAAATGGCGGTCTTCGGCTCGACAGAGCTGGTTGCCATGAATCGTCTCCGGCAGTTCAGGCGCGCTTGATGCGGGGGTCGAGCCAGGTCTGGGCCAGGTCGACCAGCAGGTTCAGGGCGAGGAAGAAAAGCGCCAGGACCAGGATCGTCCCCTGCAACAGGGGCAGGTCGCGGCGGAAGATGGCGTTGTTCAGCAGCATCCCCGTCCCGGGCCAGGAGAACACCGTCTCGACCAGGATCGAGCCGCCCAGCAGATAGCCGAGCTGCAGGCCCATCACCGCCAGGGCGGTCGGCGCCGCGTTCTTCACCACATGCAGGAACACCCGCCATTCCGGCAGCCCCTTGGCCCGCAAGGCCTCGACGAAGTCATGGGCGAGGATTTCGCCTACCATGGCCCGGATGGTGCGGGTCATGATGCCCATGGGGATCACCGACAGGGTCACCGCCGGCAGGATGAGATGGCGCAGATAGGCGGCTTCGAAGGCCCAGTCGGTGGATGCACCGGGACCGGCCCCGGTGGCGGGCAGCATGTTCAGATGCACCGAGAAGACGATGACCAGCACCATACCCAGCCAGTAATGGGGAACGCTGACCCCGGTGACGGCGATGCCGGTCAGCAGGCGGTCGAGCAGGCTTCCCTTGAAATAGCCGGCCAGCGTGCCGAACAGCATGCCCAGCGGGAAACCGATCAGGGCGGCGGCCGTGGCCAGGATCAGGGTGTTCTTGAGGGCGCCCATGACCTCGAGGACGACGGGACGGCCCGTGGCGACCGACAGCCCCAGGTCCCCCTGCACGGCACGCTGCACCCACAGGCCGAACTGCACCGGCAAAGGGCGGTCGAAGCCATAGGCCCGCCGGACCAGTTCCACCACTTCCGCCGGCGCATCGGCCGAAACGACGGCATCCATGGGCTGGCCGGGGGAAAGATGCACGAGGGAAAAGCAGATCAGGCTGACGGCCAGCGTGATCGGCACCATGAAGAGCAGTCTTTTGGAAAAGTAAGTGAGCACGCCGGCTTTCCCTCGTGACAATCAGGACGGGATGGGGCGAAGAGATCGCGGGCCGACCAGGCCGTTGCCGGACCGGCCCGCTTGCGGGTCCTTGATAGGCCGGTTTACGGAGCGATCGAGACCGGCGCGATGTCCTGGAACCAGTTCTTGGCCTGGACGAAACCCTGCACCTTGGGGCTCATGGCGCGCGGGCCGACATCATGGGCCACCATCAGCCAAGCGGCGTCATCGACCATCTTGGCGTGGAACTCGGCCAGCACCTTGTCCTGCTCCGTCGTGTCGAAGGTACTGCGCGCGAGGTCGAGCAGGCGGTCGTATTCCGGATCGCTCAAGGCGCCCCAGTTGAAGCCGTTGGGCGCGGCCATGCTGGAATGCATGAAGCGATAGAAGGCGGCGAAGGGATCGAGCCAGCCGAAGCTGATATTGGTGGCATGGGCGCCCAGGCTGCTGGGATCGGCGGCCCCGCGGCGCCAATTGGGGAACAGGGATTCCCAGTCCAGCACCTCGAACTCGATGTTGATGCCGACATCGCGCAGGTTCTGCTGGATGTATTCGTTCATCGCCAAGGGCTGCATTTGGCCGGAGCCGGAGGTCGAGATCAGCACCTTCACATTGACCGGATTGCCCGGCCCATAGCCGCTTTCGGCAAGCAGGCGGCGCGCTTCGTCGGGATCGTAGCGGATCTCGAAGCCGGGATTGCCGAACCAGGGATGGTCGGGCGTGACGATACCCACCGCCGGAACCATCAGCCCGCCCAGCAAGGCGTTCAGGCCGTCACGGTCGACCGCGAGATTGGCCGCCTTGCGGACATTGATGTCCCGCCAAGGGCTGCCTTCCAGCATGCTGAACTGATAGGGCCAGGTATGCGGATAGGGATTAGACGTGATGGTCATGCCCGCCGAGCGCATGCGCGGGATGGCATCGGGGGCCGGAGCCTCGATCCAGTCCACCTGACCGGACAGCAGCGCAGCGGTCCGGGTGTTGGCCTCGGGCATGGGCAGCAGGACGACCCGGTCCGTCTTCGGCACGCGGTTGCCGTCCCAGTAATCGGGATTGGGCACCAGTTCGGCACGCTCGCGCGGAACCAGGCGCTCCAGCTTGAACGGGCCGGTGCCCGAAGGATTGCTGGCGAAGGCGTTCCAGTCGCGGCCGACGGCTTCCCATTGGGCCGGGCTGGAGAACAGCAGGAAGGTCAACTGATACGGAAACCAGGCATCCGGCTCGGTGGTGGTGAAGCGGATCGTGTAGTCATCGACCTTATCGTATTCACCCATGGACGGGATGCGGCCCCGCACATTGCCCGCCTGCCGTGCATCGAATTGCGGCGAATTCTCGTTATAGATCTTTTCCAGATTCCAGATCGCGGCATCGGCATCCCACGGGCTGCCGTCATGGAAGGTCACATTCCTGCGCAGCGAGAAGGTCCAAACCCGCGGGTCGGACGGATCCACTTCCCACGATTCGGCCAGTCCCGGCGTCAAGCCGCTGGCCTTGTCGGCGGAGGACAAGTCCCAGAGAACCAAGGCGTCGTAGATGGTGTAGCCAAGGAAGCGGTAGCCTTCAAAGCCGCTATCAGGCTGGCCGGTGGTCAGCGGAATGTCGGAACTGGTCATTGCAATGCGCAAGACGCTCTCGGCGCTGGCAGGCACGGCCGTGAACGAAAGTCCGGCCGTCGCCAGGATGACGGCGCAGAATCGTCGCAGATATCGGTCGGGACGAGTCATAGCAGGAAGAACCTCCTTGCAAATTCGGCCATTGAAAGGGCCGCGTCGGAACGCGCCATCACCGATGGCGCTCCCGGAAGGATTGCAAGGGGCATGCCATTGTTTACATCTGAATTGGATATTGTGCAAAAAGAGGCATGGATTGTTCACAATCCATGCCTACAGCGTCCACGAAATGCTTATATGCCAGAGGAGTAACGACGGGTTGAAAACCCAGAACACGCAGGCTTCCGAGAGGATACCAATCGTTACTATTCCTTGCGGCCAGCACACCCCGCGCGAATGCTGCGTTGTGCTTAGGCAGCTGCCTCACCACATGCACATTTTTTATACATTTTCTGTTGAGATAAAAAAATAGGCAAGACGGACAGAAATCCGCCTTGCCTTGAGAGTGCTCGCCGCAATCCCCTGCCCCGTTCCCGCTGCCACGGGATCAGGGCAAGGAAAGCGGGTCAGGAAGCCAGCGCTTCCACCCGCTGTGCCGCCGAGGCCGGATCGGGAAGATCCAGCAGCCGGGCGGCATTGCCCCACATGATCTTTTCCCGGTTCTCCGGGCGGATCGGCAGAGTCTCGAACCAGTCCCGATAGCCCTTCACCGGACAGAAGGGGAAGGAACTGGCATAAAGCATCCGGTCGGACAGGAAGCCGTCGGCAGCCTTCACATATTCCTCCCAGCCGGGCATGCGCGAGAAATACATGTCGGGCGAGAGGTAGAGATTGGGCCGGCGGAAGGCGACATGCAGGATCTCGTTGACCCAGGGCCAGGCGCCATGGGCCGCAACCACCTTCAAGCTGGGGAAGTCGGCCAGCACGCGGTCGGTGTTGATGGGATTGGAATAGCTGAGATCCGGCCCCGCCGTACCGCCCACCATCAGGATGATCGGAATACCGCGATCCTCGCAATGGGCGTAGATGGGATAGAGTCGGCGGTCATCGGCCAGCATCGGCACCGGATAGGCACCCGGCTCGATATTGATCAGCTTGAACCCGGCCGCCATGGCCTCGTCGATGGTCTGGATGGCCTTGCGGCGGTCGGTCGGGTCGATGGACGCCGCGCCCAGGAAACGCGGGCCGTATTCTTGCATCAGCGACAGCACGTCCTCGTTGCTGATCGAGCCCAGCATCCCGGCCAGACGCCCGACCACCACGCCATGGGCCACATCGGCTTCATCCATTTCCCGCAGCAGCATCTCCATGGATTGCTGCTGCGCCGCCGGCGACGGCTCGAACCCCACCGTGCGGGTGAAACCGTCACGCCGCTCGCCCGCATTGTACATCAGCGTATCCAGGAAGCCTTTGGCCGGGGGGCGCAGGCGGAAGTCGATGATCTTCATGAATCCTCCTCGTTTCTTAATTGTGTTCCACCTCGGCCGTCAGTCCGCGCCCAGGGCACGCCACACCATGTTGGCGCCCAGGATGAAGAGCACGATCAGGACCAGGAGCTTGAACTTGTCGGCCGGCAGCTTGCCTACCAGCCAATTGCCGATGGCCATGCCCGTCAGCGCGGGAACCAGGCAGGCGACGGCGATCAGGACGCGGGTGAAATCCAGCACGCCGATCATGAAATAGGAGGCCGACAGCATGGCGCCGAGCACGATGAACATCAGCGACAGCGCCGAAAGGAAAAGCTGCCTCGGCACGTTCAGCCCGACCAGATACATCACCAGCAAAGGACCGTTGGCCGTGGTCAGTGACCCCACCACGCCCGAGGCCAGGCCGACGCCCCAGCCGGTGCTGCGCTCCGCCCGCGCCGGCACGTGGAATTGCGGCTTCAGGACCATCACGGCGACGAAGGTCATCACGAACAGGCCCAGGATCAGCGACAGGATGCGCGGGTCGACCACGGTGATGAACAAGGCGCCGCCCGCGATGCCGATAATCATCCCCGTGGTCAGCGGCCAGAAGCGCCGGATCGTCTCCATCATCGGCCCCGACTGGACGAATTGGGTGAAATTGGTGAAAGGCAGGATCACCGCGTTCAGCGCCAGGGCCATGTCGATGGGCACGATCATGGGCAGGATCGAGATGGTGATCAGCGGCATCCCGAAGCCGAGCGCGCCCTTGGCGATCCCGCCCAGCAGGAAGGTCGCGCCCAGCCCCAAGGCAACCGCCGAGCCGATATTGATGACATCGAACATGGACCCGAAGCTCCGCGCGGCAGGCCGTAGCGCGAACGGGACCTGCCCGCCCGCGCCGTCTCGGCCAATAGTTCAGAAAGAAAAGCCTAGTCCTTGTTGGCGACCGCCAGTCTCCCCTGCTGCGCCTTGCGGTCGCGCAGGCCGTTGCGGATCAGCACCGTCAGGGTGAAGACGGTCAGCGCCCAGAAGACCCAGGTGATGGGACTGCGGAACAGGATGGCGAAATCGCCCTGCCCCATCAGCATCGCCTGGCGGAAATTGTCCTCCAGCAGCGGCCCCAGGATGAAGGCGATGAGGAAGGGCGCGGCGGGGATGTGCAGGCGCATCATCAGATAACCGACCCAGCCCATGGCGAACATCACCAGGATGTCGAAGACCGAGTTGTTGACCGCATAGACGCCATAGACGCACAGCACCAGCACGCCCGGCAGCAGCACCGATTTGGGAATGTCGGCGATGAAGCGGAACAGGCGGATCGAGGCGCCGCCGATGAAGAACAGGAAGATCGAGCTGAGGATCAGCCCCATGAACAGCGCATAGATCATGTCGCCATTGGTGGCGAACATCATCGGGCCGGGCTGCAGGCCGTGGACCATGAAGGCGCCGATGATGATGGCGGTGATCACGTCGCCGGGAATGCCCAGCGCCAGCAGCGGGATCAGGGTGGCACCGCAGACGCCGTTATTGCCCGCTTCCGCCGCCGCCACGCCTTCCAGTTCGCCCTTGCCGAAATTCTCCTTGTTGGGCGAAGTACGGCGCGCCTCGCTATAGGAGAGGAAGGCGGAAGGCGCGGCCCCAATCCCCGGAATGGCGCCCAGGACGCTGCCGATCACCCCGCCCCGGATGATGGTTTTCATACAGCGCCGCACTTCCGAGAAGGGCAGCTTGTGGTCGCCCAAGGCCCGCACGCCGCCTTCGCGCTCGTCCTTGCCGTTCATGGCGAAGGCGATGATCTCCGGCAGGGCGAACAGGCCGATCAGCACGGCGATGAAGTTCAGCCCGCCCATCATGTCGGGATGGCCGAAGATGAAGCGGTCGGTGCCATAGACCAGATCCAGCCCCACCGTGGCCAGCAACAGGCCGAAGGCACCGGCGATCAGCCCCTTGACCAGGCTGCCGCCCGAGACACCGGCGATGATGCTGAGCGAGAACAGGATCAGGGTGAAGAATTCGGGCGGCCCGAATTTCAGGGCGAAGGAGGCCAGCCAAGCGGCGAACAGGATCAGCGCCAGGTTCGAGATCAGATCGGCGATGCAGGACGCATAGAGCGCCATCTGCAAGGCCTGGCCGGACTTGCCCTGCTCGGCCAGCGGATAGCCGTCCAGCACGGTGGCGCTTGACGCCGCTGTACCGGGGGTCTTGATGAGAATGGCCGGGATCGAACCGCCGAAGATGCCGCCCTTGTAGACGCCCAGCAGCAGCAGGATGCCGTAGATCGGCTCCAGGGCGAAGGTGAAGGGCAAGGCCAGGGCGACGGCCATGGTCGCCGACATGCCGGGAATGGCTCCGGCCACCACGCCGACGGCGACGCCCACCAGGAGGGCGAGAAGGCTGCCCCATTGCGCCACGAGGGAAAGTGCGGCAGCCGCATTATCCATCATCGTCATGGCAACCTCACATACTGACCTTGGGGAATGGGCACACCGGCAATGTGCGTGAAGAAGGCGTAGAGGATCAGCGGCAGGAGGATCGCCACCAGCAGCGCGGCCAAGCGATGCCTGCTTCTGAAGATCGCCGCCAGGGCGCCATAGGCCAGCACCGAGGCCCACACCATCCCTAGAACCGGGATAAGCAGGTAATATCCGGCGAAGACTCCGCCGATTCCCAGGACCCGAAGGCTGCCCGCCGAGAAAAGGGAGGGACCTTCCGCCTGCCCGTCCGGGGCGGTGAAGAAGATGCCTTTCAGAGTCATCAAAACGCCCAGCAGCAGCAGCGCATAGGCGAGGATTTCCGGCCAGAAATCGGGAGAGAGGACGATATAACGCACGCTACGCGGCACCACGACCGCCTGGGGAATCACATAGACCAGAAGCGCGACCGCGAAAAGGGAAACCCCGACCCCCACCCAAAGATCAGTATTCAGTCGTGTCATGGCAGGACACCCCGATCCAGGTGAAACATTCCCCGCGCCCGCGGCCATCTAGGCCAGCGGGCGCGGGGCGTCCTTGGCTTTACTCGACGCTCAGGTCGAGACGGGTCACCAATTCCTTGAAGACTTCATACTGATGCTGAATGAATTGCTTCGATTCATCGGGGTCCATGTAGACGACTTCCGAGCCCATGCGGGTCAGATGGTCGACGAAGCCCTGGTCGGAGGTGGCGATCTTCAGCCATTCGCCCCATTGCACGGCGGCCTCGTCGGGCAGGTTGGCCGGACCGGCGATGCCCGTCCACCCCACCAGGACTTCCAGTTCCGGATGCCCCAGTTCGGCCACGGTGGGCGCGTCGAAGGCCGGCAGGCGTTCCTTGGTGGTAGTCAGCAGGGGCTTCAGCTGCTTGTTGGCGACGAAGCTGGCAAGGTCCGAGGAATTGGTACAGACGAAGGTGGCGTTGCCGGCGAAGACCGCCGTCGCCGCCTCACCGCCACCGCGCATCGGCAGATGGGTCACGGCCAAGGGATTTTCGATGCCATAAGCATCCATGATCATGATCGAGGCCAGCTGCAGCAGCGTGCCGACGCCGGTCGAGACATAGCTGACAGAGCCCGGATCGGCTTTGATCTTGTCCATCAGCTGTTCGATAGTGTCGATGCCCGAATTGGCCCCGGTGGCGCAGACCACGGCATTCAGCTCGAATACGCCGACGAAGCGGAAATCGTCCAGCGTATAGGGCAAGGTCCGCTTCATGGCCGGGTTGATGGTATGCGAGCCGACGCGTGCGGCCAGGACGGTATGGCCGTCGTCCCGGGCATTGGCGACGGAAACCGAACCGGTCACCCCGGCGGCACCGACACGGTTAACCACCATGATCGGATGCGAGGAATGCTTACCCAACACATTGGTCAAGGAACGGGACGCAATATCGGTGGAACCGCCGGTGCCATAGGGCACAACCAGCGTCACCGGACGCTTGGGATAATCGGCGGCGAAGGCGGGCATGGCGGCGGTGGCCAGGATGGCCGAGGCCCCCAGGATACGTTTGATCGATTTCATTATTCTCTCCCTGTATTACGTTCTTTTATTGCCGCTGAGCATAGCAGAAGGAAAAAACACTCCTTTTTTCTTGGATGGTGCCCGGCCCTTCTTAGTGGCCGCTGGCAGCCACTATGCCGGTGCGCGTGAAGACGGGGGCGGGAAGCCCCTCCATGCGGACATTGATGCAGGCCGGCAGATCGCTGGCGGCCGCACGCGCCAAGGCCCCGTCCAGGCCCTCCGGCGCTTCGACCATTTCGCCGTGGCAGCCGAAACCGGCGGCGGCTAGGTCGTAACGCGCGGCGGGATTGAGCTGGCAGCCGATCAGGCGGTCCTCGCCATACTCCCGCATCTGGATGACATGTTCGGCATTCCAGCGGGAATCGTTGCCGATGATGGCCAGGAAAGGAGCATCGGCGCGGATGGCGGTGTCGAACTCGCTGAAATGGAAACCGGCCGTGCCGTCTCCCATCAGCGCGACCACGGTGGCTTTGGGGTGGGCCAGCTTGGCGGCGATGGCGTAGCAGAGGCCGCCGCCGATGGCGCCCGACATGCCGTTGATGATGCGCTTGGGCGCGGTGACGAAGGCCTGCGCCCATTGGCCGAACTCGCCGCCATCGGCGATCAAGATCGGTTCTTCCGCCTGATCGAGCAGGGCCTGAGCAGCCTTGCAGATATCCTGGGGCGAGATCCCCGCCACGCCGGAGGGCGGCAAGTCGCGATAGGCGATGGCTTCGGCCACTTCGGCCCGCCACGCGGCACGGGCGCGGCTGCCGCCCGTCGCCTCGCACAAGGCGCCTGCAGCGAGATCCACATCGGCCCGGGCGGCCATCATCAGACGCGCGCCGAACAGGCGGCGGGCGCGGGCGATGGCATCGGCTTCCGGATCGAGGACGATGATGCGGCTGTCGGCGGCAAAACCCGGCGGACGGCCGAAGCCGACGGTGAAGTCGACGATCTTGCCCAGGCACAGCACCAGATCGGCCTTCGACAGCACTTCGACGAAGGCGCCCAGCGAAGGATCGCGCAGGCCGCGCGGGCTTTCCATGGGCACGACGGGTGCGTCGATGCCGTCGGCCAGCGCCGACAGCATGGCGGAAGCGCGCGTCGCATTCATCATCGGCCCGGTCAGCACCACCGGACGCTCGGCACTCGCCAGGGCCTTGGCGATATCCTTGGCGATGGCCGGATCGAGCGGCGCCAGATCGCGGGCACAGGCATCGGCGGCGGGAATGGCGTCGGGCGAGACGGTCTCGTTCACCACGTCGAAGGGAATGGCCAGGTGGACCGGCCCAGGACGGCCCGAACGGGCGACGCGCAAGGCCTCGGCCACGTCATGGCCCAGGCGGTCGGCGCGCAGCGTGCGGCGGGCGAGTTTGGTCAGGGGACGGGAAATCGCGGCCTGGTCCAGTTCCTGGAAGGCGCCGCTGCCGTCCTGGCCGACCGGCGAATCGCCGCTGATGAGAAGAATGGGGCTCTCGGACTGGCGGGCGGAATAAAGCGGAGCAAGGCCGTTGGTGAAGCCGGGCGCGGCCGTCAGCAGCGCGACGCCGACCTGCCCGGTCAGCTGCGCCCAGGCATCCGCCATATAGACGGCGGCGGCCTCGTGCCGGACATGGACGAGCTGGATTCCCTGGTCGATGCAAGCATCGAAAATCGGCATGATCTGATTGCCGGACAGGGTGAAAATAACTTTCGTTCCAGCGCGGGCCAGCGTTTCCGCGACCAGGTCTGCACCCCTCATAACGCGCACTCCCTATACTTGTTTTTTCGGCGGACCAGCCACCTTTTATCGAGGGCCTATTATGAGCCCTTCATTTCCATATCTAACAAGATGGTCCTATAGGAAAACTTTTACTGCAACGGAAAAACAGGCGACTTACCTGATAAAAACTTATGCTTGTGACAATATAAATTTACGATGTTGCACCGCACATGAAAAAGGGCATGAAGATAGACCGGCAGGCGGCAAGACCCGCGCCGGAAAGGAGGGAATTTTCATGTTCCTTTAATCTTTTCTTCGCTGGGACCAGCGAAGCGGAAGAAAGGCTCTTCTGTATCAGAGAGCCGGCAGCGCTTCCCCGGCGCCGCTGCGCCTCAGCTCCGCCTCTTCGACCAGTTCGGCCATGCTGTCATAGACCACTTCGATCAGGCGCTGCTTGGGACTGTCCTGGCGCCAGACTAGCCCCAGGACGCGCGGCTTGGCATGGGTGTTCAGGGGCAATTGCCAGATCGGCAGGCTGACCGGCGGCGGCACGCAACGCCGCGGCACGACCGAAACGCCGAGATTGTGGAAGACCATGGTTTCGATGGCTTCCAGACTGTCCAGCTCCATGTTCTCCTGAACGCGGATGCCGTTGCGCTGCAGCATCTCGTCGATCTGCCGCCCCACCCAGGCTTGGCGGTTGAAGCGGATGAAGGGGCGGGTCTTCAGCAATTCCAGCGGATCGTCGCCCTGCACCTCGCGCGCCGCCAGCACCACCAGGGGTTCCTCGGCCAGCTGGCGCCAATAGAGATGGCCGATGGTGCGCGGCGGTTCCGAGATGATGGCGGTATCGAGGAATCCGCGTTCGAGCTGCGGCATCAGGTCCGCCGACAGGCCGGGAATGATGCGGATACGCAGGTCGGGATAGGCGTCGCGCAGCCGCACCATGGCCAAGGGGGCCAAGCCGGGAACGCAGGTCGGCACCACGCCCAGGACCAGTTCGCCCGAAAAGACGTCCTTGCCGCTCATCGACTGGACCAGGCGGTCATAGGCCTGAATGATGTCGCGCGCCTTGGGGATCAGCGCCTGACCGGTCTGGTTCAGCTCCGGCGGGCGCTTACTGCGGTCGAACAACGTCGTGCGCAGCTCTTCCTCGAGGCTTTTCATCTGCATGCTGACCGCCGCCTGCGAGACATGCACGACTTCGGCGGCAGCGGCAAAGGTGCCTGCCTCGGCAACGGCAATCAATGTCTTCAGTCGGCGGATGGACATTTGTACGCACACCTAAACTGTGACCATCATCAGGTTATATTAAGAACCGCACAAAAAAAAGGGCCCTCCATCAAGGCTTTTGATGGAGGGCAGGTGCCCAGACGGCGAAAGAGTGTCAAAGTGCCGTACGGGGGGAGACATGGAGAGAGCAAAGCCAGGCCGTGACACTCCTGGCTCGCGGGGACGGAACTAGCTCATGACCGGCATGGAGAATTCGGAACCGGCCCGCATCCCGGTCGGCCAGCGGCTGGTGATGACCTTGTACTTGGTATAGAAGCGCACGCCTTCCGGGCCGTGCATGTGATGGTCGCCGAACAGCGAGGCCTTCCAGCCGCCGAAGCTGTGATAGGCGACCGGCACCGGGATCGGCACGTTGATGCCGACCATGCCCGCCTGGACGTTCTGGGCGAATTCGCGGGCGGCATCCCCTTCGCGGGTGAAGATGGCCGTGCCGTTGCCGAATTCATGCTCGTCCACCAGGGCCTGGGCCTGGGCGAAGGTCTTCACGCGCACCACCGCCAGGACGGGGCCGAAGATCTCTTCCTTGTAGATGCGCATCTCGGGGGTGACATGGTCGAACAGGCTGCCGCCCAGGAAATAGCCCTCGCCCAGTTCCTCGCCCTGGATGTCGCGGCCGTCAACGACCAGCTTGGCGCCTTCCTTCACACCAAGATCGACATAGGAAGCCACCTTGTCGCGGTGTTCCCGGGTCACCAGCGGACCCATTTCCGCCTGGGGATTGGTTCCCGGCAGGACCTTCAGGGCGCGCACCCGCTCGGCCAGGCGCTCGACCAGCGGATCGGCCACGTCGCCGACCGCGACGGCCACGGAAATCGCCATGCAGCGCTCGCCCGCCGAGCCATAGGCCGCGCCCATCAGGGCATCGACGGTCTGGTTCAGGTCGGCATCGGGCATGACCACCATATGATTCTTCGCCCCGCCCAGCGCCTGGACGCGCTTGCCATGGGTGATGGCGCCGATCTGGATCAGCTTGGCGATGGGGGTCGAACCGACGAAGCTGACGGCCTTGACGTCGGGATGTTCCAGCAGGCGTTCGACCGCCACGCGGTCGCCGTTGACCACGTTGAGCACGCCCTTGGGCAGGCCGGCTTCATAGAACAGGTCGGCCAGCAGAAGCGCGGCGCTCGGCACCTTCTCGGACGGCTTCAGCACGAAGGTGTTCCCGCAGGCGATGGCGATGGGATACATCCACATCGGCACCATGGCCGGGAAGTTGAACGGCGTGATACCGGCGCAGACGCCCAGCGCCTGGCGGGTGGACCAGGAATCGATCCGCGTGCCCACGGATTCGGTGAACTGACCGGCCAGCATGGAGGGAATGCCGGTGGCATATTCCACCACCTCGATGCCGCGCATCACCTCGCCCTTGGCGTCCGACATGACCTTGCCGTGCTCGCTGCTGATCAGTTCGGCGAGGCGGTCCACATTCTTGTTCAGCAGTTCGAGATAGCGGAACAGCACCCGCACCCGGCGGGCCGGCGGCGTGGCATGCCAGCCGGGAAAGGCCGCCTTGGCCGACGCCACCGCCGCATCCACGTCCTGGACCTCGGCAAAGGCCACCTTCTTGGTCACCTTACCCGTCGCCGGGTTATAGACATCGCCCTGGCGGCGCCCTTCCCCGCCGACCCGGCTACCGTCGATATGGAAACCGACCAGCGTGTCGCGCTGTACATCAATAGCAGTCATCGGACTGAACCTCCCGTCATTCTGTTTTTCGCCGGCCCCGTCACACCCGCAAAAGCGGGGGTCCATGCGGCGTCGCAATGGATTCCCGCTTGCGCGGGAATGACGAAGAGAGGCGGTTCTGCGCGGCGCTAGATCACTTCGTCGCTGCGGTTGTCGGTCTCGCCGTAGCGGCGCAAGGTCGCCGGGCGGGTGCCTTCGTAGAGCTTCTCGAAATTCTTGGTGATGGCGGCGTTCTCGCGCTCGAACAGGCTGTTGCCGTCCAGGTCGCTTTCGACGATGAAAGGCCCAAGCTCCTCGACCTCGAACATCCACATGGCCTGGGCCAACCCCAGTTCCTCCAGCCAGTGGACCTTGCGCACGCCCTTCACGCCCCGCCCCAGCAAGGCGCCGGTGCCATAGCCGACCGTGGTCAGGTAGATGGCGCGGTTGGGCACGAAGAACTTGCGGTAGTCCTCGGAACTCATCCCGCCCTTGCCGATGATGATCTTGGCCCCCGAGGCCTTGAACCAGCGGTCCAGCCATTTGGCGAAGCGGAAGGAGGCCGTGCCCGACAGGGCGCCGACATTGTATCCACCCTGCCCGTCCGGCGTCGCGGCCGGCGAGCAGTGGAAGTTGACGTTGCTGATCTCCGCCAGATTCTCGGGCAGGGGCACGCCATCTTCCAGGCATTGCTTGTAGACGCCTTCGCGCCCGGTATAGACCACGCCGTTGAGATAGACCACGTCCCCCAGTTTCAGGTCGCGCAGCGCCTCTTCGGTGACCGGCGTGTTCAGACTAACTCTTCTAATTTTTCCGCTTCCGGTTGCCATTCGACCGTCTCCCGACGCATGAAGGGGGTGAACCACATGGGGTCCGTGCGATATTCGACTCGTCCATCCGCATGAAGGCGGGCGCAGGCCCGGCGCGAGGACAGACAGAAGGCGTGAACGCTCATGGGCATGCCGCCGGTGTGGCAATAGGCGGCCTCGATATGGCAGTCGATGACCATCGACTTGCCGACAAACCCCATGGCGCCCATGCCGATGGAATTGCCCAATTCCTTCAGTTCCAGTTCCAGGGCGGCGATCTTCGGATCCGGGTTGCGGTCACCGACGATGCGCAGGCAGGCGGCCTGCTTGCCCAGGACCATGGTGGTGTCCTTCGACCCGCCCAGGCCGACCCCGATGATGGCGGGCTGGCAGGCCAGGCCGCGCTTGCCGAAGGCGATCAGCGAGTCGAGATAGAAGCGCTTGATGCCCTCGATGCCGTCGCCGGGGAACAGCATGCGGTAATCGGTGCCGAACAGCCCGCCCTTGTGCACCGTGATCAAATCGACCCAATCGCCTTCGGGCTCGAAGGCATATTCGATCTCGGGCGCGCGCAGGCCGACATTGTTGTTGTGGTCGGTGCGCCACAGCGGATGCACGCGGTTGGGACGCAGCGGCACATCGGTGGTGGCCCGGGCGGTGGCTAGGCGCAGGGCCCTTTCCAGCGCCACCGGCCCGCCTTCGATGCTGGCCGTGTTGCCCATCTTCACATACCAGCGCGGCACGCCGGTATCGGCGCACATGGCGCGGCGGTCCTGCTTGGCGGCCTCGTAATTCTCGAGCATGGCCTGAAGGACGAAGGAAGACAGGTCGCCTTCTTCCGCATTGGCCGCTTCCTGAAGACCGGTCAGATAGTCGTCGGGAATATCGATGGCGGCCTTCGCCATCAGGACCTCTGCGGTCTGCTGAATTTTCTCTATGGAAATCATCTCGGATTCACCTCCACTGCGGACAGCGCGTTGGGCGTCTTCACAGTCTCATCATCGAGGAGCGACTGGCCGGGTTTGACGATGGTGAACGCGACGGGTTCTTCCTTGACCGTCAGGACGCCGTCCTTCTGACGCGCCACCGTGAAGGTGGAGGTCTCCATGGCGCCCGGATCGGGGAAGTCCTCGCGGTAATGGGCGCCGCGGGAATTGCGCCGGGCCAGTGCGGCCTGGGCGATCACGCGGCTGATCTCGATCAGGCTCTGCAGGTTCAGCCAGTCGTGCCAGGTCAGGTTGAAGGCCTTGTTGCCCGCAGGCACGCCGACGGTCATCAATTCCTGCTCGACCTCGTCGATGCGACGCAGGCCGCGCGTCAGCGTCTCTTCGGTGCGCATGACGCCGACATCTTCCCACATCACGTCCATCAGCTTCTCACGCAGGACGTTGACGTCACCGGGCTTGATCGAGAAGGGCTTCAGCGCCCGCTCGATCTCGAAGCCGATGACGCCCTTATCGGGATCGTGGAAACGGCCTTCGGACTTGACGAAAGCGGCCATCTCGTCACCGGCGATGCCGCCATAGACGGTGGAATTGGCAACGCCGTTGCCGCCCAGGCGATTGGCGCCATGCACGCCGCCGGCATCCTCGCCCGCCGCGAACAGGCCGGGCAGCGCAGTACGGGCCTCGGTGTCGATAACCACGCCGCCCATGAAGTAGTGAGCCGTCGGCACCACCTCGACCAGGCCGCCGGCCAGATCGAAGCCGCAATCGGCGCAGCGCCGCACCATGCCGTTGAAGCGCTTGCGCACATCGGCCGGGCCAAGATGGCTCATCTTGATATAGACGCCGCCATTGGGGGTGGTGTTGCCCTTGCGCATCTCGGCATAGATGCCGCGGCTGACGATGTCGCGGGTCGCACGCTCGCCGCGTTCGTCGTAATTGAACATGAAGCGCTCGCCGTCGCCGCCCAGCAGGTGGCCGCCCGCGCCGCGCAACCCCTCTTCCAGCACCGTGCCGGTCATGCGGGTATCGGCGCCGGCCAGCAGGCCGGTGGGATGGAACTGCACCATCTCCATGTCGCGCAGCGGCAGGCCGGTACGCAGGGCCATGGCCAGACCGTCCATGCTCTTGTCGCCGGACGGCGTGTGATAGCGGTACATGGTCGGGCCGCCGCCGGTCGCCATCAACACCGCCTTGGCCTGGACGAAGCGGAAATTGCCGGTGCGCATGTCGATCATCAGCACCCCGGCCAGGGCATCGCCCGTCGCATTCGGGATCAGGCCGATGGCGCGATGATCTTCCAGCTTGTTCACGTCCCGCGACAGAACCTGTTCCATCAGGCGGTTGATGATCTCGATGCCGGTCAGATCGCCCTTGTGGACGGTGCGGTCGAAGGTCTGGCCCGCGAAGGCCTTGCCGTGGATCGAGCCGTCGGGGTTGCGGTCGAAGAAGCAGCCGACCTCGTTTTCCAGCTCGCGGACACGTTCCACCGCCGTCTTGCACAGCTTCCAGGCCAGATCCTGGTTGGGCAGCCACTTACCGCCTTCGATGGTATCCATGAAGTGGCGCTCGACCGAGTCGCCCTTGCCCAGGGCCACGTTGTAGCCGCCTTGCACCATGCGGGTGCAGCCGCATTTGCCCAGCAGGCCCTTGACCGCGATGGTCACATCCAGTTCCGGGGCGGCCTTCTTGGCATGGAGCGCGGCGAACAGGCCGGCGCCGCCGCTGCCCAGGATCAGGATGTCCGTTTTCAGGTGTTCAATCATGATCACACCACATTCAAGAGGAAGCCGCCGGCGACGACGAAGGCCAGTCCGGCCGAAGCGGCCGCGAGGCTTTTCTGCCAGTCACGCCAATCGAAATTTTCCAGGACCAGCAGGCGCAGGCCGCCGAACAGATGCACCGCCAGCAGGAAGACGAGGCCGAATTCGGCTGCCTTGCTCACCGGGTTGTTGCTCCACTGCAGGAAGCTGTCCAACTGGTCCACATTGGTCAGCGCCATGCCCAGGACGTAGAAATGCATGGGCAGGAAGATCACCAGGGCCAAACCCGACAGGCGATGGACGATGAAGGCGAACCACAAAGGGTGATTGCGATGCGGGCGGATCATGGCATGGTCACCGCGACGACGGCGCGGGCTCCCATCACGAAGAGAAGCAGGAAGATCCCATAGGTCAGCAGATCGGCGGTGCCTTTGCGCAGGCTCACCATTTCCGTGACGATGACGCGGATGCCGGCAGCGCCGTGGACCGAGACGGCGGTCACGAACAGGCCGTAGAAGCAGGCCCAGAAGATGCTGCCCCGGGTACGGCCCAGGATTTCCTCGGCGCTCAGGCCGCCTTGGACGGCATAGATGATCATGCCCAGATGCATGAAGACCAGCGGGACCATGATCATGGCGCTGATGCGTTGCGCCATGTAGATGCGCAGGGCGGTCATGTTCACACCTCCCCTTTCAGGGCCGCCACCATGACGCGGCGCTTGACCCCGGCGATGGACCGGGTGGGGTTCAGCAGGTTGGGGCAATAGGTGGCGCAGCTCTGATGGCTGTGGCAGTTGGAACATCCCGCATCCGAGGCCAACACCTTCAGGCGTTCCGCCTGGGCCCCGTCGCGCGGGTCGTTGACCAGGGTCCAGCTGCGGTTGATGGCCGCCGGACCGAGATAGTCGGGTTTCCACGCCACCACGTCGCAGGCGGAATAGCAGACGCCGCAATTGATGCATTCCACGGCGGCATCGGCGGCCCGGCGTTCCTTGCTGTCGGGCTTGATCGCCTCGATCTCGTCATGCCGCGTCTTGGTCGGGACGAAGGCGCCCTTGGCCTCGACCCATTTGTCGAAGAACGGCGTCATGTCGACCGCCAGGTCCTTCACCTTGGTCATGTTGCGCAACGGCTCGATGGTCAGCTTGCCGTTGGAAATGACTTGGCTGGCATGGGTGCGGCAGGTCCAGCGCGGCTTGCCGTTCACCGTCATGCCGCAGGACCCGCACATGCCGACGCGGCAGGCGAAGCGATAGGTCAGTTCGGGATCGAGATTGCGCTGGATATAGGTGACGATATCGAGAACGGTCTGGCTCTGCCTCGAAGGCACATGATAGGTCCTGAAACCACCAGCTTCGGCATCGCCGCGCCAGACGGAGACTTCGATCATGACTTCAGGCTGGTCCGTCTCTTCAGGCTTATTATTCGCTCCGACCATTCGCCCCGTCCTCCCTTATTCTTTACGAGCGCTTTCGATCTCTCCCTTCATTCTTAGTGAAAATATTTGCTGATTAAAAACGAATAAACCTGCTCGTATACTTCAGCTTTCCTGAAGATAACGTGTCGGCAAAAAAATGGCTCCGGTCCGTTGTGGGACCGGAGCCATCAAGTCAGGAAAACGTCAGAACAAGCCCAGAATGCATCCTCAGAAGGGCAGGAAATACAACAGGACCAGGACCAAGACCGCGATCCAGATGGTCTCCAGCACCACCAGGGCGATGGCGCGGGGGCCGACGGTGATCAGTTCCTTCAGCGAGGTCTTGACGCCCAGGGCGGCGATGGCGCCGACCAGGGCCCAGCCGGAGATGTCGACGGCGGCCGTACGCACGAGGTCGGGCAACAGCCCTGCGCTGTTCAGGATGACCAGAAGCACGAAGCAGATCAGGAACAGCGGGAAGCGCGGTGCCTTGCCGCCGTCGCCGGGCTTGCGGAACAGGATGAAGGTCATCACCGCCACCACGGGCACCAGCAGGCCGACGCGCAGCAGCTTGGTCACGGTGGCGGCATCGCCGGCTTCGGTCGAGATGCTGTAGCCCGCCCCGACCACCTGGGCCACGTCATGGATGGTGGCGCCGATGAAGACCCCGGCCTCGTGATCGTCCATGCCCAGGGCACGCGCGATGATGGGATAGAGCACCATCGCCACCGTGCTGAGCGTGGTCACCGCCAGCACGGTAAAGATGACGTCGCGTTCGGTGATGCCCCCCTTGCCGCGCGGCATCACCGAGGAAATCGCCAGCGCCGCCGAGGCGCCGCAGATGCCCACCGAGCCGCCGGTCAGCAGGCCGAAATTCTTCGAGAAGCCGAACAGCCGGGCGGCGATGCTGCCGAACAGGATCGTCAGCACCACGCCAGCGATGGCGACCAGGACCGGCGACAGCCCCAACGAGGCCACCTGATCGACGGTGATCCTGGCCCCCAGCAGCGCCACGCCGATCCGCAGCACCGTGCGCGAGGTGAAGGCCACGCCCGGCGCCAGGATGCCGTCCGGCTTGATGAAGTTGAAGGCCATCCCCAGGAACAGGGCGAACAGCATGACCGGGGCGCCGTAATGCTCGCTCAGGAACATCGCCGCCATGGCGACGGTGGCGCAAAGCGTCCAGCCCGGCATCAATTCGCGGATTCGCTCGACCATGCCCTGACGCCATCCGGCATCGGTGATCATCATTTTCATCTCGCGCCCTTTCTGGATGAAAAACCCATGCCGGGTCAGAGACCGCCCATGTTGACGTATTTGATTTCCACATATTCATCGATGCCGTGCCGTGAGCCCTCGCGGCCGACACCCGATTCCTTGAAGCCGCCGAAGGGCGCCTCGACGACCGAGATGGCGACTTCATTCAGGCCGACCATGCCGTATTCCAGGGCGCCCGAAACCCGCCAGGCCCGCGCCAGATCCTGGGTGTAGAAGTAGGAGGCGAGGCCGAAGGGGGTGTCGTTGGCCAGCTCGATCACCTCTTCCTCGGTCGAGAAGCGGATGATGGGGGCGACGGGGCCGAAGATTTCCTCGCTCGCCACCGACATCGAGGGGGTCACATCGGTCAGCAAGGTCGGTTCATAGAAGCTATCGCCCTGGGGATGCCGCTTCCCGCCTTTCGCCACCGATGCACCGGCCGTGACGGCATCCTGGACCAGCTTGTCCACATCGGCGACGGCGCGGGGATCGATCATCGGCCCCATGGTCACGCCTTCTTCCAAGCCGTTACCGATACGCAGGGCCTCGATTGCCCGCACCAGCTTCTCGACCACCGCGTCATAGATGCCGTCCTGGACGAAGATGCGGTTCGAGCAGATGCAGGTCTGTCCGGCATTGCGGAACTTCGACTGCATGATGCCGGTCACGGCGCGATCCAGGTCGGCATCCTCGAAGACGATCAGCGGCGCATTGCCGCCGAGTTCCATCGAGACACGCTTGACGGTATCGGCGGCCTGGCGCATCAGCAGCTTGCCGATAGGGGTCGAGCCGGTGAAGGTGACCTTGCGCACGACGGGGCTGTCCATCAGCGTGCCGCCGACCACCCGCGCCGGGCCGGTGACGACATTGAAGACGCCCGCCGGAATGCCCGCCTTCTCGGCCAGAACGGCCAGGGCCAGGGCGGAGAACGGCGTGGCTTCCGCCGGCTTGATGATGATCGAGCAGCCCGCCGCGACGGCCGGGGCGGCCTTGCGGGCGATCATGGAAAGCGGGAAGTTCCAGGGCGTGATGGCGGCGCAGACCCCCACCGGCTCCTTGGTCACCAGGATGCGCTGGCCCTGGCGCGGCGCCGGGACGATATCGCCATAGACGCGGCGGGCTTCCTCGGCGAACCACAGGAAGAAGGAGGCGGTGGCATCCACCTCGGCCTCGGCTTCCGCCAGCGGCTTGCCCTGTTCGGTGGTCAGGATGCGGGCCAGGACGGCGCGGTGGTCGAGGATCAGGCCATGCCAGCGGCGCAACGCCTCGGCCCGCTGGCTGGCCGTCTTGTCCCGCCATAGCCTGAAACCGTCGCGGGCGGACTGGATGGCCCGTTCGACCTCGGCCGCGCCGAGGGCGGGAACGGTGCCGATGACCTCGCCATTGGCCGGATTGGTCACAGTGACGGTCTGGCCGTCATCGGCATCGATCCACGTGCCCCCGACATAGGCTTGGCGCCGGAAAAGTGCGCCGCAATCGTCATATGTCATCCTGTCCTCCCAAAGTGCAGCCAAAGCGATCCACGCCGCTTCGGCGCTTGGCTTTTGCCCAAGCGCTTTGCCGTCAATCTTTAGGTTCAGGATTTATTACGTACAGAAAATTATTCTTAGCCTATCGCAAGCTTAACTTAAGAAGTCGCAACTCTCTCAGGTCTTCGGCAGGATAAGGATGGCGCGGAAGTCGTTGACATTGGTCAGGGTTGGGCCGGTGACGACGGAATCGCCCAAGGCCTCGAAGAAGCCGTGGCCGTCATTGGCATCCAGGCTGTCCTTCGGCTTGATGCCCTTGGCCCAGGCCCGCGCCAGGCTGTCAGGGGCGAGAACGGCCCCGGCGATTTCCTCCAGCCCGTCCACGCCGTCGGTATCCCCGGCAATGGCATGGATGGAGGGATGCCCGTTCAAGGCGATGCCCAGCGAAAGCAAGAATTCGACATTCCGCCCGCCGCGCCCCTTGCCGCGCACCGTCACCGTGGTCTCGCCGCCCGACAACAGCACGCAGGGCGTCTGGAAAGGATGGGCATGTTCGGCCACCTGCAGGGCGATACCGGCCATCACCTTGCCCACGTCACGGGCCTCGCCCTCGATGCTGTCGCCCAGGATATAGGCGGGGATACCGGCCTCGCGGGCCACGGCGGCGGCGGCGTCCAGGGCGAGGCGAGGCGCTGCGACGATATGGGTCTCGATCCCTGCAAGGCGCGGATCATCCGGCTTGACCGTCTCGCCCCGCCCGCTTTCCAGCACCGCGCGGACCGCAGGCGACACCTGCACGTCGTAACGACGCAGGATCGCCAGGGCATCCTCGCAGGTGGTCGGATCGGCCACGGTGGGGCCGGAGGCGATGTCGATGGGATTGTCCCCGGGCACGTCGGAAATCAGCAAGGTCACCACGCGGGCGGGGTGACAGGCCACCGCCAGCCGCCCGCCCTTGATCCCGGACAGGTGGCGGCGCACGCAATTCATCTCGGAAATGGTGGCGCCCGAGGCGAGCAAGGCACGGTTGACCGCCTGCTTGTCCTCCAGGCTCAAGCCCTCCAGCGGCAAAGGCAGCAGGGCCGAACCGCCGCCCGAGATCAGGCACAGCACCAGGTCCTCTTCCGTCAGGCTTTGGGCCAGTTCCATCATCCGCTGGGCGGCGGCGTGACCGGCTTCGTCGGGTACCGGATGAGCGGCTTCGACGATCTCGATCCGGTTACAGGGAACGCCGTAGCCGTAGCGGGTGACCACCAGCCCCGACAACTCGCCTTGCCAGTGATCCTCGACCGCCTTGGCCATGGCGGCCGAGGCCTTTCCCGCCCCGATCACCACCAAGCGCTTCGGCGCCTTGGCAGGCAGATACGGCGGCACGCAAAGCGCGGGCTGCGCGGCGGCGACGGCGGCATCGAACATGCGGCGCAGCAGCGCCTTGTACTTGTCTTCCATCAGGAGCCCCTCCTTGTTCTTGGCGGTAATCCTGACCGAAAATCCCGCCTTGCTCCAGAGGGTTGGCGGATGCATCCTTTTCGTCCCGTGCATCCCGGAGAGTCCTTCCGCATGACCCTTGCACCCGCCGTTCCGCTTCATGTGGTCTTCCTCGACCGCGACACCCTGTCGCCCGAGACCGTGTTGCGGCCCTTCTCCTTTCCCCATCGCCTGACCCTCTATGCTCATACCGGGGCGGAAGAGATCGCGGAACGCATCCGGGACGCGGACATCGTCATCACCAACAAGATCCCCCTGCGGCGCGATACCCTGGCCCAGGCACCGAAGCTGAAAATGATCGCCGTGGCCGCGACGGGAACCGATGTCATCGACCTTGCCGCCTGTTCCGAACGCGGTATCCGGGTCTTCAACATCCGGGATTACGCCCTTCACACCGTCCCCGAACATACCTTTGCCCTGATCTTTGCCCTGCGCCGCAGCATCGCGGCCTATCACGACTCGGTGAAGCAAGGCCGGTGGCAGGAATCCGGGCGCTTCTGCTTCTTCGACCATCCCATCCGCGACCTCGCCGGTTCGACCCTGGGGATCATCGGCGACGGGGCGCTGGGCCAGGCGGTCGCGAAGATCGCCACCGCCTTCGGGATGAAGGTGCTGTTCGCCGCCCATAAGGGACGCGACGGCATGGGCCGCCTCTACACCCCCTTCGACGAGGTGCTGCGCCGGGCCGACATCATCACCCTGCATTGCCCGCTGACGGCAGCCACCCGCAACATGATCGGGGCGCGGGAATTCGCCCTGATGGAGCGCAAGCCGCTGCTGATCAACACCGCACGTGGCGGCATTGTCGATGAGCAGGCCCTGGCCGAGGCCTTGCGCGGCGGCCAAATCGCCGGGGCGGGCTTCGACGTCGCGACCGTCGAGCCGCCGCCGCCCGACCACCCGCTGATGGGCCTGCTGGACCTGCCCAACTTCATCCTGACGCCCCATGTCGCCTGGGCCAGCCGCGAAGCGATTCAGGGCCTGGCCGACCAGCTTGTGGATAATATCGAAGCAGCAGTGGCAGGAGAGCCCAGGAACATTGTAGTCTAGAGTTTATCGACTCTTTTTTTTCGGACGGCTCTCGGCCTTGGCCAAATCTGGTTTCGCACGGCAGGAAGGATACGTCGCAGCCATGCTGCTGGCGGTCCTGTTCATGCTGTTCGCGGAACTGGGCCAGAAGCAATGGCCTTTCCCCTCTTCCGCCGACCTCGCCCAGGCTTCCCTGTCCCAGGTGGAGAAAGGGGAGGTCCGGGGCCCGGATGCCGTTCCGGCCCTTCTGTCCGCGAAGCCCGGCCTTCTGCCGCGCGGACTGCCCGGCAGTGCCCCGGACCTCCCGCAAGCCGGTACCCCGGCATCCCTGCCGCAGGGCGCGCAGCCACTCTTCGCCGCCCTCGCCCCGGCCGCTGCGGACGGGACAGCCCTGCATCTGTCCGGCCACCTGTCCTCACGCTTCCCCATCGGTCCTCCGGCCTGATCCGGCCCTGCTTGGCAGGGCATATCCGACAGGTCCTGAAATTCAGACTCTGCGCGGCGGATGGCCGCGCAATGGAGAAGCATGATGTCTGGTGATCCCACTCCCCAGGAAAAGAAGTTCGTCGTCACCCTGGCCATCACGACGCTGATCGCCATGATCGGCTTTGCCGTCTGGGGGCTGATGTAATCTCCGAGCAGCATGCGTCACATGTAACGCATGCTGCGTCCTGCGACCTGCGGCCGTTGAGGCCGCGGCCAAGCGCGCGGAGGCGCGCGCCCTGCAAGGGCAAACTTATAAACTGAAAGCGTGATGCAGATTTACTGCATTACGCTTTCGCTCCGGCGATGCGGCGGGCCCGTGTGGCGGAGGTATCCTTCACCATACGGGTTCGCCCTCGCCCGCCTTGTCATGATAGAGTTCCGACCAATCTTATTCGCCTTGGACTTTACGTCTTCACACATCAGACCCCGAGGACAAGATGGCACGTCTCTTCATGCAGCGGGCAAGCCTCGCCTTGATGCTTTCCCTTTCCGCCGTCGGCGTCGCGGCCCTGTCTCCCGTCCATGCCGAACCCCCGGCGCAACAACAGAACCAGGTTCCCGGCTATTACCGCATGGCCGTGGGAGAGTTCGAGGTCACCGCCCTTTATGACGGCTATGTCGACCTGCCTCCCCAGTTGCTGAGCGGCATCGCCGAGGACGACATCCAAAGCCTGCTGGCGCGCATGTTCCTGGAAACGACGCCGGGCGTGCAGACGGCGGTGAACGCCTATCTGGTCCATACCGGATCGCGGCTGGTGCTGGTGGATGCCGGTGCAGGCGGCGCCTTCGGCCCCACCCTGGGCGGCATCGCCGAGAATATCCGGGCGGCCGGTTACGACCCGGCGCAGGTCGATACCGTGCTGCTGACCCATCTGCATGGCGACCATGCCGCCGGGCTTCTGGCCGCCGACGGCCAAGCGGCCTTCCCCAATGCCGAAGTCTGGGCGGCCCAGGAAGATGCCGCTTACTGGCTGGACGAAGCCATTGCCGCCCAGGCGCCGGAAGAGGCGCAGGGCTTCTTCAAGATGGCGCGCGAGTCCGTGGCGCCCTATGTCGCCGCCGACCGCTTCAAGACCTTCGCCCAGGACGAGGAAATCCTGCCGGGCGTCACCGCCGTCTCGCTGTTCGGCCATACGCCGGGCCATAGCGGCTTTCTGGTCGCTTCGGAAGACCAGACCCTGCTGATCTGGGGCGATGTGATCCACAGCCATGCGGTGCAGTTCGCCCGTCCCGAAGTCGTCATCGAATTCGACACCGACAAGGAAGCGGCCCTGGCGACGCGCAAGCGCATCCTCGAGGAAGCCGCCCGCGACCGCTTGGCCATCGCCGGCGCGCATCTGCCCTTCCCCGGCATCGGCCATGTCCGCAACGAAGGCCAGGGCTATGCCTGGGTGCCGGTGGAATTCGGCCCTTACCGCCGGGCGCAGTAGATCCTGAAAGGGAGGAGATGCCCGTGCTGACGGCTGAAAAGGTGATCGCCCTGCTCGATCTGGTTCCCCATCCCGAGGAAGGCGGCTTCTTCCGCGAGACCTGGCGGGCCGGGGAAGGGATCGAGCCGAGTGCCCTGCCCGGGCGCTATACCGGGCGGCGGTCCTTCGGCACCGCCATTTATTACCTGCTGACGCCGGGCACCTTCTCTCACCTGCACCGCCTGAAAAGCGACGAGGTCTTCCACTTCTATCTCGGCGACCCGGTGGAGCAGTTGCACCTGAACCCGGACGGCACCTCCCGCCGCGTCGTCCTGGGCACCGACCTGGAAGCGGGCCAATCGCCCCAGGTGGTGGTTCCGGCCGGTGTCTGGCAAGGGGCGCGGCTGGTCGATGGCGGCCGCCTCGCCCTCCTCGGCTGCACCGTCGCCCCCGGTTTCGAATTCGCCGATTACGACCACGGCAAGGCCGAGGACATGCTCGCCGGCTGGCCGGACCAGGCCGAGCTGATCGGGAAACTGACGGCGTAGGAAAGACCTGACTCCCGCTGTCCGGGCCCTGTCCGAACCCGCCAAAGGCCCGTGTCCCTCTTTCCTCCGTCACTCCCGCGCAAGCGGGAGTCCATCTCGATCCGCGAAACACCGGCTTGAGTGGATTCCCGCTTTCGCGGGAATGACGAGGGGAATCGGTGATGCCAAAGCCCCAGTGAATCGGACAGCGCCCTTCTAAATCTTCACCCGCTTGAACACCGGCTCCGGCAGGACGCGGATCGCGGTCATGATCATGCGCCAGATGGGGCGGACATAGATCACATCCCTGCCCTGGCGATGGGCGGCGATGACGGCTTTGGCGACTTCCTCGGGCTGGGCGGTCAGGCGTTTGGGCAGGTCCATGCCTTCGGTCATGCGGGTATCCACGAAGCCCGGCTTGACGGTGATCACCCGCAGGCCGCTCTTGCACAGGCGGGCGCGCAGCCCCGACAGGTAGGCGGTGAAGCCTGCCTTGGCCGAGCCGTAGACGTAATTCGAGCCGCGCCCACGATCACCCGCCACGGAGCTGACGCCGATAAGGACGCCCTGCCCCCGCCTTTCCAGGCGCTTGGCGGCGGCTTCCAGAATCAGCGAGGGGCCGATGTAATTGGTGCGCATGACCAGTTCGGCCGCCGCCGGATCCTCGACCGAACGCTGCTGGTCGCCCAGCAGCCCGACCACGCAGACGACGACGGAAGGCGCAGGGTCCAGGCCGTCGAGGAAGGGGCCGTGCCCCTCCAGGTCCAGCACGTCGAAGGCATGGGTGGCAACGGCGACATTGTGGCGGATGCGAATGTCCTCGGCCTCGGTCTCCAGGCGCTCGGGATGGCGGGCGGCAAGGTGCAGCGGATGGCCTTCGGCGGCATAGGCCTGGGCAATGGCGCGGCCGATATCGGACATGGCACCGAGAACGAGAACGGGGTCCTTTCCCGCAACTGAAGCAGTCATAGGTCTAGTCGCTCCGCTTGGAGGGATTGCATCTTGCCGCGCGCGCCGTAGTGAGCGCGGATCTCCTGGAACCGTTCCACCCCCGGATAGCCCTTGCGGAACATATGCGGCGTCGAGCGGGCGTCCTTGGCGAGATAGAGGCGTCCGCCATGATCGGCGACGATGGCGTCCAGTTCCAGCAATAGTCCGAGCGTCGGCCCGCGCAACGGAAAGTCCAGGGCCAGGGTATAGCCTTCCATGGGGAAGGACATCAGGTCGTCCTGCTTGCCGAACAGCTTCAGCACCGCCAGGAAGGAGCCGCTGCCGGTCTTCTGGATGGTGTTCAGCAGGCGCCGCAGCCCTTCGCGCCCGGCCTGCTTGGGCAACACGCATTGATATTGCGTGAAGCCGTGGCGGCCATAGATGCGGTTCCATTCCAGGATGGCATCCAGGGGATAGAAGAAGCTGTCGTAATCGACGATGCGCGGCGCCGCCGTCTTCGGCGCGGCACCGTAATACAAGGCGTTGAAGGCCCGCACCGACCAGGAATTCAGCGCCCAGGACGGAAAGTCCATCGGCACCCGCTTCAGGCGCTTGCGCCGGGGCTGCAAGGGCTGGGACGCAACCTCGGCGGGGAGTTCGTCGGGCATGGCATGTTCGCCGCGCGTCAGCAGCGAACGGCCCTGGCACTTGCCGCCTTGCAGGCAGTCGATCCAGCTGACGGTATAGGTCCAATCCGCCGATTCCTCGAAGGCCTCCAGCGTCTCTTCCAGCGTCGTCGCGCGGATGGTTTCCTGCCGGATCCAGGCGCTTTGGATGGGCAGCAGCCGGAAGCTGGCCGACAGGATGATGCCGGTCAGCCCCATGCCGCCGATGGTGGCGGCGAACAAATCGGCATGTTCCTGGCGGCTGCATTCCAGGATGCGGCCATCGGCGACCATCACCCGCATGCTTTCCACATGGCGGCCGAAGGATCCGGCGACGTGATGGTTCTTGCCATGCACGTCGGATGCGATCATGCCGCCGACGGTGACGAATTTGGTGCCCGGCGTGACCGGCGGAAACCAGCCGCGCGGCACGAAGACCTCCAGGATCGTCTCCAGCCGCACCCCGGCCTCGCAGGTCAGCCGGCCATTCGCCGGATCGAAGGCGAGGAAGCGGTCGAGATGGCGGCTGAGCAGGGTCAGATGGGGCTGCAGGGCGGCGTCGCCGTAGGACCGGCCATTGCCTCGTGCGATCAGCGGCGCCTCGTCCAGCACGGCGCGGATGTCCTCCACGCCGCGCATGGCGGCCACGCGGCAATCGAGACGGGGAAAGTTTCCCCAGCCGGACAGCATCATGTCAGCTGCTCGCGGTCGAAGACGAAGCGCTTGTCCAGGCGGTATTTCATCACATAGCCGATGGACAGGCCGATGATGGCCCCCAGGTCGCGCATGTGGGACGTCTGGAACACCGCATAGAAGGTCAGTTCCGTGCCCCAGAAGATGGCCGTGGTGAACAGCCCCATCAGGGTGTAGAGCCCGAATTTGCGCGAATGGGTGGCAAGCCCGGTGGACATGTCGCCGAAGATCCAGCGCTTATCCAGCACGTATTTCACCACCAAGCCGGTGGCGGTCCCGGCGACCATGGCCAGAGGCAGGCCGAAATGGGGATCGTTGTAGGTGGCGAGGCTGAGATGCTGGGTCGCCAGATTGACAAGGGTGGCGATGACCGCGAACAGCACGTAGCGGCCGACAAGGGTAAGGTTGTTCAAGGCAGCGACCCCACGATCACGGCCACACCGGCCAGCCCCACCGTCAGCAGGCTCATGCGGTCCTTGACGGCGAAGACCACCGGGTCGTCATGGACCTCGCCGCGATGGGCGAGCATGAGGATGCGGCTGACCCAGTAGAGCATCAGGATGCCGATGGCCCACAGGGCTTCCGGGTGGTTGTAGAGCAGGTCCACGTCGGGGCTATTAATATAAAGTGCCAGGACCAGCACCGAGACGAAGCCGCTGGCCCCGGCCAGCGCGCCGACCATGGGGGTGTCGTCGGTGCCGTATCCGCGTCCGGCGGCCTTGCCCTTGCGGCTGCTGCGCAGGCGGTCGACCAGTTCGCTGTAGCGCTTGATCAGCGCCAGGCTGAGGAACAGGAACATCGAGAAGGCCAGCAGCCATTCCGACACCATGATTCCCGTCGCCGCCGCCCCGGCCAGCACGCGCAGCGTATAGAGCCCGGCCAGCGTCAGCACATCCACCACGATCTTCTGCTTGAGCAGGACCGAGTAGAGCAAGGTCGTGCAGTAATAGGCGGCCAGGATGGCGACGAAGGCCAAGGGCAGGAACAGCGCGATGGCTGCCGCTCCTATCAGGAGCAAGGGTATCAGGAGTATGCCGTGGGACAGCGGCACCGCCCCGCAGGCGAAGGGACGGTTCTTCTTGGTCGGATGGGCCCGGTCGTTGGGCAGGTCGATCAGGTCGTTGAGAAGATAGACGCTCGACGCGCACAGGCTGAAGGCGAGGAAGGCCAGGAAGGCATTGCCCAGCGTCGCCGCATCGAAACTGTGACTGGCCAGGGCCGGCAGGAAGACCAGGGAGTTCTTCAACCATTGATGCAGGCGCATGGCCTTCATGTAGCCGCGCACCAATTGCTTGGGCGTGCGCGGCGGCGAGACCTCATGGACATTCTCGCAGCGCTTGGTCGCCAGTTTCCGCACCCGGTGCGGCACGTCCACCAGGATGGCCTGGCGGCATTTCTCCCAGACCTTCAGGTCCACCTCGGCATTGGCGGCATAGTCGAAACCCTTCTCGCCGAAGGTCTCGCACAATACACGCGCCTTTTCACTGCCGCCCAGATTGGTGGTGCCGTCGGAAGCGAAAACGCCGTCGAAGAATCCCAGATGGTCGGCCAGGGCCTCGACATAGCGGCGGTCGGAGGCCGAGGCGAGATAGATCTTGCGTCCCCGCGCGCGCTCCGCCTGGATATAGCAGACCAGTTCCTCGTTGAAGGGCAGCAGGTGCAGATCGAGCACCACATGATCGGCGATCTTCGCCTTGAAGGCGGCCTTGCCCTTCATCAGCCAGAACGGCAGCTTGAAAAAGCTGAGCGGGTTAAGAGCAAGAAGGCGGAAAAACGATTCAACCAGAAGGTCACTGCGCGTCAGTGTCCCGTCCAGGTCCACGACCAATGGAAGTTCGCTCGCTTCCGATTGAGCGACAGAAGGTGTTTGATTCAGATTTGTTGCAAATTTCACCCTCTGTTCCCCTAATCAGCTAGTAAAGATGATGGTGCCCAGCGGTAAATCAGGAGCTAACTTTGGGTCCCGCTAATTGTGATTCAACATCTCCTTCTGCTCTCTACCTACTGATGCTGCGGCGCAACACAAAAGAATTAGACTTACATCTTTAGGTGAAGAAAAGCGTCACCATCCACTTGGGTCACGCCTTCTGTCCTTTCGCAGCATTGTACAATCCTCTCCGAAGCCGCTTATGAAACCCTCAGGGGCGCCTCCTGCCGCCAGAGAGGCGGAATTTCACGCCTATCATGCCCAATGGACACCATGTGGAGACGAGATTTGACGGCTAGCGAAGGGATCATTCGTGTCGCCAGCTCGGAACGGCCGGTTACCTCTTCCTCGCAGGAAAATGCCACTGTGGCCCATCTGTGTTTCGTCCTGTGCCTGCTGCTGGCCTCGCTGCCGGTGCTGGTGGTCGAAACGCCGCCCCTTTTCGATTACGCCAACCATCTGGCGCGGGTTCATGTCATCGGCAATTACGAAAGCTCCAGCGTCTTCCCGGCCCATTTCGAGGTCACCAGCTTCCTGATTCCCAATGTGCTGGCCGATGTGGTGCTGCTGCTGATGATGCCGGTGATGGGCATCCTGGCGGCGGGCAAGGCGCTGCTGCTGCTGACCTTCGCCCTGACCCTGGGCGGGGCCTATGCGCTGAACCGCGTGCTGACGGGGCATTACAGCATCTGGCCGCTTTTCGCCGCCACCCTGCTCTATCACGAGATGTTCTTCTGGGGCTTCCTCAACTACGACCTGGGGTTGGCGCTGCTGCTTTGCGGGCTTGCAGCCTGGTTCCATCTGGAAAACCAGTCGCGCGGGCTGCAACTGGCCGTGGGCACGTTGCTCGCGCTGCTGATCTTCCTGGCCCATCTGGTGTCCTTCGGCCTTTACGGCTTCGCCATCGCCGCCATCGAACTGCATCGGGTCGGGCGCAGCCTGCGCCGCGACGGCGTGAACCGGCAGACCCTCAGCCGGGGCGCCCTGCGCCTTGCCCTGTCGGCGGCGCAGTTCCTGCCGGCGCTGGTGATCTTCTTCGCCCTCAGCCCCTCCAGCGGGCTGGACCCGGTGCCGCGCTTCGATTTCAGCCTGTTCGGCAAGGCCATGCCCTTCACCCGCGTCCTGTCGTCGGGCAATCCGCCGCTGGATTTCCTGACGCTGGGTCTGGTAGGGGGCTTCATCCTGCTGGCCCTGGTCTCGCGCCGCGTCTCCTGCCACGGTATCCTGCTGACCATCGCCGGCATCTACTTCCTGCTGGTCATGAGCCTGCCCTATACGCTGCTGGGCTCGTTCTTCCTGGATTCACGCATCGTCATCGCCGTGGCCCTGATACTGGTGGCGAGCCTGCGCCCGGCGGATCCCGAAAAGCACAACCCGCCGCTGAACGCCAAGGGCCTGGGACGGGTGGCGGCGATCCTGCTGGTCGGCATCGTCGGCATCCGCAGCGTCGGCCTGATAAGCGACTGGCGCGAACAGGAACGCCATTACGACCTGGTCCTGACCGCCCTCAACAAGGTGCCGCCGGGCAGCGTGATCATCACGGCGGTGGGCCATCCCTTCGAGCTGGGGGACTGGTTCGCCACGCGCTACATCAAGCCCGCCCACGAGCACACGACCCTGTACGCGACCATCCATCGGAACGCGCTGGTGCCGAACATCTTCGCGCGCCGGGGACAGAACCCGCTGGTCTTTTCTTCTTCCTTGAAAGAATTCAACCAGGTTTCCTTCAATCCCGTCCCCCGGATCTACACGCCGCAGGATGCACGCTGGCTGGTCAATCAGGCCCGCCCGGTCGCCGAGAAGCGCGACACCATCACGCCGCCGATTCCCGGCGTCTTCATCATCGGCTACCACATTCCGTGCGACCGCTGGCCACAGGACCAGCCCCTGCGCGAGGTCCACTGCCACCAGACCTTCTCGCTGATCGAGTTGGAATACGACCAAGCCCCCACCACTCAATCCCTTTCCCGACAGTCCCCGGAGATGCAGCCATGACCCCCATCCCTTCCTGGTTGAAAGGACGGGTGCCGAGCCTGCTGGCCATCGCCGCCCTGCTGGCCATCATCGTCTACGGCCTGAGTTTCGCCCTGCCCCGGCCGAGCCTGATGGATTACGGCTCCTTCTTCGCCTCGGGCGAGGCGGCAGCCAACGGGGACAATCCCTATGGCGTCTATCCCCTGACCTTCCATGTGGTCCTGCCGGGGTTCGAATCATGGAATCCCAATCTCAACCCGCCGATCTCGCTGCCCTTCTTCGAGCAATTCGCCAAGCTCGACCCGCATCAGGGCTTCCGCCTGTGGTGGGCGATTTCCTTCGCCTGCTACGGCATGACGGTCTACCTGCTGATCCGCCGCTACTTCCCCAAGAACGGCCTGCTGCCGATGCTCTGGGCGCTGGCCCTGGCGGGATTCTGGGACACGCTGGTACTGGGGCAGATCTATGTTCCCCTGGTCCTGGCCGCCGTGGGGGCTTGGCTGCTGCTCGACCGCAACCGCCCCATCCTCGCCGGGCTGCTGATCGGCGTGGTGGTCGCGGTCAAGCCCAACTTCCTGGTCTGGCCTGCCCTCTTGTTCCTGGCCGGCTATTACCGCCCGGTCTTCGCCGCCGGAGCCTCCGCCCTCTTCCTCAGCCTGATCCCGCTTTTCCTCTACGGCCCCACCGTCTACCAGCAATGGGTCGAACTGATCCTGAACGACGCCAACCGCGCCCTCTTCCTGACCAATGCCTCGCTGTCCGGCCTGACCCAGCGCCTGGGCTCGCCGGTGATGGGAACGGTGCTGAGCGTCGGGCTGCTGGCGGGCCTGGCGTTGTGGGTATGGATGCGCAAGCGGCGGCTTTCGGCCCTGCATGTCAGCGCCCTGGGACTGCTCGGCGCGCTGCTGGCCTCGCCCATCGCCTGGGTCCATTACACCATGTTCCTGCTGCCGGTCTTCTTCGTGCTGCCCCTGTCGCCGCTGCTGCTGGCCTCCGCCGTTCTGCTGGTGGCGCCGGTGCCGATCATCCTCGGCCTGCTCAACGCCCCCTGGTGGCTGCAGGCCACCGCCGGTTCCGTCTATGGCTGGGCGGTTCTGTTCTGCCTGGTGGCCCTGCTGCGCCAGCGCCCCATCCATCCGTGGTCGCCCTCGGAAGCCCCGCGACACTCCGTACCGGAAGCCAGCGGCCAACTTTATGGGGGGCCTTCCGCGCCTTCGGCGACTACACGATTGAGTTAAGGTTTCGTTATCACTTATGGGCCAGGGTCTATCCCATCATGGATACGATCATCGCTCAGCCTAATCGCCGCAAGCCGTGGCTCCTGATGACCGCGGCCGTTTTCCTCACCCTCACGGGGCCGTCCGCCTCCGGACAGGCGCCCGCGCTTTCCGTCCCCGGGGACGTGATGGTGGACCGCACGGAAACCAGGAAGATCTGCCAGGTCACGGGCGAGATCGACCGTTCCACCGGCGAGCCGACCATCAACCTGACGGAAAGCCGCTACAAGTTCTGGGGCACCGACCTGGGGACCTCGTTCGAACATGACGGCCGTCTGGTCGTGCTGTTCGGCGATACCCATGCCATGCCGGGACTGGATCGCAAACCCGACCGCGACATCGTCGCCTTTTCCGACACCACCAACCCCGAAGACTGCCTGGCCCTCGACATCCCCACCGAAGCCGATGGCGGCTTCCGTCCGATGACCATTCCCACCGTCGATGGCGGCCCCTTCTCGGTGCCGACGGCCGGTTTCAGCGCCAATGGCGCCATGTATGTCATCGCCACCTCCGACAAGACTCCGCACACCCCCATGGGCCGCTCGGTGCTGGCCAAGTCCACCAATGGCGGAGCCGATTTCGAAAAGAAATACGATCTCTCGACCAGCCATTTCATCAATGCCGCCGCCGCCACCGTGGACTCGCGGAAGGTCGCGGGCCTGCCCGAGGAAATGGAAGATGCCGTGCTGCTGTGGGGCAGCGGCCTTTACCGCCGTAGCGACGTGCGCTTGGCCGCCCTGCCCACCGACGGATTGGACGACAAGGCCGCCATCCGCTACTTCGCAGGCCTCGACCAAGCCACCGGCTCGCCCATCTGGAGCCATCTGGAAGAAGACAGCGCCCCGCTCTTCGACCAGCCCTGCGTCGGCGAATTGTCGGTCACCTGGAACGAATATCTGGGCAAGTGGGTGATGCTGTACAATTGCGGCTATCCCAAGAGCCAGATCCTGTTCCGCACCGCCGACCAGCCCTGGGGTCCCTGGGCCGAATCCCAGGTGCTGTTCGACGCCAGCGAAGACAACGCCTTCTGCGATTTCATCTACAACCGCGAAACGATGATCCAGATGGTCTCCAATGACGGCGTCACCTGCCAGACCATTTCCGATCCCCATACGCCCGATCTGGCCGGCGACCCCTATGCCCCCTTCCAGATCGCCCGCTTCGCCCGGGGGGAGCATGGCAGCCATAGCGACATC
The DNA here is from genome assembly GCF_006980715.1 of Telmatospirillum sp. J64-1. GTDB lineage: Bacteria > Pseudomonadota > Alphaproteobacteria > Rhodospirillales > Magnetospirillaceae > Oleiliquidispirillum > Oleiliquidispirillum nitrogeniifigens. Next base: position 56,854 of record NZ_SBHN01000007.1, read on the forward strand.
TATTTCCTGATGTCGACCTGGAATCCCTACAACGTGGTGCTGATGAAGACCCGCCTGTACCTGCCGGATGCCAATCCGCTGCACCAGGCCTCCAACAGCGAGAAGAGCCCCTCTTAAAACCTCGTTCCTCCCCCGTTGGCGCTAGGTCCCGTTCTTTCGGGGAGGGACCGGCGCCAGCGCAGGAACCCTTGGGCGGCGGGCATGTTGACTGCAACGGTCAATCTTGCTGGCAGGGGAACGCCGCCCATGGCTTCGACTTCTGGCTTAGGATCCGCCATCGTTTGGCCGGCGGAAGACGGCACCACCTCTCCCCTCCTGGATGCCTCGGTACGACAGTGCCTGGAACAGGAAATCCTGCCGGACTACGTGGCGCAATGCCGCTGGTACGGCGCCAAGGATGCCGGGCGTCCGGTCGTACGGATCCGCGAAGTCCGGCGCTTTCCCGCCCTCTGCGGCAAGATCGAGCTTTGCCTGCTCGACCTGTGCCCACCGGGCCTTCCCGCCCAGACCTATTTCCTGCCCCTGATCGAGGACTGGACGGCCCGATCATCCCCCTCCGCCCTGTGCGCCATCACCCGCGACGGCCAGACGGGCTTGCTGCGCGACGCCCTGACCGAGCCCCAGGTGGTGGCGACGCTGGTCGAGGCAATCCGCCGGGGCAGCTCGGTCCAGGGCATCGCCTTCCATCATACCGCCGCCTTCGACAAGCTGGCGCAAAGCCTGCCCAGCCCGCCGCCGGTCCATTTCATGGCGGCGGAACAATCCAATTGTTCGGTGCGGGTGGGCGAGGTCGCCATCCTGAAGGCCCTGCGCAAGCTGGAACCCGGCCTGCATCCCGAGCTGGAAATGGGTCGCTTTCTGACGGAAACCGCCCATTACGCCCATACGCCGCCGCTGCTCGGCTGGGCCGAACTGGCGGGAACGGAGAGCGAAGCGGTGACGTTGTGCGTCATGCAGCAGATGGTGCCCAACCAGGGCGACGGCTGGAGCCATGTCCTCGCCTGCTTGCGCGAGGCCGATCCTGCCGACGAGGCCCGGCTGACCGCCTGGATCGAACGCCTGGGCCAGCGCACTGCCGAATTGCATCTGGCCCTGGCCCAGGACGGCGCGGCGGAGGCCTTCCGCCCCGAAGCCGTGGATGGCGCCGTCCTGCAGAACTGGCACGAGGGCTGCCGGTCCATGGCCCGCCGCATCCTCTCCTCCCTGCGTCAGGCGCGGCCGAACCTGACAGGCGAAAGCGCTGCCGCCGCCGACCGCCTGCTGTCCCAGGACCAGGCGGTCATGGACTGGATCAAGGACACCGCGCTCTCGCGGGAAGTGCTGGATCATGGCGGCTTCGTCCGCACCCGCATCCATGGGGACTTCCATCTCGGTCAGGTTCTGGTGTCGGACGACGACGCCTTCATCATCGATTTCGAAGGCGAACCCATGCGCCCCCTGGAAGAACGGCGGGCGAAATCCAGCCCCTTGCGCGACGTGGCCGGCATGCTGCGTTCCTTCGCCTATGCCGCCGCCAGCGTCCCCGAAACGCCGCGAGGCTGGGAAGACCAAGCATGCGCGGCTTTCCTGACGGCCTATCGCGCCACCGCCCATGCCTGCCCCAGCCTTCCCCCCGACCCGGATGATGCCGCCAGCCTGCTGCGTCTGTTCCTGATGGAAAAGGCGCTGTACGAGGTCGGCTACGAATTGGCCAACCGGCCGGACTGGCTGCCCATTCCCCTGGGCGGAGTCCTGGACCTGCTGTCTTCCACCCGCAATCCTTGAGGAGATACAGAATGGCAGATGGCGGTGGGACCACCGCCCTGGACCGTCTGGCCGGGCGAATGGGTATCGAAGCCGAATACGTCAATGCCATGGGCAAGACCGTCACCACGCCCGCCGAGACCAAGCGAAAATTGCTGGCGGTGATGGGGCTGAAGGCCGAAGACGAACAGGCCGCCCGGCAATCCCTGGAAGAACTGGAGGCGCGCGAAGCCGCACGCCCCCTGCCCCCGGTCATGGTGCTGCGCGAGACGGCGCGGCCCTTCTCCATCCCCCTTTCCCTGCCCGGCAAAGACGGCAGGCTGCGCTGGACCGTCCGGCTCGAAGAGGGCGGAGAGGAAAGCGGCGAGGACGACCTCTCCGACCGCCTGGACATCGAGGCCGCCCTACCTTGCGGCTATCATCTTCTGGTCGTGGAATGGCCGGGGGACCAAGCGGAAATGCCGCTGATCGTCGCGCCGGAACGCTGCTGGCTGCCCGATGGCTTCGCCGAAGGCAAGCAGCGCCTGTGGGGCATTTCCGCCCAGCTTTACCTGCTGCGCGCCGCCACCGCCTGGGGCATCGGCGATTTCACCGAACTGAAGACGCTGGTCGAACTCGCCGCCAATCGTGGCGCCGCAGTGATCGGGCTGAACCCGTTGCACGCCATGTTCTTGGACAATCCCGACCATGCCAGCCCTTATTCCCCGGCCAGCCGCCTGTTCCTGAACGTCCTTTACATCGATCACACCGCCATTCCGGACTTCATGGAATGCGAGGAAGCGCAAAGGCTGATGGCGTCCGACGATTTTCAGGCCCTCCTGGCCGCGGTCAAGGACGCGCCGCTGGTCGATTACGACGCCGTCACGGAACTGAAGCTGCGCATCCTCGAACCCCTGTTCGAGCATTTCATCCGTCATGCCCCGCCCGAGCGCCAAGCGGCCTTCGACTCCTTCCGCCGGGAACAGGGACGCCCCCTGGAGCAATTATGCGTCTTCCAGGCCCTGCGCGAGCATATGTCGGCCCAGGCTCCGGACAAGGCTGGCTGGCAGAACTGGCCCGAGGACTTCCGCGACCATGCCTCGCCCGCCATTGCCGATTTCGCCGCTAGGCACCGGCAGCGCATTGACTTCCTGGCCTGGTGCCAATGGATCGCCGACACGCAACTGGCCCAGGCCGCCGCCCATGCCCGCGAGAAAGGAATGGTGATCGGCCTCTATCGCGACCTGGCGGTGGGGGCGGACACTTCGGGCGCGGAAACCTGGTCCAATCCCCATGTCGCCCTGGCCGGAGCCCATGTCGGCGCGCCGCCCGACATCTTCAATCCGGCGGGCCAGGATTGGGGGCTGCCGCCCTTCAATCCCCATGCCCTGCGCGAGGAGGGCTATGCCGGTTTCATCGCCCTGGTGCGCGCCAATATGCGCCATGCCGGGGGCCTGCGCATCGACCATGCCATGGCCTTGCAGCATACCTATTGGGTACCGGCGGGAGAGACGCCGAAAGCGGGCGCCTATGTCACCTATCCGATGGAAGACATGCTGGGCATCCTGGCCCTGGAGAGCCAGCGCCATCGCTGCATCGTCGTCGGCGAGGATCTGGGCACGGTGCCCGAAGGCTTCCGCGAGCGCATGGCCAAGGCGCATATCCTGTCCTATCGCGTGCTGTTCTTCGAGCAGGACGGCGAAAACGGGGCCTTCGTCCCGCCCCGGGATTATCCGGTCCTGTCCCTGGCGACGATCGGCAGCCACGACTTGCCGACCCTGCGCAGCTGGTGGGACGGCAGCGATATCGACCAGAAGGCGGCGCTCGGCCTCTATCCCGAAGCGGACGAAGCCGAACGGCAGCACGAACGCCGCCGCCGCGACCGCCAATGCCTGCTCGATGCCCTGCGGAAGGAAGGCCTCGCCCAGGGCGACGAAAGGGAAATGACCGACAAATTGGCTATGTCCATCCACGCCTTTCTGGCACGCAGCCGATCCGGAATCGCCATGATTCAGCTTGATGATCTGACGGATGAGGCCGATCCGGTGAACATTCCGGGCGCGACGCACCAATATCCTGTGTGGCGGCGCAAGATGTCCCGCAGCCTGGAGGAAATCGGCCAGGATGCGCGCTTCGCGGCGCTGATCGATGCGGTGAAACAGCAGCGGGGCGCGGTCGATGACTGAGAAAACCGGCAAACAAGGCGCGGGCAAGGTGATCCCGCGCGCCACCTACCGTCTTCAGTTCAGCAAGGATTTCGGCTTCCGCCGCGCCGCCGAACTGGCGCCCTATCTGGCCCGGCTGGGCGTCAGCCATGTCTATGCCTCGCCCTATCTCAAGGCCCGGCCCGGCAGCAGCCACGGCTACGACATCGTCGATCACAACGCCCTCAATCCCGAACTCGGCGGCACCGAGGATTACGAGGCCTTCGTCACCGCGCTCCGGCGGGCAGGACTGGGGCAGATCCTGGATTTCGTGCCCAACCATATGGGCGTCGGCGGAAGCGACAATCTGTGGTGGCTGGACGTGCTGGAATGGGGCCAGGACTCGCCCTATGCCGGCTATTTCGACATCGACTGGGGGCCCGACCGCCGCTATCTGCACGGCAAGCTGCTGGTGCCCTTTCTCGGCGACCAGTATGGCGCGGTGCTCGATGCCGGGCAGCTGAAGCTGAAATACGATGCCGAGGCCGGCAGCTTCGCCGTCTGGGCCTACGACACCCACAAGATGCCCATCTGCCCGCTGCATTACGCCCGCATCCTGGGCGATGCCCATCTCGAACTGGAACGCCTGGGCGACGAATTCGCCGGTCTGCCCACCCATCGCCCCCATGTTCACCGCCATGCTGCCCATCTGAAGGCCCGGCTGGCGCAGCTGACGAGAGAGAGCGAGGACATCGCCCAGGCCGTCGCCGCCGCCGTGGAGTCCTTCAACGCGCAGCCCGACGCGCTGGATGCCCTTATCCAGGAACAGCACTGGCGCGCCGCCTATTTCCGCGTCGCCGCCGACGACATCAACTACCGCCGCTTCTTCAACATCAACGACCTGGCCGGCCTGCGCATGGAAGAGCCGGAACTGTTCGACCTGACCCATATCCTGGTCTTCAAGCTGATCGAGAACGGGGTGCTGGACGGCCTGCGCATCGACCATATCGACGGCCTGCTCGACCCCAAGCGGTATTGCGAGAGCCTGATCGAGAAGTCCCCCCGGCCCATCTATCTGGTCGTCGAGAAGATCCTCGCCCGCCACGAGCGCCTGCGCGAGGACTGGCCCATCGACGGCACCACCGGCTACGATTTCGCCAATCTGGTGGGCGGGCTGCTGGTCGATCCGGCGGGAGAGGAACCGCTCAGCCGCTTCTATGCCGACTTCACCGGCCAGGACCGCGACTTCGCCGACATCGTGCGCGATTGCAAGATCCGCATCATGGAAAACGAAATGGCCAGCGAATTGAACGTGCTGGCCCGCGATGCCGCCCGTATCGCCCGCAGCAACCGCAAAAGCTGCGACTTCACCAACCATATCCTGCATACGGCGCTGAAGGAGATCATCGCCCGCTTTCCCGTCTATCGCACCTATATCGACGGCAGCGACCCCGACGAGGCCGACCGGCGCGACCTGGACTGGGCCATCACCCAGGCGAGGCGCGAGGAAAACGCCGCCGATGCCAGCGCCTTCGATTTCCTGCAGGCCCTGCTGACCACCGACCTGGTACGCGAACCGCGCAGCGGCTACAGCCGCCATGCGGTGGTGCGGCTGGCGATGAAGGTGCAGCAATATAGCGGCCCGGTCATGGCCAAGGGGCTGGAGGACACCGCCTTCTACCGCTACAACCGGCTGGTCTCGCTCAACGAGGTGGGCGGCCATCCCGATCATTTCGGCGTGTCCGTCGCTGCCTTCCATGCCGCCAATGCCGAACGCCTGAAGCGCTGGCCCCACAACATGCTCGGCTCCTCGACCCATGACACCAAACGCGGCGAGGATACCCGCGCCCGCATCAACGTGCTGTCGGAAATGCCCGAGGAATGGGAACGCCAGGTCAGCACCTGGAGCCGCCTGCTGCGCGCCCGCCGGGGCGACGTGGAAGGCACCGCCCCGCCCGACCGCAACGACGAATACCTCTTCTATCAATTGCTGCTGGGCGCCTGGCCCGCCGAGCTGACCGGCAGCGGCACCCCCTCGCCCGAGGCCATGGAGGATTTCGGGAAGCGCATCGAAGGCGCGATGATGAAATCCATGCGCGAGGCCAAGCTGCACAGCAACTGGGCCGCGCCCAACATGGCCTATGAGGAGGCCATGTACGGCTTCATCCGCGACGCCCTGGACGTGTCGCGCCACAACGCCTTCCTGGAAGCCTTCCTGCCCTTCCAGGAGCGGGTCGCCCAGCTTGGCGTCACCAACAGCCTGACCCAGACCCTGCTGAAACTGACCGTGCCGGGCGTGCCCGACATTTATCAGGGCGCAGAATTGTGGGACCTCAGCCTCGTCGATCCCGACAACCGCCGCCCGGTGGATTACCGGAAACGCATCGACATGCTGGAAAGGATCGGCACCTCTCCCCTGCCCGACCTTCTGGCCCATTGGCAGGACGGCGCGGCCAAGCTGGGCATGATCCTGCGCACGCTGGATCTGCGCCGCCGCCATCCGGACCTGTTCGCCCAGGGCAGCTACCACCCCATCGAGGCCAGCGGCGCGAAAGCCGACCATGCCTGCGCCTTCCTGCGCCAGACCGAAAGTGCGGCCATGCTGGTGGCGACGACACGGCTACCCGTGGGGCTGGAGGCACAAGGCTGGGGCGAAACGACGCTGCCCCTGCCCGAAGGCCATGGTGGAAGCTGGCACAACCTCTTCACCGGCGAGACCGTCACGGCATCGGGGGAAAGCCTGCGCGCCGAAGCCCTGTTCGGCGGCTTCCCCGTCGCCCTGCTGGTCCCCGCCGGGATGGAGGACGGCCTTCGCTAAGCCCTTTCCAGCACCACAAAGCTGTAGGGCAGCGCGCCGTCGTCATGACGCTCGCGGAAGGTCTCGCGCCACTGGCCGCGGTCGATCTCCGGCAGGTAGACATCGCCCTCCACCTCGGCATGGACCTCCGTCAGGTAGAGGCGCCGCGCCAGGGGCAGGCATTCCCGGAAGATTTCCGCCCCGCCGATCACCATCACCTCGTCCCCGCCATCCAGCAGGGATTCAGCCTGATGGAGTCCGTCCTGCAGGGAATGGGCGACGGTGATGCCTTCGGCGGCGAAGGAGCGGTCGCGGGTGACGACAATATTGGGACGGCCCGGCAAGGGCTTGCCGATGGACTGGAAGGTCTTGCGGCCCATCACCACCGGCTTGCCCAGCGTCTTGGCCTTGAACCATTTCAGGTCGCCGGGCAGATGCCAGGGCAATTGGTTGCCGCGCCCGATGACGCCATTCTCGGCGGCGGCGACGATCAGCGACAGAATGCTCATGGCCTGTTCCTCATAAGCCGCGTCCCGGCGGTCAGACCGCGCCCCATTCAAACCGCGACGGGGGCGGCGATGCTCGGCCAGGGATTGTAGCCGGTCAGCTCGAAATCCTCGTAGCGATACTCGAAGATGGACGGCGGACGGCGCTTGATCGAGAGCGTCGGGAAGGGGCGCGGCTCGCGCCGGAGCTGTTCCTTGGCCTGCTCGATATGGTTCAGGTAAAGGTGGACGTCGGCGCCGAACCAGACAAGCTCGCCGACCTCCAGCCCGGTTTGGTCCGCCAGCATATGGATCAGCAGCGCCGCCTCGCAGATGTTCCAGCCCAGCCCCAGGAAGGAATCCGCGCTCCTCTGGTACAGGGAACCGGACAGCTTGCCGTCCGCCACGTAATATTGATAGGTCATGTGGCAGGGCGGCAGGGCCATCTTGTGCAACTCGCCCACATTCCAGCCGGTGAACAGCAGGCGGCGGCTGGTCGGATTGTTCCGGATCCCGTCGACCAGCTGCGAAATCTGGTCGACGACTTGGCCGTCGGCGGTTTCCCAGGCGCGCCACTGCTTGCCGTAGACGGGACCGAGCTCGCCGTGCTCGTCAGCCCATTCGTCCCAGATGGTCACGCCGTTCTCGCGCAGATAGCCGATATTGGTGCTGCCGCTGAGGAACCAGATCATCTCGTGGACGGCGCCCCGGAAGAAGATGCGCTTGGTCGTGAGAAGCGGAAAGCCCTCGGCTAGGTCGAAGCGCATCTGGTGGCCGAAGATCGACAAGGTACCCGTCCCGGTACGGTCCTCCCGGCGCACGCCTTCCTTCAGCAGCTTCTCGAGCAGATCGAGGTACTGTTGCTCAGGATGTGCCGTCATGGTCTCTCTCCGGGATACTGCCTGTCCGCAGGGTATCGCATCTCGGGGCGGAGAAATCCAGTCCGGACAGGAAGAGAGGGAAGCGTGCGATTGACGGGCAAAATTTCATAACGTTATAACGTAACAGATTGTGATCCTTCCCAACGGAAAGACAAGGACGAAACAGTGAGCCTCCAACGCCCTGCCCGCCCGTTGCCTCCCGCGCCCGCCCAAGTCGTCGAGACGCAGAGCCTGGAGGGCCTTGCCGCGATCCGGGATGAAGGGGTGACGCTGGCCCTCTATCAGCGGCAGCCCGACCCGGCCATCCTTTCCTTCCTGCGTAAAGCCGGGGCCTTTGCCGGGCAGCGCGGCATCATTCCCGCCCAAGACGGCAGCGCGGCCATCCATCGCCTTCTCGATGCCACCGGCCTGCCGGATGAGACGGAGAGAAAGCTCCTGGCCGCCGATCTGGAGCAACTGGTCGGAACCTTCTGCGGCCTCACCGGCGCTTCAGCGGCCCGGCTGCGCGTCGACCACATCACCAACGATGCCTGCCGCTTCTTTCACTTCGACTATGTCGCGCTACGGATGCTGTGCACCTATGACGGGGCCGGCACCCAATGGCTGCCCGAAGAAGCCCTGGACCGCTCGGGCCTCGGCAAAGGCGACAATCGCCTGGTCTGCCGCGACCGGAGGGCAATCCAACATTTGCGGCCCTGGTGGGTCGGCGTGATGAAGGGCGCCCATTGGCCCGGCAACGACGCCCCCCTGGTCCACCGCTCTCCCCCTCTCACCCCCGGCCAATCCCGCGTCTTCGTCGCCATCGACCCGGCGGACCCGAAAGACTGCGATTGCGGCTGCTGAAAAGCGCAAGAGACGGAAAGGCTTTGTGCTGATAGAACCCACGAGGCGCTGAAACCTGATTGAGGAGCGGACAGCATGCTGACCATCGACCTTTCCCAGCTCGCCCGTCTCTCCGCCCAAGCCGCCGCACGGCCCCGCCTGCGGCTGAACCACAACATCCACCAGGATCTCGGCGACCCGATCCAAAGGCTGCTGAACGCCATCGAACCCGGCTCCTATGTCCGCCCGCATCATCATCGCGACGGCGTCTGGGAATTGTTCTGTGTGCTGAAAGGCCGGATCAAGGCGGTCACCTTCGCCCCCGATGGCAGGATCGAAGACAGCGCCGAGATCACGGCGGGAGAAGTCGTCGAATTCCCCTCCCGATCCATCCACGCCGTCGCCGCCCTTGAACCCGGAACGGTCGTGCTGGAAGTCAAGCCCGGCCCCTACACCCCCGCCGAAGACAAGGACTTCGCCCCCTGGGCTCCCGCCGAAGGCGATCCGGCCGCAGAGGAATGGATGACGTGGCTGGTCACGGCGAAGCCGGGAGATGCCTTTGCGGAACGGAAGGCATAGCCGCCCGCCAACCGACTCCACAAATGGAAAGCCCCCAAAACCTTTCGGTCTTAGGGGCTTATAGATGGTGCCCAGGGGCGGAATCGAACCACCGACACTGCGATTTTCAGTCGCATGCTCTACCAACTGAGCTACCTGGGCGCCGGACCGGGTGAACCGGTTTCGGGGATGACGGCTCCGCTTGTTAGGCGGGGTTGGTGTCCGTCACCGCGTCGAGGAGGCGGTTTATAGGGGATGTTTCCGGGCCTGTCCAGCCCATTTTGAAAGATTTCTCACTCTTTTTCATTGGGCCCGAACGTGCCATCGTCTTCAGGCTCGTCCTCGACGGGAATGCGGTAATCCCCGCCCAGCCAGCGGCCCAGATCGACGTCGGCGCAGCGGGCGGAGCAGAAAGGTTTGTAGCGGTCTTCGGCAGGCTTGCCGCAGATCGGGCAGCCCTTGGCCTTGCGCCGCAGGGGCGTGACCTTGTCCATGGGGATCATCCTCCTTGGCAGTTACGCCCTTCGAGACGCCCCTTCCGGGGTTCCTCGGGGCGAGGATACTCAAATATCAGGAGGTCCAGGAGGCAAGCCTCCTGGCGAGGGTAAGGGAGCAGCGCTCCCATACTCCCTTCCCTTCAGCCCGCGACGATCTGGTAATCGCCGGGCGCCAGGGATGCCTCGGCGCGCAATTCCAGCTTCTGCTTCAGCCGCCCTTCGGCTTCCGCCAGGGCCTGAGGCAGGCGCTGCAGGGCATCGACGACCACAGGGGCGGCGCGCAGCACCGGACGGCCCCGCAGATGCGGAACCTCGCGCAGGGCCATGCGCAGGGCCTCCAGGGCCAGCGTCTCGGCAGATTTAGGAGCCGCAGCCCCCTGTGCCAGCATCACGTCCGCCAGCGGCTTGCGGCGGCGTTCGCGCATGATCTCGACCAATCCCAACGGCCCGACGCCCAGCACATGGGTCGTGACCGGATCGGTCTTGACCTTGCCGCGCAAGGCTTCCATCGGCTGCTTCAGGTTGCCGGTCTTGCCGACGGGGATGAAGTCCACCACCACCTGTCCGCCCAGATTGCGCAGGCGGATCTGACGGGCGACCTCGGCCACCGCCTCGCGGTTCGCATCGACGGGCTTGGCACCGCCGGAATCCACGTCGATGGCGGTCAGGGCGCGGGCGGTCTCGATGATCAGGGCACCGCCGCAGGGCAGCTTGACCACCGGCGCCAAGGCGCGCTCGATCTCGTCTTCCACGTCATGCAGGTCGAAGACCGGGCCGTCGCGGTGCAGATGGACGATATCGGGCAGGCGCTTGGTGAAATCAGCATAGGCTTCGGGATCGTCGGTGACGATCTTCTCGATCCGGCCATGACGGGCGAGGATCTGGTCCAGCATGTCGGGCCGATGCAGCAGGGTCGGCGCCTTGGCCTGCGAACGGCGGCCTTCGATGGCGCTCCATTGCTTGCGCAGCCAGGCCAGTTCCGGACCCAATTCGTCTTCCTGGGCCTGCGCGGCCTCGGCCAGCAGCACGATGCCCTCGCCGGGCATGGCAAGACGCTCCAGCAGGTCGGTCAGGCGGTCCCGCTCGTCCTCGGGCAGCTTGCGTGCCACCGACAGGCCGGGGCGGCGGGGCGTGAAGACGGCGATGCTGCCTTCCAGCGTGATCTGGTCGGTCAGCTTGGCGCCCTTGCCGCCCTGGGCCTCGGCCACCACCTGCACCATGACGGCATCGCCCTCGCCGACCTTACCGCTGGGCAGGAAGCCGGGCTGGGCATCGCCGATATCGACGAAGGCGGCATTGATCGCACGATTGACCTGGACGACGCGGCCCAGCCAGACGCTGCCCAGGCAATGGCCGCCGCGATCGACCAGAAGCTCGACCAGACGGCCCTGGGACAGCAGCGCGAAGCGGTGCTCGCCCGGCCCCCAGGAATGAAGGACTTTATCGATCCGCGCCATAACCCATCCCGCGCAAGAGAGTATTGGTCTCGTAGAGCGACAGCCCGACGACATTGGTGTAGGAGCCGTTCAGCTGCCGCACATAGGCCGCGGCCAGACCCTGGATGGCATAGCCGCCGGCTTTCCCCTGCCATTCGCCCGAGGCCATATAGGCGTTAATCTCGGCCTTCTCCAGACGCTTGAAGGTAACGATGGTGGTGACCTTGCGCTTGGCGGTGCGGCCGTCGGGGCCGATCAGGAAGATGCCGCCGAGAACGCGGTGACGCCGTCCCGACAGCAGGTTCAGGCAGGACAGGGCCTGGGCCTCGGTTTCCGCCTTGGGCAGGATGCGCCGGCCGCAGGCGACCACCGTATCGGCGGCCAGGATGAAGGATTGGGGATGGCGGGCGGCAACGACGCGCGCCTTGGCTTCCGCCAGGCGCAGGGCATGCTCGGCAGGCAGTTCGCCAGCGAGCGGGCTCTCGTCCGTATCGGCCGGATCGATCGCGTCGGGAATGATGCCGATCTGCCTGAGAAGGTCCACCCGCCTCGGCGAGGCCGAGGCCAGGACAAGCCGGTGAGGCGCGGCCAAGGGAGGAACTACTTGAAGCGGAAGGTGATGCGACCCTTGGTCAGGTCGTAGGGCGTCATTTCCACGTTGACGCGGTCGCCGGCCAGCACGCGGATGCGGTTCTTGCGCATCTTGCCGGAGGTATGGGCGAGAATTTCATGTTCGTTGTCCAGCCGGACCCTGAACATTGCGTTCGGCAGCAGTTCCATCACCGTGCCGGTGAATTCGATTACGTCTTCCTTAGCCATATGTGCTCGTTAAATCCTGATCGTCGATGCGGACAGATAAGTGATGGGTGGCGCGGAATAGGTCAAGCCTTTTCACCACCGGCGCGCACTAATCGTTTGAACCGATAGTGCTTAAAGCTAGGGTTCGGGCATGCGCATGAGGGGAAAACGCTCTTTGATGCGGGCCATCAACTGATCGCGCACCTGGCGATACGCCTCCAGCCGGGTTTCTCGGTTGCCCTCGGTCAAGGTGGGATCGTAGGTCGGCCAGAACTCCACCTCGCAGGCCATGGTCCGCGTCATCTCGACGGCGGAATGCTGCGCCTCGGGCGACAGCGAGATGACCAGATCGAAGGAGGAATCCTCCAACTGGTCGAAGACCTTGCTGCGGTGCTTCGAGACGTCGATGCCGATCTCGTCCATCACGGCGATGGTGAAGCCGTCGATCTCGCCCTCACGCACGCCCACCGAATCCACATAGATATGCCGCCCGTGCAAATGCTTGAGGATCGCCTCGGCCATGGGCGAACGCACCGAATTCATGGTGCAGGCGAACAATACGGAGCCGGGCAGTTCACCCACGTCGTCTCAGCCCCGGATGTGCAGGACGCAGAGAAGGGTGAACAGGCGCCTTGCGGTATCGAAGTCGATCTCGACCTTCCCCGCCAGGCGCTCGCGCAGCAATTCCGACCCTTCGTTGTGCAGGCCGCGCCGCCCCATGTCGATGGCCTCGATCTGGGACGGCGAGGCCTTCTTGATGGCGGTGTAATAGCTTTCGCAGACCATGAAATAGTCTTTCACGATCCCCTGGAAAGGCTTCAGCGGCAGATGGACCTTCGAGACATCCTCGCCCTGCTCGGTCTTGATGTCGAAGACGAGGCGGTTGTCCTCGATCGAGATGTGCAGGGCGAAGGGGCCTTCGGACTCGCAGACGGGTGCGAAATAATTATCTTCCAGCAGGTCGTAGATGGCGACGGCGCGCTCATGCTCGACCTCTGGCTTGCGCCGGACCGGGTATTTCTCATCCAGTTGGATATGGACCAGATGCGGCCCGCGCAAGTGGCTGGTCATTCAACTCCGTCCATGTTCAGACGCAAGGTGACGGAGAGAGCATGGGCGCCCAGTCCCTCGGCCTCGGCCAGCGCCGCCGCCGCCGGTCCGATATGGCGCAAGGCGGAAGGCGAACAGCCCAGCAGCGAGGTGCGCTTGAGGAAGTCGAGAACGCCCAGGCCCGACGAGAAGCGGGCACTGCGCGCCGTCGGCAGAACGTGGTTCGGCCCGCCGACATAATCGCCCACGGCTTCCGGGGTGTGGCGGCCCAGGAAGATGGCCCCGGCATGGCGCACCTTGGCGGCCAGGCCGTCGGGGTCGGAGACGGCCAGTTCCAGATGCTCGGGCGCGACGCGGTCGATCAGCGGCACGGCGTTCTTCAGCTTGTCCACCACGATCACGGCGCCATGGGCCTCCCAGCTTTCGCGGGCGATGGCGGCACGCGGCAAGGTGGCGAGATGGTTTTCCACCGCCTGGATCACCGCCTTGCCGAAGGCGGCATCGTCGGTGATCAGGATGGACTGGGCCGCCGTGTCGTGCTCGGCCTGGGACAGCAAATCGGCGGCGATCCAGGAGGGATCGTTGGCGCCGTCGGCGACCACCAGGATTTCCGACGGCCCAGCGATCATGTCGATGCCGACCGTGCCGAAGACCTGCCGCTTGGCAGCCGCCACATAGGCATTGCCCGGCCCGACGATCTTGTCCACCGGCGGCACGGTCCGGGTGCCATAGGCCAGGGCGCCGACGGCCTGGGCACCGCCGATCCGGTAGATCTCGTCGACCCCGGCGACGGCCGCGGCGGCCAGCACCAGCGGATTGAGCTTGCCGTCCGGGCAGGGCACGACCATCACCAAGCGGTCCACGCCGGCCACCTTGGCCGGGATGGCGTTCATCAGCACCGAAGAGGGATAGGAGGCGGTGCCGCCGGGCACGTACAGGCCCACGGCTTCCATCGCCGTCCAGCGCGACCCCAGGCGCACCCCCGCCGCATCCTGGTAGGAGAAGTCGGAGGGCATCTGGCGCTCGTGATAGTCGCGGATGCGCGTCGCCGCCAGGACCAGGGCCTGCAAGGTCTCCTGCGAGCATTTCGCTGTCTCGGCCTCGATCTCCTCCGCCGTCACGCGCATCGTCTCGGGCGTCAGTTCCAGGCGGTCGAAGCGCTTGGTGTATTCGATCACCGCCTCGTCACCGCGCTGGCGCACATCGGCCAGCACATCGGCCACCACCGCATTGACGTCGGCGGCATGCTCGCGCTTGTTCGAGAGCAGTTCCTCGAATGCAGCGTCGAAACCCTCAGAGCCAAGCGTCAATTCAAGCGGCATCGGAAACCTCACGGAAACGGTCAATCCATTGCCCGATCTCGTCGGGCCTCGTCTTCAAGGCGGCGCGGTTCACGACCAGGCGCGAGGAAATGTCGGCGATATGCTCGACCTCGACCAAGCCATTGGCCTTCAGCGTCGAACCGGTGGACACCAGGTCGACGATGCGACGGCACAGCCCCAGCACCGGCGCCAGTTCCATGGCGCCGTTGAGCTTGATGCATTCGGCCTGGACGCCGCGCGCGGCGAAATGGCGGCGCGTGATCTCGGGATATTTCGTCGCCACGCTGATATGGCTCCAGCGCCGGGGATCGTCGCTTTCCACCATATCCGCGGGCTCGGCCACGGCGATGCGGCATTTGCCGATCTTCAGGTCCAGCGGCGCATAGATTTCCGGATAGCCGAATTCCATCAGCACGTCGTTGCCGGCAATGCCCAGATGGGCCGCGCCGAAGGCCACGAAGGTGGCGACGTCGAAACTGCGCACGCGGATGATGTCGATGCCCGGATGATTGGTCGAAAACCGCAGCGCCCGCGACTTGGGGTCATCGAAAGCCGCCTCGGGCTCGATCCCCGCGCCACGCACCAGAGGCATGGCCTCGTCCAGAATACGCCCCTTCGGCAGGGCAATCACAAGCTTTTGGTTCTCGACCACTCATCCACTCCCAGGCCCGGGCCTGTCAATCCATATCGCCCCAAAGCTAGCGCAGGCGAAACATCACGCAACCCGGTATATACGAAAGCCTCGGCCACTGGAATGGCCGAGGCTTCAGGATTTCAGAGAAGAGAGACTGCCGCCAGCCTTCACTCCGCCGGGTCGTTATCCTTAATACGCTCGATCCGGGCGCCGCAGGCGGCCAGTTTCTCTTCCACCCGCTCATAGCCCCGATCCAGGTGATAGACGCGGTTGACGATGGTTTCGCCCTTGGCAGCGAGGCCCGCCAGCACCAGCGAGACCGAGGCACGCAGGTCGGTGGCCATGACCGGAGCGCCGGAAAGCTGCTTGACGCCGCGCACGATGGCCGAGGAGCCGTGAACATTGATGCGCGCGCCCATGCGGTTGAGTTCCGGCACATGCATGAAGCGGTTCTCGAAGATGGTCTCGGTCATCATCGAGGCGCCGCTGGCCGTCGCCATCAGGGCCATGAGCTGGGCCTGCATGTCGGTGGGGAAGCCGGGGAAGGGCTCGGTCATGATGTCCACGCCCACCAGTTCGGCGGAATCGGCCTTGACCAGCATGCCGCGTTCGGTGTCGGAGATTTCCACCCCCGCTTCCACCAGCACCTTCTCGACCGAGGTCATCAGGTCGCGCCGGGTGCCGACCAGTTCCACCTGCCCACGGGTGATGGCGGCGGCGACGGCATAGGTGCCGGTCTCGATGCGGTCGGGCACCACCGAATAGCGGGCGCCATGCAGCCGGTCCACGCCCGTCACCCGCAGGGTGGGAGTGCCGATGCCTTCGATCTTCGCCCCCATGGCGACGAGGCATTGGGCGAGGTCGGTGATCTCCGGTTCCTGGGCGGCGTTGGAGATGATGGTCTCGCCCTCGGCCAGGGTGGCCGCCATCAGCACGTTCTCCGTGCCGCCGACCGTGACCATGGGGAAGATCACATGCGCGCCCTTGAGCCGTCCGCCCGGCACCTTGGCATCGATATAGCCCTCGGCCAGCTCGATCTTCGCGCCCATCTGCTCCAGCGCCTTCAGGTGCAGGTCCACCGGACGGGTGCCGATGGCGCAGCCGCCGGGCAGTGAGACGCGGGCCTGGCCGCAGCGGGCCAGCAGCGGCCCCAGCACCAGCACCGAGGCGCGCATCCGCCGCACCAGGTCGTAGGGAGCGGTGGTGTTGGTGATGTCGCGCGCCGTCAACTCCAGCACCCGGCCGGTATGGCCGCCTTCGGGGGAATTGCCGTCCAGGCTCATCTCCACCCCGTGCTGGGCCAGCAGATTCGCCATGGTGGTGATATCCACCAGATGCGGCAGATTCGACAAACTCAGCGTCCCGTCGGTGAGCAGGCAGGCCGGCATCAGGGTCAAGGCGGCGTTCTTGGCCCCACCGATGGTAATGACACCTTTGAGCGGGGTGCCGCCGAGGATGCGGATCTTGTCCATTGCACTGTCCCGAGAAGTGATGAGCAGCCGCGTCTTTCGCGGCTGCAGCCGTGTCATAGGAGGGGAATCAGGCGAAGTGAAGGCGACCTGACCGGCCCCTGCCGCCTAGAGGCGCGGCAGGGTCACGCCACGCTGGCCCATATACTTGCCCGCGCGGTCGGCATAGGAGGTTTCGCAGACCTGATCGGCCTTGAGGAAGATGAACTGGCAGGCGCCTTCATTGGCATAGATGCGCGCCGGCAGCGGCGTGGTGTTGGAGAATTCCAGCGTCACATGCCCTTCCCATTCGGGTTCCAGCGGGGTCACGTTGACGATGATGCCGCAGCGGGCATAGGTGGACTTGCCCAGGCAGATCACCAGCGTGTCGCGCGGAATGCGGAAATATTCCACGGTGCGCGCCAGGGCGAAGCTGTTGGGCGGGATGATGCAGACATCGGTCTCGCGGTCGACGAAGCTCTGGTCCGAGAATTCCTTGGGATCCACCACCGCCGAATCGACATTGGTGAAAATCTTGAACTCGCGGCCGACGCGGGCATCGTAACCGTAGGAAGACAGGCCATAGGAAATCACGCCCTGGCGCTGAAGCTTTTCGGTGAACGGCTCGATCATGCCGTGGTTCAGCGCCTGGTCGCGGATCCAGGTATCGGGCAAAACGGACATAGGGACGGCTCCTCAGATCAAGCCGTCTTCTTAGCGCAGCCCTTGCCTCACCTCAACACCTAGCCGTCATAAAGAGGGGTATTATTCCTCACGATCGGCCTGCGGGACCGGGTTGTCCTCCCCGCTCCGCTCCGTCCGGGCGCGGGCCTGGGTCTTGCGGCGTCCCAGATTGGCGCGCAGGGCGGCGGCCAGGCGTTCCTTGCGCAATTCGGCCTCGCTCTTTCCCCCGATTTCCTTCCCCTTGATCTCGCTCATTTCGCTCCTGGCCTCCTCGAAAACCCGCAGGAATCTGCGACCGGGAGGGTGTTTCGTCAAGTGAACCAAAAAAATTCAGAAAGAGGCTTGCCAGCCCGGGAACCCTGTGGCATAAAGCGCGCCTCGCAACGGAGCGCTGCTGTAGCTCAGTGGTAGAGCACTCCCTTGGTAAGGGAGAGGTCGACAGTTCAATCCTGTCCAGCAGCACCATTGCCCCAAAAATCAAAAGCCCGTTCCGAAGACCCCGCTTGGCGGGGTTTTTTTGTTTCCGGGCTTCGCCTCAAGAGGCCGAGGCCCCGCCCTCCTCTTCCTCCAGCATTTTCAGGAAGGCCTGCGCCGTGCGGCTCAGGTAGCGTTCGCGGTGATGGAGCACGGAGAAGCATCGCTCCGGCAAATCGAGGCCGACGCGCCGCAGGGCGCCCGAGCGCAAGCCCGAGGCCGCCACCAGTTCGGAAATCGCCGTGGCCCCCGCCCCGGCCTCCACCGAACTGCGCACCGCTTCATTGGACGGCAATTCTAGGCTGACCCGCAGGCGGTGGAACGGCACGCCCAGCTTTTCCAGGGCCGCCTCGAATTCCGACCGCGTCCCCGATCCCGCTTCCCGCAGGACCCAATCCGCTTCGAGCAGCTCTTTCGGCTCGACGGCGGCGCGCTCCGCCCAGGGATGGTCAGCCCCCACGACCAGTACGACCCGGTCCCGCGCCACCACGCGGCGCGATAGCGCGGCATCCTCCACCTCGCCCTCTACGAAGCCGAGATCGGCGGCCCCGTCCAGCACCGCCTTCGCCACCTGGGCGGTGTTCCCGAAGGCCAACTGGATGTCGATCCTGGGATAGCACCGGCGGAAGGCCATGAGATGGCGCGGCAGCCAATAGCTGGAAATGGTCTGGCTGGCCTGGACGCGCAACGTGCCGCGCGCCAGCGTGCCCAGCTCGGACAGGGCCAGTTCCGCCGCCTGGACGCGGGCCAACACCGCGCGGGCCTCCTCCAGGAACAGCCGCCCGGCCTCCGTCAATTCGATACGCCGCCCGATGCGGTGGAACAAGTCCACCCCATGCCGGCTTTCCAGCGTCTGGATGGCGGTGCTGACCGCCGGCTGGGTGAGGTTCAGCGCCTCGGCCGCCTGCGTCATGTGCTGGCGTTCGGCGACGGCGACGAAAATCCGGATCTGCTCGAGCGTCACATCTGCGGTCCTCAGTAGACAAGCTTCACCAGAATAAGGCTGAAAACGGAAATGAACAGCCAAGCCGCAGCCCCCAGCAACAGCGGCCGCGCACCCTTGCCCCAAAGCTTGCGGACATCCGTCTCCAGCCCCATCGCCGCCAGGGACAGGCACAGGAGGAAGGTCGTCACCTGCCCGATCCCGGCCTTGGCCGCCTCGGGAACGGGAAAGACGCTTCCCGCCACCATCAGCAGGATGAAGCCGAAGACAAACCACGGCAGCGGCGGCTTGGCGGCAGGACGTCGGCCACCGGCGGTATTCCTGCGCGCGACATAGACGCCGAGCACGAGAACCAGCGGCGCCAGCATCATCACCCGGCTCAGCTTGGCGATGGTGCCGTATTCCCCCGCCGCCTGCCCTCCCTGGAAAGCGGCGGCCACCACCTGGGCGACCTCATGGATGGCGGCCCCGGCCCACAGGCCATAGGCTTGGGCATCCAGCTGCAGCAGGCCGGGCAGAAGCGGGAAGAGCAGCATGGACAGGGAGCCGAAGACGGTGACGCAGGCGACGGCATAGGCGACGTCCTCGTCGCGGGCCGCGGACACGGTATTGGCGGCGATGACGGCAGAGGCGCCGCACACCGCCGTCCCCGCCCCGATCAACTCGGTCAGGCGCCGGTCGATGCCGAGCCGCCGCCCCGCCCAGATCGTGAAGACGAAGGTCGCCACCAAACTCGCCGCGATGATTGCCAGTCCCGTCGCGCCGACCTCGATCACCTGCCCGATCGTCAATTGCAGCCCCAGCAGGGCGACGGCGATCCGCAACAGTCTCTTGATACTGAAGGTGATCCCCGCCTTGGCCTGGACCGGCACGCCCCAGCCATTGCCGATAGCCATGCCGATAGCGATGGCGAGGATCAAGGGGCTGAGCCCCGGCACCAATGCGAACCAGTGCAGCGTCAAAGCGAAACCCGCAATGCCGCCGGTAAGCAGAAGACCGGCCCAAAGACCACCGCCCCCGGCAGGCTGGGTCCGAGGCAGTGGAGGACAGGCCGTTTCTGATGATTGGCGGTGGCTGACGCTGTCGCGCATGGAGCGGTCTCCCGGAAGGTGAGACTCGAAAATGGCGCCCCGGATATAATCAATCCAATTAATTCTATTTAGAAAAGTGATAAACCGTATTTATGAAAAAGAAAAAGAAGGATCACTTCCGGCAATCTGTTCGTCATATAAAATCATCGCGCATCCATGACCATGAAGGCGCGGACGACGACGGCAGAAATGCAGAGAAGACGGCAAGAGGTCTCGCGGGACAGGATTTGCGCGCGAGACCTCGATTATCACCGCCGAGCGACAACCCTCAACGGCGCCAGGACGCCAGCAGGCGCCAGCCCGCGACCATCAGTGCTGTGCCCAGCGCCGCCTTGACCAGGGCGCCGGTCAGGAAGGGCAGAACGCCCGCCGCCCAAGCCTGGGACGCACCGACCAGCGTGGCCAGATACAGGAAGCCGCAGAGCAGGATGACGGCATTGCCCGCGATCATGGCGACGCCCATGCGCGTCCACGACCGGCCGTCGCCCGCCAGCGGCGCCATCACCGCCACGGCGGCCAGGAAGCCGAGAAGATAGCCCCCCGTCGGCCCCACCATATAGGCCAGCCCGATCCCCCGTTCCGGCGTTCCCGCGAAGACCGGCAGGCCCACCGTGCCCTGCGCCAGGTAGAGCATGACGGTCGCCAGACCCAGCCGCCAGCCGAAGGTGGCGGCAATCATGGTCACGACCAGGGTCTGCATGGTCATCGGAACGGGCCAGAACGGCACCTGCAGGCGGGCGGAAGCCCACAGCGCCACCGACCCCGCCAGCGCGAGCACCAGGCCCCGCGTCCAAACGGCTCCCCGCCCCTGGGCGGGCCAGAGCATCTGAAGGACCGATCTTTCCGAAGCAGTCAGCGTTGTCATTGTTTTCTCCTTCTTTGCAGTCAGCCCGGCCCCACGTCATCGGAACCGGATCGCTGATCCGCCATGACCTCTACATAGCCGAGATCCTCCGCCGCTTCAGCCCTGATCTGGCTGCCCCTCCAGACCGAGCGGAGGATCAAAGACATCGGCGGGTTTCGGACGTCCCCTCACGCGATGCGTGGACCGCTTGAAGGGACGTCCGAAACGGGGCCTCAGCGCTTGGCCGGCGCGAAGGGAACCGAGGTCATCAGCTTGTTTTCCTGGCTGACCTGATAACCGGCCTCGGCGCTCAGCTTCAGGTAATTCTGCCAAGCGGGATCGGCCTGCATGGCCTTGCGCTTGGTCTCGCGGTCGGCGGCGCTGTCATAGACCCAGATATGGGTATAGGAGTTCAGCGGCCCGGTCTCGGCCAGCAGATAGGCCAGCGGCTCGCCCAGATGCTTCACCTGCACGGGATAGCCGTGCTCGGCATAAAGGGCCAATTGCTTCTGCACCGTGCCGGGGCGGCAGGTATAGGTCCGGACATCATAAAGCATGAGCACATCCTTCAGGCTTTGGTGGTCTGCATAGTCCCTGCCGCCGGAACGGGCGGCGGGGAGACGACCTTATGGTTCAAAGGCGCAGACGTCGAGATGCCGATGGACAGGAAGAGAGGTCCGGACGCCCCTCCCCCTCTATCTGCCGGGCTTGGAAACCGTGACGGCAGCCTCGGCCCCGGCCTTCTTCGCCCGCCGCTTCGGCGGCCGGCTGGCGACGATCTCGGCCATTGTGACGGGCGTGAAGGCGAAGACATCCACGCCCACGTCATATTGCCCTTTCAGGGAGGACAACCGGCCATGGCTGTGGCCGTGCAGGTTCAGGCGCCCGCGATACATGCCGTTCCACGAGCGGAAGGCGTAATGGCAAAGCACGACAGGCACGTCATCGACGACGAGTTCACGATAATGCTGAACCGACTCCCATTCCCGCGCCTCGGTCGTGGTCGCGGGATCATTATTGCCGACGACCAGATGCTTGATGCCGTTCAAGCGCCGCAACAAGTCCGATGTCCGCTCCGCCGAATACCGGACCGCGAAATCCCCCAGATGCCAGACCTCGTCCTCCGGCCCGACCACCGTATTCCACCGTTCCACCATCGCGGCATCCATCTCCGCCACGCTACCGAACGGCCGCCGGTACATAAACAGGGTCCGATGATCGCCGAAATGGGTGTCACTCGTGAAATAGGTCGCCATACCCATACCAACAGCCGCGCAACGGGAATGCTCCGAGGCGGGGCGGAGGATACTAGACATTCATGAACGGCGGGAAGAAATCCGCATCACGCGCCGAGCTCGCATCGGCATGGCGGATTGGAGCGGGTGAAGGGAATCGAACCCTCGTCGTAAGCTTGGGAAGCTTCTGCTCTACCATTGAGCTACACCCGCGCCGGGAAGCGGACTCATTTATAGGTCAGGGGCCGGGCGCTTGCAAGGGGATGGTGGGGCGGCGCGAAAGAGGCGCCGCCCCGGAAGGTTTTCAGGCGACGATGTTGTAGCCGGCATCGACGAAGGCGACCGAACCGGTCAGGCTCTTGGCCGCGTCGGAGACCAGGAAGGCGGCCATGGCGCCGCAATCCTCAATGGTCACCAGGTGGTGCTGGGGCGCGCGTTCTGCGGCGCGGGCCATCAGCTGGTCGAAGCGGTCGATGCCCGAGGCGGCCCGGGTCTTCAAGGGGCCGGGCGAGACGGCATGGACACGGATGCCCTTGGGCCCCAGTTCGGCGGCCATGTAGCGGGTGGAGCTTTCCAGCGCCGCCTTGACCGGGCCCATCAGGTTGTAATGCTCGACCACCTTTTCCGAACCATAGAAGCTGACCGTCAGCAGGGTGCCGCCGTCCTTCATCAACGGTTCGGCATATTTTGCCATGCGGATGAAGGAATGGCAGGACACGTCCATGGCCATGGAAAAGCCCTCGCGCGAGCAATCCACCACGCGGCCGTGCAGATCTTCCTTGGGAGCGAAGGCGATGGAATGCAGGACGAAATCCAGCTTGCCCCATTTCCGTTCGATCTCGTCGAACACGGCCTTCAGCTGGCCCTCGCCGCGCACGTCGCAGGGGACGAAGATCTCGGCGTCCAGCGCCTCGGCCAGCGGCTCGACATGGGGCTTGGCCTTCTCGTTGAGATAGGTCAGTGCCAGATCGGCGCCCTGGTCGCGAAAGGCCTTCGCGCAACCATAGGCGATGGATTGATCATTGGCGATGCCGACCACCAGACCCTTCTTACCCTTGAGGCTGAACATATCGGTGCTCACGTATCCTTCTCCCGCCCGTTCGGCAATGTTGCATTGCGAGATATGACGAATAAGCCTTCTTCGGGCAAGGTCTCTTTCCATCTGGACTTGAAAGCTTCATCTGCGCCGCTACCCGTCCCATAATCTTGACGCCCTGCGGCGCCTCGGGTTATCAGTGGATTCGTGGTGATTTGAGCGACCGGCTTGCGGCCACGTTAAACAAGCGGCTAAAAGGTCGGGCGTGAAAGATAGACAGCCCTGACCTTTTTCTGGTCGGGGCTTTTTTTATTTGTGGTCCGGGGGTGGCAACGGCCCCGGCCAGGCACGGGCCACGGAATTGAGGAAGGATGGAAGATGGGCAGCGACAACACCTCGAACGGCACATCCCCCAACGCCAAGACCTGGCGTCCCCAGACCCGCATGGTCCGTGGCGGGCTGGAGCGCACCGGCTTCTCCGAGACCAGCGAAGCGCTCTTCCTGACCTCGGGCTATGTCTACGGCTCGGCCGAGGAAGCGCAGGAAAGCTTCGACGGCACCCGCGAGCGTTATGTCTATTCCCGCTTCCGCAATCCTACCGTCGCCATGTTCGAAGACCGCCTGGCCGGCATCGAAGGGGCTGAAGCCTGCCGCGCCACCGCCTCGGGCATGGCCGCCGTGCATGCCGCCCTGCTCTGCCAGGTCAAGGCCGGCGACCGGGTGGTCGCCTCGCGGGCGCTGTTCGGTTCCTGTTCGTGGATCATCACCGAACTGATGCCGCGCTACGGCATCACCCCCGTCCTGGTCGAAGGCACCGACCTGGACCAGTGGCGCGAGGCCCTGTCGCAGCCCACCGCCTGTGTCTTTATTGAGACGCCCTCCAACCCGACGCTGGAGATCATCGACATTCCCGCCGTGGCCGAACTGGCGCACAAGGCCGGGGCGCGGCTGGTGGTCGACAACGTCTTCGCCACGCCGGTGCTGCAAAGCCCGCTGGCCCTGGGCGCCGACGTCGTCGTCTATTCCGCCACCAAGCATATCGACGGCCAGGGCCGCTGCCTGGGCGGCGCCATCCTGTCCGACGCGGCCTTCATCAACGACGTGCTGGGGCCGTATTTGCGCCATACCGGACCGGCGCTGAGCCCCTTCAACGCCTGGGTCCTGCTGAAGGGCCTGGAGACCCTGGACCTGCGGATCGAGCGCCATTGCGCCAACGCCCTGAAGGTCGCGCATTTCCTGGAAAGCCGCATCGGCAAGGGGCTGAAACGGGTGATCTATCCCGGCCTCGACAGCCATCCCCAGCGGGCGCTGGCGAGCCGCCAGATGAGGGCCGGCGGCAGCATCGTCGTCTTCGAGGTCGAAGGCGGGCGCGAAGGCGCCTATCGTGTGATGAACGGCCTGCGGCTGGTCGACATCTCCAACAATCTGGGCGACGCCAAAAGCCTGATCACCCATCCCTCGACCACCACCCACCAGCGCCTGCCGGCCGAGGAAAAAATGGCCATGGGCGTGACCGAGGGCATGATCCGGCTTTCGGTCGGGCTGGAGGATGCCCAGGACCTGATCGAGGACCTGGAAGCCGCGCTTTCGGTCTGAGAAGGCGTGGAACGAAGGGTCTTGACGAATGTCATGGTTGAATAGACAAATGGAATGCCAAGGTAAGAAAGCGTTTGTATAAGAAAACATTCCACTACCTAGCGCCCAAGGAGGCCCCCCATGAGGTTCGTTAAAACCCTCCTCGTTCTCTCTCTTCCCTTGGCGGCGGCCGCCTGCGCCACGCCAACCGAGCGACTGGCGCAGATGCAGCCTACGGGGACCCCATTCCAGCAGGCCCTGGCCACGGACTATCGCGGCCTGACCCAGTTCGAGGAAAACGAATACGACTGGCGCGATGCCAACCACTTCGCCCGCAAGGCCGAAGCCGCCGCGCAGGGCCAGAACGTGCTGCCCGACGAGCCCTCCCAGCGCACGCTGAGCTACAACTGGGTCTCGGGCATCGGCCAGACGGAACAGAGCATCCAGGAAGTGAGCCAGGCCCACCAGCGCCTGATCCAGGCCCTGGACGGCAATGCCCGTGACCGCAGCCCGCAGGTCGCGGCCCGTGCCCAGACCCAATTTGACTGCTGGCTGGAACAGCTGGAAGAAGGCCACCAGCTCGACCATATCGCCGCCTGCCGCCAGGGCTTCGAGGAAGCCATGCAGCAGCTCGTCGAGCAGCCGGCTCCCGCCCCGGCGCCCCAGCCGCGCGTCGCCGCTCCGCCGGCCACCGACTGGGTCGTCTATTTCGAGTTCGACGAAGCGGTGCTGACCGACGCCGCGCGCCAGATCATCAACCAGGCGGCCCAGGCCATCCGCCAGCATCCCGGCACCCCGGCCGTGTCCGTCGTCGGCCACACCGACCGTGCCGGTTCCGCCCAGTACAACATGGGCCTGTCCCAGCGCCGTGCGAATGCGGTGCGTGACGCCCTGGTCCAGGCCGGCATCCCGGCCAACAGCATCTCGGTCGTCGGCCGTGGCGAGTCCGAGCCGCTGGTCGAAACCCCAGACGGGGTGCGCCAGCCGCAGAACCGCCGCGCGGCCATCCGCGTCGAGGTCCAGCAGCAGTAAGGCAGCCTACCTTACCCGCGGCAAAGCGGAAAAACGGAGCGGGGACGGCCCATGGTCGTCCCCGTTTTCGTGCCCGCCTTTCGCCTCATTTGTTCCATTTCCCCGCCACGAAAAGGGTCTAGAGTCGGTTTCATGGAGAGAAGGGGAAGAACTCCCCGCAAGCCGAAGGAGGCCCGCCATGACCCGTCGTGTCACCCGCTCCATTCTGGCCCTGGCCGCCCTGGCCCTGGGCGCCGCGACCATCCTTCCGGCCCAGGCCTATGAAACCGCCCGCCCGATCTCCGACGCCGAAGCCTGGGACCGCAATTTCTATCCCGAACTCAGCGAACCGCAGATGGCCGAGGCCCACGAGAAGCTGGAACGCATGATCGCCGACGGCGCCGACCAGATCGCGCCCGAGGTGGCCGAACGCGCCCGCGACAGTTTCGAATGCTGGGTCATCGACCAGGAGGAAAGCCCGCAGGCCGAGCCCGGCCATCTGGACTGCCGCCGCATCTTCCTGGAAGCCCTGGGCGAGCTGGAACGCCGCCAGGCCGTCGCCCAGGCGCGAGAGGATTAATCCCCAGGACGAAAACCGGCGGAAACCACCGGCCCGGCGGCCCGAAGGGGCGATCCCCGCTTCTGGACATGGGCGCCATCCAAGATAATATGTCTTGCAAAGAGATGACAGTTCTTGGGGGCCGCGCCTGCGCGGTCCCGCGCTTATTTCCGAGGCAGGCCATGTACGCGCAGACAACCCGTTCCATCACCGTCACCGTCGAGCCGATTTATCTCGATGACCAGTCCGCACCCAGCGAAGACCATTTCGTCTGGGCCTACCGGGTGCGGATCGAGAACAAGGGCAGTGATACGGTTCAGTTGATCAACCGTCATTGGCGCATCACCGACGCCCGGGGCCGGACCCAGGAAGTCCGCGGCCCCGGCGTGGTGGGCGAGCAGCCGGTCCTGCGGCCGGGCGAATCCTACGAATATACCAGCGGCACGCCGCTCGGCACGCCTTCGGGCATCATGGTCGGCAGCTACGAGATGGAAACCAGCGGCGGCGAACGTTTCGATATCGGCATTCCCGCTTTCTCGCTGGACAGCCCGCACCAAACCGTAAGACTTAACTGATCATTGACGAAAGGGTTGCATTACTCCCTTTGCCGAGCCACATGGGCAGTGCTGACCCATTCCCCGGCTCTTTCGTATAGGAAGAAGCCGACTGCCCCTTAGAGACAGGACTGACGTGAGTAAAGTGACCTCGCCCCAGGGCTACCGGACCGAAAACACCGAGAAGATCACCAACCGCCCCACCCGGGCCGAAGCGGAAGAGGCCGTGCGCACCCTGATCCGCTGGGCCGGCGACGACGCCAGCCGCGAAGGGCTGATCGACACGCCCGCGCGCGTGGTGCGCTCCTACGAGGAATTCTTCTCCGGCTATGATGCCGATCCGGAGGAAATCCTGCGCCGCACCTTCGAGGAAACCGACGGCTATGACGAGATGGTGCTGCTGCGCGACATCCGTCTGGAAAGCCATTGCGAGCATCACATGGTGCCCATCATCGGCAAGGCTCACATCGCCTATCTGCCCAACCGGCGCGTCGTCGGCATCAGCAAGCTGGCGCGCGTGGCCGAAATCTATGCCCGGCGCCTGCAGATCCAGGAAAAGCTGACCGCCCAGATCGCCAACACCATCAACGAGGTGCTGCAGCCCCAGGGCGTCGCGGTGGTGATCGAGGCGGCCCATCAATGCATGACCACGCGCGGCGTCCACAAGCCCGGCGTGACCATGGTCACCAGCCGCATGCTCGGCGCTTTCCGCACCGATGCCTCGACCCGGCGCGAATTCATGGCACTGATCAGCACCCCCGGCGGCGCCTCGGGCCTGAACAACGTCTAGAAAATCCCTCCCCCGGCCGGAGGGGTAGGGCTCGCCCCACCCCTCCCGCCTTCTCCCCGAAAGAGACTCGACACCACCCCTAAACCGCGCCAATAGTCGTGGCCTCTTGAGAGGTATGGGGTCTAGTGCTCGACATTCGTCCAGTTCTTTATATCAACGGGCTGCTGCTGCTGGTTCTGGCGGTGGCGATGCTGGTGCCTGCCGTAGTCGATGTCTTCCAGCAGGATCTGGACTGGCAGGTGTTCATCGCTTCGGCCATCGTCACCGGCTTGGCCGGCAGCGCCCTTGCGCTCGGCAACCGGCCGAGCGGCCGGTTGAACCTGAATACCCGTCAGGCCTTCCTGCTGACGGCTTCGAGCTGGATCCTCTGCAGCCTTTTCAGCGCGGCCCCCTTCTTTTTCTCCGAAATGGACATGACGCTGGTCGATGCCGTCTTCGAGGCGACATCGGGCATCACCGCCACCGGCGCGACGGTGATGAGCGGACTGGACGATGCGCCCATGGGCATCCTGCTGTGGCGCGTCCTGCTGCATTGGCTGGGCGGCATCGGCATCATCGTCATGGCCGTCGCCCTGCTGCCGATCCTGCGCATCGGCGGGATGCAGCTCTTCCGCATGGAAAGCTCGGACAAGACCGAGAAAGTACGCCCGCGCGTGTCGCAGATCGCCAGCGCCATCTTCATCGTCTATGTCCTCTTCACGGTCGTCTGCGCCTTCGCCTTCTACCTGGCCGGGATGAGCGGTTTCGACGCCATCTGCCACGCCATGTCCACCATCTCGACCGGCGGCTTCGCCAATTCCGATTCCTCGATGGGCCTCTATCAGGACCCGGTGATCGAATGGCT
Organism: Telmatospirillum sp. J64-1; assembly: GCF_006980715.1. Classification (GTDB taxonomy): domain Bacteria; phylum Pseudomonadota; class Alphaproteobacteria; order Rhodospirillales; family Magnetospirillaceae; genus Oleiliquidispirillum; species Oleiliquidispirillum nitrogeniifigens. The sequence continues at coordinate 85,088 of NZ_SBHN01000007.1, forward strand.
GTCCGTGATCTTCATGTTGGCCGGGGGCACCACCTTCATCCTGTTCATCACGCCCTGGAAACATAACCGCTGGGCGCTGCTATGGGACATGCAGGTGCGCTGGTACATTTCCTTCACCCTGTTCTTCTCCGCCCTGATGGGGTTGTGGCTGTGGGCGAACAGCGACTATTCCGTCCACGACGCCTTCCGCCATGCCACCTTCAACATCGTCTCGGTGGTCACCACCACCGGCTTCGCCTCGACCGATTACAACGCCTGGGGCGGCTTCGCCCAGGTCATCTTCTTCATCCTGACCTTCATCGGCGGCTGTACCGGCTCGACGGCGGGCGGCATCAAGATCTTCCGCTACCAGGTGCTGTTCGCCCAGGCCGGGGTGCATCTGAAGCGGCTGCTCCATCCCCATGGCGTCTTCGTCATCGACTTCAACAAGCAGAACATTTCCGACGCGGTCGTGCGCTCCGTCTTGGGCTTCATGGTGCTGTACTTCCTCACCTTCGCCCTGCTGACCCTGGCCCTGTCCATGCTGGGGCTGGACTTCATCACCGCCCTGTCGGGTTCGGCTACGGCGATCAGCAATGTCGGCCCGGGCCTGGGCGAGACCATCGGCCCGGCCGGCAATTTCCAACCCTTGCCCGACTCGGCGAAGTGGCTGTTGTCCTTCGCCATGCTGCTGGGCCGGCTGGAGCTGATGACCATCCTGGTCCTGCTCTCGCCCAATTTCTGGCGGGGATGAACCGGCCATGGCGTTCGATATCCGTCCCGTCGGCCTGATCCTGGGCCTGTTGCTCATCACCTTGGCTGTGTCCATGTCGCTGCCCGCCGCACTCGACCTGCTGGCCGGGAACGAAGACTGGCTGGTCTTTGCCGCCGCCGGTGCCGCAACCCTGTTCGTCGGGCTGGCGGCGGTGCTGACCTGCCGCACGGGGCCGGTCGAGCTGAACATCCGCCAGACCTTCCTGACCGCCACCCTGGCCTGGGTGGTGACGGCCGCCTTTGCCGCCCTGCCCTTCTACTTCTCCGGCCAGGGCATGGGGCGCACCGATTCCTATTTCGAGGCCATGTCGGGCCTGACCACCACCGGCGCCACGGTGCTGAGCGACCTGCATACCCTGCCGCCGGGCCTGCTGCTGTGGCGGGCCATCCTGCAATGGCTGGGCGGCATCGGCGTGATCGTGCTGGCCGTCGCGGTGCTGCCGCTGCTCAATATCGGCGGCATGCAGATGTTCCGCCTGGAAGGCGCCGACGCCTCGGAGAAGATCGCCCCCCGCGCCGCCCGCGTCGCCACCTCGTTGGCCCTGGTCTATGCCGGCCTGACCCTGGCCCTGACCATCGCCTTGTCCCTGGCCGGGATGAGCGGCTTCGAGGCCCTGGTCCATGCCATGACCAGCATCTCGACCGGCGGCTTCTCGACCTCCGATGCCTCGGTCGGTTCCTTCAACAACGGCCTGATCGAGGTCATCATCACCATCGGCATGCTGCTGGGGGGAATGCCCTTCCTGTTCTTCCTGCTGATCCTTCAGAACCGCAGGCGGGGTGCCCTGCGGGATCAGCAGGTGCATTGGTATCTGGGCATCCTGCTGCTGGCCACATCGGGATTGTCGCTGTGGCTGTGGATCAGCCAGGACCTGGAGATGCTGGCCGCCCTGCGCTATGGCGCCTTCACCACCGTCTCGGTGATGACCGGCACCGGTTTCTTCACCATCGACTGGTCCCACTGGGCGGGATTGCCGCTGGCGATCCTGTTCTTCATCGCCCTGGTGGGCGGCTGCGCGGGCTCGACCACGGCAGGCATCAAGGTCTTCCGCGTCCAGATCCTGGTCGCCGGCGCCCAGGCCCAGCTCCAGCGCCTGCTGCGCCCCCATTCCGTGGTCATCCCCTATTACAACCGCCGCAGCATTCCCGATTCCGTGATGGATTCGGTCATGGGCTTTCTGTTCGTTTTCGCCCTGTCCTACGCCGTGCTGGCCATGGGGCTGGCCTTCATGGGGCTGGATTTCGCCACCTCGGTCTCGGGCGCCGCCGCCGCCCTGGCCAATGTCGGCCCCGGCATCGGCGCCACCATCGGGCCGGGCCAGACCTATGCCGACCTTCCCGGCGTGGCGAAATGGTTCCTGTCGGTCGGCATGGTGCTGGGGCGGCTGGAATTGTTCACCGTGCTGGTGCTGTTCGTGCCGACCTTCTGGCGGAACTGAGGACCGCAGGCCCGTCTCGAAGGAGGTGCGGCGCTCAAGGCCCCACCCTCTTCGCTGTATCGCAATAAAAAAGGGCGGCCGAAGCCGCCCTTCTCTGTCCCGGGAAAGACCTACTGGATCCAACGGGCCATATACTGCCCCATCAGGACTTCCAGGCGGGCATTGAGGTCGCTGGTCAGGTTCTCGACCATCTCGTACCAGATCTTGTCGCGCTCGTTCAGGGTCAGGCCCTGGGGAACGGTGCGCGAGCGCGAGGCCTGGGCGGTGATTTCGGCCACCGGCATGCGGCGGTTGTCGAGGATCTGCAGCGAGACGCGCAGATTGGCATCGTAGCGGGCTTCCTGCTCGCGCTTGAACAGGCCGGTCACGCCCCGGTCGGTGGGCAGGATCTCTTCGGTGACGCTGGCCTGCTCGATGACGAAGCGGGCGGTACCCTCACGGCCGATAGGCTGCAGCCGGTCCTGCGCCCAGCGCTGGGCGGCCTGGGCCGGAGAGACCGGCATCAGGTGCTCCACATGCGGCGGCTGGCCCGTGGCGGTGTATTGATTGGCGATTTCCAACTGGCCCACATCCAGGCGATAGGCCTGCAAATGCGCGAAGCTGAGTTCGGGTAGGCGCTGCACCGGGCTGGGCTGGGCGCAACCGGCCACCAGCAGCGCCGCCGCGACGGCAAGGACCAGACGGGACTGTCGTGCGAACATGAGAGGCGGGACCCGAAAATGGTGAAGACAGATCGCCATTCTTGGCCCGCCTTTCCGCAGCGGTCAAGCGCTCCCGGACCTGGGCCCTACGAAGAATACAGCCGGTCCAGGTCGTCCTGCCCATAGACATAGGAGGTCTTGCAGAATTCGCAGACCACCACGACCTTGCCCTCCTCGTCCTTCATGCTGTCCACCTCCTCGCGGGGGAAGGATTTCAGGGTGGAGGAGACGCGTTCGGCCGAGCAGCGGCATTTCGCCTGCAATTGCTGGCCCTCGTGGATCACCAGATCCTCGGCATGGAACAGGCGATAGAGCAGCTTGTCGGCATCCAGGCCGGGATTGAGCAGCTCTTCCTGGGTGACGCTACCCAGCAGGATCCCGGCACGGTTCCAGGCCTCTTCGGCCTCTTCCGTGGTCAGGATCGGGCTCTGCCCGCCCAGCGGCATGCGCTGGAGCAGGATCGCCTCGGCCCGCCAGCCATGGCCGTCATGCACCGGGCCAGCGGCGACCTTGACCACGCTTTCCAATTGCTCGGAATGGCGGAAATAGGCTTCCACCGCATTGGCCAGCGTCTTGCCGGTCAGTTCGACGATGCCCTGGTAGCGGTCGGTATCGGCCCCCTGGTCCACCGTAAAGGCGATATAGCCCTTGCCCAGCAGCGCCAGCAACTCGATGCCCGAGACGTCGCCCATGCGGGTGACCTTGGCCTCGTCGAAGCGGGCATAGCCGCGCAGGTTGCCGCTGCTGGTGATGTCGGCGACCAGCAGGTTGACCGGCCCGTCGCCCTGGATCTGCAGGGTGAAGATGCCATCATATTTCAACGCCCCGGCCAGCGCCGCCCCCAGCGCCAGGGCCTGGCCCAGCAGCACGGCCACCGGCTTGGGATAGTTGTGACCGGCAAGCACCTCGTCGACCGCCTTGCCCAGGCGCACGATGCGGCCGCGGAAGGCATTGGCGGAAATCTGGAAGGGCAGGATCAGGTCGTCGTTGCGGATTTGGCTCACGATAGACACCAGCTCAGAATACCTTTCTGGACGTGCAGGCGGTTTTCCGCCTCGTCCCACACCACCGATTGCGGACCATCCATAACCGAATCGGTGACTTCTTCATTACGGTGGGCAGGCAGACAATGCATGAACAAGGCCGAGGCATCGGCCAGTGCCATCAAATCGTCATTCACCTGATACGGCGCAAGGACGTTATGTCGATTCGTGTCCTGGCAGCCCATCGAGACCCAGGTATCGGTCAGGACGCAATGAGCCCCGCGCACCGCTTCGCGCGGATCGTTGGTCAGCACCACCCGCGCCCCCTTGGCCCGGGCGGACTCGATGATCGAGGCCTTGGGCATCAATCCGTCCGGGCAGGCCACGCGCATCTCGAAATCGAAATGCGCCGCCGCCTGGATCCAGCTATGCGCCACGTTGTTGCCGTCGCCGGTCCAGGCCACTACGCGGCCGTCCAGGGGGCCGCGATGCTGCTCGAAGGTCATGATGTCGGCCATGACTTGGCAGGGATGGGTGGCGTCGCTGAGGCCGTTGATCACCGGCACCGAGGCGAAGGCCGCCATTTCCTCGATCTTCGCCGGATCGTCGGTGCGGATCATGATGGCGTCCACATAGCGCGACAGCACGCGGGCGGTATCGGCGATGGTCTCGCCCCGGCCCAATTGGCTGCCCTGCTGGGACAGGACGATCACGTCGCCGCCCAATTGCTTCATGCCCACTTCGAAGGAAACGCGGGTGCGGGTCGAGGGCTTCTCGAAGATCATCGCCAACATCTTGCCGGCCAGCGGCTTGCCCGGCGCCACCTTCTCACCGCGTCGGAAGGCTTGGCCCATGTCGAGGATCCCTCGCAGGGTCGCCGTGTCGAAGCGGTCGAGGTCAAGGAAGTGCTTGGGCGGCGCAGCGCCGTCGATCTTGGTCATTTTCAAGTCGCTGTCTCGTTCAAAGTACGGGTGATGATCTCCAAAGCCTCGGCCACATGGCTTTCTTCGATGATCAGGGGCGGCAGCAGACGCACCACGTTGTCCCCCGCCGGCACGGTCAGCAGGCCGTTGGCCATCAGCCGCGCGACGAGATCGCCGTTGGTCAGGCCGTCGACGCAGCGCAGGCCCAGCATCAGGCCCCTGCCGCGCAATTCCACGAAAACGTCCCGATGGGCCGCCACCAGCTTCTCCAGTTCGGCCTGGAGATGGGCGCCGATGGCCTGGACGCGCTCGAAGAAACCGTCTTCCAGCATCACGTCCAGCACGGCATTGGCCGCGGCCATGGCCAGCGGATTGCCGCCGAAGGTGCTGCCATGGGTGCCGGGCGTCATGCCGCTGGCGGCGCGTTCCGTCGCCAGGCAGGCGCCGACGGGGAAGCCGCCGCCCAGGCCCTTGGCGGTGCCCATGATGTCCGGCGTGACCCCGACCCATTCATGGGCGAACAGCTTGCCGGTACGCCCCATACCGGTCTGGACCTCGTCGAAGACCAGCAGCAGGCCGTATTCGTCGGCCACTCGGCGCAGGCCGCGCAGATATTCGGGATCGGCCACCCGCAGGCCGCCCTCGCCCTGGACCGTCTCGACCAGGATCGCAGCGGTTTCCTCGGTGATGGCGTTGCGCAGCTCGTTCAGGTTGCCATAGGGCACGTGATCGAAGCCCGGCATATGCGGGTCGAAGCCCTTGAGGTGCTTTTCCTGGCCGCCGGCGGCGATGGTGGCGAAGGTCCGGCCGTGGAAGGCATTCTTCGCCACGATCACGCGGTATTTCTGCGGATTGCCCGCATGGTCGTGGTACTTGCGGACCATCTTCAGGCAGGCTTCCATCGCCTCGGCGCCGGAATTGCAGAAGAAGACGGTGTCGGCGAAGCTGTGCTCGACCAGCCGCGCGGCCAGCTTTTCCTGGCCCGGCACGCGGTACAGGTTCGAGCAATGCCACAGCTTTTCGGCCTGGTCCTTCAGCGCCGCGACGAGATGGGGATGGGCATGGCCCAGCGCGGTCACCGCCACGCCCGAGCCGAAGTCGAGATATCGTCGTCCCTCCGCCGTGAACAGATAGGGGCCTTCGCCCCGTTCAAAGGCAATATCGGCCCGTCCGTAGGTCGGCATAACGACTGGTATCACGATCACTCTCCCAAGCGCAGTCTAGACATGCGGTTTAGACCGCGGCGCTCATGGAAAGCGGCAGAATATGGGCGGATTTTCCGTTTCTGTCAACGCAGGAAAGGGAGGGAAGCCTTCCCTCCCTCAGGCCTTCAGCTTGTACCCGGCCCGGAACATCCAATAAGCCACGCCGGCCAGCAGCAGATTGACCACGCCCACCACCACGACGCCGGTCAGCGGATAGCCGTCCGCATGACCGATGAAGCCGTAGCGGAAACCGTCGATCATGTAGAAGAAGGGATTGGCCAGGGCGAAGGCATGGAAGCCATCCGGCAGACGCTCGATGGAATAGAAGGTGCCCGACAGGAAGGACAGCGGCGTAATGATGAAATTAGTCACCGCCGCCATGTGGTCGAACTTGTCGGCCCAGATGCCGCCGATCATCCCCAGCAGGGACAGCATCAGCGAGGCCATGATGCCGTGATAGAGGATGAAGAACGCGTTGTGCAGATGTAGCTCGACGAAGATCGACATGGAAATCGCCACGGCGACGCCGACCACCACGCCGCGCGACACGCCGCCCATGGCGAAGCCGATGGTCTGCTCGGCCGGGCTGAGCGGCGGCATCAGCACGTCGACGATATTGCCCTGTACCTTGGAGATGATCAGCGAGGACGAGGTATTGGCGAAGGCGTTCTGCACCATCGCCATCATGATCAGGCCCGGTGCCAGGAATTCCATGAAGCTGACGCCGCCCACCTGCTGCACCGCCCGTCCCAGGGCCAGGGCGAAGACCGCCAGGAACAACAGAGTGGTGACGACGGGCGCGAAAATGGTCTGGAAATGAACCTTCATGAAACGGCGCACTTCGCGCATGTACAATGTCCACAATCCCAGCCAGTTCACCGCTCCCATCTGCCGGGGGCGGGGTTGGGAATGGTCGGCGACGTCCTTCATAAAGCCTGACTCCTTTGCTCGAGCATGCGTTCTAGCTCTCGCTCTTCATCATCGCAAGCCCTGGGGGTATGCTCTCTGCCATGCGCAAGATCAAGCCCCCGCCCCGCATCACCGAGACCTATCTGCAGAATGCAGGTCTGCATTACCTGCAACGCTTCGCCAGTTCCTCCGAGAATCTGCGCCGCGTGCTCATGCGCAAGGTCGAACGCGCCGCCCAGGCCAGCGAGGAGGATGCCGAGGCGATCCGCGAGAACGGCGCCGCCCTGATCGACAAGCTGGTCGGGCGCTGGCAGGAGGCCGGGCTGCTGGACGACGCCACCTATGCCGCCGGACGCACCCGCTCGCTCCACCGCCAGGGTGATTCCACCCGCGCCATCCGCGCCAAGCTGAGCGCGCGCGGCGTCGGCGCCGATCATATCGAGGAAGCCCTGGAAGAGTTGCAGGAAGAAGTGGAGGAACCCGATTTCGCGGCCGCCCTGCGCTTCGCCCGCCGCCGGGGCCTCGGCCCCTGGCGCCGCCCGGACAAACGCGACGAGAACAGGCGCGACGAACTCCGTCTGAAAGACATGGCCGCCCTCGCCCGCGCCGGCTTCCCCCATGGCATCGCGCGACGAATCGCCGATGCCGAAAACCCGGAGGAACTGGAGGAGGAAGAGGACCGTTAAGGTCGCGTCTTTGGCCCGCCCCACCCTTCGAGGCGGCCGCTCTACGGCCTCCTCAGGATGAGGCTATCCCGCCACCTTTCCTGCTCCTCTGAAATAGCCTCATCCTGAGGAGGGACGAAAGGCCCGTCTCGAAGGATAGAGGCGGACCATAGGCTTTTCAGGTGGCTCTCCCCCGTGCCCGCCAAGGGTTTCTCCTCGGCGGGCACGGGCGCGACTTAAGTACTCGCCCCGACAGCCTCTTCCTCGCTTTTCCGCGAGACGCCGGAGGGACCATCCTGACCGGACTGCGGATCGCGTTCCAGGCGCAGGCGGGCTGGCGGGGCATTGCCCTTCTTGTCCTCGCCGAAATAGATGGTCGTGTGCGGGAAGGGAATCTCGATCCCCAGCTCGTCGAAGCGCTTCTTCATGCGGCGGTTGAACTCGCGGCCCACCGCCCATTGCTGGATCGGCAGGGTCTTGATGCGCGCACGGATGATGACCGCCGAGTCGGTGAAGCGATCGACGCCCTGCACTTCCAGCGGCTCCAGGATCTTCGGCCCGCAGGTCTCGTCCTGACGCATTTCCTCCAGGATTTCCTGCAGCACCTGGACCACCTCGTCGGTGTCCTCGCGATAGGCCACGCCCACTTCCAGCAGGTAGAACGAGAATTCGCGGGTCAGGTTCTTGATGGAGCCGACCGAGCTGAAGGGCACCGTATGGACCGAGCCATGAACGTCACGCAGACGGATGGTGCGGATCGAGATGCCCTCGACGGAGCCGGAATGGCCGTTGCCCAGGTCGATCACGTCACCCACCGAGATGGTGTCTTCGAACAGGATGAAGGCACCGGTGATGATGTCCTTGACCAGCGTCTGGGCGCCGAAGCCGACGGCCAGACCGATCACACCGGCACCGGCCAGCAGCGGCGCGATGTTGATGCCCAGTTCGGCCAGCACGATCAGCGAAACCATCACCACCATCAGCACCAGCAGGGCGTTACGCGCCAGCGGCAGCAGGGTACGGGCGCGGGCGCTGCGGATGACCGCATTGCCCTGCTCGTCGACCTGACCGAGATAGCGCTCGATGGCGGAACTCACCAATTCCCAGACCACCAGGGCGATGATCAGCACGATGGAGATGGTGATGACCGCCGAAACCATGCGCCCGCCGGCGGGGGTCCCCAGCATGGCCAGGCCGTCCAGCCCCCAGGCCTGCAGCAGCGCCAGGACGGTGAACAGGGCCACGAACAGGCGCAACGCCGTATGCAGCACCGGCAGATAGCGATTGGCGCGGGCTTCGAGCTGCGGGAATTCCCGGCTCATGTCCTTGCAGATGGCGAAGGCGCGGCCGACCAGCTTGTGCAGCCCCGCGGCGACCAGCAGCGCGAGGGCGATGATCACCGCCGACAGGACCGTGGCGCGGATGACGAAGGCGAAGCCGCCCTCGACGTCCAGGGCATAGATGCCGAACAGGACCACCACATAGAGCACGGCCAGCACATGCCAGACATCCCCCAGGCGGTTGCGCAGGCCCTGCAGGCGCCGGTCCATGCGGGTCCGCATGTCCGGACGGCCACGGATCAGCATGCCGACCTGCTGACGGTTCTGCATGATGAAGATGATCAGCATCATGGCGACCATCAGCCCCAGCAGCTTGAGCAGCAGGGCCGCGGCCGGAGCCGGCAGGCCGAGCAGGCGGCTGGCCTCCACCAGGAAGTAGCCGAAGATGGTCACCTGGCTCAGGCGGCGCACCCAGACCCACAGATAGCCCGCCGTCTCGTCGCTGACCGGCACCATGCGCACCGCCGCCACGCGGGGCGCCAGCAGCACGCGGGCCACGGCCATGATGCCGCGCACCAGGACATAGGCGGTGGTCAGCATCAGCGCCGCCACCTGCGTCTGGCCGGTCACCTGCAGGATCGGCATGACCAGATAGGCCGCGATGGTGAAGGCCACCAACGGCACCAGGTCGATCAGCACATGCAACACCGCCAGGGGAAGACGCAGGCTCATGCTCATGCCGCTGCGTGCCTCGACCGCCCGGCTGGGACGGCGCATCAGCAGCTCGGCAAACAATTGCGCGGCGTAGCCCGCCACCAGGATGCCCAGGAAGCGGAGGGTCACGCCCAGCCAGCGATCCCGCTCGACCGGATCGGCCACCGTCCTGGTCAGCGCCTCCATCGCCTGGGGCAGGTCGGATGCCGCTCCGACGGCATTGGCCAATTGCTGCGAGGTGGCATCGATCTGCGCCGCCAGGACCGCCAGCACCCGCGCGCCCAAGGTTTCGGGCGGCTCGTCGGCGGCCGTCTCGCGCTGGACCGCCAGCAGGCCGCGCAGGTCGTTCAGCAGGCGTTCCCGCGCCTGCTCGTCCTCCAGCGTCGCGACCAGCCGCTCCAGATCCTGGGCCGTGGCCTGCTGGGATGCCGGAGGCGGTGTTTCGGTTTGAGCCTGGGCGGGGAAGGATGCCAAGCCGGCAGCCATCCAGAGCAAGAGGCCGAAGAGGACCCAGGAACGGGCCGAGTGAAGCAGGCCGAGGCGGCCGGGTTGAGCAGTAGGCGGCTTCATGGCAAGAAAGATACTACCTCTTTCGCAGCAAGACGTCCGACCATTGCAGGCCGGGCGGCCGGATTTCAAGGGAACCTAGCATGTCCGTTATCATTTACCACAATCCGCGTTGCAGCAAATCCCGAGAAACCTTGAAGCTGATTCAGGAAAAGGGCATTGCACCGCAGATCGTGGAATATCTGAAGACCCCTCCCAGCGCCGAGGAATTGGACAATATCCTCAAGATGTTGGGGCTGGAACCGCAGGCCCTCCTGCGCAGCAAGGAAAGCAAGGAAGCCGGGATCGACATGACCCAGCCCCGCGCTGCGCTGATCCGGGCCATGGTCGCCAATCCCGCCGTCATCGAACGGCCGATCGTGGTCGCCAACGGCAAGGCCGCCCTGGGACGCCCGCCGGAGAATGTGCTGGAGATACTGTAAAGGAAAAGCTACCGCCGGTCAGTTTTCCGGCTTTTCCTCGGGCCGCATGACGCGGCTGGTGCCGCGAATGGAATATTCCCGCCAGCCGCCGGTCCGGCGCGGCTCGAAACGCAGGGGAATGCAATTGGGCACCCGTCCCTCCACCCGTTCCAGGCCGAGATGGCGGCGCAGGGCGCGGCAGGTGCCGGAATGGGCGACCACCAGCACCGGCGCCCCCTCTCCGATCTCGCCCGCCAGGGCTGCGATGGTGCGCTGGGTGAAGAGAGTCACGTCCTCGGCCCCCCTGGGCAGGATGTCGTGAGGGCGCGCGGTGATGCTGGAGCCCTCGATGACGCCCCAGCCGCGCTCCTTCAATTCCTCCACCACCACGACCTCGACGCCCAGGACCGAGGCGACCAGCCCGGCCGTCTCCACGGCACGCGACAAGGGCGAGGCGATGATCCGCCCGATCCCCCGTCCGACCAGAAGCTCGGCCGCCGCCCGCGCCTGATCGCGTCCACGCTCGTTCAGCGGGATGTCCAACTGGCCCATGATGCGCCGGGCAAGATTATGGTCCGTGACGCCATGGCGAAGAAAATAGAAGGGCATCAAGGGCAAGCCGAAACGCGGCTGCATGAAGGAACCCGGGGTTATTCTTGGTCAAACAATCAATCGGCCACAGCCCGGCAGCGGAGTCAACGGCCTCGGAAGCATCACCGGGCCCCTCCGTCCGGCGCGCACAACTCAGAATTCAAATTTTTATTGATTTTCCACCCCTTAGGGGATTATCTCAATGTGACAGGTGATGACCTGCGGGAAGAACGGAACGCAATTCGAGAAGCGAGATCATCCGTGTTGCCTTTTCTCAAGAAGGACGCTTTCCCTGCCTTGGGCCAGACCGGGGCATCCTCGCTCAAGGGCAGCGATCCCAAATGGCGGAAAAGCCCCAAGAAGGTTTTCTACCGCCTGATCGGCGTCAATCCCAAGGAACATGGGCTGGGGGGCCTGGGGGGCGTCTACGTGATCTGGCACCGGGGCGTGCGGCCGCGCTGGATCCATGTGGGGGCCAGCGAGGACCTGGCCGCGACCCTCAACGACCTGCTCGACGACAAGGAGATCCAGGCGCTGGAAATCCATGGCGGCGTCTATTTCACCTGGTCCCCCATCGCGCCCGAATTCCGCGACGGCACCGTGCTCTACCTGACCGACATCCTGCGCCCCCTGATGCCGGAGCCGCGGCCGGGCGAAGAGATCGATCCCTCCGCCGACCCCGTTCCCGTCCTGCCTCCCTCCTAAGCGCCCTTCCCGGCGGAGCCGGGAACCTTGGCCCTTATTTGCTGTTCCCCTGAAATGTTCCGTGTCGGCGCAATGCGCCGGCCGACCCCTTTCAAGGGAGTAGCCCCGATGCGCCAAGAACATGACAATCCGTCGATTCCGACGCTTTTCGTCAATCTGCTGAACGACATGTCCCTTCTGGTCCGCCAGGAGATCCAGCTCGCCCGCACCGAGACCTCGGAAAAGGTTTCCCAGCTCAGCAAGGGCGCCATCTCCATGGCCGCCGGCGGCTTGGTGCTTTTCGCCGGTCTTCTGTTCGTCCTTCTGGCGGCGACCTATGCCCTGTCCGCCGTGATGCCGTCCTGGGGAGCTGCCTTGCTGGTGGGGGCGGTGGTGATGCTGCTTGGCTTCATCATGCTGAAGGTCGGCCAGAAGAAGGTCTCGGCCGAGAATCTGGCGCCTCGCCGCACCATACAGACGCTCCGCGATGATGCGCAGATCTTCAAGTCCCATGCGCGGGAGAATTGATCATGGCCGAGCAGCGTAGCCCCGAAGAGATCCAGCGCGAGATCGAAGAAACCCGCCGTCACGCCGAAGCCACGATCCAGGCCATCGAGGAACGTCTATCGCCGGGCCGCATGCTCGATGACGGCCTGGCCTATCTGCGCGAAAGCGAATCCGGTCGCACCTTCACCGACAATCTGCGCCGCGCCATCAGCGAAAATCCCATCCCCCTGACGCTGATCGCCGTCGGCATCGGCTGGATGATGATGGAAAGCATGCGCGATCCGGCCGTACGCCGCCGTCGGCGCGAGGAATGGGCGGGCGACGTGCGGAACCGCCATCACGTCCATCTTGAACAAAGGAAGGGAGGCCGCCTGGAGGCGCCGCCTTCCGCCGAACGCCTGGTGGGCGGCGAAAGCAGCCACAAATCCGCCCGCGAAAGCGCCGAAAGCTTCCTGGAGGAAGACCGGGAACGGGATGAATATCGCAGCGAAGGCCGCAGCGGCTATGCACCGCCGCCCCCGACCATGCGCCAGGCCGGCGTGCCCACCGGCATGCCCGTCCCCGAACCCTCCTACCGCACGGCGGAGCGGCAGGGCCATGCGGGCGAGATCCACGACACCACGCCCCTGCGCGGCAAGGCCGCCGGCCGTGAAGGGCCGGACGGAACTCCGCCACGCGCGGAAGACGTGATCGGCAGCCAGCCGAGCGGCAAGTCCGCCCGCGACAGCGCCCAGAGCTTCGAAGCCACGGACAAGGGCGACAAGACGGGAGACACGAGCGTCAAGGCCTATCCCGCCAAGTCCGGCCTGGACGCCACCACCAATGCCTGGGACAAAAGCGGTGCGGGGGAACCCCTGACCGGCGCCCCGGCGGGCCGAATCGGGGAAGGCGACCTGAACGCGCCACGCGGCAAGCCGGGTGCCCAGAAACAAGGGGGACCCCACTGATGGCACGGGGGCAGACCATCGGCCGGGAGCGCGGGGGCGAGGCCGAAAGCCCCCGCCAGATCCCGAAAGCAGGCTGGAAGGACGTGCTGTGGCGCGTCAAGGACGACCTCGAGAAGGACCATGTGTCGATCGTCGCCCCCGGCGTCGCCTTTTACGCCTTTCTCGCCATCTTCCCCGCCTTGGCGGCGATCGTGTCCATCTACGGCCTGTTCGTCGATCCGCAGCAGGCCGCCCAGCAGATCGAAGGCCTGACCGCCATGCTGCCCGAGGATGCGCGCCGTCTGCTGACGGAGCAGACCCAAAGCGTCGCCGGTTCCACCGGCGGCGCCTTGGGCTTCGGGATGCTGATCAGCATCGGCCTCGCCCTGTGGTCGGCGCAGCGCGGGATGATGGGCCTGATCCAAGCCCTGAACATCACCTATGGCGAGACCGAGAAACGCGGCTTCATCCGCCTTTACGCCACCTCCCTGGCCCTGACGGTGGGGGCTGTGCTGTTCATCATCATCACGCTCGGCCTGGTGGCGATCCTGCCGGTCGTAGTCGGCATGCTGGGCTTGGGCGGTGCCGCCGAATGGGCCATCCGGCTGCTGCGCTGGCCGATCCTGTTCGGTGCGGTACTGGTGCTGCTGGCCGGGCTCTACCGCTTTGCCCCCAGCCGCGACGGCGCGCGCTGGCAATGGCTGACGCCAGGTGCGCTGATGGCGACGCTGATGTGGATGCTGGGCTCCATCGCCTTTTCCCTCTATGTCAGCCGCTTCGAGGATTACAACGCCACCTACGGCACCTTGGGCGCGGTGGTGGCGCTGATGATGTGGTTCCTGCTGACCGCCTACGTCATCCTGCTGGGCGCCGAGATCAACAACGCCCTCGAGAAACAGACCGTCAAGGACAGCACCCAAGGCGAACCGAAACCCATGGGACGGCGCGGCGCCACCGCCGCAGACACCCAGGGCAAGCCCTACAACTGAGGCAGGCGGGCCGGACGGTTCCGGCCCGCCCATCTTCTCCTTCGGAACCGCCCCCTCAAAGCACGCAGAAGCGGTCCACGTCCACCAGGCCCATATCCGTGATCTTCAGATGCGGGATCACCGGCAAGGCGAGGAAGGCCAGTTGCAGGAAGGGCTCGGGGAGCTGGCTGCCCAGGGCCCGGACCGCCTTGCGCAGATGTTCCAGATCGTCACGCACCGCCTCGAAGGGCTTGTCGCTCATCAGGCCGGCGATGGACAGGGGCAGTTCGGCCATCACCTCGCCGCCGCGCACCGCCACGAAGCCGCCGCCGAGGGCGATCAGGCGGTTGACCGCCGTCACCATGTCGGCGTCATTGGCCCCGGTGACGCAGAGATTGTGACTGTCATGGCCGACCGACGAGGCGATGGCCCCTTCGCGCAGGCCCAACCCCTTGACGAAGCCCCGGCCGATATTGCCGTTCTTGCCGTGGCGTTCCAGCACGCAGACCTTCAGCACATCCCGTTCCGGGTCGGCGAGACGGCAACCATCCTTGTAAGGCAGCGCCAGGGTCAGATGCTCGGTCACGATCTGGCCGGGGCGGATGCCGATCACCGGCCCCTCCGGACTGGAAGCCGGGGCGGCAAGGTCCTGCTCGGTGATGGGCGCGCGCTTGATGCTGTCCAGGCCGACCGGCTCGACACGGGGGCGGGCGGCGAAAAGCGCGTCATCCACCACCCGTCCCGCGGACAGGACCTGCGAGACGCGGCATTCCTCCAGCGAATCCAGCAACACGATATCGGCCCGCTTGCCCGGCGCGATGACGCCCCGGTCGGAAAGGCCGAACCATTGCGCCGCCGTCCAGCTTGCCGCGCGGTAGACCTCGACCGTCGGCACGCCCTCGGCAATGGCCAAGCGGATCAGGTGGTCGAGATGGCCTTCCTCGAAGATATCCAGCGGATTGCGGTCGTCGGTGCAGAAACTGCAGGACGTGGCGGTCCGCGCATCGATCAGCGGGGCCAGTTCGCGCAAATCCTTCGAAACGGTGCCTTCGCGGATCAGCAGATGCATGCCCTTGCGCAGCTTCTCCAGCCCCTCTTCGCGGCTGGTGGATTCATGGCAGTTGCGGATGCCGCAGGACAGATAGGCGTTCAGCTCGCGCCCGCCCAGCAACGGCGAATGGCCGTCGATGATGCCGCCCTGGAAGGCTTCCAGCTTCTCCATCACCTGCGGGTCCTTGGACAGCACGCCGGGATAGTTCATGAATTCCGCCAGACCCAGCACCTTGGGATGGTCGCGCAAGGCCAGCAGGTCCTCGGCCGTCAGGCTGGCGCCCGAGGTCTCGAGATCGGTGGCCGGCACGCAGGAGGGCAATTGCACACGCAAATCCATCGCCAAGGCGGCAGCCGCGTCGAGGAAATAACGCACCCCGTCACGGCCCAGCACATTGGCGATCTCGTGGGGATCGCAGATGGCCGTGGTGGTGCCGTGGGGCAGGACGCTACGGTCGAATTCGAAAGGCGTGACCAGCGAGCTTTCACAATGGACATGGGTGTCGATGAAGCCCGGCACGGCGAAGCGGCCCGCCGCATCGATCTCCACCTCGCCCTCATAGGCTTCGTAGGTGCCGACGATCACGTCGTCGCAGATAGCGATGTCGGTCTTGACGATCTCGCCGGTGGTGACGTTGAGCATCTGCGCCCCCTTGATCACCAGATCGGCCCGCCGCGCGCCCAACGCCTGGTCGATGCGCCGCGATAGGCGGTTCGGCTTCATGCTGCTTCCCATGCCTCTCTCCTTTGCCTGCGGGCCGGTTCCTTGAATCTAGGATGCGCCGCCTGCGAGCGGAGTACCACGAAGGGCGGGGGTCAGCGCAACCGCTCCATCATCCGCCCCACCATCTCTTCACTCGCCTCGCCTTCTTCCGCCACGCCCAGCCTGTCCCGCAACTGCCGCACCGTATCGACGGGAGGACGGGCCTCGGGGCCGGGCCTGCTGGTCAGGCTGGCGCCGAGGCCGCGGGCCTGGTCGAAGAAGGCCGAGGACGGTACCGCCCCGCCCCGGCGCTCGCCGCCGTTCCCCAGCGTCGCCACATGCAGGGCGGCGACACGGAAGGAGCCGTCGCGCCAGAGCAGGATGGGCGAGCCGGAATCACCGTTGATGGCATCGCAGCGATGAAAGAGCAGGCCCTGCCGCCCGTCTTCCATCCGGCAGCCGAGATGGGCGGTGGGCACATGGCGGCGATCCTGGCTGTAACCGACCTGGACATAGGTGCCCTCCGCCCGCAAGGGCCGGTCCTCGAGGCCCATCCAGCCGACCTGCTCGCCCAACGGCTCGGCCAGTTCCAGCAAGGCCCAGTCCCCGGCGCTGTTGGCGAGGCCCCTGCCCTCCATCGAGAAGCCGCCGCGATGGACCGCCGTGATGCGGGAATGACCGAGATGCCCGCCACGCTCCCACCCCGCCACGAAATGCAGCGACTGGACCGGCATCCAGGCCCGGGTGCGGCGGTTCCACAGGCAATGGGCCGCCGTCGCCGCCAGACGCGGCCCGATCAGCACGCCGGTGCAATAGCCCCCCAGGCCGTTATTGACCCGTCCCACGGCGCTCCAGGGGAATTCCGTGGCGGTGACCGTGATGCGGTGATCCTGGGCAAGCGGCGCCGCACCGGCCGGGAAAGCCAGCACCGCCAGCAGCAGGCACAGCAGCAGAGAATGCTTCATTCCAGTCCCCTCGGCCGTGGTGGTGACGTCAAGGCCTTGCCCCTTTCGAGACATTGATCCCGGCCCAAGCCTCGACACATCTAGGAAGACCCGCCGCCAGCCGCCATGCGGCAGGAAAAACGGCGGCAGCGACAGGAGCAAGAGACATCGTCAACGGAAGGGGGTTGCCATGCAACAGCTGACGCGAGAACAGGTCAAGGCCATCGCGGGACCCATGGACGACCTGCGCATGGCCGAAGTGATCGGCACCGGCGCCACGCCCGCCGAACTGGCAGAAGCGCGCCGCTGGGTTGAAGGCTACAAGCGCACGCTGGGCGATGCCGACCCGCTGCGCCCCACCGTGATCGACCGGCTCTGCGACATCCTGCGTTCGGAAGAGCCGGAGTGGTACGATCAATAGCCCCCATCGGGACCACACAGCCTGTATGGGCCGCAAGATCCGGATCGGCATCAGCGGCTGGAACTATCCGGCCTGGCGTCGGAGATTCTATGCCTCCGTGCCGCAACGCCAATGGCTGAGCCATGCCGCCCGGCATTTTTCCGGACTGGAAATCAACGCCACCTTCTTCCGCTTCATGAAAGCGGAAATGGTGCAGGGCTGGGCCGAGTCGGTACCCGCCGAGAAACGGGCGGGCCGCTTCGGCTTCGCCGCCAAGGGACATCGCTTCATTACCCATGTCCGGCGCCTTGACGGCGTGGAGGATCTGATCCGGCGCCAGCGCCAGAGCTTCACGCCCCTGGGCGGCCTGGCCGAGGTGGTCCTGTGGCAATTGCCCCAGAACCTGACCAAGGACACGGCACGGCTGACGGATTTCGTGCGCATGCTGGAACGGTCCTGGCCCGGCATCCGCCACGCCATCGAATTCCGCCATGACAGCTGGTTCTGCGCGGAAACCGTCCGATTGCTGGAACAGGCTGGAATCGCCAATTGCCAGACCCGCGAGGCCGAATGGCCCTGCTGGGATGCCGTTACCACCGATCTGGTCTATCTGCGCATCCAGGGCGATCCCGCCAGGCCGCGACCGCCGGAACGGAACCTGGAGAGTCTGGCCGCCGCCCTGCGCAACTGGCACGACGAAGGCCGGGACCTGCACGTCTATTTCGACACCGACCGCGACGGCCAGGCCCCCTATGACGCGCAAGCCCTGATGGGGCTGGTGGAACGGGAATGAGCCCTTTCCGTCATTTCCACGGAAGAACGTCCCGCGAAGCTTGTGGCCCGCCCACCCTGCGAGATGCAAGCGCAGGGCACGTATTCATGCTTCGAGACGCCCCTGCGGGGCTCCTCAGCATGAGAGCCATCTGTTTGAAATAAAACAAGAAATTAGCCTCACCCTGAGGAGGCCGCGGAACGGCCGTCTCGAAGGGCGAGGCGGGCCAGGGATGAGCCCCCGAAGCATGCGCGCTCAGGCCTTCCGCCCCTCACTCGCCCGTGAAATCCGGCTTGCGCTTGGCGTGAAAGGCGGCCAGGCCTTCGCGGTAATCGCGGGTGGAGAGGAAGTCGTAGCATTCGTCCAGTTCGCTCTCCGTGATCGGCGCGGAATCGCAGAGACGGTCGACGAAGGCCTTGTGCCAACGATTGGCCAAAGGCGCGCCGGCGGCAATGCGCCGGGCCGTAGCCTGCACCTCCTCGGCCAGGGCCTCATCGGGGACGACACGGGTCAGCAGGCCCTTCTGCAATGCCTCGGCGGCATCGAAGACGCGGCCTTCGAGCAGGATTTCCTTGGCCCGCGCCGACCCCACTAGGCGTTGAATCGCGGCGATCTCGGGATAGGCCATGACCACGGAGATGCGGTTGATGGGCACGCCGAAACGCCCCGATTCGCCCGCGATGCGCAGATCGCACATGCAGGCGAGTTCCAGCCCGCCGCCGACGCAGGGGCCATAAATCATGGCGATGGTCGGATGCGGGCAAGTCCGCACGGCGTCCAGGGCGCGGCGCATGATGACATCATAGGCCTTGGCCTGGGCGGCGTCGGCGCGTTCGGTCTCGAATTCATCGATATCGGCGCCGGGCGCGAAGGCTTTTTCCCCCGCTCCGCGCAGCACCACCACCCGCACGGCAGGATCGGCGGCCAGGGCCTCGAACGCTTCGGCCAGTCCCACCCAGACGGCCTTGTTGAGCGCGTTCATCCTGTCCGGGCGATTGACGACCACCGTGGCGATTCCCCCTTCGCCACGCCTCATCTGGACGACATCCGTCATGCTGCCTCTCTTTTGCCCTCCCGGGGCCTTGCAATTCTTGGCAATTCCTGGCTATACCCAGGCCGCCGGCAGCGATGCTACATGATGTCGCGGCAATGGGGAATTGTGCCCGCCGCCGTTTCCCCTTAAAGACAGCGCCTTCAGGCCCAGGAGAAGGGGAAGACCATATGAAATCCGTTTCGCGCACGCCCGAGCAGAAGCTTGCGGCCCTGACCACCGCCAAGATCCTGCTCGAGATCGAGGCCGTGAATTTCCGGCCCGAAGACCCTTACATGCTGACCTCGGGCTGGGCCAGCCCGGTCTATATCGACTGCCGCAAGGTGATCTCCTTCCCGCGTGCCCGTCGCAAGATCAGCGAACTGGCCTCGCATGCCATCACCCGGGAAGCCGGTTTCGAATCCATCGACGCCATCGCCGGCGGCGAGACGGCGGGCATCCCCTATGCGGCCTGGATCTCCGAGCAGCTGGCCCTGCCCATGCTCTATGTGCGCAAGAAGCCCAAGGGCTTCGGCCGCATGGCCCAGATCGAAGGCAGCTTCAAGGAAGGCGACCGCGTGGTCCTGGTCGAGGACTTGGCCTCCGACGGTGCCAGCAAGGTCAATTTCTGCAACGCCCTGCGTGAAGCCGGCGCCACCGTCAACCATGCCTTTGTCGTCTTCTTCTACGGCGTCTTCCCCGGTGCCCTGAAGTCGCTGGAAGAGATCGGCGTGCGCATGACCTATCTCGCCAATTGGTGGGACGTGCTGGAAGTGGCCGAACGCGACGGCTATTTCGACAAGCCCACCCTGGACGAGGTCCGCAAGTTCCTGCATGACCCAGTCCAGTGGTCGAGCATGCATGGGGGCAAGAGCGCTTAAGCAAGCCCCCGGACGCCTATTTCCCGAAGAACCCGCCTGCGAATAACCGCGCAGGCGGGTTTTTTCATGCCAAAAATAACAACCATTAGATGATATTTATTCAACAAAAATTCATCCAGCAGTTTACTAAAGTAACTAAAAGAGGCGAAATGTGACAGAAACCGCCACGAATAGGGATTGCATTTGCCAATAAATGGTGCAGTTGCTAGCCTCCGCCTATGACTTTTGGAGGATATCCCTATGCTCAATATGTCCATTGGTAAGAAAACCCTTATAACTTTTGCGGTGTTAATTGCCCTGGTCATTGGGCAAGGTTTCTTCTCCGCAGACCGCCTCTCCGCCGTCAACGCCCTGAGCCAGGAGATCCGCACCAACTGGATGCGTTCCACGGTGCTGATCGGGCAGCTTTCCTCCTCGATCGGGGAATACCGGATGGCCGAGGCGCAGAGCATCTTCTCTCCCCAGACCTCGATCCGGCAGCAAGCGGAACGGGACATGGCCCAGTTCCGGAAAGAGATCAACGAAACCCAACTGCAGTATGAGCCGCTCATCTCCTCGGCCCAGGAACGACGGGAATACGATGCCTTCGCCCAGGCCTGGACACGCTATCTCACCGCCAGCGAGCAGATGAAGGCGGTATACAATCCCGAGGATTATACCGCCGCCGCCCGTCTCTATACCGAAACCAACCTGGCCCTGTTCGGCGAAGTCAGCAACCTTCTGGACAACATCATCGAACTCAACCGCGAAGGCGCCCGGCTGGCCGACGTACGCGGCAACGAGATCTATAGCGAATCCAACCTTCTGCTGACTGTCTTCGGCATCATCGCCACCCTGGTGGCCGTCGGTGCCGGCCTGTTCATCATCCGTGGCGTGACGATGCAGATCACCCGCATGTCCGGGGCGATGAACTTGCTGGCCGAAGGCGACCTGACGGCCGACGTGCCCGGCCAGGGCCGCCATGACGAAATCGGCCAGATGGCCAAGGCGGTTCAGGTCTTCAAGGAGAACATGATCCGCAACCGCCAGATGGAAGCCGAAGCGGAAGAGCAGGAACGCCGCGCCGCAGAACAGCAGAAGGCGGCCATGAACGCCCTGGCCGACCGCTTCGAAGCCAGCGTCAGCGGCGTCGTCCAGATCGTTTCCTCGCAGTCCACCGAACTGGAAGCCTCGGCCCAGAGTCTCGCCGCCGGAGCCGAAGAAACACAGCAGCAGGCGAACAATGTCGCCACGGCGTCCGAACAGGCGTCGGCCAATGTCCAGACCGTGGCCTCGGCGACCAACGAATTGTCCGCCTCGATCCAGGAAATCGGCCGCCAGGTGAACCAGTCGGCCGCTGTCGCCACCCAGGCCGTCAACGAAGCCACCCGCGTCAACGACCTCGTCAACCGTCTGGGCAATGCGGTGCAGAAGATCGACGATGTCGTCAACCTGATCACCGACATCGCCAGCCAGACCAACCTGCTGGCGCTGAACGCCACCATCGAGGCGGCGCGTGCCGGTGACGCCGGCAAGGGCTTCGCCGTCGTCGCCAACGAGGTGAAGAGCCTCGCCAACCAGACCTCGCGCGCCACCGAGGAAATCGCCCAGCAGATCGGCGGCGTCCAGGGCGCCACGCGCGAAGCGGTGGAAGCCATCCAGGGCATCGGCCAGACGATCCGCCAGATCAGCGAGATCGCCACGGCCATTTCCTCGGCGGTCGAGGAACAGGATGCCGCGACCCGCGAAATCGCCCGCAACGTCCAGGAAGCCTCGACCGGCGTCGGTGAAGTCTCCTCCAACATCATCGGCGTCACCCAGGCGTCCGCCGAAACCGGCAGCGCCTCCTCGCAGGTCCTGATGTCGGCCCGCCAGCTGGCCGAACAATCCGAACGCCTGCGCAGCGATGTCGATACCTTCATCAGCCATATCCGGACGGCCTGACCGGATCCTGAACGGCCCCTAAGCCGCGCGGAGATTGGACGCCCTGCCTCGGATTCCCCGAGGCAGGGCGTTTTTTTCTTCAGGCCAAGTCCAGAAAAGCACAATGCGAAGAGAATAAAAATTTCGCATCGTGAAAATAATAAAATTCCCAGGATTTCACTCTTCTTCCCCTCGGAAAGAAGGCATTGCCCGCCAACACCGCCTTTGATAGCCTCACCGAAAAACATACTAAACAGGGAGGCTATATCCGATGCCCTCGGTCTCTATTCGGGCCAAGGTTCTTGCGGCTTTTGCCGTCTTGATCCTGATTACTGTCGGCCAGGGCTTCTTCGCCACCGACAGGCTTTCTGCCGTCAACAACCTGACCACGACCATCGAGCACAACATCATGCCCTCGGCGGTGCTGACGGGCGAGCTCAACAGGCTGACCTCGGACTTCCGCCTTATCGAGGCAGACCACATCCTCACGATCGAAGACGAGAAGATGCGGCTCGCCGAGCAGGAGCTCCAGAAGCTCCGGCAGGAGATGGAGGAGACCCGGCAACGATACGAGCGCCTGATCGCCTCGGAACAAGAACGGGCGATGTATGACGCCTTCGCCGAAAGCTGGGGACAATATCTTCTCACCAATGAAGAGATGATCCCCATCTCGGCCAATAACGAGAAGATCGCCGCGGACGAGATCTATCACGGCAAGAGCCGGGAACTCTTCGACCAGACCCGGGAAAGGCTGCACAATCTGGTCGAGATCAACCGCCAGGCCGCGATGGCGGCCAGCGCGCAGGGCAACCGCATCTACGAACAAGGCAAGACCCTGCTTCTCGCCGTCGCCGGCCTTGCCGTGATCCTCGCCCTGCTTGCCGCCCTCTTCATGATCAAGGGCGTGAGCATGCAGATCCAGCGCATGTCGGCCAGCATGAGCAGGCTGGCCCATGGCGACTTGGCCGCCGACATCCCTGCCACCGAACGCCGGGACGAAATCGGCGAGATGGCCAAGGCGGTGCTGGTCTTCAAGCAGAACATGATCCGCAACCGCCAGATGGAAGCCGAGGCTGAAGAGCAGAAAAGGCGGGCGGAGGAGTTGCAGAAAAAGACGCTGAACGACCTCGCCGACAATTTCGAAAGCAGCGTCAGCGGCATCGTCCAGTTCGTCGCCTCGCAATCGGTCGAACTGGAAAGCTCCGCCCAGAGCCTGTCCAACGGCGCCAGCGAGACCCAGCAACAGGCCGCCACCGTCGCCGCCGCCTCGGAACAGGCCTCCGTCAACGTGCAGACGGTGGCTTCGGCGACCAACGAATTGTCCGCCTCGATCCAGGAGATCGGCCGTCAGGTCAACCAGTCGGCCGAGGTCGCCAGCCTTGCCGTCAACGAAGCCGGCCGCGTCAACGAGCTGGTCAACCGGCTGGGCGGCGCGGTGCAGAAGATCGGCGAGGTCATCAACCTGATCAACGACATCGCCAGCCAGACCAACCTGCTGGCGCTGAACGCCACCATTGAGGCGGCCCGCGCCGGGGATGCCGGCAAGGGCTTCGCCGTCGTGGCGAACGAGGTGAAAAGCCTCGCCAACCAGACCGCCCGCGCCACCGACGAGATCGCCCAGCAGATCGGCGGCGTCCAGAACGCGACCCAGGAGGCGGTCGACGCGATCCGCAGCATCTCCGCCACCATCAACCAGATCAGCGAGATCACCACGGCCATTTCCTCGGCGGTCGAGGAACAGGACGCCGCGACCCGCG
Organism: Telmatospirillum sp. J64-1; assembly: GCF_006980715.1. Lineage (GTDB taxonomy): Bacteria > Pseudomonadota > Alphaproteobacteria > Rhodospirillales > Magnetospirillaceae > Oleiliquidispirillum > Oleiliquidispirillum nitrogeniifigens. The sequence goes on from NZ_SBHN01000007.1 coordinate 108,743, forward strand.
AAATCGCCCGCAACGTCCAGGAGGCCTCAACCGGAGTCGGAGAGGTCTCCACCAGCATCGTCCGCGTCACCCAGGCGTCCGCCGAAACCGGAAGCGCCTCCACCCAGGTCCTGATGTCGGCACGTCAGCTTGCGGAACAATCCGAACGCCTGAACGCGGACGTGGAGAAATTCATCGCCCATATCCGCGCATCGTAAGGAAAATCAGAACAGGCTGGGCTGGGCTGGCCGGTCTTCCACGGCCTCCAGCTCACCCTCATAGGGGCGCAGATGCCCCGCCACCTGCGGGAAGGACAGGCCGGAATCGAGCCAGTCCGCCGCTCCTTCGGGCGTCAACACCACCGGCATGCGGTTGTGGATGGCGGCCAGCCGGGATGTCGGCGGACAGGTGACGATGACGAAGCCGTCGGCGCGCAGCAATCCGGCGAAGGCGAAGACGCCGCCCAGGGCGCGGATGAGGTTGCGGTGGCGGGCGTTCCCCTCCTTGCGCCATTCGTACCAGCGCGTGGCGGGCACGAGAATGCGGCTGCCCGGCTGGTTCAGCAGCGGGCGGAAGGTGGAGCGTGTGGTCAGGCTTTCCGCCCGGGCATTGATCAGCGGCTTCCGGTCCCAGTCCACCGCCATGCCCCAGGGCCTGAGCATTCCCCCCTCCGGCCCGACGAGCAGGCAGGTGTCGGTGGGGCGGCGCAGGCCGGGCGGCTGCCAGCCCGGCGGCACGGTGATGCCGAAACGGGCGGCTATCTCTTCAAGCGGAGCGTCGAGTTCGAAGCGCGAGCACATGGCGGAACTCTACCCCAGCCGCCCTATGACGTCATCGGCGCGATTGTCGGATGCTCCCTCTTGGCGTAACGTCTTGCCCATGAGCGAGACACGCAAGACGGTTATCCTGACAGGCGCCAGCCGCGGCATCGGTCATGCCACGGTGGGGCGGTTCATGGCCGAAGGCTGGCAGGTCATCACCTGCTCGCGCGAAGAGGTGCCCGCCCATTGCCGCCGCGATCCCAACTGGACCCATCACATCGTCACCGACCTTGCCGATCCGGCCAGCCTGGACGCCTTCGTCCGCGAAGCTAACCGCATCCTGGACGGCGGGCCGCTCCATGCCTTGGTCAATAATGCCGGGGTCTCGCCCAAGACGCCGTTCAAGGAACGCCTGGGCGTGCTCAACGGCTCCATCGACGGCTGGCACCGGGTCTTCGAACTGAATTTCTTCGCCCCGCTGAAGCTGGCACGCGGCTTCGCCTCGGCCCTGCACAAGGGGCGCGGGGCGATCGTCAACGTCACCTCCATCGCCGGGCATTACGTCCATCCCTTCGCCGGTTCGGCCTATTCCTGCTCGAAGGCGGCGCTGTCGGGCCTGACACGCGAAATGGCGGTCGAGATGGCCCAGCTGGGCGTGCGGGTCAATGCCGTGGCACCGGGCGAGATCAAGACCGAGATGGTGTCCGAGGAATACGAAGCCCTGGTGCCGCGTATCCCGCTGGAACGCATGGGTACGGTCGAGGACGTGGCCGGCACCATCTTCCGCCTGTGCGGCGACGACTTCGCCTATGTCACCGGCACCGAGATTTTCGTCACCGGGGGCCAGCACCTGTACTGACCCGGCTGCTTCTTTAGACGGAGCACTCTTCTTCTTTAGGCGGGGCTACCTTCGCACCAGCGGGGACCGCAAAGGGCGACACTATCTTGGACGGTGATGAACACCGAAAAGAACACGCCCGCCCCCTCTTCGGAAGACACCGAAGACGAGGAGCCCGTCGAACGTCTGGCGTCCCTGCTGCCCGGCACCATGCACAGCCAGACATTGGTCCTGCTGTGCATCCTGATCCTGATGCTGCTGTGGAGCCTCTATATCGCCCGCGCGGTGGCGGTGCCGATCCTGATCGCCATCTTCCTGAGCCTGCTGCTCTCGCCTTTGGTCCGCAAGCTGAAGCGCTTGCGCATTCCCGAATGGCTGGGGGCGGCGCTCGTCCTGCTGGGGCTGTTCATCGCCATGATGATGGGACTGGCGCTGCTGGCCGCACCCGCCGTGGATTGGGCCGGCCGCATCCCCGAAGGCATGGAGCGGATGGAACGCATCGCCGAAAATCTGCGCCGTCCCTTCGAGACCCTGCAGCAGGCCCGCGAGGAAATCGAGCGCCTGACCGAAATGGGCGCCGAGGAGGGCGAGGACCAGGTGCGGGTCAGCGTCCAGGAATTCGACATCGGCCAGTTCTTCGTGGTCAACACCGCCGCCCTGCTGGCCCAGACCGGCATCGTCCTGGTTCTGCTCTATTTCATGCTCGCCACCGGCGACACCTTCCTGCGCCGCTTCGTCCGCGCCCAGGAAGACGGCACCTCCAAACGCCAGGCGGTCAGCTTCGCCCACCGGATGCAGGAGGACATCTCGGCCTATTTGGGCACCATCGCCCTGATCAATCTGGGGCTGGGGCTGGTGACGGCCCTGGTCATGTGGCTGCTGGGCCTGCCCAATGCCCTGCTCTGGGGGGCCCTGGCAGGAATCCTGAACTTCATTCCCTATCTGGGGGCGATGCTCACGGTGGTGATCCTGGCGCTGGTGGCGCTGATGAGCTTCGACGAGATCATCCGCATCCTGCTGCCGCCCCTGGCCTTCATCGTGCTGACCAATTTGGAGGCCAATATCATCACCCCGGCGACGGTGGGGCGGCGCCTGACCCTGACGCCTGCCCTGGTCGCCCTGTCGCTGGTCTTCTGGGGATGGATGTGGGGAATCGCCGGAGCCTTGCTGGCCGTGCCGCTGCTGGTGGTGATCAAGATCATCACCGAGCATGTCCAGGCCCTGCGCCAGGTCTCGGTCCTGCTGGGCAAGCAGGAAAACGAGCCTCCCCGCGCCGCGTCTCAGGCCGCGCGCAAGCCTTCCGGCTCGACCAGGGAACGATAGGCATGCCAGGAGGCGTGGCCGATCAGCGGCATGACCACCACCAGCCCCAGCGTGAAGGTAGCGAAGCCCGCCGTCACCAAAAGGCCGATGATGATGGCCCAAAATCCCATGGTCAGCGGATTGCGCACGACCGTCACGACGCTGGTGGCGATGGCGCGCGCGATATCGACTTCTAAATGCATCAGCATGGGCAAGGCCATGGCCGAGACGCTGAAGACGAAGGCGAAGGTGCCCAGTCCCAGGACAATACTGGCCATCAGGAAAGGCACGGCTGACGGATGTTCGAGAATGCCTTCCAGCACCCGGTCGGGCGGCGGCGGGGAATCCCCCAGGAACAGCGCCAGGACCAGGAACTGCATCACCAGCCACATCAGGAAGAAGATCACCAGCAGCACGCCCATCAGGGCGATCTGGGTGGCATTCTTGCGCCACGCGGCGCTGGCCTCGTCGAATTCGATGCTGCGGCCCCATTCCAGCTTGCGGCTGATCTCGTACAGGCCGACGGCCAGGGAGGGGCCGATGATCAGGAAACCGACCATCAGGCTGGGCCACATATAGCCCAGACCCGCCGCCTCCAGCCCGGCGATCATCATGTAGCCCAGCATGACGAAGGCGGCGCCATAGGTCAGGCTGATACGCGGCGCGCGGCGCAGGTCCTGCCAGCCCAACCACAGCCAACCCAACGGGGCGAACCATCTGACATCGTGAATACGGGCGGGCACCGTATCGCTGGCGGTACGGCTCGTCATCATGATCAATCTCGCTTGAGTTGTCTCCAAGAGAGTACGTGGGCCGCCATCCGGTATCATCAACGGGGGTTACGCCCTTCGGAACCTCCGGCACATGGGGTAGAACCGCCCTCGACCGGGCCGGAAATGGGCTGGAAAGGCGGCCTAGACGATGCGACATAAACCGCACCGCTTTAGGGCCGGGAACTCTGCCACATTGCAGTTTGCTCCAGAGAAGAACGCCGCCTAAACTCGCCGGACAGAACGGGCGCCTAAAGCGCAGCAGGAAGAAGAAAAGACGTGAAGAAAGTCGCCATTATCGCTGTCGCCGTCATCATTGTCCTGGCTCTGGTGCTGCTGGCCCTGCCCAGCTTCATCGACTGGAACCGCTACAAGGATGACATTACCGCTCAACTGGAACAGACACTGGGCCGGGAAGTCGCCATCGAAGGCGATCTTTCGCTGCGGCTGATCCCCTCTCCGGCCCTCTCCGCCGATCAGGTACGGCTGGCCAACATCCCCGGCGCCTCCCATCCCGACATGGCGACGGTGGAGGCGCTGCGCCTGCGCCTGTCGGCCCTGCCCCTGCTGCGGGGCGATGTGGAAGTGGAAAGCCTGGTCCTGGTCAATCCCCTGGTCCGGCTGGAGCAGCTGGCGGACGGCCGCGTCAACTGGGACTTCTCGCCGCCCGAGAACGGGACCGACCGCGCCGCCGGGGATGTCCCGCCCGCCGAGGGCCAGCCCCGCCCCGATTCCCAGGCCGCACCCGCCCGGCAGGACGAAGGCGTGCGCGTCACCCTGGAACGGGTGATGATCGAGAATGGCCGCGTCATCTATCGCGGCCCCGACGGCAGCGAGACCAGCGCCGGGAATATCGACGCCATCCTGTCCATGAACAGTCTGTCCGGCCCCTTCAGCGCCGACGGTTCGCTGGCTTGGCAGAACGAGACGGTGCGCTTCAGCGGGTCGCTCGGCCGCCTGGGCGAGCGGGCGGCGCCCCTCCAGGCCGAACTCAGCCTGCCCCACCACAACGCCACCGCCGCCTTCACCGGCAATCTCCAGACCAACCTCCCGGCACCGCTGGTCCAGGGCAAGTTGGCCGTCACCGGCAACGATCTGCGCGCCACCCTGGCCGGGCTCGGCCTCCAGGCCGACCTGCCCGCGCCGCTGGCTGCCGCCTACAGCCTGAACGGCGCGGTCCATGCCACCGACCAGGAAGCCGCACTGAACGATATCGTCCTGTCGTTGGGCGACACCCAGGGAACGGGGGCCGTCTCGGTGGGATTGGGCGAGCGGACCGAAACCGCCGTCACCCTGGCCTTTAACCGCATCGACCTTGATCATTGGCTGGCCGCCGACCCCGCCGCGCCCGCTCAGCAACCGGCAGGGAACGGCACTCCGGCCGCGCCCTCTCCGTCCGCAGCGCAGGAGAATGGCGATTTCACCCTGCCCCGCGATCTGCGCCTGAACCTGCAACTGAATGCCGAGGCGCTGATCTGGCGCGGCTCGGCCATCCGTCAGGCGCGCGTGGAAGCCGCCCTGGCCGACGGCATCCTGGATCTGCGCAATGCCTCGGCCTCGCTGCCCGGCGGCACCGACGTCACCACCTTCGGCACACTGACGCCCCGCGACGGTCAGGCGGTGGTGGACGGCCGCATCGAGGCCAATTCCGACAATCTGCGCACCTTGCTGCAATGGCTGGAGGTCGATGTCTCGCAAGTGCCCGCCGACCGGCTGCGCCGCTTCTCGCTCAGCGGTCAGGTCCAGGGCACGCTGGACGAGGTGACCATGCGCGGGGTGGACATCCAGCTCGACACCTCGCGCCTGAGCGGGGCGGTAACCATGCGGACGACCGGCGACCGCCCGGCCTTCGGCATCAATGCCGTCCTCGACACCGTCGCCCTGGACGCCTATCTGCCGCCGCCCGGCGAGGCCCAGCCCGAACAACAGCAGCAACAACAGACGCAGACGCAGCAGCAGCCCCAGCAACAAACCGAACAGCCGGACCCGGCCAATCCGCTGGCGGGGCTGGACGCGCTGAACGCCTTCGACGCCAATATCCGCTTCCGCGCCAATCAGGTGACCTATGGCGGCACTACCCTGGAAGGGGTGGGACTGGACGCCACCCTGCTGCGCGGCACCCTGACCCTGCGCGAAGCGGGCATCGCCACCCTGCCCGGCGGCAGCCTCAGCCTCAGCGGCGTCATCTCCGGCTTCGGCGGCGGCGAGTTCTCCCTGTCCGATTTCGCCTACGACCTGCGCAGCCTCCAGCCGGCCCGCCTGCTGCGCATGTTCGACATCACTCCGCCCCTGCCGCCCGAGGACCTGGGCAGCATCGCCGTGACCGGCAAGCTGGACGGCAATCTCGAAAACATCCTCGTGACGAGCCGCAACGAGATCGCCGGGGCCACCCTGCGCATGGATGGGACGGTGGCGGCGCCCTTCACCGCGCCCCGCTGGGATCTGGCGGTGGAGGCCAGCCATTCCAACTTCACCCAGCTGATCCGCCTGTTCGCGCCCGAATACCGCCCCTCGGGCACCTTGGGCTCCTTCGCCCTGACCACGCGGGCGGCGGGGACCCCGGCCAGCATGGTCCTGTCGGACCTGCGCACCAAGCTCGGCCCGGCCAATATCGCCGGGAACCTAACCCTGTCGCTGCTGCCGCGCCTGTCGGTCTCGGGCGAACTGAATGCCGGGGACGTCGACCTGGATGCCTTCCTGCCCGCCGAACGCACCGCCGCCCTGGCGCCCTACCGGGATGAAGGCCTGCTGATCCGCGTCCAGGCAGGCGCGACACCCGCACAGCAGACCCAGGCGGCACAGCATTGGTCCACCGATCCGCTGGACATCTCGTTCCTGCGCGACATCGATGCCGAATTGCTGTTCAACGCCACGGCCCTGCTCTATGACCGCTATCGCCTGGAGGATATGCGGCTGCCGCTGCGCATCGGCCAGGGCGAAGCCCTCATCGAGCAGGCCACGGCAGGCCTGTTCGGCGGCACGCTGACCCTCAATGCCCGCGCCGCCGCCCGCGACAAGCCGGTCTTCGAGGCCGGCTTGGTCGTCGCCGATGCCCGTGTCGCCCATGCCGCCCTGGGCACCCAGCAGCTGGAAGTGACCGACGGCCTGCTCGACGCGGATCTCCGTCTGGGCGGAGCCGGAGGCAGCATGGCCGAACTGGTCGCCAGCCTGTCGGGCCAGGGCAACGTGAACGTCCGGAACGGCGTGGTCAGCGGCTTCGACCTGGGCGGCGTCAGCCAGGCCCTGGGCGATATCCGCAATGTGGGACAGGCGGTCACCCTGGTGCAGAAAGCGCTGTCGGGCGGACGCACCCAATTCTCCGAACTCTCGGGCAGCTATACCGCCACGCAGGGCGTGATCCGCAGCGACAACCTGCATCTGGTCGCGGAAGGCGGCACCGCGACGGGCACCGCGGTCATCAGTCTGCCGGAATATGCCATGGACCTGCGCACCAATATCCGCCTCGCCGCCCTGAGCGAGACGCCGATCGGCGTGCAATTCGTCGGTCCCCTCGACAATCCCCGGCGCAACATCGACCTGGATGCGCTGCAAGCCCTGCTGGCCCAGCGCGGCATCGGCGCCTTGCTGGAACGCGCGCCGGAGGGTGACGCCACCAACATCCTGCGCGGCCTCCTGGGGCAGCCCTCTCCGTCGCCCCAGCCGGAGGCGGAGACTACGCCCGAGGCGGAGCAGCAGCCCCAGCAGCCGCAAAGCCCCGACGAATTCCGCCCGGAAGAGATCCTGCGCGGCCTGCTGCAGGACCTGGGCCGGTAAAGGCATCGACTGAGGAGAGCCCTCGCTCTCCTCAGCTCCTCCTGTCGCTGGCCCGCTTGTGCCGCAGCAATTCGAGCAGCAGCAGGGACCGGCCGGTCACCAGATATTCCTCGCCGCTCATGAAGCGGCGGCGGTGCAGGTCCTCCTGCGCAGGATCGTCTTCGACCAGATTGGTGTCGATCAGGCAGCGCCAGGCCTCCCCGCCCTCCACCTCGGGCAAGGTGAAGCCGACCACGTCGTGATGGGCATTCAGGACCAGCAGCAGGGTCGTGTCCTCGGCGGGGCGCTTGATGCCGGTGGCGCGCGCCCGCCCATCCAGCAGCATGCCCATGCAGCGGGCGTTAGGATCTTCCCAATGCTCCGTGGTCATGTCGGTACCGGCCGGAGTCAGCCAGCGCACGTCCTTGGCGCCCGAGGCGGGATCGACGGCACCGGTAAGGAAGCGCCCGCGATGCAGCAGATTGTAGTTCTGGCGGATGGCGATCACCCGGCGCACGAACTCGATCATGCGATAGCCGTCGTCGTCGATCCCTTCCCAGTCGATCCAGTTCAGCTCGTTGTCCTGGCAATAGGTGTTGTTGTTGCCTTGCTGGGTGCGCCCGAATTCGTCTCCGGCCAGGATCATCGGCGTGCCCTGGGACAGCAGCAGGGTGGCGAGGAGGTTGCGCTTCTGGCGTTCACGCAGGGCGCGGATCTCAGGGTCGTCGGTCGGCCCCTCGACGCCATGGTTCCAGCTTCGGTTATGGTCGTGGCCGTCGCGGTTGTCCTCGCCATTGGCCTCGTTGTGCTTCTCGTTGTACGAGACCAGGTCGTGCAGCGTGAAGCCGTCATGGGCGGTGATGAAATTGACGCTGGCCCAGGGGCGGCGTCCCCGACGATTAAAGAAGTCTCCCGATCCCGTCAGGCGCGCCGCCAAATCGGGCAGATATCCCTCGTCGCCCTTCCAATAGCTGCGCACGGAATCCCGGAAACGGTCGTTCCATTCCGCCCAGCCGGGGGGGAAGCCGCCGACCTGATAGCCGCCGGGACCGATATCCCAAGGCTCGGCGATCAGCTTCAGACCCGACAGGACCGGGTCCTGGCGGCACGCATCCAGGAAGCCGCCGCCCTGGTCGAAGCCGTGCCATTCCCGCCCCAGGATCGTCGCCAGGTCGAAACGGAAGCCATCCACCCGCATTTCCGTGGCCCAATAGCGCAAGGAATCGGTCACCATCTGCAGGACGCGGGGATGGCTGACATTCAGCGTGTTGCCGGTGCCGGTATCGTTGATGTAGTAGCGCGGATTGTCGGGCATGAGGCGGTAATAGGAGGCATTGTCGATCCCCTTGAAGGACAGGGTCGGGCCACGCTCGTTGCCTTCGGCGGTGTGGTTGTAGACCACGTCGAGAATGACCTCGATCCCCGCATCATGCAGGCGGCTGACCATTTCCTTGAATTCATTGACGAAGGCCGTGGCCATGTAGCGCGGATCGGGGGCGAAGAAACCGATGCTGTTATAGCCCCAGTAATTCTTCAGCCCCTTTTCCAGCAGGTAACGGTCGTCGACGAAGGCATGGATCGGCAGCAACTCGATAGCGGTTATCCCCAGGGCGCGCAGATAGGCCACCACATCCTTCTGGGCGAGGCCGCTGAAGGTTCCCCGCAGATTGGGCGGCACGGCGGGATGGCGCATGGTATAGCCGCGCACATGGGTCTCGTAGACGATCAGGCGGTCCCAGGGGATGCGCGGGCGCCGGCTGCGCCCCCAGGTGAAGGCAGGGTCCTGGACCACGCATTTCGGCATGCCGGCGGCACTGTCCCGGCGATCGAAGGACAGGTCTTCCTTGGACGAGCCGATACGATATCCGAAATGCGCGTCCGACCAATGCAGGTGACCGATCAGCGCCTTGGCGTAAGGGTCGAGCAGCAGCTTGTTGGGATTGAAGCGGTGCCCCGCCGCCGGTTCGTAGGGACCGTGGACACGATAGCCGTAGACGGTGCCGGGACGCGCGTCGGGCAGGTAGCCGTGCCAGACCTCATCGGTATATTCGGGCAGTTCGATCCGTTCCAGCTCCCGCTTGCCTTGCTGGTCGAACAGGCACAGCTCGACCTTGGTCGCATTGGCCGAGAACAGCGCGAAATTCACCCCCAGCCCATCCCAGGTTGCGCCCAATGGAAAGGGTAGGCCTTCCATGATCCGCGAAGAGTGGGAAAGGTTGGGTTTCGCGAGCTTCATGATGATGCCTCAGATGACAAGCCTGATGCTCTAACACCCTCAAAGGAAGGGAGTTCTCCGCATCTGAAAAAATGCCTCTCGATGCGTCCGCCGCGCACGATTCCGCCCCTCAGGTGTTTTCTTTGCGTAGGCGAGGGAGAAACGACATGAAGACTTTTCTGGTAAGCGTGGCCTTTACCCTGGTGCTGGCCGTGGCCGGCGGCTTCATCCTGCCCGGCTTCTTCAGCCAAAATGCCGCCGACACCTATGCCTCGCCGAGCGCACGCGTCGGCGCGGAAGGAACGGAAGAAGCCAGGGACTTCTCCGGCCGAAACCTGCCCGAGTAAAAGAAAAGGAGCGGCCCCATAGGGCCGCTCCGATGTCTTTCCTATTCCCCGGCCGGGCGCTGGGCCATGTTCGGGGGACTGTCGGCATAGCCCTTGCGGACCTGCTCCTCGTACCAGGCGGCATGGTGTTCCCGCGCCCAGTTCTCGTCCACCTGGCCGTTGCCCATGGCGTCGAAGGCGCCTTCCATGCCCACCGTGCCGATATAGATGTGGCCGATGATGGCCGCGATCAGCAGCGCCGCCAGCACGCCGTGGATGATATGGATGACCTGCATCCCCCAGATGCCGGTGAAGGCGAAGGGCGTCATCAGCAGGAAGCCGGTGACCGCCAGCCCCAAGCCGCCCAGGACGATCGACCAGAACATGCCCTTCTGACCGGCATTGAACCGTCCGGTCTTGACATGCGGCCCGCCATCCTTGGAAAGCATGCCGCCCATGGTCTTGACCCAGGCGACGTCGCTCCTGTTGGGGATGTTGTCCTTGATCCACAGGGCCACCACCAGCACCAGCCCGACCACGAAGGGAATGCTGAAGAAGTTGTGAATGGCCATGCCCGCCTGCGCCAGGGCCGTGAAGGCCGAATTACCGATGAGCGGAAGCAGCAAGGGCCGCCCGAAGGTCAGGATCAGCCCGGTCAGGGCCAGGACCAGGAAGCTGGTGGCGATGGTCCAATGCGCGAAGCGGTCGATGCTGTTGAAACGCAGCACCTTCCGCCCCGACAGGCCGGAATGCAGGCGGATCTTGCCGCGGATCAGGAAGAAAGCCAGCAGCGCCACGGCAACGATAATGGCCAGGCCGCCGATGATCCAGGGCAGGTAATCCCGGCGGAAGCTCCGCCAGTCGCGCCCTTCCGGCTGCACCAGGACGGCCAGGTTCTGGTCGGGAATGGTCACGCTGCCGACCAGGCGGCTTTCATCCGGATTGTAGATCTGGACCTGATCGGGCGCGGTCGGCGCATCCGGCCGCGGCTCGTTCGCATACTGGGCCTGCGCGGCGGGCATGGCGAAGAGAAGGGCCAGGGCCACCAGCAGCGGAGCGAGCAGGAAGAAATGAGAATGACGTCTCATGATCGTTCTCCTCAACTCCGCACGGGGGGATGGACGGGTTCATAGGTATTGCCCTCGCCGTCGGGGCCATAGGCGGTTTCCCAGCCCACGGCGGCGGTGCCGTAGCCGCGCCGCACCACGCGCTCGCGGTAGATGTCTTCCAGCACGGCGCCGTCCCCAGCCATCAGCGCGCGGGTCGAGCACATTTCCGCACAAAGCGGCAGCTTGCCCTCGGCCAGGCGGTTGGCGCCGTATTTCTGGTATTCCACCGGCGTCATGTCCTCCTCGGGGCCGCCCGAGCAGAAGGTGCACTTGTCCATCTTGCCGCGAGACCCGTAATTGGTCGTCTGCGGGAATTGCGGCGCGCCGAAGGGACAGGCATAGAAGCAATAACCGCAGCCGATACAGAGATCCTTGTCATGCAGGACCACACCGTCGGCGGTCTGGTAGAAGCACCCCACCGGACAGACCGTGGCGCAGGGCGCCGCCGTGCAATGCATGCAGGCGATGGAGATGGAGCGTTCCCGTCCCACCTCGCCGTCGTTCAGCGTGACGACGCGGCGGCGGTTCATGCCCCAGGGGACTTCATGTTCGTTCTTGCAGGCGGTGACGCAGGCGTTGCACTCGATGCAACGGCCCGAATCACACAGGAATTTCATTCTGGCCATGGCACCCTCCCTCAAGCCGGTTCGACGCGGCACAGCGTCACCTTGGTCTCCTGCATGAAGGTGACCGGGTCATAGCCATAGGTCGTCACGGCATTACAAGGTTCGCCCAGGACGATGGGGTCGGTGCCTTCCGGATAGTACTGGCGGTGGCTTTCACCTTGCCAATAGCCCGAGAAGTGGAAGGGCATGAAGACCGTTCCAGGGCCGATACGGTTGGTGACGAGCGCCCGCACCCTGGCCCGCGAATTGGCTTCCGGCCCATGGACCCAGACCCATTGGCCGTGGCTGATGCCCAGCCTCTGGGCGTCCTCGGTGTTGATCTCGGCGAACATGTTCTGTTGCAGTTCGGCCAGCCAGCGGTTCGAGCGCGTCTCCTCGCCGCCGCCTTCGTATTCCACCAATCGTCCCGAGGTCAGGACCATGGGGAATTGCTCCTGCAGGTTCCTTTGCGCCACGGCGGCCTGCAACGACTGGCCCAGTTGCGGCAGGCGATAATCGCGGCGGTCGGGAATGGCCGGGAATTCGCTGATCAGGTCCGGACGCGGTGAATAGATCGGCTCCCGGTGGATCGGCACCGGGTCGGGCAGGTTCCAAGCCACGGCACGCGCCTTGGCGTTGCCGTAGGGCAGGCAGCCATGCTTCAAGGCGACGCGGATGATGCCCATGGACAGGTCGGTCTGCCAGCTCACGTCGTCGATATTCTCGCCGCCGATCAGTTCGATGACCCGCCTTTCCTCAGGCGTCAGGTCCTGCTCCCAGCCCAGCTTGCGCAGCACCGCCATGGTGAATTCGGGATAGCCGTCCTCGATCTCCGAGCCCACCGTGTAGGAACCCTCGGCCAGCAGGTTCTGGCCTTCACGCTCGACCCCGAAGCGGGCGCGGAAGGTGCCGCCGCCTTCCATCACATGGACGGAGGTGTCGTAGAGATTGGGCGAACCGGGATGGCGCAGTTCGGGATGGCCCCAGCAGGGCCAGGGCAGGCCGTAATACTCGCCCTCGCAGGGCCCCCTTGTGGCCCGCATGCTGACCTTGTCGAAATCGGCCTGATAGCGCATGTGCATCTTCAGCCGTTCCGGCGACTGGCCGGTATAGCCGGTGGACAGACAGCCGCGATTCATCTCGCGCAGGATGTCCTCGGGCAAGGGATGGCTGTCCTCGACGGCGATATTCTTGAACATCTCCTCGGCGAAGCCCAGCTTGGCCGCCAGCCGGTAGATGATCTCGTAATCGTCCTTGGACTCGAAGATCGGCTCGACGATCTTCTCGCCCCATTGCATCGAACGGTTGGAACAGGTGCGCGAGCCCGAGGTCTCGAACTGCGTGCAGGCCGGCAGCAGATAGGTGCCGTTGCGGCGTTCGGGGATCGAGGCGAAGGTCGTCGGATGGGGATCGGCGATGACCAGCAGGTCCAGATCCGCCAGCCCCTTCACCATCTCGGGCATGCGGGTGACGGTATTGCCGCCATGGCCGAAACAGACGAAGGCCCGCAGGCGGTCGGGCTGTTCGATCTGCTCGGGGTCCGACAGGACGGCATCGAACCAGCGCGTGGTCGGGATCCCCTTGGTCTCCATCAGCTTCTTCGAGGCGAAGCGGCTGACCATCCAGTCATAATCCACCTCCCAGACCCGGCTCCAATGCTGCCAGGCCCCTTCCTCCAGGCCGTAATAGGACGGCAGGGTCGAGACATCCAGGCCGAAATCCGTCGCCCCCTGCACGTTGCAATGGCCGCGATAGATGTTGGCCCCGCCCCCGGCCACGCCGATATTGCCCAGGGCCAGTTGCAGCACGCAGAGCGCGCGCACATTGGCCGTGCCGACGGAATGCTGGGTCACGCCCATGCACCAGATCACGGTGGCGGGACGGTTCTCGACCATGGTCTGGGCGATGCGGCGCAGCTGCTCGCCCGGCACGCCGCTGACCCGCTCGACCTCTTCGGGCGTCCAGCGCCGCACTTCCTCGCGGATCTGGTCCATGCCGTAGACGCGCTGCTGGATGTATTCCTTGTCTTCCCAGCCATTCTCGAAGATGTGCCAGAGGATGCCCCAGACCACCGGGATATCGGTACCGGGGCGGATGCGCACATATTCGGTGGCATGGGCGGCCGTGCGGGTGAAGCGCGGGTCGATGACGATGAAGGGCGCCTGGTTGATCTCCTTGCCGCGCAGCATGTGCTGCATCGACACCGGATGCGCCTCGGCCGGATTGCCGCCGACGATCACCAGGCATTTGGAATTCTGGATGTCGTTGTAGCTGTTGGTCATGGCGCCATAGCCCCAGGTATTGGCGACGCCGGCGACCGTGGTGGAATGACAGATGCGGGCCTGGTGATCGACGTTATTGGTGCCCCAGAAGGCGGCCAGCTTGCGGTAGAGATACGAGCCTTCATTGGAGAATTTGGCCGAACCCAGCCAGAAGACGGAATCGGGGCCGGAGCTTTCACGGATTTCCATCAGCTTGTCGCCGATCTCGTCGATGGCCTGCTCCCAGGACAGACGCTGCCAGGTTCCATCCACCAGCTTCAGCGGATATTTCAGCCGCCGCTCGCCATGAACCACCTCGCGCACCGATGCGCCCTTGGCGCAATGGGTGCCTTGGCTGATGGGGCTTTCCCAGCCCGGTTCCTGGCCGACCCAGACGCCGTTCTGGACTTCGGCGATGACCGTGCAGCCGACCGAACAATGGGTGCAGATATTCTTGCGCAATTCCACCGGCACGTTGGGCTGCATCGGCCCGGCCTCGGCCTTGCGCACGGTGCCCGGAAGCATCTCCATCGCCGCCAGGCCGCCGGCGGCGGTGCAGGTGCCTTTCAGGAAGCTGCGGCGGTCGATACCGCTGCCGGTGATGGTGGAGGCGAGATGCCCGGACAAGGTCTTCCGGACCGGCTTGGCTGAAGAGCGTTTGATCAGCATTGCAGTCTCCTCCTCCCCCTAAAGCCGGTTCAGTGCATAGAAACGCTGCACCCATTCGCTATCCCGATAACGCGACTTGACCAGTTCATCGGCGGTCTCGGGCACCTGCGCCCGAGTGGCCGTGACCAGGACCGGAAGGGCCGTGGCGGTGCCGGCCGCCAGGCCGAAGCCCTTCAAGAAACTCCGCCGCGCCACGTTGCATTCGGGACTGGTTTCCTGTGCTGGGGCGGGATGTGGGGCATGGTGTTGTTTTTTCATTCTTCTTGTCCTCCCTTGTCGTGAGGCGCCGCGCCCATGGCGAAGGCATCGGTTTCGATTTCAAGGAAAAGCCGCCCGATCTGGCCGAGCGGACGGTAGAGATTGGCCGAGGGGGCCTTTTCGAGATCGGCGAAGCAGATCCCCGCCCAGGGCTGGAGATGACGCCGGAAGAAGTCCTGCTGGGTCTGCAAGGAGGCAGGCGTGCCGAACAGGCCGGTCATCAGCCCGGCCATCATCTCGCACAGGGCGGCAAGGTGGTCTTCCGGTTCGGACACGTCCTCGCTGCGCTCGATGCCCAGGGCCTGCATATCCTGACGCAGCCGTGCCAGCGGCCGGTCGTTCAGGAAGCCGGTCAGGTAGTAGGAGGCATAGGGGACGACTTCACCCCGCGTGACGCCGATGAACAGGGCATTGAATTCCCGTTCCGCCTGTTCCGGCGTCATCCGCCTCGCCGCCTGGCCCAGGGCGCCCAAGGCCCGGCCCAGGGGGGTGGCGTCCGGCGGCAGGGAAGCGAGATAGTCCAGCAGCGCTGCTTCCGGCGGCTTGGCCAGCATCCGCGACAGCAAGGTATAAAGACGTGCCCGCAGCAGGTCGGCTTCGTCGATCATGTCGGAGGCAGGAATGGCAGCCATTGATATCCCTTGTGCCTGTCCGGGAGGCGATGTCCTCCCACTTCGCAAACACGGCTGCCGCCCAAGTGTTGCAGGCCTGCCAATCAGGAATAGTCGGCGTCTTCCTCCTTCGGCGAATGCTTTTCTTCCGTGACCTCTTCGGCCTCGGCGATTACCTCTTCCGTATCATCCAAAAGGTGTTCTTCCGGCTCCTCCGGTTGCTGCGGTTCCGGCTGCCCGAAGACCTTCTCGCACATGCGCGCGATGTCATCGACCGGCAGCAACTTGCCGTAGCCGGGCGCGTTGCAATCCCAGTCATACTCGGCGAAACCCTTGAATCCGGCGATCTTAGGATCGCTGCGCCAAGCCGTGCGCAAGGCCGCCAGCCGCAGCGCCTTGGGCACGTTAGGCGCCATGAAGGGCCGGTAATCACTGTCCGCCCCCAAGGAGTCGAGGGGCGGCAGCGAAGGAGGTACCTCCTCCTCTTCCGTCACCGTCGGCACGCATGCCGCCGCGTCCTCGGTGGGCGGCGACGGGGGGACCGGCTCGGCCTCGCGGATTTCAGGGTCGCGGATTTCGGGCTCGGCTTGAACCGCCTGGCGTTTCAGGCGCGACCAGCGGCTGACGAAACCTTCCTGTTCGCTCATCTGGGGCCTCCGGGCATGGGGGGACGGCGGGCCAGGATCTCGGGATCGGCGCGGTCGCGGCGGCGCTTGTAATAGGGGCGCTCGACGTGATGCGCGGCGATGAAGCCTTCCATCCAGACAGCCAAATCGGGCGGCAGCGGCAGGGCCTCGATCAGGTCGCTTCCGGAATCGGCATGAATGTCGATCTCACCCGGATCGACGGTCACCTCCAGCAGCCGCATCCCCAACGGTCCGCCCCGACGCAGGATGACATAAAGCGCCGGGCGGGCGCTGTTCAGGTTGAAGAGATAGTTGGCCGTTTCGTTGGGGAACAGCGTGATCTCGGCATGGCCCATGTAGTACTGGGTCCAGTCCGGCCCGCTGGCGAGGACGCTTCCCACCGGCGTTTCCGGCCGCCCCGGCCTGACCGCCGCCACCCGCCAGCGTTCCGGCTGCCATCTATTGTCGAGACGGCGGCGCTCGGCCACCACCCAGACACTACGCTTTTCCACCTGTCTCATGCCGCCTTCTCCCGTATCATGCGCTGGGCCAGGGCTTCGTCCAGCTTGGCCGCTCCTTCGCTGTCCCACAGATCGGTCCAGGACAGCAGGTGGCGGGCGAAGCATTCCAGCAATTGCGGGACCGCCACATCGCCGAAACCTTCCTCGCGCAAGGCGGTGCTCTGCGGGCGAAGTCCGGGGGAATCGTCCTGCGGATCGCCCAGCACATCGACGGCAAGGCCCAGTACCGCCCAGTCGGGCACCTCGTCTTCGGGACCATCAGGGGCCAGGAAGCACAGGGCGCCCACGCTGGCGCCGTTCACCAGGATGTCCCCTTCGGGCCTGAACCCGACCTCCACCTCGGGCGGCCCCAGCACGGCCAGCGCATCGGCCATGGCAAGCAGGCCGACCTCCTGCATCCGCCGGGCTTCCTTCCAGGGGCGGTCGGGGGCCAGGACCAGGGCACATGCAAGCCTGTCCGGCCTGTTCTGCCAGAACAGGCGCCCCGCCTCCGCCCCGGCCGCCGCCTGGGCACAGGCCAGGGCCAAGGGCTCGGTGCCGTCTTCCACATCCACGGGATCGAACAAAGGGGGCAGGTGCGGCAGGGTCATGGCGGGACTCCTCTCCTCTCGAGTCGAGACTTCCCGAATAAGAACAGCCGAAAGGAAGAAACGTTCTGGCCCGTCAGGTGTTCACGTCATGGCCCCTTTTTGTGAAAGGAAGACTCCCGTGCGCATGCTGCTTTCCGCCACCCTCGCCCTTGCGCTGCTGGCCCCGGCCATGGTCCTTGCCCAGCCGACCGATCCCCAGGGATTGGCCGAAGACCCGGCGGTCAAGGAGAGCCAGGGCCCCAATCCCAACCCGCAAGGCATCCGCTCGCCCGAGATCCAATCGCCTGAGACGGAAGCGCCGTCGCTGGCCGACGCCCTGGCCGCGATCCGCGCCGCGCCGCCCAATCTGGAAGGCCAGGGGGTGCCGCGTCCCAACGAAATGGCCAGCGAACCCCAGGCGCTCCACGACTTCCGCGCTCCGCTGGTATCGGAAGAGGACCTGTCCCCCACCGACGGCGGGAACATACGCAACATGCCCTAGGTCCGGCAGAAACAGCCCAGGGCCAGCATGGCCGGTTCTTCGCGAAACGGCGCCGGGAGGCGTAGGCTGCGGCCTGCGCCTCTATTCGTCTGCGCCCTACGCCCAAAGGCAGGGTTCTTACAACTGACGGCTAAAATCCGCGGGAACGGCCATCCAGGCGTTGACGCCCCTTCGCATCCTATGTCTTATATAAGATATTAGATAACAGAAAACCTGCGGAGGAAACACATGGACAGCGAGGTTCTGGCCAAGGAAACCGGCCCCCGGGGCGCCGGCTCCGGCGTAACGGAAAGCGGCAAGCCGATCCCTCATTTCCTGGTCCACAACCCCAAGGATTCGGTCGGCGTCGTGGTGGTCGAGGACGTGACCGCCGGCATGACCCTGAACGGCTGGGTGACCGATACGGACGAGACCATCCATGTCGTCGCCAAGGACGACATCCCGCTGGGTCACAAGGTGGCGCTGCGCGACATCGCCGAGGGCGAGACCATCCTGAAATACGGCCATGACATCGGCAAAGCCGTGGCCGCGATCCCCCAGGGCGGCCATGCCCATGTCCATAACGTCAAGACCAAGCGGTGGTGAGAATGAGCAAGAAGAAGTTCCAAGGCTGGCGTCGTGAGAACGGCCGCGTCGGCATCCGCAACCACGTCGTCATCCTGCCGCTGGACGACCTGTCCAATGCCGCCTGCGAGGCCGTGGCCAACAACATCAAGGGCTGCATCGCCCTGCCCCACCATTACGGCCGCCTGCAATTCGGCGAAGACCTGGAACTGCATTTCCGCACCCTGATCGGCACCGGCTGCAATCCCAACGTGGCCGCCGTGATCGTCATCGGCATCGAACCGGGTTGGACCAATGTGGTGGTCGAAGGCATCCGCAAGACCGGCAAGCCGGTGGAAGGCTTCGCCATCGCGCGCAACGGCGACATCAACACCATCGCCGCCGCCAGCCGCCGCGCCAAGGAATTCGTCCAATGGGCGACCGAACTGCCGCGCGAGGAATGCGGCCTGTCGGACCTGTGGATTTCGACCAAATGCGGCGAATCCGACACCACCTCGGGCCTCGCCTCGAACCCCACGGTCGGCAACCTGATCGACAAGATGAATGACGAAGGGGCCTATACCTGCTTCGGCGAAACCTCGGAACTGACCGGGGCGGAACAGGAATGCGCCAAGCGCGCCGCCACCCCGGAAGTGGGCGAGAAGTTCCTGAAGACCTGGCAGGCCTACATGGACGAGGTCATCGAGCCGCACAAAACCAGCGACCTGTCGGACAGCCAGCCGACCAAGGGCAACATCGCCGGCGGCCTGACCACCATCGAAGAAAAAGCCTTCGGCAATTTCGAGAAGATCGGCAAGCGCACCAACTATGTCGATGTCCTGAAACCCGCCGAAGCGCCGAGCAAGGGGCCGGGCCTGTATTTCATGGACACCTCCTCGGCCGCCGCCGAATGCGTGACCTTGCAGGCCGCGGCGGGCTTCGTCGTCCACCTCTTCCCCACCGGCCAGGGCAACATCATCGGCAATCCCATCGAGCCGGTGATCAAACTGACCGCCAATCCGCGCACCGCGCGCACCATGTCCGAGCATATCGACCTCGATTGCTCGGGCATCCTACGGCGCGAGATGAACTTCGATCAGGCCGGTGATGCCCTGATCGACGTGATGATGCGGACCTGCAACGGCCGCTTTACCGCCGCCGAGGCCCTGGGGCACAGGGAATTCGTGATGACCAAGCTGTATCGCAGCGCCTGACCGAAAGTCTAGGGCCACCTGTACAGGTGGCCCTCTGCTTTTTATACGTAAATAATAACAATACAAAACAGGTAGCGTCACAGACGCACCATGGTCAAAAACGGCCAAATACAAATAGGGAGTGTCAAATGTTCAAGCATGCCCGGAGCCTCCTGATGGGGCTGACCGCTGCGGCCGCCCTGTCCTTCTCCCCCCTTGCGGCCCAAGCCTTCCCCGACAAGCCGATTCAGTACATCATCCCCTTCGGTCCCGGCGGCGAATCCGATATCGCCGCACGCTTCCAGGAACCCTTGTTCCGCAAGCTGACCGGCCAGGACCTGGTCATCCAGTACCGTCCCGGCGCCGGCGGCGCGACGGCTTGGTCGCAGCTCAATTCCATGCCCGCCGACGGCCATACCATCGTCGGCAGCAACTTCCCCCATATCTTCATCCAGCCGATGGAAAAGGACGTGGGCTACAAGACCGAGGACGTGGACAATGTCTACATCTTTCACTACACGCCCGACGCCCTGATCGTCCCCGCCGACAGCCCCTACCAGACCCTGCAGGATCTGATCGATGCGGCCAAGGAACGCCCCGGCGCCCTGACCTTCTCGGGCTCGGGCACTTATTCGGCCAATCATATCGCCGCCATCAAGTTCGACCAGCTGGCCGGCATCAAGACCACCTATGTGCCTTTCGGCGGCACCGGCCCGTCCAATTCGGCCCTGCTGGGCAAGCAGGTCAC
Source organism: Telmatospirillum sp. J64-1 (assembly GCF_006980715.1). GTDB lineage: Bacteria > Pseudomonadota > Alphaproteobacteria > Rhodospirillales > Magnetospirillaceae > Oleiliquidispirillum > Oleiliquidispirillum nitrogeniifigens. Next base: position 128,902 of record NZ_SBHN01000007.1, read on the forward strand.
CGGCTCGTGGGGCTATACCACCGTGGCCGGGCAATTGGGCGACCAGGTGCGCATGCTGGCCGTCGCCACGGATGAACGCCATCCGCAATTCCCCGACGTGCCCACCTTCAAGGAATTGGGCTTCGACATGGTGGGCGGCGCCTATCGCGGCATCGCCGTGCCGAAATCGACCCCGGTGGAGATCAAACGCCAGCTTTCCGACCTGATCGGCCAGATCAACAAGGATCCCGAGATGGTGCAGAAGATGGTCGAAGGCGGCTTCGTGATGGTCGATATCGGCCTGGACGAGATGCCGGAATTCATGGCGCAGAAGGCGGCGGAATACACGGCCATCGCCACGGAGATGGGTATCGTCAAACAGTAATCGTGACGGCACCGCGCATCATGGGAGGACCGTCATGGAGATCTTCTCCTACCTTCTGGCCGCTTTGCATCCCTGGCATCTTGGCCTCGCTTTGGCCGGCACCACGGCGGGCGTCGTCATCGGCGCCCTGCCGGGCCTGTCGGCGACCATGGCGGTCGCCATCCTGGTGCCCTTCACCTTCGCCATGGACCCCGCCGCCGGGCTGATCGCGCTGGGGGCGATCTATACCGGGGCCATCTATGGCGGGGCCTATTCCGCCATCCTGCTCAACACGCCCGGAACCCCGTCCGCCATCGCCACGACCTTCGACGGTTATCCGATGGCGAAGCGGGGCGACGGCAATCTCGCGGTGTCGCTGGCGACGCTGGCCTCGGTGACCGGCGGCGTCATCGGGGCCCTGTTCCTGCTGACCCTCGCCCCGCCTTTGGCCAGCTTCGCCCTGGTCTTCGGGCCGGTGGAATATTTCTGGCTGGCGATGTTCGGCCTGACCCTGATTTCCGCCCTGGCCGAGAAGAACCTGCTGAAATGCCTGATCGGCGCCTGCCTGGGGCTGCTGCTGTCCATGGTCGGCAGCGCCGTGGTCGGCGGCGACATCCGCTTCACCTTCAACACCCAGACCCTGCTGGGCGGCATCGACATCGTCGCCGCCCTGATCGGCATCTACTGCATTCCGGTGCTGATCGAGCTGGTGGCGAAAGCGGGCGGCCACCTGAAGGTCACCACCGAATCCACCGGTTACCGCCTGCGGGAGGCCTGGGGGCAGTTCAACAGAAGCCGCATCAACCTGCTGCGCAGTTCGACCATCGGCACCATCGTCGGCATGCTGCCCGGCGCCGGGGGCTCGATCGCCAGCCTGGTAGCCTATTCCGAGGCCCGCCGCACCGCCGCTCAGCCCGAGGATTTCGGCAAGGGCGAACCCAACGGCATCCTGGCCACGGAATCGGCCAACAACGCCACGGTGGGCGGCGGCTTCATCCCGACCCTGGTGCTGGGCATTCCCGGCACCCCGCCCGATGCGGTGATCCTGGGCGCGCTGATGGTCCAGGGGGTGCGCACCGGCCCCACCCTGTTCACCGATCAGGCGCCGATCGTCTACACCTTCATCTTCGGGCTGCTGATCGCCTCGATACTCATGCTGCCGATCGGGCTGATCATGGGACGCTATGCCTATCGCGCCATCATCCGCCTGCCCAAGGAGATGTTGGCGCCGGGCATCGCCCTGCTGACGGTGACCGGCTCCTTCGCCATCCACAACAACCTGCACGACGTGCAGGTGATGCTGGGGCTGGGCGTGATGAGCTGGCTGCTGAACCGCTACGGCTTCAGCCCCTCGCCCATCGTGCTGGGCCTGATCCTGGGGCAGATCGCCGAACAGGGCTTCGTCCAGGCCTGGCTGATCGGATCGGCCACCTCCAACCTCTGGGGCATGTATTTCGGTCGGCCGCTGTCGCTGGTGATCGTCGGTCTGGCTATTCTCAGCCTGTTCTATCCCCTGCTCATGGCCAAGCTGCGGTCGCGTCGCAAGAGGAGACTGACCCATGCCTGATATGCCTATCCAAACACGGCAAAGAGACTGGGGCGCCATCGTCGTCACCCTGTGCCTGATGGCGGTGGCGGGCTGGGCCCTGTGGGAAGCCCAGCGCATGTCCGAACTGGGCAAGCTGTTTCCTATCACCTTCGGCGGGCTGATGCTGACGCTTTGTTCAATCCTGCTGGTGAAGCAGCTTCTTGGCCGCAGCACTCCGCGCCTGGAACTGGAAGGCTCCATGCCCCGCCGGGCTCTTCTGGTCGTGGTGATGATCGCCTGGATCGCCTTGCTGCCGGTGCTGGGCTTCGTAGTGGCCGGGCTGCTGGGTTTCTTCGCCATCATGGCCATCGCCGGTCATGATGGCTGGCCCCTGCCCCGCCTGCTGCGCTTTGTCGCCATCGGCATCGCCGTGGTCGCCCTGATCGCCTGGATCTTCCAGCATCTTCTGCACGTTCCCCTGCCTGCGGGCAGGGTATTCTTCTAGGAGTCCCTTGTCGTGTCCGATATCGTCATTTCCGAATTCATGGACGAGGCCGCCGTCGCCAGCCTGGCCTCCGATTTCCGCGTGCTTTACGACCCGTCCCTGGTGGACCAGCCGGAAAGGCTGGTCCAGACCGCAAGCCAAGCCCGCGCGATCATCGTCCGCAACCGCACCCAGGTCAGGGCGCCGCTGATCGAGCAATGCCGGAATCTGAGGGTCGTCGGCCGCCTGGGCGTCGGGCTGGACAATATCGATGTCGGCGCCTGCCGCGACCGGGGCATCGCCGTCCTGCCCGCCACGGGGGCCAATGACGTGGCGGTGGCGGAATATGTCATCACCGGGCTGCTGATGCTGTGGCGCGGCGCCTATTTCTCGAGCACCGCCGTGGCGCAAGGGCAATGGCCGCGCGAGGCGTTGATCGGCGGCGAGGCCATGGGCCGGACGCTGGGCCTGGTCGGCTTCGGCGGCATCGCCCGTCAGGTGGCGAAACGCGCCCGGGCCCTGGGGATCGAGGTTCTGGCCTATGATCCTCATATCGGCGCCAGCGAAACGGTGTGGATGGATCACGACGTCCGGCGCTGCAACGACCTGGACGGCCTGCTGTCCCAGGTCGATGCCCTCAGCCTTCATGTACCGCTGACGCCGGACACGCGCGGCCTCCTTGGCCGCGACGCCATTGCCCGCATGCGGCCGGGGGCGGTCGTCATCAACACCGCGCGCGGCGGCATCCTTGACGAGGCCGCCCTGGCCCAGGCCCTGCAAAGCGGCCATCTCGGCGGTGCGATGCTCGACGTCTTCGAGCAGGAACCCCTTGCCGGCGGCTCGGTCCTGGCCGATATCCCCAATCTGATCCTGACGCCGCATATCGCCGGGGTCACGGCGGAATCCAATATCCGCGTCAGCGCCGTCACGGCGGCCAATGTCCGCCGCGTCCTGGAGGCCTCGGCATGAGCAGCGTCACCCTTCCGCCCGCAGAATGGCAGAGCCTGGCCGAACGGGTCCTGGTCGCCGCCGGCACCGCGCCGAAGGCCGCCCGCTCCGTCGCCGCCGCCCTGGTCGCCGCCGACCGCGACGGCTTGGCCTCGCACGGCCTGTCCCGCCTGCCCGCCTATGCCGCCCAGGTGCGGTGCGGCAAGGTCGCCGGGACCGCCCAGCCCGGCGTCAGGCGCCCCGCGCCCGGAATCATCGCCGTGGATGCCGCCGACGGCTTCGCCTATCCCGCCATCGAGGCCGGGCTGCAGGCGGCGCAGGAGGCCGTGCACAGCCAGGGATGCGTGCTGGTGGCGGTGACCAATTCCCATCATTGCGGTGTGCTGGGCCATCATGTCGAATGGCTGGCCGAGCGGGGACTGGTGGCCCTGGCCTTCGCCAACACGCCTGCCGCCATCGCGCCCTGGGGCGGCAGCAAGCCGGTGCTCGGCACCGACCCGCTCGCCTTCGCCTGCCCGCGCGACGGCCACCCGCCCCTGGTGATCGACATGTCCGTCAGCGTCGCGGCGCGTGGCAAGATCATGGTCGCCGCCCGCGACGGCACCCCCATTCCCCCCGACTGGGCGCTGGACAGCGAGGGACGCCCCACGACCGACGCCAAGGCGGCGATGGAAGGCACGCTCGCCCCCATGGCCGGGGCCAAGGGGGCGGCCCTGGGCCTGATGATCGAATTGCTGACCGCCGCCCTGGTCGATGCCCATTTCGGCTTCGAGGCCAGCCCCTTCCTCGACGACAAGGGCGGACCGCCGCGCACCGGGCAATTGTTCCTGGTCATCGATCCGCAAAGCGTCGGCGGCAGCGGCTTTGCCGCCCGCGCCGAACGCCTGTTCACCGCCTGCCTGGAGCAGCCGGGGGTGCGCCTGCCGGGCGACCGCCGCCAGGAAATCCGCGCCGCCACCGCCGAGGGCATTACCGTGCCGCGCAAGCTGCATGACGAATTGGTGGCCGCCGCCGATCAACTTCATGCGTCGTGATCCCCCTGCCTTCCTGTCTAACCTGTGCTATATGCTTCCTTTTTCTCTGGTGAACGATCTTGAAGCGAGTTGACGCCGTGCATGCCCCGACCGAGGCCCGTCCTCTTTACGCCCAGGTCAAGGCGCTGATCATCCAGCGCCTGCTGCAAGGCACATGGCGTCCGGGCGAGGCCCTGCCCAACGAATTCCAGTTGGCCGCCGATTTCGGCGTCAGCCAGGGAACGGTGCGCAAGGCCCTCGACGAACTGGCACAGGAAAACATCGTGGTGCGGTACCAGGGCAAGGGGACCTTCGTCGCCGAGCATACGCCGCACCGCTCGCTGTTCCATTTCTTCCGTCTGGTCGACCGGGACGGCAGCCGCCACACGCCGCAGAGCCAATGGCTGGATTGCGGCCGCCGGACCGCCACCCCCTTGGAATGCGAGCGCCTCGATCTGACGGAGGGGGCGGAAGTCTTCTTCATCCGCCGCCTGCGCAGCCTGAGCGACGTCCCCGCCCTGGTCGAGACCATCGTGGTGAACAGCAGCCTGCTGCCCGACCTCGACCGGGAGGGACGCGGCCTCAACACCCTTTATGATTTCTACCAGTCCCGCTATGGCGTGATGGTGGTCAAGTCGTCGGAATTCCTTTCCGCCGTCGCCGCCACCAAGGAAGAAGCCGGCATCCTTGGCGTCACACCGGGTCATCCCCTGCTGCAGATCGACCGCTCGGCCTGGGGGCTGGACGGCCGCATCGTCGAATGGCGCCTCAGCCGCTGCCTGACCGACCGCTTCCGCTATTTCACCGAACTGATGTAGTCCCGGTCCGGCGCGCCGGAAGCCGCAGCGCCTTTCCTCTTCCCCCACCCTGCCCCGCCCCCGGCCGCCGCGATGACGGCGGCGGAGCCTTTTGCGTCTTCCGACATGGAAAAGAGCATCTCATCTTCCGTTCGGAGCAAATAAATAGAGAGTCGGCTCGAAGACGGTAATTCCTTCGAGAGGCGGCGCTATCCATACGAAGAATAATCACCCGCGGACATAGTCCCGAGGCAGAGCCCCCCTCCCCAAACAGAACCAACGTCTCGCGCCATATCCCATTACTGCAAATAAACCTAAGTACTGTTAATGTAATTGAATTAAAATTGTATCTTTTTTGTGTCCAGAGCGTCACAGCTCCGACGTATATATGAAAATACTAAAGCATAAGAACAGCTCCTAAAACAGGGAGAGGATTAATGGCTAAGGTCACCATAAAGGTCGCTCTTTATTCCATTACGGCTCTATCAATATCGACCGCCGCATTTGCAGAAAGCATGGTATATCGCCCCATAAATCCGTCCTTCGGTGGCGATCCCTTCAACAGCTCGCATCTTTTAGGCATTGCCAATGCCACTGATCGATACCGGGATCCCAATGCCATCGACCCCTTCTCTCTTATTGATACCGATCCACAGTCACAATTGAATTCGCAAGTACAGCAGCAGGTCATCGGCAGCGTTACCGGAAATGCGACCAATGCTATTCTTCAGCAGAATTCGGGAACCTATCTGGTCGGCAGCACGCGGATCGTCATCACGCCCAATGATGACGGCGTCACCCGCAGCATCGTGCTGACCAATATCGATAGCGGGGCCGTCACCCGCTACGACGTGCCGCTCTATCAGGGCATGATTCCCTGACCCCACCCGGCGGCCCGCCCGCCTGCACAAGGCACTTCCCGAATTCCGTGACGAAAGGTCCAAGACCATGCGTCGTCTTCGCAGCCTCGCACTGGCTTTTGCCGGCAGCGCCGTCCTCGCGGCCTGCGCGACTCCCGACATTCGCCCCGAATTGGTATTTTCCCAAGAGACAGAGAACGAATACACCACCGGCGCCCTGGATGAATTGCAATCCCTGCCGCCGCCCCAAGGCAAGATCGCCGTCGCTGTCTACCAGTTCCAGGACCAGACCGGCCAGAACAAGCCGAATTCCCGTTTCAGCGAGTATTCAAGGGCCGTCACCCAGGGCGCCACATCCATTCTGATCAACGCCCTGGAACGCGCCGGCAACCGTTCATGGTTCACCACCGTCGAACGCTCTTCCCTGCAGGCCCTGCTGCAGGAGCGCCAGATCATCCGCCTGACCCGCCAGGAATATGGCGGCGCGCATCTGCCTCCACTGCCGCCCCTGACCTATGCCGGCGTCATGCTCGATGGCGGCATCATCGGCTATGACAGCAACACCCTGACCGGCGGCTTCGGCGCCAGGTTCCTGGGTGTCGGCGGCCATACCGAATACCGCCGCGACACCGTAACCGTCTTCCTGCGCGCCATTTCGGTGCAGACCGGCGAGGTGCTGAAATCCATCAATACGAGCAAGACGATCTATTCGGTCGGCCTGCAAGGCGGCGCCTTCCGCTATATCGGCTTCCGCGACCTGCTCGAGGTGGAAACCGGCATCACCACCAACGAACCGGTCACGCTGGCGGTGAAAAGCGCCATCGAGAAGGCCGTCTACAGCCTGGTCATGGAGGGGCTGATCGACGGCTATTGGCGGCTTCAGGACATGAACATGGCCCCGGCCCTGATCGAGCGTTACCGCCAGCAGCGGGATGGCGTCTACAACGTCGCCAGCCTCCGCACCACGATGGAAGAGTATCAGAACGGCGTGCGCCTCGCTCCGCCGCCCAGCCGCGTGCCGGCCCATGACAACGGCAGCGCCGAAGCGGAAATCGCGCCGCCCCTGACCCCGGGCGTCCCCGAACCGCCGCCCGGCCCGACCTACGTGCTGCCCGATGGCCGCAGCCCGATCCCGTCGCAACGCGACCGGCCGCCCCATCTGGTACCGCGTAGTTGACCGCGATGAATGGAGAGCCCCCTCGTCATTCATTAGGACATTTCAATCGTCCACACGGGCAATTCCGCCCGATATTTTCCACGGAGTAATTTTCATGCGAAAGATACTTCTTGCCAGCGTCGCTATTTCGGCTCTTTCCGCCACCCCGGTCCTGGCCGATTCTTCCGCCTATATTCTTCAGGTCGGCGGCGGAAACCTTGCCGAGCAAAGCCAGAACAGCAACGGTCAGGTCGCTTCGAGCCTGCAATTCGGCGTCGGCAATTCCAGCGGCCAGGCGCAGACCGGCAGCGGCAACACCGCCTCGATCCTGCAAGTCGGCGGCAACAACGACGCCACCCAAACCCAGGCCGGCACCAACAATAGCGCCACCGGCCGGCAATTCGGCGTGGGTAACGACATTACCCAGACCCAGCAAGGCGGCGGCAGTACCGGCAACACGGCCAATGCCCTACAGATCGGCCTGGACAATACGGCCACCCAGCGCCAGGGCTTTCCGAACGCCACCATCGGCACTCCCAACAGCTCGAACGGCATCGTGACCAGCCTGCAATTCGGCTCCAGCAACGACAGCTTCCAGCAGCAGGTCGGCGGCGGCAACACGGCCACGACCCTACAGGTCGGCAACAACAACACCGCCTCCCAGGTCCAGGGCACCCGCACATCGACCACGATTCCCTTCGTGGGAACCATCACGACCGCCGTTTCCAATGATAGCGGCACGGCCACCATCCTGCAGCTCGGCGCCAATAACGATGCCGACCAACGGCAGACTGCGAGCACCACCAACCAAGCACTCTCCCTGCAGATCGGTGCCGGCAATTCCTCCGACCAGAACCAGTCTCTCGGCGCCGCCAATGTCGCCGTCGGCCTGCAACTGGGCACCCAGAACGATATCGAGCAGAACCAGAATCTGGGAGCCGGGAATGTCGCCGTCGGCGCCCAGTTCGGCAGCCTGAACAGCATCGACCAGTCCCAGAATGTCGGGGCCGGGAATATTGCCGTGGCCGCGCAGATCGGCAACAGCAACGACATCGACCAATCCCAAAGCGCCGGCGGCGCAAGCCTGCTCCTCGCCCTGCAGGGCGGCAGCGGCAACAGCGCCGACCAAAGCCAGAGCCTTGCCTTCACCAGCCTCTCCACCTCGCTGCAATTCGGAAGCAACAACGAGTCCAGCCAGACCCAGGGCGGCACGAACCAGCTGGCGACGATCCTGCAGGTGGGTAATGGCAACGACGCCGATCAGCGCCAGAGCGGCAACAGCAACATCCTCTCGTCCATCCAGCTCGGGATCGACAACAGCTCCGACCAGACGCAAAGCGGCAGCAATAACGAGACCACCCTGCTCCAGCTCGGCTACGGCAACGACAATACCCAGGTCCAGGGGGGCAACAACAACCTGATGACCGTCAATCAGTACGGCATCGGCAACACCTCCGACCAGACCCAAGGCGGCTCGAACAACATCGCCAGCATCCAGCAGGTCGGGGCCGGGAATTCCGCCGAACAGTCGCAGAGCGGTACCAACAACCTGCTGACCGCCGCCCAGTACGGCGCCGGCAACACTGCCGATCAGTTCCAGAACGGCAACAACAACGAAGCCAGCATCCTGCAGGTGGGCCTCGGCAACACCGCTACCCAGAACCAGGAAGGCAGCAGCAACCTGATGACGGTGGCGCAGTACGGTGCCGGCAACACCGCCTCGCAGACCCAAAGCGGCCTGTCGAACGAAGCCAGCCTGCTGCAGATCGGCTTCGGCAACAGCGGCACCCAGTCGCAGACGGGCAGTTACGACCGGGCCCTGGCGGTCCAGCTGGGCGGCGGCAATAGCGTCACCCAGACCCAGACCAGCGCGAGCGGGGCGAATCTGGCGGTGGCCTATCAGGTCGGCTTCAACAATACGGCCCGGCAGACCCAGAACTAGCCTTTCTTGTCCTCGGGCGGGGCGCCACGCGTGGCCCCGCCCTTTTTCCCCTTCACCCAAAGGAGGTGAGACGATGCGCATCGCCTCTCTGTCTGCCCTTCTTCTCCTGCTTGCCGCACCGGCCCTGGCCGGAGAAGCCGCGCTGCTCGACCAGGGCAGGCTGGCTGACCCGCCCATGCTCCTGTCCGGCACGCCGCCTGAACTGCTCCTGGGCGGCGGCGCCATCGCCATTCAGGCCGGCAGCGGCAACGGTGTGAGCCAAAGCCAGAAAGGAGCATTCAACCGCGCCGCCGCCCATCAATTGGGGCTGGGCAATCAGTCGACGGTCACCCAGCAGGGAACCGCCAACTCGGCAGAAACCCTTCAACTCGGCAACGGCAACACGGTCATCGCCAACCAGAACGGCGCCTATAACGAGAACCATATCCTCCAGACCGGAGCGCAATATACCGTCGTCTATCAGGCCGGGGCGCTGAACCGCCTGACGCCGGACCAGGTGCCGCAGCAGCCGGCCCTGATCCTGCAGAAGGGCGTCAATGCCCCACCGGTGGTCCTGCCGCTCCAGAAACGATAACAGCCTCGGTGCCGACTTCTCCGGCACCCTCCCCCGCACGGGCCCGTCAGCCCGCGCCAGAGCCCTTGGGCTCTGTGGCCGCATCGCCGGCCCTGACTTTAGCCAAACTTGCCCGGTGGAGAAATCCACCGGGTCTTTTTGGCGGGAACGTCACTTCCACAGCTCGCGCCACCCGTCCTGCCGCACCCGCCCTGACGGCACGACCTCTTCGTAGAGCCTCCGGGGCATCTCCAGCGTCGATAAGAAATCCCGGAGCGGCTTCTTCCGGGCGCCGCGGTGAAAGCGTTTCAGCGTGAAACAAACCTTTTCCTGCAACTCGATACGCTTGTTAGCCCCGAAGAGGGGATGCTATCAGCAGTGAGGCATTTTGTTATATCGCTGAAGCAAGGAGGAGAGATGACCGCCGTTTTGGTCACAGGCGGTGCGGGCTATATTGGCAGCCATGCTTGCAAAGCCTTGGCGGCAGCAGGTTTCCAGCCCGTGGTTTACGATAATCTCAGCTACGGTCATCGCTCCGCTGTGCGTTGGGGGCCATTAGAGATTGGTGATATTGGTGATGGCGAACGGCTGCGGCAGGTTATCAGGCAATATGATATTTCTGCGGTCATGCATTTCGCTGCCTTCACCTCTGTCAGAGAATCAGCGATCGATCCGGGGAAATATTACCGCAACAATGTGGTGGGCACCTTGACCCTGCTTGAGGCGATGCGGGATTGCGGCATCCGCCACATGGTATTTTCCAGTACCTGCGCGACCTATGGCATTCCCGAATTGGTCCCGATCCCGGAAACCGCTCCCCAACGGCCAATCAATCCTTATGGCGAAAGCAAGTTGATAGCCGAACGCATGCTGGCGACCTTCGAGGCCGCCTATGGCCTGCGCTGGGCCGCCTTGCGCTATTTCAATGCGGCGGGTGCCGATCCGGATGGGGAAATCGGCGAGGACCATTCGCCAGAAACCCATCTGATCCCGTTGGTTCTGGATGTGGCATTAGGGCGGCGAGATAACATCACCGTCTTCGGACGAAATTACGATACCCCTGACGGCACCTGCATCCGCGATTACATCCATGTCAGTGATCTGGCCGAGGCCCATATCCTGGCTTTGCGCCGGGTCATGGAACATGACGCCAGTTTCGCGCTCAACCTTGGGACCGGAGAAGGGCTGAGCGTTGCCGAAGTCATCGAGGCAGCACGCAGAATTACAGAACGACCAATCACAGTAGCAGAAGGAAAAAGACGGGAAGGAGACCCTCCCGTCCTAGTTTCCGATACAACCTTGTCCTCGGTTTTGCTTGGCTGGCGTTCCCACCGCAGTGATCTGGACAGCCTGATCGGCGATGCCTGGCGTTGGCATAAGAGGCGTTTTAAGGATGGGACATAAAAGGCGGACAGGGGGAAACACTCCACCCGCAATCCGTTTAATACGCCCCCTGTCTCTTTAGAACCACACCTGCAGTCCTGAAGAGGATGGAGATGTCGTACCACAGGGACCAGTTCTTGACGTACCAAGCGTCGAGGAACACTCGGTGCGGATAGTCCACCTCCTGGCGACCGCTCACCTGCCAAAGGCCGGTGATGCCGGGCTTGACGAGAAGGTAATAGGAGGTGTCTGCCCCATACCGTTGCAGTTCCGAGGCGACTATCGGCCGCGGCCCGACCAAACTCATCTCACCTCGGAGAACATTGAAAAGCTGGGGAAGCTCGTCAAGGCTCGTGCGGCGTAGAAAACGCCCGATGTCGGTAATTCGAGGGTCGTCATAAAGCTTGTAGTTCAGCTCCCACTCAGCTCGGGCTGCCGGATCGCGTGCGAGAAGATCCTGCAGGATTTGTTCGCTGTTTATGACCATCGAGCGGAACTTCAAGCAGCGAAACGGACGCCCATGTTCACCTATACGCTCATGTCCATAGAGGACCGGTCTACCGGTCCGCAGGACGAGCAAGCTAATGAGCAGGAGGACGGGGCTCAGCAGGGCGATCAGCACGCTCGCCCCGACAATGTCGAGCAGTCGCTTCATGAGGCGCGGCGCGCGACGAGCGAGATTGTTCCGCACGCGCAAGAGCAGCAACTCGCGCGCGAGCAGATGGTTGACCTCCAATCCGTAGAGCGGCATGCCACGCACAGGAGGCACCACGTCGATCGCATTGGGGCGCATCGCGAGCATGCGCATAAGGTCAGCCGCCTGGGCATTCTGGTTTTCTTCCAGTGCAACGACGACATGCGGACCATGCGGATGGCATAGTCTTTCAAGCAGGGCCGGACTCATGGAAACCACCGGCATGCCATCAATGCACGCGGGGCAATCCTGCTCGTCATCGCCCACCTGAACCAAGCACTTAACCTCTAGGCCCAGCGTCCCTTCGGCCTTCAAGGCGGCAGCAGTCTGCCGCGCGTTGTCCCGTGCACCGATAATGACGGTAGGAATCCGCCACAGGTTGAAGCGGGTGAGCAGGAAGCGGGCGCCCTGCCGAAACAATGGGATCGCAATCAGCAGACTCAGCCACGATAACGCGACAACAACAACAGCGCCTGCATGGCCGCTGGCAAACAGGAGCGCCGCGTCGATCAAGCCTACGATCGTGAACGCCTTCGTAATTGGGCGCAACTCGTCCCACAATGGGCGGCGACGCGTGTAGAGACCAATAAGCCGAAAATAGAGGAGGCAGCCCAGTGCCATAGGGAGGAACGGGTCAATACGCGTATCGAAAGGAACCGCCGTGCCTTCTTCGAAATTGTACCAGATGAGAGACGCCTGTGAGAGGCTATTGCGCACCAGCAGCAGACAGGCGGCAACGGAAAACAGGTCTGCAGCAATTATGGTACGCCGGCACGCTGCCTCCGCCCAACCAGTCTGCATGAAATCCGCCTCGAATGGTGGTTCCTGTGAGGCTGTCATATCTCCCCGCGGCTAAGATCGTTAAAAAATCAAGACTTCAAAAAAGGCTTTTCTGCAGCGAACTCCGGCACCTCCATCGCTGGAGTACGAGCCGGGACTGGACGGGCTGTCGCAGCCTCGTCAGATGACCAGTAGCCGCGATTCATACTGAACCGGCGGCACCAGGCCTGAGGCAAGCGATGCCCATGAAGGCCACAATGGAAGCCGGCGTATTTTGCGATCGTGCGGATGACGAGGGAAGGCAGAAGCCATGGCGCCCCCTCTCGCAGGACGTGCAGCACCTCTGACCGGACGAATCTCCATCCTTCGCCCGTGGCATTTCCAAAGAGCTCACGGATCCACGGGTTCACACGATGGAAGGTCCCATTGTCAAAATAGCGCCGAAACTCTTCACTAATCGTGTAATCGTGCGAGTGGTAAACGGCGGCATCGGCGACATAAGCCACCTTTCGCCCTTGATGCAGCATCCGGGCGGCAACCAGCATATCCTCACCAAAAATGGTCTTCGTCGGGAAGCCGCCGACGACATCGAGCGCTTCCATCTTATAAGCGGCGAAGGAATTGGAGGCAAAACAGGTTCTTAAGCCAAATTCGCCCAAGTCTGCGAAAGAACGGACGTGGGAGGTTTCTCCGTAATTATAAACGCGATGGTGCCGCGCCAACGCCGTTGCCTGCATGTGGGGAATCTGCCGGCCGTAACCCATGCCGATGCTCTCATCGGCCTCCAGCGCCTCGACGATCTTCCGGAAGCAATCCCGGCCTACCGGGATTGAGTCCTGCGTAAGATAGATGATGATCGGCGTCTTGACATGGCTGCGGGCCCATTCCCTCGTCCCGCCATGGTCAAAGCATCGCGTCCCAAGAGAGAGAACTCGGGCACCGAATGCCTGAAAGATCTGGGTGGTCCGGTCGCGGCTGTTACTGTCAACGACCAGAACCTCCGTCGGTTGCGCATCCTGCGCCCGCAAGGCTTCTACTACCTGAACTGCTTGGCTCTCTGCGTTTAGTGTCGGGATGATGACGGAAAAAGGGGGCATTACAAGGATACGTAGTTTGGAATTAGCTCAAAAGATTACCACAACCACAAAAAGACGCCACAAAAAGTGAGCGTTCAGCCCCGAAGAGGGTAAAGAGAGGTAAAACTTCTTGCACAACTATTGCGTCGGGTATCTAGCATATGCGATATAGCCAGATAGCAGGATCCCACAGCAACAAGAATCGGGCACGTGGGGAAGGAGAGACGATCATAGGGGCAACATGCTAGCGACCGATGTATCGAGAAACGACAGGACCGTGCATGGGCGTTCCAAGAGCAATTTTTGTTCCAACGCATGGAGCCTCACAATGACTCATGGCCGGCGCGTCAAATTCTTGGAGAATGAGGCGATATTCCCGGAAAAGTATTCCAGTTCAAGTCGAAAAAATAAGGAATAAAGCTGTTTGGCTCGCGAAGGATGCTTCACGCTAAGCCTAACAGGCCTGGACCAACATTTGAAAAGAGACCCAAAGTGCTGCAGGATGACCTCACGATAAAACCCGCCTCCCTACTTAGCGCCACAGGGGAAGACTCGGTTGCCGGGGCAAAAATTCAGGGCAGTTTTGACGGTGTGCACGACGGTCGGGCCTATGGGTGGCTATGGTATCCTGATGCGCCAAGCTTAGCTCTTCGACTGCAAGTGGTGGTGCAGGGTAAGGCCATCGCTGAAGGCGTGGCTGATGTGTATCGTGAGGATCTTTTCGTTGCCGGAATCGGCGATGGCCGACATGCCTTCGTGATTCCGGTGCCTAGCCACGTTAAGGCTTCCGAGATCGAGATAAGGGCCTTAACTGACGGATATTATTTGTTGGAAGACAACCAGAACGAAGAGCGCCACCCCTTGTGCCCTCCGACGGCTCAACCAACTGCCTTCTCAATAACCTATTACCCAGATTACACAGCAACGAATCCCTATCAGTTTTTGCTTGGCGCGTCTCTACCGGATGAATTCTCAGTGACTCCGGGAACCATTGACGAAGCGCTTGAGGCCGCACAGAAGAACCCAAGAGGATTCGGAGGCCAGCCCGTATTCCATATGCACTGGACGACACCGATCATCGCCCCAGCCGCCAATAAGTGGGACGCAATACGGAGGAAGGAGCACTTTCTGGCGAAGCTTCGTAGCTTCATCAGTATGGGCGGTCTCGTAATCTGGACGGTCCACAACACGCTTTCGCATGATCGTAAGTTTCCAGACATAGAGCGTGATCTATGCGCGCAACTGGCGCGCATAGCGTCTTTTATTCATGTTCACTCGCAAGCTGTTGTAGACGCAGTGCGAGACGAGTATAATTTGCCGGCTGATAAGATTTGGGTGATACCTCATCCGAGCTACATTGGCGTCTACGTAAACGAAACCACAAAAGAAAAAGCTCGAATTCGACTTGGCATTCCAACAAATCACTTCGTCTACGCCTTCATCGGCCAACTCAGGCCTTACAAGGGGATAGAAGATCTTCTCAATGCCTTTGGCGCGGTCGCAGCACATAACCCTGACAGCCATCTCCTGATTGCCGGAAGGCCCGTAGCACCGTATGAGGGAGATACCGTTTCACGGATGGCTTCTGCGTACGTTAATACGACGGTGGTTGAGCGGCACGTTCCTGATGACGAACTACAGTGGTTTTTTAACGCAGCGGATGTGGTAGTTCTACCATACCGGGACGTCCTAACGTCAGGCTCAGTTCTAAACGCACTTTCGTTTGCACGTCCAGTTGTCGCCCCGTGCCTTGGCATGATTCCTGAGGTCGTTGAAGATGGCTCGAATGGCTTCCTGTATGAGCCGTCTACCCCGGATGCCTTAGTCGAAGCGATGACTAGGGCCATTCAGGTCCGCGACGTAATCGGGGAATTTGCCGAACGGGCTTTGGAAAGCGTCCGCACCAACACCTGGGCTAATTTTGGGAAGAAGCTGGCTGACGGCATTAGAGAGGCTTCAGCAACTCACCAAGTGGAGCTTGATGTTGGCGGGATCACAAGGACCGTCACTGCGAGCCGCAGGCCCGGCCCGAATGGGCCGCAGGCACGAGTAGCTATCATCATCCTCGCCTACGGCCATCTAGATGATGTCGAACGGCTTATCACCTCGATCGAGGCTTCTTCCTTCCACGATGTGGAGATATTCCTCATCGATAATGGTTCGCCAGGGGATCCAGCTTTTCATGAGTTAATGACCTATAAGCCTAACTCCAAAATTCGCTTCACCTGCATTAAGACCCATGAAAACCTGGGATATGCGGGCGGAAACAATGTAGGAATCGCATTCTGCCTTTCCCAGAATTTTGACTACATTTGGATATTGAATCCAGATGTTGAGGTGACACCGCGGGCGCTCGCCCATCTAGTGGATGCTGCGGAAAAGCATTTTGACGCGTCCGTCTTTGGAGCGGCAATCTTCTACGGGAGCGACAAACGCCGGATTTGGTCTGCCGGAGGGAAGCTGAGCTTTAATCTTGGTCTAGATGCAGGGCACCGTTATAATGGCGAACAGAAAAGCGCCCTTCCGACCGAACCATATCCAGCCGACTACTTGACCGGCGCAAGCCTATTTTGCCGCACATCAGTATTTAGGGCCGGAAATTTTATTCCCGAGGAGTATTTTCTTTATTTTGAAGAAACCCACTGGTGCCTCCAACTGCACCGATCAGGCATTGGTCTTCTCGTTGTTCCCGCAGCCGAGCTGTACCATCACAAGCGCTCTGAAAGTGACGGGTTGCCTGCCCCTTACTACTTCTATTATTACATTCGCAACGCGCTTCTTTTTACGGAATATTTCTGCCCGAAAGCAGTCCGCACCACTAGCATGAGAATCAGAAAGAGCTTCATCGACCCTTGGCTGAGTAAAATACAACAAAATGCTCCAGATAATTATATTTTCTTCAAAAATCTGGCTGATCTAGCAATACAAGATGCAAAGAACCGCACCTATGGAATGCAGCAGCTTAATGCCGCTTTCGTTAAATCAGGTTCGCATGCCGGGCACCCTCGTTTTGAAGGCAGCCTTGATGGCGTGACGAATGGCCTAGTTTTTGGATGGCTGGTCGATCGAGAAGCGCCAGGTCAAGCTGTTGAGGTTACCGTAGAAGTTGATGGTTCCGCCGTAGCGACCAAACTCGCGGCTGATTTTCGCGCTGATCTACAGGCAGCCGGATACGGGTGTGGAAATCACGGCTTTTCTCTGACACTACCAAACAATTTTTGCGATGGACGAGCTCACCACGTAATGGTCCGAGCTTGTGACGGCACCGAGATCGGCTTCTGCAAGGTGGCCGTTTCGCCCCGCGCTACAGCCATTGGGCGGATCGAGGGCGTGGCTGGTTACCATCTCAACGGCTGGGCCTACAATCCCACCTTCGTTCGGGAAAAAGTTGCGCTTGAGGTTCTCGATGAAACGGGATTGGTAATTACGGAGGGCGTTGCAGACCAATATCGAGCGGACTTGGCTGCAACCGGTATTGGCCACGGCTATCACGGCTTCTCCTTCAGGCTCCCTCTACACCTCCTGGATGGAAAAGAACATGAATTTGTCATTCGGGCAGCTGCTGATTGCTCGGAGCTCTCCCGTCGGCGCATCCAAACTAAAATGCCGGTTCCCCTAGTGCCAGATGGCTCCCTTAGAGACCAACTACGGTGGATGTTCTATAACCGTGAGACCCGCTATTCGGAGAAGTCCTCGCTCGTCAAGCATTTTGACAATGTCTCTGCAGTCCTTTCAGCGAGATACCGCAAAAATCCTGAAGCAGATCTTGTTTCCGTAATCATGCCGACCTTTAACCGAGCGGAAACTATTGGCAGGGCTGTGAATTCGGTATTAGCACAAACGTACTCTAATTTTGAGCTAATCATCGTGGATGACGGCAGCACAGATGATACCGTTTCTACTATTGCTAATATGACGAGCACGGCTTCCGGAAACCGTGTGCAATTGATTGAACTGACACAAAATCGGGGAGTATCGGCGGCGAGAAATGCTGGGCTTGCAGCATCGCGGGGCGAGGTGGTTGCGTATCTCGACTCAGATAATGAATGGCATGAAGATTTTTTGCTGATTATGGTCAACGCTCTAAAAGAAGCAGGTGCCTCATCAGCATATTGCGGCCAATCGGTATGGCACGTTGTTGGCAACGATGAGGAGCCGGTCATGGTGCGGGCAGGTGACTTTTGGCTTTCTCTGCTGGAAAACCGGAACTATATCGACTTGAACTGCTTCGTTCATACTCGGCAAGCCTACAATGATTGCGGCGGCTTCAATGAAGAAATGCGCCGCCTCGTCGACTGGGAACTTATCGCGCGTTACGCTAGATATGAGGCTCCAGCTTACGTACCAGCCCTGCTTTCCCGGTACTTCATGGGTCGGGCAGAGAATCAAATTACGCGTGTGGAGACCTATGCCGATAACTTGAAAAAGATGAATGCGACGCTATCAAAATATCAAAGAAACAATAGAAAAGAGAATAACTTTTCCCCGTTGATAGGGATTGTCATGGCGTTTGACGTAGAGGATCTCCATAATCTGTCCGCTGCTGTGCGCTCTATGGCTCTATCCAGGTATGTTAGCGAGCTTCACATCTTGGTAAACACCGCCACGCATTTAGATGGTGTGGAACATTGGAGTTCAACAGGGTGCAAGCTAACTGTTCACAAAATTAAAGAAGCGGCTAGCGGATGGAGTAGGATTGAAGAGCTCCTTCCGCAAGCAACGGAGGACGACCGGATTGTTGTCTTAATGAAAGCTCGAGCTTTGGCATCAGATGAGGCGCTGCGCCAAATGGCAGAGGTTCTCGCTGACAATGCGACTATCGACGCTGTGATTCCACAGCGAGTCGGAAACGCTGTAAGCTCTCAACTGGACGTCTTGACTCCTTTCGCCAGTTCTACGCTACCTATAGATATGACGATACGGAAGGCAGAGAGCTTTGCGATTAATCCGAAGAAACATGTTTTCGCGGCAGAGGTTATTGATCCGTTCTTCGTTATGCTCCGCCCAGAGGCTCTTCGAGGTATCGGAGCTGCGGCAAACAGCATCAAAGACTTTGAAGAGGGATTCAGCATAATTTCTGCTGTTCTAGAGATGGCTGCAAAAGACGTTGCCAAATGTGAGAGAGCAAGAGTCAGTGATCTAAGCTCGCCTGTCGGCTAACGGATCCACGATTACTAGGGGAGGATGATTGTGACGGCAGACAAAAATAAAGGCGCTGAAGGGCAGCATGAAGATGCTTCCGCCACAGACCGCATTACGCATTACAAAAAGTACATTCAGCACTACCAAGCTCATTGTGACCGATGGTTGCCTCGGTTGGCTGATGTAAAAGGAAAACGTATACTTGTATTGGGATCTGGCTGGGGAACGGAAGTGCTATGGTGCTTGCGCAATGGCGCACTTGATGTGGTAGGTGTCGACCCAGCAGACAGACCAACACAACCACTTGATGCTGCTATTGAGGAACTACCAGAACCGGTCGCGGGCACTTTCAAACTCATTCGTGGGAACATCATTGATCTAAGAGGGGGGCAAGATTTTGACGTAATCCTCTCCAATAATGTTGTTGAACATATCGATTCA
Source organism: Telmatospirillum sp. J64-1 (assembly GCF_006980715.1). Taxonomy (GTDB): domain Bacteria; phylum Pseudomonadota; class Alphaproteobacteria; order Rhodospirillales; family Magnetospirillaceae; genus Oleiliquidispirillum; species Oleiliquidispirillum nitrogeniifigens. The sequence goes on from NZ_SBHN01000007.1 coordinate 148,042, forward strand.
TTGAAGGCGACATTTTTCAGTTTCAGAAGGTTCCTAAAACCGGATGGCCGCGTGTCGATATTTTCAGACCCTCTGTACTATAGTTCTGCAGGATCACACTTGCCGCTCTCGGCATGGGAGCATCTCTATAAGGAAGAGGATGAATTCCCGGCAGAGATTACAGGGAGACAGCGCAGCGAGTTTCGACACATGCTTAACAGACTGACCTTCATGGAGTATCTCTCTGTATTCCGAGAGTCAGGGTTTATCCTTGAAGACCTTTTTATTATACCCGACCGACATCTCCGACATTTTACGTCCGTATGGCCGCGCATTCAAAGAAAAGCCTTTCCCTTAGACCTATGTCTTGAAGGATTCGGGTGTCGTCTTGCCTATCCGTCCGCCTATTAATTTTATTTCTCATTTGTAAAATTAGGCTGAGTTTATGAAACGGAAGAGCCAGACGAGAGTGAAGCTCGCCGAGACATAGTAGCGGACCTCTGTAAAAAGGCTTCGTGTATATCCATGTTTAGAAATCAAGGACCACTTAGCGGAATTCGACCTATCATTTTGTCGGGTGGCGCCGGAAGCCGTCTATGGCCTCTGTCCAGGGCGGGCTACCCCAAGCAGTTTCTGCCGCTGGCGAGCAAACTGACGATGATCCAAGAGACCGTCCTGCGCGTGGCCGACAGTCGATTCGCGGCGCCGCTGGTCGTCTGTAACGATGAGCACAGGTTCATTGTGGCAGAGCAACTGCGGACACAGTCTTGTCAGCCGTCCGAGATCATCCTGGAACCTGTCGGCAGGAACACTGCCCCGGCGGTTGCTGTTGCCGCTCTGCGTCTGCTAGCCGACCAGGACGATGCGCTTATGCTGGTGATGCCATCGGATCACGTCATTGCCGATACCGCCAGTTTCCTTGCCGCTGTCGATCAGGCTGCGGCTGCGGCTGCGCAGGGCGCATTAGTGACTTTCGGCATCACCCCAGATCGGCCAGAGACAGGCTACGGCTACATTAAAGCTGCCAAATTGCTGCCGGGCCATGCAGGCGTATATGAGGTGGAGAAATTCGTTGAAAAGCCGGAGTTGAAAACCGCCGAGGGATATCTTGCGGATGGCAACTACCACTGGAACAGCGGAATTTTCCTTTTCTCGGCCATGTCCTATCTGGAAGAATTGGAACGCGCTAACCCGGCAATTATCGCGGCATGCCGCAAAGCCCTTAACGGCAGCCAGCGCGACTTGACGTTCTGTCGCCTCGATAAAGAAGCCTTTGCCGCGTCGCCCTCGGATTCCATTGACTTTGCGGTGATGGAGAAAACGCAGCGAGCAGCCGTCGTGCCGGTCGAGATGGGCTGGAACGACCTGGGGGCTTGGTCGGCGCTATGGGACGTGGCTCCGAAAGACAGCAAGGGCAACGTGGCGCAGGGTGACGTCATTCTGCACGACACCTCGAATACCTACGTCCGCTCGGAGCACCGTCTTGTTGTGGTCGCAGGCCTCGAGAACGTAGTGGTTGTAGAGACCGATGATGCAGTCCTCGTAATGGATCGTCACAAGGTGCAGGACGTCAAGCAGCTCGTGGACCGCCTCAAGGCGGAGGGGCGCACCGAGCACAGCCTGCACACGACGGTACACCGCCCATGGGGCAACTATCGCGGCATCGACCGAGGCGAGCGTTTTCAGGTGAAGCGCATTGTTGTGCAGCCTGGGGAGCAGTTGTCGCTGCAGATGCACCACCACCGTGCGGAACACTGGATCGTTGTCAGCGGGACCGCTCTGGTAACCCGTGGGACGAAGAAGTTCCTCCTGACGGAAGATCAGTCGACATACATTCCGGCGGGTGAAACGCATCGGCTGGAGAATCCCGGCAAGCTGCCACTTCATCTGATTGAAGTTCAGTCTGGAAGCTACCTTGGTGAGGACGACATTGTCCGATTTGAGGACGGCTATGGCCGAATAGCTCTAGATATTGCCGAAAATGCCCGCCCTAATATGAGGCAGGAGGAAGGCCACTCCTGCGGAATTGGAGAACATTCGTGTCCATGACCGTTAAAAGCCTCGCCATTCCTGATATCAAAGTTTTTTGGCCGAAGAAACACGGCGACGCTCGCGGCTTTTTCTCGGAAACGTACAGCCAGCGCGACCTTCGAGAAGCTGGCATCGACATCACCTTTGTGCAGGACAACCACGCCTTTTCCGCCGAGAAAGGCACCGTGCGCGGCCTGCATTTCCAGACGCCGCCCTTTGCCCAAGATAAGCTGGTGCGTGTCGTGCGGGGTGCCATCCTTGATGTGGCGGTGGATTTGCGGGTCGGCTCGCCGACTTACGGGAAACACGTTTCGGCGGTGATCTCGGCCGAGGAATGGAACCAAATTCTGGTGCCCATCGGCTTCGCCCATGGCTTGGTGACGCTCGAGCCGAACACGGAGGTCCTTTACAAGGTTTCCAACTACTATTCGCCCGAGCACGACAAGGGCCTGCTCTGGAACGATCCGGCGATTGGCATCGATTGGCCGGTCAGCGAGTCCGAGGCGCTGCTGTCGGAGAAGGACAAGCGGCAGCCGCGGCTGGCTGACCTCCCCGCCTACTTCCATTATGATGCCGAGATGGAGTCCGTATAATGAAGGTCCTGGTTACCGGCGGTGCCGGCTTCATCGGATCGGCCGTCGTCCGCCTGCTGGTGGGAGAACTCGGCGTCAACGTCGTTACCGTCGATGCCCTCACCTATGCTGGCAACCTCGCTTCCCTGGCGCCGGTAAAGGACAGCCCGAACCATCGCTTCGTCCATGCCGACATCCGTGACGGCAAGGCGATGGCCGACCTGTTCGCAGCGGAACAGCCTGACGCCGTGATGCATCTCGCGGCCGAGAGCCATGTCGACCGCTCCATCGACGGGCCGTCGGCCTTTATCGACACCAATATCGTCGGCACCTATACCCTGCTGGAAGCAACGCGCGCCTACTGGAACAGCCTGCCGCCGGCGCGCAAGGAGGCCTTCCGCTTCCACCACGTTTCCACCGACGAGGTCTACGGTGCGCTGGGCCCCGAGGGGCTGTTCAGCGAGAAAACGCCCTATCAGCCGAACTCGCCGTATTCCGCCTCCAAGGCGGCCTCGGACCATCTGGTGCGGGCCTGGCACCATACCTATGGCCTGCCGGTCGTCACCACCAATTGCTCCAACAATTACGGGCCCTATCATTTTCCAGAGAAGCTGATCCCGCTAGTCATCCTCAACGGCCTGGAGGGCAAGCCCCTGCCGGTCTACGGCACCGGCGAGAATGTGCGCGACTGGCTCTTTGTCGAGGACCATGCCCGCGCCCTCTGGACGGTGCTAACAAAGGGACGGCTCGGCGAGACCTACAATATCGGCGGCGAGGCCGAGCGCACCAATATCGACGTCGTGCGTGCTATCTGCGATCTACTCGACGAGTTGGTGCCAGCTGATAAGTCGCACCGTGAGCTTATCACTTTCGTCTCCGACCGGCCCGGTCATGACGCCCGCTACGCCATGGACATTACCAAGATTTCCAAGGAACTCAGCTGGCGGCCGAGCGAAACCTTCGAGAGCGGCCTGCGCAAGACCGTCATATGGTACTTGGAGAATCGCCCCTGGTGGGAAGACATCCGCTCCGGCCGCTATCAGGGCCAAAGGCTTGGACTTGGCGCGAAGGAAATAGCGTGATAGCTGATATCCTGGTAACCGGCGCCCACGGCCAACTGGGTTGGGAAGTCGCCCGCCGTGGTGCTGGCCTGTCCCTGCACGCCCTCGGCCACGGCGATCTCGACATCACCGACCGTCTCGCTGTGATGCAGACAATTGCTCGGCTCAAGCCCAAGATCGTGATTAACGCAGCTGCCTACACGGCGGTGGACAGGGCTGAAAACGACGCCGACGCTGCCTATGCCGTCAACCGTGATGGACCGGCGCATCTCGCTGCGGCCTGCGCAGAAGTCGGAATACCCCTCATCCACATCTCCACCGACTACGTCTTCGACGGCAGCAAGAGCGGCGCCTACAAAGAAGACGATCCGGTTGCTCCGCTCGGCATCTACGGCAAGAGCAAGCTGGCGGGTGAAGAGGCGGTGCGGGAACACTTGGCGCATCACGTCATCCTCCGCACCGCCTGGGTCTACGGCATCCACGGCCACAACTTCGTCAAGACCATGCTGCGGGTCGGAGCCGAGCGCGACACACTTCGGGTGGTCGATGACCAACGTGGCTGCCCGACCTTCGCCGGCGATCTCGCCGATGCAACACTGGCAATCGCAAGACAGATGATCAACGGCACCATGCGGGACGAGTGCTTCGGCACCTTTCACTGCACTGGTAGTGGTGCGACCAGCTGGTACGGCTTTGCGCGCAAAATCTTCGAACTTGCGAAACCAAGCCTTCAGAAGGTTCCGACGATCGAGGCGATCACCACGGCGGAATATCCGACGCCTGCCAAGCGCCCGGCCAACTCGGTGCTTGATTGCCACCGCCTGGAGCAGGCCTATGGAATACGCCTACGCTCGTGGGAAGCAGCCCTGGCCGAGATGCTCAATACTGTTCTGGTGGATATGGGAGAGACGGCAAGGCCCTGAGTGCCTGCCGCATATGGACGAGAGGGGGGAAACATTATGAAGGGAATCATCCTAGCTGGGGGCTCGGGCACCCGTCTCTATCCGATCACACACGCGGTATCGAAGCAGCTGCTGCCTGTCTACGACAAGCCAATGATTTACTATCCGCTGTCGACACTCATGTTGGCCGGCATCCGCGATATCCTGATCATCACGACGCCGCAGGACGCATCAGCCTTCCAGCACTTGCTCGGAGACGGTGGCCAGTGGGGCATCAGCCTGTCCTATGCCGTGCAGCCAAAGCCCGAGGGTTTGGCGCAGGCCTTCCTCATCGGCAAGGATTTCATCGGCAATGACAGCTGTGCGCTTGTGCTCGGCGACAACATCTTCTACGGCCATGGCCTCACCGAAAAGCTCAAGATCGCCGCTAGCCGGCCGAACGGGGCAACCGTCTTCGGCTATCACGTCCATGATCCCGAGCGCTACGGCATCGTCACTTTCGACCACGAAGGACGGGCAACTTCAATCGAAGAGAAGCCGAGGATGCCTAAGTCCAGTTGGGCGGTAACCGGTCTCTACTTCTACGACAATACCGTCGTTGACATCGCCGCAGCGATCCAACCGAGCGCACGGGGCGAGTTGGAAATCACCGACCTCAACAACCACTACCTGGAGCGCGGCGACCTGCGTGTCGAGCGTCTAGGACGCGGATACGCCTGGTTCGACACTGGCACCCATGACAGCCTGGTCGAAGCCTCAAGTTACATCCAAACCATCGAGAAACGCCAAGGCCTGCGTATCGCAGTGCCCGAGGAGATTGCCTTCGTCAATGGTTGGATCGGCCGCAACGAACTCATCGCCCTCGGCAGCGAAATGCAAAAGAACGGATACGGGCAGTATCTTCTTCGACTGGCGCAGGACGAGACGTCGCACGTGCCGGAACTGGTAATCGCCTGAAGAAAGGTCCCTACAAGCAGGCGGCCGGCTAAAAATTTGAGGAAATAAATGAAGATTGCAATGATCGGCACAGGTTATGTCGGCTTGGTATCCGGAGCCTGTTTTGCTGAATTCGGGACCAAGGTCATCTGCGTAGATAAAGACGAGAGCAAGATCCAGCGTCTGATGCGTGGTGAAATCCCGATCTACGAACCTGGCCTCGACGAATTGGTCCAACGTAACACCGCCGCCGGACGCCTGAGCTTCACCACAAGCCTTCCGGCCGCCGTTAGCGATGTGGACGCAGTCTTCATTGCTGTTGGCACGCCAACACGCCGTGGTGATGGTCATGCAGACCTCTCCTACGTCTACGCCGCAGCACGCGAGATCGCCCAGAACATCAAAGGCTACACCGTCATCGTTACTAAGTCGACCGTCCCTGTCGGCACAGGCCGAGAGGTCGAACGGATCATACGGGAAACGCGCCCGGACGCCGACTTTGATGTCACTTCAAACCCAGAGTTCCTGCGAGAAGGCTCGGCTATCAGCGACTTCATGCGCCCGGACCGCGTCGTCATCGGCGCAGAGACGGAGCGTGCAAGAGAAGTCATGCGCCAGCTCTACCAGGTCCTCTACCTCATCGAGACGCCGATCCTGTTCACCTCGCTGGAGACCAGTGAGCTGATCAAGTATGCAGCCAACACTTTCCTCGCTACCAAGATCACTTTCATCAATGAGATCGCCGATCTATGCGAGCAGGTAGGCGCCGACATACATGATATCGCCAAGGGCATCGGCCTCGACGGCCGCATCGGCCGTAAGTTCCTGCATGCTGGTCCCGGCTACGGGGGATCCTGCTTTCCCAAGGACACTCTCGCCTTAGTGCAAACAGCCCGTGACAGCGGTGCGCCTCTACGCATCGTCGAAACGGTGATCGACATCAACGCCAAACGCAAGCGCTCCATGGCTGAACGCATCATTGCCTTCGCCGGTGGCTCTGTGGCCGGTAAGACCGTCGCCATCCTCGGTCTAACCTTCAAGCCCAACACCGATGACATGCGAGACGCCCCATCGCTAGACATCGTGCCGGCGCTACTTGCAGCCGGTGCAACGGTGAAGGCCTACGATCCTGCAGGCATGGCAGAGGCCCGATCCCTCCTGCCGGAGATCACCTACTGCACCGACGCCTATACCGCGATGGACGGAGCAGACATTTTAACCATTCTGACGGAATGGAATGAATTCCGCAGCCTTAACCTCGCCAAAGTGAAGGCGCTCATGGCAGAGCCGGCGATGATCGATCTTCGAAATGTCTACGAACCTGAGGTCATGGACAAAGCAGGATTCCGCTACGAGTGCATTGGACGCCCGTTCGTCCGGAAAGGCATGAGACAAGAGCGCACGCCTCAACCAGCATAGCCATAATGAGATAAAGCTAGAAAATGGCAGGGATGACCGGCAATTTCCGGAGCGACAGACCACGCATCCCCTATCTTCAGCATTACTCCGTACTCCGTCGTTGCCGGAGACGCAGAGATACGCCAGCCCTGTCTCGGCTAGGCCCGACTTCGTCCGCTAAGTCGGGCCTAAGCACCAATACCAAGCTAACCTCGTTGACGAACAGTCTTCTGGTCCGTCGTCCACCCAGAACGCCACTATCTCCAGGAACCGAGCCTACAAGCTAAAACAACGCTATTCGATCGGCGCGACATACCTGTTGTAGTAAGTGATACCATCTCTGGCGCGATCGAAAACGTGCATGTTCCCAGCATTCAAGACGCACACCATGTCGGCATAGCGCTCGATCTGAGTGATCTGGTGCGACACAATGAATATTGACGCACGCTCGGAAATCCGCTTCAGAAGCATGTCGAAACGAGCCTGGAACCGTCGATCCCCTGTGGCAAGAGCTTCGTCGATGATATAACAATCAAAGGGAATCGCGAGGCTGGCCGAGGTAGAAAGCCGCGCCTTCATGCCAGACGAATAGGATCGAACCGGGTGGTCGAAATATTCGCCGAGGCCCGCATGCTCTTCCACGAAACTTTCGACATTTTGGACACCCGCTCCGTAGAGCCTGGCAAGAAAACGTACATTATGGCGACCGCTAAGGTCGGCGCTGAAGGAACCGGAGAAACCGACCGGCCAGGAGATGCTGACGGCCCGCTCGATCTTCCCGCTATCAGGCGGTTCAATGCCGGCGATGATGCGTAAGGTCGTCGACTTGCCGGCGCCGTTCAGTCCCAACACTCCAACGTTGCGCCCTGTCGGGAACTCAGCAGAAACATTACGCAGCACGGTTCTGGTGTGTCCATCGACCGTGTAGGTCTTGCAAACGTTACGCAGTCTTATCAAGGCAAAGGACCCGTCGCTTGAGAGCGGCCTGCAGAAGGATGCCGAAAAACAGCGCTCCCACCACACAAACAGCCAAGTAAGCCCCGTCTGCATAGATGGAATGGTGACTGTAGAAGGTGGCTTCGCGCAGGATTTCAATCGCGTGCAACAGCGGATTGACGAGGAAGTAAGTGGCTGCCTGGGGGGGAATCTCCTCCGCCGTATAGAAAGCGCCGGAGAATAACAGGAACGGTCGGGTGATGGCTGGCACAACGCGCTGCAGGAAGGGCAGGAATTGAGCCGCCATTCCGAGAGCCGAGCCAAGGCCGAAACCGAAAAGCGAGAGCGCCAGAAGGCACAAGACGATCGCGAGAGGATCCTCCAGTTCTATCTCCACGCCGAACAGCCAACCAACGAACAGGAAGACGAAGAAGACCGAAATCATGGTCAACGTCTCAAGGATGCCCCGCGCGATGGTGACGTGGAATGGCATGACACCTGGATAACTGAAGAATACCCGACCGCTAGCAATGGCCCCCATGGTATAGAGCATGACGTTCTGAAACACAAAAAAGGCCCCGACCCCTGTAATAAGGAACGGCAGAACGTGCATGCCTCGGGGTGGGGCCGCACCAAGAAGGAGGAAACCACTGCCAAACAGAACAATAGTGATCGCGGGTTCCATAAACGCCCAGAGATAGCCGCTACGATGCTTACCGTATCGTGTCTGAATCTCCCGGAGAATAAGGGCGTAGAGCACTCGGGCTGTCGACGGCCCCTGAGGCCGCGCCGTCGTATTCATGAGATCGCCCACTAAGTGAGTTGGTCGCGCAGCGCCAGCCCGGCGAGCGCCAAAATGGAAGTGGCGAGACTGGCAAGCACGAAGGTGGTCAAAACGGCCCGTGCACGGTTCGGTTCTTGCGCCTCATGCAAATCCGTCGGAGGGACAAAGGCAAGCAAGTAGACCTGCTGACGCATAGCAGTTGCCTCGACCTCTTCAAGAGTCCGCAGCGCCGAGATGTATCGGTCCTGGGCAAGCTGACGCTCAAGGATCTGGCTGGAAGCCCGCACGGCCTCGAGCGCATCCTCCACTTCCTGCTTTGCGTAAGACAGGCGGCTTTCGATCGGCCGGCGCGACATCTCATTTACCAGCGTCTCCGCCTCGTCAACGATGCGCTGCGAGATCGTCTGCGCCACCGCAGGGTCGAAAGCGCGCACCTGGAGCACCATGACCTCGGACCCCGGTTCCACATGCAGTCTGATCTTGCGTCGCAGGTAGCGCAAAAAATCTTCTTCATCTGCCCCGGGGCTGAGGCGCGACAGAAAGTCAACGTTTTCGCCACTGTAATGGCGGGCAAGGCCAAGCTCTCGGTCAAGCTGCAGAAGAAAGTTCCTCGAGCCCACGAAATCCTTCACCACGTCCTGATACCGGATTCCCGTGAGGCCGGTGGCACGTACCAAGGATCCGAAAATTGAGCCGGCACCGGCGACACTGTCCTCGCGGTGAACCACCAGTCGGCTCTCCGAGACGTAAACGTCACTAGCAACCATCCCGTAATACAGAGACGACAGAAATGTCGGCAGTAGCACGGCAGCCGCAAGAACAATGGCTTTTCTTGTATGACGCTCTCCAAAGACGCGCCGGAAAATCCCGATCACCTGATTACCTCGATTTGCGGAAACCGCCAAATTTCTAGAAAATCTGGAACTGCGCCATGCCATACAAGATGACCCCGGTAATGGCAACGCCGAACAGGCCGTATAGAGGGAGCTCCCAGCTCTGGATCGGCTTGGCCACGGTTGGCTGTGGAGACGGTGCTGTCGGCGGCAAGGAAGATTGGGAATGCTGGCTTGCCTCCCCGATCACCTTATCGCCATTGGTTCCGTTAGCATCGGAACGAAGCATGTTGATCTCATCCAAGCGGACCACCCCCGAAGCCAATGCATAATGCACCATCAGACGCCAGACCTGGTCGACTTTGTCCAGATCGGCTGGCGGCAGCGGATCAACCATTCGTACAATTATCGAAGGCACAAAGCCATCGGCCATAGCCTCTTTCACCACTTGATTACGATTCGCCGCCATTTCTGCAGTGGTGTTTTTGGAAGCTTTGGTCAATTCCAGGATCTGGGTCACGTATGACCGCAGGAGCTCCTGACGCTCCGGCTCATAGAGCGCCAATATCTGCTCGTCGATGCTCGGCTGATGTCCCATGGCGGACCACCCTCACTTTCCATGATTTGAGCTTCTCCGGCAGGCGCTTTAGTACGAACCTAGCCAAAGCTTCTTCGTCTTCGCGACACGTCCTTCCCGGACTGATCGGCAGCAAGCCCGGCTGCAACTCTTTCGAGCGCGAATGTCTTGAACGGTTGCCTGTATACCACTTAGGCTGTACAAAAAGCCATACTGTATCTGCGGCATCAGTCCCATGAAGCCGCTAGCTTGTAAGACACCCAGAAGCGACTAGGCAGCCACTGAATTCCGTTGAACGAGGATTGACTGTGAGGAATGGACACCATCCGGGCGACGGGCGGCACCTCGTATACGGAGACGGCAGCTTCACGAGTAATCTTGCAGCCGGCGGACCGTGTGCCGTCGCAGGCGGCCATCGCTATACCGGAACTAGTGGCCAAAAAAGATACGTTTCCAGCCGGAACACAAGGCTGGACGTTTCTCCAGTCCTGGTCAGCAAAAACTCACAGTCCAGTTGCAATGCGATTAAGACAATCATAACCGGGGCGTGTCACAGGCACCAACGCCAATCGTCCAAAACCGACCTCTTGACCAAGGCTGACTAGCTGTGTCGGCTGCTGGCACTGCTCAAGAAGAGGCGGGAATGGCGAAGGTCGCATTTGTCGCGCATATCTACTATCCTGACCTTTGGGACGAGATGCTTCGCTACCTTATGAGGGTCAAGATACCTTTTGACCTTTATGTGACGGTTTCGGCGACAGCAGCACCCGGCACAGCAACCCGGATAAAGAGGGGCTGTCCGCAAGCGAACATTCATGTAGTCGAGAACAAGGGCCGTGATATCCTGCCCTTTGTTTCACTCTTGAACTCCGGCCTGTTCACGCAATACGAAGCCGTGTGCAAGATCCACACTAAAAAGAGCCTGCATTTGCTGGCCGGATCGTCCTGGCGACGCTATCTCCTATCTTCCCTTGTTGCAGGAAAACAAGGCATCCCAGAGGGGTTTCGTCTATTAGCTAACGATGATTCTATAGGTATTGTTTGTCCCCGAGGCTTTTGCCTGGACCATCGTGCCTGGGCAGCCAATCGGCAACGGGCCGCAACACTTGCCGCCTCACGTGGCCTTCCCATCGAAGGCATCCCTCTTGCCTTCCCGGCAGGATCGATGTTCTGGTTCCGGCCACGCGCTCTGGAATGGTTACGCTCTCTCGCACTCACACCGGAAGACTTCGAACCGGAAGCCGGGCAGTTGGACGGAACAACCGCTCATGCCGTGGAGCGCCTTCTCGGCATTTCAGCGGCTGCAGCAGGCCTGAAGACCGTCGAACTCCCTCGACAGTTCGGTCCTGGCTTATGGTCGCACTATTATTTGAAACTGCCGCGCCTCAGCCACCTGGAAGCCATCCTACGGCGAAAATTGACTAAATCTTTGCGATTCGGCCTTGAAAAATAGAGCGGAAGCGGTGCCTGACACGCCTCCTTCGGAAAGCTATCCGGAATCAGGGATCTTCATCGGAATGGCACCGTCTTATATAGATTCGCTAATATAAGGACACATCATGCAGACTACTCTAAACCCTGCCAGTACTCAGGATGAGGTGCTATCAGGCGAGCGCTTTTTTCCGGTCGAACAACAAATCCTGTGGCACAAGCTTCAGGATCCCGCAGTCATAAAAGCGGTTGTTCCAGGATGCCGCTCAGCCGCGAAATGTGGCGACGAGGCTTTCGAAGTAATTATTTCGGTACCGATCGGACCGTTCTCGAAGGAAGTAAAGGGCACCTTCAACATCAAGACTGTTGAAGCCCCTAAGCAAATGATCGTAGAGGCAACTGCATCCTGGGGCATCGCCGGCACTGCAAAAGGGAGCATCGATGTCTATCTCACCCCATTGCGGGACGGCACACTTGTCCGCTATAGCTGCCAGCTTACCTTGACAGGACCTATGGCGCTGTACAAACTTCGTCGTGGTCGGCCTGTGTTGCAGAAGCTCTTAGACACGGCAGCAGGACAGCTCGAAGTTTTTCTTGGCAATGAGGGTCGCAGTCCGGTGGGGCCGGCGGCTGGTGCAAGGCCCCTTGGACCCGAAACTGCTAAATTCGTTCTCCCAAAGCAGGGACAGCGTATAGCTGAACCTCATCAAACCTCTCCCATCCTCGGCAGCATAGGTGGGGCGGGAGCGACCCGGGTCGATAAGAAGATTGACGGCTTCTCCGTCTCCGATAGACAGCGGAATGCAGACCAAACAAAATTCACTCCGCACCAACCAACCATGCTCTCTCGGCAGTCGGCAGAAGCTGAGCCTAGCGAATCGGGACCGGTGGCGGTAGCATCGCCAGCCGCTGTTGCCCCCGCTTCTACCACTGTGGACACGGCTACCCCGCAGCTGGTACCGGCGAGTGCAGTCACGATCCTTGAACCGCAGAAGTCTCTCGGCGTCGGCTGGATGCTGATCGGCGTCCTGGTGGGTTGCGGCACCACGACAGTGGGCTTCCTGCTCGCGCTCTTAGCTTTGCGCTGAAACATTCATCAATCCGGCGGCTTGCAGAAGGACTGCGCTTGGCATCGGAAAACCGTGGCAGGTATTGCAACGGAAGCCTGCCAAGCGCGGTCGTAGCCGCGGTACCGTCTATGGGTCTAGGGGCAGGAGCGCAAAAGTCTGCGTAATTGCAGAGGGGTGTAAGCTCACGGCCAGAGACATGAGTTGCGAATGATCCCGGGCCTGATCGATTATCTGGCGGATGTACCGGGATAAGATTTTGGTGACAGAGGCTTCGCTTTCAGTGCCTTGCTCACTGATCTGGGATATAGATCTCCGTCCGATCACCCCGCCCAAACGCCCGATACGCCAACCACCTGCCCTGATCTGACCGTATCTCTGTAAGCATTCCCCTGAGAACCTCGGGGCACACTTGGCGCGCCATCACCACCCGTTGCAAGACAGCTACCAAGCTGGCCAAACAAATCCTTTGCTTCGCCGCCGCTGTTGATTGGCTCAAGATCACAGCCTCTCGTCTACCCCTGGCTGTCATTGCAGACAGCCTTCCGTTCCCCTGCAAGAAAACACACGGATACGCCGGACAGCCTAGAAGCGGAGGAGGAAATCTCTAAAAGAGAATCGCCTCCACCTGTCCGTTTCTTGTCTCATCCTGATAGGCCCTCCGCAAGAAAACGGCGGAACCTTTCCCGAGGCGCACAATCCAAAAGCATATGGTGGACGCGTACATAGGAAATAACGAAGACACCACAAGATAAATCAACTACCTCACCATTACAGGTGAACACTCTCTGATCCCCCGCCATCTGCTGGGGATGATGTCTCATCTAAGAATGCTTTGCCTTATTTTGGCACTCATACCTGGGGCTTGCGTAACGCCCTATAGCGACCTCCCCGGCACGCCGCTGGCGGAGATGGAAGAAAACTATCTCAGCGTCTTTACCGGCATCCCCGGTTTCCTGGGTGCCACCGGCTCCGCTGTCATCATTGCCGACGGTTTGGCCGTGACCAATGCCCATGTCGCAGAGGTGACCGGTGGCCTTCATGGCATTACGGCGTCCGGAAAAATGGTCGGAATCGAAGTGCTGGCGGTCAGCGAGCATATGGATCTTGCCTTGCTCAAAGTACCGCCAGGCTTGGGCCGCCCAGTGAGCATCGCCAAGCCCCTCCAGGCGGAAGCGGCTTGGGCCATGGGAACGACCAATGGTTTGGTAGCGCCTGTCAGCCAAGGAAAAATTCTTAATCCCCAAGCATGGTCTTGCGCCCGGGCCAATGCCTGTGCGGAGCATCAGCGCCAGAACGGCCTGATGTTCGAAGGGGGCGGTGGCGGCGGCTATTCGGGAGGTCCTGTCGTCAATGCACAGGGAGCGTGGCTGGGCCTGGTACAAGGCATCTATACGGAATTACGCGATGCGGAGGGGAATTCCCTTCCCACCAATACTCCTATTCTGTTCGCCTATCACGCCCAAGACGTGCTGGCAGAGGTACAGTCTCTCCTCGCCCAGCATGAAGCTGACATGCCCTCCCTACTCGCCGTGTTACCGCCGCAAGAGTGAGGAAAACTATTTCCACATCTCCCGCCAACCATCCTGCTCCACCCGCCCGCTGGAAGTAACCTCGCCATAAAGCGGTCGAGGAATGGCTACCTTGGCCCCCCCATCACGCGTCAACGGCGCAAAAGCGAAACCAACCCGCCCTTTGCTGGGCGTCGTTGAGAAGAGGTCGAAGGGAATGTTGATGTAGAACCCTTTGTCGAAGGCGCCTTCACCGAACTGTTCGGCAGAAACATCGGTCTTGGTTGCCCATGCCCCAACCGTCACGCCATTGGCGAATTCTCGCCCGACTTGCAAGGTCGCACCCACATCTCCTGCGAGATAACGGCCCGCGCTCACGCTCGTGAAGAGATCATAGAAGGGCAGCTGGTGATAATATGTCAGATGCCCTGTCGTGACCTGATAATCCTTGAAACCAAGCAACCCGTCGAAATCTCGCTGTACCACGTGATTGAGGTCCAACCCCAGCGCCCAGCGGGCTTGATGAGGACGGTAAAGGACCTCTCCACCGACACCGCCATACATCATCTCGAAAAGCCCGGCAGAAGCACGCCCATACCATTCCGGCGCAATTTGAAAAAGATAGTTTGCCGTCAAACTATCAATCCAGAAGGCCGAGTCCTTAAGATATTCGTTGAGGTCCGTCCGGACACGAGGCAGCCCACTGGGCGCCTGATACTGCAGCCGATCAAAATTGTTGACGATATCCGCTGCTACACGTCCTTGAATATTAAGACCTGGGGCCAGAGTGAGAGAGGAATCGAGAGCTCCATAGATTTGATAGAGATAGAAGCCGTCAGGCCCCCCAATGGTCTGACGCAATTGGGGCGACAACCCCCATTGCAGATCAGGATAACGGTTCGCCGGCATGACCCAGTCCTGGCCATCCGGAATTGAGGGCGCCTCGATATTGGTCCTCAACCATGTCTCATCGGCGCTTCCCTCATAATTCGCCGCTTTCTCCACATCGGTTCGAAGCAACGTGATCTGCGAGATGGGTAGGTTATCATTGACTTCTATGAGGCGCAGTTCCTCGACATATTCCGGCGCCTGGGCGGCGAGAACGCGTGCCGCGCGGCCAGCCGCCTTGGCAAGGTTGGCGTATAGCCCCTGGCTGTAAACCAATGTCGCCGTCTGGCCTTCGATCGCGAAACGTTCTCCTTTGAAGCCGTAATAATTCAGGATGCCAAAAATCTCGCTGGCCACGGTGGCCACATCCTTTTCAGCCGTACCTTCCGGCACCTGGAGCCCTCCCAGTCCCGCAGCCTGAATCAGTTCGGCGGTATCGAAACGCCCCATCTCCTGTTCCCCGGACAGGACAATCACCTCCTCCACACCACCGGCATCGGGGAGACGAGCCACCGCCAAGGCGGCACGGGCATATTGCCCTGCACTTGCCGGAGACGCCGTAGGAACCAAGTGCAGCCGAGCAACCGGAGGCGACACCTCCAGGGATTGCACGCCCAACCCCTCAGACTCGATGGCCGCATAGACACGCTCGGTTGCCATAGCAATGCCGCGCTGATCAACTCCAAACGAGGATGGCTCGGCCGGCCGCTCTCGCCTGCGCGGTGTTACCGGCAGCGGCGGCTTTTCATTGATATTCGGCACGCCCATGTCGCTGTTGAAATTGGTGCGCAGCATGCCGCGCAGCATGACCTCATTTCCACGCTCATAGGCCAAGCTTAAGTCCAACCAGCGCAAGGCACGATAGCTTGCCCCAAAATTCAGCGGCGAACTGACCGGGAATTGGTTCCCGTGAGCTTCCTCTTGATAATTGTTGCCGTCATATTCGGCCATCAGCCGCAATCCTTCGACCGGCGTATGCCATTCGATGCCGCCGAAGAAAGCTGCGCGGGGACCGCTGAAAAAAGACCCAAGCCCTAGCGTTCCGGTTTCGGAAATTGTTGACGCTTCACCGGTTCGGTTCCCGAATCGGTCCGACAGATAGGTCAACGGATTTCTAATATGCCCGCGTGTACCGGCATTGCCCCAGGCCATGCCCAGCGTAAAATCGAAGTCATAATATCGTCGGCTTGCGGCAATATATTCCGACCCGAACAGGCTCGTGCCGCCAATATCACGGAAACCAACGGAGATTTCCGGGAGATATGGCCCTTCCTCGACCAGGCGCAGCTTAAGATCGACACCTTTATCCTTATAGGTCTGATCCCCACTTAATTCGCGAGGGCCGTAAAGGACATTTGCAATATCGGTATAACGGAAAGTTCCCTGCAGCCAGGGCAGAAACTGGACCGTCAGAAAAATACGCGTATAGGGATCGGTATAGGACGATCCAAATACCATTTCCCCATCAGGGGCCATACGCCCTGAAGGCATCTGCAATAGCCCGGTCTGGCCGAAATCGTTGAATCCAGGCTCAAACGACAAGCGGCCTGTTTCCTGGGCACGGGCCTGCCCACCACTCAGTAGGCAGGCCACACATCCCAGCATGAGCGCACCCCTGACGCGCCGCATCACATCACTGTCCTATCCTCGATCCCCAGGGGTACTGGCATCACCGGGAAATAACCGCCAGCGATGCAGCTGAAATGGCCACTTGGCTCAGGACTTGAGTGATATCTCTCGTGAACGTCCAGAAACTGAACGGTGCCGGATCACGCGGAACGATGATCGTGCTTCCCGGAGGTATCTGAACCGAGGAATAATTCCAGAAGGACAACGACAAAGGACGCGCCTCCCCCGAAGGCAGCAAGACGAAAATACGTCCTTCATCAGCCGCGCGGCGCAATCCGCCTGCATTGCGGATATAGACATCCGCTGTTTGCCCCGACCTGAATTGCTGGGCGCCGGGATGCAGCACCTCTCCCGCGACCGCCACATGATTGGGCCGTTTGGGAATGAAGAGAGTGTCCCCCGGCTCCACGACAGTGTCGAGTTCCGGGCGGACCTGCAACACGGCCGGATCGGCCTCGACCACGACTCTTCCCAGGGCCTGGGCTTCGCGCAGTGTCCGCACAGCCCCCTGCATGGAAGCAAGAGCTGCCTGCCGCTCCGGCGTCATCTGTCCGAGACTCAAGGCATCAATCATCGATGCCTCCAATTCGCGTGCGGCAGTCTGATAGCTTTCCTGCTCCTTCTGGCGGACATATTCGCGGGTGAAGACAGCCCCGATCGGGTAGGCTTGCTCCGTCAGACCTCCGGCTCGTGCGATCACATCGGACAAGCGCTCACCACGGCGGATCGTATAGACTCCCGGACGCCGCACTTCTCCCCGCAGCACCACCGGTCCATTGTCCCGGTCTGTGAAGCGCGGATTGACCCGCACCACATCGCCGGGCATCAGCCTGACTTGCTGGGCCATCGGCCCCAGCGCATAGACCTCGCGCAGGGAATCGACGCCATCACCCCCATCGTCCGGGCCGAAACGGATTACTTCCACATTGTTGAGGTCAGCTTCACGCGTCACCCCACCGGCGACCGTCACAACGGTGTCCAGTGCAACACCCGGCAAAACCGGGTAGGCCCCTGCCCGGGCGATCATCCCCTGCACGCTTACCACGTGATCCAGCAGTAAAGGCAGGAGCATTGGATGGTTTTCAAAAACCTCGGGGCAATATTGCACATCCGCAATCGATGGTCTTTGCCCCGGAGCCAACACTTCTCGGGCATTGGCATAGCGGACAACCCCGCTGGCCGCGACGACGTTGGAGAGTTCGCGCAACCCTTTGCAGCTTTCTAAAGCTTGGACAACAGGATCTTCACTGATCGGCAACGAAGTCGGACGACCGTCGAGCAACTGCTCACCTGCAGCATCTGGATTATCCAACTGAACAGCCCCACGCCCGAAAAGCGGTTGCTGGCCAGCCAAGACCGCTTGCACATCGGCCGAAGCAAGATAACGCACGTCCTCTCGACTGAGAATGATCACCTTGTCACGGCTAGACAGGGGCAGATCTTCATAACCGGCTCGAACTGCAGTCAGGTCTACCGGCTGATAACGCCGCATCAAGGTCAGCGGATCGGATGTTTCGACCACGGCAAAAGGCAAATAGGTATCAGGCAGCAAGAGATCATGCTCAGCGAGAAGACTCCGCAGGCTGACGATACGACCAAGATCCCTCATGCCCGGCCGGCTGACATTCCCCTCGACGCTGAAAAATCCGGCTTTTTCGGTGGTAGCACCTTGTAACATCAGGATATCACCGCCCGATAGACGGCCCTGCCCTGCGGCAAGTTCCTGAACCTGGTCGCCCCCTCCCTGGGTACTTGAAAGGCGCAGATGACGATACTGCCCCCCTGCCCGCAGCGGTCCTCCGGCCAGCGCCAAGGCCGCCTGATGCTCAATCGTATTGCCGCTCAATTCATAGATGCCGGGACGCAGTACGTCACCAGTTACCGCAATCGTCTGCCCCAAAGACGGAACGGTGATCCGGTCACCGGCTCGCAACACAGTCGCATCGGCCCCTGGGCGACCGAGCAAAAGGTCGTAGAGATCAATGGTGATGACCTGTTGGTCGCGCAGCAGCTGCACACGACGAAGAGAGCCTGTCTTCTTGACCCCTCCGGCCGTCAGCAGAGCATCCAGCACAGTGGAGAGACCGGAAACCGTCTGCGGCCCAGGTACGACAACCTCGCCAGCAACGACTACGGAGATTTGGCGTACGGCACCAAGAGAAACAAAGACATTCGTTTGAATAAAATTGGCTGCAACCTGAGCTTCCAGATCAGCCCGGAAATCATCGAACCGACGTCCAGCTGCAGGAATGGGAGGCAAATCAGGAAGAACCAAGCGCCCTTCCCGGTCGATCCGCGACCGATAAGTGACATTCCGCTGCCCCCGCAGCGTAGCCACTATCTCGTCACCGACACCCAGCCAGTAATCTTCAGCCCCAGCACCGACCGAACCCTGGCTGATAAAGGGCCGTAATAACTGATCGTAACCGAATTGCCTTAGATTCTCCTCCCCTGCCCGCTTGGCATAATCGACTTCAAGGCGCGTCGGCGCGGCCATCTCCTGAGACTGCTTGGTAAACCAATCGGCATCCGGCCCAAGCATCTGCGTTTGCGGCTGGGGTTGAGGTTGAGGCTCCAAGGCGCTCGGCACCTCCTGAACTTCGCCCTGCGATTGCATGCGCTGCTGAAGCTGATCTAAGATCGCATTTGGGACGGCGGGGGATTGCTGCGCCTGCCCCGCACCGATGGAAACTGAAAAACCCAAGGCGAAAACGACTAGAGCAGAAAATATTTTTTTTAACACGAGAACGACGCCCCCTTACTCGCAAGCCGGGCAGAGTATACGTAAGAGGGGGTTGAGAAGGTAGACAAAATGATAGGGCGACGAACTTTCGTAATAGGCGCAACATCAGCCCTTTTGACAGGCTGCGGCGAGACTACAATGGGGCAGGCTACGGACACCTTAATGTTCGCAATGGGGCGCAGTCCCTCCCCTGACATTGATTTTGCCGCCTTCCGACAATCCCCATACGCTTCCATGTCTGCCAAAGCTGGGTCAGGCCCTCTTTCGGTCATCGTATTGGGCCGGATCGACGGGCGCGACCTGCATTGGTTTTCGGCCGACCGCGCTGCCATAATTACGCGCGGCGGACGTCTAGTCGCCACAGCCGGGTTTCCACAGAATTTGCGCCACACACAAAATCTTGAGCAAGATCCCATCGCCAACCAGCACCCCGTCACAGGCCTCCCCTCGCTCTCAGAGGCCAAGACAAGGCGAATGGTCGATTTGGAATATGAGAACCGTTTCGGGGTGCCCATCCGCTCCCGCTTCGAAATTCAGGGAGAAACGGCAATTAACATCCATGGCCTTAGCCATAATGTAACAGAAGTACGCGAGTATTGTGATGCGGAAAGTTTTCAATGGTCTTTTGAAAACCGCTTCTGGCAGGACAAAACAGGCTTTACGTGGATGAGTGTACAGCATTTTCTGCCTGACACCCCGGCCATTGAACTGGCCGTACTCAAACCAGCCGCTGTCTAGCTACCCACACTGGCACAAGCCCCTATACCACTCCATACCTGGAAACAGGCCTGATACAGGCATAAAAAAGGCTATCGGTAAAACCGATAGCCTTTTTGCCTGCCTATACAGCAGCAAGATGCTTAGCGGGCCGTGCCGGTTGTGCCGGTTGAACCGGTGGTACCAGTCGTGCCACTATTGCTGCTGTTGCTAGCCGCCGCAACAGCAACGCCAACCGCAGCCGCAACACCGACACCAGCAGCAAAGACACCAGCCGTCACACCACCCGCAGCAGCAGCACCGGCACCGGCCGCACCAGCAGCGGCACCACCGGTACCAGCGCCGGCACCCGCAGCAGCACCACTTTCAGCCCCTTGGGCATGCACCGCAGCAGGAGCCGCCACGAGAGCAAGGGCCACGAACGCGCTTGAGATCTTTTTCACGAGAGGCATTTTTCCCCCTAGGATAGCTTGGAACGAACGCAACCTTTATCTCCGTTTGCGCAACGAGAAACAAGCCCTCTTTCGCTGCAACACCCCTTCTGCCACAACTTAATTACAGCATCCTCCCCCCGCGCTCCCCTACACTAGACCGCGCGAGGAGGGCGAAAAAACAGCAGAAGACAGTACGCCACCAGATTTATGACAAAAACATTTCCTACCCAACCCGCGCTTCGGCTCTTTCATCCACACCCTACCCATAATTCGCGAATCTGCGCGCTCCTCATGCTTGTCCTGGCCTTGCTATGGAGCCCTGCTTCCGCCAAAGCAAGCGAATGCGCCACTCTTGCCGCCCAGGCAGAAGAGATGTTTGAAATTCCGCGCTGGATCCTGCAGGCAGTTGTCATGACGGAAAGCAGCAATCATCCCTACGCCCTGAATGTGGACGGCCAAGCTTTCTATCCGGCAACCAAAACCGAGGCCTCGGCCCTTCTGCATAACCACCTTGAGAGCGCGGACAACATAGATGTGGGTTGCGGACAGATTTCCCTACGCCATCACCCGCATTATTTCCGGGACATGCCGGACCTCGCGCTGGATCCGTGGTTCAACATCGTTTATGCGGCAAAATTTTTAATAGAGAACAAGCTGCGCTTCGGCACCTGGACCGAGGCCGTGGCGCATTACCATTCCGGCAATGCGGAACGCCGCCATGCTTATGTCTGCCGTGTGGCCCGGAATCTGACAATTCTCGCCGGACAGAAAGGGGCACATGTAGAAGAATGCTGACGATCGCGCTTGCTTCAAAAGCAAAAGCCCTCGGAAATTGAATATTTCCGAGGGCTTATTGGCTGGGGGACTAGGATTCGAACCTAGGCTGGCGGAGTCAGAGTCCGCTGTCCTACCACTAGACGATCCCCCATCAGGTCGGCTCCGGGCTATTTAATGGTCCGAAACCGTCATGTCAACCCATCGCAGCACAAAGTTCCGGTCGGCCGATAATCGCCAGTTTCGCCGCTAACGGCCCTGTCGTTCATCGCCGAACCCGCCCTTGTGCTTGGACCGGGTCAACGCGAGAGGCCGGCTTTCTATCATGGTGATCGGGCCTTGGCGAGAGGTTTTTGAAGAAAATTTGGGTGGGGTTGTTCCTCCTTTGATGCAGGTCAGGCCAAATGAGGGGTTTCCCGGGGCCGGTAGGGGCACTAGAATGGCTGCTTCTATAGTGCCCGCCTGCATACTTGGCCGCCTTCCGGAGTGTACCCGACCTTGTCCGCCTTGCCTTCGAACCTCACCCAAGCCCCCGGCCGCTCCGCCGCCGCCCGGCAAGGGGGACGGCGTGGGCGTGCGCGGAACGACCTATGCGCGGCGCTGGATCTGGGCACCAACAATTGCCGCATGCTGATCGCCCATCCCGCCGGCCGCGGCTTTCGCGTCGTCGATGCCTTCTCCCGCGCCACCCGCCTGGGGGAAGGCCTGAGCAGCAGCGGCGTCCTGTCCGATGCCGCCATGGAACGCACCATCCAGGCCCTGTCGCGCTGCACCGAGAAGATGCGCCGGGCCGGAGTCTCGCGCATGCGGGCGGTCGCCACGGAAGCCTGCCGCCGCGCCGCCAATGGCAGCGAATTCCTGGAACGCACCGCCATGGCGACCGGGCTGGACCTGGAGATCATCTCGCCCACCGAGGAAGCCCGGCTGGCCCTGGCTGGCTGCGCGCCCCTCCTTGACCACCGCCTGCCCCATGCCCTGGTCTTCGATATTGGCGGCGGCTCGACCGAATTGATGTGGGTCCGCCGCAATCCCGGTGCGCCCCCCAGCATGACCGGTGTGCTGTCGCTGCCCCTGGGCGTCGTGACGCTGGGCGAATTGTTCGGCCATCTCCTGCAAGACCTCGACGGCTATGACGAGGTGGTGGACAGGATCGCCCAGGCCATCCAGCCTTTCGACCGGCAATACGGCATTACCGCCCAGGTGATGCGGGGCAAGGCCCAGATGCTGGGCACGTCCGGCACCGTCACCACGCTGGGGGGGATCCTGCTCGGCCTGCCGCGCTACGAGCGCCGCGCCGTGGATGGGCTGTTCATGAATTTCGACGACGTGGAACAGGTCAGCCGCGCCCTGGCCGGCATGTCCCACGAAGATCGCGTGGCCCATCCCTGTATCGGACGCGACCGTGCCGATCTTGTCGTGGCTGGCTGCGCCATCCTCGCCGCCATATGTAAGGTATGGCCGGTGGGCCGCCTGCGCGTCGCCGATCGCGGCCTGCGCGAAGGCATGCTGTTCGAAATGATGCGGGCGCGCCCCCTTCTCGCAGCGGAATAGATGTAATGAGCAAAACCAAGAGTGCCCTCGGGGGCGGCCGCCAGTCCAGCGGCCGCGGCAACCGCATGCTGGCCGAGCGGGTGAAGACCGCCCGCGGCCGCAAGCCGTCCTCGACCCGCTGGCTGCAACGCCAGCTCAACGACCCCTATGTCATCGAGGCCAAGCGCCAGGGCTGGCGGTCCCGCGCCGCCTTCAAGCTGATCGAGCTGGATGACCGCTTCCACCTGCTCAAGCCCGGCAAGCGCGTCGTCGACCTGGGCGCCGCCCCCGGTGGCTGGACGCAGGTGGCGGTACAGCGCGTGAGGTCGGAACATCCCGGCGGCGGCAAGGTGGTCGGCATCGACATCCTGGAATGGGAACCCGTGCCCGGCGCCACGGTGCTGGTCGGCGACTTCCTGGCCGACGACGCCCCCGACCGCCTGAAGCAGGCCCTGGACGGCCCGGCCGACGTCGTGCTGTCCGACATGGCCGCGCCCACCACCGGCCATCCGCCGACGGACCATCTGCGCATCATCGGCCTAGTCGAAGTGGCCCTGGCCTTCGCCGAGGAAGTTCTGGCCCCCGGCGGCGCCTTCGTCGCCAAGGTCTTCCAGGGCGGCACCGAGAAGAGCCTGCTCGACTGGCTGAAGCGCGACTTCGAAACGGTCCGCCACGCCAAACCCCCGGCCAGCCGCCCCGGCTCGCCCGAGGCCTATGTGGTCGCCACCGGCTTCCGGGGACGGAAGGAAGAAACGCAAAGGGAGGAATAGGGTTCTTGGGCTCTGCCCGAACCCGCTGGGGCCCTGGGCCCCAGCCCTCCCGGAACTTCCGGAAGGCAGAAGCCCTTGCCGTTGATCTGGCGCCGACAGGACAGCGCCCCGCATTCTTCTCCGCCCCTTTTCCCTTAAGCCTGCAAGGGATTTCGATCCCTCCAAATTCGTCCTTGACCAGTACGAAGCATCGCTTGGCAGAAGACCGAGAATGTGTATGATACGCCGCCACACCGAACACCGGAGGCGGCATGCAAATTCAGGAAGCTCTCACTTTTGACGACGTGCTCCTGGTGCCTGCCGAATCGAGCGTACTTCCCGCCCAGGCCGACACGCGGACCCGACTGACCCGGTCGATCGAGCTGGGGATTCCGCTTGTTTCGGCGGCCATGGACACCGTGACCGAAAGTGGTCTCGCCATTGCCCTGGCCCAGCGCGGCGGCATCGGCATCGTTCACAAGAACCTCGAAATCGCCGAACAGGCCGCGGAAGTCCGCAAGGTCAAGAAGTTCGAATCAGGCATGGTGGTCAATCCCGTCACCATCCATCCCGACCAGACCCTGGCCGACGCCCTGGCACTGATGGCCGATTACCATATCTCGGGCATTCCCGTGGTCGAGCGCGGCAGCGGCAAGCTGGTGGGCATCCTCACCAACCGCGACGTGCGCTTCGCCGAGAACCGCCGCCAGCCCGTCAGCGAGCTGATGACCAAGGACAACCTGGTCACCGTGCGCGAGACGGTGGACAAGGAAGAAGCCCGCCGCCTGCTGCACCAGCACCGCATCGAGAAGCTGCTGGTGGTCGACGACGAATATCGCTGCACCGGCCTGATCACCGTCAAGGACATCGAAAAGGCCCAGGCCCATCCGAATGCCTGCAAGGACGATCAGGGCCGCCTGCGCGTCGGCGCCGCGACCGGCGTGGGCGAGGACGGCTACAAGCGCGCCATGGCGCTGCTGGAAGCCGGGGTGGATGTCGTCGTGGTCGATACCGCGCATGGCCATTCGCGCGGCGTCATGGACACCGTTGCCCGCATCAAGGCCGAATCCAACATCGCCCAGGTGATCGCCGGCAACATCGCCACGCCGGAAGCCGCCGAGGCGCTGATCAAGGCCGGGGCCGACGCGGTCAAGGTCGGCATCGGCCCGGGCACCATCTGCACCACCCGCATCGTCGCCGGTGTGGGCGTGCCGCAATTGTCCGCCATCCTGGAAGTGGCCGAGGTGGCCCGCCGAACCGAAACGCCGGTGATCGCCGATGGCGGCATCAAGTTCTCGGGCGACATCGCCAAGGCCATCGCCGCCGGCGCCAATTGCGTGATGATCGGTTCGCTGTTCGCCGGTACCGAGGAAAGCCCCGGCGAAGTCTTCCTCTACCAGGGCCGTTCCTACAAGTCCTATCGCGGCATGGGCTCGCTGGGCGCCATGGCGCGTGGCTCGGCCGACCGCTACTTCCAGGCGGAAGTCTCGGACAACCTGAAGCTGGTGCCCGAAGGCATCGAAGGCCGCGTCGCCTACAAGGGCCCGGTCGATACGGTGATCCACCAGCTGGTGGGCGGCCTGCGCGCGGCCATGGGCTATACCGGCAACGCCACCATCAAGGAAATGCAGAGCAACTGCCGTTTCCGCCGCATCACCTCTTCGGGCCTGCGGGAAAGCCACGTCCATGACGTGTCGATCACGCGCGAAGCCCCCAATTACCGTCCGGAAAGCTGAGCCGAGGGTGACACCTGCCGCCCGCCTGCAGGCCGCCATCGAATTGTTGGCCGAGATCGCGGAGAACCCGCGTCCGGCCGACGGTACGGTGTCGGCCTTTTTCCGCGCGCGCCGCTATGTCGGCGCCAAGGATCGCCGCGCCATTTCCGAACGGGTCTATGGTGTGCTGCGCCGCCGCGCCCGGCTGGACTGGTGGATCGCCCGCGTCGGCACGCCTTCAGGCGGCCCGATGGAGGACCGCGACTCACGCCTGCGCGTCCTGGCCGACTTGGCCCTGACCGACAAGGCCACGCCCGAGGAGATCCAGGAACTCTTCGCCCAAGGTCCCCATGCGCCCGAGCCCCTGGCGCCCGGTGAACGCCGCTTCATGGGGGCGCTGGCCGGCAAGCCCTTGTTCCACGCCGAGATGCCGGGATGGGTGCGGGCCGAATATCCGGAATGGATCGAGCCGCTATTGGCCGAGCTGTTCGGCGAGAACATTCCCGCCGAAATGGGGGCGATGCGCGATGAAGCGCCGCTGGATCTGCGTGCCAACACCCTGAAGGCCACGCGCGAGCAGGCCATCGCCGCCTTGGCAGCGGAAGGGATCGAGGCCAGTCCGACGAAATTGTCGCCGCTGGGCCTGCGGCTTCCCGCGCGCGTCTCGCTGATGAGCCTGAAGGCCTTCCGCAACGGCTTGGTGGAAGTGCAGGACGAGGGCTCGCAGCTCGTGGCCCTGCTGACCGGAGCCGCGCCGGGCCATGCCGTGGTCGATTTCTGCGCCGGTGCCGGGGGCAAGACCCTGGCCCTGGCCGCCAGCATGAAGAACAGCGGCCGGCTGGTCGCCTGCGATGTCGGCGAGGGCCGCATCAACCGCGCCCAGGAACGCCTGCGCCGGGCGGGCGTCCATAACGTCTCGACCCGCGTGCTGAGCAGCGAAAGCGACAAATGGGTCAAGCGCGCCGCCCAATCCTATGACCGTGTCCTCGTCGATGCGCCCTGCACCGGCACCGGCACCTGGCGGCGCAATCCCGATGCCAAATGGCGCCTGAAGCCGGAAACGCTGGCCGACCTGACGGCCTTGCAAAGCCGCATCCTCGATTCGGCCCAACGCTTGGTGAAGCCGGGCGGGCGTCTCGTCTACGCCACCTGCTCGATCCTGCCCGCCGAGAACGAGGAACGGGTCGAAGCCTTCCTGGCCGCCCATCCCGATTTCCGCGCAATCCCCCTTCCCCAGGCCTGGACGGAAACCCTCGGCACATCCTGCCCCTTCCCGGGTCCCTGGCTGCGCCTGTCGCCGCTGGCCCAAGGCACCGACGGCTTCTTCGCCGCCGTGCTGGAACGGCAGGCCGAAGCCTCCTGACCCCGACGAAAGAATGCCGCCCGCCTCCATCCGGAAGCGGGCGGCAAAGCTCATGCTTGCTTTATGCTGTTCATACTGGTCCCTTGCCGCCTCGTCCCCTGAACAAACCGAACAACAGGGCAACGACGAAAAGAACCAGGAAGATGAAGAAGAGTATCTGGGCAATCTCAACCGCAACGGTTGCTACTCCGGCAAAGCCGAAAAATGCCGCAACCAGGGCGACCACAAGGAAAATGGCGGCCCAATAAAGCATCAACGCCTCCTGTCCAGAGAGCCTGTCTTCCCTATGATTTCGCGGTCCATTCCCGTCGTTTCAACAAGACGGAGCTGGCCCAGAGGTCGTAGTATTAGTCCTAAAGATAGGTTTTCGCTGGAGATTCCGACATGAATGCGCCCTCCCTTCCCCCAACCGCCTTGTCCAACGACCTTCTGTCCCAGATGAGGGAAATTCTGGGGGAACGGCTTTCCACTGCCCCGGCCGTGCGCGAACAGCATGGCCGCGACGAATCCTATCACCTGCCCGCCCCGCCCGACGCCGTGGCCTTCGCGCGCTCGACCGAAGAAGTCGCCGCCCTGGTCAAGCTTTGCGCAGCGCATGACGTCCCGGTCATTCCCTTCGGCACCGGCACCTCGCTGGAAGGCCATATCGCGGCAGTGAAGGGCGGCCTGTGCATCGACGTCTCGCAGATGGACGCCATCCTGGAGGTCCGCCCCGAGGACATGGACGTGACCGTCCAGGCCGGGGTGACGCGCAAGCGCCTGAACGACTTCCTGCGCGATACCGGCCTGTTCTTCCCCATCGATCCCGGCGCCGACGCCTCGATCGGCGGCATGGCCGCGACGCGGGCCTCGGGCACCAACGCCGTCCGCTACGGCACCATGCGCGAGAACGTCCTGGGGCTGACGGTGGTGCTGGCTGACGGCCGCATCATCCGCACCGCGCGCCGCGCCCGCAAATCCGCCGCCGGCTACGACCTGACCCGCCTGTTCGTCGGCTCGGAAGGAACGCTCGGCATCATCACCGAAGTAACGCTAAAGCTGCACGGCATCCCCGAAGCCATCACGGCGGCCACCTGCCCCTTCCCCAGCCTAGAGGACGCCGTCAACACGGTGATCGCCACCATCCAGGCCGGCATCCCCGTCGCGCGCATCGAGCTGCTGGACGAAGTCACGGTCGGCGCCGTCAATCGCTATTCCAAGCTGGACTATCCCGAACAGCCCACGCTGTTCTTCGAATTCCACGGCACGGCACAGGGCGTGGAGGAGCAGGCGGTCATGGCCCAGTCCATCGCCGAGGATTTCGGAGGCACCGCATTCAGCTGGGCCAGCAAGGCCGAAGACCGCTCACGGATGTGGCAGGCGCGCCATGACGCCCTCTACGCCTCGCTGGCCCTGCGCCCCGGCTCGAAGGGCATGAGCACCGATGTCTGCGTGCCGATCTCGCGCCTCGCCCAATGCATTCTGGAAACCCGGGAAGACCTGAAGGACGTTCCCGTCCCGGCGGCCATCGTCGGCCATGTGGGTGACGGCAACTTCCATGTCGCCTTGATGGTCGATCCGGAGAACAAGGCGGAAATCGAGGCCGTGAAGGCCTTCTCCCACCGCCTGACACAGCGCGCCATCGCCATGGACGGCACCTGCACCGGCGAGCACGGCATCGGCCTGGGCAAGATGGAGTATCTGCGCGAGGAACTGGGCGAGGCGGTGGACGTGATGCGTGCCGTCAAGGCCGCCCTCGACCCCAAAGGCATCCTCAATCCCGGCAAGGTGATCGAGGGCTAGGAACCTCCGGCGCTTCTCGCTCGTTCTTCCCGTAAGGACGAGGGAGAAGCGCATGAACGAGGGTACCCCCGACGATCAGGTCTACCGCAATGAACAGGTGCGCCGTCGCGCCTATGAATTGTGGGAGAAAGCCGGGCGTCCGCCGGACCGGCATGACGAATTCTGGTTCGAAGCGGAACGCCAGATCGACGAAGGCCAGCCTGCCCGGCAACCGAGTTGAGGCCGTCACGCCAAGCTGCGAAGGGCATTGGCTGATGCGTCCCTGCCCGGAAGCGGGGCCATAACGGCTGGGAAAAGCTGGTCCAGGAGCCCGAGGCTCCGGGCCGATGCAGGGCGAACTCCCCGCCCCCTCTTCACCAGCAACCGGAAAAGAAAAAGCCCCCGGCCTTTCGGCGCGGGGGCTTTTCCTCGCAAGACTGTGCCTTAGTGCACGCTCAGCTTCGACGGCAGGTCCTTAATGGCCTCGTCCACCAGAAGCGCGGCACGGTCGGCCGGCAGGTTCTGGGCAATGATCTGGCGCGTGGCAACCATGGCGATGTCGATGGCGCGGTCGCGCACTTCCTTGGCCGCGGCGGCTTCGGCCTGGGCGATACGCTCCATGGCCTGACGCTCACGGCGCAGCATGGCGGCGTCCAGGTCCTTGGCGGCCTGGGCGGCGATGCGCTCGGCCTCGGCCTTGGCATGGGCCACGATCTCTTCGGCTTCCTTCATCGCGTCGCGCTGCTTGCGCTGATAGGTCGCCAGCATTTCCTGGGCCTCTTCACGCAGGTGCACGGCTTCCTCGATGCGGGCGCGGATGCCTTCGGCGCGGTTGTCCAGGGCATTGGCGATGGCCCGGCCGACCGGACGCCAGGCGAAACCGACGACCAGCAGGAAAGACACCAGCACCCAGAATTCGGGAGCCTGATAGAAGGCGACGTGGTCGGTGACCTGTTCGGGAGTGGCGGCAATAGCGGCGGAGATCATCAGCTCACTCCTTCATTGCGCCAGCGACGGCGGCATCAAGGCTCGCACGGGCGGGCGCTTGGCCGGTCAGGCGCTGGGCCGTCGCTTCAGCGATCTCCAGGGCGACGTCGCGGACGCTGGCCATGGCCTGTTCCTTGACCGCCTGGATGCGGACTTCGCCGGCTTGGATCTGCTCGGCGAGGCGAGCGGAGACTTCCTTCTGGCGCTGCTCGGCCTGCTTGGACAGACGATCCTGCGTCTCGCGCAGCATTTCCTGCGCCTTGGCGCGCGATTCCGCCAGGGCCTTTTCGTAGCTGGCGATTGCCGCCTCGGCTTCGGTCTTGAGCGCCAGTGCCTTGTCGAGATTGTCCTGAATCTTGCGCTGCCGTTCCTCAAGAACTTCACCGATCCTCGGCAAAGCGACCGTGGACATCAGCAGATACAGGAGGGTGAAAGTGATCGCCAGCCAGACCAGCTGAGGCGCGAAAAAGGTCGGGTCGAACTGAGGCATGGACGTTCCTGAAGAAGGGGGCTCCTACAAGCGGTCTGACCGGCGCCCCGTCATTCGGGGGCCGGTCATCCGGAGGCGTCCCGTGCTTACTGGAAAAGCACGATCAGGGCGATAACCAGCGCGAACAGCGCGATAGCTTCGGTAACGGCGAAGCCGATCCAGCCGTACAGTTCGACGGACTGACGAGCGGCCGGGTTGCGGCCCACGGCGGTGATCAGGTTGGACCAGATGTTACCGACGCCGATACCGGCACCGATCATACCGAGGGCGGCCAGACCGGCACCAATGAATCTTCCAGCATCAGCTTCCATGACACACTTCCTTTGTGGACGAGAGGATTAAACTCAGATTCAAGCCCTGCACCCGATCAATGCATATTGATCGCGTCGTTGAGATAGATGCAGGACAGAATAGTGAAGACGTAGGCTTGCAGCAGGGCGATCCCGAATTCGAGGATCGTGATACCAGCCAGGAAGCCCAGGGGAAGAATACCCAGGATCCCGATCGGAACGAAGCCCGCCACCACCTTCAGCATGATGTGACCGACGGTCATGTTGGCCGACAGACGCACAGCCAGGCTGAAAGGACGGGACAGGTAGGAGATCAGTTCGATCGGAACCAGGATGACTGCGGTCACCAGCGGCGCGCCATGCGGGAAGAACATCCGCAGATAATGGGTGCCGTGCCGGGCGAAACCGATGATCGTCACCATGATGAACACGAAGGCCGCCAGCGCGAAGGTGACGATCGTGTGGCTGGTGAAGGTGAACGAGAACGGGATCATGCCCAGCAGGTTGCCGAACAGCACGAACATGAACAGGGTGAAGATGAAGGGGAAATACTTGCGCCCTTCGCTGCCCACGTTGTCGCGTAGCATATTCGCTACGAACTCGTAGGACATCTCCGCCATCGACTGCCAGCGCCCAGGAACCAGCGAGCGATGCCGCATCCCCACGGTCAGGAAGACGGTGATCAGGACCACCGCGGCAACCATCAGCAGCGAGGAATTGGTGAACGACACGTTCACGCCCGCGACTTCCATCGGCACCAGCGGCCGGATTTCAAATTGTTCGATCGGGTTTGCCACCGCGCGTTCCCTCTTAAGAACCGTTTTTTCGATCAGGCTCGTCCTGCCGTGCCTGGGCCTGTCCCACGCCGACGGTATCATCCAGTCCCTTGACAGCCCGATAGACGTTCAACGCACCGGCAGCACTGCCTAGGAACAGAAACACCACCATCAACCAGGGCCTCGTGCCCAGCCACGCATCAAGGGCGTAACCGATGCCGACGCCAACCAACACGCCCGCGACCAGCTCCACGGCAATCCGCAAGCCAAGTCCGATCCCCTTTGATGGGGCCCGTCGGGAGGGGCCGCGCCCGCTATCTAACTCTTCCCGGCTTCGTGCAGCACGCAGCCGGGCCTCAAGATCATCAAAAGGAGGGGGAGAGTCGCCGCGATCAGTCATTTTACTAAAAGCGCCGCCTTGCCCCCCATCCGAGCGCGATAGCGCCAAAAAGCGCGGGCACCATAAGTCGAGCCATGCGACAAGTCAAGACCGAAAACCCCCATGCCAAGTCCTTGTATTACCAGTAGAAATAGCTTTCGAGATCATGCGGGAGCCGTATCTCTCAACCTTTCGGCCTCTTTCAGGTCCACGGAAACCAGAGTGGAAACCCCCCGCTCCGCCATGGTCACGCCGAATAGCCTATCCATCCTGGCCATACTCATACGGTGATGGGTAATAATAAGGAAGCGCGTTTGCGCCTGGCGGGCCATTTCGCCGACCAGTGAACAGAAGCGGTCGACATTCGCATCGTCCAGCGGCGCGTCCACTTCGTCCAGCACGCATATGGGTGCCGGATTGGTCATGAACACGCCGAAAAGCAAAGCCAGGGCGGTCAGCGCCTGCTCGCCACCCGACAGCAGCGACAAATTCTGCAGCCGCTTGCCCGGCGGGCTGGCCATGATATCCAGGCCCGCCGCCAGCGGATCATCGGATTCCGTCAGCGCCAGATGCGCTCGGCCGCCGCCGAACAGCCGCACGAACAGGTCGCGGAAATGGCGGTCCACCTCCTGGAACGAGGCCAGCAGACGCTCCCGCCCCTCGCGGTTCAATTCGTTGATGGCATGGCGCAGCTTGGCGATGGCCGCCGTCAGGTCGTCGCGCTCGGCATTGAGCGTGGCGATCTGCGCTTCCAGTTCCTCCACTTCCTGCTCGGCCCGCAGGTTGACCGGCCCCAGGGCCTCGCGCTCGCGCAGCAGGCGGGCGAGGCGCCGGTCCAGTTCGTCGGGATCGGGGGCATCACCGCCCTCGCGCAACGCCGCCACCTCGGGCATGTCGAGCAATTGCTCGGGCGTCCGGTCGAGCTTTTCCGAAATCCGGCCCGCCACGGCACGGCAGGCCTGGGCACAGGCCGCGACCTCGGCCTCGCGTCGCACCCGCTCCTCGCGCGCCGCCGCCAATTGCTTCTCGATGCCCTTCAACTGGCGGTCGGCCTCGGCGACCACGGCTTCGGCGGCGGCCAGGGCATCGGCGGCCTGCGCGCGTCCCTCCTCGGCCTCCGACAGCAGGTCCATCAATTCGCCGCGCTTGTCGGCGATCTCCATGGGCAAGGCCGCAAGGCGCTCCATCTCGCCCATGGCCTCTTCCCGGCGCAGGGCCAACTCCTCGCGTTCCTCGGCCGCTTCGGCGGCACGGTCGCGCCACGAGGCCATTTCCCGCCCGATGGCGTCGAGGCGGCGGCGGCGCTCCTCGCCCGCACGGGTCAGGCGCTCCAGCTCCGCCCGGGCCTCGATCTGCGCGGCCCGGCGCTCGGCCAGATCGGCCCGCCGCAGAGCCAGCCTCTCGCGCCCGTCCTGCAAGCCCTCGGCCTCCTCGCCCTGGGCACGGGCGGCTTCGGCCTGCGCCTGGGCCTCGGCGATATCGGTGCCCAGGCTGCCCGCCGCCTCGTCCAGGCTGGCCAGGCGCGAGGCGCTGGCGGCGGCTTTCTGGGCCAGACGCGCCAAAGCGTCGCGGGACTGGGCCGTCTCGGATTCGGCCTGTCGCACCTGATCGCGTGCGCGACGTTCGGCCTCGGCGGCCAGTTCGACCGCTTCCGAGGCCTCTTCCACCCGCGCCTCGGCATTCTCCACGCGGAATTCCGCCTCTTCCAACTCGGCGCGCAATTCCGCCAGCCGGTTGCGCTGCCGTAGCCGGGTCGCGGCCACCGAGGGCGCGCCCGCCGCCGCCGTGAAGCCGTCCCAGCGCCACAGATCGCCCTCGCGGGTGACCAGCCTCTGGCCGGGGGCAAGGTCATGGCGCAGGTCCCGCCCGATGGCGACGGAAGCCACCACGCCGATCTGTGACAGGCGCCGGGCCAGGGCCGCGGGCGCCCGGACGTGTTCGGCTAAAGGCTCGGCCCCGGTGGGCAAGGGCGGCAGGGTAGCCAGCGGCGGCAGGCTCATCCAGCGCAGAGGCTGGCCTTCGTCCTCGCTGGCGGGATGGGACAGGTCATCGCCCAGCGCAGCACCCAAAGCGGCTTCCAGCCCCGGCGTCACGGTCAGGGCATCAAGGACAGGCGGCAGGCCGCCCTCACGCACCGCCTCGGCCAGCAGATCGGCCAGCACCCCCTCCTCCGCCCGCAAGCGCGCCCGCTGGGCAGCCTCGGCTTGTAAGGCATCGCGGGCGGCATCGCGCAGGCCTTGCGCGGAATGCTTGGCCTGTTCGGCGGCCTCGGCCTGCTCGCGCGCCTGTTCCAGCGCTTCGGCCGCCGCCTCGACGCGCATCTCGGCCTCGGCCAGCATCTCCTCGGACACTGCTTCGGCTTGGGCGGCATCGCGCTGCGCCTCGATCTCCGCCTGTCGGGCCGACAGCCGGGCGAGACGGGCCTCGGCCTCGGCCAATTGGCGCACGGCGGCGGCACGCTTGGCTTCGGCGGCGGCCACGTCATCGGTCAAGCGGGCCAGTTCGGCTTCGAGCCCCGCCACCGCCTCGGCCAGGGCCTCCAGCTTCTCGGCGGCGATCTCCCGCTCTTCCTCTTCGCCCTCGCGGGCATCCTCGATCTGCCCCTGTTCCTCGGCCAGCCGGGCCAGGGCGGTGGCGGCGTCCTCGGCGCGGGAAGTGGCGCGGTGCAGGTCGGAGTCGATCTGCTGAAGGCGGCGCTGCTGTTCGGCATGGGCGGCGGCGAGACGGCCTTCCTCGGCGTCAAGCTGCTCGCGCGCCACCATCAGGCGCTGGACCTTGGCCGCCGCCTCGGCTTCGGCCTGGCGCAAGGCGGGCAGCCCGGCGGAGGCCTCGGCCTGCGCGGTGGCGGCGCTGGCGGCGGTGCCGGTCAACTCGCCGACCTCCGTCTCGGCCTGGCGCAAGGCGGTGCGGGCTTCGTCCAGGGCGGCCAAGGCGGCAACCCAGCGCAGATGCAGCAGCACCGCTTCCGCCTGGCGGATCTGTTCCGAGATACTGCGATAGCGGGCCGCCTGCTTGGCCTGGCGGCGCAGGCCCTGCAATTGGGCATCCAGGGTCACCAGGACGTCATCCAGGCGCGCCAGGTTCTCTTCCGTCGCCTTCAGGCGAAGCTGCGCTTCGTGGCGGCGGGAATGCAGGCCGCGAATGCCCGCCGCCTCTTCCAGCAGGGCGCGGCGGTCGGCGGGCTTGGCGTTGATCAGGGCGCCGATCTTGCCCTGGCTGACCATGGCGGTGGAACGCGCGCCGGTGGCGGCATCGGCAAAGAGAAGCTGCACGTCGCGCGCGCGCACTTCCTTGCCGTTGACCTTGTAGACCGAACCCGACCCGCGCTCGATGCGGCGCGTGATCTCCAGTTCGTCGTGATCGTTGAAGATCGCCGGAGCCGTGCGCGAGCGGTTGTCGAGATGGACCGTCACCTCGGCGACATTGCGCGGCGGACGGCTGGCCGTGCCGCCGAAGATGACGTCGTCCATGTCGCCACCGCGCATCTGCTTGGCCGAGGTCTCGCCCATGACCCAGCGCAGCGCCTCGACCAGATTGGACTTGCCGCAGCCATTGGGCCCGACGACGCCGGTGGTGCCCGGCGCGACGACCAGATCGGTGGGCTCGACGAAGGACTTGAAGCCCGACAGCCGCAGCCTGGTGAAATGGATCAAGCCCGCCCCCCTTCGCGGACGTGATTGGAAGGGCGGCCCTTAGCGGGCCGCCGCTTCCTCCAGCACCTTCTGGAACTGATCGTAGGGCAACGCGCCGGTCACCCTGCGGCCGTTGATGATGAAGGTCGGGGTCGAGTTGACGCTATGCTCGCTGGCACCGATGTCGCGGCGGGCCTGGATGGCGGTCATCAATTCCTGGTCCTGGAGGCAGGAATCGAATTGCTGCTCGCTCATGCCGCCCAGGCGGGCCACGTTGCGCAGGGCCGCCGCCGGTTCAGGCGCGCGCGACCACTGGGACTGCGTCTGGAACAGGGTTTCCAGGAAGGGGAAATAGCGGTTGTCCCCCGCGCAATGCGCCAGCATCGCCCCGGCCAGGGCCAGCCCGTCGAGCGGGAAGTCGCGGTAGACCAGCTTGGCCCGCCCGGTATCGATCCATTCCGCCTTGACCTGCGGCAGCGTGTCGCGGTGGAAGGCGGCGCAATGCGGGCAGGTCAGCGAGGAATACTCGATGATAGTGACCGGCGCATCGGGATTGCCCAGCACCCGGTCGGGCGCCTTGGCCGCCGGAGCCTCGGCCTGAGCCATCTGCGGCTGAGCGGTCTGGGCGGCGGCGGGCGTGATGGCAGCCCATCCGGCAAGCCCGGCGGCGACAACGGCGGCCGCGCCTGCGACCTTGAACCCAGTCAAACCCTTCACGTCAAATCTCCTTGCAGGTCGCGCGCAGTGTAGAAGCCCGGCAAGCGGGCGACAAGAATTCAAGAGATACATCAGCCCTGGCGGGAAGCAATCCTTTCGCCCAGAGCGGCCAAAGCTTGGCGCAGCTCCTCGTCCTCGATGCCCGCCAGCCCCTGTTCCAGCACCGCCTTGCGCTCGGGCGGCGGCGGAACGGCCGGTTTGGGCTGAGGCGGCGGCTGGCGGCGCGGCAGCGGTCCTTGATTGATCGCGATCCGCGCCACGGCGCCATAGCCGAACCAGGCATTCACCCGCTCGATGATCTGGGGCTGATAATGCTGGAGGATTGTGGCGAAACTACCGTTGGCCACCCGGATATGCAGGGTGCCGCCGCTGCGTTCCCCCTTGGGGAAGGCGATGCGGTCGGGCAAGGCGTGGCTGGCCACCGCCGACCCGACGATGCTGGGCCAGTCCACCAGCATGGCGGCGTTGAAGCCCCGCCGGAAGACGGCCGGGGCCGCAACGGTGCCGACGGGGACCGAAACATGTTCGAGACCCCTTGCATGTCGTTCGCTTTTCCGGCTATCGCTCATGGCTCCTTGTGTGACACGTTCCAGGTCATGTCGCAACACGATCCGAAATTCCTTCCCGAACCGCAATCCCTGCGGCCCGAGAATCTGAGCGGGCGCCTGCTGTCCTGGTATGACCGCAATCGCCGTGTCATGCCCTGGCGCGCCTTGCCCGGCGAACTGGCCGACCCCTATCGCATCTGGCTGTCCGAGGTCATGCTCCAGCAGACCACCGTGGCCGCCGTCATCCCCTATTTCCAGAAATTCGTCGAGCGCTGGCCCACCGTGATGGACCTGGCCCAGGCGCCGCTGGACGACGTGCTGCATGCCTGGGCGGGGCTGGGCTATTACGCCCGCGCCCGCAACCTGCATAAATGCGCCCAGACCGTGGCGGCCTGGCGCGGCGGCGTCTTTCCCGACACCGAGGAAGCCCTGCGCAAGCTGCCGGGCGTGGGCGAATACACGGCAGCGGCCATCGCCGCCATCGCCTTCGGCAAGCCCGCCGTGGTCGTCGACGGCAATGTGGAGCGGGTCATGGCCCGCGTCTTCGCCGTCACCGAACCGCTGCCGCGCGCCAAGCGCCAGATCAAGGAACATGCCGCCACCCTGACGCCCCGGGAACGGCCGGGCGACTATGCCCAGGCGGTGATGGATCTGGGCGCCACCATCTGCACCCCGCGCAATCCCGCCTGCGGCATCTGCCCGCTGATGGCCGCCTGCGTGGGGCGGCAACTGGGCATGGCGGAAGCGCTGCCGGCCAAGGAAGAGAAGCCAGAACGCCCCACCCGCCGGGGCATCGCCTTCTGGGCCACCCGCAAGGACGGGGCCGTGCTGCTGCGCCGCCGTCCCGAAGTCGGCCTGCTGGGCGGCATGATCGAGATCCCCTCGACCCCCTGGCGCGAGGACAAGTGGAGCCTGGAAGACGCCCTGCCCGAAGCCCCCTTCCAGGCCGAATGGCGCCTGCTGCCGGGGCTGGTGCGCCATACCTTCACCCATTTCCACCTGGAACTGGTCGTCGCCGCCGGCAAGATCGGTCCCGCCGCCCTGACACGCGGCCTGTGGGTGCCGCTCGACAAGCTGGGCGACCATGCCCTGCCAACCGTGATGCGCAAGGTGGTCAAACACGCCCTGCTGAAGGCGTATTGAGGGGCGAGGCGGGCCATGCCCCCTAACGCCGCGGCATCGGCGCAGGGGGCGGCAGTTCCTCCGGCGCGGGCGGGGGAATGACCGGCGGAGGCGGCTCGGCGCGTTGGGATGGCGACGGGCCGACATCCCAATTGCCGTCAAAAACATGGGGAAAGCGGTCCTGGGGAGAGCAGGCGGCCAGAAGGGCGGCTCCCGCGACGGCCAGACTCCACCGGCGCATGATCACCCCAGCGCCTGAAGGATCGCCTCGGCGCTCGATCCTTCGAATTTGCCCGGATCGTCGACGACCAGATGCGTGACGGTGCCGTCTTCCACGATCATGGCATAGCGCTTCGAGCGCCGCCCCATGCCCCTTTCGGTGGCATCCCAAACCAGCCCGGCCTTTTCGGTGAAATCGCAGGAACCATCGGCCAGCATGCGGATCTTGCCGCCGACCTCGCGCTCACGCCCCCAGGCATCCATGACGAAGGCGTCATTGACCGACAGGCAGATGATCTCGTCCACGCCCTTGGCCTTGATCTCGTCGGCCTTCTCAACGAAGCCCGGCAGATGCTTGGAGGAACAGGTCGGGGTGAAGGCGCCCGGCAGGCCGAACACAACGATCTTGCGCCCGGCGAACAGGCTTTCGGTCGGCACGTCCTGAACACCGTCGGCGGTTTTCTCGCGCAAGACGGCCTTGGGCAGCTTCTGGCCCGGCTGAATGATCATCCCATATCTCTCCTTGAGCTTCTTCACACGCAACATGGCGCTGCGCGAAGGCTTGTCAATTACCGGTCCCGGCCCGCTCAAGGGCGTCGAGGACCTGGGCCTCGGTCAGCAATTCCGGCAGGACGATTCCCTCGGGGGCGCCGGGACCATAGACCACGTTGAAGGGAATGCCGTAGCGCCCGAAACCCGCCAGATAGGCAGCGATCTCGTCGCTCGGGCGGGTCCAGTCGGCACGCATGGCCGTCACCTCGTCACCCGCCAGCCGCTGCGCCACGTCACCCCGGTCCAGGACCACCCGTTTATTGACTTGGCAGGTGATGCACCAATCGGCGGTCACATCCACGAAGACCACGCCGCCCTCGCCCACCAGCCGGGTGATCGCGGCCTGGTCGAAGCCCTGCCAGTGGCCGCTGGGCAGCCGCTCCTCGCCGGTGGTCGAAATCGCCTGGAAGGGCATGACGAAGGTCATCAGCGACAGCCCCGCCACCGCCAGGCCCGCGGCAGGCCGGGCCGGCCGGGGCAGGCGGCGGCGCAGGCCCAGGATGAGCAGCGCCAGCACCATCATGCCCGCCACCAGCGCCGCGCCCGCCATACCCACCTGCACCGCCAGGACCGACAACAGCCACAAGGCGGTACCGGCCAGGGCCACGCCCAGGATGCGGCGCAGGGTGATCATCCAGCGTCCCGGCCGGGGCAGCCGCTGGGCCAGCCCCGGGAAGGCCGCCACCGCCAGATAGGGCAGAGCCATGCCCAGCCCCAGGGCGGCGAAGACGGCCATGATCTCGAGCGAACCGCGCGACAGGGCGAAACCGACGGCGGTCCCCAGGAAGGGCGCGGTGCAGGGAGTCGCCAGGATGGTGGCGAAGGCTCCGGTGGCGAAATGGCCCGCCAGGGAATGAGGATTGCCCCGGCTGCCGCCCAGCCCGCCCAGCCAGGACGGCAGAGGCACCTCGAACAGGCCCCACAGATTAGCGGCGAACAGGCTGACCACCACCACCAGGGCGATCAGGAAAAGGGGCTGTTGGAACTGGATGCCCCAACCGACGGCCATGCCCGCCGCCTTGACGGCCACGGCAGCGGCGGCCAGGACCAGAAAGGAAACGAGGATGCCCGCCGCCGAGGCGACGAAGCCGGCGCGGATCTGGCGGCGTTCCGCCCCGCCATGTCCGATGACTGACAGCACCTTCAGCGACAGGACCGGCAGCACGCAGGGCATGAGGTTGAGGATCAGCCCGCCCAGCAGCGCCAGCCCCAGGATGCCGCCCAAGGCAGCCCAATCGGTGCCGGGCGGCGCAGCGGCCCGGGGCGTCGCCTGCACTTCCATGCCACGATTGCCGTCCACCACGGTCAGGGTCAGCGTCTGGCCGTCCAGCCTTCCTTCATGGCTGCCCGGCAGGACGGCGGCGGTCAGCACGGCGCGGCGGCCGCCCTGTTCCAGCGTCACCCTGGGCGGGCCGAACTGCATGTAGCCCGGCCCTTCCACGAACAAATCCGGCGTCGACAGGCCCGGCTCGGCAGCCAGGGTCACCGAAAGGTGGGCCTCGTCGCCGCTGCCCCAGGCCGAGGCCTCGACGAGTTCCATCCCGGCGGCTTCCGGCGCCCCCGGCACACGCGCCGCCCAGCGGTCGATCTCATGCAGGAAGACCGACGGCATGGTCGGGCCGGAGGGAAGGTCGAGGGCCAGCTCTTCCGTATGCGGGATGCACAGGGTTTCGCAGACCAGATAATCGACCTTGGCGCGCAGGCGCAACGGATCACCGGGCCGCTCGACCCGCACGTCGACCGGCAGGACCACCTCGCCCTCATAGCCCATGCTTTGCAGGCCGAGGATCTCGAAACGCTCCGGCGCGGGCCACCTGATCTCGGAAGAGGCGACATTGTCCGAGCCGGTCCAGTCGATGGAGGGCGGATAACCGGCATCGCCGGGCGAGCGCCAATACACCTTCCAGCCCGGCTTCAGGTCGAAATGCAGGCCCAGGCGCAAGGAATGGGGGGCGGCGGCTCCCTGCCCCGTCGTCTCGTTCGCCGACAAAAGGCGCAAGGCGCCCTGGTCGTTGCGCGCCCACTCGGAAGCGGGCACCGCAAGCGCGGGCTGACCGGCCCAGAGGGACAGGACGAAAAGAGCGGAAAAGATCTTCAACCAGCGCATGGAGAGAAGGACCAATCAGTTATCGCGGGCGATTGCAACAAAAAGGGAGGGGCTCCGTCAACAAGAGCAACCCTCCTTCCCCGATAGAGGGTGGGGGTGCGGCCCTTGCTTTCCCCGCCCAAGCGGCATATCTCACCTTGCATGGCAATGCACCACTCCTCCACCGGTTATCTGGCCGGACAACTCCTCATCGCGATGCCGCAGATGCAAGATCCGCGGTTCACGCGCAGTGTCGTCTATCTTTGCGCTCATAGCGCAGAGGGCGCCATGGGCCTGGTGGTCAACAGGATGCTCGACGCGCTGACCTTCCCCGACCTGCTGGAGCAGCTGGGAATCGAGCCGACGCCGCTCTGCGAACAGATCCGCGTCCATTTCGGCGGCCCGGTGGAGGCCGGACGCGGCTTCGTGCTGCATTCCACCGATTACGTCCAGGACACCACCCTGATGGTGGACAACCGCGTCGCCCTGACCGCGACGGTGGATGTGCTGAAAGCCATCGCCGAAGGGCGCGGCCCGCGCCATTCCATGCTGGCCCTGGGCTATGCCGGCTGGAGCCCCGGCCAGCTCGACACCGAAATCCGCGAGAATGTCTGGCTCAACGCCCCGGCGGACGAGGAAGTGCTGTTCGGCCCCAATCTCGACATCAAATGGGAACAGGCCCTCGGCCGTCTGGGTATCGAGCCCCCGATGCTGTCGGGCGAAGCCGGGCATGCTTGATTTGAAGTAGCCTCACCGCCTGAAAACCGCCACCGCCTCCAGATGCGCCGACCAGGGGAACTGGTCGATGGGCGTGACGGAGTCCAGGCGGTAGCCGCCATCCACCAGCATCCGCGCGTCACGGGCCAGGGTCGCCGGGTTGCAGGAGACGCCCACTAGCACCGGCGGCCCTGCCTCGGCCAGAATCTCGACCTGGGCGGCGGCACCGGCGCGCGGCGGGTCGAAGACGATAGCGTCGAAACGCTTCAGTTCCGGGGCCAACAGCGGACGGCGCGCCAAATCGCGGGCCTCGGAGGTCACGCGCAGCTTCGGCCCGGCGCGGTCGGCCGCCATCTGCAAGGCTGCGATCAGGGCCTCGTCCCCCTCCACCGCATGGACCGCCGCCCGGGTCGCAATGGGAAAGGTGAAGCTGCCGCAGCCGGAATAGAGATCGGCGACCATGCGCGCCTCACCCAAGGCGTCGACCACCAGGCTGGCGATGGCGTCCTCGCCCGCCTTCGACGGTTGAAGGAAGGCGCCGGGCGGCGGACTGACGGGAATGCCCGCGAAGCTGACCAGCGGCGGACGGCGTGCGGCCACCGGCTCGGCGAAGCCGCTGCCGGGCTGACGCCAGGATAGCCGGGCCAAATCGTATTTCCCGGCAGCCTCGGCCAAGGCTTCGCGGGCCGCGAGATCGAGGTCGAGGCGGCTGTCCACCACCACGTCCAGGCCGTTCTCGGCGGCGGTCACGGTGACGTCGCCCTTGCCGCCTTCGGGGATGACGCGGCGCAGGATGTCGCGCAGGCCGGGCAGGAAGTCGGCCAGGGCCGGTGCCAGCAGATGGCATTCCTCCAAACCCACCAGCATATGGCTGGTCCGGGCGTTGAAGCCCAGCAACAGGCCGCCCCGGCGATGCAGGAAGCCGAAGGTGGCCCGCCGCCGCGTGCCGGGCGAGACGGCGATCAGCGGCGAAGTTGCCACCTCGCCCAATCCCTGGCGCGCCAGGGCCTGTGTCAATTGGGTACTCTTCCAGGCGCGATAGGCCTCGGCGTCCAGATGCTGCAGCGAACAGCCCCCGCAGATGCCGTAATGGCTGCAAGGCGCCAGGGCCCGCTGGGCGCCGACCGCCAGCACCTCCACCGGCGTGGCGACCAGGGCGTCGCCGCGCTTCGATTCGATCCGCGCCAGAACATGGTCGCCGGGAACCGTATAGGGGACGAAGACGGTGTCGCCGTCCAGATGGGCGATGCCGTCCCCCCGCCCGCCGATCTCCTCGATCACCAGTTCGACAACGCGCTGCGCGGGAGGGTTGGCGCGATGATGGCGGCCGCCGCCCCCACCGGACCGGCCGCGTCGGGACGGTTTCATGCGCCGTGGCCCAGGGCGGCCAGATCGGCCAGCAGGCGCGTCACGATCTCCGCCACCGCCTGGTCCATGGCGGCCACCGCCGCCGAAGCCGTAAGGTCCGCCGCCTGATGGGTGGCCTCGTAGGTTTTCACAAGCATCACATCTCCGTCGCGATTGGTCAGGGAGAACTCTACCTCCGCCACCGCACCAGGGCCGATCTGTTCGAAACGCTTGACGTGACCAAGCAGGATGAAATCGGGCTGCGCGCGCAGGGCGGGCGTCACCACCGTTTCGGCCAGATTGGCGGCACGCAGGGCCTCGACCAGCCGCTCGCGCAGCATCTCGCCCGGCGGCTGTGCCCACATATGGTAGGAATAGAGGCGCAATTCGCCGGGCCGGTCGCTCTCGGCATAGACCAGGGAACGCTGGCCGGTCAAGCCGTCGCCCGAGAAACTGCCCACCTCGATCACGCCGCGCAAGGGCGGACGCGCATGGCTCTGTTCCGTCGACACCGGGGCGAGGCGATAGAAGGTCTCGGGCGGCGGCGCGGCGACGGGGGCGCAAGCCACCAGGGCGGCGACGGCCAGCACGGCGAAAGCGGCAGAACGGTTCACTTTCCTCCCTCCCTTCCTCATGAAGACCTCACCGGGCCGGTCCCTGTCCCACGCCGCCCCGGTCACCCCCGAAGACCCGCGCCGGATTCTGGCGGATCTCGCGGCTGAACTCGCTCATGTTGCGGCTGGTGCTTTCCAGGTTGCCGGTGATGGTGTCGATATCGCTGGACACGCGCTGCAGGGTATAGGCGAGGTCGCGCACGCTTTGGGTCACCACCGGGGAATTGGTCTCGATCAGCGCGTTCAGCGAGGCGATCAACTGGTCCACCTGCTCGCCGGTCGTCGCCAATTGTCCGCCAAGCTGTTCCATGTTGCCCGAGAAGGACGCCATGTTGGCCAGCGTCTGGTCGATGCGGCCCCTGTTCTCCTCGGTCAGCACCTGGTTCAGGTCGTTGGAGAAGTTGCGCACATTGTCGGTGATCTGGGGCGTCTTGGTCGCCAGATCGGCCGCCACGGCGACCAGATTGCCCAGAAGGTCGGGCGCCTGTTCTTCCAGGATCGCGCTGACATTGGCGATGGAACGTTCCAGCGTGGCGAGCAGCGGACGCAGATTGCCCTCGGTCAGGTCGCCCACCTGGGTGGCCACCTCGCTCATCACGGCGAACAGGTTGCCGCCGCCGCTGCTGGGGATGACCGAACCCGGCGGCAGGATCTCCGGCGCCGCACCGCCGCGGATGTCCACGGCCACCGCCGACAGCAGGCCCGAGGCGGCGATATTGGCGCGGCTGTCCTCGGGGATGCGCCAGTCGCGCGTCACCGCCAAGGCAAGGCGGAAACGCACCCGGCCATTCTCGGTGAAGGGCTCGATCCGCTCGACCTGGCCGATGGGATAGCCCTCGAACATGACGGCGGTGCCCGGACGGACGCCCGAGACATTGTTGAAATTGGCGTAATAGGTCTCGGTCGGGCCGGTCCGCCCCGCCAGCAGCGCCACCGCCACCACCAGCGCCGCCACCATGGCCAGCACGAATGCGCCCACGGCCACATAATTGATCCGGCTGTCCTTCATGCGATCCCTTTACTCTTCCCCGGTGAGACGCCGCAGATAGGCGTCGGCGTCCAATTCGACTTCCTCGGTACGGCGATGAAGCAGGTTCTGGATGCGCTCGCTG
Source organism: Telmatospirillum sp. J64-1 (assembly GCF_006980715.1). Taxonomy (GTDB): domain Bacteria; phylum Pseudomonadota; class Alphaproteobacteria; order Rhodospirillales; family Magnetospirillaceae; genus Oleiliquidispirillum; species Oleiliquidispirillum nitrogeniifigens. The sequence goes on from NZ_SBHN01000007.1 coordinate 191,951, forward strand.
GCACTGTTGCGAATTTCGTCCACGCTGCCCAGGCCGATGATCTCGCCCTTGTCCAGGACCAGGATGCGGTCGGCGATCTTGAAGGCGCTTTCCAGTTCATGGGTTACCACCACGATGGTCATGCCCATGGCATCGCGCAAGCGCAGGATCAGGTCGTCGATGGAAGACGCCACCACCGGGTCGAGTCCCGCCGAAGGCTCGTCGCAGAACAGCAGCTTGGGGTCCATGACGATGGCCCGCGCCAGCGCCGCCCGCTTGATCATGCCGCCCGACAATTCCGCCGGCATCAGATTCTCGAACCCCGCCAGGTCGACCACTTCCATCTTCAGGCGGGCCATGATCTCCATGGTCTTGCGGTCCAGCCGCGTATGCTCGCGCAGGGGCAGCATGATGTTGTCGCCCACCGACATGGAACTGAACAGCGCGCCGCCCTGGAAGGCCACGCCCATCTTGCGCCGCAGGGCCTGCATCTCGCGCGGCGGGGCCTTGGTGATGTCCACGCCCAGCAGGCGGATGGCGCCGCTGGTGGGGCGCAGCAGCCCCAGCAGATGGTTGAGCAAGGTGCTCTTGCCCGAGCCCGATCCGCCCATGATCACCAGGATCTCGCCTTCCAGGATGTCGAAGGAGACGCCTTTCAGGATCTTGCGCTCGCCGTAATGGGTGACGAGGTCGCGCACCTCGATGGCCACGCGGGAGGATGTCCGGTCCACGCCGTTCATCGCGTCACCAGGAAGACGAAGATCATGTCGGTGATGACGATGGCGCTGATGGCCTGGACCACCGAGCGTGTAGTCATGCGCCCCACCCCTTCCGCCCCGCCCGAGACGGAAGCGCCGTTGACCACCCCGACCAGGGTGATGAGCACGGCGAAGATGAAGCTCTTGCCCATGCCGTGGGCGAGGTCGCCCAGGGTCAGCATCTCGAGGCATTGCCGGGCATAGGCGGCGAAGGTCATGTCCAGCGTCGAGCTGACATAGACCCCGGCGCCGCCGAGGGCCACCAGGATCGACCACAGGGAAAGCGACGGCACCATGACCAGCATGGCGACCAGCGGCGGCACCACCAGGAAGCGCACCGGGCTGATGCCCATGACCTGCAGGGCATCCACTTCCTGGTTGATGCGCATGGTGCCCAGCCTCGCGGCCAGGGCCGAACCGGACCGCCCTGCCACCAGAATGCCGGTGATCAGCGGCGCGAATTCCCGCACCACCGAGAAGGCGATCCCCGGCACCACCTGGGATTCGGCGCCGAACATGCGCAGGGTATAGATGCCCTGGATCGCCAGCATGATGCCGATGGTCACCGCCAGCACTGTGACGATGGGCAAGGCGCGCAGGCCGATCTCGGTCATTTCCGCGACGATGGGGGCAAGGCGCACCGGCTGCTCGCGCCGCCGCCCCATCGCCAGCCAGAACAACGCCTCGCCCAGCAGGACGGCGGCGAAGCCCATTTCGGCCACGCCCTTGACCACGGTCTCGCCCAAGCGGCCGAGCATGCGCACGGTCTGGGTCAGCAAGTTCTCAGACCCCCGCCTGCAAGCCCGTCTCGACGGAAGGATGAATGGTGAAGACCTTGTCCAGCCGGGCCAGTTGCAGAACCCGCATCGAGGCGTCGCTGACGGCGGCCAGCGCGAAGCGAGTGCCGTTGCGGCGCGCCGCCTGATAGGCCTCGACCAGGCTGGCGATGCCCGAGGAATCGATGTAGTCCACCGCGCCCATGTCCACCAACACGTCCCGGCGTTCCTCAAGGGCGCTCAGCAACTGCTTGCGCAGGCTTGGGGCGTGCTGCATGTCCACTTCGCCCGACAGGGACAGGACAACGACATTGCCCTTGTGGGAGATATCCAGATTCATGAGGGCGTTCCGACCTCCTTGACCATCTTCAACACGTTGCCGGCCCCTTCGGGCGGAGGCAGGAAGGCCACTTCGTCCATGACCGCCCGGATGATATGGGTGCCCAACCCGCCCGGCCGCAAATCTTCCAGCGCGCGCGGGCAGATGCTGGCCGTGTCCACCGGCGGGGCGAAATCGGTCAGCATCACCACCAGCCGCCCTTTTTCCGCGGCGGCGCCCGGCGGTTCCCAGGCGATTTCCAGCACCACGTCCCCTTCCTCGCCGCAATAGGCATGGCGGATGATGTTCTGGCATGCCTCGCAGACCGCAAGCTTGACGTCGCCCACCACCGCGAAGTCGCAACCGGCACCGCACAGGGCCGCACCGATCGCGTCGCGCACCGGTTTGAGCTGTTCCGGCAGGGCGCGGAAGCGAAGATGCAACAGTCGCGTGGCCGAGGCTTCCCCGTCGCTCTTCATATCCGCTTTTCCTCGCCCATGCTCCAGCCGATCCGTCCGAGAAGAAATAGCGCGGGCCTTACGGCAATTCCAGGTAAAGCGGCTTCCAAGATCTCGCAACCGCCCTTGCGCCGCAGCATCAAGTTTTCACTATGCCCTTCCCCCCGAACAGCGTAAACGAGCGATGAAGATTTGATGACTGGCCCTAAGCGGCGTTGACAGAACAGTCCCCGCACATCAAACAGAAAGTTGTCTCCTGGCGACAGGGATTGTCCATATGCCGATCTCGACGATTGCGACACTGTTTGGGTTAGCCCCGCGCCCGGTTGCTCTCACCCCCGACAGCTCCCCTACGCCAGATGCCGAGGACGGTCTTCTGGCTCTGGTCGAGAAGCTGGATTACGCTTTCCAGCCGGTGGTCAACATCCATAACGGCGCAGTCCATGGCTTCGAGGCCCTGTTGCGGGGGGTCGAGCAGATTGGTTTTCCGTCCACCCACGCCTTTTTCGAAGCCGCCGCCGAGGCCGGCCAGCTAATCGAAGTGGAAATGGCCCTGCAGGAAAAGGCGGTGGCGCGCTTTTCCAAACACAAGGATTTCCAGACCTACAAGCTGTTCCTCAACATCGACCTGCGTGCCGTCGTGCCGCCCGTGATGGATCGGCTGCGCCGTCAGCTCGAAGCGGTGCGCTTCCCCGCCACCAGCCTGATCCTGGACGTTTCCGAACGCCAGCCCCTACCCAACGGCATGGCCAAGGGCGACTGGCTGAGCAACCAGGAATTCAAGCTGTCGTTGGACGATTTCGGCACCGGCCTATCGGGCTTGTCGCAGCTGTATTTCTCCACGCCCGATTTCCTGAAGCTCGACCGCTTCTTCATCGCGACCCTGCCCGACGATTCAAAGAAGAAGCTGTTCATCAGCCATGTGGTCAACCTGGCCCATCTGCTGGGCGTGGTGGTCATCGCCGAAGGCGTGGAAAGCGAACGGGAATACCTGGCCTGCAAGGCAGTGGGCTGCGACCTGATCCAGGGCTTCCTGGTGCAGCCGCCGGTGTCCGACATCGCCGAGCTGAAAAGCCGCTACGTCCATATCGAATCCCTAAGCCGCAGCGAAAGGCGCACCAAGACCTCGGACCAGAAGATCATCAACGAGCAGATCCAGGTGATCGAGCCGATCTCGCTCGACGCCGACATGCTGAAGGTCTTCGAACGCTTCCGCCATGACAAGAGTTGGACCTTCTTTCCGGTGGTCGATGCCAGCGGCGAGCCGGTCGGCATCGTCCACGAGCGCGACCTCAAGGACTACACCTATTCCCTCTACGGCAAGGAACTGATCGCCAACCGCACCATGGGGCGCAAGCTCAACCAGTTCCTGACCCCCTGCCCCAGCGCCGACATCAATACCAAGGCCGAAAAGATCCTGGAAACCTTCTCGGCCAATCCCGAATCCGAGGGCGTGATCATCGTCGAGGACCGGCGCTATGTGGGCTTCATGTCCGCCCGCTCGCTGCTCAACGTGATCAACGAAAAGAATGTCGCCAGCGCCCGGGACCAGAACCCGCTGACCAAGCTGCCGGGCAACAGCCTGATCCATGAATATGTCTCGGAATTGCTGGCCGCGCCCCAGACCCATGGCGTGCTGGCCTATTTCGACTTCGACAACTTCAAGCCGTTCAACGACAAATACGGCTTCCGCCTCGGCGACCGGGCGATCCTGCTCTTCGCCGAGATCCTGAAGAAGACCCTGGGCGGCGAAGGCTGCTTCGTCGCCCATGTCGGCGGCGACGATTTCTTCGCCGGCTTCCAGGGCATTCCCTTCGCCGAAGCGCAGAACAAGGTCGTCCAGGTCATCGCCACCTTCGCCAACGATGTGGAAAGCTTCTACGACGACGAAGCGCGCCGGAACGGCTACATGACCGCCACAGACCGCGAAGGCAACCTGCGCCGCTTCCCGCTGCTGGGCGTCAGCGCCGCCCTGCTGGACCTGCCCGTCGGCCGCCAGCCCTGCTCCAGCGACCAGATCAGCCAGCTGATCGCCGACGCCAAGAAAGGCGCCAAATACTCGCCGGACCATATCTGCGCGGTGTCGCCGATCACCTAGCAGGACAAGCGCCGGGCCCGCCCCATGCTAAGGAGGTCCACCGGGCCGACTGTCCCGCGCTTCTCCTATCCGCGCTCGATCATCTCCCGGATCCGTGCCGCCAGGACGTCCATGGCGAAGGGCTTGGTGATCAGTTCCATCCCCGGCTCCAGAAAGCCGCTGGCAACGGCGGCGGTCTCGGCATAGCCGGTCATGAACAGCACCTTCAGATCGCGGCGGGTTTCGCGGGCGGCATCGGCCATCTGGCGGCCGTTCAGTCCCGGCAGACCGATATCGGTGACCAGCAGGTCCACGCGCACCGGGGATTGCAGGATTTCCAGCCCCGACGGCCCGTCCCCGGCTTCCAGGGCGCAATAGCCCAGCTCGTTCAGCACCTCGACGATCAGCGCCCGAACGACGGCCTCGTCCTCGACCACCAGCACCACCTCGCCCTCTTCGGCCTTCTGCGCCCCGTCCAGGCCGGAGGAAGCCTCCTCGGGCTCGGCCCCATCGCGGCAGCGGGGGAGGTAGAGCTTGACCGTGGTGCCCCGGCCGACCTCGCTGTAGATCTTGGCATAGCCTTCCGACTGGCGGGCGAAGCCGTAGATCATCGACAGGCCCAGGCCGGTACCCTGGCCGATCGGCTTGGTGGTGAAGAAGGGATCGAAGGCCCGGGCCATGACGTCCGGCGTCATCCCGGTCCCGGTATCGGTCACGCAGAGGCAGACATATTCCCCCGGCTTGACCTCGCGCTGACGGGCGGCGAAGGCGTCGTCGAGCTGGGCGTTGCCGGTCTCGATGGTCAGCTGCCCGCCATCGGGCATCGCATCGCGGGCATTGATCACCAGGTTCAGGATGGCGCTTTCCAGCTGGTTGGGATCGCACAGCGTCAGCCACAGGCCGTCATCCAGCGCCAGGTCCAGCTCGATGGTCTCGCCCAGGGTCCGGCGCAGCAGGTCCTCCATCGAGGCGATCAGCTGGTTGGCCTCCACCGGCCTGGGGTCCAGCGGCTGGCGGCGCGAGAACGCCAGCAGGCGATGCGTCAGCGCCACCGCCCGGTTGGCCGAGGCCATGGCGGTCTGCAGGAAGCGCCCGATCTCGTCATGGCGCCCGACCGACAGCCGCTTCTCCGCCAAGTTCAGCGAGCCCACGATGCCCTGCAGCAGATTGTTGAAGTCGTGGGCGATGCCGCCCGTCAACTGCCCCACCGCCTCCATCTTCTGGGACTGGCGCAGGGCTTCCTCGGCCTGCTGCAATTCCCGGGTGCGCAGTTCGACCTGTTCCTCCAGGGTCACGTTGAAGCGGCGCAGGGCGTTTTCCGCCTCCACCCGCTCGGTCACATCCGACCCGGCGATGAAAATGCCGATCACCTGGCTGTCGCCATCCAGGATCGGCTGATAGACGAAGTCGAGAAAGCGCTCCTCGGTCGGCGCGTTCGCCCCTCTCTTCAACAGCACCGATTGGGCACGGCCGACGACGGCCTTGGCCGTTTGGCTCACATGGTCGAGCAGTTCGAAGAATCCCTGCCCTTCGATCTCGGGCAAGGCTTCGCGTACCGTCTTGCCGATGACGTCACGATGGCCGACCAGTTGGAGATAGGAGCCATTGGCCAGTTCGAAGACATGGTCGGGACCGCGCACGATGGCCAGGAAGATCGGCGCCTGCTCGAACAGGCGGCGCAGATGCTCCGTCTCGGCCAGCAATTGGCGGTTGGTCGCCTTGACCGCTTCCCGCTCGGCCTGAAGGGCCTGGTTGGCCTGACGCAGGGCCGTCTCGGTGGTCTGTAGCCGCCTGGTCGTCAGCACCGTCTGCGTCGTCTCGATACAGGCGCAGAAGATGCCCGCCACGCGTCCGCTCTCGTTGCGGATGGGGCTGTAGGAGAAGCTGAAATAGGTGTTCTCGGTATAGCCATGGCGCTGCATGACCAGTTTCCGGTCCTCGAGCCAGGTGGCCTCGCCCGCCAGGGCCCGCACGACATAGGGCAGGATGTCGTCCCAGATATCCGACCACAGTTCCTGGAACGGCTGCCCCAGCGCCCCGGGATGCTTGGCTCCCAGGATCGGGCGATAGGCGTCGTTGAACAGGAAGGTCAACTCCCGCCCCCAGGCGATGAACATCGGATGGCCGGAATTCAGGATGATGCTGACCGCCGTGCGCAGGGATTGCGGCCAAGTCTCCGGTCGTCCCAGAGGAGAGGTGGACCAGTCGTAGGCCCGCATCAGCGCCCCCATCTCGCCTCCACCCGCCAGGAAGTCGGCGGAGGGCACATCCTGGGAAAACGCCGGGGGCACGATCTCCGGAAATTCGTCCTTGGGCTTCATTCACGCGCCTTCAAAATCGCGACACCTCCGTCGATTGATGCAGCAGCAGTCCTTATCCGCAAAGTTGCCGACCAGAACCGGTGCATAATTGCAGAAACGCCCCGACAACAAAATTTTCAAAGGAAGGTATAAGCCATAGGGCGGGATCACATAACCATAATAGTCATATCACTTTCTGAAACATTCCCTCGTTTGACAACAGCTACCTCGCGCCATAGCCTCACCTTGTCCTGCATCCAAGAAAAATAGGGAAGAACGATGTTCAAGGCTCTGGTTCTCGACGAAGCGGACGGCAAGGTCTCGGCTGCCCTCAAACAACTTGACGACACCGCGTTACCGCAAGGCGACGTCACGGTGGCGGTCAAATACTCCACCATCAATTACAAGGACGGCATGATCGTCAGCGGCCTGGGCCGCCTTGTGCGCTCCTATCCCCATGTGCCGGGAATCGACTTCTCCGGCGTGGTGGAAAGCAGCGGCCATCCCGGCTTCGCCCCCGGCGACGAGGTGGTGCTGACCGGCTGGCGGGTGGGCGAAACCCATTGGGGCGGCTTCTCGCAGAAGGCCCGCGTCAAGGGCGACTGGCTGGTCAAGCTGCCCCAGGGCCTGACCTGCAAGCGCGCCATGGCCATCGGCACCGCAGGCTTCACCGCCATGCTGGCGGTGAACGCCCTCGAGCGCCACGGCATCACCCCCGATTCCGGCGAGGTGCTGGTGACGGGTGCGGCGGGCGGCGTCGGTTCGGTGGCGGTGGCGGTGCTTGCGAAACTGGGCTATCGCGTCGTCGCCTCGACCGGCCGAGCCTCGACCCATGCCTATCTGCGCGAACTGGGCGCGGCGGAGATCCTGGACCGCGCGGTCTTTTCGGAGGGCAACAAGAAGCCGCTGGATGCCGAACGCTGGGCCGGCTGCGTCGATTCGGTCGGCGGCACGACCCTGACCACCGTCCTGTCGCAGATGAAATACCGCGGCAGCGTGGCGGCGGTGGGACTGGCGGGGGGTAACAGCCTGAACGGCACCGTGCTGCCCTTCCTGCTGCGCGGCGTCAATCTGCTGGGCATCGATTCGGTGATGTGCCCCATGAACGAGCGCAAGGACGCCTGGGAACGCCTGACCCGCGACCTGCCGATGGACAAGCTGGACGCCATGACCAGCGAAGCCGGGCTGGCCGACCTGCCGGAACTGGCGGGGGCCATCCTGCGCGGCGAGGTCCAGGGCCGCAAGGTCATCGACGTCAACCGTTGAGACCCCGTGCAGGATACCGGGGCCTTCGGCTCCGGTATCCTGCAACTTTGAAGACTGACATGCCTTTGGCCCGCCTCGCCCTTCGAGACGCCGCTAATGCGGCTCCTCAGGACGAGGCTAATCTCATTTTATTTCAACAAGAAAAACCTCATGCTGGAGACCTTTGCACGGAAGGCATGATTGTGATTCGATAGCGGCCTGTTCGATCAACAGGAGAGGCCGTCATGGCACGCAAGCGGATTGGTCAGTTAGGCTGGGCCGA
>NZ_SBHN01000070.1 GCF_006980715.1 Telmatospirillum sp. J64-1
GCTGCCTGTTCTGTTAGGCGGGCAGCTTGACGGTATCGGCCAGCTGGCGGAACTGCTCGATCTGGTCGAAGTTCATGTAGCGGTAGATGTCGCCGGCCTTCTGGTTGACCACGGTGACCTGCTCCAGATACTCCTCAACCGTCGGGATCTTGCCCAAGAGGGCGCAGACGGCGGCCAGCTCGGCCGAGCCGAGATAGACGTTGGTGTCGATGCCCAGACGGTTGGGGAAGTTGCGGGTCGAGGTCGAGATCGCCGTCGCGCCCTTGCGGATCTGCGCCTGGTTGCCCATGCACAGTGAGCAGCCGGGCGTTTCCATGCGCGCCCCGGTCTTGCCCAGGATGCTGTAATAGCCTTCCTCGGTCAGGATCGCGGCATCCATCTTGGTCGGCGGGGCGATCCACAGCCGGGTGGGGATGTCGGACTTGCCTTCGAGCACCTTCGCGGCGGCGCGGAAATGACCGATATTGGTCATGCACGAGCCGATGAAGACCTCGTCGATCTTGTCGCCGGAGACCTCGGAGAGGAGCTTGACGTCGTCGGGATCGTTGGGGCAGGCGACGATCGGCTCCTTGATGTCGGCCAAGTCGATCTCGATCACCGCGGCGTATTCGGCATCGGCGTCGGGCGCCAGCAGCTGCGGCGCGGCGATCCAGTCCTCCATCGCCTTGATGCGGCGCTCGAGCGTGCGGCGGTCCTCATAGCCGTTGGCGATCATCCACTTCATCAGCGTGATGTTGGAGCGCATGTACTCGATGATCGGCTCTTCGTTCAGGCGCACGGTGCAGGCCGCCGCCGAACGTTCGGCCGAGGCGTCCGACAGCTCGAAGGCCTGTTCCACCTTGAGGTCGGGCAGGCCCTCGATCTCGAGGATGCGGCCGGAGAAGACGTTCTTCTTGCCCTTCTTCTCGACCGTCAGCAGGCCCTGGCGGATGGCGTAGAGCGGGATGGCGTTGACCAGGTCGCGCAGGGTCACGCCCGGCTGCATCTGGCCCTTGAAGCGCACCAGCACGCTTTCGGGCATGTCCAGCGGCATCACGCCGGTGGCGGCGGCGAAGGCCACCAGACCCGAGCCGGCGGGGAAGGAGATGCCGATGGGGAAGCGGGTGTGCGAGTCACCGCCGGTGCCCACGGTATCGGGCAGCAGCAGGCGGTTGAGCCAGGAATGGATGACGCCGTCGCCGGGGCGCAGGGAAACGCCGCCGCGGGTCGACATGAAGGCCGGCAGTTCCTTATGCGTCTTGACGTCGACCAGCTTCGGGTAAGCCGAGGTGTGGCAGAAGGACTGCATCACCAGGTCGGCCGAGAAGCCCAGGCAGGCGAGGTCCTTGAGCTCGTCGCGGGTCATCGGGCCGGTGGTGTCCTGCGAGCCGACGGTGGTCATCTTCGGCTCGCAATAGGTGCCCGGGCGGATGCCCTTGCC
>NZ_SBHN01000071.1:0-773 GCF_006980715.1 Telmatospirillum sp. J64-1
ATCGCCTCTTACTGCCAAGGCATCCACCAAATGCCCTTAAAACGCTTGATCCATCATACGCAGGGACAAGCCCGGCGCACGATCACTCAGCACGTTCCAGATGATTTGTTGCAGCACCCGATGCTTCGGAAAAAAGCACCTGGCGCTGCGCCAGATCAGAAAAACCTATTCACGATGTCAAAGAACGAAGACTCTTCGCAGCCCGAAAGCTGCCAAGTGATCGACCCACAGATTGGATCGAAACGGAAGTCCTCCCGAACGTAGTGCCTTGCGGGCTGCCGCCCGGACCCGCTTGGGGCCTCGGGCCCCAAACCCCGCTCCACTAATCAGATGGTGGAGCCGGACGGGATCGAACCGACGACCTCAAGCTTGCAAAGCTAGCGCTCTCCCAACTGAGCTACGGCCCCCCTTGGCTTGCCCTCAAGCGCCGGGCGCTCGCATCCGCGAGCTTGGCTGGCGCTTCGCTTCAGGGCAGTGACAAGAATGGTGGGCCCGGCAAGATTTGAACTTGCGACCCCACGCTTATCAAGCGTGTGCTCTGACCAGCTGAGCTACGAGCCCGGTCCTTGGTGATCTGGATCAACCAGATCGGCTACGTTCGAGGAAGGGATGCGGAGACGGCGGCGCCGATTGATGAAGGCGTCCGAGATCAGGTGATCCGGGACATCCTTGAAAGGAGGTGATCCAGCCGCAGGTTCCCCTACGGCTACCTTGTTACGACTTCACCCCAGTCGCTGACCTTACCGTGGTCGGCTGCCTCCCTAAGGTTAGCT
>NZ_SBHN01000072.1 GCF_006980715.1 Telmatospirillum sp. J64-1
TCCCCGGCGCCGCCGTGCCGCGCGTCTGGCGCCGCGTCGAGGCCGAGGAAGACCTGGACGCCCGCGCCTCGCGCGAAGAAATCATCGCCCGCACCACGGGACTGCGGCCGACCCAGCAGCATGTGGAAGATACCTATGGTGGCCAGTGGGAGCGCCCGCAGGCTGCCGTTCACGGGCCGGCGGGGCTGGCCTTTGCCGAAGCCAAGGCGCGGCGCGACGGGCTGGACGATCTGACCGACCAGCTGGAGCAGATCGCCGAACCGGCCATGTCTGAGATGATCGGCCAGATCGAGGCGCTGTTGGGCGAGGTCGGGTCGCTGGAAGAGCTGCACGGGCGCCTGCTGGCCCTCTATCCCCGGCTCGATGCCGGCAGCCTTGCCGGGTTGCTCGGCGAGGCCCTGGCGCTGGCCGACCTGCAAGGCCGGGCGGAGATCCTGGATGCCTGAAGCCCGCCTGAAGGACCAGCCCTATCGCGAAGCCATCGACTTCATGCGCCAGAAGGTCCGGCTGCCGACCAGGGCCTGGTCCGACCTGCGCGAGGGCCAACATGCCCGCGCCTTCGTGGTGGCCGGGGCGATGAAGGCCGAGCTGATCGAGGACTTCCACAAGGCGGTCAGCAAGGCTCTGGAGCAGGGCACCACGCTGGCCGAATTCCGCGCGGATTTCGACCGCATCGTCGCCGCCCATGGCTGGTCCTACAAGGGCGGCCGAGGCTGGCGCACGCGCGTGATCTACAACACCAATCTGCGCACCGCCCATGCCGCCGGCCGCTGGGCGCAGATCAACCGGCAGGTCGAGATCCAGCGCCGGCGCGGCCGCCAGGTCTATCTCCGCTATGTCGCTGTGATGGACAGCCGGACTAGGCCGCAGCACAAGGCCTGGCATGGCATCATCCTGCCCGCCGACCATCCCTTCTGGCGCACGCATTATCCGCCCAATGGATGGTTCTGCCGCTGCACGGTGCAGATCCTGACCGACCTCGACCTGGCGCGCTACGGCTATGCAGTGACTCCTGATGAGGCCTTGCCTGAGATCCATATGGAAGCACGGGCCGTCAGGACCGCCGACGGCCGGGAAATC
>NZ_SBHN01000073.1 GCF_006980715.1 Telmatospirillum sp. J64-1
ATCTGGCGCGCGAGGACAAAACCGGGTACAATCCGGGAACACGATATATCCGCGTGGCGCTGGTCCATGACCTGGACCGCACGGCGGAAGCCCTCGACCGCATGGCTAAGGTGCTTTAGGAGCAGACGTGGCAGCCCGTTCGACCGCTCGCCCATCCCAGACCCGTTCTTCCTCTTCCCGTTCCCGCAGCCCCCGCAAGGGCACGCCCAAAGGCAGCTTCCTGCCGCCCGGCGCCCTGCCCTTGCTGCAACGGCGGCTGAAACAGGCCGCCGGACTGGCCGTCGTGACGCTGGCCCTGCTGCTGGTCCTGGCGCTGCTGACCTATACCGAAGGCGATCCCAGCCTCAATGCCGCCGGGTCGGAAGAGGTCGGCAACCTGATGGGCCCCTTCGGCGCCGTGATCTCCGACCTGCTGCTGCAATCGGTGGGCGGGGCGGCGATGCTGGTGGCCGTGGTGATGGTCGCCTGGGGCGGCCGGTTGATGACCTCGGCCACCGCCGTCAGCCGCCTGTGGATGCGCCTGCTGACCCTGCTGGCCGCCGTGCTGATGGGCGCGGTGGCCCTGCAGGCGCTGCCCGCGGCGAACGAGATGGCCCTGCCCGCCGGTCTGGGAGGCGCCGCCGGAACGCTGCTGCTCGAACGCCTGGCCGCCCTGCCCCATGTGCTGGGCCTGAGCGCGGCGCCGCTGGAAACGGCGGCGGCCCTGACGGCGGCGGCGCTGACGGCGCTGCTGACCGCCCATGCCATGGGTCTGTCCTGGCAGGAATGGGTGGCGACCGGCAGAAGCCTGCGTCGTGCCGGTTCCGCCGTCGGCGAAGGCGGAGTGCGCCTGGGCCGGGCGGGCGGCGAGATGCTGTCCAGCCTGCGCGACCGCCGCGAACCCAGCCTTGGTGCGCCCGAGGACGGCGAGTCCGCACCCGCTTCTCCCAAGCAGCGCCGCCCCTCCCCAAGCGCCGCCGCCCCGGCCGCGCGCCCGGCCCGTCAGGCCCCGGCCGATCTGGTCGAGGCGCCTGCGCCGCGCGCCCAGCCGGCCCGGCGCGACGCGCCCCGCGAATCCCTGCCTG
>NZ_SBHN01000074.1 GCF_006980715.1 Telmatospirillum sp. J64-1
CGGTGGAGGTGCCGGAAGGCATCGATACGGGCTTTGGCTATAATGTCGGCCGGGCCGCCTGGGGCGAAGGGGCGCAGCGCCAGGCGCTGGAGAAACATGGACCTTTCGAGCGGCTGAAGGGCTGGGCGGATGAAGATCCCAAGACCTTGCCGCCGCTGCAGCCGACACCGCCCAGGGCGCCCCTGGCGATCCGGACAGCCCGGAACGAGGCGGAATTGCGCGAGATGTTCCGCCGGGCCATCGGCAGCGATTCCGCTATCCTGACAGATCCCGTCGGCGGGCACATAAATGTCACGCAGGCCATCGTCGACCATATCATCGAGCAGGATTCGCGCAGCGACGGCCGTGAGGCGTATTTCCCCCTGATCCCGGAGATCATCCAGGCACCCCAGGAGATCTGGGCCGGCTTTGCACAAAACCCCGAAACCGGCATGGTGGTGCTGCGCACCCGCTATGTGCGGCTGTTCGAGTTGAGCAAGAATGTGGTGGTGGGTCTGGTGGCCGATGCCGATGCCGGCCAGTGGTCGGGCTATACCTTCTTCCGGGGCAGCAAGACCGCGCTGAAGAATCTGCGCACGGGCTTGAGGATCTATCCGGTATAGCGAGGGATGAAGACTACGGGGGCCGTACCCCCCGCGTCGCTCCACCGATGGCGATCGAGGTGCGGCCCGCGACATCGAGGTGCATACTCAATATAGCCCCTCCGGAAGGGGTTTTCCACTTTTCTCGTTTTTCGGCCCGTGGGGGCGCCGCTACCTCTTTCGGACCCGATGATACCTCCCCAGGGGGAGACCTTGCGTTAGTGATGCGTTAGAGGCCCGGCACGGGCCATCCTATCAAGAAGGCTTGCCCCCGGTCGTGGCGCAGGCCATGATCACCTCGCTTCCGGGCCGTTTCGCGCAGGCCTCGGACCTCTCCTAAAGCCCTTTACGTTATCGGCGTTTTCCCGCTCCGGCAAACTCGCCTCCAGTTACGAACTGCGAGGCCCG
>NZ_SBHN01000075.1 GCF_006980715.1 Telmatospirillum sp. J64-1
CTGCCTCCCGGCGCGATGACCTGGCGGGCTTTCTCGGCGAGATCCTGGCCACGCCCGACCCTGTGCTCGACAGCCTGGGCGGCGACCTCAAGCATTACCGGGCGCTGTTGCGCGACCACCAGGTCAAGTCCTGCTGGCAGCAGCGCCAGCGCGCCATCACCGCCGCCGAATGGGAGGTCGAGCCCGGCGGGACTTCCGCCCAGGACAAGGCAGCCGCCGAGTTTCTGGACGAACAGCTGCGCAGGATCGGCTTCGACCGCGTCTGCGCCAAGATGCTGCATGGCCAGTATTTCGGCTATGCCGTGGGCGAGTGCCTGTGGGCGCGCGACGGCAGCCGCATCACGCTGGAAGCCATCCGCGTGCGCAAGCCCGAGCGCTTCCGCTTCGGCCGCGACGGGGCGCTGCGCCTGGTCACCCGGACCAGCCCGGCGGGCGAGGTGATGCCCCCGGCCAAGTTCTGGGTCTTCACGGCTGAAGGCGACAATGACGACGACCCCCATGGCCTGGGGCTGGCTCATTACCTTTACTGGCCCGTCTTCCTCAAGCGCAACGCCGCCAAATTCTGGGCCATTGCTTTGGAGAAGTTCGGCATGCCCACGGCGGTGGGACATTATCCGCAAGGGACCACCAATTCCGAGATCGCCAAGCTGCTGTCCAGCCTGCTGGCTTTGCATGGCCAAGCGGCCGTCGCCTTCCCGGAAGGTTTCCAGGCCAAACTGCTGGAAGCGGTGCGCACCTCGGGCGGCGACCACGATACCTTCGTGCGCTATTGGGATGCGGCGATTGCCAAGATCATCCTGAGCCAGACCATGACCACCGATGACGGCTCCTCGCGCAGCCAGGCCGAGGTCCATGAGAGTGTCCGTGACGACGTGGTCCAGGGCGATGCCGATCTGCAATGCGAGAGCTTCAACGATCAGGTCGCCCGCTGGCTGACCGAATGGAAC
>NZ_SBHN01000076.1 GCF_006980715.1 Telmatospirillum sp. J64-1
CTGATGCGCTTCATCACCGCCTCATAGCCGTGCAAGCTGAAGGTCGGCGTGTTGGCGTTGGAGACCGCCATCGCCGCCTGCCAGGCCGACAGGTCGATGCTGGGCATGGGGGCGCTGATCGGGTCCGACCAGAGCCCGACAAAGCGATAGCGCCAACGCGGGATGCCCGGCGATTCCAGGTCCAGGGTGAAATTGCCGCGCGCGCCCAGCAAGGCGTGCTTATTGCCGTCGATGTTGAAGAGGATCGAAACCGATTCTTCGTCGTCGCTGACCGGCAAATAGCGGACCTCGGTATCTGGATCCATCACCTCGGCCATGCCGCAGCCGCGCATCAGCACGCCCCAAGGCGGCACTTCGCCGGCGGTGCCGGAGCCCGCAACCTCGACGGCGAATTCCAGGATGACATGGATGCCAACGGCGATGGAGCCTTCGGCGCCCAGCGTCGGGCGCACGATGCCGCGCTGGATCATCTGCGCTTCCATCGGCGTGATAGCCACATCCGAAAGCTGGATGGCATTCTCGGCACCGGTCGGGGCTGCGTCGGTGCCGTAGGTGGATTCAATCTTCGCCAGCACCACCTTCTTGCGGAACTTCATCGGCTGCATGGCTTAGTCCTTCTTCTCGGTCTTTTCGGCGGCCACAGCCTTGGCCTTCGCGGCGGGCTGGGGCTTCTCGCCGGGGCGATCCAGGCGGCGGCCCTGCGCATCGCGCGGTGCCGAGCCTTCGGGGTGGAGTTTGGTCGGGGCTTCGATCTGGCGAAGCTTGCCGGCCTCAAGGATGTAGCGGCCACCAGGGCGCATGGGGCTCCTCACTTGTAGACGTAAGAGGCGGTGGTGAACTCGAGCAGGCGCCAGACGAGGCCTGCCTGGAAGGCGACGGTTCGCGCACCGGCATAGAGGACCTCTTCCATGTCCTCGGACGGCA
>NZ_SBHN01000077.1 GCF_006980715.1 Telmatospirillum sp. J64-1
CAGAGACTCCGCTAGTAGTGGCGAGCGAACGCGGACCAGGCCAGTGGCCGTTTTGTCAAAACCCGAACCGTCTGGAAAGTCGGGCCAGAGCGCGTGATAGCCGCGTAGGGGTAAATGACGAAGCGGTCCTCGAGTAGGGCGGGACACGTGAAATCCTGTCTGAACATGGGGGGACCACCCTCCAAGCCTAAGTACTCCTTACTGACCGATAGTGCACAAGTACCGTGAGGGAAAGGTGAAAAGCACCCCGACGAGGGGAGTGAAAGAGACCCTGAAACCGAATGCCTACAAGCAGTGGGAGCTCCCTTGAGGAGTGACCGCGTACCTTTTGTATAATGGGTCAGCGACTTAGTGTATGCAGCAAGCTTAAGCCGGTAGGTGTAGGCGCAGCGAAAGCGAGTCTGAATAGGGCGATCGAGTTGCATGCATTAGACCCGAAACCGGGTGATCTAGCCATGGCCAGGCTGAAGGTGCGGTAACACGCACTGGAGGGCCGAACCCACGTCTGTTGAAAAAGACGGGGATGAGCTGTGGCTAGGGGTGAAAGGCCAATCAAACCCGGAAATAGCTGGTTCTCCGCGAAATCTATTTAGGTAGAGCGTCGGATGATTACCTGCGGGGGTAGAGCACTGGATGGGCTAGGGGGACCCAAAGTCTTACCAAACCTAACCAAACTCCGAATACCGCAGAGTACAATCCGGCAGACAGACGGCGGGTGCTAAGGTCCGTCGTCAAGAGGGAAACAGCCCAGACCGCCAGCTAAGGTCCCCAAGTCATGGCTAAGTGGGAAAGGATGTGGGAAGGCCAAAACAACCAGGAGGTTGGCTTAGAAGCAGCCATCCTTTAAAGAAAGCGTAATAGCTCACTGGTCTAATAGCCGTCCTGCGCCGAAAATGTA
>NZ_SBHN01000078.1 GCF_006980715.1 Telmatospirillum sp. J64-1
ATCTCCAGCGGCGTCTTCTGCATCGGCACCAGCGGCCAGCGGACGTATTTCTTGTCACGGGTATAGAGCAGCGCCCGGTCCTTGCCGCCGACCCCGCGCCCGGACAGCCATTTCAGCGGTTCGATCTCCAGCGGGCGGCCGTTCTTGATGGCCGAGACGCATTGCTTGGACACATAGTCCAGGATCGAAATCGAACCGGCTTCGGAGACGGGGCGCACCAGCAGGGCGAAGCGGTCGGGCGCCAGGCGCAACTGATCGGGCGCCACCACATAGCCGGCGCGCTTCCAGGCATGCTCGATGAACAGGTTGATGTCCTTGAGGATCTCATCGGCCGAGGCGGTGGCCCAATTCACCTGCATGTTGTAGGGCGCCACGGCGGGGTTGTTGAGCAGTCCCACCGCGCCGACCGACGTATCGCCGAGATAGACCATCTCGTCGGCATCCATCTGATACTTGAGCTTCATGCCCTCATATTTCTGGGTATCGATGGGCCGGCCCAGGCGTTGGGCCTTGTTCAGCTCGATGGTCGTCCAGCCCAATTCCATGCCCCAGAGATGCAAGGGCAGCGGATGCTTGGTGATGTCCAGGCCGATGCCCTGGATGGCCGTGGAATTGTCGCCGATCCAGCTCTTGCCGGCACCGGCGAAACCGGCGGCGGCGAAGTGGCTGCGGGTGAAGGACGCGGTCTCGTCCTCGATGGCGACGTCTTCGCGTAGATCGATGTCGCGCTGCCAAGTGACCTCGGTCAGGGGCAGGTTCAGGGTAAGGTCAAGCCGTTCCAGCTCGCCAACCAAGAAGGCGCCGGCACTGTCTCGGGTGCGGTGATCGAAGGTGTACATAAGGAGGCTGCTCCTTAGAGATTGAAGGCGATTTCGGCGTTGCCGTCGGAGTCCTGG
>NZ_SBHN01000008.1 GCF_006980715.1 Telmatospirillum sp. J64-1
CCACGTCGATAGGTGGCATGTGGAAGTGCGGCAACGCATGAAGCTAAGCCATACTAATCGCTCGACCGGCTTGACCCATCATCGCAGCGGCAAGCCCGGCGCAACGAACACAAAAGCACTTTCCAGAAGACAATCCCGCACGAGGGCCGGATCAGACGCGCGTTTCGACGACCTGGTGGTCATGGCGAGGGGCCTACACCCGATCCCATCCCGAACTCGACCGTGAAAACCCTCAGCGCCGATGGTACTGCGTCTCAAGACGCGGGAGAGTAGGTCGCCGCCAGGTCTTCTAAACGCGCAGAAAGAAAAACCTAATCACGATCACGGCGCACCCCCAGCGCCCACACATCACCGCGGGGTGGAGCAGCCCGGTAGCTCGTCAGGCTCATAACCTGAAGGTCGCAGGTTCAAATCCTGCCCCCGCAACCAAATACAAAAAAGCCCAGCCTCAAAAAGGCTGGGCTTTTTTGTTGTGCGGTGGGAGGCGGATGTGGGGAAGGGTGCGACCTATTCGGGTTCCCTCGTCCGTTCCTCCTGATCGGTTTCGGCGGGCAGGACGCCGACTTGATAGCGGTAGGAGAGTTCTCCGCCCATCCAGCCGGTAATGCCGAGCAGCAGGACCGTCGCCAGGGAAAGGAGCAGGCCCCAGGGCAGCACGTCGGTCGGCACCTGTTCCTCCCGTAGATAGAGGTTCACGGCGGCAAGCAGCAGGACGACGATATTGCCCACCGCATGGACCCAGCCATGCAGCACATGCTTGGGCCGAGACAGGGTCACGAAGTCCACCGCTCCGAACAATCCCGCCAGCAGGCCGGTCGCGAGGCCGCTGGCAATAAGCCAGAACGAGGCCCGGGCCCAGAAGGGATCCTCCGTTCCCCAATAGCCGAGGTCGCAGAAGAAGGCACCGACCAGGAAGGCCATGGGGAAGGGGATCAGCATGGGGTGGATGGGATGGCCGGCGATGGCGGCCCTGCTGGGAACGGGGGAGCGGTGATCCATCTGGTCCTCCTGCAGTTTTTCGCTAAACGGACAGATCACCCCCGGGTTCCCCGGCCTGGCCGCTTCATCGGGAGCCTTGCCCTGCGAAAAGGAGGGAGGAAACTCGTCGGCGCGGCGATGATCAATCCGAAGAGGGGCCCTGCTGTGGCGATGGATATTCTTCTCCCTGGGGAAGCAGGCGCCGGAATTCCTCGCGTACGATCCAATAGCAATCGCAGGTAACCTCTTCCAGGCCAGCCGGGTCGGTGATCGTGATATGCCCGCGCGTATGGCGGATCAGCCCGGCACTCTGGAGAACGTTCGCCGTCACGGTCACGCCCGCCCGCCGGACGCCGAGCATGATGGCGAGATATTCATGGGTGAGCGGGAAATCCTCGCCGGCCCGGTCCCGGCTCATCAGCAGCCAGCGGGCGCAGCGTTCCTCGAGGCTGTGGAGGCGGTTGCAGGCCGCCGTCTGGGCGACCTGGTTGTAATGCGCCTGGGCGAATCGAAGCAGCTTGGTCCGCAGACTCTCGCTCCGGTGCAGGGCTGTGGCCAGCGCCTGGGCGGGCATCTGCCAGCCGTGTCCGGGGATCTGCATCTCGCAGAGATTCGGGATCCTGTCCGTTTCCAGCAGGATGGGCGTACCGACCAGGCCTTCGTTGCCGATCGTGCCGACCTCGGTGGCGCCGCCATCCGGCAGGAGATTGATGACCGAGGCGCATCCCTGCTCGATGAACCACACATGCCTGATCGATTCCTGCGGCCGGTAGTAGGTCATCTTGTGCGGCAGGGAAACCGGTACCAGGTGCGGCCGGATCAATTCTTCCTCGGCAGGTGTCAGGCTGCTCAGGATGAAGTTGCGACTTTCCATGCGGATACCCTCCGGGGGCTCGGCTGGGACTGCGTGCCTTTTGGTTATTTTGAGAGGCGGTGGCGCATTCCCATGGAAATTTGGAGTAACGGGAAGCCTGGTCTTCTCTTCCCGTCTTGCCAAGGATTATGTCCCGCTCTTTCTCTTCTCCTCCCATTGGTATGGAAGAGACCTCTCCCACTGGAGGGAGTAGCCGAAAGGAACGTTACCGGCCATATGCCGGGTGATCCGTTTGTTCGACAGTGCGACGATCTGCTGCCGACGGCCCCTGATCATGCCTGATCATGAACGAAGAGGAGGCTTCATGGCGACGCGTTATTTTGCACTCATTCTCGGCATAGTGTTTCTTGTTGTCGGCATCGCCGGTTTCATTCCGGCTCTGGTGACCCCGCCCGCGCCCGGGGATCCGCCCCTCGCTTTGGCGGCAGGGCATGGGCGCCTGTTCGGGCTGTTCCCCGTGAACTGGGTACACAACCTGATCCATCTGGCCTTCGGGATTGCCGGGATCGCCTGCTATCGCAGCCTCGGAGCGGCAAGGAACTATTCCAGGATCACCGGTATCGTCTATGCAGCCTTGATCATCTTTGGGTTCATTCCGGTGCTGCACACGACCTTCGGCCTGGCGCCGCTGCATGGGCACGATATCTGGCTGCATGCCCTGATCGCCGCGCCCGCCCTCTATTTCGGTTTCTTCCATACCGAGCGGCGGCATGTCACCACCACCGCCAGGGGCGACCGGTATTGAGGCGAAGGATGAGAAAAGGCGAGGCCCCGGTCAGTCCCGGGGCCTGAAGGGAAAACGGGTCTCGATCACGAACGGAGCATCCGCGGCGGGCTGGCGGAACAGGGTCAGCCCGTCGATGAGCAGAGGCTGCCGCGTCGCCTCGGCGCAGAGAACGTCCAGGCTCTCGCGCAAGGCGGCGCGGTCTTCCTCTTGCAGCGGCCCGGTCAAGGTCATGTGGAAGCGGAATTCCTCCATGATATAGGGATAGCCCCAGGCCTCCAGCAATGCCTCCTGCCGGGGCGTCAGGGGACGAGAGCGGCGGCGTTGCAATTCCGCTGCGGAAGGCGGGGCGCGGAAGCCGTCGAAATGGCGCACGCTCTCCGCCGCCAGTTCCTCCAGTGCCGGACAGGGAGCGGAAGGAATCAGGGCGAGGAAACGCCCCAGTTCCGCCAGCCGCAGGGGAGGAGCCTCGAAAGCGCTGCGTTTCGCGGCGAAATCGGCCAGGGCCTGGCGCAGCTCTTCCGGCCTGCGGCTCGGCACCAGGGCGAAGGGCGGCTTCAGCGTGGCGTGGAAGCCGTAGCGCGCGGGTTCGGCGGTGACGGCGGCGATCTTGTCCGCCGTCAGGCCCGGCACGGACGGGCGTTCCTGGCTCCGCCCGTCATGGGCCGAGCGCCCCAGCCAGCGCCGCCCCAGCACATCCAGGGAAGTATCGGCGGCGGGGGCGTAATAGATGGCCCAGCGTTCCATCACACCACCCTTTCGCCGCCGCACCAGGTCGAGCGGACCACCGGGCCGTGCGTCGCTTCCTTGACCCGCACCAGATCGGCCCGCTTGCCGATGGCGATCTCGCCGCGATCCTCCAGCCCCAGCATGCGCGCGGGATTGGCGGTGACGATGGCCAAGCTCTCCCAGATCGGCCGGTCCAGGCTGCGATGCAAATGGAAGGCGGCGAACAGCAGGCTGGCCGGCACGTAATCCGAGGACAGGCCGTCCACCAGCCGGTCGCCTGCCAGTTCCGTGGCCGAGACATTGCCGGAATGGGACTGGCCGCGCACCACATTGGGGGCGCCCATCACCACGGCCATGCCGTGATCCCGCGCCGCCTGCGCCGCCTCGCGCGTGGTCGGGAACTCGCTGATGGTGATGCCGTCGGCGGCGGCTTCGGCGACATGTTCGGCGGTGGTGTCGTCATGGCTGGCGATGATGAAACCGCGTGCCTTGCATTCGTTCAGCAGATAGTGGCGGTTGGGTTCGGCATAGCGGGCCTGATGTTCGCGGGCCTCGGCCAGGCGTTCCGTCACCTGGGCATCGGTCCAGCCATGCTTGCCCTTGTAGAAACGGGCGAAATGCTCGATGTCCCGCCATTGGCGCTGGCCGGGCGTGTGGTCCATCAGCGAGACGAGGCGCACCAGCGTCTCGCCCAGATGCGGCTCGAACAGGTCGATCACCTGGGGATCGGCTAGTTCCAGGCGCATATGCAACAGGTGATCGACCCGGAACAGGGATTGCCGCCGCGCCTCGCGGATGGCCTCGACGGCGACTTTCAGCATTTCCCGGCGGCGGCTTTTCTGGGTGTATTCGCCGACGGCCAGGGCATCGAAGACGGTGGTGATGCCGGCTGCCGCCACTTCCGAATCATGGGCCAGCAGCGCCGCCATGGCCGGCCAGACCACGCCGGGCCGGGGCAGCAAATGCTTCTCGACATTGTCGGTATGGATCTCGATCAGGCCGGGGATCAGGTAGTCGCCGTCGCAATCCACCGCTGCCGGATGGCTGGACCGCCCGCTGTCGATGTCCTGGATGCGTCCGTCGCGCAGATGGACGGTGCCGTGCAGTACTTCATTCCGGGTGACGATGGCGGCGTTGGTGAGGATCTGTTCGGTACTCATGCGGCGGCGTCCATGGGCTGGATAAGGTGCAGGCGGGTGGTGACGGCATCGCGGACCTCGGCATCGTGGAAGATGCCGACGATGGCGCCGCCGCGCGCCTTGGCCTCGTTGATCAGCTCGATCACGGTGCCGCGATTGGCGGCATCCAGCGAGGCGGTGGGTTCGTCGAGCAGCAGGATCGGGTAATCGAGAACGAAGCCCCGCGCCACATTGACGCGCTGCTGTTCGCCGCCCGAGAAGGTGGCGGGCGGGATATGCCACAGCCGTTCGGGAATGCGCAGCCGCGCCAGCAGCGCGGCGGCGCGTTCGCGCGCTTCCGCTTGGTCGATGCCGGCGAGGCAGGCCGGTTCGGCCACCACGTCGAGCGCCGGGACGCGGGGAATGGCGCGCAGGAACTGGCTGACATAGCCCATGGTGCGGCGGCGGACCTCCAGCACCGTGCGGGGGGCGGCCGTGACCATGTCCACGATCTGGCCGCCATGGCGGACCAGGATGCTGCCCTGGTCGAGCTTGTAATTGGCATAAAGGCTGCGCAGCAGGGTGGACTTGCCGGCCCCCGAGGGGCCGTGCAGGGTGACGCATTCGCCGGATGCCACCTGCAGCGAGGAATCGGCGAGAACCGGAATGCGCACGCCGCCTTGCGGATGCAGAATGAAGGTCTTGCGCAGGTCCTTGGCGTTTATCATCAGGTCCATGATCATACCTGCAGGATCGAGGAAACGAGAAGCTGGCTGTATGGATGCTGCGGATCGTCCAGCACCTGGTCGGTCAGGCCGCTTTCGACCACCTCGCCGCCGCGCATGACCAGCAGCCGATGGGCCAGCAGGCGGGCCACCGCCAGGTCGTGCGTCACCAGGATCACCGACAGTCCCATCTCGCCGACCAGACGTCGCAGCAGGTCGAGCAAGCGCGCCTGGACCGAGACATCCAGCCCGCCGGTGGGTTCGTCCATGAAGACAAGGCGCGGCATGCTGACCAGGTTGCGGGCGATCTGCAGGCGCTGCTGCATGCCGCCGGAGAAGGTGCGTGGCGAATCGTCGATGCGCCCGGCATCGATCTCGACCTTGTCCAGCCAGTCGAGGGCCTGGTTGCGGATGCCGCCGTAATGGCGCGCGCCCTGGGCCATCAGCCTTTCGCCCACATTGGCCCCGGCGCTGACCGCCATGCGCAGGCCGTCGCGGGGATTCTGGTGGACGATGCCCCATTCGCTGCGGGCGAGGCGGCGGCGCATCATTTCCGGCATGGCATAGACGTCGTGGGATTGTCCCGCCCGGTCGCGGTAGAGGACCGACCCTTCGCTGGGGTCGAGGCGGCCGGACAGGCAGCCGAGCAGGGTCGTCTTACCCGAGCCGGATTCGCCGACGATGCCCAGCACCTCGCCGGGCCAGAGATCGAAGGAAATGTCGCGGCAGCCGACATGCTGGCCGTAATAGCGGCTGAGCCCCCGGACGGTGAGAAGGGGCTGGGGGGATTGGGCGTTCATTATTCCGCCGCCTCCTGTTCGGATCTGTCGGGACGGTGGCTTTCGCAGTAATCGGTGTCGGAGCAGACGAACATCCGCCCGCCGCGATCATCCATCACCACCTCGTCGAGGAAGCTCTCGGTCGAGCCGCACAGGGCGCAGGCCCTTTCCCAGCGTTCGATCTCGAAGGGATGGTCCTCGAAATCCAGGCTCTCGACCCGCGTATAGGGGGGCACGGCATAGATGCGCTTCTCGCGCCCGGCGCCGAACAACTGCAGGGCCGGATTGCGGTCCATCTTCGGATTGTCGAATTTGGGAATGGGCGAAGGGCTCATGATATAGCGGCCATTGACCATCACCGGATAATTGTAGCCGGTGGCGATGCGGCCGAAGCGGGCGATGTCCTCGTAGAGCTTGACATGCATGATCCCGTAATCGGCGAAGGCGTGCATCTTGCGGGTCTCGGTCTCGCGCGGTTCCAGCCAGCGCAGCGGTTCGGGGATCGGCACCTGGTAGACCAGGATCTGCCCTTCGCGCAGCGGCGTCTCGGGAATGCGGTGGCGGGTCTGGATCAGCGTCGCCTCTTCCGTGCGGGTCGTCGTCGCGACGCCTGCGGTGCGGCGGAAGAAGCGGCGGATCGAGACGGCGTTGGTGGTGTCGTCGGCGCCCTGGTCGATGACCTTCAGCACATCGTCGGCGCCGATGATGCTGGCGGTGACCTGGATGCCGCCGGTGCCCCAGCCATAGGGCAGGGGCATCTCGCGGCTGCCGAAGGGCACCTGATAGCCGGGGATCGCCACGGCCTTGAGCACGGCCCGGCGGATCATGCGCTTGGTCTGCTCGTCGAGATAGGCGAAATTGTAGCCTTCCAGGGTGGCGCTCATTCTTTCTCCTCGCTCCCCTTTTCCTGCTCCGCCCGTGCTTCGGCCTCGGCGCGCAAGGCGCGTACCAGCACCAGCTCGGACTGGAAGTCGACGTAATGGGGCAGCTTCAGATGCTGGACGAAGCCTTGGGCCTCGACCGAATCGGCATGGGACAGGACGAATTCCTCGTCCTGGGCGGGGACCGTCGCTTCCTCGCCCAGTTCACGGCAGCGCAGGGCGCGATCGACCAGGGCCATGGACATGGCCTTGCGCTCGGCCTCGCCGAAGGCCAGGCCGTAGCCGCGGGTGAATTGCGGCGGCTGGGTCTTCGAGCCCTTGAACTG
Organism: Telmatospirillum sp. J64-1; assembly: GCF_006980715.1. Lineage (GTDB taxonomy): Bacteria > Pseudomonadota > Alphaproteobacteria > Rhodospirillales > Magnetospirillaceae > Oleiliquidispirillum > Oleiliquidispirillum nitrogeniifigens. Next base: position 7,135 of record NZ_SBHN01000008.1, read on the forward strand.
GTTGATCATCTCGCATTCGGTGACGGTGACGGTGCCGATCTCGACCGGGAAGCCCAGTTCCTCGGGCACGATCTCGACCGTCACCTCGCCCATGCGGATTTCCCCGGCGAAGGGATGGGAATTGCCGTAGCCGCGCTGGGTGGAATAGCCCAAGGCCAGCAGATAGCCTTCGTCCCCCCGCGCCAGGGCCTGAAGGCGCAGGTCGCGCCCGGCGGGAAAGGTCAGGGGCTCGCGCGTCAGGTCGCCGACCGGGCCGTCCTCGCCGTCTTCTGCCGTCTCGATCAGCCCTTCCTGGTTCAGAAGCTCGGCGACGCGCGGCAGGTCGGCGGACAGGGGCTCGTCCGCCGGTTCCGGGGTGGGAACGTCCTGCCCGTTCGCCGCCAGGGTGAAGTCGAGCAGGCGATGGGTGTAGTCGAAGGTCGGCCCCAGCACCTGCCCGCCGGGCAGGTCCTTGAAGGTGGCCGAGATGCGCCGCTGCACCGCCATGGCGGCGGTGTCCAGCGGCTCGCTGGTGGCGAGGCGCGGCAAGGTGGTGCGATAGGCGCGCAGTAGGAAGATGGCCTCGACGAGATCGCCGCGCGCCTGCTTGATCGCCAGGGCCGCCAGCTCGCGGTCATAGACCGAGCCTTCGGTCATCACGCGGTCCACGGCCAGGGCCATCTGTTCCGAGATTTGCGTCAGGGACAGTTCCGGAACGGCGGGATTGCCGCGCCGTTTTTCGGCGAGCAGGGCATGCGCGTTGTCGATGGCCGTCTCGCCGCCCTTGATTGCGACATACATGCTCAATCCTCCAGGATGATGCTGCGCGGCAGGCAGGCGAGGGCATCGGGCGACAGCAGCATCACGTCATGGCCCAGCGGGAAGCGGTCGCGGCCTTGCGCCATGTGGCGCCACAGGGCCTCGTCCAGTCCTTCCGCGTCCAGGAAGGTTTCATGCTCAATGCCGGGACCGCGCAGCCGGTGGCCGCGACCCTTCGCCAGCGCGGCGACCTGGATCAGCAGCGTGGTCCCGCGTTCCGGATAATCGGGCGTTCCAATGGGGAAGAGGTCGAGATCGGGCAGGCGCGTGCCGTCGGCGATCAGGGCGAAAGCGGCGTCTCCGGCGGCGGCGGTCAAAGGGCTGCCGCAATGGAAGCGCAGCCATTTCGCGGCCGGGCTGGCGGCTTCGTCGAGCCAGACCGGCGTCTCCAGGTCGAGCAGGGCCAGGGCGACGGCGGCGCTGGAGGCGTGGAGCCCGGCCGGGATTTCCGGCAGCCGGGGCAGGGGGACGATCCGGCCCGGGCGGCTCATGGCGTCCAGCACGGCGCGGAAGACGCGCTGGCCGTCCTGGACGGGATCGTCGAAGCCGGTGGCGAGGGAGGGGACGCTCATCCTAGGCCTCCCGCGCCATGGTGAAGAAGTTCACGCGGGTTGCCGCCGCCTTGCGGGATGCCTGCTCGCGCCGGGTCTCTTGCTCCCGCGTCAGCGGCGCGAGCACCGTGGCGGAGATTTCGTCGTGGCGGGCGGGGTCCTGCAACAGGGCGTCGAACAGGGCCGCCAGTTCGGCATGGCGCGTGTCCCGCCCCGCCACATGGCCGAAGCCGACATGGCCGGTGGCCGTCTCGACGGCGCAACGTGTCATGGTCATCTCACCAAGATTGAAGACGGTACCCGTGCCGCCGGCGCGGGCGCGGATCATGGTCAGCCCGATTTCGGGGCGGCGCAGGAAGCGGTAGGCGGGAGGTTCGGCAAGATCGCGCCAAAGCTCTTCCAGACGCGCGGCGGGAGACTTGGCAAGGACGGACATCCAGTGCCGCCGCGACGCGATCTGGTCGTCGGAGGGGGAAGGGAGCATAGATCACCTAAAAATTTGTATAGACGTCTATATGTTCTTGGCGCTATGGTAGACACACCTGCTTTGTCTGGTAAAGCCGTGCATGATGAAATTTCGGTGACTCCAATGAATTCTCTTGAACGAGGAAGTGGTATCGCCCTGTGGCGGCAGATCCAGCGCGCGCTGGAATCCGATATCGTCGAGGGCCGTCTGGCACCCGGTCAGCAATTGCCGACCGAGAACGATCTGGCGCAGCGTTTCGACGTCAACCGTCACACGGTGCGCCGGGCGATGGGGGCGCTGGAGGAACAGGGTCTGATCCGGGTCGAACAGGGGCGCGGCTCCTTCGTGCAGGAGCATGTGATCGACTATCTGGTGTCCAAGCGCACTCGCTTCAGCGAGAATCTGTCACGTCAGAGCCGCAGCGTCGGGGGCAAGATCCTGCGGGCCGAGGTGGTCGAGGCCGATGCCGTGGTGGCGCGGGAGCTGAAGCTGGCGCGCGGGGCGCCGGTGATCCTGATCGAGCGGCTGGGCGAGGCGGACGGCCGTCCCATCAATGTCAGCGCCCACTACTTTCCCCAGGCCCGCTTCGCGGGGCTGGACGAGGTCCTGCGGGAATACGGTTCCATCACCCAGGCGCTGCGGCGCTGGGGGGTCGAGGATTACCAGCGGGCCTGGACCCGTGTCACCGCCCGGATGCCGACCGCCGAAGACGCCCATCATCTGCAACAGCCGCGTAACCGTCCGATCCTGGTGACGGAGAGCGTGAACATCGATGATAAGGGAAAGATTGTTGAATATGGGATGACTCGTTTCGCCAGTGACTGGGTTCAGCTTGTAATCGAGTCTTGATAGGTATAATAGACAACTTCATCTGTGAGGTGAGGGGTTAGACAAACCGTACTTCTTGTCTATAATTATTGTGTTTCTATAACATAACTGTAACGGCGATATCATCATTCTGTAGCATCGCGCCGCTATCGTCTCCTCACAAATTCACCCCGCCATGAGGAAGACGATGTTCTTCAAGAAAATTGCCAGTGCTGCGGCTGCCGTGGCGCTTTCGCTGACCGCCTCCTTCACGGCCCATGCCGCCGACCCGATCCGCTTCGCCGTGACCGACATCGCCGGCATGGAAGAGTTGCAGCGGGAATTCGGACCGTTCCGCGACACCCTGGCCAAGCTGGTCGGCCGTGACGTCGACTTCTTCGCCGTCAACAGCCGCACCGCCGCGGTCGAGGCGATGAACGCCAAGAGCGTCGATTTCGTGCTGACCGGTCCGGCCGAATATGTCGTGTTCCGCGCCCGCACCAATGCCGAGCCGGTGGTCGGCTGGTCCCGCCCCGGCTATTTCTCGCAGATCGTCGTGATGGCCGACAGCCCCTACATCACCGCCCAGGACCTGAAGGGCAAGCGGGTGGCTTTCGGTGACGTCGGCTCGACCTCCCAGCATCTCGGTCCGGCCCGTGTGCTGGCCGATCTGGGCCTCGTCCTCGGCAAGGATTACTCGCCGATGAATATCAGCCGCAATGTCGCCGTCGAGGGCATGATCCGTGGCGATATCGCCGCAATCGGCATGAACCGCACCCATCTCGACCGCGTCGAGCAGGCCTTCCCCAATCACCAGTTCCGCGTCATCGCCCGTGGCGGCGATCTGCCGAGCGACGTGCTGATCGCCGGCGCCCATGTGCCGCAGGACCTGCAGCAGGCCGTGCGCAAGATCTTCCTGGACCATGGCGACGAGATCCGCGCCTCCCTGCTGCAGGGCGAGGACAATCAGAAGTTCAAGGGCGGCTTCTTCCATACCCGCATCACCGATGCCGATTTCAACGACGTGCGCACTTCTTACCGCGTGATCGGCGTCAATCAGTTCTCTGAATTCGTGGGGGACTGATGCCCTGGGAAGGCGCCTCCATGACCAATAACGAGACGTCTCCGTTCGCCCCCGGTCATCCCGACCGGGCGGCGTCCGGTGCTCCGTCTTCCACCGCCCAGGCCGGCCCCGAGACCGAAGTCGGCCTCGATCTGGCGGTCGAGGGCCTGCGCAAGAGCTTCGACGGCAAGAAGGCGATCCTCGACGGTATCAGCCTGGCCGTGCCGCGCGGCCAGGCCGTGGCGATCATCGGCTCCAACGGCGCTGGCAAGTCCACCTTCCTGCGCTGCTGCATGCGCCTGATCGAGCCCGATAGCGGCAGGATCGCCCTGCTGGGCGAAAACATCGACCACATGCCGCGCCGCCGCCTGCGCCGGGTACGCTCCCAGGTCGGCTTCGTGTTCCAGCGCCACAACCTGGTCTCCCGCCTTTCGGCGCTCAGTAATGTCATCCACGGCGCCCAGGCCCATCATTCCGGCCCCTGCTACTGGCATCAGGCCCTGGCCCCCAAGGCGGTGCGCGAGCAGGCCATGCATTGCCTGGACCGGGTGGGGCTGGCCCATCTGGCGCGCCAGCGGGTCGACAGCCTGTCGGGTGGCCAGTCGCAGCGTGTCGCTATCGCCCGCGCCCTGATGCAGCGCCCGCGCTTCGTCATCGCCGATGAGCCGGTGGCGAGCCTCGATCCCTCGGCCGGTGAAGAGGTGATGGAGATGTTCGCCGAATTGATGCGCAGCGACGGCATCACCTTCGTCTTCACCTCCCACCACCTGGACCATGCCATTTCCTATGCGGACCGCCTGATCGGCCTGCGCCAGGGGCGGCTGGAATTGGACGGTTTGGCCAAGGCCCAGGACATCGCCGTCCTGCGCGAGATCTATGAGTAGACCCATGACCCCTGTCTCTGCCCCGCCGAACCGGTTCGAGCGCCCCAGCGCGTTGACCTTCCTGTTCTATGTGCTGGCCCTGGCCTTCATCGTCTGGTCCTTCAACAATGTCGGGGTGTCGATTCCGCGCCTGGTGGACGGTCTGCCCAATATCGGCCGCATCCTCGGCCAGATGTTCCCGCCCGATCCCTCGCGCCTGGGCCCCATCTCCCTGGCCTTGCTGGAAACCTTCCAGATGGCGGTGGTGGGGACGGCGCTGGGGGTGGTGATCAGCTTGCCGCTGGCGATCCTGGCCTCTCGGTCCCTGTCGCCGCATCCGATCATCCAGCATGCGACGCGCAGCCTGATCTCGCTGTTCCGCACGGTTCCCGACCTGGTCTGGGCGCTGTTCTTCGTGATCGCGGTGGGGCTGGGGCCGGTGGCCGGGACGCTGGCGATCATGCTCGACACCATCGGCTTCTGCGGCCGTTTCTTCGCCGAATCGATGGAAGAGACCGACAAGGGACCGCGCGAGGCGCTGACGGCGCTGGGCGCCAGCCGCACCGGCACGGTCTTTTCGGCGGTGGTGCCCCAGGCCATGCCCTCCTTCATCAATACCTCGCTGTTCAGCCTTGAGAAGGCGACGCGGTCCTCGGTCATCCTCGGCCTCGTCGGTGCCGGCGGCATCGGCATCGAGCTGAAGGTGGCGATGGACCTGTTCCTCTACGACCTGGCCGCCGCCATCATCATCGCCATCTTCCTGCTGGTGCTGGTGGTCGAGCATGTCAGTTCCTGGCTGCGCACCAAGATCATTTGAGGCCGGTATGGGGAATGGCATGGACCGTCCGTCGCCCGTTCCCCTGTCCGCCCCGTTTTTCTGACAAGGATGAATTTCATGCTGCATATCCGTGGCGGCGAGGTGCTGCTCGCCGACGGCTCCTTATCCCGTACCGACCTGTTGATCGAAAACGGCGCCATCCAGGCCATCGGGCCGGAAGCGGCGCGGGAAGGGGCCGAAACCTGGGATGCCAGCGGTCTGCTGGTCCTGCCCGGCATCATCGATTTGCATGGCGATGCCTTCGAGCGCCAGGTCATGCCCCGTCCCGGCGTGACCTTTCCCCTGGAGTTGGCGCTGCTGGATACGGACCGCCAGCTGGTCGCCAACGGCATCACCACCGCCTATCACGGCCTGACCTATTCCTGGGAGCCGGGGCTGCGCGGGCCGGAGGCGGCGCGGGAATTCCTGGCAGCCATGACCGCCCTGGACGGGCGCCTCGCCTGCGACACCAAGGTCCATCTGCGGTTCGAGACCTATAACCTGGACGCGGCGGACGAGGTGGTCGAATGGCTGCGCAGCGGCGTGGTGCGGTTGCTGGCCTTCAACGATCATGTGCCGCTGATCGAGGAAAAGATGGCCCGTCCCGGCGGCATCAACAAATATGCCGAGCGCGCGGGAATGTCGGCCGAGGAATTCCGCCTGCTGGTGCAGCGGGTGCGGGCGCGCGAAGCCGAGGTGCCGGTGGTGGTGGGGCGTCTGGCCGCCGAGGCCCTGGCGAAGGGCGTGGTGATGGCCTCGCATGACGACGAGACCCCGGCCATGCGCCGCTGGTACCACGATCTGGGCTGCCATATCTGCGAATTCCCGATCAACCGCGAGACGGCGGAATTCAGCCGGGATCTCGGCGATCCCATCATCATGGGCGCACCCAATATCCTGCGCGGCGGCAGCCATGCCGGTCGCCTTTCGGCCATGGAGATGGTGACCGAAGGGACCTGCGACGTGCTGACCTCGGATTACTATTATCCGTCGCTGCTGCAGGCCGCCTTCACCATCGTCCGGCAAGGCGTGCTGGATCTGGGGGCAGCTTGGGCGCTGGTATCCGCCAATCCCGCCCAGGCGGCGGGTCTTGCCGATCGTGGACGCATCCAGCCTGGCGCGCGGGCCGATCTCGTCCTGGTCCAGGCTGGACAGGGCTTCCCGCAGGCGGTGGCGACCCTGGTGGCGGGGAAGCCCGTCTTTACCTCGGGTCAGGCGCCTCTGCGTCCGCAGGCTGGGCTTCTTCCGAAAGAAGGCTCAGAAAGCGGGACACGGCCTGCCCCAGCGAGCCTGAATTATTGATGACGGCGACGTCGGGGCCATCGGGAAGATAGGCCCCGGCACGGCGCAGGCGCGCCGCGATATCTTCCGCGCTTTCCCGGCCCCGCGCCGCCAAGCGTTCGGCCAGGATTTCGGGCTCGGCGGTGATCACGATCACCGTGACCGGGGCAAGACGCCGCCGGGCCTCCTCGATCACCGAACGCGAGACATTCGCCACCACATGGAAACCGTCCTCCAGGTCCGCATGGATAGCGGCCGGAATGCCGTAGCTCAAATCATGGGCCTGCCAGGACAGGGCGAAGCCCCCGCTGCGGCGGATCTGTTCGAAGGTATCGAGGCTGGAGGCGATGTGGTTCTCGCCACCGGCTTCTTCCGGCCGGGTGATCACCCGGCGGGGAAAGAGGAAACGCCGGTCGTGGCGCAGGATCGTGCGGGCGGCTTCCAGGATCGAATCCTTACCGGCTCCGCTCGGGCCGACAACCAGAAACAGACGTCCGCGCTTCATCTTCATCCCTCTTTAATATTTCCAGTCATGGCCGAGCCTCATGACTGTCGTTTGATAGAGGGGCGGCTGTCGGGCGTCAACATCATTGCTGGCCGGTCAGCAGTTTTACGTAAACTGTAATGAAAAGACGGCGGATGAATTCTGTTCTTGTCTGCGATGATGCTCACAGGGCGAAATTGTGGAGGGGGTGCGGGCCTTCCTCGGTGACGAGGAGGGGCTGTGCGTTGGCGACCGGTTCCGCGCCGTGGGGCCAGTTCATGTGACGGCACAAGGCCCGGAAGGTTCCGGAATGGGCGACGACGAGGGCGGGGGCGGGGCCGCCGACCTCCGACAAGGCGGCGATGCTGCGTCGGGTGAAGTCGGCCGCGCTTTCCCCACCTTCGGGGGCGGCGTCCTTGTTCTTGCGGGCGGAGGCTGCACCGCCTTCATAGATCCCCCAGTTGCGTTCCGCCAGGCCCCCGATGAGGGACACGGCCAGGCCTAGGCGGGACGCGACGATTTCCGCCGTTTCGCGTGCCCGTCCCAGGGGGCTCGACCAGATGGAGGCGATGCCGTATTCCGTCAGGATGTTGGCCGCTGCCGCCGCCTGGGTGCGGCCCTCGGCATTGAGGGGGATGTCTTTCAGCCCCATGACGAGCCCGGCCCGGTTCCAGTCGGTCTCGCCATGGCGCAGGAAGAAGAAGGGCAGGGGCAGCGTCGTCATAGCTCCACGACCTTTTGCAGCGTGACCTCGGCGGGGGCGAAGGCCGTCTTCCAGTCATCGAGATATTTCGCCGGGCCGAAGGCCGGGATGACGCGGCGCGCGCCGGTCGCACGCACCAGGCGGCGGTTGTCCGACAAAGTGGGATGGACGTTCCAGCGCATCCAGCGCGCGCGGCCTTCGCGGATCAGTTGATCGGCAAGGGTGCCGGGGGGAATGTAACCGGTGAACAGGATGGCCGGGCCGTTGGGGGCCTCGGCCCAGGCCAGGGCCAGTTCGCGGGCCATGCCGTCCATGGCATTGGCGTCGGATGCCAGCGTCACGCCCTCGGCCGGTCCGGCTTCGGGGGCGTTTTCGGCGATCCGGGCGAGGCGGACGGCGACGCTGGGAGTGACCATGCCGTCCCCCTTGGCGAGGGCGGCGATCGCGGTGCGGACTTTGGCATCGAGTCGGGGCAGGGGGGCTCCGGCGTCATGCAGCATCAGCGCGATCTCGGCCCCCCGTCCGGCCGCCGGAACGGGCAGAAGGACCGGCCCGGCCGCCAGTTCCGCCAGGACCGCCGCCGCGCGGGTGCTCTGCGGCACGTCGTCGATACCGTAGGAGGCATCGAGCAGGACGGTGGTGGCGGGCGGCGGCGGGTCGAAAGGAAAGAGGGCGGACTCGCAGGAGATGTCGCCGCAATAGAGCAGGCCGTCGCCGACCGCCAGATGTAGCCAGATGCCGCCCGGGGAATGGCCGCTGCGGCCGGTCGAGACGCCGATACCCGCCACCTCGCAACGCCCCCGAAGCGGCAGGGGCACATAATCGGCTTCGGCCAAGGCGGCGGCCTGGGCGACCGGCGGCGTGGCATGAATCGTCGGCAATCCGATCCGGGGGCGCAGGGACAGCGCGCCGATATGGTCGCCATGCTGATGGGACAGCAGAAGGGCATCCACCTTCCCCACGCCGTCCACCGGCGGAAACTCGCCCGGGGTGGGGCCGACCCCCAGGTCGAGCATCAACCGCAAGCCTTCGGCCTCGACGAGGAAGCAGGCCGGACCCTTGCCGCCGATGCCGGAGAGGCAAGTCAGTCTTGCTTTCATGGTCTTTTTTCCTGGAGTTCTGAGAAAGGAGTCTTCAAGAAGAATTTGTAATATATCCGTAATGTAAAATTTTAGAGACCGGCAAATGTTGCGGTAATGTAAAATTTTCCGGCGAATATTGCGAGAGGGTGCGGTGCCCGTCTAGTGTCATCTTCATGAAATGCATAGGCATGCTCGTTCCATGCCTGATTGAGCGGAGAGGATACATGCGCAAGTTGATCGCATCTCTGGCGGGCCTCATGGCTCTGGGGCTGGCCGGCCAAGCCCAGGCCGAGAAGACGCTGGTTGTCTATACGTCGCAGCCGACGAACCAGATGGAAGAGGTGCTGAAGCTGTTCAACGAGAAGCATCCCGACATCAAGGTCGAGCTGTTCCGTTCCGGCACCACCGAGATCATGAACAAGCTGCAGGCCGAGATCGCCGCCGGCGAACCCCGTGCTGACGTCATGCTGATCGCCGATTCGGTGGCGATGCAGGAACTGAAGAACCAGGACCTGCTGATGCCCTACGAGGACGCTCCGGTCGCGGGCTACCATCCCAGCCAGTACGATCCGGACAAGACCTTCTTCGGCACCAAGCTGATCACCACCGGCATCATGTACAACACCGCTTCCGGCCTGCCCAAGCCGACCTCGTGGAAGGACCTGCTGAAGCCGGAAGCCAAGGGCCAGGTCATCCTGCCCAGTCCGCTCTATTCCGGCGCCGCGGCCATCCATGTCGGGACCATGGCCGCCGATCCCGCCTTCGGCTGGGATTATTTCGACGCCCTGGCCGAGAATGACGCCACCGCCACCCGTGGCAATGGCGGCGTGCGCGATGCCGTGGCGCGTGGCGAAAAGGCCTATGGCATCATCATCGAATACATGGCCTATGAGCAGAAGGCCCAGGGCTCGCCGGTGGATTTCGTCTTCCCCGAGGAAGGCGTGACCACCATCAACCAGCCGGTGGCGATCCTGAAGACGGCGAAGAATGTCGACGAGGCCAAGGCTTTCATCGACTTCCAGCTGTCGCGCGAAGCGCAGATCCAATCGGTGGCGCAGCAATACTTCCCCTTGCTCGAAGGCGTCGAGCCGCCGGCGGGCTATCCTGATCCGGCGGGGCTGAAGATCATGTCGGCCGATCCGGACCTGCTGCTCAAGGGGACGGAAGAAACCAAGCGCAAGTTCGCCGACCTCTTCGGGGGCTGATCCTTGACCGTAGCCGTCCTTACGGCGTCCATACGGCGTTCGGCCGCGATCCGGTCTTTCGATGGCGGGCAGCTTTTGCTCGCCATCCTGGCCGTTTATGTGGCGCTGCTTTGCGTATTGCCCTTGGGGCGCTTGTTGATGGAAGCGCTTGTCCCCGGGGGGCAGGCTTTCGACTGGGCGCTGATCGAACGGGTCCTGTCCTCCCGGGCCGTCCGCACCGCCACCCTCCAGACCATCGAGGCCAGCCTTGGCGCCACGATGGTCTCCCTGCTTCTGGGCACTGCCCTGGCGCTCGTCATCGGCGTTGCCGATGTGCGCTTCAAGTCGCTGGTGGTGTTCCTCGCCCTGCTGCCCATGCTGATTCCGGCCCAGATATCGGCCTTGGCCTGGCTGGAACTGATGGGGCCGAGCAGCCCGATCCTCTCGCCCTTGGGGCTGGCGCCGGGCGCCGGGACGCGCAATCCCCTGTATTCGCGGGAAGGCATCATCCTGCTGATGGGGATCGAGCATTCGACCATCGTCTTCCTGGCTGTGCTGGCGGGACTGCGCAGCGTGCCCGCCGACTTGGTCGAGGCGGCGCGTGCGGCGGGCGCGCGTCCCCTGCGGATCGTCTTCACCGTGATCCTGCCGCTGCTGCGCCCGGCCTTGATCGCCGGCGGCGCGCTGGCCTTCGTCTCGGCCATCGGCAATTTCGGCATTCCGGCGCTGCTGGGCATTCCCGGCCGCTATACCATGCTGACCACGCTGATCTATCAGCGCCTCAACGGCTTCGGCCCCAGCATTCTGGGCGAGGTGGCGGTGCTGGCCCTGGTTCTGGCCGTCCTGGCGGCCATGGGTTTGCTGGTCCAGGCATGGGCCATGCGCGGGCGCAAGGTCGTGATCATGGGCGGCGGCATCGGCAGCGGTTCCTTCTTCCGCCTGCGGCGCTGGCGCCTGCCTATTGAAGCCGGGCTGTGGGCCGTGCTGCTGCTGATCTCGATCCTGCCGCTGGTGGCGCTGGGCGCGACCTCCATCGTGCAGGCTTTGGGGGTTCCCCTGACGCTGGACAGTTGGACATGGCGGCATTACGAGGCGGTGCTGTCCTCGGCGACCATCAAGCGCGCCTTCGGCAACAGCTTCCTGCTTGCCCTGGGGGCCGCGCTGGTCTCGATGGCCGTGGCCGTGCCCATCGCCTATTACCTGCATTGCCGCCGTTCCGCCCTGGCGCGTTTTCTCAATTCCGTCGCCGATGCACCCTATGCCCTGCCGGGCATCGTGCTGTCGATCGCGTTCATCCTGGTGCTGCTCAGGCCCTTGCCGGTCTTCGGCATCGGCCTGTACGGCACGATCTGGATTATCCTGGCCGCCTATCTGGCGCGCTTCCTGGCCCTGGCCCTGCGCCCCAGCCTAGCGGGGATGCAGCAGATCGACACGGCTCTGGAAGAGGCGGCGCGCATGGCCGGGGCGCGCAGCCTGCGCCGTCTGGCGACGATCGTCCTGCCCCTGGCCGCACCGGCGGCGGCGGCCGGGGCGATCCTAATCTTCATGAGCGCCTTCAGCGAGTTGACGGTTTCGGTGCTGCTGTGGAGCAGCGGCCATGAAACCATCGGCGTTATGGTCTTCAACATGTATGACGAGGGCAATGCGACGGGGGCATCGGCGGTGGCCGTGCTGACCGTGCTGGCGACCCTGCTCAGTGCCGCCGTGCTGAGCCTGCTGGCGCGTCGCCTGCCGAAAGGAATCCTGCCGTGGCAAGCGTGAGTATCGAGAACGTCTCCAAGGATTTCGGCGCGATCCGTGCCGTGGACGGCGTTTCCATGGAGATCGCCTCGGGCCAGTTCGTGGCGCTGCTGGGGCCGTCGGGCTGCGGCAAGACGACGCTGCTGCGCCTGCTGGCGGGGTTCGAGCAGCCGGACATGGGCAGTATTCGCATCGATGACGACGTGGTCTCGGGCGAGGGAATCCATCTCCCGCCCGAGGACCGGCGGATCGGCATGGTGTTCCAGTCCTACGCCCTGTGGCCGCATATGAGCGTGGCCGAGAATGTGGCCTATGCGCTGAAGGTGCAGCGCATAGGGCGGGCGGAGCGCGAGAAGATCGTCGCCTCGGCCCTGGAGACGGTGGGGCTGAAGGGGATGGAGGAGCGGCGGCCATCGGATCTGTCGGGCGGGCAGCGTCAGCGCGTAGCCCTGGCCCGCTGCCTCGCCATGTCGCCCCGCCTGGTGCTGCTGGACGAGCCCCTGTCGAATCTGGACGTCCATCTGCGCGAGGCCATGCAGGCGGAATTCAAGTCCTTCCACCGCCAGACCGGGGCGACCATGGTTTATGTCACCCATGATCAGGCCGAGGCCCTGGCCCTGGCGGACCGTGTGGCGGTGGTGATGCGGGGACGGCTGCGCCAGTTCGATGCGCCTGAAGCCCTTTACCGCCGTCCCGTCGATGCCGAGGTGGCGCGCTTCATCGGGGCGGGCATGGTGGTGCGGGGCCGTATCGTCGGCATGGTGGACGACCGGCACTGCCAGGCCGAATTGTTGGGCGTGAAGGTCACGCTGAGCTGTACCGGCCGGCCGAGCGGTATGGCCGACATTTGCTTGCGCCCGGAAGACCTGCGCCTTGCCACGGGCAACGAGACCAGCCTGCCCGCACGGGTGATCGGCACGACCTATCGCGGCGCCTGGCACAGCCTGGAGGTCGCGCCGCAGATGTTCCCGGACGACGTGCTGCATCTCCAGCATGCCGGACGCCCGCCCTCCGTCGGCGATCTCGTACGGGTCGCCATCGGCTCCGGCTGGGTGCTGCCCCAGGGTTAGGGCCGCACCCCGTCGCCGGGCGTCGTCAGCTCGCCTGCCGCGGCATCTTGACGCCGGTCAGGGCGCTGCGGGTCAGCAGCAGGAATGCCAGCGTCGCCAGCATGTAATAGAGGCCGGTGGCGGCTAGGCCGGAACTGGTGCCGATGGTGGCGAACATGGCTCCGATCACCAGCGGCCCCAGCATCTGACCCAGCTTGTCGGCGGCGCGCTGCACCCCCATGGCCTTGCCCGAGCCCATTTCCTTGACCACCGGCAGTTCCAGCGCAAAGGCCGATTGGGCGGAACCGGACAGGGCGCTGGCGAGGCCGAGCATGAAGACCGACAGGGTGATGGCCAGCAGGCTGTGATCGAAGAATAGATAGATCATGCCGGTCGAGCCGATCAGCCCGCCCAGGACGATGAACATCCGCTTGCCGGTGGAAAGGTCCACATAGCGGGCGAGCAGCGGGCCCAGATAGATCACCGACAGGCCGTAGATCATCATGATCCGGCCGATGCTGGCCTGATTGACGCCCTGGTCCGCCAGGAACAGGGGCAGGGTGTAGTAGAGCAGGCCGACCTGGGCGACCGAGAAGGGCACCACGCTGCCCAGCATCAGCCACAGGAAATTGCGGTCCCGCAGCAGCCGCGCCATGCTCTTGAAGTCGAAGCGGCGCTGGCGCATTTCCGCTTCGCTCAATCCGCCCTCGGCGGGCTTGCCGAGATAGGGGCGCATGAAGGTCAGGGCGAAGAGGGCGGGCAGGGCGGTCAGGACGGCGCTGGTCCAGAACACGAAGCCATAGCCGATCTGCTGCGCCAGCATGGCGCCGACCGCGCCGCCGCAGATATGCCCGGCGAAGATCCCGGCGACCAGATGCGACAGGCCGCGCGCCCGTGTCTGGGGCGTCGCCCAGGCGAAGATGAAGCCCTGGATGCCCATCCAGGCCAGGCCATAGCCGGTGCCGACCAGCGCCCGGGCCAGGATGAAGGACAGGCCGTCATGGGCCAAGGCCGACATGGCCGCCCCCAGGATGCTGATGCCCACGCCCAGCAGGAAGGGCAGATGCCAGCCGCGCTTGTCCGACATGGCACCGGCGACCAGCGCCATGACCAGGGCGCACAGCATTTCCGCCGAAAGCGGCAGGGCCAGGATCACATGCTCGGGCAGGCCGAGAGAGGGCATGTGAAGCTCGCGCATGCGCAGCGGGATGAAGGAGAGCGGCAAGGCCCAGGCGAAAAGCAGCAGGAAGGCGCCGGGCCGTGCCAGGACATGGCGGCGGTCATTGGCGGCGGTGGGCGCGGCGGACGCGACCTGACGCTGCAACAGGACCGTCAGCAGCAGGAACAGCTCGCCGACGAACAGCGCCGAGACCAGCGCCACGGTCCCCGAATCCAGCAGGCGCTGGCGCACCCCCGCCGCAATGGCCTCTTCCGACAGATGCGCGCGCAGCAGGCCGAGCACATTGCCCTCGGCATCCTCCAGCGGCGCGGCGAAGTCGTATTCCTGGGACATGGGATAGGGGGCGGCATCCTTTTCCAGCCGCTCGTCCCGATGCACACGGTAAAGGGCCTGGCCGTCGGGCCGGGCGATTTCCATGAAGCCGATCTCGGCCGTCTGCTGCATGACCCTGAGGAACGGCGCCTCGATGCCGACCAGACGCTCGATCTTCACGCCTTTCTCGAACAGGCGTTCCAGGTCTCTTTCCAGGCGATGCACGGACAGCCGCGCCGTCTCGTGCGTGGCGCCGAGATACTGGCTGCGGAAGGTCTGGATGCTTTCGTAGGAATAGACGCCCTGGGCCAGGATCAGCACCAGGATCGGCATGGCATAGAGCCGCAGGCGCGAGACCGGGCGGTCGCGCCGGGTGGGATTGAGGATCAGCAACCCGGCCAGCAATCCGGCCGAACCGGCGGCGGCGACCAGCAGCAGAAGCAGGATATTGTCCTGGACATGCTGCTCCACGGCCCGCGTCACCGTGGCATTGGGGATGATCAGGGCCAGCGTGCCGGCCCATTCCCCGTTGCGGTGCAGGATGGGGAAGACCTGGTAATGGTCGTCGCCGAGGGTGACGGTCTGCCCCGGCGGTTTGTCGCGGCTTTCCTGGACGGCCCGCTTCAGGTCCATGTCCCTGGGGGTGTCACCGACGAAGTTCAGTACCTCGCCCCGCGCATCGGTCACCGCGACCATCGAGGCGGCCGTGAGGTCCGTCTTGATCTCCTGCAGCGTCTGGTCCAGCCCGTAGAATTGCTCGATGGGCTTGCCGAAGCGGATGGCGCCCTGGATCCGCAGGGCCCAGTCGTTGCCCACCACGCGGGCCGAGGCCGACAGGGTATCCTGATGGACGTTGCGCAAGGCGCCCAGGGTCAGGCCGCCATTGAGCGCGAGGACCAGCAGCAGCACGGCCACGCAGCCGAAGAACATTCGGGCGAGACCGTGATAGCGACCGCTGCGGGGACTGGAGGCTTCGGCAGGGGAAAGAACGGCAGTCAGGATTCGTGCTCCGGCTACAATGAGACCGCGATCTAGCGGGTGGAGATGGTCTGGAAGATCTCGTCGCTGGCCATCAGGATATCGACCGGCGGGTCGTAGCCGATCAATTCGGCCGTCTTCAGGTTCAGGGCGATCTTGGCCGGGGCCAGCCAGGTCTGTGACAGATCGCGCGGCTTGGCGCCGTTGAAGATGCGGCCGATGGTTTCGGCGTGGAACTGGCCGACATAGATGTAATTGCCCTGGGCCACGCTCATCAGCACGCCCTGGCGGACTTCCGTCTCGCCCAGCATCGAGAAGGACGGGACTTCGGCGGCGATCAGCGGCTCGATGGCATGGGGCAGGCTGTTGTCGTTCAGGCCCCGGTGGACGGTCAGGTAGACGGCATCGGCCGAACGGCTCAGTTCTTCGTAGCAGGCGATGACCCGGGCCTCGGCTTCCTGGAGCGTCACGTCGTTGAAGGGGGCGAGGCAGCGTACGATCTCGAAACCGCGTTCGGCGGCGGTGTTTTCGATGGCGTCGATGGCGGCGAAGGTTCGGCCCTCGGCGCTGTCCTCGTAGACCACGCCCAGGCGCGTGAAGCCGATCGTGTCGTGGAACAGTTCGACCTGACGGGCATAGCGGTCCGGCTCGACCTTGGCATGGACATGGTCGAAACCGGAATCTTCCGCCGATTTGATGATGCCCGACCCGATGGGGTCGCTGGTCGACGCCACCACCACCGGAACGGCATGATTGTCATTGGCCAGATCCTGACCGGCCCAGGTCCCCATGGCGATCATCAGGTCGATGTCGCCGTTCTGCTTGAGGCGCCGGATCAGGGCTTCGCGGGTGGTGACGCGCAGATCACGGTCGAAATTACCGGCGCTGTGATAGCCGTCGGGCAGGAATTCGAGATAATCGCTGACGGCATGCTCGACCAGATAGTTCCAGAAGCCGCCGGCGGTGGGATCATTCTCGGGCGGCAGTTCCAGGGGCTCCATCCAGCCCAGCGAGATCAGGCCGCGGACGGTGGCCTTGAGGATGATCTCGTAATCGGGATATTGCCCGCCCTCGTAATAGCCGAGGCGCCACTTCTTGCCGTCGTTGAGAGTCGGCGTGGCCGGCAGGCGGTCGGCGTCCGAGGCCTGGACCGGCTGGCCCACCGCCAGGACGACGAGCAGGCCGAGCATGGCCAGAAGGGAGAATTTCATCCTCATACAGTTACTTCCTTCTTGGCGCCGTCCACGAGAACCGAGGCTGCGGCTCCCCGGAACCCGATCGCCATGATCGTGATATCGTCGGATTGTTCGGCGCCATCGGCATGAATTTGGATGTCCTCCATGATCTGCGCGACCAGGGGTTCGGCATCGGCGCATTCGCGTTGTTCAAGCAGATGCACTAGGCGTTCCTCGCCGTAGAGATCATTGGCCGGGTTCATGGCTTCGGTCACACCATCGGTATACAGAAGAAGTGTATCGCCCGGCTCCAGTTTTACTTCAAGCGGGGAATAGTCCATGTCCTCGAAGACGCCCGCCGCCGGACCGCTGATGTCCCGCAGGGTTTCGATCCGGCCGTCCTGGCGGCGGATCATGGGCGGGTTATGCCCGCCATTGGCGTAGTGCACCTGTCCGGTGCGGAGGTCCAGGATGCCGATGACAAGGGTGACGAAGATGGAATTGGGATTGTCGCGGCTGAGGTCGTCATTGACCTTGGCCAGCATCCGGGCCGGATCGCCATCGCGTTCCGAGGCCGCCTTGATCAGGGTCTTGGTGATCGCCATGAACAGGGCGGCCGGTACGCCCTTGCCGGCCACGTCGCCGATGGTGAAGCACAGCCGGTTCTCGTCCAGGAAGTAGAAATCGAACAGGTCGCCCCCGACTTCCTTGGCCGATTCCAGGGCCGAGAACAGGTCGATCTCGGGGCGGTCGGGATAGGCCGGGAAGACCTTGGGCAGCAGGCCCATCTGGATGTCGCGGGCGACCGTCAGCTCGCCTTCGATCCGCTGGCGGGCCGCAGTGGCGTTCATCAGCGAGCGCACGTTGCGCAGCAGGCTTTCTTCCATGAAGACGAAAGCCTCGGCCAGCCGCCCCAATTCGTCCTTGCGTCCCACCGGCAGGTCGGGTGTGCCCTCCTTGGCGCGGGAACCGGCCTCGAAATCGGTTTCGGGCAGGGTCTTGGCATAGGCGGTCAGGCGGTTGAGGGGCAGGGCGATGCGATGGGCGAAGAGATAGGCGAAAAGTAGCCCGACGGCCAAGGCGGCCAGGAAGATGCGGGCCTGTCCGGCGACCAGCGCTTCGGCAGGGGCGCGCATGGCATCGCGGGAGACGATCGAGGCGATATACCAGTCCAGCGGCTTGATATAGATCGCGCGGGCCTCCAGCGCCTCGCCTTGCGGCGTAGTCAGCGGCAGTACCTCGTTTTCCTGCCTGCTGCCCTGCCGCGCAAGCGTGGCGAGATCGTCCAGCATTGCCGTCGCCCCGGCGCCCGGTGAATCGGGGTTGGGCGGGATCACCATGCGGCCGTCGCTGTCGAAGATGAAGATGCTGCCGCGCCCGGCCATCTGGATGCTGGGCAGGGTTTCGCCCAGTTCCACTTCAAGCTGGTAAAGCTTGCGCCCCACTTCGGCTTCGACGCGGGCGACGTCGCCGACCGAGCCGATCACCCAGCCCCAGCGCCGGAACAGCACGAAATGGCCGAACTTGGCCTCGGTCCTGTCCTCGCCATAGGCGGGCCAGTGATAGGTCAGGAAGGTGTCGCCGTAGCGTTCCGTCTCGTCCCGAGCGGCGGCGGCGACGCTGCGGCCCTTGACGTCGAGGAAGGCGGAGATGTCGGTGTTCAGGCGGGCCGGATCGGGCGAGACGATGGCCCGGTTGTCGCTGTCGAAGGCGATCAGGTAATCGCCGGATGCTGGCCGCGTTTCCGACAGCCAGCGCAGTGCCATGGCGCGCGCCTCGTCTTCCGTCACCAGGCCCTGATCGGCCAGTTGGGCGAAACGCTCCAGCGTGTTCAGGACCACGCGGTCGAAATCGCGGAATTGTTCCTTGTAGCTTTGGATGGTCGCCACCTTGTCCTTGAGTAAGGTGCGGTAGCGGCCCCGGATATTGTCTTCGACCAGGCTGAGGATGTTCTCGCCCGAGCGCCGTTCGGCCTCGACCACTTCGGTTTCCACCGTGAAGCGGGACGAGGTCATGACGAAACCGGCCACGGCCGCCAGGATCAGCGTGACGGCAAGGAAGATCTTGGTCTTGATGGAATACAGAAACATGGTCCGGACTCAGTGCCTTATGCCGCCACGAGTGGAGCCGGTGCCGGAACGACGACCGCCTGACGCCATTCGCAAAGGCGCCGTAGCCGCGCCTCGGAACTGCCGTGGAAGGAATGGTATTGGGCAAGCGCGCGATCCGCGCCGCTTTGTCCATCCCGCAGAACCCTCTGGGGATAGGCCAGCATCCAGTGTTCATGCGCCGCAAGACCGTCGGCGGCGAGGTCGATCACGGCCTCGCAGAGGTCGCGCAGACGCAGGCCGCCGGCCTCGCCGGCCATGCCGTCGCGGATTGCCGCCTCGCGCAGGGCCGGAAGGATGCTCCAGTCCAGCTTTTCCAGCCAGTGCCGGGCGGTGGAGAGATTGCGCAACAGCCCCATCTGCAGGGCGCTGGGGGCGATGGTGACCGAGGCGGCCGCCCCCTCGCCCTGCCGGTCGAGCAGGTCGCGGTCGGGGAAATTGGCGCCGGGGGAGCGTCCCTCGATATAGCAATAAGCGGTCGTGCGCTCGAAAAGCGGTTCCAGGCCCTCGCGGCTGTTCCACGCCGCGAAGAAGTCCTCGACGGAGGGTTCCTCCGCAAAGCCGTAGCGGATGCGGGCGTCGATAAACTGGCTGAATTGCAGGAATTCCAGATGGCGCAGGCTGGGCGTGACGGTCAGGTCGGTGCCGTGGGCAAGATGGGTAGCCTGCCAGGAGGGCTGCTTCAGGAACTCGAGCAGCGCCGGATCGCCCGCAACGCGCACCACTTCGCGCATGCATTTGTAATCATGCCCGCCGCCTCGGGGGATGATCTGCATATGGGTGTGGGGGCCGAACATCCAGGCGAAATAGTCGCGCAGATCGGCGAAGGGTCGCGACGGCAGGCGGTGCAACTGGTCGTCTGCCGGAAACCGGCTCTTGGCGAACATGCGCGGCCAGATGGTCAGGCGGGTTTCCTTGTAGCCCGTCTCCCGCCCGTTCTCGAACGGGCTGTTCGCGAACAAAGCGATGAAGGCGGGGCTGGCCGCCAGGATCACATTCAATGCCGCCACCGCGTCGCGGATGCCAATGCCGGTGGTGGGACCGTTCTGGGCCTTGGCGTCGATGCCGACCTTGTGATCCCAGCCGCGATAATCAACCCAGTAATCATAGATGGCCTTGGGCGCCCGCACCGCCTTGTAGAGGTCTTCGTCGATGGCGAGGGCCGGGTGCTGGGACAGGTTCAGGATGCCCGCACCTTCGGCCGCCAAGGCCGCGGTGATGTCGCGCAATTCGCGGCGGATCATCGCGTCGAGGGCATGCAGGCCGGACTCGGCGCCGTCCGCCACGACCGGACCGATCGCCGATTCCAGGTTGTTGAAGGCATTGTCGAGGGATGTGCAGACCAGGGGCGAGTTCACCGCGATGTCCCGCCCTTCCACCTGCGACAAGGTGGCACCTTCCCCCTGGGTCTGCTTGATCGTCCGCAGGGCCTGGAAGAATGGTCCGACGCAATGGGAGGTCCCGTCGTGAAGACGGGCCAACGCCATTTCGATTTCCACTCCCAGGCTGGTGCGCATTTGCCGGAACGGCTTGGTCACGATGCCACCTTTTGCATCCCTCACATCACATTGCCGTGTGGGGGTGATTAGACGACGGCTGCTTGCGCCGCTTCGGGCGTGTCGCAGACGGTGAGGATCGACAGGAAACCGCTCATCTCGAAGACTTCGCGGATCGAGGCTTTCATGCTGCAGATGGCCAGCTTGCCGCGCTTGGCCTTGATCTTCTTGGCAGCGACCAGGATGACGCGCAGACCGGCGCTGGAGATGTAGTCCAACTGGCCGAAATCGAAGACCACGCGTTCGGCGCCGCCGTCGATATTGCCGATGATGGTACTTTCCGCTTCCGCCGCATTGTTGCTGTCGATCCTGCCTTGGGGCGCGAACACCACATGCGTATCCAGGACCGTGACATTGATAGCCATGACTTAGTCTTCCTTCGCCTGCTTCATTTGGTTGGGCATTGTTGGACAAGGTTCTTTTTCATGGTCAGAATATTCCGGCCATTGCTGTATTGATAGCTGACATTATCCATCAATTGACGCATGAAATGGATGCCCAGGCCGCCGACCTGGCGCTCGTCGAGGGAAGCGTCCAGGTCGGGCGGAGGCAGGCTGAGGGGGTCGAAGGGACGGCCGCCATCGCTGACGATGGTTTCCAGCCAGCCGTCTTCGATCGTGAAGGAAACGGAGATGTCCTGTGCCTGGTCCGGCTCGAAGCCGTAGCTGACGACATTGGTCAGCACTTCGTCCAGCGCCAGGGTCAGGCGCATCGCCACCTGGGGCGCCAGGCCCTGGGCCTCGCACAATTCGGCCAGCGTGTCGAGGACCGGCGGGATGCCGCGCAATCCATCGGAGACCGGCAGGGTGATCGTGGTCATGGCGGAGACGCTTTCCTTCCCGTGGTCCTAGACGCCGTCCCAAGTGGGGACCAAGCGCTCGTGGAACAGCGGCTGGCCCACGATGTCGGCGGTGCCCGAGGCCAGTTGCTGGGGAGTGGCGCTCAGGGACAGGGAGAGGGCGCGGAAGCTGGCCGACGGATCGAGGGGCAGGTCCTCCTGGCTTTCAGGCGTGAGCGAAATCCAGCGGGAATATTCCTGACGCGCATTGGCCTCGAGACGAACCGAGCCGTCTTCGTTACGGGCCAGGGCAATGCTGCTCTGCGAGCCTTCGTAGGTCCGGCCAAGGGGGAGGCCGGCGCTGTTGACCTCGCGGCTTGCGGCGATCACGCCGTGCAGGATCTCGGAATTGAGCATGCGCGACAATTGCATGGTCAGGCCGGCATCGCCGCCGGTCCATTGGTGCAGCATCTCTGCGGCCTCGGCCTTATCCTTGGACAGGGGCATGCCGTCCAGGGTGATGTTGAGGCGCGGCACGTCCGTCATGAAGGCTTGGCAGACCCGTGCGTCGAGGGGACTTGGCTTGCTGGAGTCTTTGCTGCCGTTCAGGATATTGGGCAGATAGCCGTTGAGCGAATTCATCATCTCGGCACCGCCCCGATCGATCCGCTCCAGGGCGGCAGCGAACGTGGCGCCGGGAATATCGCTTCCCCTGACGGCGTTGAAATCCGCGCCGAAGGTGTTGTTTTCGGCAAAATGGGAAAGATGCGCCACGCCTTGCTGCTCGGCATGCTGCGTGACCGCTTCCCGCAGCATTGTCAGGGCGGCCATCCTGTCGTTCACCACGGCCTCGGCATCGAAGGGTTCGGGATCCATCAAGCCCGCTTCGACCAATTGTTCCTGGATGATGACGGCGCGGTCGACCTCCGCCTGTATTCCCTGACGGATCTGGGCGTCGTTGACGGCGTTCAGGGCATTGGCGGCCTTGATGCTATCACCGAGGGGCAAGTCGGCGAGGGCTTGGCCCAGCATCTGTTGCATCGACGCCACGCCGTTTCCACCGCGCTCGGTCACCTTGCCGGCGGCGGCGTCCAAATGCATGGCAAGTTTCGCCAGGATGTTGGCATTGGGCTGGCGGGCAAGTGCGTCCACCGCGTTCTGGGAGACATGAGACAGATGCCGTTCCGCCGACTGGAGCTGCCGGGCGGCGCGGGCTTCGCCACTGAAAGCTTGGGCGACGCGATCACCGATGGCGCGACCGATCGCCTTGATGCCCTCGAACACGGCCGTTCCGGCCTGAAGCAGGGCGCCACTGGCGATTTTGGCGGCCGTGACGGTTCGTTCACCCAGGCTGCCGATGGTATTGCCGACAGCCCGCGCGGCCCCTTGCGCAGCTTCCCCCAGGGAGCGGAGGCCGCTATTCAGCGCATTGCCGATGCTATTCATGGACATCCCCTTTTCAGGCCCGGAGGCCGAAAGGCATCGCGGTATCGGCCTGGGCCGTTTCCGGCGCGGCAGAGGCCAGCTCGGTCAGATGGGTGCGCCAGGCCTGCAGGTAATTGACAAAGGCTTCCAGGGCGCCGACCGCCTGTTCGATCTCGGTGGTGGCGGGAAGGTCGCGGTGCAGGGTCACCATATCGCGCAAGTGATCGAAGCCGAGGACCGCCGCGCCGGTGCCGCGCCCCAGCAGATTGGCCGACAGCAGATCGCGGAAGAGGGCTTCCCGGTCTTCGTGCGGGGCATATCCCACCCAGGACATCATCATCAGCCGCCCCTTGGCGTCGTCTGCCAGCATCTCGACCTCGAGATCCTTGTCGAAGACCAGCAGGCAGGTGCCGTCCGGATCGATCTCGATCTGTCCGAGATTGAGGCGTTGGCCGAGTTCAAGCAGCAGGTTGCGCGCGGTCATGACAAAATCCTTCTCTGCATCCGGAACCGGACGCCATTGCGGTTCTTTGTCTTTGTGGCGCGAAGCACCCTTTTGGTTCCCGTGACTCGCGAATTTCACGAAAGTCAGCGCGACACAGTGGAACGGCGGTTATTCCTGCTCCAGCTGCTGCACCCAGCGCAGCACTTCCGCCACCGGTTCCAGCAGGTCCGAGGGCACGTATTGATCGATTTCGGCTTCCTCGAACAGCGCGCGGGCCAAGGGCACGTTGCGCATGATCGGGATGCCTTCTTCCTTGGCGATTTCGACGATGCGCTTGGCGATCAGGTTCTCGGCTTTCGCCAGGACCACCGGCAGGGGCGTTTCGTCCTTGTCGTAATAGAGGGCGACGGCGATATGCGTTGGATTGGTGACCACGACCGATGCCTTTCGTGTCTTCTCCACCATGTTGGTGGTCATCATTTCCTGGTGAAGCTGCTTCCTCTTGCCCTTGATATGCGGGTCGCCTTCCATCTCCTTGTATTCCCGCTTCACCTCGTCCTTGCTCATCATCAATTGCTTGGTGTGGTTGAAGCGCTGGAAGGCGAAGTCGAAGGCGGCGACGACGATATAGGCGACGGCGGTATAGGCCATCACTTGGCCGACCAGCTTGCCCAGCACCCCCATCACGCCCGGCAGGCCGCTGGGCGGCACCCGCATCAGGCCGTCCAGGGAGCTTCGCACCACGAGATAGATCAGGACGGAGAGAAATACCACCTTGACGATGGATTTCGCGAATTCCACCAGATTCTTCTTCGAGACCATGTTCTTGGCGTTCGCCAGAACGTTCAGTTTCTTGGCGCTGGGCATCAGTGCCTTGAAGGCCAGCGTGACGCCGACCTGCATCATGTCCGCGAAGATGCCCACCGCGATGACGATGACCAGCAGGGGGGCGAGGATGCGCAGGGACAGGCTGAGGACTTCCCGGCCGACGATGTCGAGCGCCATCTCGAAGGGCAGGTCATGGGCGGCGCCCGGCAGGGCGATCAGCTTGCCCATGTCTTCGACGATATTGGCGCCGTTACCCAGGAAATAGCCGAAGATCACCAGGATCAGGATGGTCTGGGTGAAGTCCTTGCTGTAGGCGACTTCGCCCTTCTCGCGGGCCTCGCGCAGTTTCTTGGCTGTTGGCTGTTCTGTCTTTTCGCTCATGGGAACAGCCGCCGCGCCATCTCGGCCAGATCGACCGCCAGGGTCAGTTCCGGGCCCATGTAGTCGAACAGGAACTGGACGTAGATGGCCAGGACCAGCACGCCGACGGCGCTCTTGATCGGCATGGCCAGGAAGAAGACCTGAAGCTGCGGGGCGAAGCGGCTGATCAGCGCCAGCCCCAGTTCGGACAGGAACATGGCGATGATGACCGGAGAGGCGAAGATGATCCCCAGATACATCAGGCGGTCCAACTGGCCGAGGAAGAAGAGCGAATCGCCGAAATGGAAGCGCGGCCAGAAGGAATCCACCGGCCACAGCGCGTAGGTCTCGTACAGTCCGGCCAACAGCAGCAGGAAGGCGCCGCTGGTGAAGAAGAAGACGGTGATAGCCTGGTTGAGCAGCATGCCCAGGATCGAAGTATCCACCCCTGTGAAGGGATTCATCGAACTGGACATGGTCGCGCCACGCTGGTTGTCGATGAAGAAGCCGATGGCTTCGATGCCCCAGAACAGGATCGCCACCAGATAGCCGAGCAGGAAGCCGATCAGGACTTCCTTGAGAACGATGGCCGCGATGAGCAGGCCGTCCAGGTCGGGCCGTGACGCCGCCGGAATGACGAGCGGCGCGACCATCAGCGACAGGGAGGCGGCCACCCCCATGCGCAGGATGCCGGGCAGGGCCTGCTGCGAGAAGAAGGGCAGGACGGTGAACATGCCGAGGATGCGCGGCATGGCGAAGGCAAAGGTCAGGATGAAGACCCGGATGTCGCCTAGTTCGGCCAAATCACATGCCCGCCTTACCGGACCACTTCGTGGAAAGTGGTGAACAGGGTGAGAGTATAGCGGTACAGCTCGCCGCCCAGCCACGGGGCGGTGATGAAGATGGTCACGCCCACGGCGACCAGCTTGAAGCCGAAGGACAGAGTCTGTTCCTGGACCTGGGTCAGGGCCTGCAGCAGGCTGACCAGCGTGCCGACCACCGAGGCGACGATGATCGGCGGCAGGGACAGAAGCAGGACCAGGATCAGGCCGCGCGCCAGATAGCCGACGATATCCGCTTCATTCATGATGTTGTGCCCCCCCTTCGGGCGCTCAGGCGTAACTGAGGACAAGGCCCTCGATCAGGCGCGACCAGCCGTCGACCATGACGAACAGGAACAGTTTCAGCGGCAGCGAGATCGTCATCGGCGACACCATCATCATGCCCATGGCCAGCAGGATGTTGGACACGATCAGGTCGATGACGACGAAGGGCAGATACAACAGGAAGCCGATCTGGAAGGCCAGGGTGAGTTCCGAAACGGTGAAGGCCGGGGCCAGGATGAAATAGCTGTCGGCGGTCAGGGTTTCGGTCATTTCGGCCGGCCAGAGGCGGGTCGCCGTATGCAGGAAGAATTCCCGCTGCGCCGCCGAGGTGTGGCGCATGAGGAATTCGCGCAGCGGTTCGGACCCCGTTTCCAGCGCCATCATGACGCCTTCACTGGTGCTGAGGTCCACATTCAGGCCGCGGATGCCCTCGGCGATAGCGTAGCCGACGGGGGCCATGATGTAGACGCTGAGGATGATCGCCAGGCCGTAGATCGCCATGTTCGGCGGAATCTGCTGCACCCCCAGGGCATTGCGGACCAGCGACAGGACGATGGCGAGCTTGACGAAGGAGGTGACCATGATGGCCAGGAAGGGCACAAGCGCGACCACCGCCAGAAAGGCGGCGAGGACTAAGGGATCGGGCAACTGGGTCATTCGACCGCACCTGAAAGGGTGACGACCCGCACACCGATCCGCTCGTCGACCTGCACCAGTTCGCCCCGGCCCACCAGCTTGCCGCCGGCGCGGATATTGACGGCGCGGCGCGGATCATGCCCCAGGTCGAAGGTGAAGCCCGCCGCCAGGGCCTGCAGCTCCGCCAGGGTCAGGGTCTGGTGGCCGATGTCGAAGGTCAGGCGGATCTCGACGTCGTCAAGAGACGGCAGAAGAGGCTCGGCATTGTTTTCCGAGACGACTTCCTGGTCTGCGGCCGGCGGCGTGGCGGGATCCTCGGTCATGGCGGTCCTCATGATGTCTTCAATGGTCAATGTCGTGCCCTCCAGCCGCGCCTTCAGCGCGATCCTGGAGGTCAGGCGCAGGATCAGCCGGTCGTTTTCGATCAGGCTGGTGTCGTCCAGCAGCAGGATGTCGTTGCGTTCGAGAGAGCGCAGCTCCGACAGGCCCAGATCGACCCAGCCGACATCCAGGCGCAAGGGCAGGGGCAGATCTTCCCAGCCGGTTTCCGCCACCGGCTTCGGCAAGTGAAGCGCCAGGTCGGCGATGACGGCCAGGCCCGGCGTGTCGGCGGTGATGCGGCCGGTGATGCTGCGGCTGCCGTCCTGGCGCCGGAGGTGGAAGCCCAGGGCATGGCGGCCCCGGGGCAGATGCGGCGACAGGCCCCCGGCAATGATGCGGACGTCGTGCCCGCACAATTTCTCCAGGGCGGTGGTGATGTCGGCAAAGGCCAGTTCGCTCAGCGCCAGCAGCAGGGCCTCGGGCATGGAGGCCGGGTCGCCGCCGGGATCGAAACTGCGCAGCATTTCGGCGAAGACGGCCTGTTCGACCGCGATGCCCAGCTTGGCGCCGCCGAGATCGATGGCGAGATGGAAGCTCGGCCGCTCGGTCTCGTCGTATTCGGCCTGCAGGTCGAGGCGGAAATCCCACCGGCTGCCCAGGAAGGGAATCGCCGCGGCGCCGGAATGTCCGGCCAGGCGATTGAAATATCCGGCCTCGACCGAGGAAAGCTGCGGAAGGTCAAGCATCACTTCTTACCGTCTTCATCTTCGGCCAGATATTCCTCACGGGACCGGCCGTCCTGCGGCTGGCCGCTGCCTTCGCCGGGCCCGGCGGGCGTCACGCGCACCTGCACCTCGTCCTTCAGGCGGCTGTTGAGCAGGCTGCTCAGGCCGTCGCGCTGGCTGTCCAGGAAGCGCAGGCTGTCGGCATTGGCGCAGACGAGTTCCACGACCAGACGGCCGCCCTCATGCCGCAGCCTGATCTCGGTGCCGGGCAGGACGTTTTCCTTCAACTGGATGCGCACTTCCTGGCTGCCATCGGCATTTTCGTCCGAGACCAGGATCCGCTCGGCCACCGTATCTGCCAAAGCGGTGAGGTCGGCGGAGGCAAGCGGTGAAGGCGCTGCGGCGGGGGCCGTACTGGGCATCGTTCCCGGGCGCAGCAGGTCGAAGGGATTGGGCAGCGATTGCGGCTGCTCGCCCCCGCCATCCTGCTGGCCCGTGCCGGAGTCTTTCGATCCGCCCGGTTCGCGTTCCCGGTTGCCGCGCATCATCTCGTCGAAATGCCGGGTGTCGCCGCCATCGGCCGGGCGCCGTTCGTTCGAGAGGCCGTCGGACGGGCTGCCTGTTCCGGTTCCGGCCCCCAGGCCGTTAATGGAAGGCGGAATCTGACTCATCTTCTTCTCCCCCTTGCCATTCGTCGTCGCGGTCGGGGGTCTGGAATTCTTCCATTTCCAGTTCCTCCATCCGTTCCAGTTCGAGACGGGCTTCTTCGGAATAAATGCGGGCCAGTTCCGTGAACTTGCCCTTCTGGCGTTCGGCGTCGCGCAGGCGTTCGACGGCGGTGTCGAGTGCCGACGTCGCCTGGTGACGCTGCTTTTCCGCATCCAGGATGCCCTGTTCCAGGTTGCGTTCCTGGTTGCGCAAATCGGCCACGCGATGCTGCAATTCCTCGATCTCGCGCAGCTTCACCAGCCGGGTGCAAAGATCGGCATAGAGGCCGCGTTCGTGTTCCAGGCTCCAGATCCGGTATTCTTCGAGCTTGCGGTTCAGGGTTTCGACCGCCTCGGCGGCCTCGGCCAACAGGACGCGGCGGCGCTGGACTTCTGTTTCCGCCTGCGTCTCGCGGAATTCCTTGATCCGCAGCAATTCCGTGAAGACGCTCATTTGACCAGCTTGTCCATATGCGCCAGCGTATCGGCGAAGGCGACCCGTTCATCGGTGCGCTGGCGCAGGAAGGCGTTGATGGAATCGATCTTGTCCAGGGCCTCGTCGGTGACCCGGTCGGCGCCGCGCTTGTACTCGCCGATCTTCACCAGCAGTTCGACTTCCTTGTATTTCGCCATCAATTCGCGGATGCGCCCGGCCGAGGCGCGGTGTTCGGGCGTGGTGACGTTGTTCATCACGCGGCTGGCGCTGGCCAGCACGTCGATGGCGGGATAGTGGTTCGCCGCCGCCAGCTTGCGCGACAGGATGATATGGCCGTCGAGGATGGAGCGGGTTTCATCGGCGATAGGCTCGTTCATGTCGTCGCCTTCGACCAGCACGGTGTAAAGGGCGGTGATCGAGCCCTTGTCGTTGGTGCCGGCGCGTTCCATCAGCTTGGGCAGGGTGGCGAAGACCGACGGCGGATAGCCGCGGCGGGTCGGCGGCTCGCCGGCGGCCAAGCCGATCTCGCGCTGGGCGCGGCCGAAACGGGTCACCGAATCCATCAGGAATAGGACGCGCTTGCCCTGATCGCGGAAATACTCGGCGATGGCGGTGGCCACATAGGCGGCCTTGGCGCGTTCCATCGAGGACTTGTCCGAGGTGGCGACCACGATCACCGATTTGCGGCGGCCTTCCTCGCCCAGTTCATGTTCCAGGAATTCGCGCACTTCGCGGCCGCGTTCGCCGATCAGGGCCAGAACGGTGACATCGACCTCGGCGCCCTTGACCAGCATGCCCAGCAAGGTGGACTTGCCGCCGCCCGCCGCCGCGAAGATGCCCATGCGCTGGCCGTCGCCGCAGGTCAGCAGGCCGTCGAGCACGCGCACGCCAAGCGGCAGGGGCTGGCTGATGACGCGGCGGGTCAGCGGGTCGGGGGCATCCTGGTAGACGGGATAATATTGCTCGGCCTCCAGCGGCCCGCGCTGCTTGGTGTCGATGGGGCGGCCCAGGCCGTCGAGCACGCGCCCCAGCAATCCCGGCCCGACCGGGACGAGATGGGTGCGGCCGGTGGGAATGACCTCGGTCGCGGTCGAGATGCCGAACATGTCGCCGATGGGGGTCAGCAGGGCGGCGTCGCGGCTCAGCCCCACCACCTCGGCCTGCATCTCGAAATTCTCGCCCGGATTGCGCAGGAGGCAGACCTCGCCGATCTTCACCGCCGGCACGACCGCCTTGATGATGGTCCCGACAACCTGCACCACCCGCCCCTTGACATGCATGGTCGGGGTGTCGGTCAGGGCGATCTCCATCAGATCGATGATATAGTCGAACTGCCGCATGGCGTGCTGATCCTGTCCTAGCCGTGCCGGCTGCCGAGGCTTTTCTCGAAGGCCCGGCGGATGGCGTCCAGT
Organism: Telmatospirillum sp. J64-1; assembly: GCF_006980715.1. Classification (GTDB taxonomy): domain Bacteria; phylum Pseudomonadota; class Alphaproteobacteria; order Rhodospirillales; family Magnetospirillaceae; genus Oleiliquidispirillum; species Oleiliquidispirillum nitrogeniifigens. Next base: position 36,511 of record NZ_SBHN01000008.1, read on the forward strand.
TGGACCTCGATCCCGGCCTCGACCGAGCCGATCTCGCTTTCGATGATGCAGGCATCGGGCCGCAAGCGGGCGTCGGGGGTGATTTCCAGGAAGCCGATGGCGGGATAGGCTGACAGCAGGTCGTTGATCCGCTCGCGCGCCATGTCCGCCTGGGCGGGGTTCAGGCGCAGGGTCACCTGTTTCTGGTTGCGCACCACCGACAGGGCGTTCTTGACCACCTGCACGACCCGCTCGCGCTCGTCGAATTCCGACAGGATCTTGCGCAGGGCCGTCAGCACCAGCTCGACCACGCGGGTCTCGATCTTGCCGAAATAGTCGATGGCCCGGCTGACGGTGTCGATCATGTGCTCGGCCGCCTCCAGCTTGGCCTCTTCCTGGCCGTCGGCATAGCCGCGCTTGCATTCCAGGTCATAGCCGGTCTGCGCCGCATCCAGGATCTGGCGGGCCTGCACCAGCGCGCGGTCCAGCACCTCCTCGGCCTGGAGGAAGACCAGGTGGTCGCGGGCCTTCAGCACCTTGCCTTCGGGCGCGAAGCGGATCAGGCGGTCGTTGGCGCGAACAAGAAAGCCCATTGCGGCTCTGTCTCCTTCAAAACGCGGTTCAGCAGGACCTGCGTCTGGGGCGACGCATCCGAGGCCGAGAAATCCATGTCCGGGTCATAAGGCAGCTTCAGGCGGAAGCGCTTGAGGATGTCGGGCGGCAGCCCGCCAAGGGCGATGGCCAGGACCCGGCGGCCGATGGCCTGGAAGCGGCCCAGCATGGCGCCCGGTTCGTCCGACGGATCGGATTCGGGGAGGAGGGAAGGGGACAGCAACCCCGGCGGCGGTGCCAGCAGCGGCGCGCGCTGCACCGCGAACAGGAAGGCGTCGTCGCCCAGGGTCTGGCGCAAGACGGCGACGCTGGGGCCGTGAATCACCCGGCGGATGCTGGAATGGTCGAGGGTGAGGCCCAGATACAGGCTCAGCCGGGACAGGCTTTCCTGGTCCAGCAGTCCGACCCGCGCGGCCGGGGCCGAAAAATCGACGGGAAAGCTGTCTTCGAGCGAGAGTTCCTGCAGCAGCACGCGATTGAGCGCGGCCTCGCAGCGCCGGGTTGCCGCCATGCGCTGCCACAGGCTCGGCTCGAACATGACGTCGACCCAGCTCGCATGGATGTAGCGGCTGGGGAAGAGATTGAACTGGTAGATCAGGCGGAACAGCGGGTCGCGGGCCGCCATCATGGCGGCAAGCCGGCTCATCCCTCCCGTATCAGGATCGGGCTGCATCGGCGCCCTGCCGGTTGGGACGGATGCGCCACATCCAATACATGCCACCCGCCGCGCCGAAGCCTGCCAGCGCCAGCACGCCCAGCGCCGCCATGGCCGCCAGGATCATCGGATTGCCCTGGCCGTCGCCGCCGATCTCGCTGATCGGGGCGAGCAGCGCGCTTTCCATGGAGGGCACCAGGATGACCGAGACGTTGTCGTAATTCAGCCCGGCGATGCTGTTGGTCACCAGGCGCTTGATCTGCGGCACCACGCTGTCGAGGTCGTAGACTTCCTTGTATTTGATGAACACCGCCGCCGAAGAGGGAGCCTGCTGCTCGCCGGTTCCCGGCGCGCGGTCGGGCAGGACCACATGGACGCGGGCGGTGATGACGCCGTCGATCTGCGAGATGGTTTCCGCCAGTCCCTGGGACAGGGCATAGACGTAGCGGGCGCGTTCCTCCAGCGGCGAGGAGATCAGCCCTTCCTTGCGGAAGACATCGCCCATGCGGGCGAATTGCTGGCGCGGCAGGCCGCTGGCGCGCATGACGGCCAGGGCGTGGGCGACCTGGGAACCATCCACGGTGATGCTGACCAGGCCGTCCTTGCCGGGAACCTTCTGCGACTGGATCCCCACCGAAAGCAGGGCGGACAGCACTTCGTTGGCTTCCTGTTCGGAAATGGCCGACAGCAATTCGACGCGATCGCCGCAGGCCGCCACGGAAACAGCCAGGAAGCCCAGCAGGAATACCGCACGAAGACGGCCGAGAAATGAAAGCATGTCCTGTGGCGCCCCTTATTGTGCCTTCAGCAACTGGTCGACATTCTGGGTGGCCTTGCCGACGATCTTGCCCATCAGGTCTTGCTGAACCGACAGCGTGCTGATCTGCATCTGGATCGACATCATCTGTTGCAGGGTCAGGTCGGAGCCGGAGGCCGTCAAGGTATCGCGGATGGTGTTGACCTGGGAATCGAACTGTCCGCGCAGGGAATTCATGCCGTCCAGGATGGTCTGGCCCAGCGAGACGGGAGGCGCGGGCAGGTCGGGCTGCGGCTCGACGGGCTGAAGGTAGACAGCCGATTGCGCGGACGGCTCGGGCGCTTCCGGAGGTGCCAGAAGATCGGCGGGCGGCGTTGCCATCGCCGTTTGGAAGCGTTCGACATCGCTGGTTTGGGCCGGGCGCAATTGCTGGCTCGCGCCCTGACCGAGGTCGGTCAGAAGGCCCGCGCCGGCCGATCCAAGGGGAGCTTCGACTACCATGCTTGCCTCGCCAGTCTCACAACGATTCGCGGATCGCGGCCGCCAGCTTGATGGCCGCTTCATCCCGTGCCTCGCCATCCAGGGCGTCGAGCACCTCGCCTGCCTCGCGAGGCCGTCCGTCCAGCTTCAGCGCCAGGGCCAGGAATGCCTTTAGCATATCCTGGTCTTCCGCTACCACCTTTGGCAAGGCTTCCTGTTGCAGCACCCGCACCGCCTCGGCGGCGCGGCCCGCATTGAGATGGGCCATGGCCATGCCGATGAAGGCTTGACCATGGCCCGGACGCATGACTTGCACGCCTTCGAGAATAATCTGTGCCTGTTCGGCCTGGCCGGTGCCGGCGGCCAGGAAACCGATTTCAGTCATCAGACGAACAATATCGGACGGGAAATCCATCCCTTCTCCATTCTCAAGAAACTCGAACTCAGGCGCGGACGATGGACTTGTTGGTGTCGTGCGAGGATTGCTCGATCGCCGCCAGCTTGTCCTGGATGTCCTTGATCAGGTCGCGCATGGCCTGCATCATTTCCTGGGCCTGGTCGCGCTTGGCCCCATGCAGGGTCGCCAGCTTGTCCAAGTCCGCCTTGTCGGCATCGGCCAGGGAGGCCTGGAATTGGCAGATGCCATTGGCGATGGCGCCGATGCCGTTGAAGACCTCCGACGCAGCCCTGCCTTGTTGCATGTTTATTTGAGCGGCTGAGTCCGTTTTGGCCCCGCCGGCGGCCATGGCGCCCATGCCCTGGGCAATGCCGCCCGCGATCTGCATCGTGCCCTGGATGATGGCGCCGGTCAGGCGGGCCTGGGCCGCCTCGCGCATCTTGTTGGCGGCATCGCCCAAAGCCTGCATCTGTATCTGGGTCTCCGCGAGGCGTTCCTCACGGGCGGCGGTCCGCATTTCCTGGCCCAGCTTCTGGAACAGGGCCATCATGGTAAAGATGTCGCCGGCAACGTGGTTGCTGAGAGAGTCGAGCTTGGTGTTGAGCTCGTCCGAGGCGGTGCTCTTGCCGTTGGGGTTGGGGATCTGGAGATCGCCCTGGCTCAGCGCCAGAAAGCGGCTGCTGGCGGCCTTGAGGTCGGCCTCGCCCAGCTTGAACTGGCTGGCTTTTTCGCTGGCCGCCGCGGCCTTGGCTTCGGCGGCGCCATTCAAGTCGGGGCGCTGGAGGCCCGGCGCGTTGGCGCCAATGCGCATATCGCTCATTTCAGTCTTCCTTGACAGCCGTTAGATCATGTTGCGCGAAATCTGCATGCGCGTCTCGCCGCCGGCTGCGACGATCGAGGAAACACGCTGCATGCCTTCGTCCAGTTGCTGGACGAGTTCGCGGACGCGGTCGGCTTCCTCTTCCATCTGCTGTTGCACCTTGAGCATCAGCTTCTGGATATCGAGCTTGTCGGCCTGGGCGTTGGTCGCTTGTTTTTCTTTGACCGCCGTGTTGATGGAGATGCCGCCCTGAGCCGCGGCGAGGCCGCCTTGGACGATGCCCGAAATCACGTTGGCGGTCGTGGCGAAGGATTGGACCATCGAGCCGGCCGCCGCGCCGCCGGTGGCAACGGTGGCGGCGATACTGGCCACGGCCATGGCCACGGCAACGGCCACCTGGATCGCCATGGCCGTCCAGCCCGCGATTTCCTTGGCCTTTTCCTCGTCGGCGCCGAAGGCCTTGGCGATCTCGGTGACGGCGGCGGTGATCAGGCCGTTGATGGTCAGGTCCGGTCCGCCCAGGGCCTGGGAGATCTCGTTTGCGATGGTTGCCACTGTATCGACGATGGCGATGCTCATCCCGATGCATGCCACCACTAGCAGGGGTGCCGCCGCGCCACCGGTGGCGGCCGTCAAGGCGGCAGCGGCGGCAACCGCCACGGCCGAGGCGACAAGGGTGGCGATCTTGCTGATGAAGCCGAAAATCTTGCCGAAGAAGCTCGATTTGGAGGCTTCGGCCAGTTTCTTGGCCGCTTCCTCGAGCTTCTTCATCGCCTCCTGGTGCAGCTCGTCCTTTTTTTTGGCATCCATCTGGATGCCTTCCTTGGCGGTCTTGAGCTGGCTCTCGTTCAGCTTGTTTTGCAGCGAGCCGAGGATCAGGACGGCATCGTCGGCACTGAACGACATCTTCGGGGCTTCAAGCCGCGGTGCGCCGGGCGGCGCGGAGGTGCCCTTGCTGTCCTTGGGCATGGCCACCTTGCTCAGATCGCCGACGACCTTCTGGACGAGCTGCTGGAGGTTCGGTCCGGCCGCTTCCGTGCCGGTTGTGGTCGGGGTCTGCGTCGGCAGGACGCCACTCCGGCCCAATCCGTCGACGCTCATTTCTCTTCCTCTTTGGCGGCAGAGTCGGACAGCAGTTCGAGCAGCGCTTCGGCACGATCACCCTGCGCGGCATATTGCGGCTTGCCGCTGGTCGCTTCGAGCACCAGCTGCAGCGCCTCGATGGCCTCTTCCTTCATTCCCAGCCCCATCAGGCACTCGGCGATATGCAGCGTGGGGTTCGGGTCGCTGGCATCGAGAATCGTGGCGATCGCATAGGTCTGGATCGCCGTCTCGTAGCGCTTGAGCATCTGCTGGCAGGCGGCCAGGGCCTTGATGTAGCGCGGTTCCAGGTGATTGAAGAAGTTCAGGAAGGTGAAGGCCTTCAGGGCGTCTTCATATTTGGCTTGGTTGTAGAGGTTGAAGCCCAGCGTGTAGACGGCTTCGTAATCCTGGTCTGTCAGATTGTGCATCTGCCCGATGGTGATGCCCTGGTTCAGAAGCAGGTCGGTGACTTCCGCGATCTGGGCTTGCAAGGCGGGATCGACGGCGAGGCTGGGATTGGTAGCGGACACGAGACTCTCCCTATTTCAATGAATGACGTGCGTCAGCGCATGTTGCCGATGATGGACTCGCGGGTCTTGGCCATCTTCTGGACGGCATTGGTCAGCTGTTCGAAGGCTTCGTTGCGCTTGTTGGACAGGCTCTGCAGGCGGATCATGTCGAGCTGCGAAGTACTGTTCAGGTTGTCCAGCTTGCCCTTGATCTCTTCGATCCAGTTGTCGAACCAGATCTGCTTGGCATCATACTTTCCAGTGCCGGGCACGTTGACACCGCCCATTTCGGAATCGCTGCCGTCGCGCTTGATGGTCACCCCGGCCTTTTCCAGGCGGGTCACCATGGCTTCGGATTCTTCGTAGGTGGAGCCCAAGTCCGCCCAGGCGTTCGGATTGTCGCCGCTGGGGCGCAGGCCGCGAATGTCGGCCAGAAGCTCGTTCAAGTTCGCGATCTCGGCCTGGCGCTGCTTGATCTCGTTGATCTGGTCGGCCATCTGCGCCTCCAGGTTGTTGGCGCGCTCGGCCTGAACCGCCATCATGAAGGCTTCCAGGTCCAGGCCGCCCGTAACCTGGCTAAGGGAGAGCGGCGCAGTGGCACCCACAGTGGTATTGGGAGTCGTGGTCATTGTCATCCTCTACGGGTCAGCCCGCTCTCCGAGTGTCCCTGTCGATTATCGCATGTTGCCGATGATGCTTTCGCGGGCCTTGGCGAATTTCTGGACAGCGTTGGTCAGCTGTTCGAAGGCCTCGTTGCGCTTGTTCGACAGGCTCTGCAGGCGGATCATGTCGAGCTGCGAGGTGCTGTTCAGGTTGTCCAGCTTGGCTTTGACCTGCTCGATCCAGTTGTCATATTTGATCTGCGTCGCGGTCGTGACGTTTTCTCCCGCGTCCTTGAGGCCGGCCTTGATCATATCGTTCAGCAAGTCCTTGGACACCGTTGTCTTGGCGTCAGGCTTGCCTTCCGGGCGCTCTTGGCGCAGCGCGGCCAGCATATCGTTGTAATGTGCAACCTCGGCCTGGCGCTGCTTGATCTCGTTAATCTGGTCTGCCATCTGCGATTCCAGGTTTTCCGCCCGCTGGGCCTGAACCGTCATCATGAAGGCTTCCAGGTCCATGCCGCCCGTGACCTGGGCGATGGTCATGTTGCCGGAGACGCCACTCGTTGCGAAATCTGACATGTCTTCGTTTCCTTCTTCTTCAGCTTCAGTGGCTCAGATCATCGGACGCATTTTCATGCGGCCCACGCTGCGCGGCGCATGATCGGCATCCAGGCGAGCGCGCTGCACCTCGTCCTCGATTTCCTGATTGTCGCGGGCGATGGCTTCTTCGAGTTCGCGGCGCTGGGCCGCGGGAAGGTCAGCGGTGAAATTCTTCAGCTTTTCCGCATCCAGGCCGTTGGCGCTGTAGAGTTCGCGGGTTTCTTCGAGCTGCCGTTCGCAGCTGTGGATCAGGGCATCCATCTCGGCAAGAATCTCGACCGCGCGTTCTTCCGGCTGCTTAGCCATCTTTAAATCCCCTTTGCAATCATTCCCGAGGCCACCGCTTGGTGTTTTCGCCTCGCTTTCGTGGAATTAGTGTCCTGGGCGAGAATTTGGTTCACGCGGCACATCGTTTTTTTACTCGATTTGTCTCAGCCTTGTGGCATAGCAGGAAAGGCAGGTTGGGGAAGTGATCCCGCGCGGGAACTCATCGCCTTCTGGCGTTACTAAGCTTCAAGACGCGTATGGCGATGGATCGGCGAGACGGGTATGAAGATTGAAGGCGCACAATTCGGACAGTTGCAGGGCGGCGCGAATGACGCCGCCGATGCGGCGCCGCAGCAAGGCGCGTGGCGCGGAGAGACGGTCACGGTCGAACGCTCCATTGCGTCGCAATTGGCCGATGCCGCCGAGGAACTGACCTTTTCCCAATCCGAAAAGGAAGAGGAAAAGGAGGTTTCCGAGCGCAAGATGCAGGCGCCGCGCTTGGCGGAACTGATGCAAGTCCAGCAGATCATGGACTATCTCAGCCTGCTGGGCGGCGAGCATAATCAGGAAAAGCTCAAGGAACTGGTGGCGCGGCTGTCCAATGGCGCCCGCCCCGGCGAGGCTGTCGGCGAAGCCTTCGCCGAGCCGGCCAAGCAATTCCTGGCACTGAACTATGCCTTGCGGCATTTCGAGGAGCAGGGCGGTCCGGAAGAGCTGCTGGCTTCCTTGCGCCAGCAGCTCGAAGAGCTGAACGAGGATCATTACCAGGCGATCTGGGCCGACCTCAACACGGCCGGGGCGGCCCAGGCCTTCGGCGGCGGCAACGAGGCGCAGGCAGACTCCTTCCGCGAATGCTACCGCGAGACGGTGCTGGGCCGCGAAGCCTTGGGCGAGACCTTCAATTCGGTGCTCCAGCGCTTCGGCAAGGACGATCTCTCGCGTTCCATCGGCATGCTGATCCGTGCGGCGGGCGACGACCTTTCTGCCCGCGGCCCGTCCACCGCCCCGGCGGAATTGCAGAGCATCCTCGAGGATCTCTATCAGCTCAAGGTGCTGGTGACGGTGCTGGAGGGCTGCAACGAAGTCGCCGACCGCCTGGCCCGGGATTTCGGCAAGTCCGGCTTGCGGGCGGAGGACATGATGAGCAAGCTGGTCGGCCTGACCGGTGAGCGGTGGATCACGTCGGACCGCGTCTCCGCCGTGGCGCGCGACATGGGGGTGTACGGCGTCGAGGAAAGAATCGCGTTCCTGAAAGGGACGCGCGACATCCTGCGCGACATGCCGCTGAAGATCTTCGCCGAACCCGAAACCCGCGACAAGCTGCTGGGCGCTGCCCAGGAAGCCCTGGATCTTGCTATCGAGGAAGAAGAATGAGTTGGGTGGCACAGACCATCGCCGAATTCGGCCGCAGCATCGGTATCGACAACTTGCAGCCCGATGCCGCGGGCTTGGTGCAGATGGCCTTCGACAGTGGTGACCGGCTGTGTTTCGAAGAGGTCGAGGACGAGTTGCTGGTCTACCTGATCCGCGAGGTAGACAGCCACGACCCCGCCCTCAAGCTGCGCGCCCTGGCGCTGTGCGGCGAGATCCGGCAATGGGAATGGCCGGTCCAGGCGGGATTGCGGGGGGCCGACCGGCTGGTTTTCCTGGTGCGCCTGCCCCAGCGGGCGGTTTCCTTGAATGTGCTGGAACAAAGCCTGGACCTGCTGACGCGCCTGCATGCCATGGCGCGCGGCTGATCCGGCGTCTGTGACGGGAGAACGAGATGGACTTCAATATCAAGGGCTTCTCCTTCGATCGCGGCATCGACCGGATCATTTCTGCCCAGGACCAGCCGGAAAACCGCCTGCCCAGCGAAGGCCGCCTGGCGCCCAGCGACAGCCGCGCCATTCCGCGTCTCGACCAGATCCTGCACACCGAGACGGTGGGGGGTGCTCTGCTGCGCGACTTGGCGCCGAAGCTGAGCCAGAACGACATGCTGATGCCCGACCGGTTCCATCGCGCCCTGGGAGAGGCCCTGGACATGATCAATCAGCAGGCCGGCGCGCATCCCGAACACGACTCTCTGTTCAAGGAGGCCGCCTCGGTGCTGCGGGAAGAGCAGGAATTGCGGGAACTGCTCGACCTTTATCGCAACGCCTTGTTCAAGGGATGATGGACGTGGAGCGCCCCTATCACGAATTCCTGGCCGTTCTCGGCTATTTCTACCTGCAGCACGAACGCCCCCAGAAGGCGGCCGTGCTGTTCGGCATTGTTGACGTGCTCAAGCCGGGCAATCCGGTGACCATGAAGTCGCTGGCCCTCTCCCTGGTCGAAGCGGATCGGGCCGAGGAAGGGCTGGCCGTGCTCGATCGCCTCTCGGCCCTGGGCGTGGCCGATGCCACGACGCATCTCCTGCGGGCCAAGGCCCTGGCCAAGCTGGGCCGGCCCGAGCAATTGGCGGCGGCAGTCGAGACGTTCCTCGCCGCCCGCGCATCCACCTGACGATAGGTTCCATGGAAAAGCTGCACCGCCTTCTTCTGATCGCCACCAACCGTACCGACATCGTTCTGGCGATCCTGCTGGTGGCGATCATCTTCATGATGATTCTGCCCTTGCCGACGGCGCTGGTGGATGCGCTGATCGCGACGAACATGGCCCTGGCGGCGATCCTGCTGATGGTGGCGATGTATATTCCGTCGCCCTTGTCCTTTTCAGCCTTCCCGGCGGTGCTGCTGATCACCACCCTGTTCCGACTGGCGCTGTCCATCTCGACCACGCGCCTGATCCTGCTGCAGGGCGATGCCGGGCATATCGTCGAGACCTTCGGCAATTTCGTGGTCGGCGGGAACCTGATCGTCGGTCTGGTCGTCTTCCTGATCCTGACCATCGTGCAGTTCGTCGTGATCACCAAGGGCGCCGAACGTGTCGCCGAAGTGGGCGCGCGTTTCTCGCTCGACGCCATGCCGGGCAAGCAGATGTCCATCGACGGCGACATGCGCGCCGGCGTCATCGACATGGACGAGGCCCGCCGGCGGCGTGGCATGGTCGAAAAGGAAAGCCAGCTTTACGGCGCCATGGACGGCGCCATGAAATTCGTTAAGGGCGACGCCATCGCCGGTCTGATCATCGTGGCCGTCAACCTGCTGGGGGGCATCACCATTGGTTCCCTGCAGCGCGGCATGGAGGTCGGGCAGGCCATGCAGGTCTATTCGATCCTGACCATTGGCGACGGTCTGATCAGCCAGATCCCTGCGCTGTTCATCTCGATCTGCGCGGGCATCATCGTGACCCGCGTGTCTTCGGACGACGGGCCGAGCAATGTGGGCCGCGACATCGGCAGCCAGGTCCTGGCCCAGCCCCGCGCCTTGCTGATCGGCGCCACGATCATGTTGGGCTTCGGCCTCATTCCCGGCATGCCGACGCCGACCTTCGTGGTGCTGGCCCTGGTCATCGGCTCGGTGGGCTTCATCCTCTTCCGCAATGCCCAAAGGGTCGCGGCGGGAGGCCCCGTCGACGACACCATGCCGGCCCTGGCGGCCTCGGGGCAACCGGCGCCGAAGCGGCCCAATTCGGCCGACAAGAACGAGGAAGTCGTCCTGACGGTGCCGTTGCTGGTGGATGTGTCGGCCCATCTGGAACACAAGCTGAAGCCCGATGTCCTGAACGAGGAATTGCTGAAGGTCCGCCGGGCGCTCTACTACGACCTGGGCGTGCCGTTCCCCGGCATCCATCTGCGCTACAACGAGCATCTGCCGTCCGGGGGCTATGCCATCATGCTGCATGAGGTGCCGGTGTCGCAGGGGAGCCTGCTGGCCGATCACGTCTTCGTCCGCGAACGCGAAGACAACCTGAAGACCCTGTCCATCGACTACAAGTCCGACCGCGCCTTCCTGCCCAACCTGCCGACCCTCTGGGTTCCCGAGGCGCGGCGCGAGACCTTGGGCAAGGCCGGGATCGGTTTCATGGATCATGGCCAAGTGATGACGTATCATCTGGCCTTCGTCCTGAAGAAATATGCCGAGGACTTCATCGGCATCCAGGAAACCCGCTTCCTGCTCGCCAGCATGGAAAGCCGCTTCCCCGATCTGGTCAAGGAGGTCCAGCGTATCCTGCCGCTGCAGAAGATCACCGAGATCCTGCAGCGCCTGGTGTCCGAGGACGTGTCGATCCGCAACCTGCGGACCATCCTGGAATCGCTGATCGATTGGGGGCAGAAGGAAAAGGACACGGTGCTGTTGGCCGAATATGTCCGTGCCAGCCTGCGGCGCTACATCAGCTACAAATACAGCAGCGGCCATAACATGTTGCCCGCCTATATGTTCGCGCCCTCGGTCGAGGATACCATCCGCAATGCCGTGCGCCAGACCTCGGGCGGCAGCTATCTGGCGCTGGACGCCAACGTCTCGCGGAAGCTGGTGGCCAATGTGAGCAAGATGGTGGGCGATCTGTCGGCGACGGCGCAGAAGCCGGTGCTGCTGACCTCGATGGACATCCGCCGCTATGTCCGCAAGCTGATCGAGCTCGATCTCTATGACCTGCCGGTCCTGTCCTATCAGGAACTGACCCAGGAAATTAACATCCAGCCGCTGGGGCGGATCGAGCTTTAGCGGTTGCGGAAAAGCGAACCCTCTAACGACTGATGCTGTGGCAGCATGGTTTCCCGCTTTCGCGGGAATGACGATGGAAACAGGGGGGCTACAGCCTGTCGGCGGCGGGCCGAAGCGGAGCCCAAAGAGATTCCGCTCCGGCCCGTATAGGCTCATGCCTTGGCGGGGATCCGGGCAATGACCTTGATCTCGAAATCGAACCCCGCCAGCCAGTTCACGCCGATCGCCGTCCAATTGGGATAAGGCGGGGCGGGGAAGTTCCGGTTCTTGACGGCGATGATGGTGGCGAACTGGTTTTCCGGATCCGTGTGGAAGGTGGTCACGTCGACAATATCTGCGAACGTGCAGCCAGCCGCTTTCAGCGTGGCGGCAAGATTGTCGAAGGCCAATTGGACCTGGCGCTCGAAGTCCGGTTCCGGGCTGCCGTCGGGGCGGCTGCCGACCTGCCCGGAGACGAACAGAAGATCGCCGGAACGGATCGCGGCGGAGTAGCCATGTTCTTCGTAGAGAGCATGTCTGTCGGCAGGAAAAATCGCTTCACGCTGTGTCATCGCTTGATTCCTCTTCATCATGCCGGCGCAAGCTGATATACGCCGTGTATGTGAAATTGACACATACGCAGCGTATGTCAACTCATATACGCTGTGTATGTGATGTGGAGGGAATCATTCATGGCCACGAGACGCCGCGCCGAGATGATGGAGGAGACCCGCGCAAAGCTGATTCAGGCCGCGCGCAAGGCTTTTGCCGAGAAGGGCTATGCGGCTGCCTCGATGGATGAACTGACCGCCGAGGTCGGCCTTACCCGGGGCGCGCTCTACCATAATTTCGGCGACAAGAAAGGGTTGCTGGCGGCGGTGGTCGCCCGGGTCGACGGGGAAATGGCGGCGCGTGCACGGCAGATCGCCGCCCGTTCCGAAGATGATTGGGAGGCGCTGCTGGCCGAGGGGGTGGCCTATATCGAAATGGCGCTGGACCCTGAAGTGCAGCGCATCGTCCTGCTCGACGGGCCGGCTGTCCTTGGCGACCCTTCCCAATGGCCCAGCCAGGACAGCTGCCTGCAGACGACGAAGCGGACGGTGGAAAGACTGATCGCGGGGGGCATCCTCAAGCCGGTGGATGCCGAAGCCGCGGCCCGGCTCCTGAACGGAGCCGCCCTCAATGCCGCTCTTTGGATCGCGGCCAGCGACAATCCGGCGGAGGTTCTGCCGAAAGCCGTCGAGGCGTTCCGCTGCCTTGCGACCGGTTTGCTGGCAAAGCCGGCATAGACGGCATCAGGCACAAGCTGCGAGGGCTGCGGGCAGGGGCTGGCTTGCAAGCCCCTGCCTGTTCGCTTTCCATCCTTTATGCCGATCCGCCCGTGCCCTCGGTGCGGCCAGCGGTGAGAGCGGCGGCCTGGCCTTCGGGGACGGCGATGGCGCGGGCCACGGCTTCCCGGAAGAGGGGGCGAGCCTCATCCACCTCGATCTGCACGGTATCCCCCTTCGCCGCCGCCTCGAAGCTGCGGCCGAAAAGTTCATCGGCCAGGGCCTTCTGGCCGGGACCCATCTTGCGGGCCTCGATACCGGCTGCGGCGCAGGCGGCATCCAGCTCGGCGCCGCCACGCACGGCCGAGAAATGCAGCCGGGACATGAAATTGAAGCCCGAGAACATGGACTGGCTGGCTTTTGCCATTTCCACGGCGCGCCGTACCAGGGGCGAGGGCAGATGCTGGCCGGAAGAAAGGCCGAGCTCCTTGCGCACCACATTGGTGATGCGTTCGCCATAGACGGCTTCCAGGGCAGCCAGGAAGGCGCGGGTGGCATCGGCCATGCCCGGGGGCAAGGCACCGGGCTGAGAAGGATCGACCCAATCCACACGGCGTCCGCTTGGGGCGCGGCCGGTGGCGATAACCGCCGGGCCATTCGGCTCGTTTCGGATGTCGATATACTCCCCGGCCGCTGCGGCTTGGACAAAGGCGTCCAAAGAAGGGAATACGGTAGTCATTATTCTTATCTTTCTCTCACGGCTCACGAAGGAGGGCAGCGTTCAGCGGAACGAGGCGCTTAATGCTGCCCATGTGACGCGATGTGTTTGTTGTTCGAGATATAATCCACGGCTCTTTGGAGGAAAGAGGCTGTCACAGCATCCTCACGCCCCATCGAAACTTTGCCTTCATCGAGCAGAGTCATCGCAAAATCTCTCAGCATCTCTGCCCCCACTTTCCTGTTTCCGCCTATGTCGCCGTGACTCCGGAGGAAGGCATCGGCCAGAAGTTCGGCGGCATGGCCGGTTTCGCCCGTCTTGACCATGGTGGACAAGGCGTCGGCCGCCAGCGCGCGCATTTCCTTCGCCAGGGCTGCCGCCAAGGCTTTGCCGTCTCCGGCCCCATCGCGGGAATGGGCGACCTGGTCCAGGGCGAGGCCGGTGGCCCGCTCCAACAGCCGTTCGGCCAAGGCCGCGGGCTGCAGGGGGATGGCGATCTGGGCCGCCAGGGAATCCACCTGCATCCTCTGCCTTTCGGTCAGCAGGGAGGAGTCGAAACCGGCGGCTTTCGCCAGCGCCTCGAACTTCGGCCCGCCGGCACAGGCCGAGAATGACAGCTTCGCCGTCATCATATCCGCCCCGGCGCGTTGTTCCTGCGGCCCGGTTTCGGTGATGGAGAGGCTGCGCTGGCTCAGATCCTTGGCTTCGGGCAGCGCCTTGTCTTGCGGCGCCTGCAGCAGATGGCTGAAAGCGGCCATGGCATTGAAGGCCAGTTGCGCGGTCTGGCTGTCCATCTTCAGGGGTTCGACCTGACGACGTCCGAAGGTTCCACTGACATTTGAGTCGGCGGTTGCCTGCGTGCCGTCGGTGGAAGCAGGCGCAGCTGTACCGGCTCCCTCGACGGTGCGTTCACCTGTCCCGGGGGGAGGGCGGAAGGGATTAAAGCCGACGGGAGCCATGACGCCTCCTCATCTCTAGACCCTCATTCCCAGGGGTCTGTGGCGTTCATTCGGCCTGTCGTCGTCATCATCCTCGCAGCGCAGCCGGCCGATCCAATGCTCGGCGACATTGACGAATCGTTCCACGCCCTCCTGCAGGAGGGGCAGGTCGAGTTTGTCGGTGGGCAGTTCACGCATCAGCACGATGCTGCGCGAGGCGGCCTCGATGCTCAGCGTCGCGCCGTCAGTGCCCTGCCAGAAGAAGTTGCCTTCCAGCAGGGGCAGCAGCGAACGTCCCGCCACGTTCTGCGGTGTCCGGCCGAGATAGGAGAACAGCACCACGCGGTTCAGCCGTTCCTGGTGGGCGATGTTGACCAGGATCTGGCGGTCGAAGACGAGGCAGCAATTGCGGTTCTGGTCGAAGGTGAGGCCGGGAATCCCCATGGCTTCCCCGAACTGTGCCAGAAGGGTGCTCAGGCGTCCCGTCACGCTGTTGTCCGCAGTCGTCATTGCCCGGGCACCTCGATCAGGCGGGGCGTGATCATGAAGAGACGTTCCCGTTTCTGCGCTTCCTTGGCGGTGCGGCTGAACAGTAGCCCGAGGACCGGAATGTCTCCCAGCAGCGGCACCTTCTCGACGCTGTCCACGCCGGTTTCGTAGTAATAGCCGCCGATCAGCAGGCTTTCCTCGGAGCCGATGACGGCCTGGGTGCTGATGGTGCTGCGGCGTACGGTGGGAATGTTGGAAACGGTCTGTTCACGCATGATGGTGCCGTCTTCGATATCCACTGCAAGCTGGATGCGATGGCCGGAGGTGTCGGCGATCATGCGCGGCGTCACCCGCAGCATTACACCGGCCGAGACCGGCACCACATCGGCGACCCGTTCGCCTTCGAGGCGGATATAGAAGGTTTCGCTAAGGTCGAGCACGGCTTGCAGGTTGTCCAGGGTCAGGACCGAGGGGCGGGAGAGGATCGAGGCATCCCCCACCTCTTCGAGCGCACTGATGCGGGCCAGGAAGAAGGCCCCCGTGCCGGAGAGAATGGTCTGCAGGTTCGCGTTGTTGGCGGTGCCGATGGAGATGGCACGATCCGACGGCTGGGCCGAATCGATCGTGCCGAAACCGCCCGCGAAATTACCCGACCGTCCTTGCCAGCGGATGCCCAATTCCTCGACCCGGCTGGTGTTGACGTCGATCACGGTGGCTTCGATCTCGATCAGCGCGGTCGGCACGTCCAGCAATTCGATCAGCGCCTGATAGGCGGGCATACGCTCGGCCCTATCCTTGATGATCACCGCATTCAAGCGGGTATCGGCCTGGATGACCGGACTTTCCGTCGAGGCGTCGCGGTGAACGGCCTGGGCTTGGCCGCCTTCGCCATTGCCGGCCTGTCCTTCCGGCTGGACGATCAGCGGCGGCACGCCCGAGCCCAGGATTCCGCCACGCGACGCCGGGGCGACCGTGGTCAGGGGTTCCGTCCGTGTACCGGTTCCGGCCAGGGATTGGTTGGTGACCAGGTTGCGCAGCACCGCCGCGACGCCGGGCACCGTGACCTGCCGGTCGCGATAGGTGAAGGTGCGGTCGTCGACTGTGGCATGGCGCAGGCGGAAGACGGACAGGGTCATGCCCGGCGAGCGCCCGGACGGCAGGTTGCGCAAGGTCCGCTCCACCAGGTCCACATAGGAGGGCGGGCCGGAAACCATGACGGCACCACGATCGGGGAATTCCCCCCAGCCGAAGCGTTCGTCGAGCACGCCCAGGCCGAGCAAGGCATCCCGCACCGTGGCAAGGTCCTCGTTCGGAACCTCGATGGGACGGTTGACGGTTTCGGCGGCTGAATGAATGTGCAGAACACCGGCATGGTAATGCCAGGTCAGGCCATAGGCCATCGACAGTCGGTCGAGAAAGGCCGAGGGCGTGTCGGCGAAGAAGCGCCCCTCGATGGTGCCGGAGACAGCCGGGCTGACCTGGGTGCGCACGCCGAAGCTGCGGCCGAAGGTCTCCAGCACCTGACGGATGGACTCACCCGTGGCGTGATAGGCGTAGCTGGTATTCGGCCAGGGCGGTGGAGCCGCTTGGGCGGTCGTGGCCATGCTGGAAAGCAGAAGGACGGCCAGCAGGCAAAGGACGCGGAACATCGGCGGCTTTCTCAACGGAACATCATCTGGAAGGGCGGGGGGACGGCGGGACGCAACGGGCGCGCTGTCATCTGGCGCTGCCAGAAAGCGAGCGAATTGACGAAATCCCCCATTAGCTTGCTGAAGTCATGAGGCTGCAGGTCGACGGGAAAGCGGTGGTGCAGCACCAGTTCCCGGCGCTCCTCGTCATAGGACAGGATATCGCCCGAGGCGCGCATGCGGCTGGTGCTCAGTTGCAGCAGGCGGTCCAATTCCTCGCGGCGTTCGACATCCTCCTCCGGCAGCTTGCCCAGGCGGGACCGCAGGATCGCCGTGGACGCTCCCTCGGGCAGGATGGTCACCTTGTAACGGCCATCGAAGACCAGCACGCGCGACCCATCCTGCTTGACGGGAATGCTGTCCACTCCCGCCTTGGCCGCAAAATCCGTCAGCAACCTGTCCAAGCTCATCCTTATCGTCTCCCATTGCGCCGCCGCGGGCCAAGACATCACGTCCAGAAGCCTGGCCCCGCGACGCAAATGCAAATCCTCTGAAATCTTAGTAACGGCAGGCGGCAGAGAGTTCCCGATACTTTTATTGGTTGCTGTTAGAGATTCTTCTTGCCATAGTCGAACGCAGCGAAAGTTGCGGCGTTTCATGAAAAATATGTTTGGAATCAAGGTCTTGCAGGGTGTGCATGCGGGCGCCAAGGGAACTCTTGGCGACGGCCGCACCGTTGTCGGCTCTGCACCGGACTGCGATATCGTCCTTGCCATCGACGAGGTGATGGCGCATCACGCGGCCTTGTCCGTCGAAGGCGGAACGGTGACATTGATCCCGCTGGAAGGCGAGATCATGCGGGCCGACGGTTCGCTGATTGCCGAGCCCGAGACGCTGCCTCCCCTGACTCCTTTCGCGGTGGGATCGTCGATCATGGCGATCGGCCCGTCCGGCGCGCCCTGGCCTCGGATCGACCTGTCCACCTTCGGGCGCCGCATTCTGGCCGAGCCGGAGATGCAGGTCCAGACGGCATCCCAGGCCCAGGAGGCAGCTGCGCTGCCGCAGAAGGCCGGAGCGGACAAGCCGGTGGCGGTTGCCGCCAGTGCGCAGCCCGCCGCCAAGAAAGAGCGCGGCGCCTTGTCCGTCATGGGGCATTTCAAGCTTTATCCCCTGGTGGTTCTGCTGGCCGTGGGGGCGGGATTCGTCGCCTTCAGCACCTTGTCGGGCGGGGCCGGGGGAGACGTGCCGGTGGTGGCTGAGGTCCAGCCGGTCGAAGAGATCGTCCAGCGGCTGCAGCAGATGGGGCTGAGCGAGCAGGTCCAGGTCCGGGCCATCAGCAATCGCGTCGTGATGGTCAGCGGCTATGTCGCCGATGCCGCAGAACGCGCTTTGGTCGAGGAAAACCTGACGCTGCCCGGCGTGCAGATGGTGATGCGGGTCTGGGTCCAGGAAGACCTGCTGCGCGAGGCGCGCAACCGGCTGGCCGAACTTGCGGACACTGTGCAGGTTGTCGATGCCGGTCCCGGCGCCTTGCGGCTGACCGGTCATGTCGCCGACAATTCGACCCGGAACCGCATCCTGGCGACCCTTCGCGAGGATGTGGCTGGGACCCGCGACGTGATCGACGAGATCATGACCCGTTCCGACCTGGAGCGGCAGTTCCGCGAAGTCCTGGGTAAATCGCCGCTGTCTCATCGCGTGCGGGTCGAGGAAAGTCAAACCGGCCTGGTCGCCCATGGCGCATTGGGCAAGGCCGAACTGGAGCAATGGCAAGGCCTTACCCAGGCTTTCGCCGAACAATATGGCGGCAATCTCCCCATCCGCACGGCCTTCGTGCCGGAAGTGGGCAAGCTGCCCTTCTTCATTCGCGGCGTGATCGCGGGCCCGTTGCCCTACATCATCACCGATGACGGCCGCCGGGTCATGGTCGGCGGGACCATCGCCGACAACTACCAGCTCGTCGCCATCGAGGACGGCAAGGTGACGATCCGCAATGGCGAGCAGCTTTTCGAACAACGGCTGACGGATTAGGCGGGAGAGCGAAGATGACCGGCCAGGATGAAGGACCCGTCCAGCTTCTTGAAATCGAGGGCCGGCTGCGTGCGGATGCCGATGGGCAATACGCGGCGAGCCTGCTCGAACAGATCGGCCAAGCCCGCATTGCGCTCAAGCGATACATGGACAAGGGCGTATCGGTCGAGGAATACCGCAATCTTTCCCGCGTGCTCTTGGCTTATGACGCCGCGGAAGCGGTGGTGAACAAGGTCTCTGCCCGTTATCGGGCCTGAGCCGCAACTGACGGAGACGAAACGTGGCGCTGACATTTGACACGATCAATCAGACCATCGGCCGCACCATGCAGGTTCGCCAGGATGAACTGGCGAGCTTCACGCAGAGCATGAATCCCGAAAGCACCACTGACCTGCTGAGAATGCAGCAGATGATGCAGGAATGGACGATGGTGACTCAGTTGCAAAGCACCATGGTCAAGGAAATCGGCGATGCCCTGAAGGGCATTATCCAGAAGTCGGGTTAAGTCCGCTCTAGGCGGGCGGCGGCCGGGCATCCGTCATGCGACCTGTTCTTGTCGATTGCATCGCGCCTGTCGCGCCGGTGGTCGCCGTTCCGGCCGAGCCCTCGGCGTCAGGGAGCGAGGTCTGGCGGGCGTGGCGCCGGGGCGGGGACATGTCCTGCCCATCGCTGCCGGAGGCGCGCTGGGCCGTGCTGATGGGACAGGTCCTGACCCTAGCGCGCAGCTTGCCCGTGCGTCCCACGCGGATGCGCCGCCGCCGCATCGGCGATCCGGCACCCAGTCCCGTGGTCGCCGCCCCGCCGCCCTGGTCCGACGCGGCCGTGGCCCATGTGATCGGCACCCTGTCGCGCTGTTGCAGCTTCCATTCCTTCATGGAGCAGCCTGCGGCGGTGGAGCGTGAGGATATCCTGGAAGCCCGGCTGATGGTTGCCGCGGTGGACAGGCTGCTGGGAGTGGAACAGGCCTGGGAAGGGCGGGAGATGTGGCGCCGCCATCCCCTGGAGGCGCGGCTGGGCATCGGCCCGGCGATCGACGACAAGGTGCGCCTGCAGCTTCATCTGCGTCTGGCGGCAGGGGAGGAACGCTTTTCCCTGGTGGTCGATGCCCTGTCGGGAATCGGTCTGCGCCAAGCCCTTTTCCCTTGCGGCGATAGTGGACGGATCGCGGCGCTGTCGCCTGTCCGGCCCATTCTTTCGCCGCCCCTTTCCTTGCCACCTCCACCGATCGAGACAGCATCAAGGCAGGTTTCTCCCAGAAGGCTGCGGCATTGGCATGTGATTGGCGGCATGGTCGCCGTCGGTCTGGTACTGCAAAGCTATCTGTGGCTTGAGATGACCGAACGGTTGAGGTTCATCCTGGAATGATCCGGCCGCAGCCGCCGCTTTGGCTCGTGTTGCGGCATGGGGACAGCTTGCTTGAACTCGGTCCGGACGGCTTTTCGCGGCTTCATCCCGCCGGCGAACTGATCGTCGTCGACCTGCTTCAGGCCGAAGGCAAGTGGCGGGAATTGCGCCGCCGTTTGCGGCGTCGGCCATTGGCAGGCATCGCCCTGGTTCTACCCGATATCGAGGAACTGGCCGCTGTTCAAGGCGCGCTGGATAGGGTTGTGCAAGCCCTGGAACTGGCGCGCCTGCCGGTGCTGGTTCTGCTGGAGCATTCCGCCCTCGATCCGGCGGACCCGCCGTTGGGTTTGCTGGGAACGGAGGCCGACGGGCTATGGCAGGGAATCCTGGCCGAGACCTCCCGCCGAGCCCTTGCCTGCGCCTCGCGGGGCGAACTGGCGGCGGCTTCTCTGCTTTCGGCACCGGTCCTGAGTGATCTGTCGGAGACGGTGACATTCGGCTTGCAGCGGCTTCTCCCGCCGGAGCGGGAAGACGGGCTGTATCTGGCGGGGCTCTTCCTGTTCGCTCCGCCGCCCTTGGGGGGAGGGATCGGCAGCGATCCTCTGGAGCAGATTTTCACCGAGGATCTCGGGCGGCATTTTCCGCAATCTCCGCGCCCGGCGCCAGCCTGGGGGCGGGTGGGAATGGTATTGGTCGTGGCGGTTCTGGCGCTGGTCACGGCCTGGGGCGCGGCGGGCTGGCTGTGGATGCAGCAACTGGAGAACCGCTTGCAGGTCTTGACCGCCGAGATCGATGCCGGGCGCGCTGAATCCGGCCTTGCTTCTCCCGTGGCCCTGCGGGCTTTGGGGGAGGTGGCGGCGCTGGTCGAGGGGGGGCGTGCCCGCGCTTTCCTCGTACCGGCTTCGTGGACGGGGCAATTGGAAGCCTCGGCGGCGGCCTATCTGATGGACCGGACGGGGACGCTGTTGGTCGCGCCGGTGCGCCGTCAGCTCGTTTCAGCGATGGAGGCGCTCGAGGCGGAGGTTGCGATGTGGGCGGACCAGCCCTTGCAATCGCCGGATGCGGAATTGGCGGCCTTCGCCGGGTTCGTCGAGCGGAGCCGGACGCTGGAGGCGATGCTGCGTCATTATCGCCTGGGGGAAACCGAACATCCGCGCGAGCAATGGGAAAGCCTGGTCCAATGGGCTGGTGGCGCCAGGGTCGCGCTGGATTGGCTGGACGGTCCGGCCGGGCGGGTTGCCTTGGGGCGCGGCTTGGCGGAACAGCCCGGGCTCGCGGTGGAGACCCTGCCGGCCAACGATGCCCTGGTGACCGCAGGCGGGGCCCGTCTGGGCGGGGCCTTGGCATCCATCGATCCGGCAGCCCTGCCGCTCGATGAGATCGGCGCTTCTCTCCAAACCCTGATTGCCCTCAGCAGTTCGGATGCGGCCATCGACGAGGCGCTGGGGCGCCTGGAGCAGGCACTCGATGGCGTTCTGGCCGCCAGCGAGGCGATGGCCGTGCTGGCCCAGGAAAGCGCGGCCCGTTTCGACACCGCCTTGGCGGGGTTGCCGCCGAGCAGCCTTTCGCCGTCGGTCCGCCGGGAGGCCCAGGCGCGGGTGACCGGTGCCGCCGATGACCTGGCTGCCGCATTGCGGACCGTCTCCCTGCCTCAATTGGGCCAGCTGCTTGCGGAGGATCTGCGTCCGCAGCCGATGGCCCTGCGGCTGCGGACCGCCCTGAAGGAGATGCGGCAGGCCGGTTTCATCGCGCATTCCCCGTTGCCTTTCGCCGACCTGACCGCCTTGGTGGCGCAGGACGGCCCGCCGGATCCGGCCTTGCTGCGGCAGGCCGCCGAGCGCTTGGAGGCGCGCCAATCCTGGATCGAGCGGCATGGACGCCATCTGCCGCCGGGTCTGCAAACACCGCTGATCGCCTTCGTCGACAGCCGTGTTGCAGGCGGAGCCTTGGTCGAGATCGCGGGCGCCTATCGCCAGGGCGCGGCGGAAGAGGGGGGCGGCGAAGCGGAATTGCGGCGCATCCTCGATCATCTGCCTGCCGTCGATGCCGAGACCTTCGAGGATGTGGTCTGGCTGGCGGGAGTGCGGACCTATCGCCAGCTCGAACGGCTGGACCAGGACTTCGAGCGGACCAATGCCTTTCAGCTGGTTCCGCTGGTGCGCGCCTGGGAAGGAAACGGTGCGGTGCTGCGGGGCGAACAGGTCGGCAGCCGGTCGGCGCTCCTGCGGCTATGGGAGGAAGGTGAGCAGCGATTGCGCGTGGCGGTGGCCAAGGCCGTGCCGCTTCTGTCGATCCTCACCCTCGATCCGGTCGCCAAGTCCTTGGCGGAGCCACAAATCGTCCGCAAATGGCGGCAATATGCGAGCGTTTTGGAGCGTTATTCGGATCTTGATCAGGCCCCCGGCTATGCCGCGCTGCGGGAATATGCGACGGAGCATCTGCTGCCCTTCGAGAGGCGGAGCTGCCATGATGCGAAAGCTTTTCCTGTTCTTGCGGGTGTGGCGGAAGACCCTTTCCAGCAGCAGTTGTCCCAGCTTACGGGCATTTTGCGGGAACGATGCGACCGATACGTTTATCTGCCGCCGCCGCCGCCCAAGCCGCTTCCTCGTCCGGCCGGGCCTGTTTCTATCCCCTGGTAGTAATACACTTCTTTACAAACAAACTTGTCTGACGTAACGTTCAGAATTACAGGCGAGGTGTCCATAAAAGATTAACAATCATCCTGCCGTGACGCCGCTCGACCAATTAGACGTAAAAATAAAGTAAAATTATAGTTCATTTTCTGGATTCTGGGTCGTGGATGATTGATTTTCAGGAAAATGAGGCGGTCGTTACCGAAGAGGACTTCACGGCTCTCGTGTCCTCTCACCAAAAGCGTTTGTATCAATTTATCTTGAAAAATATCGGCAATCCGACCGATGCCGAGGAACTGGCCCAGCAGACATTTGTCGAGGCCTTTCGCGCCCTGTCCTCCTTTCGGGGGCAGGCCGAATTGTCGACTTGGCTTCTGGGAATCGCGATGAACCTGGTGCGCAACTATCTCAGCCGCGCACCTCATCGCCGTTATGAATTCGTCAGCGACGATGTTCTCGAAGAAACCGCCGGCAGCGATCACGGCCCGGCGGAGGCGGCGGCCTATTCACAAGCCTTGCGGCAACTGGGCGACGAATTGGCCGTGCTGCCGGAGGAATTGCGTCAGGTCCTGATGCTGGTCGCCGTGGACGGCATTTCCTATGACGATGCTGCAGCCATGCTGGCCATTCCCATCGGCACCGTCCGCAGCCGTCTGTCCCGTGCACGCGCCACGCTGAAAGAGCGCCTGCCGGGCGTGGTGGACCTGATCGAGTAGCGCTGAGCGCCGCCGAACCAAATTCTCAAATTCTGGAAAGTCTATGTCTTGCAGAGTGCCCCGGCATGTCGGCATCGTGAATGCCGCGTCCGGATATGCCGAAAGGCTGGGGCATATCCGGGAAAGAAGAGGCTTCAGCGCCGCCCGTAGCGGATGAAGTCGGTCCAGAGCCGTTCCAGTTCCAGCATGGTGCCGTTGGCCTTTTCCAGCCCGTCTTCCATTTCGGGGCTGAGGCGGCTGGACAGATGGGTCTGCAGGTCCCTGATGCCGTTGCACAGGGCCATGCCCTTGTCGGTCAGGCGCAGGCGAACCGAGCGACGGTCATGGGCACAACGTTCTTGGGTCAGGTAACCGAATTCCGTCAGCTTCTTGATGTTATAGGAGACGTTGGAGCCGTGATAATAGCCGCGATCCTTCAGGTCGCGGATCACCACTTCATCCTCTCCGATATTGTAAAGCAGCAAGGCCTGCACGGCATTGATGTCGTCGATCCCCATCTGCCGCAGTTCAGTGCGCAGGACATCGAGAAAATGACGGTGGAGGCGTTCGACGAGACGGACGATATCGAGATAGGCGTTGTTCACGGCAGTTCCGTTGTTCCGACATTGGAGGCCGGCAAACCCTTGAAGGGATATAGGCCTATCGGATATCTGCCTTTCGGTAAAGGAGAAAATCCGGAAGGGGGTGGGGGAAGCTAAAGCAATCCTTCGGATTTGAACGAGGTGTGGCGGCCGCGCCCGACTATCAGATGGTCGTGCAGGGCGATTCCCACCGGCTTCAGGGCATCGCGCACCATGCGGGTCATCTCGATATCCGCGCGTGAGGGCGTGGTGTCGCCCGAAGGGTGGTTGTGAACCATGATGATGGCCGAGGCCCCTAATTCCAAAGCCCGCTTGACCACCTCGCGCGGATAGACCGGCGTATGGTCGACCGTGCCTTTCTGCTGCACCTCATCGGCGATCAGCACATTCTTGCGGTCGAGGAACAACAGGCGGAATTGTTCGGTGTCGCCATAGGCCATGGCGGCCTGGCAGTAATCGAGCAACCGGTCCCAGGAGGACAGGATGGGGCGGTTGATTACATCCTGCTTCGCCAGGCGCAGGGCGGCTTCCCGCACCAGCTTGATCAGCACCACGGCGTTGTCGCCGATGAACTTGCTTTCCGCCAGGCTCTTGGGATCGGCGGAAATGACGCCCGCGAAATTGCCGAAGCGGGCGATCAGATCCTTGGCGATGGGTTTGACGTCCCGCCGGGGAATGGCGTGGGTCAGCAGCAATTCGAGAAGCTCGTAATCGGGCATCGGCTCGGCCCCGCCCGCCATGAAGCGGTCGCGCAGGCGCTGGCGGTGGCCGAGATGATGCGGCTTCTCGACGTCTTCGGGCACGGCGCCTCAGCTTTCGAAGACGGGACGGTGCTGGCCGGTGGGGGACAAGGTGAAGATCTCGCAGCCATCGGCCGTGACGCCGATCGTATGTTCGAACTGGGCGGACAGGGACTTGTCCTTGGTCACCGCTGTCCAGCCGTCGGACAGGATCTTGGTGTCGGGCTTGCCGGCATTGATCATCGGCTCGATGGTGAAGATCATGCCCTGTTCCAGCACCAGCCCGCGGCCCGGCTTGCCGTAATGCATGACGTTCGGGGCTTCGTGGAAGACACGGCCTACGCCATGGCCGCAGAAATCGCGCACCACCGAGAAACGGTGCTTTTCCGCCCAGGTTTGGATGGCATGGCCGATATCGCCCAGGGTCGCGCCGGGACGCACCACTTCGATCCCGCGCATCAGGCATTCATATGTCACGTCGATCAGCTTGCGCGCCTTCACGCTGGGCTTGCCCGCGACATACATGCGGCTGGAATCGCCATACCAGCCATCCAGGATCGGCGTGACGTCGATATTGACGATGTCGCCATCCGCCAGCTTCTTGTCGCCGGGGATACCGTGGCAGACCACATGGTTGATCGAGGTGCAGATCGACTTGGGGAAACCGCGATAGCCCAAGGGCGCGCTGATGCCGCCGCGTTCCGCGATGAACTCGCTGCACAGCCGGTCCAGCTCGTCGGTCGTCACGCCCGGAACCACATAGGGACCGATGAAGTCCAGGCATTCGGCGGCCAGACGGCCAGCCTTGCGCATCGCTTCAAAGGCTTCGGGTCCATGTAGGCGAACGCGTCCAGCTTCAGCCGTGTAATCGTCGTGTTCCATGTCTCTCATCAACTTTTTAGCTATCTTAAGGCAAAACCACCGGCAGCGGCCTGTCAACTCTTATCCCGTCCGGGCTGAGCGCACAGGCGTAGCAGAACGCCTCGACCCCCGCCCGGCGGGCCAGCGCGAAGGCCGTGGCATAGGCGGGATCGATATCGCTGGCCAGTTGGAAGCTGTCGCAATCGCTCCGCTGTACCAGATAGAGCATCACCGCCCGATCGCCAGCCCGTACCCTTTCGGCCAGTTCGGCCAGATGCTTGGCACCCCGCGCCGTCACGGCATCGGGAAATTCGGCGGCGGGTCCCCGCTTCAGGTGGACGTTCTTGATCTCGACCCAACATTTGGGGCGGCCGGGGCCTTCGAGCAACAGGTCGATCCGCGAGTTTTGGCCATATTCGACCTCGCGCCGGATGCTTTCGTAACCGGTGAGCTCGGGAATGAGCCCGGCGGCGATGGCTTCGGCGGCGATGGCGTTGGGATGGCCGGTGTTGATGCCCACCAGACCGCCGTCCACGCGGATCAATTCCCAGGTCCAGGCCAGCTTGCGCGCGGGATTCGTGGCCGGCGACAGCCAGACTTCCGCCCCGGGCAGGTCCAGCCCAAGCATGGCGCCGGAATTGGCGCAATGGGCCGTGACGATCTCGCCATTTTCCAATTCATGGTCGCTGAGGAAACGCTTGTAGCGGCGAATCAGTCTGCCGCGCACCAGCGGAGTCGGAAAGAGCATCGCGCCGTCAGTCGTCCTTTTTGGGGCGGATGGTTTCCTCGCGGCTGCCCAGGGCATCGGAGAGCCGGGCCCGGGCGCTGCCCGGCATCAGCGGCTTCTGCTGGGATTCGTGCGGCGCCCAGCCGGTCATGGTGATGATCTGGAAGGTCGCGGGCAGGCGGCCGTCGGGACCGGCCTCGGCCTGCTGGTAATTGGCCATCATGCGCAGCAGGGTGGAACGGCGGGTGAAGGCCTTGCGCTGTCCGGCGGCGGCATTGGTCTCGCCCATGCCGCGCAGATCGGCCATCAGCTTCATGGGATCGGCATAGGTGACGGTGATGGTCTCGCTGTCCACCACCGGCAGGGCCAGTCCCGCCCGCTGCAGCAAGGCCCCGGCGTCGCGGGTATCGGCGAAGGGGGCCACGCGCTGTCCGGCGCCGCCTTCCTCGGCCAGTTCGGCGTCCATGAAGGCGCGGCGCAGCTCGATCAGGGTGTCGCCGCCCAGGAAGGAGGCCAGGAACAGCCCGTCGGGCTTGAGGATGCGGCGGATCTGCGCCAGCGTGCCCGGCAGGTCGTTGACCCAATGCAGGCTGAGATTGCTGATCACCAGGTCGAAGCTGCCATCGGCGAAGGGCAGGAATTCCTCGTCGGCGGCGACGACCGGGCCTCGGCCGTTTCCGGCGGCGCGGCGCAGCATGGCTTCCGACAGATCGCATTGCACCAGCGTCTCGATCCCGCCGCGCCCCTCCAGGATCTGCCCGATCTCGCCGCCATGGCAGCCCAGGTCGAGCGCCATGGGGAATTTGCGGGTGACGTCCAGCAGGCGGTCGGCCAGGCGGTCGGCGACCTCGCGGAACAGGAAGTCATGGGCGGGCAGATTGGCCGCAGCACGATCGCGCCGCTTGCGCAGCAGGCGTCGGTCGAAGATGTTCATGGCATCGGACATGGCGGGGTATATGGCATGGCCTGGGGCGGAGGGGAAGGGGAAAGCGGCTGGATAAGGCTCGGCGGCCTGGGCCGGCGGATCCTGGACATGGTCCTGCCGCCGCAATGCCTGGCCTGCAACGCGATCGTCGATCAGCCCGGGGCGCTCTGTCCCGCCTGCTGGAGCAAGGTGCATTTCCTCGCCCCGCCTTTCTGCGCCTGCTGCGGCCAACCTTTCGACCTGGATCCGGGACCGGGGGCTTTGTGCGGGGCCTGCCTGGCCGCGCCGCCGCCTTTCGGCCGGGCGCGGGCGGCCTTCCGCTATGATGATCACAGCAAGGCGCTGGTGCTGCGCTTCAAGCATGGCGACCGCACCGATGCGGCCCCGGCCTATGCCCGCTGGATGGTGCGGGCCGGTGCCGACATCCTGGCCGAGGCGGACCTGCTGGTGCCGGTGCCGCTGCACCGCTGGCGCCTCTTTGCCCGGCGCTACAATCAGGCGGCCTTGCTGGCCTTGGCGGTAGGCAGGCTGACCGGCGTGGCGGTGGCGCCCGATGCCTTGCGGCGGTTGCGCCGCACGCCGTCGCAAGGGCGGCTCAGTCGCCAGGGACGGGCGCGTAACGTCAAGGGCGCCTTCGCCGTCACTCCCGCCCAGGCCGCCAAGGTGGAGGGGAAGCGCGTGGTGCTGGTGGATGACGTCCTGACCAGCGGTGCGACCTTGGGCGAATGCGCCGGGACGCTGCTGCGTGCCGGTGCGGCCTCGGTCGATGCGCTGACCCTGGCCCGCGTGCTGCGCGAAGGCGGCTGACAGCCTTAGGGCAGGGTGATGTTGCCCTGCTCGTCCAGGGGAAAGAAGGGGTTCCAGGCCACTTCCCACAGATGGGAATCGGGATCGGCGAAATAGCCGTGATGACCGCCCCAACTCGTATCCTGGGCATGCTTGAGGATGCGGGCACCGGCGGCTTCGGCCTCGGCCAGGACACGGGCGACGTCTTCCCTGGCGGGGACGTTGTGTGCCAGGGTAACGCCGGAAAAGGCCGGGACCTCTCCGTGACCCGCCAGCGTCAGCCCGGCATCCTCGGCCAGGTCCTGCCGCCCGAACAGGCCCAACACCGTGCCGCCTGCCTGGTAGAAGGCTACCTCTTCATTCCCCGCAGCGGATTCCCGCCATCCCAGGCGTTCGTAGAAGGCCCGGCTGCGCTTCAAGTCGGCGACGCCCAGGGTGACGAGACTGAGCCGTTGTTCCATTTCCGTCTATCTCCTCGAGAAGGAGTCATCTGACCCTTTTGTCCAGTCCAAAAGGGGGTGTAGGCAATTTATATGAGAATGGAGCAGAATATCTCCTGGGCCAAGAGGAGGTGGAAGACATGCAGGACAAGCTGCCGGAAAAGGTTTTCCAGGCCACCATGGATCTGGCCGCCGACATGGGATGGCGCCGCCTGTCCCTGGCCGATATCGCCGAACGCGCCGACATGTCCCTGCTGGAATTGTCGCGCCGGGTCCGCAACAAGGCCGGAATCCTGTCCGCCTTCACCGCCCATATCGACGAGAAGGTCCTGGAAGGCGGCAGCGCCACCGACATCTCGGCCCGCGACCGCCTGTTCGACGTGATGATGCGGCGTTTCGACGCCCTTGCTCCCTACAAGCCCGGTTTGCGGGTGATCGCCCAGGAAGCCGGGGGCGATCCCGTCACGGTGCTGTGCGGCTTCCAGCGTATCTGCCGCTCGGCGGCGCTGATGCTCGAAGCCGCGCGGATCAGTTCCGACGGGCTGAGCGGACTGGCGAAGGTCAACGGCTTGGTGGCCGTCCATGTCTATACCTTCAGGACCTGGCTGCACGACGACAGCGAGGACATGTCGCGTACCATGGCCGCCCTGGACAAGGCCCTGCGCCGCTGCGAAAGCCTGGCTGCCAGCTTCGGCTCGCGGCGCGGCAGACGCCCGCCCGAAGAAGACGTGGTGGCGCCTGCTCCAGAACCACCTCCGGAAGGCGCAGGCGCGGCTCCGTGACATTTATGAGAGTAATGTTGCGCTGCGAAAAACGCGTTGACGGAAGATTTTATGCGATTTAGGGTAGTATTTGCGCGACATACTAAATATGGGTGAACACAGCCATGGCGACGAAGACCGACCAGAAATACGATTTCGACGTCTCGAAATACATGAACGAGATGAACAAGATGCTGGGCGATTTCAAAGTTCCGGGCGTTGACGTGGAATCCGTGTTGTCCAGCCAGCGCAAGAATGTCGAGGCGGTGGCCGCCGCCAACAAGCTGGCCCTGGAAGGCATGCAGGCCGTCCTGAAGCGTCAGGCGGAAATCCTGCGCCAGACCGTTGATGAAGTCTCGACCGTGGGCAAGAGCCTGACCGAGGCCGGCACTCCCCAGGACAAGGCCGCGAAGCAGACCGAACTGGTCAAGGAAGCCTTCGAGCGCACCCTGGCCAATATGCGCGAATTGTCGGAAATGGTCGCCAAGTCCAACAGCGAAGCCTTCGATCTGCTGAACAAGCGCTTCACCCAGAATCTCGACGAACTGCGCGAGATGCTGCTGAAGGCCAAGAAGTAGGTTTTCCGCTCTTCTCGACCTGTCTGGAACGGCCGTCCTTTGCTAAAAAGGGCGGCCGTTTTCGTTTCCGGAGGAAATGACGTGACCATCACCTGGGATGATTTCGCTCGTATCGATATCCGCGTCGGTACGGTCCTTCGCGCCGAGCCCTTTCCCGAAGCCCGCCGCCCGGCCATCAAGCTGTGGATCGATTTCGGCGGCGAGATCGGTGAACGTAAATCCTCGGCGCAGATCACCCAGAACTACACGCCGGAAAGCCTGATCGGCCGACAGGTCCTGGGGGTCGTCAATTTCCCGCCCAAGCAGATCGGCAGCTTCATGTCCCAATGCCTGGTCCTGGGCCTGCCCGATGCCGAAGGCAATGTCGTGCTGATCTCGCCCGACCGCAAAGTGCCCAATGGCGGGAAGATGTATTGAGGACGAGCGAATCCTTCCTTAGGCTTGAGCCTTTGTCCCGGAAGGAACGCCATGAACGCCGCAGCCTTGACCTTTCCCTTCGCCGCCGCTCCCCAACCTGCCGGGCTGACCCAGGTGGCGCCGGGGGTGCATTGGCTGCGGATGCCGCTGCCCTTCAGGCTGGACCACATCAATCTGTGGCTGATCGAGGAGGAAGGCGGCTGGGTCATCGTCGATACCGGCCTTGCCAATGACGAAACCCGCGCCCTGTGGGAAGAGCTGCTGGCCGGACCCATGGCCGGAAAGCCCGTGCGGCGGGTCGTCGTCACCCATTTCCATCCCGATCACATGGGGCTGGCGGGATGGCTCTGCGCCCGCTTCGGTGTCGAAATGTGGGCGACGCAGGGCGAATACCTGCATGGCCGCATGCTGGGTATCGACCGGACGGAAGACTTCGTCGCCAACCAAGTGGAATTCTATCGCCGGGCGGGCTGCGACCAAGCGACGCTGGACCTGGCGGCCGAACGGCGCAACATCTACGCTACCCGCGTCACGCCTCCACCGCCGCGTTTCAACCGCCTGCGGGCCGGACAGGTCATCGAGATCGGCGGGCGAGCCTGGACGGTCTTCGTCGGAACCGGCCATTCGCCGGAACATGCCTGTCTGCATTGCCCGGAACTGGGGGTGCTGATCGCCGGGGATCAGGTGCTGCCGAAGATCAGCCCCAATGTCAGCGTCTGGCCCATGGAGCCAGAAGCCGACCCGCTGGCCCAGTTCCTGGCCTCGCTGGAACAGTTCCACGCCTTGCCCGAAGACACCCTGGTGCTGCCCAGCCACGGCCTGCCTTTCCGGGGACTGCATGCCCGCCTGACCGATCTGGCGCATCATCATGACGAACGCCTGGAGGCGACGCTGGCCGCCTGCGGCGAAGGCGCGACCGGCTTTGAATTGCTGAAGGCGCTGTTCCGCCGCGACCTCGACGCCCACCAGCTTTTCTTCGCCATCGGTGAAGGCCTGGCCCATGTCAACCATCTGGTCGGGCAGGGCCGCGCGAGGCGGGACGTGGATGCGAACGGGATCTGGCTGTTCCGCAGGACGTGAAGCCGATGCCGCCCAGCGCAGATCGGCGGCAGGCTGGGTGATGAACCATGCCGGAAACGGAACGAAGGGATAACAGAATGATCCGGGTTTGGGGACGCGATAATTCGAACAACGTCAAGAAGGTGCTCTGGTGCCTGGAGGAAGCGGGCGTTCCTTATGAGCGTATCGACGCAGGAGGGGCGTTCGGAAAGCTCGACACGCCCGAGTTCGGGCGCCTCAACCCCAACCGCAAGATCCCGGTCCTGGAAGACGGCGGGACGGTTCTGTGGGAGTCCAATTCGATTGTCCGCTATCTCGCCGCCCGGTATGCATCAGGCTCCTTGCATGACGGTGACCCCGCCAAACGGGCCCAGGCAGACCAATGGATGGATTGGGCAAGCATCAATTTCGTCCCGCCCTTCACCACCATCTTCTGGAACCTGATAAGAACGGCGCCGGAGAAACGGGACATGGTGGCCGTTGCGGCTGCCATTGAAACGGCCAGCCAATTGCTGACGATCGCCGATGCCACCCTGGCCGACAGACCGTTCCTGTCCGGGGAGGCCTTGGGTATTGGGGACATTCCGCTCGGTACGTTGATCCATGCCTGGTTCAATCTTCCGATCGAGCGTCCCGACCTGGTTCATCTTCGGTCCTGGTATGACCGCCTGCTCGAACGTCCGGCCTATGCCAAGAGTGTTGCGATCCCGCTTTCCTGAAGAAAAGCGGTGCCCCTGAAGCAGTGGGATAGGCGCGTGAGTCGTCTAGCCCACGGCCAGGCACTGATCGTCGGGACGGCTGCAATACAGGTCGTAGAGCGTTTCGATCACGGCGCGGGCTTCCTCGCCGGCCAGGGAATAATAAATGGTCTGGGCGGCGCGGCGGGTCTGGACGAGGTTGTCGCGGCGAAGGCGGGCCAGGTGCTGGGACAGGGCGGATTGGCTGAGGCCGATCAGGCGTTCCAGCTCGCCCACCGAGCGTTCGCCGTGCAGAAGCTGGCATAGCACCATCAGGCGATGCTCGTTGCTCATCGCCTTGAGCAGCGCACTGGCGCGCCGCGCATTCTCCTGCACTTTTTGCAGTTCGCTGGCATCCATTTCTTACGTCCGCCCTGTCTGTCGTTTTTTTTGCAATCATATCATGCGAACAGGGAGATGCAATTTGTGTACTTACGCCTGTTGTGTACTTACGCCCGGGCGGGAGCCTGGGCATGGTCCTGTCCCAGGGCGGAGAGAACGGTTTCGACGATATGGGGGGCGTTGAGACGGGCCTCGTCGTATTGCGTTTGGGGCGAATTATGGTCCTGGAAGATATCGGGCAGGGTCATGGCACGCAGGCGTAGGCCACGGTCCATCAGCCCGGCATTGGCCAGGAAATGCGCCACATGGCTGCCGAAGCCGCCGATCGAGCCTTCCTCGATGGTGACCATCACCTCATGGGTGGAGGCCAGGCGGCGGATCAGGTCTTCGTCCAGGGGCTTGGCGAAACGGGCGTCGGCCACCGTGACCGACAGGCCGCGCGCCGCCAGTTCGTCGGCGGCCTTCATGGTTTCGGCCAGGCGGGTGCCCAGGCTGAGCAGGGCGATGGTCTGGCCCTCGCGCAGGATGCGGCCCTTGCCGATGGGCAGGATCTCGCCCCGTTCCGGCAGGTCCAGCCCCACGCCTTCGCCGCGCGGGTAACGCACCGCCGAGGGGCGGTCGTCGATGCTGGCTGCCGTGGCGATCATATGCATCAGCTCGGCTTCGTCGGACGGAGCCATCACCACCATATGCGGGATGCAGGACAGATAGGCGATGTCGAAGCTGCCGGCATGGGTGGCGCCGTCGGCCCCGACGAGACCGGCGCGGTCGATGGCGAAGCGGACGGGCAGCTTCTGCACCGCGACGTCGTGGACCAGCTGGTCGTAGCCGCGCTGCAGGAAGGTGGAATAGATGGCGCAGAAGGGCTTGAATCCTTCGCAGGCCAGACCGGCGGCGAAGGTCACCGCATGCTGCTCGGCGATGCCCACGTCGAAGCTGCGATTGGCGAATTTCTCGGCGAACTTGTCCAGCCCGGTGCCCGACGGCATGGCGGCGGTGATGGCGACGATGCGGTCGTCCGCTTCGGCTTCGGCGATCAGCGCCTTGGCGAAGACGGAGGTATAGGTCGGCGCATTGGCTTTGGGCTTGGCCTGGGTGCCGGTGATGACGTCGAACTTGCTCACGCCGTGATACTTGTCGGCGGCGGCCTCGGCGGGCGGATAGCCGCGTCCCTTCTGGGTCACCACATGGATCAGGAAGGGGCGGGGATCGGCGGCATCGCGCACATTGCGCAGCACGGGCAGCAGATGTTCCAGGTTATGGCCGTCGATGGGGCCGACATAATAGAAGCCCATCTCCTCGAACAGCGTGCCGCCGCCTGAAACCATGCCCCGGGCATATTCCTCGGCGCGCTTGGCCGCGCGTTCCAGCGGCGCGGGCAGCAGGGCGGCCAGGTCCCGCAGCACATGGCGGATGGAGCTGTAGGATTTCGATGACAGAAGCCGCGACAGATAGGCGCTCATGGCGCCGACCGGCGGGGCGATGGACATGTCGTTGTCGTTGAGGATGACGATCAGCCGCGAATCCATCGACCCGGCATTGTTCATGGCTTCGTAGGCCATGCCCGCGCTCATGGCGCCGTCGCCGATCACCGCGATGACCTGGTTCTTGCCGCCGCTGATGTCGCGCGCCACGGCCATGCCCAGCCCCGCCGAGATGGAGGTCGAGGAATGGCCGGTGCCGAAGGGGTCGTATTCGCTTTCCGAGCGCTTGGTGAAGCCCGACAGGCCGCCGCCCTGGCGCAGGGTGCGGATGCGGTCGCGCCGTCCGGTCAGGATCTTGTGCGGGTAGGCCTGATGGCCGACATCCCAGATCAGGCGGTCTTCGGGCGTGTTGAAGACATGATGCAGGGCCACGGTCAGTTCGACCACGCCCAGCCCGGCGCCCAGATGGCCGCCGGTGACCGAGACGGCGGAGATGGTCTCCTGGCGCAATTCCTCGGCGAGCTGCTTCAGTTCCTCGACTCCCAGATGACGCAGGTCGGCGGGAACTGTCACGGTGTCCAGCAGGGGAGTCTTGCTCGTCTGAGTCACTGTTTCTTGTCTTTCTTCAAAAATCTGGATCAGGCGCGGCGTTCGACGATGAAGCGCGCCACGTCGCGCAGCAGGTCGGCTTCGCTGTCGAAGGGATCGAGATGGGCCACGGCCTGATCCGCGAGCATCCTGGCCTGGGCGCGGGCCCGTTCGACTCCCAGCAGGGAAACGAAGGTCGCCTTGCCGGCCTCCTCATCCTTCCGCACAGCTTTGCCCACTTGGGCGGCATCGCCTTCCACGTCAAGAAGGTCATCGGCTATTTGGAAGGCCAATCCTAGATCATGGGCATAGGCACGCAGGGCATGACGCAGGGGTTGCGGCGCCTTGCCCAGGATGGCTCCGGCCTCGCAGGAGAAACAGATCAGGCGGCCGGTCTTCATCTGCTGCATGCGGGTGATGGCGGGCATGTCCATGTCGATTGAGGCGGCCATCAGGTCGACCATCTGGCCGCCGACCATGCCGCGATGGCCCGCAGCCTCGGCCAGGGCGACCACCAGGGCGCAGCGCACGGCGGGATCGGAATGGGTGCCCTCGTCCCCCAGGATCTCGAAGGACTTGGTCAGCAGGGCGTCGCCGGCCAGGATCGCCGTCGCCTCGTCGAACTGGCGGTGGCAGGTGGGGCGCCCGCGTCGCAGGTCGTCGTCGTCCATGGCCGGCAGGTCGTCATGGACCAGCGAATAGCAATGCAGCATCTCGATCGCCGCAGCTACGCGCCGTGCGGATTGCTCGGCGACATGGAACATGCGCGCGCCGGTCATGACCAGGAAGGGGCGGAGGCGCTTGCCGCCGTTCAGGCAGGCATAGCGCATGGCTTCGGTCAGCTGCGCTTCGGGATCGCTGGACCGGGGCAGCAGAAGCTCGATCTCGTCGGCGACAACCTGCGCGGTGGAGGCCAGGGCCTCTTCCAGCCGTGAAGACATGGCGGTCACGTGATGTTGGCGGGGGTAACGCCCACCGTTCCATCGGGGCCGATGCTGATGCGTTCCACCTTGGCCTGGGCCTCGCGCAGTTTCTCTTCGCAATGACGCTTGAGCTGGGCGCCGCGTTCATAGGCGGCGATGGAATCCTCGAGCCGGCCCTTGCCCTCTTCCAGTTGGCGCACGATGCGTTCGAGTTCGGCCAGGGCCTCCTCGAAGCTCAGCGCCTGGATGTCGGCGGCTGTGTTTCCGGTCTCGGCCATACTCACTCCCCATGGGGTTCAGAAACGAAAGGCCGGAAGTTTACGCGCGGCATTCAGCGGAGGCAAGGGCAGGGGCGGAAAAGCCCCCCGACTCAAACTTATGATCCCATCAGGGCCCGCACATGCGCGACCGTGCAGGCCGCCAGCGCGGTGAGGTCGTAGCCGCCTTCCAGCACCGATACCACCCGCGAATTGCAGGTTTCGTCAGCGATTTTCAGGATTTCATGGGTGACCCACGAGAAATCGGCGGTGGTCAGGCGCAGATGGGCCATCGGGTCGCTGGCATGGGCGTCGAAGCCCGCCGAGATCAGGATGATGTCGGGCCGGAAGGCGCGCAGGGCGGGCAACACCTTCTCGGACATCGCGCTGCGGAATTCCGCCCCGGTCGCGCCGGGCGGCAGGGGGACGTTGCAGATATTGCCGCCGACGCCGCATTCCGCGATGCCGCCGGTGCCGGGAAAGGCATTGGCCTGGTGGGTCGAGCCGTAGAAGAGTTCGGCGTCTTCCTCGAAGATATGCTGGGTGCCGTTGCCGTGATGGACGTCGAAATCGATCACGGCGACGCGGCGCAGGCCATGAACCTCGCGCGCATGCAGGGCGCCGATCGCGACATTGTTGAACAGGCAGAAGCCCATGGACTGGTCCCGTTCGGCATGGTGCCCGGGCGGCCGCACGGCGCAGAAGGCGTTGCGGCATTCCTTGCGGGCGACGGCATCCACGGCGGCCACCACCGCCCCGGCGGCGCGCAAGGCGGCCTCGCCGGAATTGGCCGAGACCACGGTGTCGGGGTCCAGGTGATGGACCATGTCGCCATGGGGCAGGTGGGACAGAACGTAATCCACATGATGCGGCGGATGGGCGCGCAGCAATTGCTCCATGGTCGCATGGGGCGCCTCTTCACGGTGCAGCAGCGTGAATTCCTCGCCTTCCAGCGCCGCCAGAACGGCTTTCAGGCGGTCAGCACATTCCGGATGATGGGGGCCGGTGTCATGTTCGAGGCAAGCCGGATGCGTGAAGAGGAGTGTCGGCATTATTTGTTATAAAACCTTATTGGACGTTTTTGTCATATTAGCTCTTCCTTCAGAAAGGCGCAATTTCCTTTCCCGAGGCGCGGCGCTTGTTCCCTCGCATGGGGTAGGGCATCATTCGGCCATGTCTCATCTCTTCTTTTCTTTCCCTTCGCGCCGGAGTTCCGTGCGATGAGCCGCAAGCGTCTGGATCAGCTGCTGGTGGACCGGGGGCTAGCCGAGAGCCGCGCCCGCGCCCAGGCCCTGGTCATGGCCGGGCTGGTCTTTTCCGGCGAAAAGCGCCTCGACAAGCCCGGTCTGCAGGTGGGCGAGGACGTCGCCATCGACCTGCGCGGCCAGGACCATCCCTGGGTCTCGCGCGGCGGGCTGAAGCTGGTGAAGGGGCTCGACCATTTCGGCATCGATCCCACCGGCTTCATCGGACTCGATGTCGGCGCCTCGACCGGCGGCTTCACGGATGTCCTGCTGACGCGCGGCGCGTCCAAGGTCTATGCGGTCGATGTCGGCCACGGCCAGCTGGCCTGGAAGCTGCGCAGCGATCCCCGCGTGGTGGTGATGGAACGGACCAATGCGCGTCACCTTTCCGCCGAGACGATTCCCGATCCCATCGATATCGTCGTTTGCGATGCCAGTTTCATCGGGTTGGAGGTGGTTCTGCCCGCCGCCCTGTCCCTGGTGCGGCCCGGCGGCTGGCTGGTCGCCCTGATCAAGCCCCAATTCGAAGTGGGCAAGGGCCGTGTCGGCAAGGGCGGCGTGGTGCGCGAGCCGGAGTTGCATCAGGAAGTCTGCGACCGCATCTCGGCTTGGCTGGCCGCTCTGCCGGGCTGGCAGGTCCTGGGCATCACCGAAAGCCCGATCAAGGGACCGGAAGGGAATATCGAATTCCTGATCGGCGGACGGTTCAGCGGATAAGGCCTTTCCCGCCAAGGAAGTTTAAGGAGAAGAGGATGCGCATACGCTTCTGTGCCCTGGCCGCCCTTGCCCTTCTGGCGGCCTGCGGCGGGCCGGTGACCACGCCCGGCGGCAACCATTCCCCGGCGGTCTACAGCCATGTCGATTATATCGCCGGGCGCGGCGCCATGCTGCTGGAGCTGCACAATGTTCCGACCGGGGAGGGCATGGAGGACTGGGTGACCCGGAACTTTTCCGGCCCCGTCGGCCTGCGCTACGTCACCTTCACCAGGATGCCGGAGCAGGCGGTCACGCCCAGCCTGCGGGTCGTGCTCGCCTTCTCGCCCGCCGTCAATGCCTCGCCTGCGCAGCTTTGCGAAGGGCGGGTGCCGACCGAGGCGGCGTCCGGAACCGGGCGGATCACCGCCATGGCCGCCTTCTGCCATCAGGAACAGCCCCTTTCCGATATCGGCGGCAGGGTCGAGGCGCAGCCGGGGGCCGAGGAGGAAAGCCTGCGCAGCCTGCTCGGCCAGATGCGCCGGGGTCTTCTCGAAGACCGTACCGAGCGTCAGCTCATCTTCCTTCCCGGGCGGTGAGGGGAGGGGTTTCCCCTTCGGGCCGGGGGCGTGGACGCCATTGCCAGCGGGCTCGCTTGCGCCTAAAAGCGTGAAAGCGCAAATACCAAGGACCGCTTCCTTGCAGACGGCAGGACAATGACCGACACGATCCGCATCGCTTTCGCCCAGATCAACCCCGTGGTCGGTGACGTCGCCGGCAATGTGGCCCGCATTCGCCAAGCCCGCGCCCAGGCCACGGAGCAAGGGGCCGAGCTTGTCATTTGCGGCGAGTTGACCTTGTCCGGCTATCCGCCGGAAGACCTCGTGCTGAAGAATTCCTTCCTCGCGCGTATCCGCGAAGGGGTCGAGGAATTGGCGGCGGAAACCGCCGATGGCGGCCCGGCCCTGCTGGTCGGGGCGCCCTGGCTGGACGGCGGCAAGCGCCATAACGCGGTGCTGCTGCTCGATGGCGGGCGTATCGCGGCGGTGCGCTACAAGCATCACCTGCCCAATTACGGAGTCTTCGACGAGGTCCGCGTTTTCGAGCCCGGCCCATGCCCCGGCCCCATGGCCTTTCGCGGCCTGCGGCTGGGGGTGATGATCTGCGAGGACATGTGGTTTCCCGACGTCACGGAATGCCTGGAGGAATCGGGCGCCGAGATGCTGGTGGTGGTCAACGGTTCGCCCTTCGAGACGGACAAGTCCGGCATGCGCCAGAACCATGCCGTGGCGCGGGTGACCGAAAGCGGCCTGCCGCTGCTTTACGTCAATCAGGTGGGCGGCCAGGACGAACTGGTCTTCGACGGCGCGTCCTTCGCGCTCGATGCCCGCTGCCGTCCGATCCTGCAGATGCCCGCCTGGGTCGAGGCGGTGGAGACCGCGACCTGGACGCGCGGCGAGAACGGCTGGACCACCGAAAGCACGCTGGCCCCGCCCCTGCACCCGCTGGAAGACATCTATCAGGCGATGATGCTGGGGCTGCGCGACTACGTGACCAAGAACCGCTTCCCCGGCGTGCTGCTGGGCCTGTCGGGCGGCATCGATTCCGCGCTTTCGGCGGCGGTGGCGGTGGATGCCCTGGGGGCGGACAAGGTGCATTGCGTGATGATGCCCTCGCCCTATACCTCGCAGGAAAGCCTGGACGATGCCGAGGCTGTGGCGCGGATGCTGGGCACGCGCTACGACATCATCAATATCGAACCGGCCATGGGCGCCTTCGGCCAGATGCTGTCCGGCCTGTTCGCCGGGACCGAGCCGGGCATCACCGAGGAAAACCTTCAGTCCCGCTCGCGCGGCATCACCCTGATGGCGATCTCCAACAAGTTCGGCCATATGGTGCTGTCCACCGGCAACAAGTCGGAAATGTCCACCGGCTATGCCACGCTCTATGGCGATATGTGCGGCGGCTATTCCGTACTGAAGGACGTCTACAAGACCACCGTCTTCGACCTCTGCCGCTGGCGCAACCAAGCCAAGCCCGCGGGTGCCCTGGGCCCCGACGGCCTGGTCATGCCCGACAGGGTGATCACCAAGCCGCCCTCGGCCGAATTGAAGCCCGACCAGCGCGACCAGGACAGCCTGCCCCCCTATGAGGTGCTGGACGCCATCCTGTCCCATCTGATCGAGGACGAACTCGGCGTCTCCGACGTGGTCGCCAAGGGCTTCGAGGAAGCCCTGGTCCGCCGCGTCTGGCGGATGCTCGATCTGGCGGAATACAAGCGCCGTCAGGCCCCGCCGGGCGTGAAGATCACCAGCCGCGCCTTCGGCCGCGACCGCCGCTATCCCATCACCAATGCCTTTACGAGGAACGCATGAACGTCCTGGTGCGCTTCGCACCCAGCCCCACGGGGCTTCTGCATGTGGGCAATGCCCGTGTCGCCCTGGTCAACTGGCTGTTCGCCAAATCCCATGGCGGCTATTTCCTGCTGCGCATGGACGATACCGATACCGAGCGTTCGCGCCCGGAATTCGCCGACGGCATCATGGAAGACCTGCGCTGGCTGGGCCTGACCTGGGACCGCAAGGCCTGGCAGTCGCAGCGCCATAACCGCTACGCCGCCGCCGTCGAGCAGCTGAAGGCCTTGGGAAGGCTCTATCCCTGCTGGGAAACGCCCGAGGAATTGGAAGCCAAGCGCAAGCGCCGCCTCGCCCAGGGCAAGCCGCCGGTCTACGACCGCGCCGCGCTGAAGCTCAGCGAGGCCGACAAGGCGCGGCTGCAGGAAGAACGCGGCCAGCCCCATTGGCGCTTCAAGCTGGAATCCCGGGAAGTGGCCTGGGAGGACATGGCACGCGGCCATTGCCATTTCCATCCCGACCATCTCAGCGATCCGGTGCTGCTGCGCGGCGACGGCCTGCCGCTCTATACGCTGTGCTCGGTGGTGGACGATGCCGAACTGGGCGTCACCCATATCATCCGCGGCGAGGATCATGTCACCAATACCGCCGTCCAGGTCCAGCTGTTCCAGGCCCTGGGAGCGTCGGTGCCGGAATTCGGCCATCTGCCGCTGCTGACCGATATTTCCGGCGGCGGCCTGTCCAAGCGCCTGGGCAGCGGCTCGCTGCGCGAACTGCGTGAACAGGGCATCCAGCCGATGGCGCTGAACTCGCTGCTGGCCAAGCTGGGCACCTCGGACGCCATCCAGCTGCGCCACAGCCTGGACGAACTGATCGACGAATTCGACATCGGAAAATTCGGCCGTTCGACACCGAAATTCGACCCGGCCGAACTGGCCCATCTCAACAGCCGCCTGGTCCACGAGATGCCCTACGAGGAAGCGAGGAGCCGCCTCGAAGCCATGGGCATGACCGGCGTGGACGAGGCCCTGTGGACGGCCGTGCGGGGCAATCTGGAGCGCCTGGACGACATGCGGGAATGGTGGGGGATCTGCCGGGGCGAGGTCGCGCCGGTGATCGAGGACGCCGATTTCACCGCCCAGGCCGCCGGCCTGCTGCCGCCCGAGCCCTGGGACGAAGACACCTGGGGGCGGTTCACGGCCGCCGTCAAGGAGGCGACGGGCCGCAAGGGCAAGGGCCTGTTCCATCCCCTGCGCCTCGCCATCACCGGGCGCGAGCAGGGGCCGGAACTCAAGACCCTGCTGCCGCTGATCGGCCGCGCCCGCGTCGAAGCCCGGCTGAAGGGACGGACGGCTTAGGAAAGAGAGGCTGGGAAGAAAGAGGCTGAAATGCTTTTGGACCGCCTTCATCTTTCGAGACGCCGCTGATGCGGCTCCTCAAGATGAGGCTATTTCAGCTATTTAGACCTCATGCTGAGGAGCCCCGCAGGGGCGTCTCGAAGCATGGGCCAGTGCCCAGCCCGTTTCGTCATAGCTGCTTTCGCGGGAATGACGAGGAAAAATGAACGAGGTCCAGGAGGCCGAGCCTCCTGGCGGGTTTGGGCGGAGCCCAAGAAGACTTATGCTATGCATGGCCTTTCCGCACAGGGGCGGGCCGCAGGATTTCTCAAGGAGACGAAAGTGCCGCTGGTTCTCTACAACACGCTGACCCGCCAGAAAGAGGCTTTCGAGCCTTTGAATCCCTCGGCTGTCGGCATGTATGTCTGCGGCCCCACCGTCTATGACCGCGCCCATATCGGCAATGCCCGTCCGATCATCGTCTTTGACGTGCTGTACCGCCTGCTCAAACGGCTTTATCCCTCGGTGACCTATGTGCGCAACATCACCGACGTGGACGACAAGATCAATGCGCGGGCCAAGGAGAATGGCGAGCCCATCTCCGCCCTGACCGAGCGGACGACGCGGATGTTCCACGAGGACATCGCCGCGCTGAACGCCCTGCCGCCGGATATCGAGCCGCGCGCCACCGCCCATATCGCGCAGATGATCGCCATGATCGAGACGCTGATCGACAAGGGCCATGCCTATGCCGCCGAGGGGCATGTGCTGTTCTCGGTGCCCTCGATGCCCGATTACGGGTGCCTGTCGCGCCGTTCTCAGGACGAATTGGTCGCCGGAGCCCGCGTCGAGGTCGCGCCCTATAAGAAGAACCCGGCCGATTTCGTGTTGTGGAAGCCTTCGAGCGACGATCTGCCGGGCTGGGACAGCCCCTGGGGGCGCGGGCGGCCGGGCTGGCATATCGAATGCAGCGCCATGTCGGCACAATATCTGGGCAAGACCTTCGACATCCATGGCGGCGGCCAGGACCTGGTCTTTCCCCATCACGAGAACGAGATCGCGCAAAGCCGCTGTGCCCACGGCCAGCCCTTCGCC
Source organism: Telmatospirillum sp. J64-1 (assembly GCF_006980715.1). GTDB lineage: Bacteria > Pseudomonadota > Alphaproteobacteria > Rhodospirillales > Magnetospirillaceae > Oleiliquidispirillum > Oleiliquidispirillum nitrogeniifigens. The sequence goes on from NZ_SBHN01000008.1 coordinate 78,474, forward strand.
CGCTATTGGGTGCATAACGGCCATCTGATGGTCGAGGGAGAGAAGATGTCCAAGTCCCTGGGCAACTTCTTCACCGTGCGCGACTTGCTGGAACAGGCGCCGGGCGAGGCCATCCGCCTGTGCATGCTTTCGACCCATTACCACCAGCCGCTGGACTGGACCAATGAGGGGCTGAAGCAGGCCCGCCAGGCCATGGACCGTTTCTACACCGCCCTGCGCAATGCCGAGGACGTCGAGGCCGTGGGCCGCGAGGAATTGCCGCTGGAAATGCTGGCGGCGCTCGAGGACGACCTGAACACGCCCCTGGCCATCGCCCATCTCCATGAACTGGCCGGGGCACTGAACAAGGCCGCTTCGCCCGAGGAGAAGGCCCGCGCAAAGGGGCGGTTGCTGGCGGCGGGCGATGCCTTGGGCGTGTTGCAGCAGGACCCGGAACACTGGTTCAAATGGAGCGCCGCTGGCGGCGATGTGGATGAAATCGAAATCGAATCCCTGATCCGGCAGCGCATGGAGGCCCGCAAGGCGCGCGACTTCGCCTTGGCCGACCGGATCCGCGATGATTTGGCCGCGCGCGGCATCCTATTGGAAGACGGAGCCGGAGGCACCACCTGGAAGAGGGCCTAGCCTTTACCTTTCCCCAACAGAATCCGGGCAATATCCCTGCATGAGCCAAATCGCGATCGAGGTCATTGACGCCCAGCCTCGCAAGAAAGTGCCGGGTCGTCCGCCGTTGCTGTTCATCCATGGCGCCTATTGCGGCGCCTGGGCCTGGAACGAGCATTTCCTGCCCTATTTCGCCAAGAATGGCTGGCGATCCTATGCCTTGTCCTTGCGCGGCCACGGCAAGAGCGGCGGGGAAGAGAATCTGCACAACTGGTCCCTGTGCGATTATGTGGCCGATGTGGAACAGGTCGTCGACGGCATGGAAGAGGTGCCGATCCTGGTGGGGCATTCCATGGGAGCGGCGGTCGCCCAGCTTTATGCCCAGCGCCGCGCCGTTCCGGGCATGGCCTTGTTGCATCCGGTGCCGCCGGAAGGCTTGTTCACGTCCAGCCTGCATATGAGCCTCTATTCCCCCAATGCCTTCTGGCAGTTGGGCGTGCTGCAGGCCTGGGGACATCAGGCGGTGTCGCCCGAAGCCGTCTTCCCTGTGCTGTTCTCGGAGGCGACGCCGCAATCGGCGGTGATGCGCTATCTGCCCCTGATGCAGAAGGAATCGGCCCGGGCGCTTTTCGAGCTGATGACGCCGGGCATCTGGCCTGCCTGCACCAAGGCCGAGCGGGTGCTGGTGATGGGCGGCGAGAAGGACCGTTTCATTCCAGCCGATGCCGTGCGGCGGGCGGCCTGGGCCTATGGCGTCACGCCGATCATGGACCCGGATGTTCCGCATGTGATGCTGCTCGATGCTCTCTGGCGCCGGTCCGCGGATCCGCTTTTGGACTGGCTGGAAGACGTCGAGGCCCGTGCCTTCAGTCATAGTGCTTGAGCAAAGCCGCGTCCTGGGGCATTTTCGTAACTTTCCCTTGGGGCGAGTGATATCCGGCAATGAGCGACAAGCGCGTCTATCTGTACGATTCCACCCTGCGTGACGGGGCCCAGACACAGGGCGTCGATTTCTCTGTTTCCGACAAGGTGGCGATTGCGCGCGAACTGGACAGGTTGGGAATTGATTACGTGGAAGGCGGCTGGCCGGGTGCCAACCCCACCGACGACGCCTTCTTCGAGAATCCTCCTTCCCTGAACCGTGCCCGTCTTTCGGCCTTCGGCATGACCCGCCGGGCCGGGCGCTCGGCTGAGAACGATCCTGGCCTCCAGGCGCTGCTGACCACCAAGGCCCGCGTCGTGACCATGGTCGGCAAGAGCTGGGACTTCCAGGTCCAGACCGCCCTGGGCATCGATCTGGAGGAAAACCTGCGCATGATCGGCGAGAGCATCGCCCATGCGCGCAGCAAGGCCGAGGAAGTGATGTTCGATGCCGAACATTTCTTCGACGGCTTCAAGGGCAACCCCGCCTATGCGCTGAAATGCATCGCCGCCGCCTACGAGGCCGGCGCGCGCTGGGTGGTGCTGTGCGACACCAATGGCGGCACCTTGCCCCATGAGGTGGAAGACATCGTCCGCCAAGTGACGGAAATCGTACCGGGCAGCCATCTGGGCATCCACTGCCATAACGACACCGAATCGGCGGTGGCCAATTCCCTGGCCGCCGTGCGCGCCGGGGCCCGCCAGATCCAGGGTACGCTGAACGGCCTGGGCGAGCGCTGCGGCAATGCCAACCTGATCTCGATCATCCCCAACCTGATGCTCAAGATGGGCTTCGAGACGGGGGTCTCGGCCAACGACCTGACGCGTCTGACCCATGTCTCCCGCGCCCTGGACGAGCGCCTGAACCGCGCGCCCAACCGCAACGCCCCCTATGTCGGCGAATCGGCCTTCGCCCATAAGGGCGGGCTACATGTCTCGGCGGTCGAGAAGGATCCCCGCTGCTACGAACACGTGGTTCCCGATCTGGTCGGCAACCGCCGCCATATCGTCGTCTCCGACCAAGCCGGGCGTTCGAACATCCTGGCCCGCTTCCGCGAGATCGGCCTGGATGTCGAAGCCAATGACCCCAAGGTCGCGCGCCTCGTCGAGGAAGTGAAGCAGCGCGAATACAACGGCTATGCCTATGACGGCGCCGAGGCCAGCTTCGAATTGCTGGCGCGGCGGGCGCTGGAGCATGTGCCGGAATTCTTCCGCCTGAACTCCTTCCGCGTCATCGACGAGCGGCGCTGGAACGCCAAGGGCGAACTGATCACCCTGTCCGAGGCCACCATCAAGGTGGATCTGGGCGGCGAGCGGATGATGACGGTGGCCGAGGGCAACGGCCCGGTCAATGCGCTGGACGCCGCGATGCGCAAGGTGTTGGTCCATCGCTATCCGCAACTGGCCGACCTGAAGCTGGTGGATTACAAGGTCCGCATCCTGACCCCGCAGGCCGGCACCGGCGCCGTCACCCGCGTGATGATCGAAAGCGCCGACGGCCAGGGGGAACGCTGGTCCACCGTCGGCGTCTCGGCCAACGTCATCGACGCGTCCTTCGGCGCCCTCTACGACAGTATCGTCTATAAACTGCTCCGCGACGGAGCCGAGGCGTAGATCATGGCCGGAACCGATTCGTCCAAGCAGCCGGCCCCCAGCGTGCTGAACGGCGAGGGGCCCAGCATCATCCTGGTCCATCCCCAATTGTCCGAGAATATCGGCACGGCGGCCCGCGCCATGCTCAATTGCGGCCTGACCGACATGCGGCTGGTCGCGCCGCGCGAGAATTGGCTGTCCGAGAAGGCGCAGGCGGCCTCGTCGGGGGCGGTCTCGGTGCTGGAAGGGGCCAAGGTCTACAACACCACCGAAGAAGCGATCGCCGACCTGAACTATGTCTATGCCACGACGGGGCGCAACCGCTTCATGACCAAGCCGGTGGTCACGCCGCGCCTGGCCGCGACGGAAATCCACGCCAAGGCGGCGCAGGGGCTGAAATGCGGCGTACTGTTCGGGCGCGAGCGCAACGGCCTGGAAAACGACGACCTGGCCTTGGCCGATGCCATGCTGACCGTGCCGCTCAACCCCGCCTATTGCTCGCTGAACCTGGCGCAGGCGGTGCTGGTGATCGGCTATGAATGGTATCAGGCGGGCGACGAGACCCCGCCCCAGCAGATGAGCCTGGGTCATACCGGCCCGGCGACGAAGGAAGAATTGCTGGGCTTCTTCAACCACCTGGAACGCGAACTGGACGAGTGCGGCTTCTTCCGCAATGAGGAGAAGCGCCCCAGCATGGTGCGCAACATCCGCAACATGTTCCAGCGCGCCGGCTTGACCACGCAGGAAGTCCGCACCCTGCACGGCGTCGTTACCGAATTGGTGACCCTGCGCGACGAGCATGGCCGCCGCGTCGGCATCCCCGCCCGCCGGGGCAAGACGGAGCGGGAGGAAGAATAGGGCGGCTTCCGTCGAACTGAAAAAGGGGAAGGGCGATGGGGGAGATCGGCAAGCCGGATTTCGATGGCGCCTTCCGGCGGAAGCTGGAGGACCTGATCGTCTGGCGGCGGGATGTGCGCCGGTTCCGTACCGATCCGGTGGATGGGACGCTGATCGACCGCCTGATAGAACTGGCCTGCCTGTCGCCTTCGGTGGGCAACAGCCAGCCCTGGCGTTTCGTCCATGTCGAGGACCCGGTGCGACGGGCGGCCGTGCGGGACAATTTCATCGCCAGCAATGCCGAAGCCCTGCAGGATTATTCGGGCGAGCGGGCCCGCCTTTATGCCCGGCTGAAGCTGGCCGGGCTGGACGACGCGCCGGTGCATCTGGCGGTCTTCGCCGATCGCGACACCGAGACCGGCCATGGCCTGGGGCGGCGTTCCATGCCGCTGACCATCGACTATTCGGTGGTGGCGGCGATCCATACCCTGTGGCTGGCGGGACGGTCCTGGGGCCTGGGGGTGGGCTGGGTCTCGATCATCGACCCCGTCCGGGTGCGCGCCGACCTGGATGTCCCTGAGGACTGGATCCTGGTCGCCTATCTTTGCATCGGCTATCCGGTCGAGGAACATGCCGACCCGGAACTGGTCCGCCTCGGCTGGCAGGACCGGGAAGAGATGGGAAAATTCGTCCTGCGGCGCTAAGCCGGGACAAAGGGCGGAGGAGTATTACTTAGGCTTCGGTTTGTCCGGTGGCTTCGTCGCAGGCTTTGCCGCCAGCTTGCCGGGCTTGCGCCTACCGGCAAGGAATTCCAAAAGGGCCCGCAGGGACCCTGGTTTCAGGCCGCGCCATAGGAACATCCTGATCCTCCCGCCTGAGACGCCTAACAGGATGCGGAAAAGAAAAAGGCGGGGGATTTCTCCCCCGCCTCGTCTCGTCAGCGCCAGCCGACCCGGTCGAAGATCCTGACCGCTGCGGCGTTGTTCTCGCCAAGCTTCTGGGCCTGGACCGCATCGGCCTTGAATTCACCCCAGCTGGCCAGGATGGGCGAGACCGCCACGCCCGGCTTCACCGGATATTCGCTGTTGACCTGGGCGTACCATTCCTGGGCCTCGTCCGAGGTCAGGTACTCGATCAGCTTGATCGCTTCTTCCTTGTTCTTCGAGGCCTTGGTCACACCGGCCCCCGACAGGTTGACATGGGTGCCGCGATCGCCCTGGTTCGGGAAGAACACGCCGATCTTCTCGACGACGGCCTTGTCCTCGGCATTATCCGAGGCGGCCATGTTGCCGAAATAATAGGTGTTGGCGATGGCGACGTCGCATTCACCGGCCGCCACGGCCTTGATCTGGTCGCGGTCGCCGCCCTGGGGCTGGCGGGCCATGTTCTCGGCGATGCCCTTGGCCCAGGCTTCGGCCTTTTCCTCGCCTTCGGTGGCGATCATCGCGGCCAGCAGCGATTGGTTGTAGATGTTGCCGGACGAGCGGATGCAGATGCGGCCCTTCCATTCGTCGCCGGCCAGGGCTTCATAGGTCGACAGTTCGGACGGCTGCACCCGGTCCTTGCTGTAGAAGATCACGCGGGCGCGGCGCGACAGGCCATACCAGTTGCCGTCGGAATCGCGGTAGTTGGCGGGCACGTTGCTGTCAAGCACCGGCGAGGAAATGGGTTGGAGCACGTCGGCCATCTTGGCGCTGTGCAGGTTGCCGACGTCGACGGTGATCAGCACGTCGGCGGGGCTGTTGGCCCCTTCGTTCTTCAGGCGCTCGATCAGTTGCTCGGCGGAACCGCTCAGCAGGTTGACCTGCACGCCGGTGCTTTCGCTGTACTGGTCCAGCAGCGGCTTGATCAGGTGATCCTGGCGGGAGGAATAGACATTGACCTCGGCGGCCTGCACGGCAGTGGCGCCGGCCACGGTGGCGGCGGCGACGGCGAAGCCGATAAGACGAGCATGAAGACGCATCAGGTAACCCTTTCTCCCCGAGATTCAAAAATGCGATTGCTAGTTGTTCGCAATTCTTGGCCAGTATGCTTCCCAAGCAGGAGCCTTGGCAAGTGGGTAATGCGAATGCCTCTCAATCGGAGCGCAGGATTAGCATAGGAACAATAAGAGTAAAAGAGGGTTTGGTAGTACGATCCGGTATTACAATCGCAGGGCCTCGGCCAGGCCGTCGAAGATGAATTGCACGGCCAGGGCTGCCAGCAACACGCCGAGCAGGCGGCTGATCACATTGGCTCCCGTCTGGCCCAGCACCCGCAGCACCCGGGTCGCGACCAGCAGCAGGATCAGCAGCAGAAGCAGCACTGCCCCCAGCACGCCCAGGACGCCGGCCGTCGGCAAGGGGCGGCCCGCGGCTTCCCCCATCAGCAGCACCACCGACGTCATGGCGCCGGGACCGGCGATCAAGGGGAAGGCGAGGGGAAAGACGGTGATGTCCTCGCGCCGCACGGCCTCGCGGTCCTCGGTGTCGGTGACCGAGCGCAGCCCGGACTGGCGGGCGAAGACCATGTCCACCGCCAGCAGGAACAGCAGCACGCCGCCCGCCACGCGGAAGGCCGGCAGGCCGATCCCCAGGGCGGTCAGCAAGGGCTCGCCGATGAAGGCGAAGACGAACAGGATGACCGAGGCCAGCAATGTCGCGCGCAGGGCCATGCTGCGGCGCTGATGGTTGGTCTGGCCGTGGGTCATGACGGCGAAGATCGCCGCCGTGCCCACCGGATCGATGATGATGAAGAAAGCGGTGAAGTTATAGAGAAGCGTCTGGGTGTCCAACCGGTCGCTCCATGGCAGTTACGGCCACCCAGACATAGGGTGGTTAGGCTGCCTCCGCCGCTTTTTTCTCGCGTGCCTGTCGCAACCGCTCCTCGGCCAGCTCGTCGGCAAGGGCGGCGGTCGGGCGCCCTTCGGCTTCGGCGCGGCGGAAGATCTCTGCCAGCGTGTCTCCTATGGAATCGACGCGGGCGAGCGCCTGGGGCTTGTTCCAGCCCAGCCGCTCGCCGCCGACATAGATCAGCCCGCCCGCGTTGATGGCGTAGTCGGGGGCGTAGAGGATGGTCTTTTCGGCCAGCATCGCGCCGTGCCGCGCGTCGGCGAGCTGGTTGTTGGCGGACCCGGCGATGATGGGGGCGTTGAGGCGGGGAATGGTGTCGTCGTTCAGTACGCCGCCCAGGGCGCAGGGGCTGAAGACGTCGGCCTCGGTGGCGGCGATCTTGTCGGGAGTGGTGACTTCGGCGCCCAGTTCGGCGGCGGCCCGGGCGCAGGCATCGGCATGGATGTCGGCCACCACCAGCCTTGCTCCCTGTTCCCGGAGCAGGCGGGCCAGGGCGAAGCCGACATTGCCCAGCCCCTGGAGGGCGATGCGGCGTCCCTTGGGGTCTGGATTGCCCAGACGATGGGCCAGGGCGGCGCGGATACCGGCCAGCACGCCCCGGGCGGTGGCGGGCGAGGGATCGCCGAAACTGCCGGAAATGCCCAGGACATGGCGAGTGACCTTGCGCAAGACATCCATGTCGGCGACCGTGGTGCCGACATCCTCGGCGGTGACGTAGCGCCCGCCCAGCGCCTCGACCTTGCGGCCGAAGGCGGCCATCAAGGCGGGTGTCTTGTCGCGGCGGCAATCGCCGATGATGACGGCCTTGCCGCCGCCGAAGGGCAGCCCGGCCAGCGCCGCCTTGTAGGTCATGCCGCGCGACAGGCGCAGCACGTCGCGCAGGGCATCGTCCTCGCTGCCATAGGGCCACATGCGGCAGCCGCCCAGGGCCGGGCCCAGGGTGGTGTCGTGCAGGGCGATCAGGGCGCGCAGGCCGCTGGCGCGATCCTGGCAATGCAGCACCAGTTCGTGTTGGTCGAAATCGGGGGCGTCGAAGACCTGCATCGCTTTTCCTCCCATTTCTTATGGACTTGGCCGAGACGGCTGCCGTCCTTCTTTTTTTAGATTTGGCGGGGGGTACAAAAGCCTTCAATTCGTGCGCCGCAGCAATTCAGCATGGGGAAAGAAGAAAGACTTAGACTTTCTTTCCGATGTTTAGATGCGCTAAATAATTTCGCCGGAGAATGTCTTTCGGAAAGCTTGTTTCCCCGCCCTTGATCCGCGCGGCGGCGGGTGATACAGCCTTGCCCCATGATTTTCGATCCCAGCAGCGGCTTGCCCGTGCATGGCGGCGATCTGGCCGGGGCCGAGGCGCGTTTCGGGCGTCCGGACCAGGGCTGGCTTGACCTGTCCACGGGCATCAATCCCCATTCCTACCCGCTTCCCGCCCTGACGGCGGAGAGCTGGACGCGGCTGCCCGATGCCGGTGCGGACCTGCGGCTGCGCGAGGCGGCGGCGGCATGCTATGGCGCGCCCGGCCCCGACCATGTGGCGGCGGCGGCGGGGACCCAGGCCCTGATCCAATGGCTGCCGCGCCTGCTGCCGCCGGGGATGGTGGCGGTCAGCGGCCCGACCTATGGCGAGCATGCCAAGGCCTGGGAAAGCTGGGGGCATGAGGTGGTCGAGGCCGACCCCGAGGAAGCCGAGACCCTGGCGCGCGTGATCGTAGTGGTCAATCCCAACAATCCCGACGGCCGTTCCCATGACCCCGAGGCCCTGGCCGCCTTGGCCGAGAGGATGGCCGCGCGCGGCGGCCTGCTGGTGGTGGACGAGGCCTTTTGCGACGTCACGCCGGAATTGTCCGCCGCCGGGCGGCTGAGGACCGGCATGGTGGTGTTGCGCTCCTTCGGCAAGTTCTACGGCCTCGCCGGGCTGCGCCTGGGCTTCGCCCTGGCCGAGCCCGATCTGGCCGCCTGCCTGCGGAAATGGCTGGGACCCTGGTCGGTGCCCGGCCCGGCCGTGGCGGTGGGGTGCCGGGCCCTGGCCGACCGCGACTGGGCCGAGGCCATGCGCACGCGGCTGGCGGAGGAGGCGAGGATGCTGGACGAGGTGCTGCGCCAGGCCGGTCTGGCGATCATCGGCGGCACCAGCCTGTTCCGTCTGGCCGGTGCGCCGCGCGCCTGGGCACTGTACGAGCATCTGGCGCGGTCGGGCATCCTGGTACGTCCCTTTTCCCATTCGCCGCGCTGGCTGCGCTTCGGCCTGCCTCCCGACGACGCGGCGCGTCGGCGTCTCGCCCAGGCCCTGGCGGACTGGCGCGGCTGAGAGCCCGCTCCATTCGTGCGGGCTAGATTTGCGTATGTCGCTTGCGCCCCGATCTATCCAGTTCGAGGTCTTTCTCCCCGTTGGGCAGGCGTGGAATCATGGTTCTTTCCGATGGACCGGAGCGCGCCGGCCCGCCAGCCGCCCCGGCCCGCAAGCGTCGCAACGTCTTCGGGAGGCTGAATGCTCACGGATCCGCTCGATTGCCCCAAGCCGGGTTGCAGAAGTTTCGAGGTCCAGCTCTACAACCAGGAAGTCCGCGAACTTCTGAAGCAGAACAAGCACCACACCCGCTATTCCGACCGTTGGGCCGACATCAACCGCCAAGTGGTCCAGGCCCATGACGAAGGCGAGGCCCGCCAACTGGCCGCCCGCCGCTATCCGCCGGAGGAAGGCTTCGTCATCTCCGGCGTGTCCAATATCCATTGAGGAAAACCAACGACTGAAGGGCTCGGGGGGAGGGGTGGCCTATGCCGCCTTTCCTGCCGCTGCCGTCTTGACCGAAGCGGAGGTCCCCCGCACCCTGTCGGTCCAACACCGATGCGGGAGAGGTCATGTTCAAGAACGATCTGCTGAAGGGCAAGCGCATCCTGGTTACCGGCGGCGGAACCGGGCTGGGGAGAAGTATGGCCGGGCGCTTCGCCGAACTGGGGGCCGATCTGGTGCTGACGGGGCGCCGGGCCGAGGTGCTGGAGGAAGCGGCCGAGGAATTCCGCAAGCTTCATTCCGTTGAGGTCGAGGCCATTCCCTGCGACATCCGTGATCCGGCGGCCGTCGACGCCATGCTGGATCAGGCCTGGGCCAAGGGGGCGCTGGATTCCCTGGTCAACAATGCCGCAGGCAATTTCATCGCCCGTACCGAAGGCCTGTCGCACCGCGCCGTCGATGCGGTGCTGGCAACCGTGCTGCACGGCACCGCCTATGTGACTCTGGGCTGCGGCAAGCGTTGGCTGGCGGAAGGACGCAAGGCTTCCGTGCTGTCGGTGGTGACCACCTATGCCTGGACCGGTTCGGCCTTCGTCGTGCCTTCGGCCATGGCCAAGGCGGGTGTGCTGGCCATGACCCGCAGCCTGGCCGTGGAATGGGGCGGGCGCGGCATCCGACTCAATGCTGTGGCGCCAGGCCCGTTCCCGACCAAGGGCGCATGGGAGCGCCTGGTCCCGCGCGAAGACTTGGCCGATACCTTCGAGCGCAAGAATCCCCTGGGCCGCGTCGGCGACCATGCCGAACTCGCCAATCTCGCCACCTATCTGCTGGCCGATGAAGCCGGCTATATCAACGGCGAAGTCGTCACCATCGACGGCGGTGAATGGCTGCAAGGCGCCGGGCAGTTCAACTTCTTGTCCGCTTTGACGGATGAGGATTGGGAAGAGATAAAGCCAAAGAAATAGATTGGAATTTCAGGGCATGGAAGAGCGCAGATATATTTGCTCTTCAAATCGTCATCCCCGCGAAAGCGGGGGGCTATGCTGTGACACGATAGATTAGATTCCCGCTTTCGCGGGAATGACAGGAAAAGGTGTGGATGCCCTCGGGTATATAGCCGTTTATTCGTGTTTATCTGTGTTTCAGCAAGCTCTCTTTAGAAGAAGTTCAGCGGCATCCGCGCTTCCCAGAACAAATAGGCGTCGGCGTCTTCGAGCATCACGCCGTCGAATCCCAAATCCATGATGCCGGCGATGGTGCGGCCCAGAATGTCCTTCCAGGGCTCGGCCTCGTAATCGACCACATAGCTGCCGGGCACGGTGGCGGGGGCGGACAGCCATGCGGGATTGCCCAGGCGCCAGTCCTTGTTCCAGTAGAAGCCGGTCTCGCGCGCGATGCCGAGGCTCATCGAGGCGAAGACGAGGCGGCGGCTGCCCAGGCTCTTGTATTTCAGCTTCTGCACTTCCTCGCGCGTCAGCGGATCGGCCATGCGGTGGAAGGGATTGACGATCAGCAAATCGTGATTGGTGCCGCGCAAGGCGGCGATCCAGTCGGCCCGGCTGTCCCAGCTCCGCGAATCCTCGTGCAGCAGGAAGTTCCTGGCGGCCGCCAGCGACATCACGCTTTCGGCATTCTCGCCCCAGGGGCGGCCGCTGGGGATGGTTGCCATCTGCTGGCCGCCCTCGGCATAGGCCAGCATATTGGCCGAGGCGGCGCGGCGATGGGCGTTGCTGCGCAGGTCGGCCTTGCCGCAATGCTCCACCGTCAGCATCCGCGGGCCTTCGCGCCGCACGGTCTGGGCCAGGGCGAGGGTATCCTCGGTATCGCCCGCGCTGGTGGCGCGGTCCCATTCGTCGCGGCCGCAGAAGGTGCCGTCCAGCACGAAGCCGTCGACGGCGCGCAGATAGACCCGTTCCAGCGTGCCCTGGGACGGAATGATCACGTCGTCGCGTCCTTCGGCGAGGAATTCGTCCAGTTGCACCTCGCGGTCTGAGCGTTGGGCGAGTTCCAGACCGTCGCGCACCAGGACCAGGAAGTTCGGGTCGCGCGTCTTGGCATAGGACGAGATCTCGCCCACGATGGCGCGCATGGAGCGGCGGAAGTTCGGAACCTGGTCCGGTTCGACAATCAGCGGTTCGGAGAAGCTGCCCGGGTCGGGCATGTTGCGCCCCTGGGCCTGGGCGGGAGAGGTCAGAAGCAGACCGGACAGGGCCAGCGAGGAGAACAGGGCAAGCGTTTTCATCAGGTCAACTCCGCGACCATCTCGGCCAGCGCCAGCGAGGCGGTCAGGCCGGGGGATTCGATACCGTAAAGAGCGACCACACCTTCGGCGTCATGCTCGCGCCGGGTATGGATCAGGAAATCGGCGGCGGCCTGTCCCTGGGGCAGGATCTTCGGCCGCATGCCGGCATAGCCGGGGCGCAGCGCCCCGTCGGGCAGGTCCGGCCAGTAGCGGCGGATGGAGGCGTAGAAGACGTCGGCGCGCCGTGCGTCCACCTGATAATCGATGCCGTCCACCCATTCCGTGTCGGGGCCGAAACGCCCCTGGCCGGCGAGGTCGAGCGTGTAATGGATACCCAGCCCGCCGCCGACCGGCACCGGATAGACCAGCCGCGAGAAAGGCCGCTTGCCGGACAGAAGGAAGTAGTTGCCCTTGCACAGATGGAGCGGCGGCACCTTGTCCAGCCCCAGGGCCTGGGAGACCTTCTGGGCGCCCAGCCCGGCGCAATTGACGACGGTGCGGCAGGACAGGGTCATGGGATCGGCGCCGCCCGTCTCGATCACCCGGCCCCGGCCGCCGGTGACGGGGGTGTTGAACACCACCTGGGCGCCATGGGCTTCGGCTTCGGCTTGCAGGGCCAGCATGTAGCCATGGGAATCGAGGATGCCGGTGGCGGGCGAGAACAGCGCCGAGACGCAGGACAGTTCCGGCTCCAGTGCGCGGGCCTCGCTGGCGGTCAGGCGGCGCAGGGGCTCGGTGCCGTTGAGGCGTGCCTTCTCCATCAATCCGTCGAGCACGCGGTCCTCGGCCTCGTCGGTCGCGACGATCAGCTTGCCGGTCATGGCGAAATCGACGCCGCGTTCGCTGCAGAAATCGCGCAGCATGCGGTTGCCGCGCACGCAGAGGCGGGCCTTCAGGCTGTCCTTGGGATAATACATGCCGGCATGGATGACCTCGCTGTTGCGCGAGGAGGTGCCGGTGCCGATGGCCCCGGCTTCTTCCAGGACCAGCACCTCGCGCCCGCGCAGCGCCAGGGCGCGGGCGACGGCCAATCCTACGGCACCGGCGCCGATCACGGCGCAATCTATGGTCTCGGTCATGATGGCGGAGAATAGCAGCCCCTTCCTGACTGCGGAAGAAATGATAGACTGCGCGCAGGAAGAAGGAGTTGCCCGTGTCGAACCGGATCAATGCGTCGAACCGCCTGAGAACCGCCTGTCCCCATGACTGCCCCAGTGCCTGCGCCGTCGAGGCCGAGGTGCTGCCGGACGGCAAGGTCGGGCGGCTGCATGGCGGGGCGATGCCCTATACCGACGGCATCCTCTGCGCCAAGGTCGCCCGTTATGCCGAGCGCGTCCATAATCCCGGCCGGATCGAGACGCCGCTTCTGCGCGACGGGCCCAAGGGCAGCGGCCGTTTCCGCCCTATCACCTGGGACGAGGCCATGGACCGGCTGGTGGCGGAGATCAGGCAGGCGACCGAACGCCATGGGGCGGAAACGGTCTGGCCTTACTTCTATGGCGGCACGCTGGGCGTGGTGCAGCAGGGTTCGACCAAGCGCCTGCGCCATGTCATGGGCTGGTCGGGGCTGAAGGAAACCATCTGCAGCACCGTCGCCGGGACCGGCTGGATGGCCGGGGCCGGGGTCAAGCGCGGCCTCGATCCCCGGGAAATGACTGAAAGCGATCTGATCGTCATCTGGGGCGCCAATCCGGTGGCGACCCAGGTGCATCTGATGAGCCTGATCCAGCAGGCCAAGCGCAACCGTGGCGCCAAGCTGGTGGTGATCGACCCCTATCGCACGCCGACGGCGGAAAAGGCCGACCTGCATCTGTGCCTCAAGCCCGGCACCGACGGCGCCTTGGCCTGCGCGGTGATGCATGTGCTGTTCAAGGAAGGCTTCGCCGACCGCGATTATATCGAGCGCTACACCAGCGGCGCGGCGGAACTGGAAGCCCATCTGGCGTCCCGTGATCCCGCCTGGGCGTCCGAGATCACCGGCCTGACGGAAGAGGAAATCCTGGCCTTCGCCCAGATCTACGGGCGGACCAAGCGCAGCTTCCTGCGGCTGGGCTATGGCTTTTCCCGCAGCCGGAACGGCGCCGTCTCGATGCATGCCGCCGCCTGCCTGCCCGCCATCACCGGTGCCTGGCGCCATCCGGGCGGTGGAGCGGTGCAGAGCAATTCGGCCACGGCGGATATCGATGCCTCCTTCGTGCAGGCGAAGGACTATCGCAAGCGCAAGGTCCGCAACCTGGATATGAGCCGCCTGGGCCGGGTGCTGGCCAACGAGCCGGACGATCTGGCGGGGGGCCCGCCGGTCACGGTGATGCTGGTGCAGAACACCAATCCGGCCCTGGTGGCGCCGGAATCCGCCCTGGTGCGGCAGGGCTTGCTGCGCGAGGACCTGTTCCTCTGCGTGCATGAGCAGGTGATGACGGAAACGGCGCTGCTGGCCGATCTGGTGCTGCCCGCGCCGACCTTCCTGGAACATGACGATCTGGTGCAGTCCTATGGTCATACCCTGGTCCAGGTGGCGCCCAAGGTGATCGAGCCGCTGGGCCAGGCGCGCAGCAATCACGACCTGATCAACGATCTGGCCCAGCGTCTGGGGGCCGCGCATCCGGCCTTCGGGATGACGGCCTGGGAACTGGTCGACGATACCCTGCGGCGTTCCGGCCTGCCGGGGGCGGACGAGCTTTACGAGAAAGGCTGGGCGGACCGGGCGCTGCCCTTCGAGACGGCCCATTTCCTGGATGGTTTCGGCTGGCCGGACGGGCGCTTCCGCTTCAAGCCCGATTGGTCGGCGGTGGGCAGCGATACCGAGGGCATGCCCGCCCTGCCGGACCACTGGGCGGTGACGGAAGCGGCCGATGACGAGCATCCCTTCCGCCTGGTCACGGCGCCGTCGCGCCATTTCCTGAATTCCTGCTTCAACGACACGCCGACCTCGCGCAGTCAGGCCCAGCGGCCGACGGCGCTGCTGCATCCCGAGGATTGCGCCGCTCTGGGCCTGGCGGAGGGCGGTCTGGTGCGAATCGGCAACAGGCGCGGCGAGACCGCTTTGCATCTTCGTCCCTTCGAGGGCCTGCGCCGGGGCACGGTGGTGGTGGAAGGCATCTGGGGCAGCAACGACTTTCCCGGCGGGGCGGGGATCAACACCCTGGTCGGGGCGGAAGCCGTGCAGCCGGCGGGCGGGGCCGCCTTTCATGATACTGCCGTCTGGCTCAAGCCCGCCTGACTCACTATCTTCGTCTGGTCATGACGGAGAAAAACCTGCCCGCGAAGGGCGAAGTCGACGCTTTCCTGAACAAACTCGCTTCGGCGCCGAAACCGGCGCCGGGGCCGCAGGGGCGTCTGATCTTCGCCATGGATGCCACGGCCAGCCGGCAGCATAGCTGGGACCGCGCCGTCCATATCCAGGCCGAGATGTTCCAGGAGACCAAATCCCTGGGCGGCCTGCTGATCCAGCTTGCCTGGTATCGCGGTTTCGGGGAATTCCAGGCCAGCCCCTGGACCGCGCAGTCCGAGGATCTGGCGCGGCGGATGACGGCGGTATCCTGCCGGGGCGGCCAGACCCAGATCGGACGCCTGCTCGACCATGCCATCAAGGAAACCGGGCGCAACAAGGTCAATGCCCTGGTCTTCGTCGGCGATGCGGTCGAGGAGAATCCCGACATCCTGTGCCACAAGGCCGGACAGCTGGGGCTGCTGGGGGTTCCGCTCTTCCTGTTCCATGAAGGCACCGATCCCAATGCCGCCTCCACCTTCGCCGAGATGGCGCGGCTGTCGGGCGGGGCCTGCTGCCGCTTCGACGCCTCCAGTCCGCAACAACTGCGCGAGCTGCTGTCCGCCGTGGCGGTTTTCGCCGCCGGGGGGCGCAAGGCGCTGGCCGATTACGGCAAGCGCCGGGGCGGCGAGGTGCTGCGCCTGACTCACCAGATGGGCGGAGGCTGAGCCATGGCCCTGCTGCTGGGGGTGGTCCTGCTGGTGGGCTTCATCCTGCTCGCCCGCTGGTATGCGACGGCCTCGCCCGGTGCGGTGCTGCGCAACCTGCGCTGGGCGGGATTGTTCCTGGCGGTCGTGGCCTTGGTGCTGCTGGCGGTGACGGGGCGGCTGAACTGGCTGTTCGCCGCTTTCGCCGCCTTGCTGCCCTGGTTCGGGCGCGCTTTGCGGATGCTGCCCCGCATCTTCGGCCTGCTTCCACTGCTGCGCATGATCCAGGGCTTGGGCGGCGGGATGGCGGGACCGGCCGCCGGTACCGCCTCGGGCCGTGCCTCATCCGCAGGCCGGGAATCTTCCGGCCAGACCTCCAGCATCGAGACGCCGCTGCTGCGCATGTTCCTGGATCATGCCACCGGCCGGGTCTCGGGCGAAGTGCTGTCCGGCAGCATGGCCGGGCGGAGGCTGGAGGAATTGACGGAAGCGGAAGGGCTGGCGCTGCTGTCCGAGGCGGCGTCGGATGAACAATCGCGCCAATTGGTCGAAGCCTGGCTCGACCGTACTTGGCCGGAATGGCGCGAGCGGACACATCAGGATGAAGCTTCTTCTTCCTCCGGTTCCGGCCCCATGACCCGTGAGGAAGCCTTGGCCATTTTGGGGCTGTCCCCCGGGGCTACGCCCGAAGACATCAAGGCCGCCCATCGTCGTCTTATGGCCGGGGCCCATCCCGACCGGGGCGGTTCCTCTTGGCTCGCTGCCAAGTTGAATGAAGCCCGCGATCTTTTGCTTTCGACCTAATTCCGCCTCTATTATCCATATGATGGCCTAAATACTCCGTCAGGCGCCGGTTGCGCGGGGCCTGGAGGCATGGCACATACAGCACGTGGTTTCAGAGGCCATGTGCTGTAGGGCTGATTCCGTTACTATCAGAAAGGATTTCTCTATGCGTCGCGTGCGTAAGGCGGTTTTTCCTGTAGGCGGCATGGGTACCCGTTTCCTTCCGGCAACCAAGGCGATGCCGAAGGAAATGCTGCCGGTGGTGGACAAGCCGCTGATTCAGTATGCGGTGGAGGAAGCCGCCGCCGCCGGAATCGAACACTTCATCTTCGTCACCGGACGCGGCAAGACGGCCCTGGAAGACCATTTCGACCATGCTCCCGACTTGGAACGCACGCTCTCCGAGCGCGGCAAGTTCAAGGAAATCGAGATGGTCACCTCGTGGATGCCTAAATCCGGCCAGGTGTCCTATACCCGCCAGACCGAGCCCCTGGGGCTGGGCCATGCCGTCTGGTGCGCCAGGGACCTGGTCGAGAACGAGCCTTTCGCCGTCATCCTGCCGGACGACCTGATCCTCTCCAAGACCCCCTGCCTGCGTCAGATGGTCGACCTGCACACGGAAGTGGGCGGCAACGTGGTCGCGGTCATCGATGTCCCGCGCGAGCATGTGAAGCGTTACGGCATCCTTGACGTGGAACACGACAACGGCCGCATCGCACGTGCCAAGGGCTTGATCGAAAAACCCGATCCGGAAACGGCGCCGTCCACCCTGTCCATCACCGGGCGCTACATCCTGCATCCCCGCGTCTTCGAATTCCTGGACAAGCAGCAGAAGGGTGCGGGCAACGAGATCCAGCTGACGGACGCCATCGCCCAGACCATCGGCGGCGTGCCGTTCCACGGACTGCGCTTCGAAGGTACCCGCTACGACTGCGGCGACAAGGTGGGTTGGCTGTCCGCCAATATCGCTTTTGCCCTGGCTCGCGAGGATATGCATGATCAGGTGGCGGAAGTCGTTCAATCTTTCGTCAAGTAGAACCGCGCTACATAGATCGGCCCTGTCGGTAGCTTCGAAACTGCTTAGCAGCCCCGGCACGCTTCTAAGAGCAAGGAAAGAATCGCCATGCGTATTGCAATGATCGGCACCGGCTATGTCGGCCTGGTTTCTGGTGCCTGCTTCTCGGAATTCGGCGTCAACGTCGTTTGCGTCGATAAGGACGCGGAGAAGATCGAGCGGCTGAAGCAGAATATCATGCCGATCTACGAGCCCGGCCTGGACAAGCTGGTCGAGAGCAATGTCCGCGCCGGCCGGCTGTCCTTCACCACCGACCTGGCCGAGGCGGTGGCGGGGGCGGATGCGGTGTTCATCGCCGTGGGCACGCCTTCGCGCCGCGGCGACGGGCATGCCGACCTGTCCTATGTCTATGCCGCCGCGCGCGAGATCGCCCAGTCGCTGGAGGGCTACACGGTGGTCGTGACCAAGTCGACCGTGCCGGTGGGGACGGGCCGCGAGGTCGAGCGGATCATCCGCGAAGCCCGCCCCGATGCCGAATTCGACGTGGTCTCGAACCCGGAATTCCTGCGCGAGGGTTCGGCCATCAACGACTTCATGCGGCCCGACCGCGTGGTCATCGGCACCGAGGTCGAGCGGGCCCGCGAGGTGATGCGCCAGCTCTACCGGGTGCTTTACCTGATCGAGACGCCCATCGTCTTCACCAGCCTGGAGACGTCGGAGCTGATCAAATATGCCGCCAACACTTTCCTGGCGGCCAAGATCACCTTCATCAACGAGATTGCCGATTTGTGCGAGCAGGTGGGTGCGGATGTCCACGACGTGGCGCGCGGCATCGGCCTGGACGGGCGCATCGGCAAGAAGTTCCTGCATCCCGGCCCGGGCTATGGCGGGTCCTGCTTCCCCAAGGACACGTTGGCCCTGGTGCGCACGGCGCGCGACAAGAACTCGCCCCTGCGCATCATTGAGACGGTGGTCGACATCAACGAGCAGCGCAAGAAGCGCATGGCCGACAAGATCGTCGCCGCCTGCGGCGGCAGCGTGGCGGGCAAGACGGTGGCGGTGCTGGGCCTGACCTTCAAGCCCAATACCGACGACATGCGCGATTCCCCCTCGCTCGACATCATCCCGGCCTTGCAGAAGCAGGGGGCCCTGGTCCGCGTCTTCGATCCCGAAGGCATGAACGAGGCGCGCAAGCTGCTGAGCGACATCGTTTATTGCGATAATGCCTACGACACCATGGACGGCGCCGACGCGCTCGCCATATTGACCGAGTGGAACGAGTTCCGCGCCCTCGACCTGACCCGCGTGAAGAGCCTGCTCAAGCGCCCGATCATGGTCGACCTGCGCAACATCTACAATCCCGCCGACATGGCCGAAGCGGGCTTCACCTATCGCTGCGTCGGACGTCCCGGCGTCAACTGATCCCTACCGGCGGGGCCTTGGCGGCCCCACCGCTCCATCCGGAAAGACCATGGCGACAGAACCATCCATCAAAGTCATCATCCGGGAATCCACTCCTTTCGAAGGCCAGAAACCGGGCACTTCGGGCCTGCGTAAGAAGGTCAAGGTCTTCCAGCAGCCCCATTACCTCGAGAATTTCGTGCAGTCGATCTTCGACACCCAGGAAGGGTTCGAGGGTCAGACGCTGGTCCTGGGCGGCGATGGCCGCTTCTATAACCGCGAGGCCGTGCAGGTCATCCTGAAGATGGCCGCCGCCAATGGTTTTGGACGGGTGATGGTGGGGCGGGGTGGCATCCTGTCCACCCCAGCGGCGTCCTGCGTCATCCGCAAATACGGTGCCTTCGGCGGCATCATCCTCTCGGCCAGCCACAATCCCGGCGGCCCGGACGAGGATTTCGGCATCAAGTACAATACCGCGGCCGGCGGCCCGGCACCGGAAAAGGTGACGGAAGCCATCCATGCCCGCACGCGCCAGATCACTAGCTACCGCATCCTCGACTGTCCCGATGTCGATCTCGACCAGATCGGCGAGACCGCTTTGGGGGGCATGGTGGTGCAGGTCATCGACCCGGTGGAGGATTACGCCGAGTTGATGGAAAGCCTGTTCGATTTCGACGCCATCCGCACCTTGTTCCACGACGGCTTCCGCATCTGCTTCGACGCGATGCATGCGGTGACCGGCCCCTATGCCTGCGAGATCCTGGAAAAGCGCCTGGGCGCGGTGCCGGGTTCGGTGATCAACGGCAAGCCTCTGCCCGATTTCGGCCAGGGGCATCCCGACCCCAATCTGGTCCATGCCCATGATCTGGTGGCGGTGATGAACGGTCCCGCCGCGCCCGATATGGGGGCGGCCTCGGATGGGGATGGCGACCGTAACATGATCCTGGGCCGGAATTTCTATGTCACCCCCAGCGACAGCCTAGCGGTGCTGGCGGCCAACGCTCATCTGGCGCCGGGCTATGCCGAGGGGTTGAAGGGGATCGCGCGGTCCATGCCGACCAGCCAAGCGCCCGACCGCGTGGCGGAGGCCCTGGGGATTCCCTGCTGGGAAACCCCGACCGGCTGGAAGTTCTTCGGCAATCTCCTCGATGCCGGCAAGGCCACGCTATGTGGCGAGGAAAGCTTCGGCACCGGCTCGGACCATGTACGCGAGAAGGACGGCCTGTGGGCCGTGCTGATGTGGCTGAACGTGGTCGCGGCGCGGGGCGAGGCGATCGACGAGATCGTGCGCGGCCATTGGCGCCAATATGGCCGCAACTACTATTCCCGCCACGATTACGAAGGCCTGGATACCGAAGCCGCCGAAGGGGTGATGGAGCATCTGCGCAACCTGGCCCTGAAGGGACGCCGTATCGGCAGCTTCGAAGTTGCCTTCAATGACGACTTCAGCTACACCGACCCGGTGGATGGGGCGGTCAGCAAGAAGCAGGGGATCCGAGTCGTCTTCACCGATGGCTCGCGCATCGTCTATCGCCTGTCGGGCACCGGCACGGCGGGGGCGACCTTGCGGATCTATATGGAACGCTACGAACCCGATCCCGAGAAGCACGACCAGGACAACCAGGACGCCCTGGCCGAACTGATCGCCATTGCCAAGGATCTGGCCGAAATTTCCCGTCGCACCGGCCGCGACACGCCGACCGTCATCACTTGAAGCCGGAAAGGGAAGAGGATGGGCCGCATGAGCCAGAGCCACCGCTTTCACCCCACCATCCTGCGCGCATACGATATTCGCGGCATCGTCGGTGAGACGCTTTCGGCGGCGGATGCGCGGGCCATCGGCCGCGCCTTCGGCACCATGCTGGCGCAGAAGGGCGGGCGCGTCGTCTGCGTCGGCTATGACGGGCGCCTCTCATCGCCGGAACTGGAGGCGGCTTTGGTCGAGGGGCTGGTGGTGACGGGCATGCAGGTCCGCCGCATCGGTCTCGGGCCGACGCCGATGCTCTATTACGCCGCCAAGGTCAGCGGGGCCGATGGCGGCATCATGGTCACCGGCTCGCACAATCCGCCGAACCATAACGGCTTCAAGATGGTGATGGGCGGCAAGCCTTTCTTCGGCGCCGATATCCGCCGTCTGGGCGAGATCGCCGCCGGCGGCGACTTCGCCGAGGGCAAGGGCGAGGCTGTCGAGGAATCCGTCGCCGAGCGCTATGTCGAGCGGCTGGTCCAGGATTATCGCGGCAAGCGCGACCTGAAGGTGGTCTGGGATGCGGGCAACGGGGCGGCGGGGGCCGTCCTGAAGCAGCTGACCGACCGTCTGCCGGGCCGCCATACCCTGCTATTCGCCGATGTGGATGGGACTTTCCCGAACCATCACCCCGATCCGACCGAGCCCAAGAATCTGGTCAAGTTGCAGGATACGGTGCTGTTCGAGCAGGCCGATATGGGCATCGCCTTCGACGGCGACGGCGACCGCATCGGCGTGGTGGACGGCCAGGGACGCATCCTCTGGGGCGACCAGTTGATGGTTCTGCTGGCCGAGGAAGTGCTGGCCGACCAGCCGGGGGCCACCATCATCGCCGACATCAAGGCCAGCCAGACCCTGTTCGACGAGATTGAACGGATGGGCGGCACGCCGCTGATGTGGAAGACCGGCCATTCCCTGATCAAGAGCAAGATGGCCGAAACCGGATCGCCGCTGGCCGGCGAGATGAGCGGCCACATCTTCTTCGCCGACCGCTATTACGGCTATGACGACGCGCTTTATGCCGCCATACGCATGATGAACGTGGTGGCTTCGTCGGAATATGAGAGCCTGGCCCACCGCCATGACCGTTTGCCGCACCCGGTGAACACCCCTGAGTTGCGTTTCGATTGCCCCGAAGACCGGAAATTCGCGGTGATCGAGGAGGTCAAGGCGCGGCTGAAGGAGCAGGGGGCCGATATGGTTGATATCGACGGCGTGCGGGTGCGCCGTCCCGAAGGCTGGTGGCTGCTTCGGGCCTCCAATACGCAGGCGGTGCTGGTCGCCCGTTGCGAGGCCAAGACTGCCCAGGGGCTGAAGACCATGACGGCCTTGCTGGAGGAACAACTGGCGGCAAGCGGCATCGCGTTCCAGGCCGCTTGAGCAAACCCTTCCCAACAGGCTTCCATCCCTGCTAAATGGTCACTGGGCGAGTTGCCCCGTGGGGAAGGAATGCGTGTACTCCTGGTTGAAGACAATCCGGCCGACGCCCATCTGGTGAAGGTCTGGTTGGGCGAGGAAGGCTCCGATGCCTTCAGTCTCAGCCTGGCTGAGAACTTGGGCGAGGGGTGCCGTCTGGCGGGGGAAGGGGATTTCGATGTCGTTCTGCTCGATCTGACCTTGCCGGACGGGCGTGGCCTCGATTGCCTGTCGGCGGTCCTGGCCGTGGCGCCTGCCGTGCCGGTGGTGGCGCTGACCGGTTCCGACGACGACAGCCTTGCCCTGGAGATGCTGCGCCACGGTGCCCAGGATTACCTGATCAAGAGCCTGACCAATGGCAGCCTGCTTGCCCGCACCCTGCGCCATGCCTGCGAACGCAAGCGTCTGCTGGAAGAAAACAGGCGCTTGGCCGCTTTTCCCCGCGAACATCCCCATCCCATCCTGGCCGCCGCGGCGGACGGGCAGGTGATCTATCGGAATTCGGCGGCAGAGGGTTTGAGCCGCCAGCTTGGGCTGGGGGATGTGGCGCGGCTGTTGCCGCCCGGCCACCTTTCCCTCGTCACGGCCTGCCTGTCGGAACAGCGCACGCAGAGGGATGTGATCGTCGAACTGGATGAATGTGTCCTGAGCTGGACCTATCATCCCAGTACCGACGGCGTGGTTCATCTTTATGCCAATGATATCACCGAACGCAGCCGGGCCGAACAGGCCCTGCGCGAGGAGCGGGATTTCGTCAGTGCCGTGGTGAGAACCACGGGGGCCGTGGTGGCGGTGAGCGATCCGGAAGGGCGCATCGTTCATTTCAATCCCATGGCCGAGCAACTTTCTGGCTACAGCGCGCCGGAAATCGTCGGCAAACCCTTCCTGGACATCATCATCCCGCCGGAACAGCGGGAGGGGCTGGCCCGTGAAATGCGGCGCCTGCTCAAGGGGGGCTTGGGCGGGACCTATGAGAACGACTGGATCCACCGTGACGGCTCGCGGCGGCGCATCCGCTGGTCCAATACCGTCCTGAACCATCAGGACGGCTCGGTGCGCTTCATGATCCATACCGGCATCGACATCACCGAGCGGATGAAGGCGATCGAGGATCTGCGTGCCAGCGAGGAGCGCTATCGCCATCTGGCCGAGCAACTGGACGGGGCCCGGGCAAGGCTGGCCGAGGCCCAGCGCATCGCCAAGCTGGGCAATTGGGAATGGGACATCGAAAGCGGAACCTTGTGGTGGTCGGACGAGGTCTTCCGCCTTACCGGCTTCGCCCCTGGTTCCACGCCCGATTACGAAACCATGCTGACAGTCATCCCCGAGGAAGACCATCCGGGGGTGGAATCCGCCCTGCTGCGGACCTTGAACGGGCAGGAGCCCTTTCGCTGCGAGCACCGCCTCAGGCATCCCGATGGAAGGGAATTGTGGATCCTGGAACAGGGCGAATTGGTGCCGGAACAGGAGGGGTGCGGCAAGCGGATGCGGGGCACGGTCCAGGACATCACTTCCCGCAAGCTGGCCGAACAGGCCCTGCAGCAGGCCCATGACGAATTGGAACGGCGGGTGCAGGAACGGACCCGCGAACTGGAACGGGAAGTCGCGCAACGCAAGCGCGCGGAAGAGATCCTGCGGCAGAGCGAACAGAGCATCCGCCTGATCACCGATGCCATGCCGGCCCTGATCAGCTACTGCGACAGCGAGCATCGTTTCCGCTTCGCCAACAAGCGCCACGAGGAATGGCTCAACCTTTCCCCTGCGTCGCTGATCGGGCGGACGATCCTGGACGTGTTCGGAGAAGGCGTCTTCGAATGCATGGAAGGAAAATTGAAGGAGGTCCTGGCAGGGCGGGAGGTGGATTCCGAGGACACGATCCGCTTTGCCGACGGCTCCAGCCGCCATATACACGTCGTCTTCCTTCCTCATTTCGGCGAGGATGGCGCTGTGAAAGGCTATTTCAGCCTGATCCAGGACATTATCGCCCGTAAAACCGCCGAGGAAGCCTTGCGCCGGTCCGAGGAGAAATACCGGGCCCTGACCAATGACGCGCCCGATGCCATCATCCTGGTCGACGAGGAATTCCGCGTGCGGGAAGGGAACCGTAAGGCGAAGGAAGTGCTGGGCTATGAATGCGAGGCGTTGAACGGTATGAACGTCGCCGGCCTCTACCAGCCCGGTCCGGCGCGGGAGCGCGGATGCGCCGCCTTCGAGCAGGCCCTGCGGCAGGGCAGTGCGCTGGTTGGCGACATCCAGATGTGCCGCAAGGACGGCAGTCTCTTTCCCGCCGATATTTCCGCGTCCCTGGTCACCCTTGGCGAACGCCAGATCGTGCAGGCCATCATCAAGGATATCTCGGCCCACAAGCAGGCCAAGGAGCAACTGCGCCAGGCGAAGGAGGCAGCAGAGCTGGCCGATCGCGCAAAGTCTGAATTCCTGGCCAATATGAGCCATGAATTGCGCACGCCGCTCAATGCCATCATCGGTTTCTCGGACATCCTGCGTTCGGAGATGATGGGGCCGCTGGGGGTGCCTGCCTATCGCGGATATGCTCAGGACATCCACGATTCCGGCCGCCACCTGCTCGAGGTGATCAACGAGATCCTCGACATGTCCAAGGTGGAATCCGGCCATCTGGAACTACATCCCGAACCGGTGGATCTGGCGCCGCTGGTGCGGGCTTCCTTGCGGCTGGTGGGGGAGCGGGCGCAGACTGCGCGCATCTTCCTGGGCGAGACCCTGCCTCCGAACCTGCCCTCCGTGATGGTGGACGAGCGCCGTTTCAAGCAGGTCCTGCTCAACCTGCTTTCCAACGCGGTGAAATTCACTCCGCCCGGCGGGTCGGTGCAGATTTCTGCCGAACGCTGCGCCGATGGCGGGCTGATCGTGGCCGTCACGGATACCGGCATCGGCATGAGCACGCAGGACCTGGTCAAGGCCCTGGCACCGTTCGGCCAGGTGGACAGCGCCTTGTCGCGCCGCTATGACGGCACCGGGCTGGGGCTGCCGCTGACCAAATCCTTCATCGAATTGCATGGCGGGGAGTTGACGTTGAGCAGCGCGCTCGGCCAGGGGACCCGTGCCGAAGTGTATCTGCCGCCGCATCTCGTGCTCGACACTCTGCCGCTCAAGGCCTGAGGGAAAAGTGGCTGGAACGCCTTTGTTCGTCTTCGGCACCTTGATGGACGGCGATGTCCAGGAAGTGGTCCTGGGGGCGCATCTGCCGACCCATGCCATGGAACCGGCGGTAATCCAGGGCTTCCGCCGGGTCTTCGTCGCCGGCCGCACCTATCCGATGCTGCTGCCCCATAGCTCGGGCTGGGTGCAGGGCGTGCTGATCCATGACCTCGGCCAGGCCGCCTTCCACCGCCTGCAAGCCTATGAAGGCTGGGAATACCGGCTGGAGCCGGTGCGCGTGACGACCTTGCACGGCCATGCCCTGCGGGCCGTCGTCTTCATGTCCCAGACAGGCATCAAGCCCAGCCGCCGAAGCTGGAGCCTGCCCTTGTGGCGCCTGCGCCACAAGCGTAACTTCCTGCGCAAGGCCGCCCATTTCATGGATCATTACCCGACCCAGGCGGCCCTCAGGCGCCTGCGCCGCAGCATCTGAAGGGTAGAGGGCGGCGGCGGGCACCGCCCTGCGAAGACGGTTACTCCGCCTTCTCCACCGCCGCTTCTGTTCCTTCCGGCGCTTCTTCCTTCTCCGTCAGCGCCGCTTCGTCCCAGACCACTTCATAGAGGGGCACCTTCTCGGCGAAGCCTTTCAGCTCGTATTCGCCGCGCGGGCGGATGGCCGCGCCTTTGCCGCCCGAGGCAAGCTCGCGCACCACGTTGGTGCAGAAGATTTCCTCGGAACCGGCCTGGGCGCAGACGCGGGAAGCCATCTGCACGGTGCTGCCGAACAGGTCGTTGTCTTCCTTGATGGGCTCGCCCGCATTGATGCCGATGCGCAGATGCAGCGGCTGGGTCGGCGATTTCTCGTTATGCTCGGCCACGGCCTTCTGGATGGCGACGGCGGCGGTGACGGCATTGGTGACCGAGGCGAAGGAGGCCATGATGCCGTCGCCGGTATGCTTGATCTCCCTGCCGCCATTGTCCTGCAAGGCAGCGCGCACGATCGCGTTGTGGCGCCGGATCAGGTCCTGCGCCACGGCATCGCCGTGAAGCTGGGTGAGATAGGTGGAATCCACCATGTCGGTGAACATGATGGCGATGATGCTCTTGCCGCCTTGCTGGTTCGTGGCGGAAGGCTTGTTCCAGGCCTCCATCACGGCGGGCAGTTCCCGCCAGGGGTCGCTACCGTCCTCCAGCAGGCTGGCCATGGCGTCGCGGCCTGCCTGGATCATGTGGACATAGCGCGGTTCCAGCAGATAGCTCTCGTATTTCTCGCAGAAGGAGCGGCTGAGGCTGGGCTTGGTGCCGGTGATCTCCATGATCTCGGCAAGCAGGGCCATTTGCCAGGAGGTCTCCAACTGGTGGCGTTCGGCGGCCATTTCCGCCGCGCCGCCCAGGATCAGGTTGAGACCGAATTTGTTGAAGGCGTCCAGTTGCGGGCGCTCGGCCTTGATCGCCGTCAGCGCCCCGCTCAGGAATCGGGTCAGGTCGAGGCGGCAGAGTTCGAGTTCTGGCGGTTCGGCGGCCTTCTTTTCCTTCTCCTCGGCGGCTTTTTTCTTCTTTTCCTCCGCTTTCGGAGCCGGTGTGGGCTCCGAGGCTTTTTCCTCGGCCTTGGGTTCGGGCTTGGTTTCGGCCTGGGCCTTGTCTTCCGGCTTTTTGTCTTCCGCGGGCGGTTCCGCTTTCTGCTGCTTGGCCGCCGCCTCCATGGCTTCGTCATAGGGCAGGGCGTAATCGCCCTGGCTGGCGGATTTAGGACGCTCCTTCGTCATCGGGTCGGGGCGGCGGGCGCCCTCCGCCGGAGGCGGGGCGAAGGCGGATGATGCCGCGCCGTTGGAAGACGCGGGCTGGGCATCGTCGGTCAGCAGCAGAGCCCAGTTCAGCAAGCGCATGGCAAGCGGCAGGGCGGCGACCAGGAAGACGGCGAGAAAGACGCCCACCTGGATGGTTGTTTGCAGATCGGCGCTCAGCCTGACGCCCGAGGCCACCATCTGCCCCAATGCGGTGCGGACGATGATGGCGGCGAAGGCGGCGACGACCAGACTTGCCAGCAGGATGCCGACCAGCCGCGCCACATTCTCGATGGCGCTCTTGCTTTCCCGCAGGAAGAAGGGACGGGGCTGCTCGTTCTCGAGCTTGCTCAGGGCGCCGGGGGAGAATTGTTCGAAGCCCGGCACTTCAGGGCTGGCCGGTTCCAGCCCCTGGAAACGCCCGTCGCGCTGCTTGTTGACCTTCTGGCTGTAGGAGGACGGGCCGCTGCCGAAGCCGAAGGGGTCGCGTCCCGCCAGTTTCGGGCTGAGATAGACGGTTTTTTCGTCGGTGCGGTTGTCGCGGGGAAAGTAGGTCTCGCGGACCACCTTGACCGGCAGGTCCAGGCTGTGTTCCAGCACCTTGGCCTCTTGCATGGCCGTCTCACGCTGTTCGCGCGGGAAGCGGGCATGCAGCATCCAGCGCTGATTCTCAGCGATATAGACTTCGAAATAAGTGATCGAAACGCTGCCGCTCACGTTATCCACCGCTTGTGGGCGCAGCGAGGCTGCGCCATGCCTTAAGAGCTGTCGACTAATCCGAAAGAGAATCTAGCGTATTAGGTTAAAGAAGTGTTGGGCAGGCACAAAAAAACCGCACTGCACAAGGCAGGCGGTGCGAGGGACGCCCGAAAGACCGGTAAGGCGCATCGAACAGGGCCGATGCGCCTTACGGAAAGCCTTACGACGACTTCAAGCCGAAGCTGGCGAAGCGCTTGTTGAACTTGGCGACCTGGCCGCCGGTGTCCATCAGGCGCTGCACGCCGGTCCAAGCCGGATGCGACTTGGGATCGATGTCCAGGCGCAGGGTGTCGCCGGGCGAACCCCAGGTGGTGCGAGTCTTGAACTCGGTGCCGTCCGTCATGACCACGTTGACTTCGTGGTATTCGGGATGAATGTCCTTCTTCATGGTCCTGCTGCTCCCAAATCCGAAGCGGGCCTTATAGCGGATCATCGCCGGGGGTGCAAGTCCGCAGACACGGAATAGCCGGACAATATGGGGGCGGGCTTGTTGCCGGGCCTTTCCCAAGATATGGTTCGGGCCAAAACCCCGCCTGGAGAGAGCGAGATATGAGTCTGGACGAAAGCAGTTTCCACACGATCGCCGATCATTTCCTGTCGGAAATCGCCGACCGCATCGAAGACGCCCTGGGCGACGACCTGGATGTGGAGCTGCAAGGCGGCATCCTGACGATCGAACTGGAGGACGGCCGGCAGTTCATCGTCAACAAGCATGCTCCCAACCGGCAGGTCTGGCTGTCTTCGCCGGTTTCGGGCGCCTGGCATTTCGGCTACCAGGACGGCCGCTGGATCGCGACCAAGGATGCTTCGGTCGAATTGCGCGAATTGCTGGGCCAGGAACTGGGCACCGACCTGTCCGAGGGGTGATGCCCTGAAAAAAAGACCGGGGCGGAATGTCCTGGTCGCAGGTTGCTGGCAAAACCGGTTCCGCCTGTCCTCATCCGTCGCCCCCGCGAAAGCGGGGGCCCATGGAGGTGTGAGCCGCCGGAGATGGATGAGGGGGCTCCATGGACTCCCGCTTTCGCGGGAGTGACGGGGAAAATGGATTTGTCCGCAGTTTGAGACCGGAGCCGAATGCTCCGGTCTTTTTTCATCTGACGCAGGCCGGATTACCGCTGGTCGAGACGCAGCTCGATACGCCGGTTGCGGGCCAGGGCGGCGGGCGTGTTGCCGGTATCGATGGGGTGATATTCCCCGAAGCCGGCGGCGGCCAGACGGTCGGCCGGGACGCCCTGGTCGATCAGATGCTTGACCACGGCAAGCGCGCGGGCGGTGGAGAGTTCCCAGTTGGACTCGTAGCGGCCGCTACGGATCGGCAGGCGGTCGGTGTGGCCGTCCACGCGCAGGACCCAGTTCACGTCCGTCGGGATCTCGCGCGCGATGGTCTTCAGCGTCTCGGCGAGCTGCGTGACTTCCTGGCGGCCCGCATTCCCCAGATCGGCCGAGGCCGAGTCGAACAGAAGTTCAGACTGGAAGACGAAACGGTCGCCTTCGATGCGGATGCCGGGCTTGTTGCCCAGAACCTGGCGCAGGCGGCCGAAGAATTCCGAACGATAGCGCGCCAGTTCCTCGACCTTGCTGGCCAGCGCTTGGTTCAGGCGGCTGCCCAGATTGGCGATCTCGATCCTTTGCTCGGCGGCCAGGGCTTCCGAGGCATCCAGGGCGGCGGCAAGGCGGGCGATTTCCTGGCGCAGGGTTTCGAGCTGTTGGTTGAGCAGGGCGGCATGAGCGCGGGCTTCGTCGCTGAGGCGCCGCTCCTCGGCCAGTTGCCCTTCGCTTTCGCCCAGCTTCGCGCCCATCTCGGCGATCTGGCGTTCCAGTTCGATGCGCAGGGCTTCCAGCGCCTCGACGTCATGCTTGAGCAGCGCGATTTCGCGCATCTGCACATCCACCGTCTCGGCGGCGGCCTCGGCTTCCGACAGGCGCAGGGCGAGGCGCTCGCGTTCGGCGACCGAGCTTTGCAATTCGCTGGAAAGCTGGGCGACGTTCAGGCGCAGATCGGCATTGGCCTGGCGTTCCAGCGACAGCAATTCTGACAATTCGTTCATCTGCCGCGACAGGCGGCTCAGGGCCTCGTCACGCCCGGACAGGGCTTGGCCCATGAAGAACTGGGCCAGGGCGAAGATCATCAGAAGGAAGATGATGACCATCAGCAACGTCGCCAACGCGTCGACGAAGCCGGGCCAGATGTCGGTGGTGCGGCGTGCGCGGCGGCCGATGGAGGCCATGATCCTCTAACTCCCTCAGCGGGGTTCCGTTTCTTCGGCGATGGCTGCGATCGTGCGCGCCAGCAGCTTGAACTCGCTGCGCATTTCGCGGATCACCTCATCGCGTCCGACGCTCATTTCATCGACCATGCGCGACAGCGAGGCGTCGAGATTGCGGATATGGTTGCGCGTGCTGTCGTCCATGCCCTGGCTGCTGGCTTCGGCCAAGCGGGCCAGGATCGGCTTCATTTCAAGCTGGCTTTCCGCCAGGCGCAGCATCAGGGATTGTTCAGCGCGCATCTGGTCGGTCAGCGTGGTCAGCTTTTCCGTCAGGGCGCGGATGTTGTTGTTGGCCGAAATGCGGCTTTCCTCGCCCCGGGACAGGATGCGCTGCAGATTGTCGATGCTTTCGGCGGTCTGTTCCAGCAGCGCCTGGATATAGGCCGGAACCGACTGATCGCCGCCTTCGGCGACGATGCCGGTGCCGCCGGTCAGGCGGGTCTGGGCGGACAGCCATTCTTCCAGTTCGTTGTAGAACTGGTTCTGGGCGCGGCCCGCCTGCAGATCGAGGAAGCCCAGGATCAGCGAGCCGCCGAGGCCGAACAGCGAGGAGGAAAAGGCCGTGCCCATGCCCGCCAGCGGCGCTTCCAGGCCCTGGCGCAGACCGGCGAAGGCCGAGGCGAAATCATCGCCGGTGATCTGCAGGTTCTGGATCACGTTGCCGATGGAACTGACGGTCTGGGTCAGGCCCCAGAAGGTGCCTAGCAGGCCGAGGAAGATCATCAGGCCGATGAAATAGCGGGCCAGTTCCCGCTGTTCGTCCAGGCGAGCGGCGATGCCGTCCAGCACCGAGCGCATGGACATGGCCGACATGGTGAAGCGGTCGCCCCGGCGGCTCTCGCCCAGCATGGTCGCCAGCGGCGCCAGCAGGCGCGGCGCCTGTTCCGAGGACAGCGAGGCCTGGCCGCGGCGGAATTTCTCCAGCCAGTCGATCTCGGGGCGGATTTGCAGGACCTGGCGGAAGTTCAGCGCCACGCCCACCAGGAAGACCACGAAGATCAGGCCGTTCAGGGCGGGATTGGCGAGGAATGCACCGGACAGGCCGGGCGAGAGGAGTGCCAGCACCACGGCCACCGCGGCAAGAAAGGCAGCCATGCGGATCAGAAAACGGCGCGGATGGGTCATGCTAAGAGGCTTCCTCTAGGAATGGCGTCGAGGCAGGACTGACTGCGTAACGCTCAATTACGCCCGAATGAAGGCAAAAATTCGCCGGACTGGTCCTTTCATACAGGTTCCTAGCGCTGGAGCAGCACCACATCGACGCGGTCAGGCTCGCCTTCGCTGCTCTTGTGGCCCAGCGCCCGGACCTCGATTCTCTCCGAATCGACGCCATTGTCCATCAGATAGGCGCGGACCGCCAGCGCGCGTGAGAGAGACAGGCGGCGGGCCTTGCTGGTGTCGCTCTCGTCGCCGGAGGCATAGGCGACCAATTGCAGGGTCAGGCCCTCTTCCTTGGCAAGGCGCAAGGCCAGCTTCTGCAATTCCGGATGCGCCACCTCGGGCAGGGCGGAGTTTTCCACCGCGAAGATCACCCGCAGGCCGTCATCGAGGCCGAGCACCTTCCCGGCAGCGGGGGGCAGCGCGGGCAGGGTGGCTTCCTGGACGGTTTCGTCCTCGGGCCGCAGGGCGAGATCGGCGGGTTCGAGGCCGGGAGCCGGCGGCGGCAGGGGATCGACCTCGGGCAGCGGCGGAACGGGCTTCTGTGCCGGCGGGGCTTCAGCCTGGACTTCCAGCAGGGAGGTGGGGGGCGCCTCGGCCAGGACGGGGGAGGCGACCGACATGACCGTTTCGGCCTGTGCCACCACGATCTTGACCGGTTCCTTCACCTTGTCGTCGGCGAGAGCGGCTTCTTCGAGCGGAGGCTCGGCCTCTTCTGTCCGCAGGGCGATGGGCGCCGGTTCCTCGGCGGTGTCGTTTTCGGGAAGCGCGGCGGGGGTTTCGGCTTCCGCCTCGGCCTCGGGCGTTGCCGCGACCGTCTTCACCTCGGGCTCCGCCACCGTCTTTGCTTCGGGCTCTGCCGGAGTTTCGGTCGCCGCCGCCTCCGGCTTCACCTCCACGCATTCGCGCGGCAGCCCGGCGGTCTCGATCAGGGCGGCCGTCTGGTCGGGAGCGGCGGCTTTCGGCGTCTCTTCTTGGACTGCCTGCGCCAGCTCCGTCTGCTCGACCTTGACCGGATGGATGTTCCTTTGCGGCGGCTGCGGCTTGATGCCGGGCGCCTGGGTCAGGCCCAGGGGGGGCTGCTTGGGCGCGGCGGGCCTGGACGTCCGGAGGGAGGCCGATTTGATGGGCTGTTCCGCGCGCTTGGCGGCGGTGGCCTTGCGCTGCTGCTGGTGGCCCGGCGGGATCAGGGTGATGACTTCGTTGCCGTGGCGGTAGACCGCCGGGGCGGCCTGGACTTGGGCGGGCGGGGTCAGGACGATCCGCTCGTCGACCATCACCGAGGATGTCTCGAAAGGCGCGGCGTCGGACGGCGGGCGAAGCTGCGGAGCGAGCATATGCGGCAAGGTGAGCGCCTGGCCCATGCTGTTCAGGACCTCGAGATCGACCATGACGGCAGAAGGCTGCGGCCCCGCACCGATCACCATTTGAGCCTCTGCGTGATTTGCCGTGGCCAATTCGCACATCAGCGCGAAGCTGAAGGCTGCCATCGTCACGGTGGTGGTATAGCGGTACTTGCTCATAGCCCTGCCATCATTCGGATCGTATCAATCCCACTGGGGAAACCACACTATCCTAATGCGTGGTAACCCTACAACCCCGCTACAGCGGCAGGACAGCAGGTCATCATAAGTTCATTGGAGTTAACCTCCGCCCTTCTGCATCCTTGGCGGGCAAGGACGGTTTCGGCTTATCCGGGCGGGGCGTTGGGCGTGAAGAAATAGGCGCCCAGGCCGCGCAGATTCTCGTCCACGATCATGCGGTGATTGAGCGGCGGATGGGCGCGCTGCGAGCAGTCGGGGCGCTCACAGAGGCGGCAGTTGATGCCGATGGGCACAGCGGCTTCCGTCCTCTCCAGATCGAGGCCGTCGGCATAGACCAGTTGCGGGGCATGAGCCACCTCGCAGCCCAGGCCGATGGCGAATTGCTGGGGCGGTTGGTGATAGCCGCCGCCGGGCTTGGTGATGGTGCGGGCCAGGCTGAAATAGGTCGAGCCGTCGGGCATGCTGGCCAGTTGGGTCTGGATCAGCCCCGGCGTGCGGAAGGCGTCATAGACGTTCCAGCGCGGGCAGGCGCCGCCGAAGCGGGCGAAATGCATCCCCATGGCGGAAAAGCGCTTGGAGACGTTGCCGGCCTTGTCCACGCGGATCAGGAAAAAGGGCACGCCGCGCGCCGAGGGGCGCTGGAGCGTGGTCAGGCGGTGGCACACCTGCTCGAAACTCGCGCCGAACCGCCGTTGCAGGATCTCGATGTCGTAGCGGGTGGACTTGGCCGTTTGCAGGAAACGGTCGTAGGGCATCATCACCGCGCCGGCGAAGTAGTTCGCCAGCCCGGCGCGCAGCAGCTTGATGGCTTCGGGGCTGGACAGGCCGGACGAGGCGGCGATCCGGTCGAACAGGGCGCCGTGTTCCTGCTGGCCGATCTTGACCGCCAGATGGAAGACCCGGCCCGAGGAGGGCAGGATTTCCGACAGCAGCAGGCGGCGGCTGTGGCGGTCGAAGCGGCGGATCGTCTGGCCCATCACGTCGATGGGCATGATCTTGGGGGCGATCTGGTGGTGCCGCTGCAGATAGTCGCTCAGGCTCCGCCACAGGTCGCTGGCGGAAAGCTCGCCGCTGGCCCACAGCGTTTCCGCGGCGGCCTCGAGGTCGGGGAAATGGTTGCCGGTGGCGTGGTAGAAGTCGCGGACCTCCTCCACCGGGAAGGCCTTGGTTTGGAGCAGTTGCAGCTTGTCGCGGTCGGCCACGTGCTCGGCCAGGGCCTGCACCGCGTCATGGGCCTCGCGATAGGCGTGGTAGAGGGCCACCACCGCCTGGCCCAGCCCCGGTGCGATGGCGGCAAGTTCCTTGATGTCGTGCTTCTTGACGTCGTTGTCGCGGAACAGCGCATCGCCGAAGACTTCGGTCAGTTCCGAGGCGAGGCGGCTTTCCTCATTGTCGGCGAAGCTCTGGATGTCGACGTCGAAGGCCTGGCCCAGCTTGAGCAGCAGGTTGACCGTCAAGGGGCGCTGGTTGTTCTCGATCAGGTTGAAGTAGCTGGGCGAAACGCCCAAAGCTTCGGCCATCTGGGCCTGGGTGAGGCCAAGGTCGCGCCGCAGACGGCGGACCTTGTGGCCGAGCATCGCCTTCTTTTCCATAGGAACTCGCTTGCTCTTCTCCGGGCGGAACGAGGGCGCCGCCCGGAGAAGAGTTTAGCGGAGCGGGAGGGGAGGCGTAACCCCTTACTCGGCCGCCTGGCGCTCGGCGGCGCCTTCCTTCGCCCCCTGGCCGAAGCCCGGCGCGCCGACCAGCACCGCCATGTTGCCGGCGGGGTGGCGGTTCTCGTACATCAGCTGGTGGGCGTGCGGCAGGTCGTTGAAGCTGTAGGCTTCGGACAGGCAGGGATCGACCTTTCCCTCCAGGACCAGTTCGTTGAAGGCCGCGCATTGGGCGTCATTGGCGAAATGGCTGCCCTGGACGCGCTTCTGGCGCATCCACATGTAGCGCAGGTCCACCGTGGCGTTGTAGCCGGTGGTGCCGGCGCAGATCACCACCATGCCGCCGGTCTCGCAGACGAACAGCGAGGTGGGGATGGTGGTCTCGCCGGGATGTTCGAAGACGATGCGCGGGCTGCGCTTCTCGCCGAGGATGTCCCAGATTGCCTTGCCGAAGCTGCGCGCGCCCTTCAGCCACTTGCCATAGGCTTCCTCGTCCTTCCAGTGCGGTAGCATGCCCCAGTGGTCGAACTTGCGGCGGTCGATGCAGCCCTCGGCGCCCAACTGCATGCAATAGGGGATCTTCTCCTCGCCCGAGACGACGGCGACCGGCGTGGCGCCGACGGCCTTGGCGATCTGGATGGCCATCGAACCCAGGCCGCCCGCGCCGCCCCAGATCAGCGTCACGTCGCCGGGGCGCAGGGCGTGCTCGCCCCAGCCCATCAGCATGCGGTAGGCGGTGGCGCCGACCAGCATGTAGGCCGCCGAGGCTTCCCAGGTCAGGTGCTTGGGCTTGGGCAGGCATTGATGGGCCTGGACGCGGGTGAACTGGGCGAAGCTGCCCCAGTTGGTTTCGTACCCCCAGATGCGGTAGCTGCCCGAATACATCTCGTCGACGCCGCGCTTCACCAGAGGGCAATCGGCGTCATAGGTGCCGCAATGGATCACTACTTCATCGCCGACCTTCAGGTTGGTGACCTTGGCGCCGACCTTGTAGACGATGCCCGACGCATCCGAGCCGCCGATATGGAAGCGTTCGGGCTCGCCCGCCTTGTTGCGGGCGCCGATCACGTCGACCGGCGTGCCCAGGGCGGCCCAGACGTTGTTGTAGTTGATGCCCGCCGCCATGACGTAGACCAGGACTTCATCATCCTTGATCTCGGGGACATCCACGACTTCAAGCTGGAACGCATCCTTGGGTTCGCCGAAGCGTTCGGGACGGATCAGCCAGGCATGCATTTTCGGCGGAACGGCGCCCAGGGGCGGCTGTTCGGCGATGTCGTAGAGTTCCTTGGTCATTCAGGCCTCCAGGGAAAATGTCTCCCCGGAAGATCGGATACAAATTTACTAAGAACAATGCCTGTGATTTTGTAAATTTGTAAAGTCTTGAACTACTTTTTGCGGCGCGGCGTAAATTTGTTGCTCTTGTAAAGTGATGTTTCCGTGAAAAACGAAACGCGCCGGAGGTTTCCCTCCGGCGCGTCCTGACTGGCGGTTCGACCGAGAAGGCTCAGGCGGCCTTGCTCTGGTCTTCACCTTCGGTCTTGTGCTCGATGCTGCGGGACGGCGCGGCGGTGCCGATCTGGATCTTGCGCGGACGCAGGGTTTCCGGAACGATGCGCACCAGGTCCACATGCAGCAGGCCGTTCACCAGGCTGGCGCCCTTGACCTGGATGTGGTCGGCAAGGTTGAAGCGGCGCTCGAAGGAGCGGCCGGCGATGCCGCGATGCAGGTAGCGGAGGTTTTCATCCTCCTTCCGGGCGCGGCCGGTAATGACCAGCTGATTTTCCTGGACCGTCAGATCCAGATCCTCTTCGGAGAAGCCCGCCACCGCCATGGTGATGCGGTAATCGTCCTCGCCCATCTTCTCGATGTTGTAGGGCGGATAGGAGAAGGCCGATTCGTCCACGCGCTGGGCCGCATCCAGCAGGCGCGCCAGATGGTCGAAGCCGACGGTCGAGCGGAAGAGGGGAGAGAGATCGAAGCTGCGCATGACCATATCCTTTCATAAGCAACATGGTGTCTTGGAACGGGGACATCCTGTTGATCGTCCCCGGTTTTCAGCCGTCCGGCCCCATTCCGGCAACCGGACGCAATGGGATTTAAGGCGCCCTCAAACACTGTCAAGCGGCTGGGCCCTGCTATCCTTCAGGGGTATTTCCTCACCCGGATTCGCGGACGGGGCGGAATTGAAAATGGCCTGCGGGAAGGCCACGTGGGGACAGGATAAGAGCCTGGACGGAGGCGC
This sequence comes from Telmatospirillum sp. J64-1, assembly GCF_006980715.1. Taxonomy (GTDB): domain Bacteria; phylum Pseudomonadota; class Alphaproteobacteria; order Rhodospirillales; family Magnetospirillaceae; genus Oleiliquidispirillum; species Oleiliquidispirillum nitrogeniifigens. Next base: position 115,031 of record NZ_SBHN01000008.1, read on the forward strand.
CGGATGGCCCAGCCAAGCCTGTTGGTGAAGACCTACGAGGAAACCCTCAACCTCATCGTCGAGGCGAGGAATTACGCCGCCTATGTGCAGCCGCGCGAGCATGTGGGCGCCGGACCGGTGGCCCGTCTGCGGATCAGCTGCGAATCCATGCGCGTGACCACGCGCCTGACCCAGGTGATGGCCTGGCTGATGCTCCAGCGCGCGGTGCAGGAAGGCGAACTGACCCTCGAAGAGGCCTGCGCCGAACATAACCGTCTGGCCGCCGAGAATGTCTGCCTCAGCCACGACGCCGCCGAGGACGAAGCCTTGCCCGACGGCTTGCGCAGCCTGCTCGAACGCAGCTACCGCCTCTATCTGCGCACCCGGCGCCTCGAGGACATGGTGCTGGAACGGCAGCGGATGAACTGAGAGGCTCTTGGGCGCCTGCTTATGCTTTGAGACGGCACAGCGGGCCAGAGGCAGGGGTAGGCACTTCCCGGAAGCCGCATAAGAAAAAACGCCCCCGCCGGTGATGGCGGGGGCGTTCTTGTCAGGTCTTCCGGTCGGTCAGGCCAGGCGGACCTTCACGAAGCTGCCGGGGGCATCCTCGATGGGCTTCAGCTTGCCGTCGCCGGGCTTGCGGGCCGGGACTTGCGGGCCGGCATGCTTCTCGATCCAGCTCTGCCAGTCCACCCACCACGAGCCGGGATTCTGCTTGGCGTTCTTCAGCCAGGTGTCGGGGTCCTTCACCTTGCGGTTGTTGGTCCAGTAGCAGTATTTGTTCGCCGCCGGAGGATTGACCACGCCGGCGATATGCCCCGAGGCCGACAGGACGAACTTGACCGGGCCGCTGAACAGCGAGGTGCCGGCGAAGGTCGATTTCCAGGGCGCGATATGGTCCTCGTTGGTGGACAGCATATAGGCCGGAACCTTGACCGTGCCGAGGTCGATCGGCACGCCGTCCAGCGTGATGCCGCCCGGTTCGCGCAGCTTGTTCTGCTGGTACATGTTGCGCAGGTAGAAGCTGTGCATGGCCGCCGGCATGCGGGTCGAGTCGGAGTTCCAGTACAGCAGGTCGAAGGGGAAGGGGTCCTTGCCCAGCAGGTAGTTGTTGACCACGAAGGACCAGATCAGGTCGTTGGCCCGCAGCATGTTGAACGAGGTCGCCATTTCCGAGCCGTCGAGATAGCCCTGGCTGTTCATGCGCTGCTCGAGCGAGGTCAGCTGTTCCTCGTCGATGAAGACCGACAGCTCGCCCGCTTCCTCGAAATCCAGCATGGTGGTGAAGAAGGTGGCGCTGACGATGCGGTCGTCGCCCTTGGCCGCCATATAGGCCAGGGTCGAGGCGAGCAGGGTGCCGCCCAGGCAATAACCGATGGCATTGACCTGGCGCTCGCCGGTGGCCTTCTCGATGGCGTCCAGCGCCGCCAGCGGGCCTTCCAGCATGTAGTCGGAGAAGGTCTTCTGGGCCTGCGTCTCGTCGGGATTGACCCAGGACAGGACGAAGACCGTGTGGCCCTGTTCGACGGCCCAGCGGATGAAGGAATTCTTCGGCCGGAGGTCGAGGATGTAGAATTTGTTGATCCACGGCGGCACGATCATCAGCGGGCGCTTGTAGGCCGTCTCGGTCGTGGGGTCGTACTGGATCAGTTGCATCAGGTCGGTCTGGAACACCACCTTGCCCGGCGTCACCGCGATATTCTCGCCGACCTTGAAGGCCTCGAGGTCGGTCATGCGGATGTTCAGGCGGCCATGGCCGCGTTCCAGGTCGGCCAGCAGGTTGTCCAGGCCCTTGAGCAGGTTCTCGCCGCCGGTCTCGATGGTGGTGCGCAGAACTTCGGGATTGGTCATCACGAAATTGCTCGGCGCCATCGCGTCGACGAATTGGCGGGTGTAGAAATCCACCTTCTGCGCGGTGTGCTCGTCCAGCCCCTCGACGTCCTGGACGACCTTCTGCATCCAGCGCGACGTCAGCAGGTAGGACTGCTTGATGAAGTCGAAGACCTCATTCTCCTGCCACATCTCGTCCTTGAAGCGGCGGTCCCCCTTCTCGGGCTGCACCACCGGCTCGGTCTCCTCGCCCATCAGGCGGCGGGCGGTGCTCTGCCACAGCGTCATGTAGTCCTGCCACAGATTCATCTGGGCTTCGACCAGCCGGGCCGGATCGGACATCAGGCGCGTCGTCATTTCGAGGAAAGCGCCCCCGATATGCAGGGGATCGGCCTCTCCCAGACCGCCATTCGCGGTTTGTCGGGTCAGGAATTCGGAAACGATCTTTTGGCTGCGCTCGGCAATGTTCGCCATGGCTGCCGAAAATTCCGCGGGATCCGCCAGCTTGATATCTGCTCCCATCTCTTCAGCCATTCGTCTTTCCTCGGTCAAGGCACCCTATCTTGTCAGACAGAAGTAGCCCTGCCACAAGCCTGGCGAAGGGACTATCCCCTCAGTCTGAGAGCGGGCCCAAGGGTGACGGGCAGAGGCTCCATAGACCTATATACTTTCTTGCGAGCGACTGTTAAACGTACTTCGCCCCAAGTTGGGGAAATTAATGAGATTTTCATCCTTCGGAGCGGTCGTTTCGCGATGTGGCAGTTCGGCAGAGGGCAGCACCGGCATCAGGCATTGACGGGCTTGGCCTGCACGGCCCTGTCCACGCTCCTGCTTTCGGCTTGTGCCGCTTTTGATGCCCCCGCTCCGGCGGAGCCGCCGCCGCCCGCCCCGCGTGCCGTCCTGTTCGAGGCGCCCGTGGCGCTGTTGCCGCAGAGGCCCGAAGTGCTGCGGGAGGAGGCCGTCCATCTGGCCGCCGCCCAGCCCGATCAGGGGGAAGACGAGTTGGCCGCCGCCGTGGCGCGGGTCGCTGCCGCCTCCGCTCCCGCCACCCAGACCGCATCGGCCGAGCCGCCGCCCCCGGACCGCGCCCTCGCTCCCTCCCATCTTGTGGCGCGCGGCATCGCACCCGTGACCGAGGACGTCTATCGCCGCCGCCTGGCCGAGACCGACCTGGATGCCGCCATGCATCAGGCCGCCCTGGGCAATGAAGCGCGGCCGCAGGGCCGGACCTCCCCGAACGCCGAGGCCGCGCCACTGTCGAAGGTCACGAGCATCACTTTCCTGCGCGGTTCGTCGCGCCTGGGCGGCAAGGATACCGAACGGCTGAAGGCCGTCGCCAACCTGTATCACGAGCAGGAAGGCCGCGTCGTGCGCATCATCGGCCATGGCGGCGGAGAGACCGGCGGCCGCGATCCCGTCGAGCGCATGCTGGGGGACTTCGAACTGTCCTTGCTGCGCGCCAATGCCGTGGCCGAGGTCCTCGCCGGTTTCGGCGTGCCGGCCTCCGCCATGCGAATCGAAGCCTCGGCGCCGGGCGGGGTAGGTGAGGCACCGGGGCGGGTGGCGGAAATCTTTATCGACTATTGACGCCTGGCGCGCTAAACATTTTTCCCCCCGCAGACATTCCGCGGCCGAGGCGTGCGGCCGAGGGAATTCGCGATTCTCGAGTGATCAGGATCATGCAGCAGGATTTTCATCGCATCAAAAGATTGCCGCCCTACGTCTTCGCTGAAGTCAACGCGATGAAGGCCCGAGCTCGCGCCGCCGGTGAAGACATTATCGATTTCGGCATGGGCAACCCCGATCAGCCGACGCCGCAGCATATTGTCGACAAGCTGGTGGAAGCATCCCGCAATCCCCGCGCTCATCGCTATTCCATGTCGCGCGGCATTCCCGGTCTGCGCAAGGCGCTGTGCGCCTATTACGCCCGGCGTTTCAACGTCGAACTGGACCAGGAAAGCGAATGCATCGTCACCCTGGGCTCGAAGGAAGGCTTGGCCAATCTGGCCTCGGCCATCACCAGCCCGGGCGACATCATCCTGGTGCCCAATCCCAGCTATCCGATCCACCCCTACGGCTTCATCATCGCCGGCGGCTCCTGCCGCTACGTGCCGGTGACGCCGGACGCGGATTTCCTCAAGGCGCTGGACCGCGCCGTGCGCCATTCCGTGCCCAAGCCGGTGGCGCTGGTGCTGAACTATCCGTCCAATCCCACGGCCTTGCTGGCGGATCTGGATTTCTATGGCCAAGTCGTCGATTACTGCCGCCATCACGGCATCTACATCCTGTCCGACCTGGCCTATTCGGAAATCTATTTCGACGTCGAGCCGCCGCCGTCGATCCTGCAGATTCCCGGTGCCAAGGACGTGGCCGTCGAGTTCACCTCGATGAGCAAGACCTACAACATGCCGGGCTGGCGCATCGGCTTCGCCGCCGGTAACAAGACGCTGATCGCGGCGCTGTCGCGCATCAAGTCCTATCTCGATTACGGCGCCTTCACCCCCATCCAGGTGGCGGCCACCGCCGCGCTGAACGGCCCGCAGGATTGCGTCGAGCAGATCCGCGGGGTCTACAAGGAACGGCGCGACGTGCTGATCGAAGGGTTGCATCAGGCGGGCTGGAACGTGCCCAGCCCGCCCGCGACCATGTTCGCCTGGGCTCCCATCCCGCCGGCTTTCGCCCATTTGGGCTCGCTGGAATTCTCGAAGCTGCTGCTGCGCGAGGCCCAGGTGGCCGTGGCGCCGGGGATCGGCTTCGGCGAATACGGCGATACCCATGTCCGCATCGGGCTGGTGGAGAACCGTCACCGCACCCGTCAGGCCGTGCGCAACATCAAGACCTTCCTGGGCTCCTACGAAAAGGTGCTGGAAGAATACGAGAAGAAACAGGTATCCGCTCCTTGACCAACGCACCTCTCAAGATCGCCATCGCCGGCCTCGGCACTGTCGGGGCCGGCACCGTTCGTCTGCTGCGCGAGCAGGCTAGCCTGATCGAAGCCCGTGCCGGCCGCCCGGTCGTCGTCACCGCCGTCTCGGCGCGCGACCGCAGCCGCGACCGCGGCATCGATGTGGAAGGCCTGCCCTGGTACGAAGACGCCGAGGCCATGGCCAACGACGCCGATGTCGATGTGGTGGTGGAACTGATCGGCGGCTCGGACGGCATCGCCAAGGCGGTCTGCGAAACCGCTCTCGCCCGGGGCCGCCATGTGGTCACCGCCAACAAGGCGCTGCTGGCCCATCACGGCCATGCCCTGGCCAAGCTGGCCGAGGACAAGGGCCTGACGCTGGCCTATGAGGCGGCGGTGGCCGGGGGCATCCCGATCATCAAGGCCCTGCGCGAAGGTCTGGCCGCCAACCGCATCCAGCAGCTTTACGGCATCCTGAACGGCACCTGCAATTACATCCTGACCACCATGCGCGAGACGGGGCGGGAATTCGCGGAAGTGCTGGCAGAGGCCCAGGCCCTGGGCTATGCCGAGGCGGATCCCGCCTTCGACATCGAAGGCACGGACGCGGCCCACAAGCTGTCGATCCTGGCCAGCCTGGCCTTCGGCTGCCCGGTGAATTTCGCGGCCATGCATATCGAAGGCATCACCAATATCTCGGCGCTGGATATCCGCTTCGCCGAGGAACTGGGCTACCGCATCAAGCTCCTGGGCGTGGCGCGGCGCACCGAAAAGGGCATCGAGCAGCGCGTCCATCCGACCATGGTGCCGGTGGGCTCGCCCATCGCCAATGTGGAAGGCGTGTTCAACGCCGTGGTCGCCGAGGGTGATTTCGTCGGCCGCTCGGTCTATGAAGGCCGTGGCGCCGGTGCCGGCCCGACGGCCTCGGCGGTGGTGTCCGACCTGATCGATATCGCCGCCGGGCGGCGCGCCCCGACCTTCGGTGTTCCTGCTTCTGCACTAGAGACCCTGCCCATAGTTCCGATGGAGCAACACCGCGGGAACTACTACATCCGCTTGATGGTGGTCGATCAGCTTGGCGTCTTCGCCGAGATTGCCGGTGCCCTGCGCGACGAGGACGTCTCGATGGAGGCGATCCTGCAGCGTGGCCGTGCGCCCGGTGAAACCGTGCCTGTGGTGCTGACCGTCCATGACACGCGGGAAGAGGCTCTGATGCGGGCGGTGGAACGAATCAACGCCATCGCCGCCGTCGTCGAGCCCGCCCGTATCATTCGTATCGAATCCTTCTAGGGGGCCGGAACGGCCCTGTGAGAAAAAGAGAGGAAGGCAACGCAATGTCTGCTGAGAAGCCCGTCTCGAACGGTTATCCCGCCACCATGGACCGCAACCTCGCCCTCGAGGTGGTGCGGGTGACCGAAGCAGCGGCCCTGTCGGCGTCGCGTCTGGTCGGCCTGGGCGATGAGAAGGCCGCCGACCAGGCGGCGGTGGATGCCATGCGCAAGGCATTCAACAGCCTGTCCATCGACGGCACCATCGTGATCGGCGAAGGCGAGCGCGACGAGGCGCCGATGCTCTATATCGGCGAGAAGGTGGGCATGGGCGGCCCGAAGATCGACATCGCCCTGGACCCGCTGGAAGGCACGACGATCACCGCCAAGGGTGGCCCGAACGCCTTGGCCGTGGTCGCCATGGCCGAGGAAGGCGGCTTCCTCAACGCGCCCGACACCTATATGGACAAGATCGCGGTCGGCCCGGGCCTGCCCGAGGGCGTGGTGGACCTGGACGAGGATCCGCGCGTCAACCTGAAGAACCTGGCCAAGGCCAAGGGCGCCGAGATGTCCGACCTGCTGGTCTGCATCATGGACCGTCCGCGCCATGACGAACTGATCGCCAAGGTCCGCGAATGCGGCGCCCGCATCATGCTGATCTCGGACGGCGACGTCTCGGGCGTCATCGCCACCGCTCAGCCCGAAGCCGGCGTCGACATCTACATGGGCATCGGCGGCGCGCCGGAAGGCGTGCTGGCCGCCGCCGCCCTGCGCTGCATCGGCGGCCAGATGCAGGGCCGCCTGATCTTCCGCAACGACGACGAGCGCGCCCGCGCCGCCCGCTGGGGCATCACCGACCTGAACCGCAAGTATTCCATGCTCGACATGGCTTCGGGCGACGTGATGTTCGCCGCGACCGGGGTCACCACCGGCGCCATGCTGCGGGGTGTGCGCCGCTTCCATGGCGGGGCCATCACCCATTCGCTGGTCATGCGCTCGAAGTCGGGCACCGTGCGCTACATCGAGTCGCACCACAACTTCAACGTCAAGACCGGTTTCCTGCCGGCCGATCGCTGAGCCGAAGGACGGGGCGGGGGCTTTCGCCTCGCCCCGTTTCTTTTTAACCCTCCTTGAAGGGGGGCAGGGGTATCATTCCGCTGAAATGGGGCCGGGCGGTTTTTCCGCTTTTCACCGGTCCGGCGGCGGAACATGCGAGACGTGTCGAAGGGACTCAGTATGAGTGTGACTGGGGCCATGGCAACCGGAGCCTTCCTGGGTGTCGAGCGCTCGCTGACCGGGCGGCGCTGGCGTCTGGGCTGTGGGGATGACCGGGCCGCGCTGGCCTTGAGCCAGCGTCTGGGCATTCCCGAAGTCGTCGGCCGCGTGCTGACCGCGCGCGGCATCGGCCTGGACGAGGCCGAAAGTTTCCTTAATCCCACCCTGCGCGATCTGCTGCCCGATCCGTTCCATCTGCGCGACATGGACGCGGCGGTGGAACGTTTGGCCGCTGCCGTGCGCGGCGGCGAACTGATCGCCATCTGGGGCGATTACGACGTGGACGGCGCCACTTCCTCGGCGCTGCTCCAGCGCTTTTTCACCGCCGTGGGCGCCCGCGTGCGGGTCTATATCCCCGACCGCATCCGCGAGGGCTACGGCCCCAATGCCGCCGGTCTGCTGCGCCTGAAGGACGAGGGCGCGGGTGTGGTGGTGACGGTGGATTGCGGCATCACCGCTTTCGAGCCGCTGGAGGTCGCCCGCCAGGCCGGGCTGGATGTGGTGGTGGTCGACCATCACGAAGCCGAGGCGGCGCTTCCGCCCGCCATCGCCGTGGTCAATCCCAACCGCTTGGACGAAACCAGCCCCCATGGGCACATGGCCGCCGTCGGCGTCGCCTTCCTGGTCGTCGTGGGGATCAACCGCGCCCTGCGCGAGGCCGGGCATTACGGCAACGGCAAGGGGCCGGACCTGATGCAATGGCTCGACATCGTCGCCTTGGGGACGGTGTGCGACGTGGTGCCGCTGAAGGGCGTCAACCGCGCCCTGGTGACGCAGGGGCTGAAGGTCATGGCGCGGCGCGCCAATGCCGGGCTTGCCGCCCTGGCCGATGTCGGCGGGGTGAAGGAACGCCCGGATGCCTATCACCTGGGCTATATCATGGGGCCGCGCGTCAATGCCGGGGGGCGGGTCGGCGAGGCCGATCTGGGCACGCAGCTTCTGTCCTGCGACGATCCCGCCCAGGCCATGGCCATCGCGCAGCGCCTCAACGACTATAACCGCGAGCGCCAGGAGATCGAGGCGATGGTGCTGCTCGAAGCCATCGAGCAGGCCGAAAGCCGCCCCGACGATGGCCTGCCGCTGGTCCTGGTGGCCGGGGACGGCTGGCATCCCGGCGTCATCGGCATCGTCGCCGGGCGCCTGAAGGAACGCTACAACCGTCCAGCCTGCGTCATCGCCTTCGAAGGCGACGAGGGCAAGGGCTCGGGCCGTTCGGTCAGCGGCCTCGACCTGGGCTCGGCGGTGATCGCCGCCCGCCAGGCGGGCATCCTGGTCAAGGGCGGCGGCCATGCCATGGCGGCGGGATTCACCGTGTCGCGCGACCGGCTGGAAGATTTCCGCACCTTCCTGGGCGAGCGCCTAGCCGCGCAGGCGGCGGGGGAACTGGTGCCGGAATTGGAACTCGATGGCGCCATCGATGCCGGCGGGGCCGCGCTGGACCTGGTCGAGAAATTGCGGCAATGCGGCCCCTTCGGGTCGGGCAATCCGGAACCGCGCTTCGCCATCACCGAAGCCCGCCTGATCAAGAGCGACATCGTCGGCAGCGGTCATGTGCGTTGCGTGCTGGCGGGGCAGGGCAACAGCCGCCTGAAAGGCATCGCCTTCCGCGCCGCCGACAGCGACCTGGGCGTGGCGCTGCTGTCGGGGGTGGGCAAGTCCCTGCATTTCGCGGGCTGCCTCCGCCTGGACAGCTGGCAGGGCAGCAACGCCGTCCAATTGTTCATCGACGACGCCTCCCCCGTGCGATAAAGGCCCTTAGCCGCATGAGGGAGGCGGCCCAAAAAGTTTCAAAAAGCTTCTTGACGCTTTTCCGTCACCCAAGTATAACCCCGCCCACGCCGAAGACGTCCCCATCGTCTAGAGGCCTAGGACACCGCCCTTTCACGGCGGCGACCGGGGTTCGAATCCCCGTGGGGACGCCATCTTCTTCGGTTCTGCCTTCGGCGGGTTCTCCGCCGCACGATGTCCCCATCGTCTAGAGGCCTAGGACACCGCCCTTTCACGGCGGCGACCGGGGTTCGAATCCCCGTGGGGACGCCATCTTCGCCTTGGGCGAAAGCAGAAAAAAAGCCGGGCACTGCCCGGCTTTTTGCTTTGCGGCCTTTAGGTAAAGGCCCAGAGCAGCAAGGCAATCACCACGATCAGGACCACCAGCCAAAGCAGCCAGGAAGGCCCGCTTTTCTTGGTGGTGACGGTGGTATCGCCATAGACCTGGCCTTCGCCGGGCTTCTTTTCTCTGTCTGGCATCATATCCGGCTCCTTTTGGTGGCTTGCCAATGAGGGGGAGATATGAAGGCCAACACGACGCCCTGCCGAAGGTTCGGTGCGGGAATCACGTCCCGCCGCCGCTCCGTTCGATTTCGACCTCTTCGCGGCGGAGGTGATGTTCCTCCCGATGGGCGTGATGGCTGGTGACGCGGGTGATGTGAATCTCCTCGACCACCTTCAGGCGCTTCTCGACCACCAGGACCTCTTCGAGCACCGAGACGACCAGCGTGTCTCCTTCCCGCCGGTCGGGGACCGGCCCATCCACGAAGCGTTCGGCGGGAATGCGGCGGATTTCCACCCGCTCCTCGGCCAGATCGACCTCGACCGGCCGGACCTCCTCGCGCACATGGGTGTGGACCGTGACCCGGCCGGTTTCCTTCCGTTCCTTGCCGACCGTGACCTCTTCGCGGGCCACGGGGATGGAATCGTCGTCGGACACGCTGGCCTCCCTGGTCAGTTGGGTTTGTTGTAGCCTTTGCGGCTGCCGGGTCCTTTTTCCACGTCGATCTTGGTTTCCCGCAACTTGTCGCGCACCTTGCGCTGTTCGGTCGTGGCGACCTTCTTGACGTCGACCTCCTCGACCACATGCGCCTGCTTGTGGATCACCGGCTCTTCATGGCTTTCCGTGACGCTGATATCGCGTTCCTGGAACAGGTCGTCGTTGTCCTCGACTTCCTTGTCCACCGCCTTGCGCTCGATCTCAGCCCTTTCCTGGCGCAGGGAAATGCTCTCTTCGACCGGCGTTTCGACGACATGCGAGCGGACATGCGTCTCGCCGTCGCTGACCTTGCGCTTGCTGATTTCCAGCTCTTCCTTGGCGGCTTCCAGCCTGCCGCCTTCGGTGCCGGTATCGCTTTCCAGGCCGGTATCGCTTCCTAGGCCGGTATTGCCTTCCAGGCTGGTGCGATCCTCGGTCATGCCGCTCCGGCTTTCCATGCCGGTATCGCCCTGGATGCTGCTCCGTTCTTCCAGGCTGGCGCGATGCTCGATCCCGGTTTCGTCCTCGATGTTGCTGCGGCCTTCCAGGCTGCCCCGGTTCTCCATGCCCGTGCTGCCCACCATTCCGGCGCCGCCGACCATTCCGGTGCCGCCCGCGAGACCGGTGCCGCTCATGTCGCGCCGTTCTTCCTCGCTGTCGATCTCATTCATCTCGCTGTGCCGGCGAGGCTGGTCTTCCATATGCGAGGCGTGGCGGCGGTTCATGATGTCGGCGCCGGTCGAGACCTGGTCGTCGCTGGAATGCAGCACCACCAGGCATTCGCCGTTCTTGACGCCTTCACCATAGGCCCGCGCGTCTTCTTCCGGCACGCCTTCGCTTTCCAGGCTTTCGATCAGGGCGTTTTCGCCGCCGCTCAGGCGTTCCTTCAGGCGGCCGTCCACGAGGACCGGACCGATGCCGCTGACATCCATTAGATCCTCGCTCGACATCCAGGTGCTGTCCTCGCTACTGGGTTCGACCGAGGTCGTGGTGCCGAAAGCCCGGCGGGCGGCGGCATCGCCTTGCTGAGGAATGATGTAGCTGATGTCGTCGCGGCTGAAGCCGTTCTCGACCAGATCATGGAGAACCTGTTGGGCATCAACAGATCCGTGATAAAGACCGACGATGGTCTTTGCCATTACACTTCCTCCTTTTTACATGAACGCCCAGGCTAGCAGGGCGATGATCACGAGAAGGACGACGAGCCATAACAGCCAGGACGCGCCGCTCTTCTTGGTCGGCGTGGCGGAGTCGCCATAGACTCCAACTCCAGGTTCGCGATTGTCTTCTGGCCTCATTTCCTGCTCCCGTTTCTGTCTGCGAGCGTCGGGCGATATGCCGCCAACACGTTTCCGTCCGGAAGGTTCGGCCCTACTTAATCCTTGTGGATGATTTATCCCTTCGACCCCTGGCGGTGGCGGGTGCGCGAAAGGAAGGCCAAGGAAGGCCTCTCCCGCACGTCATGCGCAAGTGTCTGCCCGCGCGTCACGCGCAGGTGTCTGGTTGTGTTCGGAAAAGGGAGAAGGGCGGGAACTCTTTGTCGTCTTGGTGGTTATGGCAGCAATGGTCCGCGCCCCGGACCTGCCCAATCTTCACGATCAGGAGACCAAGACGATGTCGCTCCCGCTTCGACCGCTGCTGGGCAGTACTGCCCTTGCCACCATGATTGCAGGCTTTTCTTCTGCCGCTCTGGCCCAGGTCCCGCCCACGACGACGTCCGAGCAGTATCAGATTCAGGTACAGACGGTGGTCGAGGGGCTGGAACATCCCTGGGGCATGGCTTTCCTGCCCGACGGCCGCTTTCTGGTGACAGAGCGTAATTCCGGCAATCTGCGCATCGGCACCCCGGAGGGACAATTGTCGGAGCCTCTTGAAGGCACACCCGAGGTCTTTCGCTTCGAAGGCGAAACCGACCGCAGCCAAGGCGGCATGTTCGACGTGGTCCTGCATCCCATGTTCGAGGAGAACCAGTTCGTCTATCTCAGCTTCGCCAAGCCTTCGGATCACGGCGCGGGGACGGCCATCATCCGGGGCCGGCTTGTCGAGGAAGGCCAGACGGCGCGGCTGGAGGATGTGGAAACCATCTTCGAGATGAACGAGGAGGACCAGGATTCCAGCGGCCTGCATTTCGGCGGGCGCATGGCCTTCAATCCCGCCGACAACACCCTATTCCTGTCGATCGGCGAGCGCCGCAATATCTCGCGCGCGCAGGATCCCGGCGACCAGGCCGGCTCGATCATCCGTGTCGCCGATGACGGCAGCGTGCCGCCGGACAACCCCTTCCTCCAGGACGAGGAAGCCGACGACAAGATCTACGCCATCGGTGTCCGCAACGTCCAGGCCCTGGCCCTCAATCCCGATACGGGGGAATTGTGGGCGGTCGATCACGGCCCCTTGGGTGGCGACGAGATCAACCGAATCGAGGCCGGCCAGAATTACGGTTGGCCTTATCTGACCTCGGGAAGCGATTATTCCGGTGCACCCATGGGCGTGGGTACCGAACATGAAGGCATGGTCTCGGCCTTTCATTCCTTCGAAGAGACCGTGGCGCCCTCGGGCTTGGCCTTCTACGAGGGGGAACCCTTCCAGGAATGGCGGGGCGACATGCTGATCGGCGCTTTGGTCGGGCAGGGTATCATGCGGGTAGCCATCTCTGGGGATCAGGTGGCCGAGGAGGAATTGATCGAGCTGGGCCGACGCATCCGTGACGTCGAGATCGCCGCCGACGGCTCCATCTGGGCGCTGACCGAGCACGAGGACGGCGAGGTGCTGCGGCTGACCCCGGCCGATGCCCCCGTGGCCGAGACCCCGTAACAGGCCGCTACGGAAGGCCGTGCCGCCCGCGCCGGGAAGGGCGTGGGCGGCAAGGTTCCACCTGAGGGTGATGGGTGATTATTTCTTGCGGCTGCCCCACATTATGATGTTGCGTCCCGAACGGGCCCTCTGCATGATCATGCCAAGACCCCGGAAGAATTGAGTGCAACGAAGCGCAAGTCCGGAGGGATGGGCAACTATGCTCATCCTAGATGTGCAGCGCAGCACATCTTAGGGAAGAGTTGAGGTTTACACCTCACGACCGGAAAGAGTTTTCATTCTGTCATAGTCCTGCTCCGCACATTCCTGCATGTGTGGCGCATGCCGGTGAATCGAAGAGACGGGAATGCCTGAGAGAATACTCGCGCTTGCCAGCAAGATTTCCGAACTGGCGACACTGAAGATCGATGAAATCCAGACGGTGACCAAGGCCAGCAATATCCTGGCATTGAATGCCCTGATCGAAGCCTCGCGGGCGGGCGAGGCCGGGCGGGGCTTCGCCGTGGTCGCCAGCGAGGTGAAGGAGATTTCGCAGCGTGTGACTGCCATTTCGCTGGATTTGCGCAAGATGTTTCAGCAGGAAGTCGTGGATTTGCAGGAGACGGCGCAGCAGGTGCGCGGGTCGCGCCTGGCCGATCTCGCCGGTTATGCCATCGAGGTGATGGACCGCAATCTCTATGAACGATCCTGCGATGTGCGCTGGTGGGCGACCGACAGCGCCATCGTCGATCTCTGTGCCCGGACGGATCAGGCCGCCGCCGATCATGCCTCGCGGCGGCTGGGCGTCATCCTGGGCGCCTATACTGTCTATCTCGACCTGTGGGTGGCCGACCGCAGCGGCCGGGTGATCGCCACCGGACGGCCCGGCCGCTATCCGCAGGCTCCCGGATGTTCGGTCGCCGGAGAGGAATGGTTCCGCCAGGCCCTGTCCAGCCGCAGCGGCAGCGAATTCTCCGTCGCCGATATCAGCCGCAATGCCCAGCTCGGCGGCCGGGCGGTCGCCACCTATGCGGCGGCGGTGCGCAGGGACGGGGCGGAGGACGGGCCGGTGATCGGCGTGCTGGGCATCTTCTTCGACTGGGAAAGCCAGGCCCGCACCATCGTCCAGTCGCTGCGCCTGACGGACGAGGAACGCCAGCGCACCCGCGCCTTGCTGGTGGACAGCCGCCACCGCGTCATCGCCGCCAGCGACAGCCAGGGATTGCTGAGCGAGGTCTATCCCTTGCGCACCGGCAATGCCTCCTCGGGTTCCTATGTCGATGACAAAGGGCATCTGGTAGGCTTTTCCCTGACGCCGGGCTATGAAACCTATCGTGGTCTGGGCTGGTATGGAGTCGTTGAACAAGCGCCCCGCTAGCGTGGAACTTCACTTGTACCCACATGTTGGCAAGTTGAAAGTCAGCACCAAGAGTGGAGAAGGTGGACATGCCTGTAGACCAACGGCCCGCCAAGCAGGGGGGGCGTCCCGTTTTTCGTCATGCCGCTGCCGCCGTCGTCCTCGGCGGCGGTTTGCTGATTTCGGGCTGTGCGCCGACGGGAACCGGGATCGGCCTCAATCTGGTGCCCGAGGAACAGGTTCAGGAGATGGGGCTGGAAGCCTGGCAGCAGATCCGGTCGGAAACGCCCGTGTCGAACAACAGGCAGTACCAGCAGACCGCGCAGCGCGTCGCCACCCGTCTTCTGCAGGCGGCGGACCGCGATCCCTCGAATTGGGAAGTGGTGGTCTTCCAAGGCCAGGAGGCCAATGCCTTCGCCTTGCCGGGCGGCAAGATCGGCGTCTATGAAGGCATGATGCAGATCGTCGGCAGCGACGACGAACTGGCCGCCGTGATCGGCCACGAAATTGCTCATAATGAACGGGACCACGCCTCGCAGCGCGTCAGTTCGCAGATGGCGACCCAGATGGGCGCCGATCTGGCCGCGTCGGCCCTGGGCGCGGCGGGCTTCGGCAATCCCCAGATCGTCGCCGGTGTGCTGGGGGCCGGGGCGCAATACGGCCTGATCCTGCCCTATTCCCGCAATCAGGAGCTGGAGGCCGACCGGCTGGGCCTGCAATACATGGCGCAGGCGGGCTACAACCCGCAAGCGGCCATCACCTTCTGGCAGAAGATGGAGCAGCAGGGCGGACGCCCGCCGGAATTCCTGTCCACTCACCCGGCGCCGGGCCAGCGTATCCAGCAATTGCAGGCCATGATGCCCGAGGCCATGGAGATCTATCGCGCCGCTACCGGCAGCTGACTCGGTTCCGAAAGGGAAGACATGCCCCAGGACAAGTCGCAGGAGCAGGGAAGCTTTTCTTCCTTCGCCGCCGTGAAGGCGGCCTATGGCCGCAATGCGGGCATCTATGACCTGGTGTTCGGAGCGGCGCTGGATCGCGGACGGCGGGCGGCCCTGCAGGCGATGGATTGCGGCCTTTCCCGCCGGGTGCTGGAAATCGGCGTCGGCACCGGCCTGTCCTTGCCCAGCTATAGCCCGCAGGCGCGGGTGGTGGGCATCGATGTCTCGCCCGAGATGCTGGTCAAGGCGCGGGAACGGGCCGAGCGCCTGAACCTGCGCCAGGTCGAGGTGCTGGCGGTCATGGACGGGCAGCGCCTGGCCTTCCGCGACGGCAGTTTCGAGGCGGTGGTCGCCATGTATGTTTTGTCGGTGACGCCCGAGCCGCGCCGCCTGCTGCGCGAGATGCGCCGCGTCTGCGCCCCGGGCGGGGAAGTCTTCATCATCAATCGCTTTTCTTCCGCCAAGAAGCTGGGGCGGCTGGTCGAGCGCATCGCCTCGCCCCTGTCTTCGGCCATCGGCTTCCGTACCACGCTCTCCCCTGAGGTGCTGGACGAACTGGACGGCATGACCCTGGCCGAACGGCGTGATATTCCGGGGTTCACCGGTACCAAGATGTTGCGTTACGTCAAGCCGGGTTGACGTCGAAGGGATAGGGTGGAAACTCATCCTTTTAACGTCTGTTTACCGGGTATGGACGCACGCCTTTTCGCCTTTTCCGTTGGTCTTGCCGCATTGTCCGCCGTTTCGACGGCGGCGGCGCAGTCGCCCGGTTGCGGCCTTCCGCCGCCGGACGCCTTGCCCGAACGCCTTGTGGTGGAGGGCGAGGAGCGGCGCCTGATCGCCGCCCTGCCGCTCGATTACCGGCCCGACCGTCCCCACCGCCTGATCGTCGCTTTTCACGGCCGCACCAATCCGGCCGAGCAGGTGCGCCGCTATTACCGCCTGGAAGGGGCCGATGACGGACGCTCCATCTTCGTCTATCCCCAGGCCCTGCGGCAGGCCGACGGCACCTTCGTCTGGCGCCTGCCCACGGATGCGGTGCTGTTCGACCGCATCGTCGAGGAATTCAGCCAGCGCTATTGCATCGCCCAGGAGGAAATCTTTGCCGTCGGCCATTCCCTGGGGGCCTCCTTCGTCAACAGCCTGGCCTGTGCACGGGGAGAGGTGCTGCGCGGGATCGCCAGCGTGGCCGGGGGCATCATGGCGGCGGAATGTTCCGGGCAGGTCGCGGCGCTGCTGCTGCACAATCCGGAAGACGAGTTGGTGCCGGTGGAGGAGGGACGCGCGGCCATCGATACCCTGCTGGACCAGAATGCCCTGCCGCCGCGCCCGGCGGGGGACTATGACAGCCCCTATGAGTGCCAGCGCTATGGCGACGAGGACGGCGCCTATCCGGTCGTCTGGTGCCTGTATGAGCAATCCCATACGCGGCAGGGGCGCTATTATCCCCATCTCTGGCCGGATGGTGCCGAACAGGCGGCGCTGGATTTCTTCGACAGCCTCGAACCGCCCCAGGCCCTGGCGGGCCAGAACTAGTCTGGCCTCTGGCGGCCGATGCTGCTAATCAGCCCCTTCGCTTGAAGGAGGCCGTCCATGTCCGATTATACCCGCTATGCCGCCATCCTGCGCTTCGTGGCCCGCAAGACGGACCAGAGCGAGGAACGCATCGCCGCCATGATGGAAGATCTGCTGAAAGCGGCCGACCAGATCGAGCAGACCGGACGCTTCACGGTGGCCCCCGACCATGCCGCCTCGACCGCGCGCGCCTTTGCCGGCGTGGCGGCGTTCCTGCAGCAGCAGATCCTGCCCGAGGCCGTGGCCCATGGCGACAAGGAGGCCGAGAACCAGATCCGCTGGACCATCTCCGCCGCCATGGACGGGGTCAATACCCTGCTGGCTGCCATGGCCGAAGATCAGACAAAAGTAATAGAGGTGGTGGTGCCGGACAATCCACAATAGAAGGGGGGTAAATATGCTGCTATCGTAAGAAGCCCCATCTGCGTTAAGCCGAACGGGGGGACTGGGTGGGGCACAGTCACGCGAGGGAGCATGTTGACACCTTCACGACCTGTCAGGGCCGATGCCACTTGGCGTCTTCTGCTCATTGCTCTGCTCAGTGCCATCAGCTTCACGATCTATACCGCCTGGAGCCTATACCAAACCCGTACGGCGCATATCGAGGACACCTTTCAGCGGAACGAAGTCCTGGCCGAACTGCTGGAAGAACAGGCGCTGAAAGTCCTGAGCGAGGCCCAGGGCGTGCTGAGATATCTCAGCGCCGAACTGACGAGCCGCGATCTCCACGATCCCTCCCTGCATCAGGAACTCCATGACTGGATGAACTATTTTCCCGACTTGTCGCAGCTTTGGGTGCTGGACCAGGATGGCCGTGTCACGGCCAGCAGCGTCACGGAAGCACCGCAAGGCTTCGACTTCTCGGCCACGGCTCTTTATCATGCCCATGCCAGGGGGGCGGATGTCTATGTCAGCGGCCTGCGCAAGGGCGCGGTGAGCGAGAGATGGCTGTTTTCGGTCAGCATGGCCGTCCGGGACGGGCAAGGCGCTTTTCGCGGCGTGGTGGTCGCTTCGGTCGAACGGGATTATTTCGAGGCCGTCTATGCCCGTCTGACCCTGGCCCCCAACGACAACATCATCATTACCAAGACCGACGGCAACGTCATTGCGCTTCGTCTTCGCGATGACGGGGATACTCCGCTGCCGTCTTTCGGCCAGACGAGACTGATTACGGAATACTTGCCGCAGGCCCCCCAGGGACGGCTACACATGACTTCGCTGCTGGATGATGAGCTCCGCCTGGGGGCGTATCGCAGCATACGCGGCTGGCCGCTGGCCGTCATCGTGACCAGCAGCAAGCAGGATGTCCTGGCCCTTTGGCGCGAGGACGCCATCAAGACGGTCAGCGCGCTTGTGATCGGTCTGTCGCTGTTGTTCCTGCTGACATGGTGGACGGCCAAGGCCATCCAGACCAAGGAAGCCGTGCTGCGGCAGCGTTCGATCCTGCTCAACGAGATCCACCACCGCGTGAAGAATAATCTGGCGATCATTCAAAGCCTGTTGATGCTGGAAGCCAGCAAGGTCGTTCCGGAGGCGAGAAGCGGCTACGAGGACAGCCTGTCGCGGGTCGAGGCCATGGCGCTGGTCCATGAGATCCTCTACCAGAGCGAAAATTTCGCCGGGCTGGACGGGGGCGACTACATCAACCGTCTCTGTACCGTGCTGGCGGCATCCACCGGGAACCGTATCACGCTGTCCGCCGATGTGGAGCCGCGGATCGTCCTGGAACTGGACCAGGCGATGCCGCTGGCCCTGCTTGTCAATGAAGCCGTTTCCAATTCTCTCAAGCATGCCTTCCCGGAACGGCAGAACGGCAGGATCGCCGTCCGTCTGCACCGCCAGGGCAGCGATATCGTCGTCGAGGTGGAGGATGACGGGATCGGCTTCTCTTCCGAGGTCCGGCAGGGCAAGAAAAGCAATCTGGGGCTGCGCCTGATCCGCAGCCTGGCGGCGCAGCTGGACGGGGCCCTGACCCTGGAGAACGTCCTTCCGGCTCAGGACAACAGACCGGCTTCCGGAGGTCTTCTCCGCCTGCGCTTTCAATCCTGCTGAATAAAAACCGGAACAGAGGGAACGAATGCGCCTTCCGACTGTTAATAAGTTGCAACAGAACGGAGGTGCATGATGAAAGGTATTCTTCTTTGGTTCCTCGGAATCCCGATTCCCATCATCATTCTGCTTTATCTGTTCGTCTTCTAGAACGCTCTTCCTTCCGACGAAATCAGGCGGAAAGTGCCGCGTTTAAGCGGCACCATCCTTTCATGCCACGTCGAAGATGTCGTCCGATGACTCATCGGGTGCCGTCGGGTCGCCGGGCGCCGTCTGCCAGCCCAGGGCGGGCAAGGCGATGACGCGGTTGCCGAAGACATCGTCCTGCGAAACGATCAGGCCGCGTTCCTCGATATAGGACAGCAGGAAACGGGCACGGTTGGCCGAACGGCTGCCGCGGGCGCGGGCGATCTCGGCATCGGAGGGGCAGGGCGCCTGGTTGCGGGCGGCGCGGGCCAGCAGCAGGAAGACGCCGTGCAGGTCCTCGGGCAGTTCGGCGGTCATGGCCACGGCCTTTTCCCATTCCGGATCGTCGCCGGTGGGTGCGGCATCGACGCCCGCCCGCGCCGTCGCCAGCTTGCGGCGGAAGGCTGCCAAGTCCAGCGCCCGGCCATTGACCCGGTAGGCGCGGCAGCGCACCAGGAAATCCTGATAGAGAACGGCGACCGAACGGAAGGTGGCATCGGGGTCGGCCAGGACCTCGCGCAGGATGTCGTCCAGGCTCGGCGGACGGTCGCTCTGCCGGGGGGGTTCCTGGAACTGTGGCGGGGCCGTGGGCGCGCTTTCTTCGCTTTCCGTTTCGACGGCGGCATCCTCGCCTTCTGACGCCGGGGCTTCGGCACGGGGTTCGGGCGTCGGGCGCGGCGGCGGGGCAGGGCGGGGGCGCGACAGTTCGGCCAGGATATCGGCGGTGGCCGAGGCCGACGGGCGCACGGCCATGGCCGGACGGGGCGGCATCTCGAATTCGCCCGGCTTCATGATCAGTTCGCGCGCATCCTCGGGCGGCGTCGTCGGCAGGGGCATCAGCTTGGGGCTGCCGGCGCGGGCCGAGGTCTGCACGCTGCCGACGCGGATGGGCAGCGGGCGGCGCGACAGGGCCGGGCCCAGCGCGACGAAATGGCCGCGCGCGAGGTCGCGGAACATCTCGGCCTGGCGGCGTTCCATCCCCAGCAGGTCGGCGGCGCGCGCCATGTCGATATCGAGGAAGGTGCGGCCCATCAGGAAATTCGAGGCCTCGGCGGCGACATTCTTGGCCAGCTTGGCCAGGCGCTGGGTGGCGATGATGCCGGCTAGGCCGCGTTTGCGGCCCCGGCACATCAAATTGGTCATGGCGCCCAGCGACACCTTGCGCGCCTCGTCCGAGACCTCGCCGGCGGCGGAGGGGGCGAAAAGCTGGGCCTCGTCCACCACCACCAGCATGGGATACCAGAACTCCCTGTCGGCATCGAACAGCCCGCCCAGGAAGGCGGCGGCATGGCGCATCTGGCGTTCCGCTTCGAGATGCTCCAGGTTCAGCACCACCGAGATGCGGTGCTGGCGCACACGGTTGGCGATCTGTTGCAGGCCGCTTTCGGTATGGGCGCTGGCATCGACCACCACATGGCCGAAGGCATCGGCCAGGGTGACGAAATCGCCCTCGGGATCAATGATGGCCTGCTGCACCCACGACGTGCTCTGTTCCACCAGTCGGCGCAGCAGATGCGATTTGCCCGAGCCGGAATTGCCCTGGACCAGCAGGCGTGTGGCCAGCAGCTCCTCGAGATCGAGCGTCGCCGGCACGCCGGCCGGTGTCGATCCCATGTCGATGCTGATCGTCATTTACATCTCCTGTCCGGTGCCTCCGTCGGCGATGCGGAAGCCCATCCTCAGATAGCGGTGAGGGTGCAAAGACGGGGGAGTCTGTTCACCACGGGCCTTCGGGTCAACCTTTTCCTCGCATCACATTTCCGCCATGCGCCGCAGCAGCGGCGCCGAGGGCCGGGAAAGGATGCGCTGCGACAGGGCCAGCCCGACCAGCGCCATGGTCGCGACCGCGATACCGGCAAGAAGCAGCGGGCCGCCCAGGGGGAAGAAACCGCTTTCCGGCATCAGGCGGACCACCACCGCATAGGCGGCAAAACTGCCCAGAAGCAGGGCCAATGCCGAGGCCGAGAGGCCGAGAAGGGCGAATTCCAGCATGCTGGCAGCGATCAGTTGACGCGGCCTCAGTCCCAGCACCTTCAGCAGCACCGCTTCGGTCAGGCGGCGGCGGTAGCTGGCGGCGAGGCTGCCGGCCAGAACCATCAAGGCGCCCAAGGCGGTCAGGGCGGAAACGGCGCTGAGGGCCGCCCCGGCCCGTTCGGCCAGGCCGCCCAGCGTGGCGATGACCGGGGCGACGCGGATCGGCGGGGATTCGGGAAAGAGGTGCAGAACCGTCTGCTCGATTGCGTCCAGGGATTCCGGCGCGGCCCAGATGGCGGCGACTTCCGTATGGGCGGGCGGCGGCTGGGGCGGCGAGAGCAGGATGGGGAAATCCAGCCCCAGGCCGGTCCAGTCCATGGCCCGCAGATTGGCGATCTGGACCCGCAGGGGGCTTCCCGACAGGTCGAGGGTCAGTTCGTCCCCCACCGACAGACCCAGCCGCCGCGCCGCCTGGGCATCCACGGAAGCCAAGGGCGGTCCGGCATAATCGGCATCCCACCACGCCCCGGCGACAAGGCGCGTCTCGGGCGGCGGATGGGCGGCCCAGGACAGGCCACGGTCGCCCCGGATCACCCAGGCGATATCGCCGGGCACCGGGCGGGCATGGACCGGCACATCGCCCAGATGGGTCACGCGGGCATGGAGGAAGGGCGCCCGCCGGACGGCCTGCACGCCTTCGACGGCGCCGACGGCTTCGTCGAAGCCTTCCGGCTGGGGCGGCAGGTTGATGAAGACCAGATCCGGCGCCTGGGCGGGCAGGGTGGCGGCCATGTGATGGGCGGCATTGGCGCGGATCATCTCCAGGGCGACCAGCAGGGTCAGGCTCAGCCCCAGGGCCATGGTCATCGGAGCCGTCGCCCCGCCGGGACGGGACAGGTTGCTCAAGGCCAGGCGCAAGGGCGGCCAGGAGGAATGCAGCATGCCCGCCAGCTTCGCCAGCCCCTTGCCCAGGGCCAGGAAGGCCAGCACCACCAGACCGGCGGCGACGGCAAAGGCCAGGGATAGGGCAGGCATCCCGCTGGCGTTGAACAGCAGGACCAGCAGCAAGGCGGCCGTCACCGTGGATAGCGCCATCATGCGGGGGCGGGAACGGGCGGCGGGGCGATCGACCACCTGGCGGAACAGGCGCTGCGGACTGATCTCGCGCAGGCGTCCCAGCGGCCAGAGGCAGAACAGCAAGGCGGTCAGCAAGCCGAAACCGGCGGCCACGGCCAGGGCATGCCATTGTATGCCCGGACTCATCCAGTCTTCCAGCCACAGGCTGGCCGCCAGCGGCACCACCGCCCCGGCCGCCAGCCCCAGCCCGATGCCCAGCAGCGCCGCGCCCAGGACCTGGGCGAGATAGACGCCCTGGACCAGCTTGGGCGGAGCGCCGAGGCTTTTCAGGATGGCAATGGTGGTGGCCTTGCGGGCGAGATGGCCGCTGGCCGCGCTGCCGATGCCGATGCCGCCGATCAGCAG
The DNA here is from genome assembly GCF_006980715.1 of Telmatospirillum sp. J64-1. Classification (GTDB taxonomy): domain Bacteria; phylum Pseudomonadota; class Alphaproteobacteria; order Rhodospirillales; family Magnetospirillaceae; genus Oleiliquidispirillum; species Oleiliquidispirillum nitrogeniifigens. The sequence goes on from NZ_SBHN01000008.1 coordinate 137,391, forward strand.
TACCGTCAGCCCCACCATCATCAGCAGGGCGCGGGCGATCAGGGTGCTGCGTTCCATCCCCGGCACGCCTTGCGCCGCATCGACGATGCGCCATCCGGCATCGGGGAAACGCTCTTCCAATCCGGCGATCCAGGCCGCCGTGTCGGTGCCCGGCGGCAGGCGCAGGCGGTTGTACCAGTAGACCTGTGCGCCCGGTGCCGCGAGGCCGCTTTGTTCCAGGGCGGGAAGGCCGATCATGACCCGCGGCCCCAGCGAGAAGGCGCGCAGCGAGCGGTCGGGCTCGGCCTGGATCACCGCCCGTATCTCCGCCAGGATGCCGCCGAGGCGCAGATGGTCCCCCAGCGAGAGATCCATCCGGTTGAGCAGGGCCTGATCGACCACCGCCCCCCACAAGCCGTCGCGTTCTTCCAGGGCCGTTGCCAGGGGCGAGGCCGGATCGAGGAGGACATGGCCGTACAGGGGATAAGCCCCGTCCACGCCTTTCAGTTCCACCAGGGTCGGCTGGCTGCCATCCGAACGCCGGGCCAGCGGGCGCAGTTCCGCCGTCTCGCTATAATCTCCGGCGGCCTGGAGGAAGGCGCGTTGCTGATCGGTGGCGGGATTGTGGAACAGGCGCAAGGAGACATCGCCGCCGACACTGCTGCGTGCCCCGGTCCGAAGATCGTCCAGCACCGCCCCGGCCAGCCCGACGATGGCGGCCATCACGGCCACCCCCAGGGCAATGCCGGCCACCAGCACCCAGAAGCTACCGGGCGCGCCTCGCATGTCGCGCCGGGCCAAGGAAAGGGCGAGGGGCAGGAACCTCATTCATACTCCCGGGTGAAGGATCATCTCAGAAGAATGGGGGCTGGATCTCCCATCTCAACCCCGGCGACAGCCAGGACGGTCTAATATGACGCTCTTTCGGGGAAGAGGGAGCATCGGTTGTGCTCCCTCTGCCGACTTGGAGCGGGCGGGCGGTGTTGCGACACTTAGGTTATGGCTATAGGAGATCGGCATATGAGCACAGTTCGTCCGCGCCTGGACCTTCGTTCATTCCTCCGTCGCCCGCTGCCCGTCCTGACGGTCGGAAGCATCTTCGTCCTGACCGGCTGCTTCCTCGAACCGCTGCATTCGGCGCCCGAAGTGGTGCAGGCCGATCCCGATCTGCCGACCGCCATCACGGACGGCGAGGCGGGAACCTATTCCGTGGGCGAAGTGCAGATGACCGAGACCGGCTTGCGGGTCGAGAATGCGCTCGTGATCCCCGGCCCCGGCGGCGCGCCTTCCGTGCCGGACGGCGGGGGAATATCGGGCGGGACACCCGGCGCCGGGTCGGGCGACATGCCCTCTGGCAGTACGCCTGTGCCTGCCGCGCCCGCTCCTTCGGCGCCTGCGCCCGGCGGTGTCTGGGCCGGAGAAACGCCTGCCGGTAATGCCGGGGCGAGCGTGCGCGACGCAGGGCGGGAGGTGACCGCCGATGTCGGCATGGGTGCCGGAATCGGGGCGGGGACCGGAAGCGGCCTCTATGCAGGTATCGGCGCCGGTACGGGCCTCGTCGCCCAGGCCGGGCGTATCACCGTCACGCCGACGACTCCCAATCTTGGCCGGTGAGGCGGTCCGCCGCCGCGACTCCCTGTCCTGCCGTTACGCCCGAAAAGAAAGAGGACGCTTGCCCCATCAGTGGGAAAGGCGTCCTTTCGGCCGTTCCGCCCTTTCCAATGGTCATCAAAGCTTCACGAGAGGAGAAACCCTTCCCAGGTTATGGATTCCTGTTTTTGCAGTGCAGCATGAGGGGGAGATGACGATCCATATCGTTGGTGGACGCATCCTCAAGGGCGACGGGAGCTGGGTCGAGACCGACCTGTTTCTTCATGACGGGCGCATCGCCCGGATCGGCAGCGGCACGGGCGTGCGCGAAGTCTGGGACGCCAGCGGCCTGTTGGTCCTGCCCGGCATCGTCGATCTGCATGGCGATGCCTTCGAACGCCAGATCATGCCCAGGCCCGGCGTGTCCTTTCCGCTGGATCTGGCCCTGCTCGAATCCGACCGGCAGATGGCGGCCAACGGCATCACCACGGCCTATCACGGACTGACCTGGTCATGGGAACCGGGGCTGCGGGGGCGCGAGGTGGCCTTCGCCTTTCTCGACACGCTGGAAAGCCTGAACGGGCGGCTGAGCTGCGACACAAGGGTGCATCTGCGCCACGAGATCTACAATCTGGATGCGGTGGTGGACATCCTGGCCTGGGTGGCGGCGGGACGTATCCATCTGCTGGCCTTCAACGACCACCTGCCGGAATTCATGGCCAAGGTGGAACGGCCGGACAGCCTTGCCAGCTATGCCGCCCGGGCGGGAACCACGACGGCCGATTTCGCCGCCCTGGTCGGGGAGGTCCGGCAGCGCGCCGAACGGGTGCCGGAAAGCGTGGAGATGCTGGCCCAGGCCGCCCGCATGGCCGGTCTTCCCATGGCTTCCCACGACGATGACAGCGCCGAGATCCGCAGCTGGTACAGCGGCCTGGGCTGCCGGATCTGCGAATTCCCGGTGACCGAGGAAGCCGCGCGCTGCGCCCGCAGCTTGGGCGACGTGACGGTCATGGGGGCGCCCAATGTGCTGCGTGGCGGCAGCCATGTCGGGCGGCTGGATGCCGCCGCCATCGCCGGGCAGGGATTATGCGGCATCCTGACCTCGGATTACTTCTATCCGGCACTGCTGGCCGCCCCTTTTCGCCTGATGACCTCGGGCCGTTTCTCCCTGGCGGCGGCCTGGGCGACGGTTTCCAGCAATCCCGCTCGCGCGGCGGGGCTGAAGGACCGGGGCGTCATCGAGGTCGGACGGCGTGCCGACATCCTGCTGGTCGATGCCGCCGATCCCGCCTTGCCGCGCGTGGTGGCGACGGTGGTCGCGGGGCGGCCCGTCCATGTCAGCGAGGCATGGAGACTGCGGGTCTGAAAATTGGTAATACCAGCTTCGCGCCGGAGGATTTTCCCGCTAGAATTGCCCGATGATCGGATACATCACGCTCCTGCTGGTTTGCCAGCTCGCCGGTGAGGTGCTGGCGCGCCTTCTCGGCCTGCCGCTGCCCGGACCTGTCCTGGGCATGGTCATTCTGTTCGTCGGCCTGATGCTGCGGGGCCATGTCCCCGAAGGGCTGGACGGCACCGCCCGCGGCCTGCTCAACAACCTGTCGCTGCTTTTCGTTCCGGCCGGTGTGGGCGTCATGCTGCATCTGCCGCTGGTGATGCGGGAATGGCTGCCCCTGTCGGCGGCCCTGATCGGCAGTACCGTCATCACCATCGCCGTCACCGCCCTGATCATGCGCTGGCTGACGCCCCGGAACGGAGGGCGCGGGTAATGGGCGAGCTTCACGAGATCTGGGTCTATCTGGCGACCTCGCCCCTGTTGGGCCTGACCGTGACCCTGCTGGCCTATCAGCTGGGCATGTGGTTGTGGGAAAAGGCCGGGCGTTCGCCGCTGGTCAATCCGGTGCTGGTGGCGATGCTGGTCCTGGTCGGGCTGCTGCTGGTGACGGATACCGATTACGCCACCTATTTCGAGGGCGCGCAATTCGTCCACTTCCTGCTCGGCCCGGCGACGGTTGCCCTGGCCATTCCTCTCTATCGCCAGTTCCATGCCCTGAAACGGTCGATCCTGGCCGTGGCCGTCGCCCTGGTGGCCGGTTCGCTGACGGCGGCGGCCAGCGCGGTGGGGATCGCCTGGGTCCTGGGCGCCTCGGACCGGACCCTGCTGTCGCTGGCTCCGAAATCGGCCACCAGCCCGATCGCCATGGGTGTGGCCGAACAGGTAGGCGGCCTGCCGTCCCTGACGGCGGCCCTGGTCATCCTGACCGGCATCGTCGGCGCGGTCATCGGTTCCGCCGTTCTCGATCTGATACGGGTCAAGGAATGGCCGGCACGCGGTTTCGCCATGGGCCTGGCCTCGCACGGCATCGGCACCGCCCGCGCCCTTCAATGCCACGAGGTGGCCGGTGCCTTCGCCGGTCTCGCCATGGGACTGAACGGCTTGGCGACGGCGATCCTGGTGCCGGTGCTGGTGACGCTGCTGTTCTAGCAGTCTGCGGAAAAACTCCTGTTTTCATCGTCATTCCCGCGTAAGCGGGAATCCATGCTGCCGCAGCATCGGACTTGAGCGGTTCGCATCTCCATAAGCTCCCACATGGACCCCCGCTTTCGCGGGGGTGACGAGACGATGCGGGGCATTTTCAGCAGCCGGCGATCAATTGCCGTTCAGGCCAGCGCGGAGCCGCGCGCCTCGGCCAGCAGCCAGTTGCGCAGGGCGGTGAAGGCCGGGCGGGTCGCGGTGGTGGCGGGATAGACCAGCCAATAGGCGCCGGCCTCGCTGCGGGCGCCGGGGCCGAAGGGCGCCACCAGCCGTCCGGATTCGAGATAGGAGCGGGCCAGCAGGTCGGTGTCGTCCAAGGCCACGCCCAGCCCCTGCGCCGCCGCGTCCAGGGCCAGGGTCGAGCGGTCGAAGCGCGGGCCGCGATGGCTCGCCACCCCGTCCACGCCATTGGCCTGGAGCCAGGCGGACCAACTCAGCAGCTTGTTGTCGTTATGGATCAGGGTGTGGAAGCGCAAGTCCTCGGGCTTCTCCAGGGGATGTTCGCCCTTCAGCAGGGCCGGGCTGCAAAGCGGGGCGATGCTGACGCGCAGCAATTCGTCGGCTTGCAGGGCTGGCCAGTCGCCCGCGCCGTACAGGATCGCGGCATCCAGCCCGTGGTCGAAATCGGCGGGCCGCACCTGCGAGGTCACGCGCAGGTCGATGCTGGGATGGGATTTGACGAAGCTGCCCAGGCGCGGCGCCAGCCAGACATTGGCGAAGCTGGTCACCGCCCCCAGGGTCAGGGTTTCGATCTCGCTTTCGCCTTGCAGCTTCAGTGTCGCCTCGGCGATCTGCTGGAAAGCGCTTCGGACCGTCCGCAGATAGGCCCGCCCGGCTTCCGTCAGGGTCAGGCCCCGCCGCCCGCGCTGGAACAGGGCCACCCCCAGATGCTCCTCCAGGGTGCGGATCTGGTGGCTGATGGCCGAGGGCGTGAGATGCAGTTCCTCGGCGGCCTTGGCGAAGCTTTCATGCCGCCCGGCGGATTCGAAGATGCGCAGTGCGTTGAGCGGGGGAAGCCTGCGGAGCGGCATTTGTTTTCCTCACCTTTCTCCGGGGTGTTGGCGTCACTATGACACGAGAAGCGAGGAGTCCAAACCCCGTTGCAGCAGCATGTAGAGGCCGGTGCCGCCGAAAATGCTGAGCAGGGCGTTGCGCCGCCAAAGATGCAGCAGGGCGGTGGCGGCGATGCCCCCGACATGGGCCAGCCAGGGCAGCGCCGCCGCCTCCACGCCGCGCAGGCTGGCGAGAACCAGGATCAGCATGATCGCGGTCGGCAGCAGGCGGCCCAGGATGGCGATGGCCTTGTTGTCCTTCAGCAGCGCCATGAAGGGAAAGGGCAAGGCGCGTAGGGCGAAAGTGACGGCCCCCGTGGCGAGGATCGCCGCCAGCACATATCCCGTGTCCATCAGGCTCGCCTCCCCAGGGTCAGCAGGATCACGGCGGCGATGCCGATGGCTCCCACCAGGAACTGGCCCGGCAGCAGCAGCCAGGCCAGGGCCGCGCCCGCCAGTCCGGCGAGGAAGGGCAGGTTCGAGCGGACGGCGCGGCCCTGTTCCAGGCACAGCACCACGAACAGCGCGGTCAGGGCGAAATCCAGCCCCGTCACGTCCTGGCTGACCGAAAGGCCGAGCAGGGCGCCGAGGGTGGAACCGGCCACCCACCAAGCCTGGTTGATGGCGGCGACCATGACCTTGAAGCGGCCGCTCGTTCCGCCCTCGCGCGCGGTCAGCAGGGAATAGGTCTCGTCGGTCAGGGCATGGATGAAATAGACCTTGCCCAGGCGGCTGCGCGGCAGGTTGCTGTGCAGGGACAGGCCGTAGAAGACATGGCGCAGATTGACCAGGGCGACGGCCAGGGCGATCTCCCAGATCGGCAGTCCTTGCCCGAGCATGGGTACCGACATGAATTGCGCCGCACCGGCATAGAGGACGATGCTCATGACCGGCGCCAGGAACCAGTCGGCCCCGGCCTTCTGGAAGATGAATCCGAAGGTGACGGCCAGGGGCATGTATCCCATGGCGACCGGTATCGTTGCCTTGAAGGCTTCTGAAAGACTTTCCTTCACGTTTCGCTCCTGCTGGGAGGCGGATGTTAGGAGAAGGGGCAAGCCTCTGTCGAGCCTGACGGATTTCCCTTACACTCGCCGCGCTTCCAGTGGGGGAAACCGCGTGAACATCATCTTCTTCGTGCTTGTGGCCGTTGCCTTCGTCGTTGCCGCCTGGCGCCATGTCCAATTCACCGGCGAGGGCGCGACGCCGATGGAGCAGCTCGCCCAGGGCGTCATCCAAAGCGCCGACAGTTCGGTGACGCTGGCCTTGGGCCTGATCGGCGTGATGACGCTGTTCCTGGGGCTGATGAAGGTGGCCGAGGCCGGTGGGTTGCTGGTCATCGTCGCCCGCACCGTGCGGCCGCTGATGCAGCGCCTGTTCCCCGATGTGCCGCCCGACCATCCGGCCATGGGGGCGATGATCATGAACATGTCGGCCAATGTGCTGGGGCTGGGCAATGCCGCCACGCCGTTCGGCATCCGCGCCATGCAGGAACTGGACAGCCTGAACCGCCAGAAGGGCACGGCCAGCAATGCCATGATCCTGTTCCTGGCGATCAACACGTCTTCGGTGACCCTGCTGCCCACCGGCGTCATCGCCCTGCGTGCCGCCGCAGGTTCCACCGATCCGGCGGGGATCGTGCCGACGACGCTGTTCGCCACCATCGTCTCGACCACGGTGGCCATCTGCATGGCCAAGCTGCTGCAACGCCGCTCGCCCATGCCGGTGGTGGAGGCGCAGGCGGAGGAGGAAGCCCAGGCCCCGGACCAGGCCAAGCCCGCCAGCGACCAGCCGGTGGCCGATGAATCGGTCAATGCCTATCCGCTATGGGTTTCCGTGCTGGTGCTGGGCGGCATCGCCGCTTTGGTGCCGCTGACGGTGATGTGGGGCCGCCAGATCGCGCCCTGGATCATTCCCGGCCTGGTGGTCGCCCTGCTGGGCTTCGGGATGATGCGCGGCGTGCGCATCTATGAAGCCTTCGTCGAAGGTGCCAAGGATGGTTTCCAGGTGGCGGTGCGCATCATTCCCTATCTGGTCGCCATCCTGACCGCCGTCGGCATGTTCCGCGCCAGCGGTGCCATGGACATGGTGATCGTGCCGCTGGGCCGGGTGACGGAGCTGATCGGCCTGCCCGCCGAGGCCCTGCCCATGGCGCTTTTGCGTCCGCTTTCCGGTTCGGGCGCCTATGGCATCCTGGCCGCCGTCATCAACGATCCCGCCATCGGGCCGGATTCCTATGCCGGTTATCTGGTCAGCACCCTGCAAGGCTCGACGGAAACCACCTTCTACGTGCTGGCCGTCTATTTCGGTGCAATCAATGTCCGCCGCCTGCGCCACGCCATCCCCACCGCCCTGTCCGCCGACATCGCCGGGGTGGCCGCCGCCGTCTTCATCTGTGCCCTGCTCTACGGAGGGCTGGCGTAATAGGCGAGGGGATATGCGGGCGGGCAGCCCATATTCTCCCTAGCAGATCCTCGGCAATTGATCCCCCGCCAGCCAGTCCACCACGCGCGCGCCGCCGAAGGCGGTTTCCATCTGGACGAAATGGTGGTCGTCCTCGACCACATGGCCGATGATGGCGGCGTCCCGCCCCAAGGGATGGGCGCGCATCGCGCTGAGCAGGGTTTCGGCTTGAGCTGGATCGCAGATGGCGATCAGCTTGCCTTCATTGGCGACGTGAAGCGGGTCCAGGCCCAGCAATTCGCAGGCGCCGCGCACGGCCTCCTTCACCGGGATGGCGGCTTCGCGCAGCACCATGCCGACACCGGATTGGCGGGCGATCTCGTTCAAGGTGGCGGCGAGGCCGCCGCGCGTGGGGTCGCGCAGGACGTTGATGCCGCTGGGGCAGGCGTCGAGCATGGCGGCGACCAGGCCGTGCAGGGCGGCGGAATCCGACTGGATTTCCGTCTCGAATCCCAGGCTGGCGCGCTGGGACATGACGGCGACGCCATGATCGCCCAGGCTGCCGGAAATCAGCAGGGCATCGCCGGGCCGGGCGCGGTCGCCCGAGATCGCCATGCCTTCGGGCAGGACGCCGATACCGGCGGTGTTGATGAACACGCCGTCGCCCTTGCCGCGCTCGACCACCTTGGTATCGCCCGTCACCACCGGCACACCGGCTTCCTTGGACGCCTTGGCCATGCTCTGGACGATGCGGGCGAGGTCGGCCAAGGCAAAGCCTTCCTCGATGATGAAGCCTGCCGAGAGATAGAGCGGCCTGGCGCCTGCCATGGCGACGTCGTTGATGGTGCCATGCACCGCCAGCGAGCCGATATCGCCGCCGGGGAAGAATAGCGGCGAGATGACATAGGAATCGGTGCTCATGACCATGCGCCCAGGCGGCACGGCGAAGGCCGCCTGATCATTGCCCTGGCGCAGCAGATCGTTGTCGAAGGCGGCGAGGAACATTTCCTCGACCAGTTGCGCCATGGCCCGGCCCCCGGCGCCGTGGGAGAGGTCGATGCGGCCTGTTTTCAGGTCCAGCGGGCGGGGGAAGTCCTTGCGGGTGATCTTCATGCCGGCTGCTTGTCCTTCTTCTTTTGGGCATCGCGGAAGCGGCCATAGGTCCAGTGGGCGGCGCAGGCGCCTTCGGCGGATACCATGCAGGACCCCATGGGATTTTCCGGCGTGCAGATCGTGCCGAACAGCCTGCAATCGGCGGGCTTCTTGACGCCGCGCAGGATGGCGCCGCATTCGCAGGCCTTGTTGTCGGCCACCGGCAGGGTGGCGATGTCGAACAGCTTTTCCGCATCCCAGGCGGCGAATTCGTCGCGGATGCGCAGGGCGGAATGGGGAACCATCCCCAGGCCGCGCCATTCGAAGCTGTCGCGCAGCTCAAAGATCTCGGCCACCAGCGCCTGGGCCTTCTCGTTGCCCGCGCGGGTAACGGCACGGGAGAACTGGTTTTCCACCGCAAACCGGCCCGCATTGATCTGACGCACCAGCATCAGCACCGCCTGCATCACGTCCAGCGGTTCGAATCCGGCAATGACCACCGGCTTCCGGTAATGGGCGGCGGCGGATTCGTAGGGGCGCGAGCCGATGATCGTGCTGACATGGGCGGGGCCGATGAAGCCGTCCAGCCTTTCCGAGCCGTCGGCGCTGTCCAGGATGGCCTGGATGGCGGGCGGCGTCAGGACATGGTTGCAGAAGACGCTGAAATTCTTCAACTCCAGCGCCCGTGCCTGTTTCAGGGCCACGGCGGTCGGCGGCGTGGTGGTCTCGAAGCCGATGGCGAAGAAGATCACATGCCGGTCGGGATTGTCCCGGGCCAGCTTCAGCGCATCCAGCGTGGACCAGACCATGCGGATATCCGCCCCTTCCGCCTTGGCCTTCAGCAGCGACAGGCGGTTCGAGCCCGGCACGCGCATCATGTCGCCATAGGTGCACAGGATCACGCCGGGGCGGCGGGCAAGGTCGATGGCATTGTCGATGCGCCCTACCGGCAGTACGCAGACCGGGCAGCCCGGCCCGTGGATCATCCGCACATTCCCGGGCAGCAGGTCCTCGATGCCGTAGCGCGAGATGGCATGGGTATGGCCGCCGCAGAATTCCATCAGGTGATAACGGCGTTCCGGCGCGGCTTCGGCGTGGATGGCGGCGGCCAGCCTGCGGGCCAGGACGCCGTCGCGGAATTCGTCGACATATTTCATTCCGCCACCGCCGGGGCGGATGCCGCCATTTCCTCGAACAAGGCCAGGGTCTTCGCGGCTTCCTCGGGGTCGAGCTTGGACAGGGCATAGCCGACATGGACGATGACGTAATCGCCCGGCCGCACATCCTCGACCAGGGCCAGCGAGATTTCCTTCATCACGCCACCAAGTTCCACCCTGGCGGTATCATCGGGCAGGACGTCCTTTACCAGGGCCGGCAGGGCCAGACACATTGCGGTCACTCCTTGATATGCGGGCACCGCCCGATCACTGATTTATCTCCTGTATGGCGATCCAGGCTTGCCCCAGGCTCAGGCCCTGGTCTCCCGGCAGGATCGTCCGGCAGGTCAGTGGCTCGATAGCGTGTTCCCGCAGATGCGCCGTCAGCAGGCCGGAGAGGACACGGTTGAAGAAGCATCCGCCGCCCAGGGCGACGCGGTGCAGCCCGGTTTCCTCGGCGGCTTGGGCGACCCAATCGGCCAGGGCCAGCGCCAGCGTGCCGTGGAAGAGGTTGGCGCCGCGTGCCGCATCCTTGCAATGCGACAGATGATCGAGCAATGGCAGCAGGTCGAGCACGCCGTCCCTTAGGCCATAGCCGCCCGGCAGGATTTCCGGGGCCGTCGCCATGGCCTCCAGCGCCATGGGCGCCTGGCCCTCGAATTCGGCGACGGGATGGACGTCCAGAAGCCCGCAGGCGGCGTCGAACAGGCGTCCGGCGGAGGAGGAGGGCGGGCAGTTCAGGCCCTGGTCGAGGAGGTGCCCCAGCAGGGCCGACGCCTTATGATCGGTGAAGCGGAAGGGAATTTCCGCGCCGCGCCCCATCCGGTGCAGGGCGGCGGCGGCCATGCGCCAGGGTTCGCGCGCGGCGATGTCGCCACCGGGCTGGGCGAGCAAAGCGAGATGGCCAAGGCGGCGGTAGCCGGAGCCTTCGACCAGCAGCAATTCGCCACCCCAGGATTCATTGCCCGGTCCCAGGCCGAAACCGTCCAGCGACAGGCCCAGCAAGGGGGCGTCCAGCCCGTGTTCCGCCGCGATGGCGGTGGCATGGGCGTGGTGGTGCTGGACGGCGAAGGCCGGAATCCCCAAGCCCTGGGCGAAGCGGGTGGAATGGAAATCCGGGTGCAGGTCGTGGGCAACGGCCATCGGCTCGACCTCCAGCCCGGCGCAGAGGGCCTGGACCATTGCCTCGAACCGGCGGCAGGCATCGGCGCTGTCCAGGTCGCCGATGACGGGGGAGAGATAGGCCTTGTCGCCGCGCGTCACGCAGATGGTGTTCTTCAGGAAGGCGCCGACGGCCAGCACGCTCGGCCCCGGGCGGGGCAGGGGGATGACGATCTGGTAGGGCTGCGCCGTCACGTCTCAGCCCTCCAGGCTGCGGCGCAAGGCGGCCAGCTTGCCTTCCAGCAATTCGGCGCGCTTGCGCATGGCGGTCCGGCGGCCTTCGGTGATCCAGTTCAGCCAGTCCTCCATGCCTTCGCCGCTTTGGGTGGACAGCAGAAGCGGGCGGATCTCCGGGTTCACCCGCCGGGCATAGTCCAGGCAGCGTTCCACGTCGAAGCGCAGATGCGGCAGCAGATCGACCTTGCTGAGGATCATCAGGTCGGCGGCGTGGAACATGTCGGGATATTTCAGCGGCTTGTCCTCGCCTTCGGTGACGGAAAGGATGACCACCTTATGCGCCTCGCCCAGGTCGAAGGCGGCGGGGCAGACGAGGTTGCCCACATTCTCGATGAACAGCACCGAATTCTCGGGCAGGGCCAGCTTGTCCAGGGCATGGCCGACCATATGGGCGTCGAGATGGCAGCCCTTGCCGGTATTGACCTGCACGGCCGGGGCGCCGGTGGCGCGGATGCGGTCGGCGTCGAAGGCGGTCTGCTGGTCGCCCTCGATGACGCCGACGGGGAAATGTTCCTGCAGGCGGCTGACCGTTTCGACCAGCAAGGTGGTCTTGCCCGAGCCGGGGCTGGAGACGAGGTTCAGGGCGAAGATGCCGCTTTCGGCCAGGCGTTGGCGGTTGCGCGCGGCATCGCTGTCGTTGCGGCCCAGGATGTCCTGCTCGATCTGCACGATGCGCGCTTGGCTCAGCCCCGGTACATGCACCCCCGCCAGACCCTGCCCGTAATGCAGGTCCGGGCCGTGATGGTGATGGTCATGACTGTGATCGTGGTGATGATCGTGATGATGGTGGTGGTCCTCGATGCGGGATTCGCCGCAGCCGCAGACGGTGCACATCATTCCACCTCCAATTCCTTGATACGCATCTCTTCGCCCTGGGTGACCTGCAGCCGGTGCGAATTGCAGCGCGGGCAGGGGTCGTAACGCTGGGCCAGGGGGACCGATTCGCCGCATTCCAGGCACCAGGCGGTGCCGGGAATGGTCAGGATTTCCAGCTTGGCCCCTTCGGCCAGACTGCCGCGCATGACGGCATCGAAGCAGAAGGCCAGCGCCTGGGGGTCGGCATGGGCCAACTGCCCCAGTTCCAGCCAGATCGTCCGTACACGGCTGAAATTCTGCGCCTTGCCCTGATCTTCCAGGACCTGGAGGATGCCTTCGGCCAATGCCATTTCATGCATGCGCAACCCTCACCTCGCAGGAGACACAGGGATCCAGGGCGGCGATCAGCAGCCGTGCCCGCCATTCAGCATCCTCCCCCGCCCATGCGCCGGTCAAGCCGCGCACCAGGGGGCCGTCAGGGTGGAAGTTCCATTCGGTGGGGGCGAGGATTCGCCAGTCAGCGACATGGCCGTCTTCGAGCGCCACCCGATGGGCCAGGAGGCCGCGCGCCGAAGGCATCAGGCCGAAGCCCGTGCCGCTTGTTTCAGCTTCCGTCGGTCCGGTCCTCCGGGGGGCTCCGTCCTCCGGACGGAGAAGCCGAGCCGACTCCTCCAATTCCTCCATGTTCTCGGTCAGGTCGACCAGCCGAGCCACCAGGCGCGGCAGGAGGCCGTTGCCATGTTCGCGCATCAGCTGGGCAACGATGCCTGTCCCGCAGCGCCGGGCCAGCGGACCGGTCTCGGCGGGGTGGCCCGAAAGGTCGGGGCGGGCGACGAAATGGGCGGCGTCGGGGCCGGACAGGCGTTCTTCCAGGCGTGCCTCCGCGGGTTCGTGCAGCAAGGGAATGTCGCTGCGGCCGAAAGCTTCCAGTCCCTCGGCTTGCAGACGGCATAGCATGGCGGCGACGGGGCCGGAGGCGGACCGGCTCCAGCGCAGCAGCGCCCCGGCATCGATCAGCAGGTCGCGGGGATCCTGTCCGTCCAGCATGTCCTGGACCAGGATGGCGCGGGCGCGCGACAGGCGGGATTGCAAGGCCTTGCGGTCGGGGGCCAGGGGCGTGCCGCCGGGGTGATGCCAGGGCCCCGCGAACAGACAGGTTTCAAGGCCGCCGAGCAGGCTGCGCAAGTCCCGCGCCTGCGCGATCAAGGGCGGCGCGCCCAGCAGCAGGGGCCAGTCGCGCAGCACTTGCAATCCCTGTTCGGCCACCGCTTCGCCCAGCACCAAGACCCGGCGGGCGATGCGCTGGGCGGGCGGGGCCAGGATGTTCATGGCCTGCTCGCAGGCCATCAGCCCGGTGGCGCGCTGCGCCGCGCCGCACAGGCTGAACAGCAGGGGCAGCAGGTCCAGGACCTCTTCGGGACGGCGGCCGTGAAAGACGGTGGCCGCGCCGAGCAATCGGCTGGAATGCAGGCAGGCGGAGCGGATACGGTTTCCCTGCTGTTGCAGTTCCAGTCTGAGAAGGGGCCGGGCGGCATGCTGGATCAGTTTTCGGGCCCTCCGAAACGGCCGCGCAGCAGGTCGCGGCGATCGATCCGACGAGAGTCAGCCTCCGCTTCCTGCGGCTCCTCCTCTGCCGTCATCAGGGCGTCGATGGCGGCTTCGGCGGTCAGGCGCGCGCCCTCGTGATCGGCGAATTCGTGCATGGGCGAGAAGAGGGAACAGGTCTGGTAGGTTCCCATACCCTCCGCCCGCGCCACTTCGAAGTCGTAAGACCCGGCGGGCAAGGCATGGCGCTGCTTTTCCGCGCCGGGCATCAGATGGTCCCAGGCGTCTGCCTGTTTGGGCAGCAGAACGATATTCATGAACCAGGGCGTGATCAGGATGCCCAGCCAGCCTTCCCCGAAGGGACGGAAGCCCACTGCATCGACCCGCAGGGCCGGATTATGGACGGGCAGGTCGCACATTCTTTGCGCCGTCTCCTCGAAGCAGGCGACCAGGGCGGCGACGCGGCTGTCCATGCCGTCTTCCGGTGCCTGGTCCAATGGCAGGAAGACGGATTTCTCGTTGTCGCAATTGGGGCAGCGCCAGTGGTCGGGCAGGGCGGCGAAGGGAGTGCCGGGCGGAATCTCCCAGACCTCGCAACCCCGGGCGGGATCGTAGACGTGCCAGCAGACGCCGCATTCGAGCCGTGTCTGCTCGCCCAGACGGTCGCCGCCGCCGGTGAAGATGCCGGGCAGCAAGGGGGCGGTCATGGCCAGTATGCCTTGATGACCTGGCGCAGGCGGTCGGCGGAATCGGCCAAATCCTCGCGCGCGGCCAAAGCAGCGGCGGGGATGTCGCCCACTTCCACCACGTCCAGAATCATCTTGTCGTCGGAATTGAAATAGCTGATGCGCCAGACGCCCCGGCAGGCGCAGGCGGTGATGCGACAATTGCCGTAGCCGCGCGATAGGATGGTCACCCGCCCCAGGCCCAGAGCCTCGGCCAGGACGTTCAAATCCACCGGCGTCATGGGCAGCAGGGTCAGGTTGATCTCGCGCGTTTTTTCGCCGCGCCGTACCTTCCCCATGGTGTCGCGGATTTCCGCCAGCACCGGCAGCACGTTCATGGCGCCCTCGGGCAGGGCGGGGGGGATGGCAAGCTCGGCCCTGCCGGTGTCCGCGACCTGGCGCAGCATTTCGGGCACGTCGCCCACTTCCAGGTAATGCACATCCTCGCCGTGGACGCGCCACAGCCCGGGCATCACGGCTTCCTGGATGCGGGTCCGGCTCCCGTTCTCCAGCGTCGCCTGCACCTCGCCCTGTCCCAGGATCTGGTCGAGGATCTCCAGGCTGGGGGCGTCGAGATGGGCGATGTCAATGACGGTGCCGGGCCCGCCCTGGGCATAGGTTTCGGCGGCGGCGAGCAAGGCATCCAGGGCGGCCTTGGCCTCGGTCAGCCTGGCGATATCCTCGTCGCTGGCAATGCGGGGCGCGCGCCAGCCGGCAACGCCCTTGGGCATCTGCAACAGATCGAGCTTGGCTTCGAACATGGACGGCGCTCCTTATCCTTCGAGGATGGCGGAAATCTTGGTCATGTAGACGTTCCAGTCCTGGATCTTGGGGATCGTGCCGAGGACCTGGCCCCGGCGCAGGAAGACCAGATTGGGCATGACGAAGACGCCATGCCGGGCCGCCAGCGCCTTTTCCGCATCGGGGGCGACCACGGCGGCGGTGAAGCGGCCCTGGAAGGCGGCAACCAGTTCGGGCAGAATCACCGCCACATCGTTGCTTTCCCCATTGGTCTGGGGGTTGCCGGGAAAGAACAGGGCGACCGCGCCTTCGCCGGCGGCCAGAGCATCGGCCTGGGCTTCATCGACCAAAGGCATGTCGTGGCGGGTGGTCAGGTTTCGCACCAGGACGCTCATTTTGCCTCTCTCAGAAAATCGGGAAGTTCCGGCTCGCGCTCCACCAGATCGGCGAAAAGGTGGTCGATATCCCGGCCCTGTTGCACCGCTTCGATGGCCTCCAGCGCATCGGCCACCCGGCGGGCTTCCTCTGCGGTCATGACGGAGCGGGCGGTATCGAGATGAACCAGCAGCCAGGTCCCCGCCGCCTGCGGACCAGTCAAGGACAGGTCGACCTGCTGGCGCGCGCCATTGCGTCCTTCGCATAAGGCGAGCAGGCCCTCCGCCGAGAGAATCCGCATGGGAATGCCGATGCACATGGCCTACAGGCTTTCCAGGATGGCCGTGCGGCCCGCTTCGTAGCCGGCGATGTCCAGGTCGAAGCGCAGCAGCCCGGTTGCGGGCGGTTCCTCGCGCTCCTGCGCCTGCACGCCCCATTCGGCCAGGACCTTCAGCCCTTCCTCGATGGCCTGCGGGATGCGGGCCTTGGTGCCCTTACGCAAGGAGCCGCCCCAATCCTCCAGTTCCTCGGCCTGGACGCCGATCAGGGCCATGGCTTCAGGCTCCCAGCCCAGCAATTCGGCCGCCGAGATGACTTCCTGGAAGCCGGTCTGGTGCAGGCTCATCTTCTTGACGCCCATGAAGCGCGGCACCTCTTCGTCGCGCACCAGCTTCATGGTCCCGGGCGGCTCGCCGTAATCGATGGCATCGAAGACCAGCAGGCGGCGGCAGGCCTTTACATACTGCACCAGATACAGCCCCTGCGTGCCGCCATCCATCAGCCGCACAGGATCGGGAAAGCGATAGCGGCGGTGCATTTCCTCGACCACGCGGATGCCGAAGCCTTCATCGGCCCATAGCAGGTTGCCGATGCCCAGCACCAGGATGTCGAAATCCTCGTCACGCTCGGGCGTGATGTCCAATTGGTTGTCCATGGTCTTTCCGTGCATGAAGGATCAGGGCCGGTTGTCCTTGAACATGCGTTCGCCGCTGATCATGGTGCTGATGATGCTTTGGCGCGACATGATGTCCTCGCGCACGGCGGCATAGACATGAACCATGACGAAGAGGATGATCACCCACATGCCCAGATGGTGCCAAGTATGCAGGCCCTGGGTATTGGGGAAGATCGCGGTCATCCAGCCGAAGGCCGCCCATTGCCAGCTGTCATGGCCGGTGCCTTCGGCATAGAGGGCGAAACCCGTCAGGATCATGAAGATCGAGCCCAGGGTGATGACGAAGAACATCACCGCATGGGCCAGCGGGTTATGGCCGACATATTTCTTCGGCTCCTTTTCCAGGAACAAATACCATTTCAGCTCGCCGAAAAGTTCGCGCCACCAGGCCCCGTTCCAGAAGGGCAGGGTGAAAAGCTGGCGGGCATGGTGGTTGCCCACGAACGCCCAGTAGAGCCGCGCGAGGAAGCCGATGGCGAAGACATAGGCGGCGGTGAAATGGACGAAGCGGATGCCGCCCATCAGGAAGTTGTCGGTGCCGCTGCCGCCGGTGGAATGCAGCGGACTGCCGATCAGGTATCCCGTCACCGACAGTACGACGATGGCCAGGGCATTGATCCAGTGCCACAGGCGCACCGGTGCTTCGTAGACATAGACCGAGGTCCGGGCATGGGCCTCGCCCGGCGGGGTTTCGTGGACCGCTAGGTCCTTGGGATCCGTCTGAACGGTCATGGCCGTCCTCCCTTAGCGAACCGTGACGATGGTCGTCTCGCCATCCGGCGACATGACATGGGTCGAGCAGGCCAGGCAGGGATCGAAGCTGTGGATGGTGCGCAGGATCTCGAGCGGCTGCTGCGGGTCGTGCATGGGCGTATCCAGCAGCGAGGCCTCGAAGGCACCGATATTGCCTTGCAGGTCGCGCGGGCTGCCGTTCCAGGTGGTGGGCACCACGCATTGGTAATTGGCGATCTTGGTGTTCTGGATATGGATCCAGTGGCCCAAGGCCCCGCGCGGCGCCTCGGTGAAGCCCACGCCCTTGACATCCCTGGCCCAGGTCGAGGGCTCCCATTTGCCGACATTGGCGGTATGCAGGTCCCCGGCCTTGAGATTGGCGATCAGCTTGTCCTGGAAGTAGCGCATCTTCTGCGCCGCCCATTCGCATTCCAGTCCGCGCGCGGCGGTGCGGCCCAGCGTCGAGAACAGGGCTTCGAGCGGCAGGTCGAGCGCGCGCAGCAGCTTGTCCACCGGTTCCTTGAATTCGGGATTGCCCTGGGCATAGCCGATGACGTAGCGGGCCAGCGGCCCGACCTCCATGGCATGGCCGCGCCAGCGCGGGGCCTTCAGCCAGGAATATTTGGCGCCTTCGTCGACCGCCTTGATGTCGGTCTTGGTGCCCACCGCCTTGGGGCCGAGCTGGTAATGGGGCTCGGTCACGCCCTCCCAGGGATGCAGGCCCTTGGATTCGTCGGCATATTTGTACCAGGAATGGCCGACGAATTCCTGCACCTGCTCGGGGTCGGTCAGGTCCACGTCTTGGATTTCGGTCAGTTTGCCGTCGATGATGGCGCCGCGCGGCAGCATCAGGTTGGCGGGCGAATAATCATTGGCGCGGTCGGGAATGTCGCCATAGGACAGCAGGTTCTTGCTCGACAGCCCGCCGCCATGGAGCCAGTCCTTGTAGAAGCCGCCAATGGCGATGAGGTCGGGCAGGTAGACCTGCTCGGTGAAGGCGATGGTACGGTCGATGATGGAAGACACCAGGTTCAGGCGCTCCATGTTGACCGCGCCCACCGCACCGGTCCCATCCAGATTGATGGCGCAGGGCACGCCGCCGACCAGCCAGTTCGGGTGGGGGTTCTTGCCGCCATAGACGGCGTGGATCTTGACCAGGTCCTTCTGGAAATCCAGGGCTTCCAGGTAATGGGCCACGGCCATCAGGTTGGCCTCGGGCGGCAGCTTGTAGGCCGGATGGCCCCAATAGCCGTTCTTGAACGGCCCCAGCTGCCCCGATTCGACGAATTTCCGCAGCCGGGTCTGAAGGTCGCGGAAATAGCCCGGCGAGGATAGCGGCCAGGAGGAAATGGATTGCGCCAGGGCGCTGGTCGCCCGGGGGTCGGCATTCAGCGCCGAGACGACATCCACCCAGTCCAGCGCATGCAGGTGATAGAAGTGCACGATATGGTCGTGCACATACAGGCAGAGCTGCATGATGTTACGGATGGAATTGGCGTTTTCCGGAATGTCGATGCCAAGCGCGTCTTCCACCGCGCGCACGCTGGTCAGGGCATGGGTGCCGGTGCAGACGCCGCAGATGCGCTGGACGAAGGCCCAGGCGTCGCGCGGATCGCGACCGCGCAGGATCAGTTCCAGGCCGCGCCAGATGGTGCCGGTCGAGACGGCGTTGCGGATGACGTTGTCCTCGTCGACATTCACCTCGATGCGCAGATGGCCTTCGATGCGGGTGACCGGATCGACGACGACGCGGCGGCCGGAATTGTCGAGATTGAAGCCGTTGGGAGTGGTGATGCTCATTCTTTCCCCCGCGCCTTATTGGTTTTCGCCCTTGCCCGCCCGGGCGCGCTTGACGGCGCTGAGGGCGGCATGGGTGGCGATGGCGGCACCGGCCACGCCGGCGGCGGTCATGCCGATCTTGTCGGCATTCGCTTCGATGCCGAATTGCTTGATGTCGGTCAGGCGCTCGTAGAAGGAGCCCTTGTCCCAGAAGCCGTCTTCCGAGCAGCCGATGCAGCCGTGGCCCGACTGGATGGGGAAGGAGACGCCCTCGTTCCAGCGCGTGGTCGAGCAGGCGTTGTAGGTGGTCGGGCCCTTGCAGCCCATCTTGTAGAGGCAATAGCCCTTGCGCGCGCCTTCATCGTCCCATTCCTCGACGAACTGGCCGGCGTCGAAATGCGGGCGGCGGTAGCATTTGTCGTGGATGCGCTGGGAATAGAACATCTTCGGGCGGCCCTGGCGGTCGAGTTCCGGCAGGCGGCCGAAGGTCAGCATGTAGGTCACCACGCCCGTCATCACCTCGGCGATGGGCGGGCAGCCGGGCACCTTGATCACCGGCTTGTCGGTGATGACCTTGTGGACGGGCGTGGCCTGGGTCGGATTGGGATGGGCGGCCTGGACGCAGCCCCAGGAAGCGCAGGAGCCCCAGGAGATGACGGCCATGGCATCCTTGGCGGCATGCTTCAATTGCTCGGTGAAAGGCTTGCCGCCGACAATGCAGAACATGCCGTCTTCGTTGAGCGGCGGGTTGCCCTCGACGGCGAGGATGTAATTGCCCTTGTAGCGCTGGATGGTGTCTTCCAGCGCCGCCTCGGCCTGGTCGCCGGCGGCGGCCATGATCACCGGATCGTAATCCAGCGAGATCATGGACAGGATCACGTCCTTGGCCAGCGGATGGGCCGAGCGGATGAAGCTTTCCGAGCAGCAGGTGCATTCCAGGCCGTGGACCCAGAGCACCGGAATGCGCGGTTTGGTCTCCATGGCATGGGCGATCCTGCCCGCCATCGCAGGCGGCAGCCCCATGCTGGCCGCCGCCAGGCTACAGAATTTGAGGAAGGACCGGCGGGAAATCCCCTGCCGTCGGATCACATCGTAGAATGTTTCAAGCGCAGCCACTGCCCCCTCCCGTTCGAAGTCTTCTTGCAGCCGTTCCGGCGGGCATGCCGGTCAGGACATGGCCGGTATGCGCAAATCTCATGCCAGAGCTGGAAAGACCTCGCCCGAACGGGTAGGCCCAGGGATTCCGTGACATTGAGGTGACTGCTGAGGGGAGGGAGGTGGAAAATATCTTTCCACTAAGGAAGACAGGTTTCCACTGGAGCGGTCATAAATGCGCGCGCAGCAGGTTCCAGGCTTCCTCGCTGGCTTTTTCCGTCCAGGGGCGACGGCGCCATTGGTGAAAGTTGTATTCGCGCGAGCGGCGCTTGTCGGCTTCGAACAGCGTGATCTGGTCGCGGGCGAAGGCGTGGTCATAGACGATGAGGTTGGCCTCGTCATTGAGGCGGAAGGAACGTTCGTCGAAATTGCTCGATCCGATGCTGCTCCAGCTTTCGTCGATAATCAGCAATTTACAGTGATACATCGAGGGCGTGAATTCGTAGATCCGCACCCCCGCTTCGAGAAGGGGGCCCCAAAGCCGGCGCGAGGCCTCGCGGACATAGCTTTTATCGATGTGACGGCCCGGCACGATGATGTCCACTTCCACGCCGCGCCGCCGGGCGGCCAGCAGATGGGCGATGGTCAAATCGTCGGGAACGAAATAGGCGGCGCTGATGCGGATATGACGCCGGGCGGCAGAGATCGCCAGCATGAACACCAGATGCATGGACTGGCTGCCCCGATAGGGCGCATTCCTGACCAATTGCGCGGGAATGGGGCCGCATTTCTCCAGTTGTGGAAAATACAGCGGACCCCGCAGCAATTCGCCGGTTTCCTCCAGCCAGTGATCGGCGAAGGCCGATTGCATCTGCGCCACGGCGGGGCCTTCGATGCGGTAATGATTGTCGCGCCATTCTTCCGGCCCCCTGGCGTCGCCTAGCCATTTATCAGCGATGCCGACGCCGCCGGTGAAGCCCAGTTCGCCATCGACGATCATCAGCTTGCGGTGGGTGCGGTTGTTCATGCGGTCCAGCGAATACCAGTGCGGCTGGCGGAAGCGGGCCACCTGCACGCCGCTTTTGCGCATGTGATCGATCAGTTCCTGCTTCATCGGCACGCTTCCCGCCCAATCCAGCAAGACCTTGACCTTGATCCCGGCGCGGGCGCGTTCGGCCAGAGCTTTGGCGAATGTCCAGGCGATGGAGCCCGACCAGTAGATATAGGTTTCGAAATTGATGCTTTGCTCTGCCGCCGCGATGGCCGACAACATGGCGGGAAAGATTTCGTCGCCATTCTTCAGGGTCTGGAGGCGATGGCCGTCGCTCAGGCCGAGGCCGAACAAGGTGTTCACGGTGCGGTGGAATTCCGGGTCATCGACGCCGGCCTGATGGTCCAGAAGATAGGTCAGCTTCCGCTGTTCTGGTCTTAGGGCATGATAGAGGAAACTGGCCGAGAGGGCCGCCAGGATGCCCCCCGCCAGGATTGCTTCAGTCCGTCTTTTCCGCCGGTCCATCAGGGCACCCCGGTGATTTCTCCTGATCTTCCATATGGGGTCGGGACGGGGCCGGGCTTATCCCTCTCCCTTGCGCCGGGTCAGGGCCGAAAGGATAATCTCGTCGCGCCCATAGATATCCTCGCGGAACTGGACCCGTCCGTCTTCATCCACCCAGGCGGTCCAGTAGAATAGATAGACGGCAATGGGCTGGCGCGGCTTGAGCCAGCGCGTCTTGCCCTCGCCGATCAGGGCATGCAGGCTTTCCGACGTCCACTTCTCCGGCTGGTCCAAGGCCATCGCCGCCAGTTCCACAGGCTTCTCCACCCGCACACAGCCATGGCTCAAGGCCCGCTCGTCCAAAGCGAATTCATGACGCTCGGGCGTGTCGTGCAGGAAGATGCTGCCGCCATCCTTCATGTGGAACTTGATCTGCCCCAGCGAATTGTCGGGGCCGGGCTCCTGGCGGATGCGATAGGGAAAATTGCCCGCCTCGAAGCTGTTCCAGTCGATGGGCGTCATGATCGGGCTGAGGTTCCGGCGGTCCAGGACGCTCATGTTGTTGGCGGCCAGGAAGAAGGGGTCCTTGCGGACTTCCGGCAGGATTTCCCGCGCGGTGATGCTGTCGGGCACGAACCAGGGCGGATTGACCACGATATATTCCAGCTCGCCGATCAGGCTGGGAGTCGGCGTCTCGGGATGGCCCACCACGCTGCGCATGGACAGCAGGGTCGTGCCGTGGTCGATCAGGCGGACGGTGGCGTCGGTGATATGGGCCTCGATGCGCAAGGGCTCGAAATGGCGCGGCAGCCAGCGCCAGCGTTCCAGATTGGCGGTGATCTGCGCGATGCGCTGTTCCACCGGGATGTTGAGGGCGGCAAGGCTGCGCGGCCCCAACTGGCCGTCCGGCGGCAGGCCGTGCCGCGCCTGGAAGGATTTCAGCGCCGCCAGGGTGGCCGTGTCCAGGGTCGGGCCGCCGCCGGCATCGGCGGACAGGTCGCCGGTCAGGCGCAGTCTTTCGCGCAGCAGGTCCAGGCGCGGATCGGCGGTGCCGAGGCGCAAGGGCGGGCCGTCGGGTATCTGCGGCCAGCCGCCATTTTCGGCGATCTGCTGATAGCCGATCAGGCTCTGGCGCAGCAGGCGGTAGCCCTCATGGGGCGGCGCCAGCTGGTTCAGGGCCTCGGCCAGGACGTCCCCGCCCATGGCGGCGGCGGCAAGCAGGCGGTTGGGGTCCAAGGGGGAAGGGGAAATGCGCCAGTCTTCGCGCTCATGGGGCCGCACCCGGCCTTGGGACAGATCGGCGGCATAGGTCAGCAGGGCCGTTTCCAGCGCCGTCTCGCGCGCAGCGCTCCACTCCGGCGGCAGCGGATAATCCTGTGGGTTCAGACCGTCCATCGACGCGTTGGACAAGGTGTCGGCCAGGCGCTGGACGGTCGTCTCGTTCCAGACGGAGGGCGGCGGTACCGCCTGCTCGGCTGCCGTGGCCAGGCTGGGGACGGCGAACAAGGCGAGCAGGAGGGGTAGGCGTGGAAATGGCACAGGCGGTGTCCTCGACTTGACGAATTCCGTCAACGAGGCTAAGCGCCGCTCCCCGACTTGGACCAGCGGGCAAAGGGCAGGCCATCGGGTATTCTGGCTTACCCCTTTTTCGTATCCGCTTTTCCGCTGGTCCGCGGGAGAGGTCTCAGCCCTGCTGCCAGGGCAGGCCCGAGGCCTTCCAGCCGGCGAGGCGGCCGCGATGCTTCTGCTCGTCGAGCGGGCCTTCGAAACCGCCGCTGATATTGTAGCAGCGGGCGAAGCCCTGGGCGGTCATGGCCTGGGCGGCGGCAAGCGAACGGACGCCGCTGCGGCACAGGAAAAGCACCGGCTGGTCGGGGCCAATCCCATTGGCCTTCAGTTCCTCGGCGAAGGCGGGATTCTGGGCCATGGTCGGGAAGACCTGCCATTGCACCAGCACCGGCTTGCGCCCCAGTTCCGTCAGGTCGGGCAGGCCCACGTAATTCCATTCCGGCTGGCTGCGCACGTCCACCAGCACGGCGCCGGTTTCCTCTTGCAGCATCTTCCAGGCTTCTTCCGGCGTCACGTCGCCCGCATATCCTGTCGCCATCCTGGTTTCTCCCGGCATTCGCGTTCAAAAAGGGTCCGGCATGTAATGCACATTTACCCCCCTGAATCAAGGAAGGGGGGAAGGTCGGGGCGGGGCCGCTTCCGCTCCGGCCCCGCCTCGCTCAGGCATGGGCCTGCATGTAGGACTGAATTTCCTGGGCCAGCCATACGGGGATTTCCTGCATGGGATAATGGCCGCTGTTGGACATCACCTCGATTTCCGCGTTGGGAAACCATTTCATGACGGTGTTCCACATCAGGTCGGCCGACATGGCGGGGTCGTTGTCGCCGACCAGCACCTTGATCGGAAGTTCACAGCCGTCCACGTCCTCGGCGAAATCGGTGCCCATCCAGGCTTCGAAATAGCCGCGATGGGCTTCCGGCGTGGTGGTGGCGAAGGACCGTTCCACCATTCTCTTCTCCCACATCCGCCCCAGGCGCTGGCCGGTGGTGAAGGACAGGATCGTGCCGCGGGCTTCGGCGCTGTCGGCGGCGCTGCGGAACAGGATCAGCGTGTCCTCGTCCATGGGATAGCCATTGGCCGGAACCGGCGTCAGCGCCACCACGCTCTTCAGCCTTTCGGGGAAATAGGCCGCCAGCCACTGCACCGCCATGCCGCCCATGGAATGGCCGACGGCATGGAAGCGGTCCCATCCCAGTTGATCGGCCAGCTGGACGGCATCGTCGCAGATTTCGGCAATGGAATATTCGCCTTTCATGTCGCGCGATGCGCCATAGCCCCGGTAATCGATGAAGGCGAAGGTGAAGGCATCCTCGTCCAGGAAGGGAAACACCGGCTCGAAAGCACTGTGGTCGCCCATCCAGCCATGCAGGATGATAACTTTTTCCGGCCCTTTCCCAAGAATCCTGTGACCGATGGTCATGGCTCCTCTCCGTCCGAATTTGTCATTGGCCAGAAGACCTTAGCACGTGCAATACGATTCGCCCACCCGCCCCGAAAGGGGTAGTCGCCCGGGATCGGGCCGTTCGGCAGGGGAGGATGCACCATTTTAGAGGAATGTCTGGTCAAGCCCGGCCAGTCTGGCTATGTGAAAGGGGATGCTTGATGAAATCGCGCTATCGAACGAGGAAGACCTGATGCTGGTGCATGAACAGGCCGGGAAACCGGCGAAGGGTGCGGCGTGAGCGGAGCCAGAATTCTGAAATCCGCCGGCAATGTGGGCGCAGGTCATGCGCCGCAATCCTTCGACGGCCGTGCCTTTAGGCGGGCTTTGGGTGGTTTCGCCACCGGCGTCACGGTGGTCACCGCCCGCTCTGCCGATGGCGTGCGCGTCGGCATGACGGTCAGTTCCTTCAATTCCGTCTCGCTGGAGCCGCCGCTGGTGCTGTGGAGCATTTCTCGCAGCAGCCCCAGTTTCCCGGTCTTCCGCGAGGTGGAATTCTGGTGCGTCAATGTGCTGGCCGCCGACCAGGCCGCGCTTTCCAACCATTTCGCCACGCCGTCCGCGGACAAGTTCGCCGGTCTGGACTTCGACGAGGGCCTGGGCGGCGCGCCGGTGCTGGAAGGCACGGTGGCGCGTTTCGAATGCCGCAGCTACCGCCATTACGATGGCGGCGATCACCTGATCATGGTCGGGCAGGTGGAACGCTTCGAGCGATGGGAACGTCCGCCCCTGGTCTTCTCCAGCGGGGCCTATTGCGATATCGCACCACGCTCCTGACCCTTTCTTTCTAGATGTTGTTATTGTGCATGCGCGGGATAGCTATATCCTGTTTAAGGTGATTCCCTGATTTGTATGAAGAATAACAATCGGGAGAAGACGTAAGGCCGAGATCTTGCTACCCTCTGGTCAAAAGCTCTAAGACCTTTGGGAACGGCCATGGAAAGTGCTGCGATCTCCCTTCGCGTTCCGCCCGCCGGCGGGGCGCGATTTAGGCGGGAACGCGTCTGCGAGACTCATCGCGGCGATGTTTCCGATTGTGGTTGCCAGGATTGCACGCGGCAGCCGGATTGCCGGTCTGATCCGGCCGACCTGCCGTCCTGCCTCCGTCTTCAGGAGGAGGATGAAAAGGACGAGAGGAAGGAAGCCGAGCCTTCCTGTCCCAGTTGCCGCGGCACGGCCGTCATGATGGTGATCGAGCATCAGGGCGAGAAGCTGTACTGGTGCCAGAACTGCTATCGCGTCCATATCGGTCTGGTGCAGGATTAAAGCACCAGTTCCTCGCCCTGCCAGCGGCGCATCAGGCGCCAGGCCATCGCCACCGCCAGCACCGAGATCGCCGCCATGACCAGGAAGGACGCTCCGCCGAAAGCGGCATAGAGCGGTCCGGCGGCGAGCATGGCAAGGCCCGAGGCAACGCCGGTGGTGATGGAGTAATAAAGGCTTTGGGCGCGGGCCGAGACGGCGCGGGGCGCGGCCTGGACCAGGAAATGCATGGCTGCCAGATGCCCGGCACCGAAGGTGGCGGCATGCAGAAGCTGGGCTGCGGCCAAGGCGACGGGGTCGGTGGTCAGGCCCAGCACGCCCCAGCGCAGCACGCATCCCAGCGCCGAAACGATCAGCAGCGGCCCGATTCCCATCCTGCGCAGCAATGCGCCGGAAAAGGCGAAGAGCAGGATTTCCGCCAGCACGCCCTCGGCCCAGAGCAGGCCGATCAGGTCGGTGGATAGCCCCGCCTGACGCCAATGCAGGGTGGCGAAGCCGTAATAGGCCATGTGGCTCATCTGGATCAGGCTGGTCGCTGCCAGGAAAGTCAGGAAGGCCGGGTGGCGCAGCAGGCGCCAGAGCAGGCCTTTCTCCGCCGGTTTCCCGTCCTGCCGCGCCGTGCGTTCCATATCGGGCAGGAACAGGCAGAAGACCAGCAGCACCATCAGGCTGGCAACCACCAGCCACAGCACGATATCGGCCTCCACCCGTTCGAGAATGGCCCCGCCCGAAATGGAGGCGAGGATGAAGGCGACCGATCCCCACAGGCGGATGCGGCCGTAATCCAGGCCGTGGCGCTTGGCCTGCAGCAGGGTCAGGTTGTCGCCCAAAGGCATCAGCGAGGTGACCAGGACCGTCGTGATCACGGTCAGCAGCAGAAAGGACCAGAAGCCCGAAGCCGGCAGGAACAGCAGATAGGCCAGGATGCCGCCCAGGCAGAGCAGGATCATGGGCTTCTTGCGGTCGCCCCGCCGGTCCACCAGGGCGCCGATCAGCGGGTTGCCCAGCTTGGCGGCATAGGCGGCGGCCAGCAGCATGCCGATCTCCGCCGCGCCCATGCCCTGGGCTTCCAGCCAGACCGGCCAATAGGGCAGGGTGATGCCCATGAACAGGAACATGCCGACATAGTAAAGGGCAAGGCGCAGGGAGATGGTCTTCATGCCAATTCCCGCCCGTCCCAGCGCCGCCACAGCAGGAGACCCGCCAGTGCGCCCAGCAGGGCGAGAAGGGCGGTGACGTGGAAGGCGCTGCCGCCGAAGGCGTCATAGACCGGCCCGGCCCCCAGCATCGCCAGTCCCGGCGCCAGCCCGGCGGTGAAGGAGGCATAAAGGCTTTGCGCCCTGGCGGTCATGGTGCGCGGGGCGGCGCGCTGGATGAAATGCATGGCGGCGAGATGAGTCATGCCGAAGGTGGCGCAATGCAGCCAGTTCACCGCCAGGATGCCGGCGGGCGCGGTGGTCGCGCCCAGGACGGCCCAGCGGATGGCACCGGCCAGCCCGGCCAGGAC
Organism: Telmatospirillum sp. J64-1; assembly: GCF_006980715.1. Classification (GTDB taxonomy): domain Bacteria; phylum Pseudomonadota; class Alphaproteobacteria; order Rhodospirillales; family Magnetospirillaceae; genus Oleiliquidispirillum; species Oleiliquidispirillum nitrogeniifigens. Next base: position 164,634 of record NZ_SBHN01000008.1, read on the forward strand.
GACCAGCCGGGCGATGCCGACGCGGCGGACCAGCAGGCCGGACAGAGCGAAGAGCAGCACTTCGGCGATCACGCCCTGGCTCCAGAACAGCCCGATCATGGCCGGGGACAGCCCGGCATCGCGCCAATGCAGCGTGGCGAAGCCGTAATAGATCATGTGGCTCGTCTGGATCAGCGCGGTGGCCGCGAGGAAGAGCAGGAAGACCGGGTGCAGGGCGAGCCGGAGGAAGGATCCTTTCCCGTCCTCGCCGGGACGCGGCTTGTGCGGGGGTTCCGGGGAGAGGTCGGGCAGGGTGAGGCAGGACAGCACGACCAGCCCCAGCGCTCCGAGCAGCATCCACAGCACCCGGTCGCCGTCCGCTTGTGCCAGCACCATGCCGCCGAAGGTTGCGGCGGCGATATAGGACAGCGACCCCCACAGGCGGATGCGCCCGTAATCCAGCGCCAGCTCCCGGCTCTTGGCCATGGTCAGGGTATCGGCCAGGGGCATCATGGGCAGGATCAGGGCGGAAACCAGCAGGGTCAGGGGCAGCAGCAGCCAGAATCCTTCCGCCGGGAAGAACAGGCCGTAAGCCGCCAGCCCTGCGCCAGACATCGCCAGCAGCGGGGCTTTCCGGTCGCCCCGCGCATCGGCGATGCTGCCCGCCAGTGGATTGGCGGCGATCTTCACGATCAGGGGCGCGGCGAGCAGGATGCCGATCTGCGCTGCCGACAGGCCCTGCGCGTTCAGCCAGACCGGCCAGTAAGGCTGATGGATGCCGAGGAACAGGAAGAAGGCGGCATAGAAGGCCGCCAGCCGCAATGGGACGGCGGAACCTTCGCCCCGCCCGGACGGATGGGCCACGCGCCTAAGCCCCTTCCTCGTTTTTCGGCATTTCCCTGTGCAGGGGATGTCCGGCGGGATCTTACTGCCCGCGCAGGCGGTTGACGAAATCGGCCAGCCCGACCTGACGCTCGCGCTTCAGCCGTTCCGCCCCCAGGATCGACCGCACCGCCGCGACCGAGGAGTCCACGTCGTGATTGACGATGATGTAGTCGTATTCGGCCCAATGGCTCATCTCGTCGGCGGCCTTGGACATGCGCTTGGCGACCACTTCCTCGGAATCCTGGGCGCGGGCGCGCAGGCGGCGCTCCAGTTCCTCGACGGTGGGGGGCAGGATGAAGATGCTGACCAGGTCGGCCCGCGCGTTATGGGCCAGTTGCTGCGTGCCCTGCCAGTCGATGTCGAACAGCACGTCCTTGCCCGAGGCCAGGGCTTCCTCGACCGGGCCGCGCGGCGTGCCGTAGTAATTGTCGAAGACGCGGGCATGTTCCAGCAAGTCGTGATTGCCGGCCAGGCGGTTGAACTCGTCCACGGTGATGAAGTGATAATCCTTGCCGTCCACCTCGCCGGGGCGCGGCGGCCGGGTGGTGACGGAAACGGACATGGCGATGGCGCCATCGTCTTCGAGCAGGCGGCGCGAGATGGTGGTCTTGCCGGCGCCCGAGGGAGAGGACAGGACCAGCATGAGGCCACGCCGACGGATGGGAGTGATGGAGGTCATGGAAGGCATCGCGCTCATGGCTTGGGTTATTCGATATTCTGTACTTGCTCGCGGAACTGCTCGATCACGGCCTTGAGGTCGAGGCCGATGCGGGTCAGCTCCACATCCCCGGATTTCGAGCAGAGGGTGTTGGCTTCACGGTTGAATTCCTGGCACAGGAAGTCGATGCGCCGCCCCACGGCCCCGCCCCCGGCCAGCAATTCCCGCGCCGCCTGGACATGGGCGACAAGGCGGTCCAGTTCCTCGCGCACATCGCCCTTGGCGGCCAGCAGGGCGGCTTCCTGGGCGATACGTTCCTCGGGCAGCGCCGGAACGGCGTCGAGCAATTGCGCAAGCTGGGTGCGCAGGCGCTCGCGGATGGCATCGACCCGTAGCGAGGCGCAGCCTTCGGCGGCGGTCTTCAGTTCCATGATCCGGTCGATTTGGCCGTTCAGCACCTCGGCGAGGCGGCGGCCTTCGGCTTCGCGCATGGCGGCCAGGGCGTCCAGCGCTTCCATCAAGGTTCTGGCGACGGCGGCTTCGCGGGTGGCGCGCTCTTCCTCGGTCTCCTCGGCCTCGACCGGTTCGATGACGCCACGGATGGTCAGCAGGCCGTCCAGGCGCGGCGCGGCCACGTCGGGCAGCTTGTCCTCCATGTCGCGCACCAGGCCCAGAAGCTGGTCGAGCAGGGCGTGATTGACGCGCACGCCGCCTTGCTCGCCTTGATGCTGGACGGTCAGGGTCAGGGAGATGTTGCCGCGCTTGAAGCGCTTGGACACGGCTTCGCGGGCAGGAATTTCCAGGGCATCCCATCCCGGCGGCAGGCGCAGGCGCACATCCAGCCCCTTGCCGTTGACGCTTTTTGCTTCCCAGGTCCAGGCGGTGGTTTCGTCCCGACCCTGGGCGCGCGCGAAACCGGTCATGCTGGCAATAGACAAGGGCAACTTCCCTTCGGGCTTTGAAATATGCTGTTTTATAGCCCGCCCTTTGGCAGGCAACAACCTTCCTTCCCCTGCCAATGGTGGGAGGCTATCTTTGGTTCCATGACTAGTATCCTGATCACGGGCGCATCCAGCGGCATCGGCCGCGCGATGGCCCTGGACTATGCCGCGCCGGGGGTGTTCCTGGCGCTGACCGGGCGGGCAAGCGACCGCCTGCAACAGGTGGCCGAGCAATGCCGGGCAAAGGGGGCCGAGGTCGAGGCCATCGTCATCGACGTCGCCAGCCGCGACGTGATGGAGGGCTTCGTGGTTGAGCTAGATGCCCGCCGTCCGCTCGACCTGGTGATCGCCAATGCCGGTATTTCGGGCGGCACCGCAGGGGGAGGGGAGGATGCCGAGCAGACCCGCGCCATTTTCGCCGTCAACCTGGACGGCGTACTGAATACGGTCCTGCCCGTGCTGCCCGCCATGCGCCAGCGCAGGCGTGGCCAGATCGCATTGGTTTCCTCGCTGGCCGCCTATCGCGGCTGGCCCGGCGCTCCGGCCTATTGTGCCAGCAAGGCGGCGGTGAAGACCTGGGGCGAGGCCCTGCGCGGCTGGCTGGCGCCCGAAGGCATCCGCGTCTCGGTCATCTGCCCCGGCTTCGTGGAAAGCCGCATCACCGATGCCAATGATTTCCGCATGCCGCTGTTGATGCCCGCCGACCGCGCGGCCCGCATCATCCGCCGGGGCCTGGAGAAGAACCGCGCCCGCATCGCCTTTCCCTGGCCCACCGCCTTCGCCGCCTGGAGCGCAGGCGCCATGCCGGCGGCCCTGAGCGATATCATCGGCCGGATGCTGCCGAAGAAAGGGGGATAACGCCGTGCGCCTCGGGACAGGGGCGCCGGACATAAAAAAAGCCCCCGGGGAGAACCCCGGGGGATAAAGTCAAACAGGGAGGCTTCACGTCTGGGAGACGTAGGGTCCGAAGACCCGGAAAATCGGGCGTTGCACCCGAACACGGTGGCGAGAGGTCTCTCGCCGAATTCCGTAGATGCTGCGTCGCAACATCTGGTGAAAATAGTTTTATCGCTTTGGGGGGATGAGTACTAGCCTAGATTCAGCAGTGCGGCCATGCGCTCCGTGCATGGCTGGGCGAAAGGAGGTCAAACCCCTGGACGATCAGCCATTTCCGGCGGCCATCTTGCGCACGATGAAGTCGCGGAAGACGGCGATGCGCTTGGAATTGCGCAGTTCCTCGGGATAGACGAAATAGGCATCGAAGGACGGGCCGCGCAACTCGGGCAGGATTTCCACCAGATTGTCGGCCTCGCGGCCCATGTAATCGGGCAGGGCGGCCAGCCCCAATCCGCTCTGGGCGGCGCGGAAGATGCCGTAGATGTTGTTGACCTTCAGGATCGGCCGGCGCGGCTTGCTCGGTTCGGCCCCGGCCTCCAGCAGCCAGTTCACGTTGTCGACGGGCGGCTTGCTTTCGTCGCCGTAGACGATGATGCGGTGGTTGTCCAGGTCCTCGGCCTTCTTGGGCATGCCATAGGCCTTGAGATATTCCGGCGAGGCATAGACATGGTAATGCATCGTCACGAGATGACGCTGGATCAGGTCGGGCTGGCGCGGCGGCATCATCCGGATGGCGACATCGGCCTCGCGCATCGCCAGATCCAGTTCCTCGTCGCTGAGGACCACGCTGACGGCGATGTCGGGATAGATGTCGAGAAATTCCTTGATGCGCGAGGTCAGCCACAGCGAGCCGAAGGCCACCGTGGTGGTGATCTTGAGCGGCCCTTCGGGACGGTCCTTGCTTTCCGACAGCTGCGCCTCGACCATATTCAGCTTGGCGAAGACGTCACGCGCGGTGCGGTAGAGCAGGTCGCCCTGCTCCGTCAGGATCAAGCCCCGGGCATGGCGGTGGAACAAAGGGACGTTGAGGCTTTCCTCGAGCCCGCTGATCTGGCGGCTGACCGCCGACTGGCTGAGATTGAGCGTCTCGCCCGCATGAGTGAAGCTGCCGGCCTCGGCGACGGCGTGAAACACCCGCAATTTATCCCAGTCCATCCTATCCCCTCACGCGGCCTTTATCCCTGTGAACAGGCAGCGCAAACGGGCCGGGCAGGCCATGTCTTGCGCCGCCCGGCCGATTCTTGACCATTATGATATGTTGCGGCGCAGCTATTGTGCCGCGACTGAGGCCGTATGTCCATGGACAGCCAGAAAACGTTCCGCTTCCAGCGCGGCCATGCAGCCGGTGCCGGCGGCGGTGACGGCCTGGCGGAAGATCTTGTCCTGCACGTCTCCGGCGGCGAAGACGCCCGGAACATTGGTGGCGGTGCTGTCGGGCGCGGTGACCAGATAGCCTTCGGCGTCCATGTCCAGCTTGCCCTTGAACAATTCGGTATTGGGGTTGTGGCCGATGGCGACGAAGACGCCGTCGACCTTCAACTCGCTGCTTTCCCCGCTCTTGACGTTCTTCAGGCGCACGCCGGTGACGCCGGGCGGGTTGTCGCCGCCCAGGATTTCCTCGACCACGCTGTCCCAGACCACTTCGATCTTGGGATTGGCGAACAGGCGGTCCTGGGCGATCTTCTCGGCGCGCAATTCATCGCGGCGATGGATCAGCGTGACCTTGCTGGCATGGTTGGTGAGGTAAAGCGCCTCTTCCACCGCCGTATTGCCGCCGCCGACCACCGCGACTTCCTTGCCGCGATAGAAGAAGCCGTCGCAGGTGGCGCAGGCCGAAACCCCGAAGCCCTGGAACTTGTACTCGCTTTCCAGACCCAGCCAGCGCGCCGAGGCGCCGGTGGCGACGACCAGGACGTCGGCGGTATAGACGTCGCCGCTGTCGCCCTTGCAGACGAAGGGGCGCTTGCTGACGTCCACGTCGACGATGATGTCGTGCACGATGCGGGTGCCGACATTCTCCGCCTGCTTCTGCATCTGTTCCATCAGCCAAGGCCCCTGGATGGGATCGGCGAAGCCGGGAAAGTTCTCGACATCGGTGGTGATGGTCAGCTGCCCGCCCGGCTGGAGGCCGGCGACCATCATCGGTTCGAGATTGGCGCGAGCCGCATAGATGGCGGCGGTGCAGCCGGCGGCGCCGGAGCCGAGGATCAGGACTTTGGAATGATGATTGGCCATGGCGGGTTTCCGTTGGTGCTCCACATTTCCTCAAAAGAGATAGAAATCCGGCGAGGCGGGGCAAGCCGGAGGCAGCGCTGTCGAGGAGTCAGGCTGCCGCAGCGAGGCACATGACGATCAGCTTGGGTGCCCCGCGGCGAGATTACAGGGTCTTGGCATGTTCCGACAGGAATTTGGCACTATCTTCGTGATAAGCAACCTATGTTCTTGCCGTTGGCGGGGGCAGGGGCGAGGGATCGTCCGCCGCCGCCATGAATTGCGGTCCGGATGGGTGGAGATCTAATCCCATCTTTTTGCTGTGCAAGTTTGAATAACTCCAGGATTACGTGTAATGAGATGAAAAACGAACACTTTTATAATTCCTACTCTCTCCCCCATTCCCGCCGAAACTAAGGAAAATGCGCTTTCCGGGCCTGTCGGGGCTTGGCGTCCCAGCCAAGTCCTTGTAATATAATTTCTTCAAGTCCGGGGGCGTTGGAGCCAATCTACTATGCAAAGGGTCAAACTTGACCGTATAGACCGCCGCATCCTCGCGGATCTGCAGGCCGATGGCCGCATGACCAACGTGGATCTGGCGCGCCGTGCTGGAATCTCGGCCCCGCCCTGCCTGCGCCGCGTGCGCGCGCTGGAGGAGGCCGGTTATATCCGCGGCTATCATGCCGAGATCGATCCCCAGGCGCTGGGATTCAGCGTCACCATCTTCGCCCATGTGGGGCTGAACAGTCAGGCGGAGGCCGATCTGAAGGCCTTCGAGGAACTGGTGCAGGAATGGCCGGAAGTGCGGGAATGCCACATGCTGGCCGGCGAGACCGACTTTCTGCTCAAGGTGGTGGCTGAGGATTGGGACGCCTATCAGCGCTTCCTGACCACGCGCCTGACCGCCGCGCCCAACATCGCCCATGTCAAATCGGCCCTGGCCATCCGCAATTCCAAGCATCAGCCCGGCGTGCCGATCAATGTGGATGAAGGCCCCGAGGGCGAGCGGGAATAGGGTGCAGGGCTATCCTGAGCGGTCTTTGTTTCGCCTCGCTCTTCGAGACGCCGCTGGCACGGTACCTCAGGGTGAGGCTAATTCGAATTCTTTTTCAAAGACTTGACCCTCATGCTGCGGAGGCCCGCTGGGCCGTCTCGAAGCATGGACAAGCGTTCAGGCGCGACCATAGAAAAAGCCCCCGGCCATGCGGCACGGGGGCTTTTCCGTAAGCGGGAAAGGTCAGACGGAGCCGAAGCTGACGTCCACGATCTCGTAGGATTTCGAGCCGCCGGGCGTCGTGACTTCGACGGTGTCGCCGATATCCTTGCCGATCAGGGCGCGGGCCAACGGGGCCTGGACCGAGAGGCGGCCGGATTTGATGTCGGATTCATGAGCGCCGACGATGGTGTAGACGACTTCTTCGTCGCTGTCCTCGTCGGCCAGGACCACCCGGGCGCCGAAGCGGACCACGGTGCCGGTCATCTGGCTGGAATCGATGACCTGGGCGCGGCTGATGATGTCTTCCAGCTCGGCCAGACGGCCTTCGATGAAGCTCTGTCGCTCGCGCGCGGCATGGTACTCGGCATTTTCTGACAGGTCGCCGTGCTCGCGCGCTTCGGCAATGGCCTTGATCACCGCTGGGCGCTCGACGGCCCGAAGGGTTCTCAGCTCTTCCTCAAGCGCGGCCAAACCGGCCGGCGTCATCGGTATCTTTTCCATTCAGAAACCCCAAGGAGTACCAAAGCAATCAAGGGCGGCCGCAAGCGGCCGCCGCCCTTGACGCTAGAACGAGTTCCTAAAATACGACTGTAGCGGTGCTACATCAAGTGCGCCGCTCCGCACAGCCTCGATCGCATCCACCGCCGCGCGTGCGCCTGCCACGGTGGTGTAGTGGGGGATGTTGTTGGTCAAAGCCGTGCGACGGATCGAGAAGCTGTCGGCCACGGCCACCGCGCCTTCGGTGGTGTTGACGATCATCTGCACCTGGCCGTTCATCATCGCGTCGACGCAATGCGGGCGGCCTTCCAGCACCTTGTTGACCACGCCGACATCCAGGCCGCGCCCTTGCAGGAACTGGGCGGTGCCCGAGGTGGCGATGACCTTGAAGCCCATCTCGATCAGGCGGCGCGAGACCGGCACCATGGCTTCCTTGTCGCGGTCCTTGACCGAGATGAAGACGCAGCCTTCCTTGGGCAGCTTGACGCCGGCGCCGAGCTGGGACTTGGCGAAGGCACGCTTGAAGTCGCTGTCGATGCCCATGACTTCGCCGGTGGACTTCATTTCCGGGCCGAGGATGATGTCGACGCCGGGGAAGCGGGCGAAGGGGAAGACGGCTTCCTTGACCGCCACATGATCCAGCTTCTTCTCGACCAGGTTGAACGAGGCGAGGCTTTCACCGGCCATGATGCGGGCGGCGATCTTGGCGATCGGCACGCCGGTGGCCTTGGCGACGAAGGGCACCGTGCGGGATGCGCGCGGATTGACCTCCAGCAGGTAGATGTCGCCGTCCTTGACCGCGAACTGCACGTTCATCAGGCCGATCACGTTCAGCCCGCGGGCCAGCAGGGTGGTCTGGCGCTTCAACTCGTCGATGGTCTCGGCGCCCAGCGAATAGGGCGGCAGCGAGCAGGCGGAATCGCCGGAATGGATACCGGCTTCCTCGATATGCTGCATGATCCCGGCGACATAGACGTCCTTGCCGTCGGCCAGGGCGTCCACGTCCACCTCGATGGCGTCGTTCAGATAGCCGTCGATCAGCACCGGGTTCTTGCCCGAGACGACCACGGCCTCGCGCATGTAGCGCTCCAGGCCGTCCACGTCATGGACGATCTGCATGGCGCGGCCGCCCAGCACGTAGGACGGACGGATCACCACCGGATAGCCGATGCGTTCGGCGGCTGCCTTGGCTTCTTCCAGCGAGCGGGCGATGCCGTTGGCCGGCTGCTTCAGGCCCAGCTGCTGGAGCAGGACCTGGAAGCGCTCGCGGTCCTCGGCCAGGTCGATGGCGTCGGGCGAGGTCCCGAGGATCGGAATCTGCGCCTGTTCCAGGGCGGCCGCCAGCTTCAGCGGGGTCTGGCCGCCGAACTGCACGATGCAGCCCAGCACCTTGCCCTTGCTCTGTTCCTTGCGCACCAGCTCGATCACCGTCTCGGCCGTCAGCGGCTCGAAATACAGGCGGTCGGAGGTGTCGTAGTCGGTGGAGACGGTTTCAGGGTTGCAGTTGACCATGATCGTCTCCTTCCCGGCTTCGGAAAGGGCGTAGGCGGCATGGACGCAGCAATAGTCGAATTCGATGCCCTGGCCGATGCGGTTGGGACCGCCGCCCAGGATGATGACCTTTTCGCGGTCGCTGGGATCGGCCTCGCATTCGCCGGGATTGATCCCGTCGCCTTCATAGGCCGAATACATATAGGCCGTGTCGGAGGCGAATTCGGCGGCGCAGGTGTCGATGCGCTTGAATACCGGCCGGACGTTCAGCACCTGGCGGCGGAAGGTGGTCTCGGTCAGGGTCTTGCCCGAAAGCTCTGACAGGCGCTCGTCCGAGAAGCCCATCTTCTTCAGGCGCAGCATGCCCGGCGCGTCGATGGGCAGGCCCTTCTCGCGGATTTCCGCCTCGGCGTCCACGATGCCCTTGATCTGGCGCAGGAACCACTTGTCGAAGGCGCAGGCGGCGTGGATCTCGTCCACGCTCAGGCCGAAGCGGAAGGCCTGGGCGACGACCAGTAGGCGGTCATGGCGCGGCTTGGACAAAGCGGCGCGCACGGCATCCTTGTTCTCGCCGCCATTGGCGCCGGGAATTTCCACTTCGTTGAGGCCGGTCAGGCCGGTCTCCATCGAGCGTAGGCCCTTCTGCAGGCTTTCCTGGAAGGTACGGCCGATGGCCATGGCCTCGCCGACGGACTTCATCGAGGTGGTCAGCAGCGGATCGGTACCCGGAAACTTCTCGAAGGTGAAGCGCGGGATCTTGGTGACCACGTAGTCGATGGTCGGCTCGAAGGCCGCCGGGGTGTAGCCGGTGATGTCGTTCTTCAGCTCGTCCAGCGTGTAGCCGACGGCCAGCTTGGCGGCGATCTTGGCGATCGGGAAGCCGGTGGCCTTCGATGCCAGGGCCGAGGAGCGCGAGACGCGCGGATTCATCTCGATCACCACCATGCGGCCGTCGCGCGGATTGACGGCGAACTGGACGTTCGAGCCGCCGGTATCCACCCCGATCTCGCGCAGCACCGCGATCGAGGCGTTGCGCATGATCTGGTATTCCTTGTCGGTCAGCGTCAGGGCCGGCGCGACGGTGATGGAATCGCCGGTATGGACGCCCATCGGATCGATATTCTCGATCGAGCAGATGATGATGCAGTTGTCCGCCTTGTCGCGGACCACTTCCATCTCGTATTCCTTCCAGCCCAGCACCGATTCTTCGATCAGCACTTCATGGGTCGGGCTGGCGGCTAGGCCGCCGGCGACGATCTGTTCGAATTCCTCGACGTTATAGGCGATGCCGCCGCCGGTGCCGGCCAGGGTGAAGCTGGGGCGGATGATGGCGGGCAGGCCGACCTCGGCCATCGCCTCGCGCGCTTCGGCCAGGCTGTGGACGACGCGGCTCTTGGGGCTTTCCAGGCCGATGGCGTCCATCGCCTCGCGGAAGAGTTGGCGGTCTTCGGCCTTGTTGATGACGTCGCGCTTGGCCGCGATCATCTCGACGCCGAACTTTTCCAGCGTGCCGTTATCGGCCAGCGCCATGGCGGTGTTCAGCGCGGTCTGGCCGCCCATGGTGGGCAGCAGCGCGTCGGGGCGTTCCTTTTCGATGATCTTGGCGACGATCTCGGGCGTGATCGGCTCGATATAGGTGGCGTCGGCCAGGCCGGGATCGGTCATGATCGTGGCCGGGTTCGAGTTCACCAGAATGACTCGATAGCCCTCGTCCTTCAGGGCCTTGCAGGCCTGCACCCCGGAGTAATCGAACTCGCAGGCCTGCCCGATGACGATGGGGCCGGCGCCGATGATCAGGATGGATTGGATGTCTGTCCGCTTTGGCATTGGGGGGTGCTGCCTTCACTCAGTCATGTTTATCGGGTCCGCCGCCGAAGCGCCTTGCGGCGGATTTTATTATAAAGGCGAAGCCTGCGCATTAGCCCCGGCATCGAAAAATGCCGGGGCTTGGTCAGGTCGTCAGCCGGCCTTCTTTTCCATCAGTTCCACGAAGCGGTGGAAAAGGTAATGGCTGTCCTGCGGGCCGGGGGAAGCTTCCGGGTGGTATTGGACCGAAAACACCGGCTTGCCTTCCACGCGCAGCCCTTCGACCGAACCGTCGAAGAGCGAGCGATGGGTGGGCACCACATCGGCGGGCAGGGTCTTCTCATCCACCACGAAGCCGTGATTCTGGCTGGTGATCTCGACCTTGCCGGTCGCCAGGTCCTTGACCGGATGGTTCGCGCCGCGATGGCCGTTGTCCATCTTGTAGGTCTTGGCGCCCAGGGCCAGGGCCAGCATCTGGTGGCCCAGGCAGATGCCGAAGACCGGCTTGCCGGTATCCACCAGCTTGCGGATTTCCGGCACGGCATATTCGCCGGTGGCCGCCGGGTCGCCCGGGCCGTTGGACAGGAAGACGCCGTCGGGTTCCAGGCGCAGCACGTCCTCGGCGGTGGCGGTGGCGGGCACCACGGTCACCTTGCAGCCGGCATCGGCGAGGCAGCGCAGGATGTTCTGCTTGGCGCCGAAATCCATGGCGACGACGTGAAAGCGCGGATTTTCCTGGCGGCCGTAGCCCTTGCCCAGGCTCCAGCAGGTCTGTTCCCACTGATGCATCTGGCGGCAGGTCACTTCCTTGGCCAGGTCCATGCCTTCCAGGCCCGGCCAGGCACGCGCCTGGGCGGCCAGGGCGTCGATATCGAAGACGCCGTCCGGGGCGTGGACGATGACGCCCTGCGGCGCACCGGCATCACGGATGCGCCGCGTCAGGGCGCGGGTGTCGACGCCGCTGATGCCGATCAGGCCGTAGGACTTCATCCAGGCATCGAGATGGCGCGTGGCGCGCCAGTTGGCCGGTTCGGTCAGGTCGGCGCGCAGCACAGCGCCGCGGGCGGAAGGCGTCAGGGTTTCGACGTCTTCGACATTGGCGCCGACATTGCCGATATGGGGGAAGGTGAAGGTGATGATCTGGCCGGCATAGGAAGGATCGGTCAGGACTTCCTGATAGCCGGTCATCGAGGTGTTGAACACGACCTCGCCCACGGCCGAACCGGTGGCGCCGATGCCTCGGCCCCACAGCACGGTGCCGTCGGCCAGGACAAGGGCAGCCGTGGCGCCCGGAGGACGCTGGCTGGTGGTGGTCGACTCCGGCGATGTATTGTTCGACATGACGGTCCCTTGATCCGATGCGCCCGCGCGGCACCGGAGCAGCACCGCGCGAAACGCGGCGGCTCATGAGGTTCGGGCCAATGGCCCTTGGCGCGGCAGGCAAATTGGGCGTTAGATAAGCAAAACGTTTACCTTCGTCAAGCCTTACTGCCTTATGACTGTAATGCGAATTTTCTCCTGGAAATCTGCTGGTGACTCCTGGGTGGAATCGCCGATGGACGCTCGCGGTGAAGTGCGTTAGTGTGCATCCTTTCCATCGCTCGGGTTATCTGTATAAGGGAGAGCGCGCCATGCTGCGCCAGCGCCTCAATGACGCACTCAAGGCAGCCATGCTGAGCAAGGACCAGCGTACCGTTTCCACGGTCCGCCTGATTCTTGCGGCCCTGAAGGACCGCGATATCGCCGCGCGTGGCCGGGGTGCCTCGGAACCGGTTTCCGATGACGAGATCATGCAGATGCTCAGCTCCATGGTGAAGCAGCGCCGTGAGAGCATCGCCATGTACGAACAGGGCGGCCGTCTGGAACTGGCCCAGCAGGAGCAGGACGAAATCGCCATCATCGAGGCCTTCCTGCCGCGCCAGCTGAGCGACGAGGAAATCGCCAACGCGGTGGCCGAGACCATTTCCGAAATCAATGCCGGCGGCATCAAGGACATGGGGCGCCTGATGGCGGCCCTGCGCGAGCGCTATGCCGGACAGATGGATTTCGCCAAGGCCAGCGCCGTCGCCAAACAGCAGCTTTCTTGATCCGGCCCGGTTTGATATAGGGAGAGGCCATGGCCTTCCCGCCCAGTTTTCTCGACGAGTTGCGCAACCGCCTGTCGCTGGTCTCGGTGATCGGGCGCAAGGTCAAACTGTTGCGCCGTGGCCGCGAGCATACCGGCCTGTGCCCCTTCCATAACGAGAAGACTCCGTCCTTCACGGTCAACGAGGACAAGGGCTTCTTCCATTGTTTCGGCTGCGGCGCCCATGGCGATGTCATCGCCTTCGAGATGCGCGCCAGCCATCTCACCTTTCCCGAAGCCGTCGAGCGCCTAGCCGCCGAAGTGGGGCTGGAGCCGCCCAAGGCGACACCCGAGGAGCGGGCCCAGGCCGCGCGCCAGGCGGGGCTGCACGAGGTCATGGAAGCGGCTTGTGCTTTCTACGAGCGGCAGCTGCGTTCGGCTGCCGGGCGCCATGCCCTGGACTATCTGCGGGGCAGGGGGCTGAGCGAGGACACCATCACCCGCTTCCGCCTGGGCTTCTCGCCCGATTCCCGCGACGCCCTGAAGACGGCACTGATGGGCAACGAAATGCCCGAAAGCCTGCTGATCGAGGCCGGTCTCCTGATCAAGCCGGAAGGGGGCGGGGCCAGCTACGACCGTTTCCGGGGCAGGGTGATGTTCCCCATCGGCGACCGGCGCGGGAGGATCATCGCCTTCGGTGGACGCATCATGGGCGAGGGGCAGCCGAAATACCTGAACTCGCCCGACACACCGCTTTTCCACAAGGGCAGCGTCCTCTACGCCATGGCCCAGGCGCGCGAACCGGCGCGGAGCCGCAACAGGGTGATCGTCGCCGAGGGCTATATGGACGTCATCGCCCTGGCCCAGGCCGGTTTCGAGGATGCGGTGGCGCCGCTGGGCACGGCCCTGACCGAACAGCAGATCGAGGAATTGTGGCGCCTGGCCGACGAGCCGGTGCTGTGCTTCGACGGCGATGCCGCCGGCCAGCGTGCCGCCGCCAAGGCGATGGAACGGGCCTTGCCCCTGCTCAAGCCCGGGAAGTCGCTGCGTTTCGCCGTGATTCCGCCGCCCGAGGACCCGGACAGCCTGATCAAGGCGCGCGGCCCCCAGGCCATGCTCGACGTGATCGAACGCGCCGATCCGCTGATCGAGGTGCTGTGGCGCAGCCAGGCGGTCGGCCGCCCCCTGGATACCCCCGAAAGGCGGGCGGCGCTGGAGAAGGACTTGAAGGACAAGGCCTTCACAATCGCTGATTCTACGGTACAGAAGCAGTATTTGCGCGCAATTTCAGACAAGCTGTGGCAAGCCTTTCGTCCAGTCCGTCCGGAGCGTCAAAGGGTTGTGCCGGGGCAGGGAAAGAAACAATTACAAGGTGTTAATTCGCGTCTTCCGCGTGCTCCCCGGCCCCTGCCGCCGCCCCCGCCGGAAGTCATGCGCGAGCGCCTGATGCTGGTGATGGTTCTCAATCATCCCCATCTTTTAGAAACCGTGGGTGAGCGCCTTGGAATGGTGCATTTCGCCGACAAGGAGCTTGACAATCTTCGGCAGGAAATCTTAAAGCACCTAGACGAAGGATCCGGCCTTGACTCCCAGATGTTGCAGAGCCACCTACGATCCTGCGGATGGTCACGCCTTTTGGATACCCTCTTGGGGTCCGGGCTGTACGAGCTATACTCGTTTTGCCGGCCCGATGCGCCGGCGCATGATGCGCGGGCAGGGTGGGAGCATACATTCACGTTATATTCGCGGAAGGAATTGAAAGCCGATATCGGTCAGGCGACCCTTCGCTTGGCGGAAGAGATGTCGGAGCAAAGCTTTGGGCATCTTCGGGCCTTGACGCAGCAACAGGTTGCGGATCCTTCCGAAAATGAGAAATAAGCGAACCCAAGGCGGGCCTGCCGCCACTGATTGAAGCAGGCATGAATTTGCGGTGCGGGCATCCCGCCATGGACAGAGCGTATCGCGGTTGAGTGCAGCGGCCTAGGCGGACCCCCCGCCCAGCCGGACGGAGCAGGAAGATTTAATGGCGACCAAGGCAACGAATACGGCGGAAGTCTCGGAAAACCAGGACGAGAATCTCGACGGTCCTCTGCTCGACACCCTCGGTGTCGCGGTCAAGAAGATGATCGCACGCGGCAAGGAGCGCGGTTACGTCACTTATGGCGAGCTGAACGCTGCCTTGCCCCCCGATGAAGTGTCTTCCGAGCAGATCGAGGACACTATGGCCTCGCTCTCTGAGATGGGCATCAATATCGTCGAGAACGACGAGGGCGAGGAGGCCCCCGCCGAAGAAGCTTCCGAGGGTGAATTCGAAAGCTCTGCCGCCGGCAATGTGGACGAGGCGGAACTCGGCCGCACCGACGATCCGGTGCGCATGTATCTGCGTGAGATGGGTTCGGTCGAGCTGCTGTCGCGCGAGGGCGAGATCGCCATCGCCAAGCGCATTGAGGCCGGCCGCGAGATGATGATCGGCGGCATCTGCGAAAGCCCGCTGACCATCAAGGCCCTGCTGGAATGGCATGATGCCCTGCGCGAAGGCAAGATGCTGCTGCGCGACATCATCGACCTCGATGCCACCTACGGCGCCGGGAACGATATTCCCGAGGAGGAACTCGCCGCCGCCGAGGATGGCGAGCTGAAGGAGCCTGCCCCCGGCGGCAAGGAGCCCAAGGACGACGAGGAAGACGCCGTGGACGGCCCGCGTGCCGATGGCGAGGAAGCCGAGGAGGCCGAGGGCGAGGAGACCGAGGAAGCCGGCATCTCGCTGGCTGCCATGGAAGCTCAGCTTCTGCCGGTGGTGCTCGAAACCTTCGAGAAGATTGCCGAGACCTACGGCAAGCTCCAGAAGGTGCAGGAACAGCGTCTGGCCGCCCTTCACAAGGGCGAGCAGGCCGGTTCGGCCGTCGAGAAGAAATACGAGAAGCTGAAGGCGGAGTTGGTCACCCTGATGGAAGGGGTGCATCTCAACAACAACCGCATCGAGCAGCTGGTCGATCAGCTTCAGGGCCTGAACCGCCGCCTGATCGGGCTGGAAGGCAAGATCCTGCGCCTGGCGGAAAGCTCCCGCATCAAGCGCGAGGATTTCCTGCAGGCCTATTTCGGTTCGGAACTCGATCCGAACTGGCTGGATGTGGTGGCGACGCGCCCCGGCAAGGGGTGGAAGGACTTCGTCGCCAAGCACGCCGACGAAGTGAATGCCAACCGCGCCGCCATCGCCAACGTCTCGGCCGAGGCGGGGCTGCCGATCAGCGAGTTCCGCCGCATCGTGCAGACGGTGCAGAAGGGCGAGCGCGAGGCCGGCAAGGCCAAGAAGGAAATGATCGAGGCCAATCTGCGTCTCGTCATCTCGATCGCCAAGAAGTACACCAATCGCGGCCTGCAATTCCTCGACCTGATCCAGGAAGGCAATATCGGCCTGATGAAGGCGGTCGATAAGTTCGAATATCGCCGCGGCTACAAGTTCTCGACCTATGCGACCTGGTGGATCCGTCAGGCGATCACCCGCTCGATCGCCGACCAGGCGCGCACTATCCGCATTCCGGTGCATATGATCGAGACGATCAACAAGCTGGTCCGCACCTCGCGCCAGATGCTGCACGAGATCGGCCGCGAGCCGACCCCGGAGGAACTGGCCGAAAAGCTGTCCATGCCGCTGGAGAAGGTGCGCAAGGTCCTGAAGATCGCCAAGGAGCCGATCTCTCTCGAAACGCCGATCGGCGACGAGGAAGACAGCCATCTCGGCGACTTCATCGAGGACAAGAACGCCGTCCTGCCGCTGGATGCCGCCATCCAGGCCAATCTGCGCGAAACCACCACGCGCGTCCTGGCCACGCTGACGGCCCGCGAGGAGCGCGTGCTGCGCATGCGCTTCGGCATCGGCATGAACACCGACCACACCCTGGAAGAGGTCGGCCAGCAATTCTCGGTCACGCGCGAACGTATCCGCCAGATCGAGGCCAAGGCCCTGCGCAAGCTCAAGCACCCCTCGCGGTCGCGCAAGCTGCGCAGCTTCCTCGACACCTAGTCACGAGAAAAGGGGCCATCCATCGGATGGCCCCTTTTTTCTTGCCCCCATTTTGCTTGACCTTCGCCGCCGCTCGGCTAAGTTTCTCCCTCTTGGCGCGACGTCGCCTGCGGTGGGGCCTGTAGCTCAATTGGTTAGAGCCGGCCGCTCATAACGGCTTGGTTGGGGGTTCGAGTCCCTCCGGGCCCACCACTTCTCCGGATATCCCGGCTTCACTCCCTGATTTCAGCGGCGGCGGACGAAGGTCAGGCCGTCGCCGATCGGCACCAGGCACATATCGACGCGCGTGTCCTCGTGGATCTTGCGGTTGAGGGCGCGCAGGGCCTCGGTCGTGGGCGAGGTGTCGGCGGGGTCCGCCACGGCGCCGTGCCAGAGGACGTTGTCCAGGGCGATGATGCCGCCGGGGCGCACCAGGGTCAGGCAGCGTTCGTAATAGAGGTCGTAATTGCCCTTATCGGCATCGATGAAGGCGAAGTCGAAGCGTCCGGCCTCACCTGCCGCGATCAGGGTATCCAGCGTTTCCTCCGCCGGGCCGAGGCGCAGGGAAATCCGTTCGGCCAGTCCCGCCGCCTCCCAGTGCTGGCGGGCGATCTGGGTCCATTCCTCGTTCCGGTCGCAGGCGATGAGCTGGCCGCCCTCGGGCAGGATTGCGGCCACGGCGAGCGCGCTGTAGCCCCTGAAGGTGCCGATCTCCAGGGCGCGGCGGGTGCCGATGCTCTGGGCCACGAAGGCCAGCAGCTGCCCCTGGTCGGGGGAAATCTGCATCCCGCTCCTGGGCAGTTGCGCGGTTTCTTCCCGCAGACGGCGCTGCTGCTCCGTCTCGCGCGTGCCGAAGTGGATCACGTAATCGGCAAGCTGCGGCGAGGAAAGATCGATATGTCTCATGCGCCTTGCCCCGCATCCTTGTCCGTCGACCGCTGCCAATGGATTTGCGGCGGCGAACGCCAAGCGAAGCGTTCGAGGTGGGAGGCCACGACCTCTTGCAGGCGCGTCAGGTCTTCCTCGGAAGCGGCCTCGACCTCCATGTGCAGGACGTCCGGGCGGCTTTCCAGGAGGCAGAGCCCGATGGGGAATTCGATCCGGCCCTTGCTGTCGTCATGGGAAACGGTCAGCTTGTGCGCGAAATGCTTGCAGAGCTGGCTGATATATTTCGACGGCGTGTCCGTGGAGACATCGCTGTAGGCATGGAAGCGATCCATCCTCTTTTCCTCCTATAGGACGGGTTCGGTCAGGGGACCGTCCACCAGCACCTGGACGCTGCCGTTGGAGCAGCGTTCCACGCGCGCGTTCACGTGATAGACCCGGGCCAGCACCTCGGGCGTGATGGCGTCTTCCGGCGCCCCGGCGGCGACCAGGCGGCCCCGGTCCAGGATCATCACCTGGTCGGCCCAGCGGGCGGCCAGGCTGAGGTCGTGCAGGACGACGATGACGATCGCGCCGCTATCGGCCACCTCGCGGGCCATGCCCATGACATCGACCTGGTGGCGCAGGTCGAGCGCACTGGTCGGTTCGTCGAGGAGCAGGATTTCCGGCTCCCTGACGATGGCCTGGGCCATGCTCGCCATCTGCCGCTGCCCGCCCGACAGGCGGTCGAGCGGTTCGAGGGCGAGCGAGGCGATGCCCAGCCGGTTCAGGACGGCCACGGCCATTTCCCGCGCCGCCTGGGCGCTGTCGATGCGGGCGGCGACGGGCGAGGCCTTGAGGGCGCTCAGCACCCCTTCCAGGACCGACAGGGCGACGCTCTGGGGCAGGGCCTGCGGCATGAAGGCGACGAGGCGGGCACGCTCGGCCATCCGCATCTTCACCAGGTCGTCCTCGCCATAGTGGATCGCGCCCTTGGCCGGCAAGAGCCCCGCCAGGGCGCGCAGCAAGGTGGATTTCCCCGCACCGTTGGGACCGACCAGCGCCGTGATGGTGCCCTTGCGCAGGGGCGGCATGGTCAGGTCATGGATGATCTGGCGCGAGCGATAGCCGACGGACAGCCCGGCGATCCGGATATCCTTTTGCAATTCGGTCGTCATGTCCGTTCCCGCTTGCTGAGGATCAGGCCCAGGAAGACCGGCACGCCGATCAGGGCCGTGACGATGCCGACCGGCACCAGCACGCCCGGCATCAGCGTCTTGCTCGCCACCGAGGCCAGGGACATCACTCCGGCGCCCGCCAGGGCGCTGACGGGCAGGAAGAAGCGGTGATCCTCGCCGA
This sequence comes from Telmatospirillum sp. J64-1, assembly GCF_006980715.1. GTDB lineage: Bacteria > Pseudomonadota > Alphaproteobacteria > Rhodospirillales > Magnetospirillaceae > Oleiliquidispirillum > Oleiliquidispirillum nitrogeniifigens. Next base: position 183,507 of record NZ_SBHN01000008.1, read on the forward strand.
TCAGCAGCCGGGCGATATGCGGGCCGACGAGGCCGATGAAGCCGATGGTGCCGACGAAGGACACCGCCGTCGCCGCCAGGATGCTGATGCGGAACAGCGAGGCGAAGCGCAGGCGGGTGACGTTGACGCCGAAACTGCGGGCGCGTTCTTCCCCCAGGCGCAGGGCCGTCATCGGCCAGGCCGCGGCGAAGGAGAAAGGCGCCACCACCAGCAGCACCGCGCCCAGGATCGTCAGCTTCTCCCAGTTGGAACGGGCAAGGCTGCCCATGCTCCAGAAGACCAACTGCTGCAAGGCCTCCTGCGAGGCGACGAACTGGATCAGCGCCACCAGGGCGTTGAAGGTGAAGACCAGGGCGATGCCGAACAGCACCAGCGTCTCGACGCCGGTCCCCCGCAGCCGCGACAGGGCTTGCAGCATCAGGACCGAGCCGAAGGCGAACAGGAAGGCATTGCCCGAGATGATCCAGTTGTCCGGAACGCCGGGAATGCCGATGCCCAGGACGATGGCCAGCGCCGCGCCGAGCGAGGCCGCCGAGGAGACGCCCAGCGTGAAGGGGCTGGCCAGGGGGTTGTTGAGGATCGTCTGCATCTCCGCCCCGGCCAGGGACAGCGCGATCCCGACCAATACGGCCATCAGGGCGTAGGGCAGGCGGACTTCCCAGACGATCACCCGCGTCGAGGCGTCGACCTCCTGGCTGAACAGCAGGGCCTGGACGGCCTGCGGGATGGACAGGTTCGACGGTCCCGTCACCAGGTCCAGCAGAAAGGCGAAAAGGGTGATCGCCGTCAGCAGCAGCAGGACGGCGAGCCGGCGCCGGAGGATGCGCCGGTATCCGGTGAGGATAGCCTGCGCATCGTCCTGGCTAGCCGCAGGGGAGAGGTGCCGTCGCCCCTTCTCGTCCTGTACGGCATTCATTGGGGAAGGCTCGACCAATAGGTTCCTTGGAAGGGAACGGGCAGGAACCGCTCATTGATTTCCGCCAGGGTCGCCGCCGGGTCGATATCGCTGAAGAGTTCGGGATGGATCCAGGTGGCCAGGGCCTCGATCGCCAGCAGGTTCATGGGCGAGTTGTAGAAATTGTGCCACAGGGCATGGACCCGGCCGTCCTGCACCGCCTTGAGCGTGGAGATGCCGGGGCGGGCGTGTGACTAGGTGATTGGTTTTAGACGAACGGGGATGTGGGATTTTCCGGGATCAGCCGGGACTTGGCGGGACGGCTGAGTCTAGGAAAGCTGCCGAATTCAGGGCGTTCAGCCACTGCTCAAGGCGGCATTTGGAGCCCTGGCGATTTTGGACAGCCGCTACCGCCTATAGAACCTGATTGGGCAGCGTTTCTAGACTCAGTTTTTGACGCGACCGTGGCCGCCTTGCCAAGGCCAATCAGCGCTGCACCAGCAGACAACTGCTCTAATTTCGTTCGGACTTAATTGGCTGAAGTCCGAAAAATGGCAGCTTCAGATATCCTATTATCTGGGGTTTCTGTAACCCATTGATAGACCTAGGTTTTTCTTCTCCACTTACATTCCGACAGAGCAGGAAACTCGGAACTAGAGGAAAAATATCAGGTCTTCCGGATCGAGCCAGCGACACGACCAAAGACGCGGATTTGGCGTGTATCGGCATGGTCAATTTCCCAGGTCTTGTATGCCTGATTATCGCTAGAGACTAACAAACGCCCGCCTGCCCACTGCAAGCGCTTAATATAAGCCTCATCCCCCAAGGCAAATGCGTAAACATCATCCTCAGTGATAGAGTTGACTGACACGTCAATAATAGCGATGTCACCCCCAAACAGGGTGGGCTCCATGCTATCTCCTTTCATGTAAACGCCAATTGCCTTTCCAGATGGAATTCTTAGGTGCTCTTGGAGATAGTTTTTAGGCATGTCCAGGTGTGCGACTATTTTCTCCTCAGCATTGCAAGAGCCATCCCCAAGAGACATGGCCGCATTGTAAATAGGCAGGCGATACGACGCGCCAAGTGGTTGAACGGAAAGGTTGGCAGAGCCTGAGGGCCGCATCTCTCCTTTACCCGTTGCAAGCCAATCAAGTGACACTCCGCAAATTCCTGCCACTTTCGCCATTGCGCTGAAGGATGGATCTGCTTGCCCGTAGATCCACTTTTTCACGCCTGAAGCCGAAGCGCCGATCTCGTCGGCGAGTTGCTCGATACTAAAAAGCCCATCAATAGCCTGCTTGATCCGTTGGCCAACGGCTTTACGGTCCTGCGCCTCAACCGGAAAACCTTTCTCGGTTCTGTCGGGGCCTTTTACGGTTTCATCAACCACCTGATTTTGCACGATTTTTAGTCGTGTCCCTAATTCGGTCCCAAATTTTAACCGTAAAGTGACCGAAACCTCTTGCGTATCGTTCACTATCAGGTTTATCTATTTAGGAACCTAAACGTAACCAGCCCTAAAAAACCGGCCCTGCCAGGCCGGCGATCAGGAGATCAAATGGCACGCACGCCAAAGGATTGGGATCGAGAGGATATCAAGGCAGCCATTCGGAAAAGAGGATGGACCCTTGAGCGCCTCTCAACGCACTGGGGCTATTGCTCCAATGCGGTCACCGTCACCTTAGGCAGGCCGTGGCATCGAGTCGAACTCAGAATTTCCGAATTCCTTGGAAAGGAACCGAAGGAAATTTGGCCCAGTCGCTACCACAAGGATGGCCGCCCTAGAAAGGGAGGCCATCGCACCGCCGTCAATCGTAACACCCAAAAGAGCCAGAGCAATATGCAACTCTCGGAGGCCGCATAACCATGGCTGGCTTGAACATGAACACGCCTTGGAAAAGCGACCTGTTGGTCTTGCAGGCTCGCATCCACAAGGCGCGCAAAGTCCAGAAGATCACCCAAGCCCAGGCTGGCGCCATCATTGGCATGACCGAGCGCAGCTACCGCGACTTCGAGAACGGCCATAAGGACCTGAGCGCCGAGAAGCTGTTCCAGCTAGCCGCTGCCTTGGGCATCCGCGTATTCGACCCGACACCCGAAAAGAAAAACCGGAAGAAATCTTCCGGTTTCAAGGAGGTGGCATGAGCGAAGCAATCAAGAATGTTAGCTCGACCAACATGAAAGCAGCCCTGCGCACCCTGGAACCGACTGGTCTGTCACAGGCGGTTTCAAAGCAGATCATAGCGGAAGACTACAAAGGCGCCTTCCTGATCTGGGCCGACGAAGCGGGCATGCAGGGTGATGACTGGTTTGCCCTGATCATCACCCTGCAGCTTCTGCCTTTCATTCCTCCGTCGTCTGTCCAAGCAAATGCCGCAGATGCTTGATGGCTGCTTCAGCTTGCATCCTCTGGACATCGAGCTCCGGCGCTACGCGTCCCGAGTGAGAGGGGGCAGTTGCAGATTGCTGCTGGAGGCGATCCAGGATGGAAGCTTCCGTGACGGCAGCTCCGTCTTTCAGGAGAGAACAAACAGTGCTCCCGATTACGGTGTTGATGGTGGATTCGGAAGTAGCAATCCCCTGGTACGACTTCTTGAATTTCGCAAGCGCGGCGGACGCCAACGCGTTCGGGTCTTTCTGCGCCATGAATTCCCCCTCACTCCAGGTTGTTTGGCGACGCCGAGTGTAGGGGAAAAGCGGCCGGTCGTCATGGCGCTTCGGCACCGGGCGTCCGGCCGCCCCTCGGGCCACAGATCGGCCCTTTATCTCCCTAACTTGGCCGGGCGCATCAGCGCGCAAAACGGTGCGTCCGGTCCTTTTTCCTCCCCATCAAGAAGCAGAAAGTGGAGGGATCAATGACCATGCAGAAGAAGGTTCGGCGACGGGCGGAAGACCCGCGCCAGATGGCCTTTCTGGACCTGCTGGGCGGCCAGAAAGAGGACCTGATCGAGGTGCCCGAGATGCCGGTACCGGCCCCTGGCGCCCTGGATTTCGACCAGCGCATGCGGGATCTGCTGAACAAAGCAATCAAGGCCAGTCCGTTCGACCGCGAGCAGATTGCCGCGCTGGTCTCGGGACTGGTCGGGCGCGACATCACTAAGGCGCAGATTGATAGCTGGACTGGCGCGACCCGCCCCAACCGCTTCCCCGCCGAACTGATCCCGGCCATGTGTCAGGCCCTGGGCAACACTGTCTTGCTGTCTGGTCTGGCGGAAGCCTGCGGCTGCCGCCTGATTGAAGGCCGCGAGCTGCAATTCGCGCGACTTGGACAGTTGTTCCTGGTGTTGCGTCAAGCCGATGCCGAGGCGCAGCGCCTGGTCGCCGAGTTGCCTTTGTTCGGAGGCCAAAATGGCTGAGGCTTGGTACAGCGCACAGCAATTGGCAGACTTAAATCTGCCAGAGCTTCCGGCTTCCAAGCCGGGAGTGATTGGTCGGGCTAACCGGGACAAATGGCCTCGTCGCAAGCGCGAGGGCCACGGCGGCGGCTGGGAGTATCCCGTCTCAGCCCTTCCGAAGGCGGCGCGTGATGTCCTGCTCGGCAATGCCATCAAGGCACTCCCTGCCAAGATCGAAGCCAAGCCGCCGGTGGAGTTGGCTGATCCGGCCGACCTGAAGGACTATCAGCGCCAAGCCATGGAAGCGCGGGCGGCCTTGCTCGCCCATATCGACCTTCTGGTCATGGAGGGGTTTGGGCGCGGCGCGGCTGTTGACAAGCTGGTCGCCCTGGCCCGCGAAGGAAACCTACCGCCCGAGCTACAGCGCCTTGTGCCGCTGGCCAATGCCAGGGGCGGAAAGACCGGCACCCGCACCATGAGCCGGGCCACGGTCTATAACTGGATCAAGGCTCGCGACGCGGCGGGCGGCAAGGCCGTAGCCCTGGCGGTCAAGGCCCAGCCCGAGGCTGCAATACCGGAATGGGCGCCGACCTTCATGCGGCTCTATTGCCGCCCGACCAAGCCCAACATCACCGAGGTGCTGGAAGATGCTTGGCCGGTGGGCGAGCCCCGTCCGACCTATGACCAAGCGCGCCGTTTTCTGAAGAAGGTGGACGCGATTACCCGCAATGCCGGCCGTGTCGGTCCGCGCGCCATGCGGGCTTATCGGGCTTATATCGCCCGCGACACCTCGGAACTGTGGCCCGGCGCGGTGTTCATCGGTGACGGCCATACCTACAAGCAGGAAGTCGCCCACCCCATCCATGGCAAGCCGTTCAGGCCGGAGGTGACGGCGATCCTGGACGTCTATACCCGCCGCTGGGTCGGCTGGTCGGCGGCCCTGGCCGAGAACACCTGGAGCGTGGCGGATGCCCTGCGCCATGCGGTGACCACGACCACCTGCTGCGACATTTTCTATTACGACAATGGCGCGGGCGCGAAGAACCGCGTCTGGGACGACAACGCCACCGGCCTAATCGCCCGCCTGGGCATCACCAAACTGCATCGCGCGCCCTGGTCATCCCAGGCCGGCGGCGTCATCGAGCGTTTCCACTCTTCTGTCCTGCATCGGGTGGCGCGGCGTGCCCCGACCTATGTCGGCCAGCGCATGGATCAGGAGGCCCGCCAGAAGGCCTTCAAGGTGACCCGCAAGGAGATCAAGGAAATCGGCTCCTCGCGCCTGCTGACCAGTTGGCAGGACTTCATCGCCGAGATCGATGCGGAGATGGAGCGCTACAACACCCGCCCGCATGACAGCCTGCCCAAGATCATCGATAGCGAGACCGGCAAGCGCCGCCATCTGAGCCCGCAGGAGATGTGGAACAAGGCGGTCATGGAGGGCTGGACGCCGTCGCCGATTTCCCAGGAAGAAGCCACCGACCTGTTCCGCCCGGCTCTGACCCGCACGACCAAGCGCGGCTTGGTCAAGCTGTTCGACAACGAGTATTTCCACCCGGCCCTGGAGGTCCTGTACGGCGAAAAGGTGATGGTCGGCTACGACATCCACGACGCCAGCAAGGTCTGGGTGCGGATGCTCGATGGCCGTTTTGTCTGCGAGGCCGAATGGAACGGCAACCGCCGCTCATTCGTGCCGGTGAGTGTGGCCCGGAAGGCCCTGGAAAACCGTGTGTCAGGGCAGTTGAAGCGGATCGACGAACATCGCGAAACAGCCCTGGCATCCTTGTCCCCCGGCGCCACCATCCAGAACCGCGCACCGGAAGCGGCACCTCTGACAGCGGCCGAAGAGGAGCGGTTGAAGGCCCTGGAAGCGGAATGGGAGGAAGTCGTTGAGGACGCCCCCGCGCTACAGATGCCGGAAATGCCCTTCAAGGCTGCCGCCCCCCAGGCTGAAGCCCAACCCGTCCGCAGCGAAACACCTGAAAGCCGCTTTGCCCGCGCTTTGCGGATCGAATGCGCGCTGGAAAGCGGCGAGACCGTAGCCGAGACGGATCGTGCTTGGCTGAACCGTTACCGGCAACTGCCGGAATACCGCGCCCGCAAGCGCATGTACGAGGATTTCGGCGAGGACATGCTGCTTCAGGCGTGAAGCAGGAAAAGAGGCGGCCCGCCCTGGCCGGCGAGACCGCCCCAACACTCTTGGAAAGTGGATTGAAAAATGACTGTTGATACCGGACCCGTCAATACCATTGCACCTTTGCGCAATGTCGCGGCCTTCAGCGAACTGGTGGACCGCGTGGTGAACCGCACCTGGGGCTTGCCCGGCATGGCCACCTTCCACGGCCCCTCGGGTTATGGGAAGACGTTCAGCGCCACCTATGCCGCCAACCGCCATCGCGCCTATCACATCCAGGTCAAGTCGGTCTGGACCAAGAAGTCGCTGTGCTTGGCCATCCTGAAAGAGATGGCCATCGCCCCGGGCGGAACCATACCTGAGATGATGGACCAGATCGGCGAGCAGCTCTCGTTGAGCAACAGGCCGCTGATCATCGACGAGGCCGACCACCTGCTGTCGAAGGGCATGATCGAGGTGGTACGGGACATTTACGAAAGCAGCCAAGCCGCCTTGGTCCTGATCGGCGAAGAGATGCTGCCGACCAAGTTGAAGAAGTATGAGCGCGTCCACGGCCGCATGCTCGATTGGGTAGCTGCGCAACCGGCCAGCGCCCAGGATGCCAAACAGTTGAGCCGTATCTACTGCCGGGGCGTCGAGGTCGCCGATGATCTGATGATCGCCTTGCATGAGGCTTCCGCCGGTTCGGTGCGCCGCGTCTGCGTCAATCTCGACCGTGTCAAGGAACTCGCCCAGACCAACAGCCTGAGCACGATCACCCTGGCCGACTGGCAGCGCCTGGGCGGCGAGTTCTTCACCGGCAAGCCGCCGGCCGGGAGGCACTGAGATGGGGCGCCAACCTGTACACCTGTCGAGCTGCCGCCCCGGCAACAAGCCTTCGGGCCGGCAAGGCATCTGGGAAGCAATCCGCCGCCATCGCGATGGCTTCACGGCCACCTCCCTGGCCCAGGCCACCGACATCAACCGCGCGATGATCACAACCTATCTCAGCGGCTTGCAAGCTGCCGGCTACATCCGGCAGGTCGGTACCGAGACGGTGGCGGGGACGAGGCTTGTCCGCAAAATCTTTGCCTTGGATAAGGACATTGGCATTGAAGCCCCCCGCGTCACGCGCACCGGCCAGCCAGTGACCCAAGGTCTGGCCCGCGAACAGATGTGGCGCACCATGAAGATGCTGGGGGACTTCACCGCCGCTGATTTGGCGGCTGCCGCCAGCACCGAGTCCCATCCCGTCGCCGAGATCGATGCCGAGGATTACTGCAAGCATCTGACCAAGGCCGGCTACCTGCAGGTGATGGGCAAGCGGCCCATGCGCTGGCGCTTCGTGAAGGCCCGCAACACCGGCTCGCAGGCGCCGATGGTGCAGCGCATCAAGTCGGTCTACGACCCCAACCTGCGCCAAGTCGTCTGGTGGAACGAGAAGGAAGCCGAGGCATGAGCGGCGCCGCCATCGCCAATGTCCAGGCTTGCTGGCCAGATCCTGCCCCCGATTGGGTGATCGCCCTGGCGAAGGAATGCGACCGCACCAGCCAGAAGGTGGCCGGGACGCGGATTGGTTACTCCGCCGGCACCGTCAACGCCGTCCTCAAAGCCTCTTACAAGGGTGATTTGAAGGCCGTTGAACAGGCCGTACGCGGCGCCCTGCTGGCCGAGACGGTGCTCTGCCCTGTCGTCGGGGATCTGGCCAAGGACCAGTGCCTGCGCAACCAGCGGCTTCCGTTTGCCCCCCACAATCCTGTGCGGATCGCCCTCTATCGCGCCTGCCGCACGAGCTGCCCCCATGCGCGGGAACACGCCAAGAAGGAGAGCAATGCACATGCTGAGTAACGACCTCGACAGTCTATCCCGCACCCTCGCCCAGGCCGTGGAGAAAGGCCTCGTGAGCGATGCCTTGGTGACCTGCGCAGCGCTGCTGTTGCGCAGCCGGGCCGAGGATGCCCGCGCCCTTGAGGCGGTGGCCATGCCGGCCCGCGCACGGATCACTCAGGCCGACCTGCCCGACAACGTGATCGAAATCGCCAGCATCCTGCATCGCAAGGGCGTGCGCACAGGCGCGCAACTGCCCACCGGAGGTGACGCCGCATGATGCTGCTACGCCGCCTATTGCAGGCCCTTGGATGGCATGCGCACCGGCCCGTGTCTGTCCCCCCGCCAATCCCCCATCCCGAGCGCCTGTTGCTCAGCAAATCCATAACGCCGTGAGGAAGGAAAAGAGATGATGAGCGAAATCACGAACAGCCTGCCCGAGATCCCCGAGGGCTACATGAAAGACGCCAAGGGGCGCTTGGTGCCCGA
>NZ_SBHN01000082.1 GCF_006980715.1 Telmatospirillum sp. J64-1
CTAGAGCGGATTTCGAGCGTTTCGAATCGCCAGGGATTCCCAAAGGAGCGAAAATCTGATTCATCATGCTGGCTGGAGTGAGGAGGCCAGCATGAATGGGACAGCCTCTATCAATGGATTTGCGTTCGCGGGTGTTGGCAGCGATTGACGGCGGCATGAGTTGCCGTTCGGCGGCGGCCCGGTTTGGCGTGGCCCCTTCGACGGCGATCCGGTGGCATGGCCAGCGTCGCGACACCGGTAGTTTTGCCCCTAAGCCCCAAGGCGGGGACATGCGGTCGCATCGGGTCGAGGAGCGGCGCGACGACATCCTGGCGATCTGGGAAGCCCGCAAGGACATCACCCTGGATGAACTTCGCGATGCGTTGGCCGCCATCGGTCTTACAGTATCGCGCGTGGGCCTTCATCGTTTTTTTGTCCGACATGGGATTACGCGTAAAAAAAGACCGGCCACGCGATCGAGCAAGACCGCCCCGACATCCTGACGGAGCGGCAGGACTGGTTCGATGGTCAGCTTGACCTGGATCCGGAACGCTTGATTTTCCTCGACGAGACATGGACGGCGACCAATATGGCCCGCACGCACGGACGCTGCCCCAGGGGCGAGCGGCTGCGGATGGGGGTCCCACACGGCCATCGCAAGACCACCACCTTGGTCGCGGGGCTGCG
>NZ_SBHN01000083.1 GCF_006980715.1 Telmatospirillum sp. J64-1
CTGGTAGCGGACATAGCCCTGGCTGCCCGGTACATCGCTGGGCTGGCGCTTGGGCAGGCGGCGCAAATACCCTGCCTCGGCAAGGCGGTTGAGATAGATCGAGGCATGGGACGCAGCCTTCTTCTCGTCGCGCGCAGCCAGGGCCAGCAAATCGCCGATGGTGAAACGGCCGCCAATCCCCTGCAGGCGCATCGCCCGCCACAGGCGCACCTTCAGGGTGGCCGCCTTGGCGCGGGTCGGAGTGTTCGGGCAGCGCCATTTCTTCAAGGGGATGCCCCGGTCCTGCGCCTGCTTGCCGTCGTCGCTGAGACGGAAACAGCCGCGTTCCACCCGTTCCATGATGCCGCGCTCGATCAAGCGACTGAGCACTTCCGAGACGCGGCGGCGAGGCAGCGCGGTGGCTTCAGTCATCTCATCAATGGTCAGGCAGCCTCCCTGGCCGACGGCGTCAAAGATGCGCTGGCGGGTCTCGAAGTCGATGCTCATGCCATCACCTTCGCCCGCACGCGGATCGGCTGGCCGGTCTTGCGGTCATTGAGCAGCACCAGGCCGTCCATCTCCTCGCAGCCGATGGCGCCGGGATTGCGCTTGCCGAAGCGCTCGATGGCGGCGATGCCTTCCTTGATCTCCCGGGCCAGGCCTTCCGA
>NZ_SBHN01000084.1 GCF_006980715.1 Telmatospirillum sp. J64-1
GAGAAGCCCAGGCAGGCGAGGTCCTTGAGCTCGTCGCGGGTCATCGGGCCGGTGGTGTCCTGCGAGCCGACGGTGGTCATCTTCGGCTCGCAATAGGTGCCCGGGCGGATGCCCTTGCCCTCGGGCAGGCCGCAGGCGCGACCGACCATCTTCTGCGCCAGGGTGTAGCCCTTGCCGGAATCGGCGGGCGCGGTGGGCAGGCGGAACAGGGTCGAGGGGGGCAGGCCCAGCGCCTCGCGGGCGCGGGCGGTCAGGCCGCGACCGATGATCAGCGGAATACGGCCGCCGGCGCGTACCTCGTCGAAGATCACCTCGGACTTGACGGTGAACTCGGCGATCACCTGGCCGTCCTTCAGCGCCTTGCCCTCATAGGGGCGCAGCTCGATGACGTCGCCCATCTCCATCGCCGAGACGTCGAGTTCGATGGGCAGGGCGCCGGCATCTTCCATGGTGTTGAAGAAGATCGGGGCGATCTTCGTGCCCAGACAGACGCCACCGAAGCGCTTGTTGGGGACGAAGGGGATGTCCTGGCCGGTCCACCACAGCACCGAGTTGGTCGCCGACTTGCGCGAGGAGCCGGTGCCGACGACGTCGCCGACATAGGCCACCAGGTT
>NZ_SBHN01000085.1 GCF_006980715.1 Telmatospirillum sp. J64-1
ACCAGCAGGCTTTCCGAGCCGTCGGTATCGACCAGGGCGCTGTCGATCTCCAGCGCGATCCACTCGTTCTCCACCCCGGCGGCATCGTCCACCGCCAGCGTCGGCGCATCGGCAACGGCGTTGACCTCGACGGTGACGGGGGCGAGGGTCTGGTTGCTGTCGCCATCGGTGTCGGTGACGACGGCGCGCAGGTTGAAGGAGATGTCCTCGTCGGAATGGCGCTGCGGGCTGTTCCAGTCCCAGCGGATCTCGAGATTGTCGAGATGGGCCGTGACGTCGTAGCGTCCGTCGGTATCGGGGGTGAGGATCGTGCCGCTGTCGCGCAGGCGCAGCACGGCATGGGCGGGCAGGTCCTCGATGTGGACGCTCAGCGTCTCGTTGCCGATCTCGGCATTGACCGAGGCCGAAAGGTCGAGCGCGATCCATTCGTCCTCCAGCCCCTGGCCGGAGCCCGAGACGGAGGGCGCGACGACGCCGATATCGACGACGATCTGCTGGGGCCCGCTGACCGCGACATCGCCATTGGCGCCTTCGGTGGCGGCGGCCCAGACGTCGAGGGTCAGGTCGGTGCTGTCATTGGTGGGCGGCAGCAGCTTCAGCCCGGGCAGGT
>NZ_SBHN01000086.1 GCF_006980715.1 Telmatospirillum sp. J64-1
ACCTGCCCGGGCTGAAGCTGCTGCCGCCCACCAATGACAGCACCGACCTGACCCTCGACGTCTGGGCCGCCGCCACCGAAGGCGCCAATGGCGATGTCGCGGTCAGCGGGCCCCAGCAGGTCGTCGTCGATATCGGCGTCGTCGCGCCCTCCGTCTCGGGCTCCGGCCAGGGGCTGGAGGACGAATGGATCGCGCTCGACCTTTCGGCCTCGGTCAATGCCGAGATCGGCAATGAGACGCTGAGCGTCCACATCGAGGACCTGCCCGCCCATGCCGTGCTGCGCCTGCGCGACAGCGGCACGATCCTCATCCCCGATACCGACGGATGCTACGACGTCACGGCCCATCTCGACAATCTCGAGATCCGCTGGGACTGGAACAGCCCGCAGCGCCATTCCGACGAGGACATCTCCTTCAACCTGCGTGCCGTCGTCACCGACACCGATGGCGACAGCAACCAGACCCTCGCCCCCGTCACCGTCGAGGTCGCCCCGGTCGCCGACGAGATGACCATCACCGCCGGCGGCAGCGGCAACGAGGACACGGCCATCGCCGTCAATGTCTCGATCGCCCTGACCGATCTCGACGGCTCCGAGCAGCTCGA
>NZ_SBHN01000087.1 GCF_006980715.1 Telmatospirillum sp. J64-1
TGTGTTTGTGAAGACCTCGAACGTGTCGCGCTTCATGAGTGCGCTGGCGGAGGTCCAGAAGCGCGGCGCCGAGGAGGCCTGCCTGATGGTCCTCGACGGCGAGCCGGGCGTGTCCAAGACCGCCACGGTCAGTTGGTGGGCCACCCAGACCGGCAGCATCTACATCCGTGCCAAGGCCGAATGGACGGCCGCCTGGATGATGCGCGAGCTGCTGGGCAGCCTCAACGTGGTGCCCGCTCACAGTTTCGAGCGGATGTACGGGCAAGCCCTGCAGGCCCTGGGCGCCCGTGCCCGTCAGGCCGAGCGGAGCGATGAAATTTTTGCGGTGATCGTGGACGAAGTGGACCACATCGTTCGCTCGGCCAAGCTGCTGGAAACCCTGCGCGACCTCTCGGACATGCTGGAGATCCCCTTCATCCTGGTCGGCATGGGCCGCATCCGCACCGGCCTGACACGCTATCCCCAGATCGCCAGCCGCATCAGCAAGCCCGTCGAGTTCCAGCGTGCGAGCCTTGAGGACGTGCGGGCCATGGTCAAGGGATTGTGCGAGTGCGAGGTCAAGGACGACCTGATCGCCTTTCTTCACAAGGC
>NZ_SBHN01000088.1 GCF_006980715.1 Telmatospirillum sp. J64-1
CGTCATGCTTGAAGTCGACGCTGATATGGTCCGACCCTTCTTCGTCGTAGAGTCGGGTGGACAGGGTGAAGCCTGCCTCCTGACAGGCCTGCCGGATCTCGGCGAGGGTCTTGTGGCGGGCGAAGGTTTGCATCACGCCCTCCCAGCCGGCGCCATCAGGGCCGCGTTCTGCTTCAGGATTTGAACCAACTGCTCCAGGCTGGCGATAGCCTGGTCGGCCTGGCTCTGCGCCAGAACACGATTGACGTAGACGGTGATCAGTCCGTTGAGAGCCATTCCCGGATTGTCGAGTTCATCAACCAGAACGGCTGCCTGCTCGATGATGGCAGTTGCTTCCATGAGGCGTTGCTGCCGTTCTGGGGTTTGGGGAGCTTGGGTTGTCGATAGGACGACGCGAGACAGCTTCATCTTTGCCTCCCTCACGCAGCTGCCAGATCGATGGTGACGGGTTCCCACCGTGCCTGCGGGTCGGTGCGGCGGTAGAAGCGGACATAGGTCTTGGAGCCGGCGATGCGGATGGAGTCGGTGATCGCCGTCATGGCCTGCTGCCAGCGCCGATCCTGTATGTCGATGCGGCGCAGGGCGAA
>NZ_SBHN01000089.1 GCF_006980715.1 Telmatospirillum sp. J64-1
GTACCAGATCGCCGGGACGCCATGGCTCACCACCGCCATGCGCAGGGACTCGGTCACCACCGAGGCGCTTTCGGCCAGGCCCACCGACCAGCCGACGCATTTGCGGGTGGCCACATCCAGCACCGAGGCGATCTCGGGCCGGAAGGGCTGGCCGGACAGCGGGTTCCGCACCTCGGCGGCGAAGGTCTTGCCGTCGGCGGTGTAGACGCTGGTCGGCTCCAGGTCCGAGGTGTCGCGCTTGCGATAGGCGCTGATCGCCACCAGGGCGCGGCGGCCCATCCGGCCGCGATAACGCTCCTGCGGCGACAGGCTGCGCAGGAAATGGCGCGCCTGGTCGTAGGTCGGGCACGGCACGTCCTCGGGCAGTTCCTTGGCCAGCAGCGCCAGGACCTCGGTCAACGCCATGTTGGAGGGCCGCGACCAGATGCGCAGGAACGCAGCTTCCCAGGGTTGGGGCGGGGCCTTGGGCGCGGCCTTGACCGCCAACGCCTGGATGCCCTTGCTGTCGCGCTCCTTCAGCCAGCCATAGAGGCTCGAGCGGCCCAGCGTGCGGCTGCCCGTCCGGCCGCCGCG
>NZ_SBHN01000009.1 GCF_006980715.1 Telmatospirillum sp. J64-1
AAACTGCCGCATCGGCCCAGCCTAACTGACCAATCCGCTTGCGTGCCATGACGGCCTCTCCTGTTGATCGAACAGGCCGCTATCGAATCACAATCATGCCTTCCGTGCAAAGGTCTCCACCCTGAGGAGCCGCCTTGGCGGCGTCTCGAAGGGAGAGCGGGCCAAGGACCTCCCCTATTCCGCCGCCGCGCTGCGCAGCACCGGCTTGGGACGGGACAGTTCGTTGCGCTTGGCCACGGCTTCGTAGACCGAGGGGAAGGCCGGACGGTTGACATAGCGCCCGGCGCCGCGCACGGCCCGGCTTTCGCCCAGCGCATGGACGATCCTGCCCTGGCTGATCGTGTAGACCGGCAGGCCCTGGACTTCCATGCCCTCGAAGATGTTGTAGCCGACCTTCTGCATCTGGGTTTTGGCCGAGATGGTCTTGGTCGCCTTGGGGTCCCAGACCACGAGGTCGGCATCGGCACCGGCTTCCACGCTGCCTTTGCGCGGATAGATGTTGAAGATCTGCGCGGCATTGGCCGAGGTCAGCCGGACGAATTCGTTCATGGTCAGGCGGCCGGTATTGACGCCGTGATGCCACAGCACGGTCATGCGGTCCTCGATGCCCGCCGTACCGTTGGGGATCTTGGTGAAGTCGTCGCGGCCCATGGCCTTCTGTTCGGCGCAGAAACAGCAATGGTCGGTGGCGGTGGTGTGCAGATGCCCGGCCTGCAAGCCGCGCCACAGCGCCTCCTGATGCTCCTTGCTGCGGAAGGGCGGACTCATGACATGGGCGGCGGCGACCTCCCAGTCGGGATGGCGATAGACGCTGTCGTCGATCAGCAGATGGCCCGCCAGCACTTCGCCGAAGACGCGCTGCCCGGAATCCTGGCCGCGAATGATGGCGTCCAGCGCCTCCTTGGCCGAGACGTGGACGATATAGACCGGCACGCCCAGCACCTTGGCGACCTGGATGGCGCGGTTGGCCGCCTCGCCCTCCACCTCCGGCGGACGGGACAGGGGATGGGCCTCGGGGCCGGTCAGTCCCTGGGCCAGCAATTGCTGCTGAAGGCGGAAGACCAGCTCGCCGTTCTCGGCATGGACGGTGGGGATGGCGCCCAGTTCCAGGCAGCGGGTGAAGCTGTTCACCAGCACCTCGTCATCGGCCATGATGGCGTTCTTGTAGGCCATGAAATGCTTGAAGCTGTTGACGCCGTGGCTTTCGACCAGCGTTCCCATGTCGGCATGGACCGTCTCGTCCCACCAGGTCACGGCGACATGGAAGGAATAATCGCCCGCCGCCTTCTCGGCCCAGCCGCTCCAGGTCTTGAAGGCGTCCATCAGGCGCTGCTTTGGATTGGGGATGACGAAATCGATGATCATCGTCGTGCCCCCGGCAAAACCGGCGGCGGTGCCGCTGAAGAAATCCTCGGTCGTCACCGTGCCCATGAAAGGCAGTTCCATATGGGTGTGCGGGTCGATACCGCCCGGCATGACATAGCAGCCCCCGGCATCCACCACCTCGGCGCCTGCGGGGGCGTCGATGTCCTCGCCCACCGCCTTGATCACCCCCTCCTCGCAATAGACGTCGGCACGAATCGTCCGGTCGGCCGTGACGACGGTTCCTCCTTTGATGACGATCCCCATGGACTTGCTCCTCATATGGGTGGTGGATTACGGGCTCAGCCGGTTCGACCGGCCAAATCCATCAGGTCGGCCGCCGCATTCAGCCCCGCCGCGCGCAGGACCATGCGCACCACCTCGGCGGTGATGCGCTCGTATTCCTGGCGGCTCAGCTTCTTGCGGCCCAGGACCATGCGAATTTGCAGGTCGAAATCGGCGTAATGCTGGGTGACGGCCCAGATCATGAAGAAGAAATGGCGGGAATCGACGGGGGCCATCAGGCCCTTGGCGATCCAGCCGTCCAGCACCTCGGCCTTCTGGTCGAGCAATTGGCGCAGGTCCCGGGCCAGGAAATCCTGGATCTGCCCCCCGCCATGCAGGACCTCGTTGGCGAAGACCTTCGAAGCATTGGGCCGGGTCCGCGACAGGCGCATCTTGGCGACGACATATTCGGCCAAGGCCGTGGCCGGGTCGGCCTCGGGCTGGATCGATCGCACGGGGGCGAGCCACATGCGCAGCACATTGTCCAGCACCGCCCGGTAGAGGTCTTCCTTGGTGCGGAAATAGTAATGCAGATTGGCCTTGGGCAGGCCGGCGCGGTCGGCGATCTCGGTCATGGTCGCACCGGCACAGCCTGCCTCGGCGAAGACCAGTTCGGCGGCCTTCAGGATGCGCTCGACATTCTCGCGCCGGATGCGCCGCTGACCCGAGGCCGGGGCGGTCAGCCCCGGCTCGGCGGCATCCTGCCCGGTCGCGACCATGACCTCCGATTCGGTCATGACGCTTTCGCGCCCTCGGCATTGGCGCGCTCCACAACCGCGTGCAGCAGCACCTCGCAGCCGGCGGCGGCCCAGGCGGGGGTGGTCTCCTCGATCTCGTTGTGGCTGATGCCGTCCACGCAGGGAATGAAGATCATCCCGGTCGGCGCCACCATGGACAGATAGCAGGCGTCGTGCCCGGCGCCCGAGACGATGTCGCGGAAGGAATGGCCCGTCCGCTCCACCCCCAGGCGCACGGCAGAAACGCAGGATTCGTCGAACTTGATCGGGGCATAATACCAGATCTGCTCGAATTCCATTTCCAGGCCGATGCCGCTTGCGACCTCTTCCGCCGCCCGGCGCAATTCCTCGTCCATCTTCGCCAGGATGGCATCGTCGGGATGGCGGAAATCGACGGTGAAGAAGACCTCGCCGGGGATGACGTTGCGCGAGTTGGGATGGACCTGCATCATCCCCACCGTGGCGCAGGCCGAGGGGCCGTATTTCAGACCGATGCGGTTCACGGTCTCGACCATCCGCGCTGCGCCCAGCAGGGCATCCTTGCGGCGCAGCATGGGCGTCGGCCCGGCATGGGCTTCCTGGCCGGTAAGGGTGATCTCGTACCAGCGCTGCCCCTGGCAATCGGTGACGACGCCGATGGTCTTGCCCTCGGCCTCCAGGATCGGTCCCTGCTCGATATGGGCCTCGAAATAGGCGCCGATCTTGCGCCCGCCGACCGGGGCATCACCGGCATAGCCGATGCGCGCCAGTTCCTCGCCCATGGTCTTGCCGTCCAGATCCGTCCGCGACAGGCCGTATTCCAGGTCGAAGACCCCGGCGAAGACGCCCGAGGCGACCATGGCAGGGGCGAAGCGCGATCCTTCCTCGTTGGTCCAGACGGCGACCTCGACCGGCGCTTCGGTGACATAGTTCATGTCGTTGAGGCTGCGGATGACCTCCAGCCCGGCCAGCACGCCATAGACGCCGTCATACTTGCCGCCCGTGGGCTGGCTGTCGAGATGGCTACCCATGACCACCGGCGGCAGGTCGTCGTTGCGGCCCGGGCGGCGGGCGAAGATGTTGCCGATGGCATCGACGGTGATGGTGCAGCCGGCCTCCTCGCACCATTGCACGAAGAGGTCGCGGCCCTGCTTGTCGAGGTCGGTCAGCGCCAGTCGGCAGACGCCGCCCCTGGGCGTGGCACCGATCCTGGCCATGTCCATCAGGCTCTGCCATAGGCGCACGCCGTTGATCTGCATGTTTTGCGGAAGCGACATCTCGGACTCTCCCCTCAGACTTTTTCCAGGTTCATCGGATTGCGGGCATCTTCGGGCCAGGTGACATAGGGCAGTCCGTTTTCCTCGGGATGCATGGTGATGCAGCCGGGCACCGGACAGACATGCAGGCAGAGATTGCAGCCCACGCAATCCTCGTTCTCGACCGTGAACAGGCGCTTGCCCTCGCCCTGGACAATGCGGATCGCCTGATGCGAGGTATCCTCGCAGGCGATGTGGCAGCGTCCGCAATCGATGCACAGGGCCGGGTCGATCAGCGCCTTGGTCGAGAAGTTCATGTTGAGGGCATTCCAGTCGACCACGTTGCGCACCGCGCGCCCGGTCACCTGGTCGAGGTTTTCATAGCCCTTCTCGTCCATCCAGTTGGACAGGCCGCTGATCATGTCCTCGACGATCTTGAAGCCGTAGGTCATGGCGGCCGTGCAAACCTGTACGCCCGAAGCGCCAAGCGCCAGGAATTCGGCGGCATCGCGCCAGGTGGTCACGCCGCCGATCCCCGAGATGGGAATGCCCGCGGTGAAGCCGTTGCGGGCGATCTCGGCCACCATGTTCAAGGCCATGGGCTTGACGGCGGGGCCGCAATAGCCGCCATGGGTGCCGACGCCGTCGACGATCGGCGTCGGCGCCATGGCATCGAGGTCGACGCTGATGATGGAATTGACGGTGTTGATCAGCGAGATGCCGTCCGCCCCGCCGCGCTTGGCCGCTTCCGCCGACCACAGGATATTGGTGATGTTGGGCGTCAGCTTGACGATGACCGGCAGGCGGGTCGCCGCCTTGACCCAGCGCGTCACCTGCTCGACCATTTCCGGCACCTGGCCGATGGCCGAACCCATGCCGCGTTCGCACATGCCGTGCGGGCAGCCGAGATTGAGTTCCAGCCCATCCGCCCCCGCCGCCTCGATCCGGCGAGCCAGATCGGCCCAGGCCTGTTCCTCCATGCGCGCCATCAGCGAGACGACCATGGCGCGGTCGGGCCAGGCCTTCTTGACCTCGGCGATCTCGCGCAGATTGACCTCCAGCGGGCGGTCCGAGATCAGCTCGATATTGTTGATGCCCAGCAGGCGGCGGTCGATGTCGTAATGGGCGCCGTAGCGCGAGCTGACATTGACCACCGGCGGGTCCTCGCCCAGCGTCTTCCACACCACGCCGCCCCAGCCCGCCTCGAAGGCGCGAACGACGTTATAGGCCTTGTCGGTGGGCGGGGCCGAGGCCAGCCAGAAGGGATTGGGGGCGGTGATGCCGGCGATATTACAGCGCAGATCGGCCATGATGGAGGCTCCCCCTCAAGCAGTCATCAGGAAGGAATGGATGGAGAGGGCGGCCAGCTTGCCGTCCTGCACCGATTGCACGGTCAGGTCCTCGCCGCTGGCGATGCAGTCGCCGCCGGCGAAGACGCCCGCCATCGAGGTGCGGTAAGCGGGGTCGACCACGATCTTTCCCCCGGCGAGGTCGATCCCCGCAAGCTCGCGCACGGCCAGCTTCTGGCCCACGGCCTTCAGCACCATATCGGCGGCGATGGAGAATTTCTCGCCAGTGCCGACCAGGCGTCCGCCTTCCAGACGGGTCTTCTCGAAGAGGATTCCCTGCACTCTGCCGTCGCCGTCGATCCGCACCGGCTCGGCGAAGGTCCTGAGGATCACGCCATGGGTCAGGGCCAGTTCCTGCTCCCACGCCGTGGCGCGCATCTGTCCCCGCCCCCGGCGATAGACCAGCGTCACCTCCTCGGCGCCCAGCTTGCGTGCCTGGACCGCCGCGTCGATGGCGGTGTTGCCGCCGCCGATGACCACCACATTGCGCCCGACGAACAGCCCGGCGCCGCCGGGTGCCTGACGCAGGCGCCCGATGAAGGTGATGGCGTCTTCGACCCCCAGGAATTCCTCACCGGGAATGCCGAGACGATTGCTCTCGCCCAGGCCCACGCCCAGGAACACCGCGTCGAAATCGCGCCGCAATCCCGCCAGGGTCAGGTCGCCGCCCAGGCGGCGGCCATGCTCGACCGTGATGCCGCCGATCTTCAGGATAAAATCGACTTCGCGCTGGGCGAAATCACCGGCCATCTTGTAGGCGGCAAGACCGTATTCGTTCAGGCCGCCGGATTTCGGCTTGGCCTCGAACACCGTCACGTCATGGCCCAGCCTCGCTAGGCCATGAGCACAGGACAGACCGGCGGGCCCGGCACCGACCACCGCCACGCGCTTGCCGGTCGGCGCGGCGCGGGTGAAAGGATGGCTGCCGGAAGCGATCAGCGGATCGACGGCATGGCGCTGCAACCGGCCGATGGCGACCGGCCTTTCCTCGGCCGTGTTGCGCACGCAGACCTGCTCGCACAGGATTTCGGTGGGGCAGACGCGGGCACAGGTGCCGCCCATGATGTTGGACGACAGGATCGTCGTCGCCGCCCCCTTCATGTTGCCGGTAGCGATGCCGCGGATGAAGACGGGAATGTCGATGCTTGTCGGGCAGGCCCGCACGCAGGGGGCGTCGTAGCAGAACAGGCAGCGGCTCGCTTCCGCCATCGCCTGCATGGGCGTCAGCGGTGGAACGAGGTCGTCATAGACGGAGGTTTGACTGTCAACGGCTGAAATCACGGTCATGGGCGAGACGTCCCTTCGGTCACGGTTCAGCAGAACACGCCCTTACCGCGCAAATCCCATGCCAGACGCCCGCTGCAATCGTCCCACCCGGAAAACCTGACCGTTTAGTCAAAAACGGACTCTCCGGTCAGGCTGCGCATTCCGCCCGATGCACAACCCGCAGTCAAAATAGTGCCCAATAATTATTCATGAACAAGTATTGAGCAACCAAGCCCGGGAGCGGAGACAGCCCCCTTCCCTAGCCCCTGATCCGCTTCAGGAAATTATCGACCTCGCTTTCCAGCCGTCCGGCCTGAAGGGACAGTTCCGAAGCCACGGCCAGAACCTTCTCGGCGGCCTGACCGGTTTCGCCCGCCGCGGCGCTGACCGCCGTGATATGGCTGGTCACCTCGCCCGTCCCGCTGGAAACCTGGCTGACATTGCGGGCGATTTCGTCGGTTGCGGCGCTTTGCTCCTCCACCGCAGCGGCGATGGCGGCGGCAATTTCGTTCATCCGCGTGATGGTCTGGCCGATATCGCGGATGGCCCCCACGGCATCCTGGGTTGCCAGTTGCACGGCGTCGATCTGGCCCGCGATGTCGTTGGTGGCCTTGGCGGTCTGCTGGGCGAGGCTCTTGACCTCGCTGGCGACCACGGCGAAGCCCTTGCCCGCCTCGCCCGCGCGCGCCGCCTCGATCGTCGCGTTCAGGGCCAGAAGGTTGGTGCGGTTCGCGATATCGCTGATCAGGCCCAGCACCTCGCCGATCCGGGCGGCAGCATCGGCCAGCCCCTGCACCGTCACATTCGTCCTTTCGGACGCGATGACGGCGGTCTTGCTGATCTCGGAGGAATGCTCGACCTGCTGGGCGATCTCGCGGATTGAACGGTTCAGTTCCTCGGCGGCGCTGGCGACGGTCTGCACGTTGATCGAGGCCTGTTCCGCGGCGCCGGCCACGGCAATGGCGCGCTGATTGGTCTGGGCGATGCTGCTGGACATGATCTTCGCCGCGCCTTCCATCTCGGCGGAATGGGCGGTCACGCCCATGGCGACGCCCTTCACGCTGCTTTCGAAGGACTCGGCCAGAAGCAGCATCGCCTGGCGCTTCTCCTCTTCCGCCCGGCGCTTCATCCGCTCCTGCTCGTCCTGCAGGCGCTCCATTTCCAAGGCGTTGTCCTTGAAGACCTGCACCGCTTGAGCCATCTCGCCGATCTCGTCGAGACGATCCAATGCCGGAACCGGCGTGGTCTTCTCCCCGCGCGCCAGGGCAGCCATGGTGGCGGTCATGCTGGTGATGGGGGTGACGATGCTGCGGCCGATGCGCCAGGCCAGCACGATACCCGCCACCAGGGCGATCCCCGCGAGGCCCAAGGTCAGGGCCATGGCGCGGGCAACCTGATCCCGGATGGCCGCCGCCCCTTGCGCCTGAAGCTCCGTCGCCTCCTGCTTGATGGCATCGGCTCGACTCAGGACCTGCGGCCCCAAGTCCCGCAAGCTCCGCTCCAGGGTGTTGTTCCGCGCCGAAAGAGCGGTGAATTCGCTGAAGGCGGCGGAATAATCGGTCAGCAGGCCGGTCAGGCGCTCGGCGCGTGCGATGCCGCGCAAGGCATTCAAGGCGTCCTGCAGATTCGCAAGGGTCGTCTCGGCGTCGCTCTGGTCGCGGGTCGCGATATTGCGCGTCATGAACAACCGGGCACGCAGGAAATATTCCCGCGCCCGGCCGGCCGCCTCCTCGCCTTGCACGTCCCCCGCCCGGCGCGACTGGATCTGCAAAGCGGGAAAGGCACTGTCGATCATGACCGCGCTTTTTTCCAGGCTGGCGATCTGTTCCTTCGCCTGTTCCAGCCCCTGGCTGAGAGCGAGAAGCTCCGCGTTGTAGGCGGCGACGACATCCCCCAGGGCATCGTATTGCTCGCGCCATTCGAGGCTGGCGGCATTCTGTTCCAGGGCCTCCAGGTCCTGGAGCACTTGTTCGCGCGCATTCTCCATCATCACGCGCTCGCTATCGGCCCGCGTGATGAAGAAGGCGGAGACGCGGCCCTGGAAATCGACCACGTTGCGGTCCAGTGCCCCGGCCGCCGTCGCGACGCTCACGGCCTGGTCATAATGCTCCACCTGCGCCGAGACACGGTCGAAGGTCCAGACGGCCATGCCGGAAACAATGACGAGCAGAATCAGGATCGCGCCGAACCCGGCAAGCATGCGGGCTCGAATCTTCAATGTCGCAAGCATTTCGTATTTCGTCCTTCGGCGTGTCGCGACGCGGAAATCAGGCGAGGTCGAGCAGTATCTTTCCCAGATGCCGCCCCGATTCCAGCCTCTCATGGGCGGCGGCGACCTGATCCAGGGGATAGACACTGTCGATGCGGGAGCGGATCTCGCCCGAAGCCACCTTGGGCCAGGCGTGTTCGGCGATGCGGCGGGCGATCCGGCGCTTCTCATCCAGGCTGCGCCCACGCAGGGAAGAGCTGAAGATGCCGCCCCGTTTTGCCATCAGCAGGGACAGGTCGAGCGGCGCGGTCGCGCCCGATTGCATACCGATGACCACCAGCCGTCCACCCGTGGCGAGCGAGACCAGATTGCGGGACAGGTAATCCCCGCCGACCATGTCGAGGATGACATCGACGCCCTGCCCGCCGGTCTTTTCCTGGACCAGGGCGGCGAAGTCCTGGTTCCGGTAGTCGATGACGACATCGGCCCCCAGGAGGCGGCAGAAATCCGTCTTTTCGGAGCCACCGGCGGTGGTGAAGACCTCCGCCCCGAAGGCCTTGGCAAGCTGAATGGCGATGCTGCCGATACCGCTGGCCCCGCCATGGATCAGCACCCGCTCGCCCGCTTTCAATCCGGCGGTGTCGAAGAGATTGGACCAGAGCGTAAACAGCGCCTCGGGCAGCCCGGCCACGTCCCGAGCGCCCAGTCCCGCCGGAACGGGCAGGCAGAGGCCGGAATCGGCGACGCAGTATTCGGCATAGCCGCCACTCGGCACCAGGGCGCAGACCTCATCCCCGATCTTCAGGCCCGTGACCTGGGCGCCCCGGGCCTCGATCCGTCCCGCCACCTCCAGCCCGAGGATGGGCGATGCACCGGGCGGCGGGGGAAAGATGCCCCGGCGCTGCATGATGTCGGGGCGGTTCACGCCTGCGGCGGCGACCCGGATCAGAACCTCTTCCGGGCCCGGCACCGGAATCGCCAGGCCCGAGGCGACGGAAAGGACCTCCGGCCCTCCCGTCCCCGCCGTCTCGACTGCCCGCATCACGCGGCCTCGCCTGGAATTTCCGCCCCCAGGGCCCTCAGCGCCGCCTTGGCGACGGCCACGTCCTCGCTGCCGCTGCCCGATCCGACACCGATCCCGCCGACCGTATAGCCGTCGATGATGATGGGAAAACCGCCTTCCAGATTGGTCAAACGGCCATTTGTCGCGAGGCTCAGCTTGACTTCCAGCTCCGGCAGCAGCGAGCCCGAGGGGCGGCTGTGGGAAGCGGCGGTGATGGCCTTCTTCATGCAGGTTTCGCTGCTCAGGAACTTGGCGCCATCCATGCGGATGAAGGCCAGCAGGTTTCCGCCATCATCGACGATACAGATATTCTGCGGCACGCCAATCTCGGTTGCATAATCCACGGCGGCGCTCAAGGCAACGAAGGCACCCTCATGCGTAAGCTTCTTGAATTCTCTAGTTTTCACTTGAACAACCCCTTCTCTGAATATAATAAAAATTAATCACATTTTCGGAGATTAATTCAGTGATACTCTTCTACGCCCAGACTTCACCCTATGTGAAGAAGGTTCTTTCTGTTGCCATCGAAGTCGGACTTGGCACCGAAATAGAATGCGTTGACGTGGATACTTCGGTGGAAACGCCTGCCCTGCGCCAGGCCAACCCGCTGTCGCGCATTCCGACGCTGGTGGATGGCGATGTGGCGGTCTACGATTCGCCGGTCATATGCGACTATCTCTGCCGCAAGGCCGGGAACGTCTCGTTGCGTCCGCAAGACCCGGACGCGCAACTGCGCGACGCCCGCCTTCAGGCCCTGGCCGACGGCGTGATGGATTCCACGCGCGCCGTGCGCCAGGAACGGATGCGCAGCCCCGAGAAGCAGGTCGCCAGCGTGATCGAGCGCCAGGTTCTGGCGGTCAGCCATGCCCTCGACGTGCTGGACGCCGAGGCGGCGGCACTGGACGGCGTGGTGACGATCGGCACGCTGGCGGCGGGCAGCGCCCTGGATTACGTGGACTTCCGCCTGGGCGATCTGAACTGGCGCGACACCCGCCCGGCCCTGGCCGCGTGGTATGCGGCCTTCACCCAGCGTCCCTCGATGCAGCACACCGCCCTGCGCGACGCCCAGACCGGCCCGGCGGCCTTCCTCGCCTGGCGCGCCGCCCAAGGGAAGTAATCGATCCGGCCGGCTCACAACTCCCCCCAGTCGAGCCGGCCGGTCCTGACCTGGCGGATCAGGCGGGAAAGGAAATCGTCGCAGCGGGCGAGCTGTTCCCGCGCGATATATTCATCGGGCTTGTGGGCCTGTTCAATGCTGCCGGGACCGCAGACGATGGTGGGCACCTCGGCCGCCTGATACAACCCGCCCTCGGTGCCGAAACTGACCGTGGCGGTGGCATTGTCGCCGCCGAGCTGGCAGATCAGGCGGGTCAGCGGGTGGTCGTCATCCATGTCCAGGGCGGGATAGGAGGACAGCCCCTCCCAGCGGATCCCCGCCTGTTCCGCCTGAAGCCGCATCTCGGGCAGCAGGACCGTCTCGGCATAATCCTTCACTTGCTCGATGAAGGAAGCGGCATCGTCGCCGGGAATGGCGCGGACCTCCAGATCGAAACTGCAATCGCGCGGCACGATGTTCAGGGCCGTTCCGCCTGTCACCACGCCGGTATGCAGCGTGGTGTAAGGCGGCATGAAACGCTGGTCCTGCCGGCCGCTTTCCCGCTGCCTTCGACCTAGATCGGCGGCATGGACGATCAGGCGGGCGGCGTATTCCACGGCGTTGACACCGTTCTGCGGCAAGGCGGAATGGCATTCCTTGCCATGGACGTGGCAACGCACGGCGCTCTTGCCCTTATGGGCCGTCACCGCCTTCATGCCAGTGGGCTCGCCGATCAGGCAGCCCAGGGGACGATACGGCAAGCTCGCGATTTGTTCGATCAGCCGGGGCGCCCCCAGGCAGCCCAGTTCCTCGTCATAGGACAGGGCGATATGGAAGGGCCGTTCCGATCCTTGTTCCGCCATCTGCGGCACGGCGGCCAGGACGGCGGCGATGAAGCCCTTCATGTCTGCGGTGCCGCGCCCATAGAGCAATCCGTCCCGCTCGACCATCTCGAAGGGATCGCTGGTCCAGGCCTGGCCCGCGACCGGCACCACGTCGGTATGGCCGGAAAAGACGAAGCCGGGACGGTCCTGCGGGCCGATGGTCGCCAGCAGATTGCTCTTGCGTCCGTCATCGCTATGGCTGAAGGAACAGACGGCCCCGAAGCCGGACAGATATTCCGTCGCGAAATCGATCAGGGCCTGATTGGAATTCGAACTGGTGGTGTCGAAGGCGATAAGCCGCCGCAAAAGGTCGATAGTATTCATCAGAAAGCCGGTGCTGCTTCGGGATTGAGAGCACGAGCCACGTAATCGTCGAGCTGGGGCCGGTAGAGGGTCCACAGGCGGCGCAGTTCGGCGATGGGCTCGTCATGCCAATCTACCCGCAAATCGACGATGGGCCAGGACAGCTTTGCGGCCACATGCAGCCCGGCAGAATGCTCCTCCCCCGTCTCCCCGCCCTGGTCCAGCCCCGCTTCCAGCGCCGTCAACAGGCGCTCGGTCAACGTCTTGCCCGCATTGGATTCGAAACTGTCGACCATGGCCTGCGGGACCGCGTCATTGGCCAGCATGTTACCCATGGCTATCACGCCCTTGCCCTTCTTCAGGGCGACGACGGGCATGGCTTTGTCGCCGGAGAAGGCTTCCACCTTCCCGCTGCCGTCGATCACCACAAGCTGCCGCCACGCCCCATGAGGCGTCGAGGCCAGAAGGGTCTTCACGATTTCGTCCGCTGTCCGCCCCTCTTGCAGCATGGCCAGCCCGGACGGCCCGAAGGAGGGGTCGGTGACATTCTGCGTGACCACCAGTCCTTTCGGCGAGACCCAGGCGCAGCGGCTAGGCACGCAGATGCTCGACGAGGTGATGGCGATGCCGAAGGCATTGCTCTCGGGGCAATGGGCGGCGATGGAATAGGTCATGGCTGCTTGTCCTCTTGCGGAAAGACCAGGCATTCGGCGGCATCGATGTCGAGCCCCAGTTCCGCGCCTTGACTCAAGGCTTCGGCCAATCCCGGCCGGTTGAGGCGCACCCGCACGAGATCCGCGCCGTCCACGTCCAGGAAGGCTTCGACATGGGTGCCCTGATAGCTCCGCGCACGCAGGATGCCGCGCAATTGGCCGCCCTCCTGGGTGAGACGCAGATGCTCGGGACGGACGAACAGGCGAATCCCGTCACCGGCCTTGACGCCCTGGCAGCGGGACAGCGGCACCGCGAGGCGCAGATTGTTCGCCCCCAGGACCAGCAGTGCCTCCTCGCCCTCGATACGCTCGACCATGCCGCCGATCTGGTTGATGTCACCGATGAAGGAGGCAACGAAGCTGTTGGCCGGGCTGCGATACATCTCCGCCGGAGTCGAAAGCTGCTGGATCTCGCCATGGGCCATCACCGCGATGCGGTCCGACAGGCTCAGCGCCTCGCCCTGGTCGTGGGTGACGAAAATGGTGGTGATGCCGACCCGGCGCTGGATTTCCTTCAGCTCGACCTGCATGTCGCTGCGCAGATTCTTGTCCAGGGCCGACAGGCTTTCGTCGAGCAGCAGCAGGCGCGGGCGGATCACCAGGGCACGCGCCAGTGCGACGCGCTGCTGCTGGCCGCCCGACAAGGCGCGCGGCTTGCGGTCGCCGAAGGCGCCCAGGCGCACATTCTCCAGCGCCTCGGCCACGCGGCGGCGGATCTCCTCGCGCGGGATCTTGCGCATCTTCAGGCCGAAGGCGACATTCTCGGCGACGCTCATATGCGGGAAGAGTGCGTAGTTCTGGAAAACCAGCCCGATGTCGCGCTGATGCGGCGGCATCTCGGTGACGCAATCGTTGCCGATGAAGACCTCGCCGGTATCGGGAGTGAGGAAGCCCGCCAGCATGTTGAGCAGGGTCGTCTTGCCGCAGCCGCTCGGCCCCAGCAGGGTCAGGAATTCCCCGTGATTGATCTTCAGCCAGACATCGCGCAGGGCGGTCACGTCGCCGAAGGACTTGCCAATGCCGTCCAGCCGGACGGCATGCTTGGCGGACACGGACGGCGCGGTCGCGGTGCAGGTGGTGCTATCGAGCATCATTTGCTCTCCTCGATGGCAAGGACTTTGCGCAACCCAAGGAAACGGTTGGCGAGGACGAGAGTGATTGAGGTCGTGACGATGAAGATCGTCGAAATCGCCGCCATGGTCGGGTCGGTGTATTCCCGCACATAGGTATACATGGCGACCGGCAGCGTCTGGGTGGCATGGGAGGTCACGAACAGCGCCGCCGAAAACTCGTTGAAGGACAGGATCGCGGCGAACAGCCAGCCGCCGAACATGCCGGGCAGGAGCAAGGGCAGATCGACCCGCAGCAGCACCTGCAGCGGCGAGGCGCCCAGGCTGGCGGCCGCCAGTTCATAGCGGCGGTCCAGGTTGCGCAGCGACACATAGACGCTGCGCAGCACGAAAGGCAGGACCAGGATGACCTGGGCCAGGATCACGGTGGCGAAACTGCCGCGCATGCTGACTTGCGAGGCCAGCATCAGCACACCCAGGCCGATGGTGAAATGCGGGATCACCAGGGGCGACAGCAGGATCGTCTCCAGCAGGTCTTTGCCCCGGAACTGGAAGCGGTCGATGGCATAGGCCAGCGCCGTGCCGATCACCAGGGCGATGCCCGAGGTCCAGGCGGTGACGATCAGGCCGTTGATGAAACCCCGCTGGAAATCCCGGTAGGTCACCGCCCGCTCGAACCAGCGCAGGCTCAGGTCCTGGGGCGGAAAGGACAGGATGGCCGTGGAATTGAAGGCCGACATGATGACGACCACCGACGGGACAGACACGAAAAGCAGGATCAGGGTGATCAGGACGGTCGCGCCGGTACGCGCCAGGAGCTTCTTGTGCTTGGCTTTCATCAGTGCAATCCCATCTTTTCGACCCGGCGCGAGCTCCAGTTCATGGCCACCAGCAAGGCGATGCTGACGACCAGGCCGATCAGGCTGAGAACCGCCGCGAAGGGGAAGTCGAAGGACGAGAAGCCGACCAGATAGACCATGTTCGACAGCATCATCACCTTGCCGCCGCCGATCAGCTGGGGCGTGGCGAAGGCGCTGAGGGTCCAGGCGAAGATGGTGATGACGCCGGCGATGATGCCCGGCGTGGACAGCGGCAGGGTGACTTTCAGGAACACCCGCACCGGACCGGCACCAAGGCTGGCGGCGGCTTTCTCGTAGTTGCGGTCGATATGCGCGATGGCCGTGGTCAGCACCATCACCATAACGGGGATGGAATACTGCACCAGGGCCAGGGTTACGCCGAGCTGGGTATACATCAGCTGCAGGGGCCGCTCGATGATGCCCAGCGCCATCAGCGTGCTGTTCACGAAGCCGTTATTCCCGAGAACGATCAGCCAAGCATAGGTCCTGACGATGTCGCCGGTGAAAAGCGGCGTAATGCTGATGATCAGGATCAGTGACTGGATCGCCTTGGACGGCACGCGCGCCAGGGCATAGGCCAACGGATAGCTCAGCACCAGGGTCAGCAGCGCGGTGGACAGCGCCAGTTCCATGGTGGTGCGCAACACGGAGGCATAGACCGGGCGCAGGACGCGCCCGAAATTATCCAGGGTGAAACCGCCCACCACCAGCGAGCCCGGCACATGCTCGCGCACGCTGAACTGCAAGATGGAGAACAGGGACGCGACCAGGAGGAAGGCCACGAAGACTGCCGGAATTACGAAGAGAAACTGGATCTGACGTTTTGTCATCGTCGTCTCCTCCTAAGTCGCAACCATTCAGGACGATCAGTTCATCAGGTTTTCGGTGAACCAGGTCTTCCAGACCGGCAGCATCTCGGCACGCAGCTTGTGGTCGATGACGATCGCCTGTTCCTGGATCTGCTCCTCGGAGGTGAAGACGCCGGGCAGCGCGGCCAGTTCAGGATCGATGACCGCCTTGCTGTTGAGCGGGCCGAGCTTCTTCAGCTTGGTGATTTCGGCCTGGACCTCGGGATCGAGAGCGACGTCGAGGAACTTGTAGGCCAGTTCCTGCTGACGGGTGCCCTTGTTGATGCCGATGGCGTCGATGCCGATGATGGCGCCTTCCTTGGGGATCACCAGTTCGACCGGCACGCCCTGCGAGATCTGATGGAAGGCATTGCCCGACAGGATGACCTGCACCGAGGTTTCACCCGTGGCCATCTTTTCCTGGCTGGTGCCGTCCGAGGAATAGAAGGTCTTCACGTTGGGCTTGATCTGCTTCAGCAGCTCGGTGCCCTTTTCCCAATCCTTGACCTCGGCCCCCGACAGGATGGCGGAGACGGCGATCAGGTGGCTGGGGTCGAAGTCCGGCGCACCCACCTGCCCTTCCAGCTTGGGATCCCACAGATCCTTCCAGGATTCGAAGGTGATGCCTTCGGGCAGCAGGTCCGGCCGGTAGCCGATGGTGTAGACATAGGACCACAGGCCCAGGTGATAGGGGCTGATCTTGGCCGTGGGCATGACGTCGCCGAAGCGCGAGATGCGGCTGGCATCCAATTCCTCGAACAGGCCGGAATTGGCATAGAGCCAGCCCACATGGCTGGTGGTGATGGTGACGTCGGTTTCGGGAGTCCCACCGGCAAGCTGGGCCTTGTTCAGACGGTCGATCGTCCCGCCGGTGACATATTCGACGGGAACGCCCGTTTCCTCAGTAAACTTCTTGCCAATGGTTTCGGCAACGGTATCGCGCCAGCTCCCGCCCCAGATGCTGACACGCAAGGGCTCTGCCGCTTCTGCCGCGATTCCGCCAAGGCCGAGGCTCAGACTGAAGGCGAACGCAAAAGTCTTGTTCCGCATGGGGCCATTTCCCTTCAAAAGTAGCAAGCCTGGGCGGCATTCCGCCCACACCACTCCCATCGCAAGAGCCATGCCAAATCGATTCCCGAGGGTTCCGCTGCCCTTTTGCAGTCTATTTTCGCGCCACCCTCTTATTCTGCTCATTTATGAGGCTCAGACTTAGGCATTCGCACATTCTCTGAGCAAATAAATAAAGTATAATTTAAGAATAGCAAAATAAAAAAGGGGACACGCAGGAGCGCATCCCCTTGATATACTCAAGGAAGACTGAAGACACACCCAACCACGCACAGCATAGTGTGCGACCTGAGGTATCTTTTATTCAGGGATCTCAGCGATGATATCGATTTCCATCAGATATTCAGGCTTCGCCAATCCCGGCACGATGATGCCGGTCGAGACGGGATAGACCCCCTTCAGCCATTTCCCGACCGTCCGGTAGACCGGCTCGCGATAGGCGCGGTCGGTGATGTAGATCGTGACCTTGCAGATATCCTCGAGCTTGGCGCCGGCCTCTTCGAGCAGGATCTGCGCGCATTTCATGGCGTTTTCCGTCTGCGCCACGGGATCGCCGATGCCGACGATATTGCCATCCAGGTCCATCGCCGTCTGGCCGCGGAGATAGACGGTGTTGCCGGCGCGGACGGCCATGCACAGGTCATTGTCCAGCGACTGCTCGGGATAGGCGTCCTTGGTGTTGAACTTTCTGATGCGCGTATGAGCCATGATGTCTTTTCCGTTCAGGCACGGCCGGCGGGAGCGATGGGGCCGATCGTGTGGTAGTTGCGATTGGCATAAAGCAAGGGGATGTCGTCGATTTCCCGCACATCCTCGACAAGGCCGAGAAGCAGCCGGTGCGTGCCGAAGCGATGGACCTCGGCGAGCTTGCAGTCGAAAGCCACGGTCGCGCCCTTGATCGCCGGGCAGCCGCCCGGCGTCGGCACGGTTTGCACGGCGGCGAATTTGTCCTCGCGGAATTCCGCCACGCGTCCGGCGAAGCAATCGGCCACGCGATCCTGTCCGGCGGCCAGCAGATTGACGCAGAACCGTCCGTTCCTGACGATCGCCTCGGCCGCCGGACTGAGATGATGAATGCAGACCAGCAGCGAGGGAGGCTCGGCCGAAACAGAGCAAGCCGCACTGACCGTCACCCCGGCCCGCCCCGCCGCTCCGTCCGTGGTGACCACGGTGACGGAAGAGGCGAAGTGGCTCATGGCGCTTTTGAACGCTTCCGCATCCATCAGCGACCTCCGGCGACCTGCTCCGACAGACCGGCGGCCTTGCGCACGAAATCCAGCGGGCCGGAGAAGTCGAAGCTGTGATAGACGGCGTTGAGATGGTTGAAATGCGGCGCTTGCGCGAATTGCACGAAGGTCAGGCGATGGCCCGCGTAATCGGAATTCAGCAGGTCGCGGGCGAAGGCCAGCAGCTTGCGGCGGTCTTCGGCTTGCCAGTTGTCGTTCAGGCTGTAGAACTTGTTCAGCCAGCCCGACGTATCGGCATTCCTGAACTGCGCCACGTTGGGCGTCACACAGATCTGGCCGCCGCACAGCTCGCGGGCGATATGCATCATCTGCGCGAGATTAGAGCAGGCATGGACGCGGCCGGCATAGAGCAGCGACTGGTTGGGCATCAGCAGGCCACCGGGACTCTTTTCCGCCTGGGCGATCGAGGCCACCAGATGAGCGTTGATGCCTTCGCGGTAGCACACCAGGTCGGCCAGCTTCTCGCGCACGCCCTGATGCTGGTCCAGGCCGGTCTGCTTCACATTCCACAGCGCCGCGCCGATCAGCATGTCGGCGACATAGAGAATGCGCAGCACATAGGGAAAGGCCGAATAGCGGTGCAGAGTGCTGCGGATATAGGTCGCCGCCTTGGTGTGACGGTAGAAGAAGACGTCTTCCCAGGGGATCAACACATCGTCGAGCACCATCAGCGTGTCGACTTCATCGAAGCGGTTGCCCAGTGGATAATCCTCCACCGAACCGCGCCCGGCGAAGCTGGAGCGGCAGATATGCTTCACGCCCTTGGCATTCATCTTGACGATGCAGCCGACGGCGTAATCCGACAGCTTGTCGTCGGTCCAGTTCGCCACGGTGGGCTTTAGGAAGGCCTGGTCGGCATAGGCGGCGGCGGTTTCGTATTTCGCGCCGCGCAGGATGATGCCCGCATCGGTCTCCTTGACCACATGGACCATCATGTCCGGGTCCTGGTCCTGCGGACGGCGGGACCGGTCGCCCTTGGGATCGGTATTGGCCGAGACGTGGAAGATATCGTCGTTCAGCACCGCCTTGATATGGTTGTCGATGTTCTCGGCGAAGCGCGGGTCGATCTCGTTCAGCACGTCGCGGCCATCGAACAGCGACCACATCTCGCCGATGGTCTCGTCGCCGACGCGGGTGACGACACCGCCGATATCCTTCATCACGTTATCGACGCCGCGCCACTTGTCCCACCAATCCTGCTGGGTGGTCGGCGGCTTCATGAACATCGAATTCCGCTCGTTGCCGTTCAGGTAGGTGAGCGTGTCCTGATGCTTTTCCTCGTGCTGCATGTCGTACATGCGGGCACGGATATTGATGATCGGCGCAAAAGCCGGATGCTTGGTGGCATCCTTGACGCGCTCGCCGTCGATCCAGATTTCGCGATCGTCCCGGATCCCATCCAGATATTGCTGCCCGGTCCTAATCATGTGCCCTCCAGCGCTCGGATTTCCGTTGCAATCAACGCTAGCCTGAGCCCAGGATTATGGAAAATATTGTTTACCGGCCAACTGAATAGGTTTTTCCTATGAACCTCTCGCTTCGCGCCCTCAGCTATTTCGTCGCCGCCGCAGAAGAGAGCAGCGTCACGGCCGCCGCCCAGCGCCTGAACATCTCGCAACCCTCCATTTCCGCCGCCGTGGCGCAGCTGGAACAGCAACTTTCGGTACAGCTATTCATCCGCCACCATGCCAAGGGCCTGTCGCTGACGCCGTCGGGCCAGCGGGTGCTGAACGAGGCCCGCGCCTTGCTGAAACATGCCGAGGAATTCCGCGTCAGCGCAGGCATGCTGGGCGAAGGACTTCAGGGAAATGTGGAACTGGGCTGCTTCTCGACCCTGGCGCCGATAATCATTCCCGGCCTGCTCTCGGCCTTGGGCTCACAGCTTCCGGGCATCACACTGACCGTCAGCGAGGGCAACCAGGAAGAAATGCTGGAAGGGATCCTGAGCGGGCGGATCGAGTTGGCGCTGACCTACGACTTGGCCGTGACGGATGAGTTCCACACCCAGCTCCTGGCCGAATTCCCGCCCCAGGTGGTGGTGGCCCGCAGCCATCCGCTGGCGCAGCGGAAAAGCGTCCGCCTGGCCGAGATCGCCTCCGAGCCCTTCATCCTGCTCGACCTGCCGCATAGCCGGAACTACTTCACCGGCCTGTTTCATCAATGCGGCGTGGAGCCGCGCATCCAGCACCAGAGCAAGTCCTACGAACTGGTGCGCGGGCTGGTGGGGCGCGGCCTCGGCTTCTCGATCCTCAACGTCACGCCGCGTCTGAACATGACCTATGACGGCAAGGAAATCGTCATCCTGCCCATCGAGGAAGACCTGCCGCCGACCCGGCTGGTCAGCCTGCGGCTGAAACGCCTGGCCGTCAGGAAGCCGGTGATGGCCGTGGAGAGATGCACCCAGTGCATTCTTTCGGCCATCCTCGGCGAAAAGGAATTCAGTACCCTTTGCGACGGTCCACTTCATTGAGCGGTGGCTGGCCGGCACGAGTCCGCAGCAGGTTCTCGACCACCTGCGGCGCGCTGGTGGCGGCCATGGCGACGCTGGCGAGATGGGGCGTGATCATCACCTGCTCCATGGCCCAGAACGGATGTTCCTTGGGCAGGGGTTCCTGGCGGAAGACGTCCAGCGTGGCTTCGCCGACCTGCCCCGAACGCAACGCCTCGACCAGGGCATCCTCGTCCACCACATGGCCGCGCCCCAGGCTGATGAAGACCGCCCCCCTGGGCAGGCGGGAAAAGACGTCACGACCGATCAGGTCCCGCGTCTCCTCCGTCAGCGGCAGCAGCGAGATCAGGATATCGCTGCGCGCCAGGAAGGCGCCCAATTCCTCCTGTCCGGCATAAGTGTCGATGCCTTCCAGGCGTTTGGGGCTGCGGGACCAGCCGGCGACCCGATAGCCCATTGAAGCGATCAGCGCCGCCGCTTCCCGTCCCAGGCTGCCCAGCCCCATCACCCCGACCCGCACCGCCGAAGCCGGTTTGGGATGGATGTATCGCCATTCCGCCTGGCGCTTGGCGCGTTCGAAGGAGACGAAATCCCGATGATGACGCATGACGGCCAGCAGGGCGAATTGCGCCATCATCCGGCCCATTTCCGGATCGACGATGCGGCAGATCGGCACATGCTCCGGCAGGGTCCGGTCGGCCAGGATGGAATCCGCCCCGGCGCCCAGATTGACGATCAGGCGCAGATTGGGGAAACGCCGCAATTCCCCCGGCGGCGGCTTCCAGACCAGCGCCCATTCGATATCGGCGGGATCGCCCACATCCGGCCAGACGCGGAAGTCCAGCCAGGGCGCCAGCTCCCGCAGGTGGCCGCGCCATTCCTCGGGATCGTCGAATTCGCTGTAGAACAGGATGGCTCCCTGCTGCGGCGCCTCGGTCATGCGTTCTTTTCCTTCCCTTCTGCCAGTAATTGGGCCATGGCCTGCACCGCCAGGACATAGCCGTTTCCTCCCAGGCCGCAGATCATGCCGGTGGCGGCCTTCGAGATGTAGGAATGATGCCGGAAGGGCTCACGCTTGAAAATGTTGCTCATATGCACTTCCAGAATCGGGCCGGGAAAAGCCAGCAGGGCATCGAGCAAGGCGATGGAGGTATAGGTCAGGCCCGCGGCATTGATGCAGATGCCGTCGAACGCGCCCTTCACCGCTTCCTGCACCCAGTCGATCAGTACGCCTTCGCTGTTGCTTTGCCGGAAATCGACCTCCAGGCCGTGAAGCCGCCCGGCCGCCCGCACCCGCTCGCCCAGGCTCTCGAACGTCTCGGCGCCATAGACCCCGACATTCTGGTGGCCGTAAAGATTGGCGTTCGGGCCGTTCAGGAACAGGATTTTTCCGGCGATGGTCATGGAATGCCTCCAACAGCTTTCGGACACCGCCCCGCACGGGGGCGGCATCCAAACTATGGAAGCTCCGGCAGGTCTGGGAAAATCGTAAAATCCGATGCCGGGCTTAGGGTTTTCCGCATCACGATCCAAGGGACTCAGGCGACGCGGATGGTACTCATCATTCCCCCGGCCTGATGTTCCAGGATGTGGCAATGGAACATCCAATCCCCCGGATTGTCGGCCACGAAGGCGATCTCGACCTTTTCCCGTGGCGCCAGCAACACGGTATCCTGCCACTCGCGGAAGCGCGTCGGACGGCCGTTGCGCGACAGGACCCGGAATGCATGACCGTGCAGATGCATGGGATGATGCCAGGCGGTGTCGTTCTCCATGGCGATCACGCAAGTCTGCCCGCGTTTCAACGTGAAGATCGGGTCGAGGACATGGCCCCCATGATGATGCCCCTCCGCCACGACGCCATTGATGGCCCAGGCCATGCCGTGGCGCATCAGCGTCCGGATGTCGGTCATCCGCCCGCCCATCATGGCCTCGGTCATCCTTCCCATCATGCCGCCGCCCAGCACCACCTCATGGCGGATAGCGCTGCCCAGGTCCGGTTCGGCCAGCGGATTGGGCGGCAGGGAAATTCCCGTCTCCAGCGGATGGTCGCGCAAGGGCGCCCCCGCGTCATAGACGAGATCGACCAGCCGGTAGGCTTGGTTGGGATAGAAGTCGTCAATGACCGAAACCCGGCTTCCCGGCGCGCCTTCCATATCGATCACGAGGTCGATGCGCTGGGCCGGGGCGAGGATCACCCTGCCCTCTTCCGGCTCGTGGGGCTCGACCGGATGTCCGTCCCGGGCGATCACCATCGGACGGTGCCCTTGGAAGCGCAGGCCGAACAGCCTGCCATTGGCCGCGTTGATCAGGCGCAAACGCAGCCGTTCCCCCGCCCTTACCGGCATGTCGTCCAGGACCTGGCCATTGATAGTGACCGTATTGCCGAGGCGGCCGGCGTGGCTCATGTCCCGGAAATTGCCGAAATCCTCGCTGATGGAGGCATCGGGGAGCAGGCGCCAGTCGTCGAGCACCCATGTCGCCTCGCGATCCACCCGGATCGGCTCGCATTCCTCGACAATCAGGGCGCCGTGAAGCCCCCTTTCCACCTGCTCGGCCGAGTTGTGGTGCGGGTGATACCAGAAGGTCCCGGCATCCTCGACGTCGAAGGAGTAGAGAAAGGTCTCCCCCGGCGCGATCGGCTTCTGGGTCAGGTGCGGCACGCCATCCATGGCGTTGGGCGTGCGGATGCCATGCCAATGGACGGTGGTCTCCTCGGGTAGCCCGTTGGTCACGGCGATACTGAGGTGCTCCCCCTGCCGGACGCGAATCTCCGGCCCGGGAACCTGGCCGTCATAGGCCCAGACCGCCGTCTCGGGATGCTCCGCACCGACCATGCGGACCCGTGCCGGAGCGGGAACCAGGCTGCGGAGGGGCCCGGTTCCGGTAGCATGGGCCAAGGACAAGCCGCGCGGCAGGAGCAGGAGAGACGCCGCCAGTCCGGCGCCTCCCATCAATACCTGCCGTCGGCCCACCGGCAGGGACAGCCTGTTATTGATGGCCCTTCTCCCAAGCACTGGCGCGGTCCAGCCGCTCGATGGACGCTTGGTCGAGCTGCAGGCGGGCGGCGGCGAACAGGTCCTCCAGTTGCTCGACCTTCGAGGCGCTGGCGATGGGGGCGGTGATGCCGGGACGGGCGATCAGCCAGGCCAGCGCCACCTGGGCCGGAGTCGCCCCCCTCTCCGCCGCCACCTCGTCCAGCGCCTTCAGGATGGCCCGCCCCCGGTCGTTCAGATACTTGCCGACCACGCCCGAACCGCGCGCGCTCTTGCCGGCATCCTCGGAGGAGCGGTACTTGCCGGTCAGGAAGCCGCTGGCGAGCGAGTAATAGCTGATGACGCCCAGGTTATTCTCGCGGCAGATTCCTTCCAGTTCCTCCTCATAGCCCTGGCGGTCGTAGAGATTGTATTCCGGCTGCAGGCTTTCATAACGCGGCAGGCCGGTCCGCGCGCTGACCTCCAGCGCCTCGCGCAAGCGCGCCGGGGTAAGGTTGGAACAGCCGATCACCCGCACCTTCCCCTGGTCGATCAGTTCCTTATAGGCTCCCAGCGTCTCCTCGAAGGGCGTGTCGGGGTCGTCCCAGTGGGATTGATAGAGGTCGATATAATCCGTCTGCAAACGGCGTAGCGAGGCTTCGACGGCGGTGCGGATATAGCCCGGCGCCAAGCCTTTCATGCCCGGCCCCATCTCCGAACCGACCTTGGTGGCGATCACCACCTTGTCGCGGTTGCCCCGGCTTTTCAGCCAGTTGCCGATGATCGTTTCGGACTCGCCGCCGCTATTTCCCGGCGCCCAGATCGAATAGGCATCCGCCGTGTCGATGAAGTTGAACCCGGCCCCGACGAAGGCGTCGAGCAGACGGTGGGACGTCGCCTCGTCGGCCGTCCAGCCGAAGACATTGCCGCCGAAACACAGAGGGGCCACCTTCAGCCCCGATCGGCCAAGCTGCCGTTGCTCCATGGAATCGTCTCCTCTTTCTTGATTGGACGGAAAGAAAGATAGGAATTGCGTGCGGTCCTGCCAAACCTCCGGTATCCGCCGCCGCCCCTGCGGGAGCAAGGCGCAAGAGGAGTCCGGCAGGCCCTCTTATACTTTTTCACAGTTTCGGGAGAACATTTCCCATACTGCGGGACAATAGCCCCCGCTCCGTTCCATGCGCGATAATGGTTCGGAATAAATCATGGGCAGGGAGATCCCCTCCCAGCCCGATGCAGGGGAAACGGCTATGAACAACAACGCCCGCGGCATCGATGTAGCCTCTTTCGGAAAACTTGCCCAGGAAGCCGCTGACCTCGCCACCCGTAGCGCCGAGATGCGCGCCCAGGCCAGCCAAGCACGGGCCGAGATCGAACGCGTCAGCGCCAAACTGGAAAAGATAGATCTCAGCCGGGTGGTCGGCGAAATGCGCCACTTCGCCCATCTGGCCCGTCAGTCCCAGGCCAAGCTCGCCTGATCCCCGCGCTCCGACAAAGGCCGCGCCCAGCAAGGGCGCGGCCTTTCGCTTTCCGCCTCAGGCTTCCGCGGCCTCGGCTTCCTGCGCCGGGGAACGCTTGAGCGGCAAGGGTGCGGTGTCGATGCGGGGCCGGTCGGGCTCGAAGGCCCGACGAATGGAAGCGGCCAGCTTGGGCAGCAATTCCAGATCGGCCCGGTGTGAGGCTGAGGGCCGCGCCTTCACCCTTTCCACCAGCACCTTCAGCGACAGCGCCAGTTCCGAGACATAGGCAAAGGCCGTTCCCTGCATGCGCCGCCCCAGATCCTCGGCCACGTAATGCAGCCGGTCCAGGTCTTCGTCACGCTGCGGATCTTCGCCCGTACCGGTCTCGTAAGCGGCCTGGATGCGTTCGACCAGAAAACCGATCTCGACGGAATAGCGTTCCATCTTGTGTTCGTTGATGCGCGCCGCCGCCGCGTCGATCACCCTTTGCAGATCCCTGTCGTTGCTGCCCACGGCCCTGCTGCGCAGGGGATTGGGCACCTCCATCATGGGTGCGACACTGCCGCGCGGGCGCGGCGCCCTACGGCGGTCGGGGCCGATATAATTGTGAGTGATGACGAAAGGCTTCCGCTTGCGCGCCAGGGCGGCGATCCGCTGGATCAGGGTGCCCACAGAAACCGGCTTCAGTACCATGTCGTCGGCGCCCGAATCCACCACCCGGCGGACCAAGCCTGCGTCCGGCTCGGCCGACAGGGCCATGACCAGCATGAAGGGATTCTTGCCCAGCCGGTGATGGCGCAGGCGATAGATCAGGTTCCAGACATCGCCGCCGGGCAGTTGCGCGTCGACGATGAGAAGGTCCAGCCGGTCGGCGGCGATGGCCTGTTCCAGCCGCTCGACATTCGGGTAATCCCCGATGTCGCGGAAACCGGCGCTTTGGAGCATGGCCCGCAGGGCCTGGCGGACTTGGGTATTGGGATCAGCCAGGCCTACCCTGACATATTCGAAGCGGAACTCTGTCTGCATACCGCCTCCCCTTCTTGCTTGAGCCGCATTCACACGCCTCGTCTCGGAACCCCTTCCCCGGGGGATCCCAAGGAAAGACCCTAGCATCAATATTGTCGTTCTGTCATTCCGCATTGCAGCATGATCGCGCAATAAACGAACCCGATTCTCCATCCGCTCCAGCGACCCCGCCGGACGGGGTGTTTCTGCGGCACGTCCCGCCCCCCATATGCTGGCGAGACCGCTGCCGTGGACAAAGGACGCGATGGACCATCCGCTCTCCCCGCTGGCCGCGCCCGCGGCCATGCTCGTTGCCCTTTCCTGCCTCGCCCTGCTGACGGGATGCGAGAGCGAGGTGCCGGACCATCTGATGGTTCCGGGCGGCGACGTGCGTGCCGGGCGCGAGGCGATCAGGGATTATGGCTGTGGCGCCTGCCATGTCATTCCGGGCATTCGCGGGGCCCGTGGCGCCGTGGGCCCGCCGCTGGAGGGTTTCAGCCACCGGGCCTATATCGCCGGCCAGATTCCCAACCGCCCGGAAGAGCTGATCCAATGGCTGGCCGATCCGCCAGCCATGATTCCCGGCACGGCCATGCCCGGTGTCGGCCTGACGCCCCAGCAGAAGCGGGATGTCGCGGCCTATCTCTATACCTTACGCTGACGGAGGCCCATGCAGTCGGCCCTGCACCCAGCCGGACCAGAAGCCGCCGAGGTCGCAAACCTGTGGTGGGCGATGTTCGTCGGCAGCATCCTGATCATGATCCTGGTGGTCGGCATGATCGCCTGGGGCCTGTTGCGCGCCCGGGGCGACGAAAAGCTGGCGGGCAAGACCATGATCTATCTTTTCGGCATCGGTCTGCCGCTGGTGACGCTGACGGCGCTGATCTATTTCAGCGTCGATCTCACCACCCGCTCGCGCAGCGGCGACACTGTGGCGGCCACCATCGAAGTAGTCGGCAAGCGCTGGTGGTGGGAAGTGCGCTATCCCGGGGCTGCGCCCGACGGCAGCGACATCATCACCGCCAACGAGATCCGTATCCCCGCCGGCCAGCCGGTGGAGATCTATCTCAGCACCACCGACGTCATCCACAGCTTCTGGGTTCCGGCCATCGCGGGCAAGCTGGACATGATCCCCGGCCGCCTGAACCGCATGGTCATCCAGGCCGACGAGCCGGGGGAATATCGCGGCCAATGCGCCGAATTCTGCGGCGAGCAGCACGCGCTGATGGCCTTCATGCTGGTCGCCCAGCCTCCCGAGGAATATGCCGCATGGCTGGAGGCGCAGGCCCGTCCGGCGCCGGAGCCCGAGGATCCCTTCCTGGCGCGGGGGCGCGACGCCTTCCTGGATGCCGGATGCGGCACCTGCCACCGCGTGCGCGGCACGACCGCCGACGGAGTGCTTGGCCCCGACCTCACCCATGTCGGCTCGCGCCTGACCATCGGCGCCGGCACCCTGCCCAACGGCATCGGGCCGCTGGCCGGCTGGATCGCCGACAGCCAATCGATCAAGCCGCGCAACTTGATGCCGAACTTCAACAATTTCGACGGTGAAACCCTGCGCGCCATCGCCGCCTGGCTGGAGAGCCTGGAATGAGCAAGCGCGACCTGCTGACGGAAGTCTGGCGACGCCCGGCAGGCATCCGTGCCCTGACGGAAGTGAACAACGTCTATGTCGGGCGCTATTTCATCGCCACCGCCTTCACCTTCTTCATCTTCGCGGGCATCCTGGCGCTGCTGATCCGCCTGCAGCTGGCCGTGCCCGACAACGACCTGCTGGACCCGGTCGCCTACAACCAGATCTTCACCATGCACGGCACGGCCATGATGTTCCTGGTCGCCGTGCCGATCATGGAGGGCTTCGCCGTCTATCTGCTGCCGCAGATGCTGGGCGCCCGCGACCTGCCCTTTCCTCGCCTCTCGGCCTTCGGCTATTGGTGCTATGTGCTGGGCGGCATCCTGCTGTTCTCCAGCTTCCTGTTCGGCGCCGCGCCGCTGGACGGCTGGTTCATGTATCCGCCGCTGTCGCTGTCGCAATTCTCGCCCGGCGTGAATGCCGATTTCTGGCTGCTGGGCATCACCTTCGTCGAAATCTCGGCCCTGACTGCCGCCGTCGAGATCATCGTCGGCGTGATGAAGACGCGCGCGCCGCATATGCGCCTGCAGGACATGCCGATCTTCGGATGGTACATGCTGGTCACGGCGCTGATGATCATCTTCGCCTTCCCGCCGCTGCTGGTCGGCGACGCCATGCTGGAGGGCGAGCGCGCCTTCGGCTTTCCCTTCTTCGATGCCGCGCGCGGCGGCGACCCGGTGATGTGGCAGCATCTGTTCTGGATCTTCGGCCATCCGGAGGTCTACATCATCTTCCTGCCCGCCGCCGGCATCGTCTCGACCATCCTGCCGGTCATGGTGGGAAGGCCCCTGGTCGCCCACAACCTGTTCATCCTGTCCGCCGTCAGCACCGGCTTCATCAGCTTCGGGCTGTGGGTTCACCACATGTTCACGGTGGGCATTCCCCATCTGTCGCTGAACTTCTTCTCCGCCGCCAGCATGGCAGTGGCCATTCCCTCGGGCATCCAGGTCTTCGGCTGGATCGCCACGCTATGGGGCACGCGGCCCAAGATGACCACGCCCCTGCTGTTCATCCTGGGCTTCCTGTTCATCTTCAGCTTCGGCGGCTTGACCGGAGTGATGGTCGCCTCGGTGCCCTTCGACTGGCAGGTCCACGACACCCAGTTCGTCGTCGCCCATTTCCACTATGTGCTGGTCGGCGGCATGATCTTTCCCGTCTTCGCCGCCCTCTATTACTGGATGCCGCTGCATAGCGGCCGCATGATGTCGGAACGGGTCGGCAAGTGGGTGTTCTGGCTGAAATTCATCGGCTTCAACCTGACCTTCGGGCCGCTGCATTTCGCCGGTCTGCTGGGAATGCCCCGCCGCGTCTATCTGCATCCCGAGGAACTGGGGCTGGGGCCGATCAATTTCGTCAGCACCATCGGCGCCTTCATGATGGGCGTGGCGGCGCTGCTGTTCATCATCGACCTGATCCGCCACCATCGTCACGGCCCCATCGCCGGCAGCAATCCGTGGAATGCCGGCAGCCTGGAATGGGCCGGCACCACCCCGATGGCGCCCAGCGGCAGCACCAGCCTCCCTCCCGTCCAATGCCGTTATCCCCTGTGGGAGGACCGCAGCCTGAACGACAGGGTGCAGGCCGGGGAATTCTACATGGCGATCCCCGCGACCGGGGGACGCGAAACCATGCGCACCGGCTCGATCAGCGGCGAGCCCGAACAGGTGATCGTCCTGCCCGGCCCCACCTGGATTCCCCTCGCCGCAGCTATCTCCGTCGCTTTCATGATCGTCGGCGGTCTGCTTTACGAAGGCTGGATGATCCTGGTCGGGGGCGTAGTGACGCTCTCTCTGCTGGTGCGCTGGTCCTGGAGCACCGATTACCGCCATCCCGAGGAAATCGTGAATGTCGGCATGAATACGCGCCTGCCGACCTACGGTTCCGCCCCGGACAGTCATGCCTGGTGGGGGCTGGCAACGGCGCTGCTGGCCGATCTGGCGGCCTATGGCGGGCTGCTGTTCTGCTATTTCTACATGTGGACCGTGGCGCCGGAATGGCCGCCGGAGGGCATCGAGGCGACCGGCGAAAGGCTTCCCGTCGCCATCGCCGCCGCAATCCTGATCCTGGGCAGCGTCATCGTGCAGGGCTCGGTCATCGCCTTGCGCCGTGGCCATGCCTGGATCGCCAAGCTGGCGATGCCGCTCGCGGCCCTCGCCGGGCTGGCTTGGATCGGCCTGGAACTGGGGGTGGCGCTGGATGCATGGCCTGAGCCGCAGGCGCATAACTATCCGACCATGGCCTGGGCGGTGCTGGCCTATAACATGCTCCATGTACTGGTTGCCGTGCTGATGGCCCTGGTCGTGACCCTGCGCCTGTGGCTGGGCCTGGTCACGCCCGAGCGCTCGATCATGATCGATAATACCGCCCTGTTCTGGCACACCACCCTCGCCTTCGCCCTGGTCGGTGTGGGCGTGGTCCATTTCTATCCGCTGATGCTGCAGGGGGGATGATGCGAAGCCTGTTCGCCGTCACCCTTGCCCCTGCGATCTGGATCCTGTTCTTCCTGGTCGTCTATGTCTTCGAGATCATGGGCTGCCGGTTCGAACTGGACCGAGGCCTGATCGCGGGCGTGGGGCTGACGG
Source organism: Telmatospirillum sp. J64-1 (assembly GCF_006980715.1). GTDB lineage: Bacteria > Pseudomonadota > Alphaproteobacteria > Rhodospirillales > Magnetospirillaceae > Oleiliquidispirillum > Oleiliquidispirillum nitrogeniifigens. The sequence continues at coordinate 29,700 of NZ_SBHN01000009.1, forward strand.
TATCGGCGCTGACCATCCTGGCCATCATCGTAGTGGCCGTCTTTGCCTGGCGGCGCTGGAGGCGCAATCCCCGCGACGGCACCGAATCCTTCCTGGGCCAGATCGGCTTCCTGCTCTGCCTGTCCTCGCTGGTCGCCACCATCTGGGTGGCCCTGCCTATTTTCCTGGTGCCGGCATGCATGTGATCCGAACCAGCCTGATCCTTCTCCTGGCCGCCGCCCTACATCCGGCCGCCGCCCAGCCGGTCACCCCGGACCCGGAGAACGGCCACCGCCTGGCCTCGGGCGGCAATGAACGCGCCGGGCCCTGCTTCACCTGCCACGGCCTGCATGGCGAGGGCGACGACGCCAACGGCGCCCCGCGCCTCGCCGGCCTCAGCGCCTATTACATCTACAAGCAGATGAAGAACTTCACCGAGGACACCAGGCACAACGACATCATGACGCCCATCGCCGAGGAGATGAGCCTTCAGGAATGGTGGGATGTCGGGGCCTTCTACGAAGGGCTGGACACGCCCCTGCCCCCGCCGCCGGAGCCCAACGAGGCGGACATGGCGATGCTGCAACGGGGCGAGGAAATCGCCCTGCACGGCCTGCCGCAAAGCGGAGTCCCGGCCTGCGCCGCCTGCCATGGACGGCAAGGGGAAGGGGCGATGAATTCGGTTCCCTACCTGGCCGGACAGGGACGGAACTACATGGAACTCCAGTTCCGCCACTGGCTGGAAGGCGAACGCAGCAACGATCCCGTGGGCGGCATGCAGCATATCGCCCGCCTGCTCTCGCCCGAAGATGTCAGGGCGGTCTCCGCCTGGTTCGCCCGACAGCGGCCAGAATAGCTTACAGCCGCAGGCCGGGCAGCACCATCCAGCCCGCTTCCAGCATATGCATGGCAAACAGCAGCACCGCCACCCCGGCCAGGATACGGCGGCTGCTGCGCGCCCAGGACAGCAGCAGGATCAGCGGCAGCAGGAATTGCAGCAGCACCAGGCCCCAGGGGATAAGAGCCCAGACTCCTTCGGAACGTTGCAGATACCAGCTCACCTCATGGGGCAGGTCGACCGACCAGATCACCAGATATTGCATGAAGGCCAGATAGCCCCATAGCAGCACCGCCGCCAGCAGCAGGCTCGCCAGCGTCTTCCGGGCCGGCAAGGCCATCGGGCTGCGCAAGGCGACCGCCACCAGAAGCGCCAGCGCCCCGAGCACGAGTTGGCTCATGAACAGCAGGCCGAAGACCGAGGAATTGAACTCGGGCTCCAGGGTCATGAGCCAGTCCACCCCGGCCAGCGAGGCGGTGATGGTATAGGCCGCCATCCCCAGCCCGGCCACCACCGGATGACGGCCCGGCCGCAGCAGCAGCCAGGCGGTGAGGATCCAGCTGGCGAAATAGACGACGCTGCGGGCGATGAAGAACCAGTCCTGCAGCCACACGCCCTTGCCGCCCGGGCCTTCCCAGCCCGGCCGGGCCCAGGGATAGAGGACCTCCAGCCCCACCAGGACCGGGACGAACAGCAGGGCGGCAAGCGGCAGCAGGCGGGTCGCACCGCGCAGCAGCGGCCCCAGGTTCCGGCCCCACTCCCCCCCGGCCAGCTGATGGATCATCAGCAAGGCCAGCGCCCCCAGCGGAACGGCGGTCAGCCCCACCAGCAGCGCCAGATAGAGGCCCAGCCAGAAGGCCGATCCGGCCAGGGCGGCGGCCATGCCCAGCAGGAAGGCGGCCAGCCCGCCGCCCGCGATCGCCATCCGCAAAGTCACGGGGCACCTCCCCCGTTCCGCAATTCCATGACATGGGCGGCGATCGCCCAACGGTCGGCATGGCCGATGCGGTCGGCCATGGGATACATCACCCCCACGCCCCGTTCGATGACCTCCACGATCTCTTCCAGGCTGGCTGCATGTTCCGCAGCGGTGAAAGGCGGCGGATGGGGCATGGTACGCCCGGCGACATGCCCGTTGCCCCCGCCATCGGCGCCGTGGCAGGGAGTGCAATAGACGGCGTAGCGGTCGCGGCCATGCGCCACCAGGTCCGGCGTGATCTCGGGCGGGGCCGGGCTTTCCAGCTGGCCGCGCGCCACCGTCCCTTCGACCGGCATCTGCCATGTCCGTCCACCGGGCAGGTCGGGGGCGGGATCATAAGTTCGGTACCGGTCCTGGTTGGCCATGTCGTCGCATCCGGCCAAAAACAGGGCCATGCCCAGCAATCCGAAGGCCGTTCTCATCGCGGCACCTCGTCCAGGGCGACCGGCCCCAGCCCTTCAAGGAAGGCACGGGTGCGGCGCGGTTCGTAGACCGGGTCGCTGGCCTGGATGGACAGGAAGAAACGGGAATCGGAGGCCAGATGGAAGCGCTCCATCTTCAGCAGCGGATGCGTCTTCCGGCCCGGCAGGCCGTTGAGATAGAGCATCGCCGCCACACCGACGACCGTGGCGCCGACCGTGGCGATCTCGAAGGTCGGCAGCACGAAGGCAGGCCAAGCCGCCAGCGGGCGCCCGCCGATATTCAGGGGGTAATCGACCACATTGATCCACCATTGCAGCAACAGCGCCGCCCCGCCGACAACGATGCCTCCCGCCAGATGGAGGGGGTCGATCTTGTTCTCCTGGAAATCCAAGGCATCGGCCAGCCCCTCGACGGGAAAAGGCGTATGGGCCTCGAATTCGGTGTAACCGGCCTCGCGCGTGCGGCGCACGGCTTCGATCAGGCGGTCGGAATCGTCGAATTCGGCCAGCAGCCCCCAGGGACGGTTCATTCCTCGTCCCCCTTCATCCGCCGCTCCGCCGCCAGTTCCTCCTTCAGCTCGAACATCGACACCAAGGGCAGGAAGCGGGCGAATAGCAGGAATAGCACGGCGAACAGGCCGATCGAGCCGATGAACAGCCCCCATTCCCAGATGGTCGTCTCGTAGCCATGCCAGGAAGACGGCAGGAAATCGCGGTACAGGCCGGTGACGATCAGCAGATAGCGCTCCAGCCACATGCCCACCGCCGCCCCCAGGGCGATCACGAACAGCATCGGCACCGACCGGCGGATCCGGCGGAACCACAGAAGCTGGATCAGCACGATGTTGAGGAACAGCGAGCCCCAGGCGCTCCAGGCATAGCGCCCGAAAAGGCGGTCATGCAGGGTCTGCATCTCGTGGATGTCGCCGGAATACCAGGCGTGGAAGGCATCGGCGAGATAGCCATAGGCGGTCAGCAATCCGGTCGCCAGCAGCAGCTTGGCCAGGATATCGAGATGCTTCAGGGTCAGCAGATTGCCCAGATGGAAGGCATGGCGCAGCACCACCGCCAGCAGGATCACCACGGCAACGCCCGAGAAGACGGCGCCCTGCACGAAGAAGGGCGGGAAGATGGTGGTGTGCCAGCCCGGCACCGGCCCGCCGGCGAACAGCATGGCGACACCGCTATGGACCGTCACCACCAGATGGAAGGTGATCAAGGCGATGGCGACATAGGCTTGGCGCCAGCGTTCCCAATGCTGCGCCGTGCCCCGCCAGCCCAAGGCGAGACGGCCATAGATGGCCCGCGCCAGCGGCTTGGTGGTCTTGTCGCGCATGGTCGCCAGATCGGGGATCATGCCAACATACCAGAACAGGAAGGACACGGTGATATAGGCCGTGAAGGAAAAGACGTCCCAGACCAGCGGGCTGCGGAATTGCGGCCACAGGTCCATGGTATTGGGATAGGGGAACATCCAATAGAAGAGTTCCGGCTTGCCCAGATGCAGGATCGGGAACAGCGCCGCACAGATGGCCGCGAACAGGGTCATCGCCTCGGCGAAGCGGTTGAGCGAGTTGCGCCATTGCTGGCCCATCACCAGCAGCAGGGCCGAGATCATGGTCCCGGCATGGCCGATCCCCACCCACCACACGGTATTGACGATATCCAGGCCCCAATTGACCGGGACATTCAGCCCCCAGATCCCCACCCCGGCGATGAACAGCCAGCCGGTGGACAGGAAGAAGATGCCCAGCATCAGAAGCGACAGGGCCATCAGCATCCACCAGCGCCGCCGTGCCGGGGGATGTAGGGTGATGTCCGTCACCTGCTGGGTGACGGTTTCATAGGTTTCCTCGCTAGAGAGCAGCCGGGACATCAGGCCTGGCCCTCCCGGTCCCGCACCGCCGCCAGATAGGTCGTGCGCGGCCAGGTGTTCAGTTCTTCCAGCAGCCGGTAATTGCGCGGATTGGCCCGCGCCCGCGAAACCGCCGAGTCAGGATTGTTCAGGTCGCCGAAGATGATGGCCCCGGCCGGGCAGGCATCCTGGCAGGCGGTGGTGACCTCGCCCTCGGCGATCGGGCGGCCCTCCATTTCTGCCTGGATGCGGGCGGCATTGATGCGCTGGACGCAATAGGTGCATTTCTCCATCACCCCGCGCCCGCGCACCGTCACATCCGGGTTGCGCTGGGCCGGCGCCGTCTCCGGCTGACGGGCGGAATATTCGTAGTAATTGAAGCGCCGGACCTTGTAGGGGCAATAGCTGGAGCAGGTGCGGGTGCCGATGCAGCGGTTATAGACCATCTGGTTCAGCCCTTCCGGCCCGTGCACGGTGGCATTGACCGGGCAGCCAACTTCGCAGGGCGCCTTCTCGCAATGCATGCAGGGCACCGGCAGGAAGCGTGTATCGCCGCTCAAATCGTAGGAATCCACCCGCAGCCAATGCATCTCGCGCCCGATCAGAACCTCGTCCTTGCCGACCACGGGAACGTTGTTCTCGGCCATGCAGGCGACCACGCAGGCATTGCAGCCGGTACAAAGATCGGTATCGACGACCATGCCCCAGGCATAGCTTTCATAGGTCCAGGGCGGATAGATCGAGGGCTGGCGCTCCGTCGGCTGGGGCATGGCCTCGCCCGGCGCCACCACGGGCACGAGGTCGCGCCCGCCCATTTCATGATAAAGCTGGGTCTCGGCGATCCGCGCCTGCCCCCCGGCCCGCGCAAGGCTCGCCCCCGTCAGCCGCCAGGGCGAAGCGGCGGGACGCAGAGTATAAGCGTCATAACCGATCCCCGTCGCCAGGCGCCCGCCCTGCCTCCGGCCATAGCCCAGGAACAGCGTGACCGTATCCTCGGCCTGGAAGGGCATGATCCAGGCCGGGACGTTCACCGACCGCCCACCGGCCGTGACCTGGATAAGGGCACCGTTCCGCACCCCCAGCGCCTGGGCCGTGCCGGACGAAATCAGGGCCACGTTGTCCCAGACGATCTTGTTCAGCGGCTTGGGCAATTCCTGGAGCCAGGGATTGTTGGCAAAGCGCCCGTCCCAGATGGTGGGGTCCGGCCGGAAGACGATCTCGAGTCCCTGCGGTGGCCCCTCCGGCGGCGGAACGGGCGGAACCGGCCGGACCTGGACGGCAACGGGCGGCGGGGCCGAGCCCTCCACCAGCCCGTCATGCAGGGCCCGCCGCCAGGCATCCTCGCTGCCCAACGGCCCGGCCCAGGTGGCGCGGACCTCGTCGAGCGCGGAAACCCTCTGCCCCAGCACCGCCGGCAGGATCGCCGCCGCCTCGATTCCGTTGCGCAAGGGACGGATCATCGGCTGCATGATGATCGCCGTGCCGTCCACGGCCCGGGCATCGCCCCAGCTTTCCAGCGCATGGGCCAGCGGCAGATGCCACTGGCAGAGCAAGGCCGTCTCGTCCTGATAGAGGCCCGCATGGATTCTCAACGGCACCCGTTCCAGCGCCGCGGGGAAATCGAGATCGGCCGGGGCCGTATAGGCCGGATTGGCATCAAGGATCAGCAGCGATCCCACCTGCCCCGCCGCCATTTCCTCCACCAAGTCGGCCAGCCCGCCCTGCCCCGGCACGGCCACCGGCTCGGTCAGGATCATGGCATCGCCGCCAGTCTGCCGGGTGATCGCCAAGCCGAGGGCCTGGACTTCCACCGGCAAGGTCGAGGACACGGCGACGATGCCGCCCCGGTTCCGCAGGTCGGCAGCGGCACGGGCGATCCAGTCCTGTTCTTCCTCCGTCAGGCCCGGCGGCGCCTCGGCGAGTCCGAAGGCCGCACCCAGGGCGGAAACCATCATCGGCAGACGGTATTCCGACACGGCTTGGCGGCGATGAGCCCCCGCCCCAGTCAGGCTGGGCGTGGCCTCCGCCACCCACAGGCGCGGCGGACGCTCGGCCTCCCTGCGGGCATCGGCCCAATCGCGCACATGGCGCATCTGGTCGGGACCAGGGCCGAGCAGGTCCTCGCCCAGGCTGACCACCACCGGCGCCCGGTCCAGGCGCCAATGCACATCCAGTCGCTGCCCGAAAGCCAGTTCCGTGGCCTGGGCGCGCAGGCCACGCCCCACCGGCTCGAAGACATGCCAGCGGGCATCGGGGCGCCGGGCCAGCAGGTCCTCGATCTGCCGCTGAAGGGTCGGCGAGGTGACGCTGCCGGTCAGCAGGCGCAGGGGGGCGGGGATGTCGGCCAGGGCCGTGAAGGCCTCTTCCCAGGTCGCCACCACGCCCTCGCGGATGACTTCGCCCGAGCGGTCGGGATCGTAGAGTTCCAGCACCGCAGCCTGCAGGAAGGGGTCGCTGCCCCGCGACGCCGCCGGATGCAAGGCATTGCCGTCCAGTTTGGTCGGCCGCCCGTCATGGATTTCCGCCAGCACCGGCTGGGCATAGCCTTCGAACAGTGTCGCGGTGGCATAGAAGCGCGGACGGCCCGGCACCACGTCCTCGGGCTGGACGACATAGGGGATCGCTTCGGACGGCGGCCCCTCGCCGCAACCGGCCAGCGCCGCCATGGCCATCGAGGCGGCCATGACCTTCAGGAATTCGCGGCGGCTGGGCAAATCGGCGGTTTCGTCGTCCATGAGTTCCCTAGCGGTGGCAGACATTGCAGTGAGTGAGGAATTCCGGATCGCGGACGCCATGAAGCCGCGCCAGTTCCGGTCCCAATTCCGCCTGATCGCGCGGCGGTTCCCAATCCATCACGGTCACCGCCTCGCGCGGGCGCAGATGCGGCTCGGGATCCCGGTGGCAGTCCAGGCACCAGCTCATGGTGAAGTCGTTGTCGCGCCGCGTCGCCACCATCTCGTCGATACGGCCATGGCAGGTCTCGCAGCCCACGCCCTTGGAGACATGGATGCCGTGATGGAAATAGCTGTGCTCGGGCAAGGGCGCGACGCGCTGCCAGCGCAAGGGCTCGACCTCGGGCGGTTCCTCCGCCGGATAGTGGCAGCCCATGCAGGTGGTCATGGGCGGAAATCCGGCGGATGCGCCGAACTCGACGCTGGCATGGCAGAAACGGCAATCGATCTCCAGTTCCCCCACATGCAGCGCATGGCTGAAGGGCACCGGCTGCGGCGGTGCCGTCCGCGCCGCCTCGGCCGTGAGACCGCGCAGCAGAACGAGCGAAAGCACCACCATCGCCAGGGCGACCAAAACGACGATCAGCGATAGCCGACGGTCGAACCGCGCGACCGGGCCGTCCTGGGCCATGGGCGATGCCCCCTGTTTCCAGCCATTGCTCCTCGTCCTCTAGGTAAGGGCTTGGAACGCAGGGCCAATTCCTCATCCGTCGCCCTCCTTTTGGAGAGGAACATCATCATCGGCGCCAGCAGGAAACCTGCCGCCGCCCCAATGGCCAATGCCTTGACCGGACGGGGCAGCATGTTCAGCCGTAAGGCCAGGCTGTCATCCTCGGCCTGGTCGTTGAAACGGCCCGCCGTCCGGTGCATCTCCGCCGGGGGCGTCTCGAACAGATTGGCGGGGCGGTCAGGGGAAACCGTCTCGGTCAGGAACTGGCTGTCCACCGCATGGGAGGCGGCATAGCGGTCGAGCCAGGCACCGGGCAGGAAACGCGCGCCCAGGATGGTCTGGATTGCGGGCCAGCCCACCCAGGTCTCGCGCTTGCCCCTATCCGCCGCCCAGACGACGGCACGCCCCGCCAGTTCGGGGGTGAAGATGGGCGGCACCGGCTGGGGATGGCGGTCCAGATGCGACAGGCTCCATTCGAATTGCGGCGTGTCATGGGCCGGCAGATGGACGCTGATCACCTTCACATGGCTGTCCTGGGCGATCAGTTCGGAACGCACCGAATCGAGGAAGCCGCGCAGGGCGAATTTGGCCCCGCAATAGGCCGATTGCAGCGGAATGCCGCGATAGGCAAGCGCCGACCCCACCTGCACGATCGTCCCCCAGTCGCGCGGCTTCATACGCTTCAGCGCCGTCCGCACGCCGTAGACGCCGCCCAGATAGGTGACTTCGGTGGCGCGCTTGTATTCCTCGGGCGTGATGTCCTCGAACCACGAGAAAATCGTCGCCATGGCAGAATTGACCCAGATGTCGATGGGCCCCAGCACATGCTCGATCTCCTCGGCGGCCTTTTCCAGCCCTTCGGCATCGGTGACGTCGCAGGGCACCACATGGGCCGAACCGCCCAGGGCTTCGACTTCGGCCCGCGCCTTTTCCAATCCCTCGCGCGAACGGGCGATCAGGCCGACATGGGCGCCTTGCCGGGCGAATTCGAGGGCGATGGCCCGCCCCACCCCTGCCGAGGCCCCGGTCACGACGACGACCTTGTCCTTCATGGCTTCCATCTCCCTTTGGCCGGTTGAGATAGCTCGCCATTTGGGCCCGAAGAGGCGGCACAAAAAGCCATTTGCGCCTGATAAGAAGGGGGAACCAGCACAAGTCTCGCTCGTTGACCAAGCAGGAGCCTGCTAACGGAAAGGAGCCCGAGACATGGCGGAAACCGCGTCCGACCTGCTTGTCGACACCCTGATCGACTGGGGTGTGGAGGTCATTTTCGGACTGCCCGGCGATGGCATCAACGGGGTCTTCGAGGCGTTGCGCAAACGCCAGGACAAGATCCGTTTCGTCCAGGTCCGGCACGAGGAAGCCGCCGCCTTCATGGCCTGCGGCTATGCCAAGGTCACGGGCAAGCTGGGCTGCTGCGTCGCCACCTCGGGGCCGGGCGGCATCCATCTCCTGAACGGGCTCTACGACGCCAAGCTGGACGGCGTGCCGGTCCTGGCCATCACCGGAATGCAGTTCCACGATTTGCTGAACACCCATACCCAGCAGGATGTGGAACTGGACAAGGTCTTCATGGATGTCGCGGTCTACAACAACCGCGTCATGGGACCGGCGCATATGGGGAACGTGATCTCGCAGGCCTGCCGTACCGCCCTGGCACGCAAGGGCGTGGCCCATGTCACCATTCCGGTGGACATCCAGTCCATGCCGCTGGGCAAGGACACGCCCTCCAAGCGCAACAAGCCCGCCCATGTCTCGCAGGTCTTCGCCCAGAGCGCCGGCCTGCCCGACGAGAGCGCCCTGCACCAGGCCGCCGCGATCCTCAATGACGGCCAGAAGGTGATGATCCTGGCCGGGCGCGGCGCCATCGGCTGCACCGACGAGCTCGAACAGATCGCCGAACTACTGGCCGCCCCCATCGGCAAGCCGCTGCTGGGCAAGATGGTGCTGCCGGACGACAGCCCCTATACCACCGGCGGCGTCGGGCTGCTGGGCACCAAGCCTTCGCAGGAGGCGCTGGAAAGTTGCGACACGCTGCTGATCATCGGCAGCACCTTTCCCTATATCGAATATTATCCCAAGCCGGGCCAAGCGCGCTGCGTGCAGATCGACCTGGAGGCCGAACGCATCGGCCTGCGCTATCCCGCCGAAGTCGGGCTGGTGGGCGATTCGCTCCAGACCCTGCGCCATCTGATCCCGTTGTTGCAGCGCAAGCCCGACCGTTCCTTCCTGGAAAAGGCCCAGGCGGGCATGAAGGAATGGTGGGAATTGATGGAGAAGCGCGCCACCAACCAATCCAAGCCGATGAAGCCCCAGGTAGTGGCCTGGGAATTGGGCAAGCGGCTGAAGAGCGACGCCATCTTCTTCTCGGATTCCGGCACCATCGCCACCTGGTATGCCCGCCAGATCAAATACCGGCGGGGCCAGATCTGCAGCCTTTCCGGAAATCTGGCGACCATGGCCTGCGGCCTGCCCTATGCCATCGCCGCCCAGGTCGCCTTTCCCGCGCGGCAGGTGGTGGCGCTGGTCGGCGATGGCGGCTTCACCATGCTGATGGGCGAATTCGCCAATTGCGTGAAATACGGCCTGCCGGTCAAGATCGTCGTCGTCAACAATGCCTCGCTGGGCCAGATCAAGTGGGAGCAGATGGTCTTCCTGGGCAATCCGGAATTCGCCTGCGACCTGCAACCCATCGATTTCGCCATGTTTGCCCGGGCCTGCGGTGCCAAGGGCTATACCATCGACGACCCGGCGACCTGCGGCGACATCCTGAGCCAGGCCCTGGCCGAGCCCGGCCCGGTGATCATCAACGCCCTGGTGGACACCCATGAACCGCCGATGCCGCCCAAGGTCAGCCTGCAGCAGGCCGAGAAGCTGGCGGAATCCCTGGTTCGCGGCACCCCCGATGCCGGGAAGATCGCAACCACGATCATGGGATCGAGGGCGCGTGAGATCATCTGAGGCCATGCTCGCCCCTGTCCCGATCCGCAGCGTCAAGGTCCATGCCCTGACCATCCCGACCGAGGAGAGGGAATCCGACGGCACCTTGGACTGGACCTCGACCACCATGATCCTGGTCGAGGTCACGGCGGGCGGGCGCACCGGCTTCGGCTATACCTATGCCCATAAGGCCGCCGCTGAACTGATCCGCGACAAGCTGGCAGGGCTGGTGGTGGGATGCGACGCCATGGCGATTCCGGCGGCCTGGAAATCCATGGTCGAGGCCGTGCGCAATCTCGGCCGCCCGGGCTTGGCCTCGGAAGCCATCGCGGCGGTGGATACCGCCCTTTGGGACGTGAAGGCGCGGCTGCTGTCGGTACCGCTGGCGCGGCTGATGGGGATGGTCCGCGAGTCGGTGACGGTCTATGGCAGCGGCGGCTTCACATCCATGTCCATCGCGGAACTGACGGAACAACTCGGCCGCTGGGCTGAAAGCGGCATCGCCATGGTCAAGATGAAGGTCGGCAGCAACCCGGCCCAAGACCTGGATCGCGTCGCCGCCGCCCGCCAGGCCATCGGCCCTTCGGTCTCCCTGATGGTCGATGCCAATGGCGCCTATGGGCGCAAGCAGGCCTGCGCCATGGCCGAGGGCTTTGCCCGGCATGACGTGATCTGGTTCGAGGAGCCCGTCTCCTCGGACGACCTTGAAGGGCTTGCGATGATCCGGACGAGGGTGCCGCACTGCGTCGAGATCGCCGCCGGGGAATATGGCTACGATCTGAGCTATTTCTTCCGGATGCTGGAGGCGGGCGCGGTGGATGTGCTGCAAGCCGACGCCACGCGCTGCATGGGCCTGACGGAATTCCTGCGCACCGGCGCCCTGTGCGAAGCCATGTCCACGCCTCTTTCGGCCCATACCGCCCCGGCCCTGCATCTCCACGCCTGTTGCGCCCTGCCCGCCTTGCGGCATATGGAATATTTCCACGACCATGTGCGCATCGAGGAAATGCTGTTCGAGGGCGTGACGAAGCCGCGCAACGGCAAGCTGGCCCCCGATCTTTCCCGCCCCGGCATGGGATTGGAACCGCGCCGCGACGTCGTCGAACGCTGGGCCGCCTGACAGTCCCGATCGAGAAGGAGAGACATGGCGCGCCTGCCCCAGCCCAAGCCTGTTTCCCTCTCGGCCGAGGCTTCGCAGTCGCTGGCCCGTGACCTGGCCCGGCGCGTCTCGGGCGAAGTCCGCTTCGATACGGGCGCGCGTGCCCTCTACGCCACCGATTCCTCCAATTACCGGCAAATTCCCATCGGTGTGGTGCTGCCGAGAACGGAGCGCGACCTGATCGAGGCCATTGCCGTCTGCCGCGATCATGGCGTGCCCATCCTGGCCCGCGCGGGCGGCACCAGCCTGGCCGGTCAGAGCTGCAATGCCGCCGTGATCCTGGATTGCTCGAAATATTTCAACCGCGTCCTCTCGGTCGATCCGCAAAAGCGCCTAGCCCGCGTCGAACCGGGCTGCGTGCTCGATTCGCTGCGGGACGAGGCCCAACCCCATGGCTTGACCTTCGGCCCCGATCCCTCGACCCATAGCCGCTGCGGCCTGGGCGGCATGATCGGCAACAATTCCTGCGGCGTGCATTCCATCATGGCCGGACGTGTCGCCGACAATGTGCAAAGCATGGAGGTGCTGACCTATGACGGCCTGCGCCTGCGCGTCGGCCCGACGCCGGAAGAGGAACTGGACCGCCTGATCGCCCTGGGGGGACGGCGCGGCGAAATCTATGCCGGGCTGAAGCACCTGCGCGACAGTTATGCCGGTCTGATCCGCGCATGCTATCCGAAGATTCCGCGCCTGGTTTCGGGCTACAATCTCGATGCCCTGCTGCCCGAGAACGGCTTCAACCTCGCCCGCGCTTTGGTCGGCAGCGAAGGCACCTGCGTCACGATCCTTTCAGCCGAGGTCAACCTGATCCCCCGCCCGCCCCACCGCGTGCTGCTGGTGCTGGGCTATCCCGATGTCTACCATGCCGGTGACCATGTCCTGCGCATCCTGGGTTTCGGGCCGGTGGGGCTGGAAGGGATGGATGCCCCGCTGACGGAATACATGCGGCGCAAGAACATCCATGTGGAGATGCTCGACGCCCTGCCCCGTGGAAAAGGCTGGCTGCTGGCGGAATTCGGCGGCGACAGCCCGGAAGAGGCCGAGGACAAGGCCCGGGCCTGCATGGACACCCTGCGCCGGGAAACCGACCCGCCGGAGATGAAACTGTTCGAGGACCCCACCGAACAGGAAGACATCTGGACCATCCGCGAAGCGGGTCTGGGCGCCACCGCCTTCGTCCCCGGCCATCCCGATACCTGGGAGGGCTGGGAGGACGCCGCCGTCCCGCCCGCCCGTCTCGGCGCTTACCTGCGCGATTTCCGCACCTTGCTGGAACGCTACGGCTATCCCTGCTCGCTCTACGGTCATTTCGGCGATGGCTGCGTCCATGTCCGCATCCCCTTCGACCTGACCACGCAAGAGGGGATCGGAAAATATCGCCGCTTCACCGAACAGGCCGCCGACCTGGTCCTGAAATATGGCGGCTCGCTGTCGGGCGAGCATGGCGACGGTATCTCGCGCGCGGAATTGCTGCCCAGGATGTTCGGCCCGGAACTGATCAAGGCCTTCCGCGATTTCAAGACTCTATGGGACCCGCTGAACCGGATGAATCCGGGCCGCATCGTCTCGCCCTATTCCCGCACCGAACATCTGCGCCTCGGCGAAGGTTTCAAGCCGGCCAAGCCCCCGACCGCCTTCGCCTTCTCCGAGGATGGCGGCAGTTTCGGCCATGCCAGCATGCGCTGCGTCGGCGTCGGCCAATGCCGGCGCAAGGAAGGCGGGGTGATGTGTCCCAGCTACATGGTTACGCGGGAAGAAATGCACAGCACGCGGGGCCGCTCTCATCTGCTGTTCGAGATGATGCATGGCGCACTGAAGGAGGAAGGCTGGCGCTCTGAAGCCGTCCACGAGGCGCTGGACCTCTGCCTGTCCTGCAAGGGCTGCAAGCGCGATTGCCCGGTCAATGTGGACATGGCGACCTACAAGGCGGAGTTCCAGCATCATTACTACAAGGGCCGTCTGCGCCCCAGGGAGGCCTATTCCATGGGGCTGATCTTCTGGTGGTCGCGCCTCGCCTCGCTGTTCCCGGGCCTCAGCAACCTCATTCTTCAGACCCCGGCCTTGGCGGGAATGGTCAAGGCGATCGGCGGCATCGCCCCGGAACGCGCGATGCCGTGCTATGCAGCGCAGACCTTCCGCCAGCGCTGGAAACGGCGGGCGGCGCGCAATGCCCATTGCCCGCCGGTGATCCTGTTCGTCGATACCTTCACCAATCATTTCCATACCGACGTGGCCATGGCCACCGCCGAAGTGCTGGAAGATGCGGGCTTCCGCGTCGTCGTGCCCAGGCGTCCCCTCTGCTGCGGACGTCCCCTTTACGCCTGGGGCATGCTGGATTTGGCACGGCGAAACCTGCGCCAGGTGATGGACGAACTGGCGCCGCTGATCGAGGACGGCGCGGCCATCGTCGGTCCCGAACCGGCCTGCCTGTCGGCCCTGCATGACGAATTGCCGGACCTCTTTCCCGATGACGAACGGGCGGCGCGCATCGCCGAACGCACCCGGACCCTGGCGGATTTCCTGATCAGGCGGGGCTATGCGCCGCCTGTGCTGGAACGCCGCGCCCTGCTCCATCTCCATTGCCATCACCATGCCGTCTTCGGCTATGCCCATGACGAGGATCTGCTCGATGCCATGAGGCTGGACTGGCACAAGCTGGACTCGGGCTGCTGCGGCATGGCCGGGTCCTTCGGCTTCGAGAAGTCCCATTACGGCGTCGCCATGCAGGCGGGGGAACGGGTGCTGCTGCCTGCGGTGCGCCAGGCCGACGACTCCACCCTGATCATCAGCGACGGTTTTTCCTGCCGCGAACAGATCGCAGGCGCCACCGGCCGCCAAGCACTGCATTCCGCACAGGTCCTCCGGATGGCCCTGCATAACCGTGACATTTGAGAAGAAGAAGGAGACTGCCATGCCCGCCATCGGACGCCGTCTCTGGGCCATCGCCGAGGGTTATATCCCTGGCGAAAGCACCGGCCCCGAACCCGCGATGACCAGCCATGAAACAATCTGCATGCTCAATGCTGGCGAGACCGATGCGCAGGTGAGGATTACCCTCTATTTCACCGATCGCGACCCCGTCGGCCCCTATCGCGTCACCGTTCCGGCCAAGCGGACAATGCATCTGCGCTTCAACGAATTGCAGGACCCGGAACCGGTGCCGCGCGATACCGATTATGCCAGCCTCATCGAGTCCGACCAGCCCATCGTCTGCCAGCATACCCGCCTGGATTCCCGCCAGGCGGAACTGGGACTGATCACGACCATCGCTTATTCGGAATAGGCGGGGGACTTGCCCCCGCCGCATCCTCACGCGATCCAGAAAGTCTGCGCTTCCTGGCTTGCCATGTCGGTCAGGGAAAAGGCGGTGGCGCCGCCGCTGGTGTCGAAATTCAGCCAGATCGTGCTGTCCGTATCCGTCAGCCGCAGGCTGTTGGTGGCTTCGTCGAATTCCGCCGCCTGGCCCAGGCGGCTGTCGAATTTCAGCTCCATGAAGCTGTCGTCGCCGCCCCAATTGGTTCCGCCCAGATTGAGCATGACCTCGCTTTCGCCCTGGTGATCAGCGACGAAATTCTCGGCGAAGGCGATGAAGCCGTTGCCGCCGCCGCCGCTGATTTCCTCGATATTCGTCAGCCGCACATTCTCGGCCAGTTCGGTCACGCGCGGCTGCGTGCTGGGATAGGCCAGGAACAGCGTATCGTAGCCGGTGCCGCCATCAACGGTGACGCCGGACAGGAAACCGTCGCCCATGTTGATCCGGTCATCCCCGCCGCCGCCGAAAGCATCGACGCCGCTGCGGATGGTGATGTCGTCGCCACCAGCGCCGCCATGGACCGCCGAACCGGCGACATGGGCGGAAAGGTGGACGCCGGTTCCGTCATTCCCGGCATTGCCCGAATCCGGCCCGCGCAGATCGACCGCCGTCCGGCTTTCGGCATGCTGGCGGATGACGCTGATGCCCTGCCAATCGCTGGCATCCAGGGCACTGACATCGCCATAGAGATTGACCGTGTTCCAGCCCGCCAATTCACCGACCACTTCGATGTGATCGCCCATACCCGCCCAGATCGTGTGATCGCGGGCGCCGAGATAGACCGTGTCGGCATCGGTGCCGCCGACCATCGTGTCGCTGCCTTCGGACAGGCCGTAATGGGTGTAGATCTCGTTGACGTCGCGCCCCCCGACCGTGGTGTCGATGATGTCGGCCCCGCCTCCGGCCTCGATGCGGAAGCCGATATTCACATGAGGGGGCTGGTCATCGACGGTTGTGATGCTATCGGGTCCGGCCGTGCCGAGAATGACCCCGGAACCGGTGATCTGGTTGTAGCCCGACTCGGTTTCCCCCGTTTCCTCGTCGGCCGTCCGGGCTTCACGGACTTCTGCGGCATGATCCAAGGTTGCCTGCCTCTGCTCCTGTGCCGCGGCCCGGGCGGCCTCGGCTTGTGCCTGGACCGCTGCCCTTTGGGCAGCGGCCTGTTCGAGAAGAGTAGTCCTAAGGTCGGCAGAATGCGTAAGCATGAACCCTCCCGTTGCACGTGTAACCCTATAGGTCTGCGACCATACGGGAAGATTCGAGTCCAGAAGTAGCGATTTAATGAAACTTGGACGTGAGAGATATACCACCCTATCCCATCAGACAGATAGAACTAAACTATATATCGATAACCTTATGTTAACTATTTTTAAATAGAGGAAATTAACCATAGGTTTATTTGCATAGACCTATCCATACACTGCCAAAACTTGCCTCATATTTGACACAACCCACGAACACAGCTTCGTAACTTTCGGACAATAGTTTACTGCGCTTCCGCTCTCCCCGGATTCGCAGGTAGCGCCATGGCCGAATATTTCATCCAAGCCCTCCTCCCCGCAGACCACATGCGCTGGAATGCGGGACAGCCGGCGGGCAGTCCCGTCACCATAAGCTACAGCTTCATGGATCGGGTCCCGGGCTACTACGATTCAGGAGAGTTCGCAGGTTTCGCCCCGATGAGCGAAGCCCAGAAGCAGGCCGTCCGCACGGTGCTGGAGCTTTACGAAGACATTGCCAACATCACCTTCGTCGAAGTCCCGGACACGGGGAATGGCGGGCAGATGCGCTTCGGCACCGCCCCCTTCGAAGGCGCGGGCTATGCCTACTATCCCAGCGTCGATTATACCGCCGACAACGGCTCGCGCTGGCTGGGCAATCCGCGCGGCGGCGACGTCTGGATCAGCCACAGCGAAGGCAACCAGACCCTGACGCCGGGATCGCATGGTTACCAGACGCTGATCCATGAGATCGGCCATGCCTTGGGACTGAAGCATCCGGGCGCCTATTCCGCGTCGGATACCGGCCCTTTCCTGCCCGGCATCGAGGACAACAAGCTCTATTCCGTCATGTCCTACAATGCCGCGCCCGATTCCCTGATGGTCAGTGTCGAGGGCACCAGCCGCAGCTACAAATACACCTGGTACCATCTCGAGCCGGAAACGCCCATGCTCTACGACGTGGCGGCGATCCAGCACCTGTACGGGGCGAATACCAAAACCCGCGCGGGCGACGACATCTACCGTTTCGAGGACCGCCCGTTCTTCATGACCCTCTGGGATGGCGGCGGCAACGACACGATCGACACCAGCAATTTCAGCCGACCCAGCCTGATCGACCTGCGCCCCGGCAGCTTCAGCAGCATCGGCCAGCATGATAGCCCCCGCGACCTGCTGCCGAGTTGGTACAACGCCCCGGTCCAGCCGAGCTATGACGGCACCAGCAACCTGACCATCGCCTATGGCGTGGTCATCGAGAATGCCATAGGCGGGTCCGGCGACGACATCCTGATCGGCAACGATGCCGATAACCGGCTGGAAGGCGGTGCGGGCAACAACATCCTCTCGGGCGGCGGCGGCAACGATATCCTGATCGGCGGCTCGGGCACCAACACCGCCATCTTCTCGGGCAGCCGCGCCGAATACCGCCTGACCCATGTCGCCAATGACGGCCTGCGGGTCGAGCATCTGAACAACGGACGGGACGGGACCAACCTGCTGTACCAGATCGACACTCTGCGCTTCGCCGATACCAGCATTCCGGTTCCGCTCCAGCAGGCCAACCGGGCGCCGGTGGTCAGCGCTTCGGACCAGACGGTCAAGGCCGGGGCTTCGCTGAAACTGGGCGGCATCGTCTCAGCCCATGACGCAGATGGCGACATGATCACCCATTGGTCCTTCTGGGATGCCACCTCGGGCAACGGCCACATCGCCGTCAACGGCATCCGCCAAGCTGAGAAGACCGCCATCACCGTCCCGAGTTCGGCCCTGGATACGGTCGCCTATATCGCCGGAACCGGCGGCAGCGCCGATTCCCTATGGGCCCGTGCCTGGGACGGCACGGAATGGAGCGCCTGGACCTCGTTCAAGGTCTCGGCGCAGAAGAACACGCCGCCGACGGTCACCGCCACCGATGCGACGGTCAAGGCAGGTACCTCCCTTCCGCTGGCGGATCGGTTCAGCGTCAAGGATGCCGACGGCGATGCCATCACCCATTACACCTTCTGGGACGCCACGCCAGGAAACGGCCGCATCGTGATCAATGGCGCGGCCCAGGCGGAAAAGGCCAATATCCTGGTCGATGCCGACAGCCTGGCCGACGTCTACTTCACCGCCGGCGTGCCCGGTACGGCCAATTCCTTGTGGGTGCGGGCCTGGGACGGCAGCGACTGGAGCGCCTGGAGCAAATTCAGCGTCAGCGCCAAGCAGAATACGCCCCCCGTCGCCTCCGGCGAGAATTTCTCCAGCGAAGTGGGAAGCTGGACCCGGATCGGCGGCAAGCTTTCCGCCTCGGATGCCGACGGCGACAGCATCACCGCATGGCAGCTTTGGGGCGCCACCAGCGCAAGCGACAGTGGGCGCCTCTATGCCCATGGCCAATACCAACCGGCCGCCAAGGCGGTGCAGCTTTCTCCCTCGGAACTGGCCGAAACCTGGTGGCGGGCCGGCAGCGCGCCGGGCAGCGACGCGCTGTATGTCCGCGCCCATGACGGGTCGGACTGGTCCGACTGGTTCCGCTTCACGGCAAGCACTTACGCCGAATAAACCGCTGACAATCCGGGCCCCTGTCCCCAGCTTAAGGACATCGGCCCGGAAGCAGCGGAGACGGCGATGACGGCGAGGATCGAAGACTACGCGCTGATCGGAAACACCTACACGACCGCGCTGGTCTGCAAGAATGGCTCGATCGACTGGCTCTGCATGCCGCGTTTCGATTCACCGGCCATTTTTTGTTCCCTGCTGGGCACACTGGACAACGGCCGCTGGCTGATCGCGCCCAGCGATAAAATCCGCAGGACCAGACGCCGCTACCGCGACAGCACCCTGATCCTGGAAACGGAATACGAAACCGACGAAGGCGTGGTCGCCGTCATCGATTTCATGCCCCGCCCCACCGACCGCGACCGGCGCGAATTGGTGCGCATCGTCGAAGGACGGCGCGGCAAGGTGCATATGCGCCTGGACCTGGTCTTCCGCTTCGATTACGGCCTTGTGGTGCCCTGGCTGCGGCGCGACGAATGCGGCCTGCACGCCTTTGCCGGGCCGGACGGTATCCGCATGTGCATGCCCGTCGAGTTCGAGGGCGAAGGCTCGCGCATCCGCTCGGAATTCGTGATCGAGGCCGGGAAAAGCCTGCCCTTTCGCATGATCTGGTATCCCTCCTACCGCCCCCTGCCCACCCCCAGCGATCCCTTTCGGGAATTGGAGGAAACGGAAAGCTGGTGGCGGAACTGGGCCGACCAATGCACCTATCGCGGCAAGTGGAAGGAGGCGGTGGTGCGCTCGCTGGTCACGCTGAAGGGACTGACCTACAGCCCCACCGGCGGCATCGTCGCCGCCGCCACCACCTCGCTGCCGGAAAAGATCGGCGGCGTGCGCAACTGGGATTACCGCTATTGCTGGCTGCGCGACGCCACCTTCACCCTTTATTCGCTGCTGGTCACCGGCTTCCGTCAGGAAGCCATGGAATGGCGGGAATGGCTGTTGCGCGCCGTGGCCGGAAAGCCCGAGCAGTTGCAGATCATGTATGGCGTCGGCGGCGAGCGGCGGCTGCACGAGGTCGAGCTTTCCTGGCTCAGCGGCTACGAGGAATCACGCCCGGTCCGCATCGGCAACGACGCCCATCCGCAGATGCAGCTCGACGTCTATGGCGAGGTGATGGACGTCTTCCATGTGGCGCGAAAGATGGGCCTGCATCCCCATGACGAGGCCTGGGACGTGCAGAAGACCATGCTCGATTTCCTGGAACAACGCTGGGAGGAGCCCGACGAGGGCCTGTGGGAAGTGCGCGGCCCGAAACGCGACTTCACCCATTCCAAGATCCTGTGCTGGGTCGCCTACGACCGCGCGGTCAAGGCGGTGGAACGCTTCGGCAAGGACGGGCCGGTGGACCGGTGGCGCATGCTGCGCGACCGCATCCACCGGGATGTCTGCAAGAAGGGCTACAATCCCGACAGGAAGGCCTTCACCTGGTTCTATGGCGGCCACCAGCTGGACGCCTCGCTGCTGATGATCCCGCTGATCGGATTCCTGCCCCATGACGACGAGCGCGTGGTCAATACCGTCAACGCCATCAAGGACGAATTATGCGAGGATGGGCTGATCCTGCGCTATACGCCCGACGAAAACGTGGACGGCCTGCCTGGCGACGAAGGTACCTTCATCGCCTGTTCCTTCTGGATGGTGGACAACCTGGTCCTCCAGGGGCGGCGCGAGGAAGCCGAGGAATTGTTCGAGCACCTGCTGTCCCTGCGCAACGATCTCGGCCTGCTGGCCGAGGAATACGAGCCCAGGCTGAAGCGCCAGGTCGGCAACTTTCCGCAGGCCTTTTCCCATGTCGGCCTGATCAATTCCGCCCATAACCTGTCCAGCGGCGGCGAACCGGCCAAAGGGCGGGCGTGCGAATAAGGCGAATAGCCTGCCATATTTTTTTCGTCCTATTTTCCTTTTCGCAGTTGCGAAGTTTGGTCACTATATCCCCAACGCTTATAAGGATAGCTTGGGAGACGCCGCATGTCCGTCATAGAGCCAAAGCCCTGGCACGCACTTCCTGTCGAGGAGGTGCTGAAACGGGTCGAAGCCCAACCCGACGGTCTTGAGGAAAGCGAGGCGCAAAACCGGCTGGAACGTTTCGGCCCCAATCGCCTGCGCCCGCCGAAGCAGCGCAGTGCATTCATGCGCTTCATGCTGCAATTCCATAACGTGCTGATCTATGTGCTGCTGGCCGCCGGCGTCGCCACGGCCCTTTTGCAGCACTGGATCGATGCCGGCGTCATCCTGGGCGTGGTGGTGATCAACGCCCTGATCGGCTTCATCCAGGAGGGCAAGGCGGAAAAGGCGCTGGATGCCATCCGCAACATGCTCTCGCCCCAGGCCATGGTGCTGCGCGGCGGCAAGCGGCAGGTCGTGCCCGCCGAAAGCCTGGTGCCAGGCGACGTGGTGCTGCTGCAATCGGGCGACAAGGTCCCGGCCGACCTGCGGCTCTTCGACGTCAAGACCCTGCAAATCCAGGAAGCAGCCCTGACGGGCGAATCCGTGGCCGTGGAAAAGCACGCCCGGCCGGTCGACGAATCGGCGGCCTTGGGCGACCGCTCGGCCATGGCCTATGCCGGAACCCTGGTGACCTACGGCCAGGGGCGCGGCCTGGTGGTGGCGACCGCCGAGAATACCGAGATCGGGCGCATCAGCACCATGATTGCCGATGTCGAGGTGCTGCAGACGCCGCTGCTGCGCCAGATCGGGCAATTCGGCCGCTGGCTGACGCTTGCCATCCTGGTCCTGTCGGGCATCACCTTCGCCTTCGGGGCGATCGTCCATGACGTACCTCTGTCCGACCTGTTCCTCAGCGTGGTTGGCTTGGCCGTCGCCGCCATCCCCGAGGGCCTGCCCGCCATCCTGACCATCACCCTGGCGATCGGCGTGCAGCGCATGGCCGGACGCAACGCTATCATCCGCCGCCTGCCCGCCGTCGAGACATTGGGCAGCGTCACCGTCATCTGCTCGGACAAGACCGGCACCCTGACCCGCAACGAAATGACGGTGCAGGTCATCGCCACCGCCCAGTCCATGATCGACGTATCCGGCACCGGCTATGCGCCGGAAGGCGGCTTCACCGTCGAAGGCAGGGAAATCACCTGCGAGAACATGCCGGTCTTGCGCGAACTGGCCCAAGGTGCCGCCCTTTGCGCCGATTCCGAGCTGTCCCAGCGTGACGGCGTCTGGAGCGTGGACGGCGACCCCACCGAAGGCGCGCTTCTCGCCGTCGCCGCCAAGGCGGGGATGGACCTGGGCTTCCAGGCCAAGAACCTGCCGCGCACCGACAGCATTCCGTTCGAATCCGAGCACCGCTTCATGGCGACCCTCCATCACGACCATGACGGCAAGGGCTATATCTTCGTCAAGGGGGCGCCCGAGGTCATCCTGCGCATGAGTTCCTGGCAGCGCCTGAACGACGGCGGCGAAGCGCCGCTGGACATGGAATACTGGCAGGAACGGATCGAAGACATCGCCTCGCGCGGGCAACGGGCCCTGGCCCTGGCGGTGCGCCACACCACCACGGAGCATGTGGACTTGGCCTTCGCCGATGTGGAAGGAGAGATGATCCTGCTCGGCCTGTTCGGCATCGCCGACCCGCCGCGCGAGGAAGCCATTCGTGCCGTCGCCCGCTGCCATGAAGCCGGTATCCGCGTCAAGATGATCACCGGCGACCACGGCCTGACGGCCCGCGCCATCGGCCAGCAGCTCGCCCTGCGCCAGACCGACCGGATCATGACCGGCAGCGATGTCGAGAAGCTGTCGGACGAGGAATTGCGCCAGGTGGTCAACGACGTCGACGTCTTCGCCCGCATGAGCCCGGAACACAAGCTGCGCCTGGTCAAGGCCCTGCAGGCCTCGGGGCAGGTCGCGGCGATGACCGGCGACGGCGTGAACGACGCTCCGGCCCTAAAACGCGCCGATGTCGGCGTCGCCATGGGCATCAACGGCACCGAGGCGGCGAAGGAAGCCGCCGAGATGGTGCTGGCCGACGACAATTTCGCCTCGATCTCCCATGCAGTGGAGGAAGGCCGTACGGTCTATGCCAATATCATCAAGGCGATCACCTTCATCCTGCCGACCAATGGCGGCCAGGGCTTCACCATCGTGCTCGCCATCCTGCTCGGCATTACCCTGCCCATCACCGCCGTGCAGATCCTGTGGGTGAACATGGTCACCGCCGTCACCCTGGCCCTGGCCCTGGCCTTCGAGCCGCCGGAACCGGACGTGATGCAGCATCCGCCGCGCAAGCCGGGCGCGCCGATCCTCTCGCCCTTCCTGATCTGGCGCGTCTTCTTCGTGACCGTCCTGCTGGTCGGCGTCACCTTCGGGATGCTGATGATGGAGCTTCAGGACGGATCCTCGCTGGAATATGCCCGCACCGCCGCCGTCAATGCGCTGGTCTTCTGCGAGATCGCCTATCTGATCAATACCCGCTTCCTGGAGAAATCGGCGCTGAACACCAACGGCCTGTTCGGCAGCCGCATCGCCCTGGGTGCGATCGCCGTGGTCGTGGTGCTGCAATTGCTGTGGACCTATGCGGCGCCCATGCAGCTGCTGTTCGGCACCACCGGAATCAGGGGCGACACCTGGGCGCTGATCGGCGTGGCGATGGTGGTCGTCTTCCTGGCCGTCGAGACCGAGAAGGCCGTGCTGCGCAAAATGCATAAGCGCGGCGCCGCTACCTCCGTCTGACGGGCGGCACGGGGGCGGAAGAAGGCGTGCGTCTTCCGCCCCTTACCCTTTGCGGCGCGCCCGTTCCACGCGCCACAGATAGACTGGGAAGGCCACCGCTTCGCGCAGGCAAGCCAGCAGGAAAGGAAGACGCCAGGGCGCCGGCGACCGGACCGCGCAAGGCCGCGCCGCGATACCGAACCGGCGGAAGGCATAGAGGGCACGGGGCAGATGGAAGTCGTCGGTGACCAGCAGCACCCGCCGCCAGCCCTGCTCCGCCAGTATCCTGGCGCAGAAGCGGGCATTGTCCAGCGTATTCCTGGAGGTTTCCTCGGTCAGCAGGATCGGCCCGGGCAGGCCCCGCGCCTGCAGGATATCGCGCATGACACAGGCTTCGCGGAACGGCGGCTCCCCCACCCCACCCGACAGCAGCAGATGGCCCACCCTGCCCCGGCGCCACAGCTCTTCGGCTTTCTCGATCCGCCGCAACAAGGCGGGACTGGGCGTCCCGTCCGGATACACCTTGGCGCCCAGCACCACCGCCGCGTCGAAGGGAGGAACCTCCTGCGTCACGCGACCGGCGCGGCCATTTCGTCTTTGGCGACCACCCGGTCCCGGCCGGATTGCTTGGCCACATACATGCGGTGATCGGCCTTCTCCACCAGGCTGTCCCATTCGCGGCAGCCATCGGCCAGGCGTTCGGCGATGCCGATACTGGCCGTCTGGCGCTTGCCGTCGGGACGTTTGCCCAAGCCGGCGGCGCAGAGGCGGTCCACGGCAATCCGGGCACCGCCGAGATCGGTATTGGGTAGGACCAGCAGGAATTCCTCGCCGCCCCAGCGGATCAGGATGTCGCCCCGCCGCTGGATGCGGCGCAAGGCGGCGGCGGCTTCGCGCAGGCTGTTGTCTCCTTCTTCATGGCCGTAGCAATCATTGATGGCCTTGAAATGGTCCAGGTCGATGAAGGCCACGGCCAGCGGCGTATCGGTCCGCCGGGCCTGGGCGAATTGCAGGTCCAGCAGCTCTTCCCCGGTACGCCGGGTATAGGCGCGGGTCAGCCCGTCATGAGAAGCCTGCGTGACCAGTTGCATCATGAAGTGAAGCTGACTCATTCCCGCCAAGGTCGCCACCACCGCCAGCAGGGCCAACAGCCACAGCGCCCCCAGATGCGAGGCGAATGTCAGCAGCTGATAGCCGGTTCCTGCAATGAGCAGATTGGCAAGCCAAAGCGGTGTTGCAAGCAGCGCCCCTTCCAGCATCGTGATGGGAAAGACACTCAGTCCCGCCACCATGACGAAAGGCAGGAAAGCGTAGCCTGCGGCGATGACCTGCTGGAGCGGGTCATCGATGTCGAACTGGGCCAGCAAGGGATGGCTGATCAGGAAGAAGCAGGTGGGGACCGCCAGCAGCAGCACCAGCGCCCGCCGCGCCGCCCACATATCCTCGGAGGCGCGGAAGGACAAGGCGATTCCGGCGAAGGCCAGGGTCGCCAAGACCCGTAACGCCGCCAGGGAAAGCCCCAGGGCTTTGTCGAAGACAAGGATATCCACCGGGATCCAGAGGGGGGTGAGGATGGCGAAGACCGCAGCCACCATCCTGATGCGCGAGATAACCAGGACGGCCCGTCGGCGCTGGACGAGCGGCGATTGATCCCGGAGAAAAATCAGATCACGGACTTCCGACACTCGCAGGTCCCCGAACACCCGCCGGAAAGCAGTTTCTGCCACGGCAATGATCTTGCGCACGTCCCCCCCCTGCTCCGCTTCCGGATGCCCGGAATTTGTGGAACAAACCGTGCCAAGCCACGCAAGCTATGACGCAAGATGCGCCGAGGCAAGCAGAAGCATCCTACGTACTTCTACCGAACGGATCCATGGCCGCCACGGGTTGCCCGCATCATAGCGCCGAACCGTGGTAAAGCACCTATTTTATTCATGGACATTGTGCTTCCGGTCCGCCCACCTTTCCCCTTTCAATATCCGGCATCGCCTCTCGCGCCGGAAAGCCATCCCTTCAGTGAGGCAACCTCGCCCTTAATATCAGCCTTATTTTCCCTTCTCTCCATTTTAACTCGAAAAACAACAGCAGATATAAAGAGAAAAACAATATTACTCAGAATGACGCTGCGGATATCCCCGATAACTATTCAGGTTACACTTCCATCTGCCATTGATGCAGTGTGGAACGCTCCGTATCCTTGAAGCTTGGCCCAGCTTTGGTGACGACTGCCGGAGTCATGATGATCGATGGGGGAAAGGACAACAGCTGGAAAGTCCGTAGTGCGACTTCCGTGCTGCCCCTGGTGCTCATCCTCGCCGTCGGGGTGCTGGTCGCCTTGTTCGTCTTCTATGCAGCCGCCAGCCAAGACGCCATCCATCGCCAGATGGCGATGGAAAGGGTGGAATCGCGGATCGTGGCGATCTCGGACAATCTCAGCCTGCGCACCCTGGATTTCGCCTGGTGGGACGCCCTGGCCGATGCCACCGCCCAGCCTCCCTATGATGAGATATGGCTGACGAAGCACCTGGGACGGCATGCCCTGCAAACGCCCCAGACCGACCTTCTGATCCTCATCGGCCAGGATTCCTCGCCGGCCTGGGTGTCCGGGGCTTCCCCGCAAGCCGACCTCGACCCGGCCCTCAATCCCTCTCTCGCCGCCCTGATCACCGCCGCGCGCGACCGCGCGGGCGAACGTCCCTATTCCGTCGACGCTTTCCTGCCCCTGGGAGACCGGGTCTTCCTCGCCAGTGCAGCGGCCGTGTTCAGTTATCGCGATGAACCGGTCCACCCGACCGGGGCCGTATTGATCCTTGCCGAGGATGTGGAAACAGCCGTGATCCCGGACCTCCTGCGCATCGAGACCACCTTCCGCGACATGCGCCTGCTGGGCACTCAAGACGAGGAGGTCCGGGACCAGCCCTTCCTGGCCCTGTACGACCCCGATGGCAGGGTGGTGGGAGGACTGAGCTGGTCCATGGAAATGCCGGGCGGCGCCTTCCTGAGCGCCACCCTGCCCCCATTGCTGATCGGCGTGACACTGATCGGCGGCCTTGCCACGGCGTTATGGCTGCGCATCCAGCGCGACACGCGGGACCTCCGCTGCATCACCCAGGCGCTGGCCGAACGCAACGAGGCGCTGGCCCTGAGCGAAAGCCGCTACCAGACCCTGGCCCGCGTCGTCCCCACCGGCATCTTCTGGACCGATATCGAGGCCCGGACCTTCTTCCTCAATCAGCGCTGCGTGGAAATCGGCGGACTGGACAGCACCACCCTGCCGATGGAACGCTGGCTGTCCACCATCCATCCCGACGACCGCCCCCAGGTCGAGGCCCGCTGGGTCGAGGCGACCAGATCGCAGCAGCCTGTCCAGGGCGAGTACCGCATTCTCCGCCCCGACGGCAGCATCCGCTGGATCCTGGTCGAAGCGATACCGCAGATCATGCCCGGCGAGGGAAGCGCGGGATTCGTCGGCAGCGTGACCGACCTGACCGCCTACAAGAATGCCGAAATCCGCCTGCTGGCCGCGCAGCAGGAAGCCGAAAACGCCAATCGCCTGAAATCCAGATTCTTCGCCGCCGCCAGCCACGACCTGCGCCAGCCGCTGCATGCCGCCACATTGTTCGCCGGTGTGCTGGAACAGGAAGAGATGCCGCCCCATCAGCGCCGCCTGATCGACATGATGGGCAAGGCCTTGCGGTCCTCGGAAGAACTCCTCAATTCCGTGCTGGACATCGCCCGCCTGGAAGCCGGGGCCATCGAGCCCTCGCCGGTAGCCCTGACGCTTGGCCCCCTGCTGCACGAAATAGGCGACCAGAACCGCCTGGAAGCCGAAGGCAAGGGGCTGCGCCTGCGCGTCATGCCCTGCGGCGCCGTCATCCGCTCGGACCCCGTGCTGCTGGGGCGGATCCTGCGCAACCTGATCACCAATGCCGTGCGCTATACCCGCACGGGCCGCATCCTCATCGGCTGCCGCAGGCGGGGCGAACGCATCAGGGTCGAGGTCTGGGATACCGGCGAGGGCATCGCCCCCGAACAGCTGAACCGCATCTTCGATGAATTCTATCAGGTCCAACGGCCGGACGGGGCGGCTGCCGCCGGGGGACTGGGGCTGGGCCTGTCCATCGTCCTGCGCCTGTCGCGGCTGCTGGGCCATTCCCTGGATGTCCGCTCCACGCCCGGCAAGGGCAGCGTCTTCGCCATCGAACTGCCGCTGGCCCAGACCGATCCCGCCGAGGCCTCAGGGGACGGGGGCCCCAGCCTGGATGGCGTCGTCGTGGGACTTCTCGATCACGACCGCGAACTTCGCACCGTGACCCGCATCATGATGGAAGAAGCCGGTGCCACGGTCATCGAAAGCGACGATCCCCACACTCTCGCAAGCGTGATGCCCCGCCCGCCGGACGTGATCCTCTTCGACCTCAATCCGCAGCACCCGTCCTTCACCCTGGGCGCCCTCGATGATTTAAGGGTCCGGTTCGGGGAAAGCGTTCCCGCCGTGGTGCTGGCCGCCGATCATGAACAGGAAGAAGCCATCCGCGACGCCGGGCATCAGTCCCTGGTCAAGCCCGTCTGCGCAGCGGAACTGCGCCAGGTCATCCGGCAAAGCCGCGATCAGTTCCGCAATCCCGGCACTCCTCCGCGCCAGGACTGAGACGGAACCGCCACGTCAGGCATCCGCCTTTTCCGCATCCGCCGGGGCTTCCGCTTCCGGGCATGGCAGGATGATGCGCAGGGAGAAACTCGGACCCTCGCCGATGGTGACCGTGCCGTTGATCTGGCGCGTCAGGCTGCGCACCAATTGCATGCCCAGATTGCCGCCCTTGTGCAGCAGGTCCGGATCGGGTAGGCCGGGCCCCGGATCGAAGACCTCGAGTTGCAGCTTTCCGGGCTCGGGACGGCTCATCACCACCTGGACCAGCCATTCACTGCCGTCGATGGGACGGCCGTATTTGAAGGCATTGGTGACGAGTTCGTTCACCAGCAGGGCCAGGGGTACCGCCTGGTCGGGCGAAAGACGGGCGGGCACCGGCGAGAAACGCACCTGCCACAAGGCGCCGTCGCCGGTCGAACGTTCCAGATCGGTAAGCAGGCCGCCAAGATATTCCGGCAGGTCCACTTCCTTGATCTTGTCGGTCAGGTACAGGCGTTCATGCATGCGCGCAATGGCGCTGACCCGCGAGACCGCTTCCGCCAATTGATGGCGCACGCCCGGCTCCTGGGATTTATAGCCTTGCAGGGTCAGGAGGCTGCAAACCAACTGGAGGCTGTTCTTGATGCGGTGGTTGACCTCGCGCAGCAGGCTGTCCTTCTCGGACAGGGCCCGCAGCAGCGCCGTGGACTGCTCCTCCAGGTCGCGCGTCCGCCGGGCCACGCGCTGTTCCAGTTCGTTGTTGCTGCTTTGCAGGCTGTCGTTCATGCCGGCCAGCAGGGCGAGATAGCCTTCCTCGCGCTTGGCCCACCGCAATGCATAATGCCGCAGCCAGAGCAAGCTGGCGATACAGGCCAGCCCGAACAGGACCAGCGGCAGGATGCTTTTCGCCCAGGCGGCGGCCACGGCCATCTCGGAAACCGAAACCAGCACGTAAAGGGGGAATTCATTGCTTTTCCGGTAGACGAGGGTCCGCAGTTTTCCGTCATAGATGGAACGCCAGGTCGCATGGCCTTCTCTTTGCTGCTGCGTCACTACCCATTCGCTAGCGGGGCTGGGCGGCTGGCCGACCATTTTTTCCAGGTATTCCATCGGGTCGCGCATCAGCGGCTGGCCGTCCTCGCGCAGCCATAGCACGCTGCGGTCATGCCGCGACTTGATGCCGTTATAGCTCTCTGCCAGCAATTCCATGTCCACGGCGACCGCCACGACACCGGCGAACTCTCCCGCCGGGCCGTCGATGCGGCGGCTAAGGACGAAAATCGGCCTCTTTCCGGACTGGCCGATGAACAATTCGCTGAAGAAAAGCCCGATATTGCCGCTTTTATGCGCCGTGAAATAAGAGCGATGCTCCGCCCTCATATCGGGATGGGCCAAGTTGGACGTGCTGAACCGCAGCCCGCCCTGTGCATCCCAGACACTGAGCCGGGGACGGGCGGACAGACGGCTCGCCTGTTCGCGCAGCCGTTCCTCCAGGTGATCGATGGCCCCCTGGTCATTCCAGTCCGTCGTCGCGGCCAAGGCAACCGCTTCCTCCAGGATGATGTCGGCGGCCTGCAAGCTGCGATCGGCGTGGCCGCTTGCCAGATGCGAAAGAATCTCAAGCTCCGCAAAGGCTTCACTGCGATAGTGATGGAAACTCCAGGCTGCGAAACTGGCAAACAAAAGCAAAACGACGCAAACCAGCAGTAGAAAAAGCCGACGCACCGACCCGAGAAGTCCACCGCCATCAGCGGCTGCAGCCCGGAGACCAAAGCCGATGCCCATTGTATTTGCCTTCAGGAATGTACGGAAACCGGATCATTACCGTTATTTTTGCACATTGCAACGGCTCTTCAGTCTAGAGGCATTCCCTTCGCCAGACCGAAAAAATTAGGCCCAAGGTCCTGGTTTTCTCCATTTTCATCAATACCTTCGCCAAAATACGAAACCGGCCCTTACACCTCTTGTGGAATGTCGGCAGCCGCTCTACCCTTTCTGCGGGCAAGATCAGGATTTCCATGACGGACAGCATCCGCCGCCAGCGCGACCGCTTTGTCGCCTTTGCTTTCGCAGGCGCTGACCTTCTTCTCGAAGTCGGCCCGGACGGATGCATCACTTTCTGCGCCGGTGCTTCCAGGCCGCTCTTCGGCCTGGACAACAGCCAGATGCTCGGCCGGGACCTGTTCGCCCTGATCGCCCCCCAGGATCATTTCACCTTGCGCGAAGCCCTGGTGCGGCTTGGCAAGCGGGGCCGTTTCGACCGCCTAAAACTGACCGGCCTGCGCAGCGACGGCAGCACCGTGCCGTCGCTGTTTTCCGGCATCCAGCTGCCCGACCGCAGCGGGCTCGTCCATCTGACCATCGCCAAGCTGAAAGGCTCCGCCGCCGCCGCAGGCCTCGACGACAGCCTGGCCCCGCCCCAGACCCCGGGCAGCTTCGTACAGATGGTCGAGCAGCGGCTGAAGGAAAGCTTCGATGTCGGGGACGACTATGCCATGACCCTGCTCGACCTGTCCCAGGGCGAATGGGACGGGCTGGAGCCGGAACAGGTCAGCGCCTTCCTCGACAATGTGGAAGGCTATCTCAAGGCTTGGTCGGTCGGGGGCGAATCGGTCGGGCGGCTGGATGACAGCAAGTTCGGCATCATCCATGAAGACGAGGCCCTGAACGAGGACTTCAACAGCCATATCGAGGATATGGCCCGCAAGATGTCCCCCGAGACCCGGCTGTCCGTCTCCTCGGCCTCGCTGGAGATGACGGCGGAATCGCTGACCCCCCAGGATGTCACCAAGGCGCTCATCTACACCATCAACCGATTCGTCTCCCAGGGCGGCCAGAACCTGTCCATCGGCAGCCTGACCGACGGCTACCGCCAAGCCGTCGGGGAAACGCTGGCGCGGGTCAATTCCTTCCGCCATGCCATCCATTCCGAACGCTTCGTCTTCGTTTTCCAGCCGGTGGTGAGCCTGGGCGATTTCCGCATCCATCATTATGAGGCCCTGGCGCGCTTCCTGCGGGACAACAAGGTCTTCCTGCCCTCGCGCATCGTCTCCTTCGCCGAGGATGTGGGCGTGGTCAGCGAGCTGGACATGGTGGCCTGCCGCAAGGCTCTTCAGGTCCTGCGCCAGAATGCGGTGGTGCGGCCCACCGACAGCATCGCCGTCAATCTGTCCGGTCGCTCCATCGCGTCTTCCGCCTTCCTGGCCGACCTGCTGTCCCTGCTGAAACGAGAAAGCGACCTCCTGCCCCGGCTGATGTTCGAGATCACGGAAAGTTCGGAAATCACCGACCTTCCGGCGGCCAACGCCGCCTTGACGATGCTGCGCAAGCTGGGCTGCGCGGTCTGCCTGGACGATTTCGGCGCCGGTGCCGCCGCTTTCCAGTATCTGCGGGCGCTGGAGGTGGATTACGTCAAGATCGACGGCAGCTACATCCAGGAAGCACTCGGCAGCAGCCGCGCCTCGGCCTTTCTGAAGGCCATGGCCGCGCTGTGCCATGACCTGGGCATCAAGACCGTCGGCGAAAGAGTCGAAGACCGTCAGTCCATCCGCTTGCTACGCGAGGCCGGGGTGAATTACGGCCAGGGCTATTACTTCGCCCGCCCGCGCAGCGATGTCAGCAAACTGGTCCTCAACGCCCGTTGGGATGCCTGCCAGGAAGAAGCCGTCTAGAACGTCTTCCATCCTGGCAAGGGCGCGTCACGCCGACGGCCGGGATGCTTCGGCCGGAGTAGAGGGATCAGCGCTCCAGCCTTGCTTCCTTGGGCAGGCTGCGCAACGCTTGGCTGAAAGCGGACAGGCCGGAACTGCGTAGGGGAATGAAGGGCTTGGAGCAGCGTTCGCAGGCGCGTTTGATGCGGTTGACAGCCTCATGACTGACGCAATCGACCGGGCAGAAGATGGCATCGGCCCTTTCCAGCGCCCCGCTGAGCGCCGCCACGCCTGACTCCACGCCGCCGTCGTGATGGACGAACTGGCCGTTGCAGCGTTCGGCCATGGCCCGCATATGGGGCACCAGATGGTCCCTCCCCCCCACATAGAGCAGGCAGGACCCGCCCAGATCGGGGCGCTGTTCGGCGGGCGGAATCTGGTGGCGGGCGAATTCCGCCAATTCGCGCATCATCGCCGCCTTGTCGCAGCGCATGCGCTCCACGTCGTCGCGGTAGCAGCGGCTGGTCTCGCGCAGGGCCGTCAGTTCCGCCTCCCGCTCGACCAGCCGGGCCTCGGCGCGGGCGATCCGCCCTTCCGCCCGCGACAGGGCGCGGCGCAGGGTCGCAGCCTCGTTCTCGGCCTTGCGCAGGGCGCTGCCGTCCTCCAGTTCCGCCAGCCGGGCTTCCAGCGCCTCCACCCGGCCCTGCTGGATGCTCGCCACGGCCAGATTGTTGCGCAGTTCGCCCAGGTCCTCGTCGCGGCGGGCGATCTCCGCGCGCGCGGCGGCGCGTTCCTGGGTCAGGCGCTGTTCCAGCTCGGCCACCCGTGCTTCCAGTTCCACCGTCCGCCGCAAGTCGCCGCGATGCGAGGCGCCGGAAAGATGGGAAAGCATGTGCACCTGCCCGAAGACATGCTCCAGCAGGTCCAGGGGCGCGGCGGGATGGGTCACCAGCGCCCAATAGGCCCCCGACACCTCGCCGCGCGCCTCGTGCTCGTCCCACAGGCTGCGTAATTCCTCTTCCGTCTTCGCCCGCCCGAAGCGGTTGATGGTGACGAGGAAGCGCTGGTCCATGATCTTCTGCATCAACTTGGCATGGATACCGTTCTCGCCGGCACGGGTCACGAAGAAGCCGTGGATGTGATAGTCGGTCACATCGGCTTCCATGCTGACC
Organism: Telmatospirillum sp. J64-1; assembly: GCF_006980715.1. Taxonomy (GTDB): domain Bacteria; phylum Pseudomonadota; class Alphaproteobacteria; order Rhodospirillales; family Magnetospirillaceae; genus Oleiliquidispirillum; species Oleiliquidispirillum nitrogeniifigens. The sequence continues at coordinate 62,465 of NZ_SBHN01000009.1, forward strand.
CTGGTCTTGGCGATGATACGCCGCAGATCGGCCATGGTCAGGCAGGTGCCGACCACCGAGCAATGCCATTGCCGCTCCAGTTCCCACAGCTTGCGCCGCCGTCCCGACCCGGCCTTGATCGGACGACACATTTCAGAACCGCACATCTCGCTCCTCCGCCATGAAATTGCGAGTCATTTGCAAAATCACATTGTGAGATTTCACCTCTTCCGTCAATACGCTTTCGCATGGCTTGGCGGGATGAGAAGGCTGTGTCTAAAATGGGCCTATGGATAAGGAAGACTTCATGCGGCGCGCCATCGCGCTTGCCGCCGAAAAATCGGGCCAGGGCCAGGGCGGCCCCTTCGGCGCCGTGGTGGTGCTGGACGGACGGATCGTCGGGGAAGGCTGGAACCAGGTCACCAGCAGCAACGACCCTACCGCCCATGCCGAGGTGGTCGCCATCCGCGATGCCTGCCGCAATCTGGGAAATTTCTCGCTGGAAGGGGCGGAGATCTATACCAGCTGCGAACCCTGCCCCATGTGCCTGTCCGCCATCTACTGGGCCAGGATCGGCCACATCCACTACGCCAACCGCCGCGAGGATGCCGCCGCCATCGGCTTCGACGACGCCTATCTTTACCGGGAAGTGGTCAAGCCCATCGAGGAACGCGACATCCCCATGACCCGCCTGCTGGCCGAAGAAGCCAAGGCCGGTTTCGAGGCGTGGTTCCGGGACCCGGCGAAAGTTCCGTACTGAGTAAAGACACAGGATAGTCCAGCCCCCGGGACACCCTTCATCCCGGGGGCTGGGCTCGTTGACTTCAGCCTTCCATCGCCGCGCGGGCTTCAGCCTCGCGGGCCAGGGCGCGCTGCACCGCCTGGCGGGCGCCGACGCGCTCGAAATGGGCGGCGTAATTGCCATAGGCGCTAACATCCAGGTTCAGTGCCTTGGCCCAGCTGAAGAAGACGTAGGCATAGGCATCGGCCACGGAATAGTCCCCCAGCAGCCATTCCCGGCCTTCGAGCATCTTCTCGATCATGCCAAAGTTCTGCGCCGTTCCCTCGCGGGCGATCTCCAGCAGGCGCCCTTCCGAACCAGGGGCATCGCAGATGCGTGCGGGACCGAAGAAACGGCCGATCACCGGATGCACGCCGGACGAGAACCAGCAAAGCAGCGACAGCGCCTCGACTTCCTTGACCAGATCGCCGCTGGGCAGCAGCCTGGCTTCGGGGAAAGTGCGGGCGATATAGGTCAGGATGGCGGGATTCTCGGTCAGGACGCACCCGCCGATATCCAGGGCAGGCACCTTGCCCTTGGGATTGATGGCCAGATATTCCGGCTGCTTGTGCTGGCCCTTGCGCAGATAAACGGGCTTGGCCTCGAATTGCGCGCCCGTTTCTTCCAGGGCGACATGCGGCACCAGCGAACAGGCGCCGGGCGAATAATAGAGCGTCAGCATGAAAGCCTCTGTCCAACGTTGAAATGGGAGGAGTGTCGCGCCTCCCGCCGCCTGCGGCAAGCCCTAAGGATTCCAGTGGATTGCGGAGCAATCTTCACTGAAACCTCGAACCGTGGCGGAGGGGAGGAAGGGAATGAAAGCTCCCCTTCCTCCCCTCCCCGACGGGCTTACTTCGGCTGAGCGGCGGCGATGGACGCCATGCCGTTCGGCGACAGGATCTCGATCCAATAACCGTCGGGATCCTTGATGAAGGCGATGCCCTTCATTTTGCCGTCATTCGGCCGCTTCACGAATTCCACGCCAAGCTTTTCGAAACGCTCGCAAGCGGCATCGACATCGGGCACGCTGATGCCGAGATGGCCGAAGCCACGCGGTTCGGAATTCCCGTTGTGATAGCCGGCGAAGGATTCGTCGCTCTCGGTTCCCCAGTTATGGGTGAGCTCAAGCGTGGTCTCCCGGGAGAAGACGAAGCGGCTGCGTTCGGCAGGATCCTCCGGCACGGTTTCCCCTTCCTTCAGCAGCGCCAGGAAGTAAAGGGAGAACTTCATCTCCTCGAAGTCAAAGCGCTGAAGAAACGTCATGCCCAGCACTTCGGTATAGAAGCGGACCGACGCATCCGGGTCGCGGACGCGCAGCATCGTCTGGTTGAGTGTATACCCCTTGGTCGCTGGATCACGCATCGTTACCGTCCTTGAGACTCTGGTTCGTTACAGGCAGGCGTCGGGGCTCCCGAACGCCTGCGGCGCACAATTCCAGAAGCTGAAATCCGGTTCAACCTTCCCGTCCGATCGTCTGAATGACCTCGAAGCCCTCGAACTGGGGCGGTCCGAGGTAAAGGGGCTTGCTGCCACCGGCTGCCCGGTGGGCGGAGCGGAAGGCTTCTGACTTCGTCCAGTCGAGGAAGTGCTGCTCTGACTCCCAGACCGTATGCGAGGAATAGAGGCGGTGATCCTCGTATCGCGGCCCCCGCAGCATATGGAATTCGGCAAAGCCCGGCACCTCGCGCAAATGAACTTCGCGATTGAGCCACATCTCCTCGAAATCCTTCTCCGCATCCAGGCGGACCTTAAACCGGTTCATGGCGATGTACATGATGCAACGCTCCTTTCCGTCTCGGCCGTCCGCATGATTCCAGCGGACCGAAGAATGACGCCAGCTTACCCTGCCTGGGGACCAGTCTGCAAAACCCGCCCTTTTTCCGAACCGATACGCCTCTGCCGTTACTAAAAAGGCAGAAGGATCAATCAGGAGGACCTGGCGGTGCAAAACTTGGAACAAGCCCAGCAGATACTCGCGGAGTTCGGACGCACGATCGGCCTGGAAGAGCTGACCTTCGACGCCTATGGCTATTGCTGCCTGGGCTTCGACAACGTGCTCGTCAACATGGAACTGGTCCCCCAGGCCCAGCAACTGATGCTCTATGCACATCTGGGCTTGGCTCCGCAACCGGCAAGCGCGGAATTGTACGAATCCCTCCTGGAAGCCAATCATTTCTTCCGCGGTACCGGCGGCGCGACCATCGGGGTCGATCCGGCGACGCGCAGCATCGCCCTGGTCTATGCCCTGCCCCTCCCGTCACTGACGCCGGTCTTGCTCGAAGCCGAGATCAAAGGCTTCGTCGATATCGCCGAAAGCTGGATGACCCGGCTGGACCAACCCGCCGGCGGCACGGACACCTCCGAACAGCAGGGGCCCATGTTCCAGGGCCTGCGGGTCTGAGGAGGTTCGACGATGGCGCTTACCATTACCCAATTCCAGAAGGCCGCCGCCGATGGCGGGATGCTCAAGCTCGAGAACGGTGCCGGCAACGGCCAACCCACCGTCGGCAAGATGAGTATTGGCGGACGGATCGCACAATGGTTCCGCGGCGACAGCCTGAAGGCTGAAAACCGCCAGATCATGCAATCCTTCGTGGCCGCGCTGGAAAAGCAATTCGGCAGTTCCTACGCGACCACCGCCAGCCAAAAGCTGGACATCGAATCGGGCAAGCCGTTGAGTGCCCGTACGGTCAACAAGATCATCCAGCAGGGCGAAGCCCATATGAAGCAGGTCAAGGGCCTGAACTTCATGGTCGCCTATCATTTCAGCGAGAACACGGCGGCGCACGACCCCCACAGCTTCGGCAAGGTCTTCTCCGACCTGGTCCACGAAAAGGGGATGGACCTCAAGCACGACGACAAGGACCTCAACCTGTCCAGCCTGCAACAGGCCATCAAAAGGGACATCGAGCGCGCGGGCTTTGGCAATCAGGTCGTTTCCATGGCTCAAGCCCGGGAAGTCACCGAAAAGCGTGTCGAGCGCTTCCTCGACAACAAGCTTGCCCTTTTGCAGACCGCCGACCGGCTGAGCACCAACGAAAGCGACCGGGCCGCCCTCCGCAAGATGGCGCTGAGCCACGACATGGCAAACCCGCAATTCCTGGAAGCGCTTTGGAATAACCGGGATGCCGGACAAGCCCTGCTGACGGTCCTCGGCAATCCCGAGGCGTCGCATGCCGACCGGACCGATGCTCTTCACACCTACTTCACCCGCTATGACGCGGCCCTCACGCCGCTATTAGCCGACATGGTGGCCTCAGGCGCGGAAGTGGGCGCGGACGATCTGATCGACTTCAACACCAATCTCGTGGAAATGGGCCTGCTCACAGCGGGGGCCAGTGCCGAGCAGATGCAGACTCTGTGGACATCCCTGACCAGCCCCGAGATGAGCCAGATGCGTGATAGCCTGAACTTCCTGTTCTGCAATGGCGCGGACGAGGATATCAGCGCGCGATCCCTTTCCACCATCCGTAGTTTGGCTGATACGGTTACCCTCGCGATCCGGCTGGTCGGCCCGGCCCTGGGCAGGCCTGCGGACGAAATCTCGGCGGCCATGAAGGTGGAATTCGTCATCGAGAGGGTGGACGACATCCCCGAAGCGATCATCGATTCACTGCGCGGCAGAGGAATGGGCGACGTCAATTTCACCATCGACAAGCAGATCGAGCGCGTCGGTCCGCCCGAAGTCCAGCAGCAGCTTTCCAACGCCTGGCTCAACCTCAACCTGAGCCGGGATGTTCTGCAAAGTGGAAATGCCGAACAACTTCAGGCCCAGGCACAGGTCCTGACCGCCTTGGGCTCTAGCCTGGCAGGCATCCAGGGCACCAATGGCGCCAGCACCACCGCGGCGAGCCTCCGCAACATGTTGGAACACGAAGCCACCCGAGTGATCGATGCCTATTGCGATGCCGTACGCCAGGCAGGCCCGGACCAGGCGGCAATCATCGAAGGCCTGAGCCAGGCCCGCCAGATGCTGGCCGATCTCAAGGCCGCTTCCAACTGGGACCGCACCGCCGCCTATTGCGACGAAACCAGGATCGACCTGCAATCGGAAATCTTCACCCGCGCCGAACCGCTATTCCAGACACTGGACAGCGATGCCCTGGCCTTGTCAGTTAAAAATCGCAAGGAATTCGGGCGTATCATCTCGCAGGACCTCAGCGCCGCACTTGCACGCCCCATTGCCGAGGAAAACCGCCCGGCCTTGCAGCAGATGTCCCAGCGCATCCGTGACACGGCTGACCAGCTCGATCTGGAAAATGCCGACCCCGGAAAGCTGGCGAGGGCAACGGAACGGATCGACGCCATCCGCATGGGAAGCTCGGACACCATCGCCGGCAAGAGCGGTGGCGGAGAAATAGCCGAGGGACAACGCCGCGCCACCGACAACTGGAAAGCGGCCAGCGCCTTCGCCAGAGAAATCGCCAGCAGCAACCAGCCGCTGACCCTCGACAGCATCAAGCAGATCAACCGCCTGCTCAATACCGGCATGCCGGCCAATGAAGGAATCGCCGGCGAATTCCGGGAGCGTCCCGAAACGGCGGGCGGCGGCGCCGCCTATCTGACCCCTGAGCGGATTCCGCTGTTCATGGACGACTTCATGACTTGGCTGAACGACAAGATGGGGCAGACCGATCCGATCGAACTGGCCGCCCTTGCCTATCAGAAGCTGGTCAGCATCCATCCCTTCTCGGACGGTAATGGCCGCACCTGCCGCCTCGTCGCCGACATCATCCTGCAACGCAACAACTTGCCGCCGGCTGCCTTCCAAGGCAGCAACGAGGTCAATGTCAGCGTCTTCGCCGTCCCGCAGAAGGGCCAGGAAAACATCTCTCCCGAGGAGGCGGTACGCCGCATGGCTTCTGCCGTCGAGCGCAGCCTGTCCATCTTGAGCGAGGAATTGGCCTGAGCAAAAAGCTGGGACACTCGGCAAGCAGGGGATCCGGCTTCTCAGGCGCCGGACCCCCTCAATTTCCTAGCCTGCTCCGGCTGATCACGCCAAGAAACTTCAACCGAGACCCAAGGAAAGTCACAATATCAGGGACTGACCGTCAACTATAATGTATGCAAACATAGCCTCTCTGACGAAGGGGCGCCCGCCGTCCCTCTCACTTCACAAGACCAGGGAGGAACTCCGGCATGAAGATCACTTTGAATGTCGACGGCAGAAAACGCGACGTCGAGGCACCTCCTGATGCAGCACTTCTGTTCGTCCTACGGAATGATCTAGGCGTCAACGGCCCAAAATTCGGCTGCGGCCTTGCCCAATGCGGGGCCTGCACCGTGCTGGTGGACGGCCAGCCCGCCCGCTCCTGCAGCCTGCCGGTCCAAAGCGTCGAAGGCGCGAAGATCGAAACCCCCGCCGGTTTGCGGGGCGAGGACGGCAGCCCCAGCCCCCTCCAGAAGGCCTTCCTCGAGGAACAGGCGGCGCAATGCGGCTACTGCACCTCGGGAATGATCATGACGGCGACCGCGTTCCTTAGAGAGAACGACAATCCCACCGACCAGGAGGTGCGCAAGGCCATGGACGGCAATCTCTGCCGCTGCGGTTCCCATAACCGCATCGTCCGGGCGATTCTCCGCGCCGCGAAGGAGGTGGCATGATGCCGGACAAGATGCTCCTCTCCCGCCGCACGCTTTTGAAAGCCGGCGGCGCACTGGCCCTCGCCTTCAACCTCTTCGGTCCGGTGGGCATGGCCCAGGCCTCGCAGGCAAGGCTGCCGGGCAGCCTCAATGCGCACCCCATGCTCAATGCCTGGATCCGCATCAATGCCGACGGCACCGTGACCCTGCTGACCGGCAAGGTCGAGCTGGGACAGGGCATCCTCACCGCTCTCAGCCAGGTCGCTGCCGACGAACTCGATATCGACATCGAGCGGCTCAACATCATTTCCGGCGACACCGCCCAGACCCCCGACGAGGGAACCACGGCGGGCAGCCTATCCATGCCCAACGGCGCAACGGCCGTGCGCTACGCCGCCGCCGAAGTGCGCCACATCCTGCTCGACCTCGCGGCACAGAAGCTGGACGCCCCGATCGAGAGCCTGAGCGTCGAGGACGGCACGATCAAGGCCGCCGACGGCCGCTCGCTGACCTATTGGGATCTTGTCCAAGGGCTGAGCATCGAGCGCGAAGCCACCGGCACGGTCCAGCCGAAGGACCCTGCCGCCTATCGCTATATCGGTCAGCCCGTCCCGCGCCGCGATTTTCCCGCCAAGGTGCTGGGCGAGCCCGCCTTCGTGCAGGACTACCGCCCCCAGGGCATGGTCCATGGCCGCGTCCTGCACCCGCCGTCCTACGGCGCCAAGCTCGTCTCGGTCGAAACCGCGCAGGTCGAAGCCATGCCGGGCGTGCTCAAGGTGGTCCGCGACGGCAGCTTCCTCGGTGTGATCGCCGAGCGGGAAGACCAGGCCATGGCGGCGGTTGAGGCCCTGGAAAGCGCGGCGACATGGGAGGAAGGGACAAGCCCCCTGACCCATGACGGCATCTACGACTGGATGAAGGCGCAGGACAGCCAGGACATCCCGATCAAGGACGAGTCCCGCTCCACCGCCCGGCCGGTGAAACAGGTCGCGGCCGTCTATCGCCGCCCCTATCACATGCATGGCTCCATCGGTTCCTCCGCCGCCGTCGCGCTTTTCGACGGTGACCAATTCGTCGTGCAGACGCATAGCCAGAGCGTTTATCCGACGGCGGCGGCGATCGCCGAGATGCTGGGCCTGCCCCGGGAAAAGGTCCGCCTCCAGCATCTGGAAGGATCGGGATGCTATGGGCATAACGGGGCCGACGATGTCGCCGCCGACGCCGCCCTGCTCGCCCGCGCCCTGCCGGGCCGTCCGGTGAGGGTGCAATGGCGCCGTGCCGACGAGCATGCCTGGGAGCCCTATGGCTCGGCCATGCATATGGAACTGAAGGCCGGGATCAGCGAGAGCGGCGAGGTCATCGACTGGGTCTATGATCTGTGGTCGACCCCGCACGGCACCCGCCCCGGCGGACGGGCGGGCAATCTGCTGGCCGCCCGTTCCCTGGCGACGCCCTTCGAGCAACCGGTACCGAGAAATGGCGGCGCCCCCAATTACGCGGCCGACCGCAACGCCATCGTCCTTTACGATTTCCCCAATCATAAAGTGACGACGCATTTCATCACCGCGATGCCGGTGCGCGTGTCCTCGACGCGCGGGCTGGGGGCCTATGGCAATGTCTTCGCCACCGAATCCTTCATGGATGAAGTGGCCCATGCCGCCGGGGCCGATCCGGTAGAATACCGCCTGCGGCAGCTGAAGGACGCTCGCTCCCGCGCCGTGATCGAGGCGGCGGCGGAGAAATTCGGCTGGAGCACCTTCGAGAAGAAGGAGGGCCATGGCCGGGGCATCGCCTTCGCCCAATACAAGAACCTGGCGACCTATTGCGCGGTCTGCCTGGAAGTGGCGGTGGACCCGTCGAGCGGCGTGATCCGCGTCCTGCGCGCCGTCGCAGCCGCCGATGCCGGCCACATCGTCAACCCCGACGGCGTATCCAACCAGATCGAGGGCGGCATCGTGCAATCGCTGAGCTGGACCCTGAAGGAACAGGTCCGCTTCTCGGGCAACCGGATCGAAAGCCGCGACTGGTTCGACTATCCGATCCTGACCTTCAGCGAGGTGCCGCCCATCGAGGTGGTCCTGCTGGACCAGCCCGGCACCGAATATCTGGGCGCCGGGGAAGCCTCGCAGGGCCCCACCGGCGCCGCGCTGGCCAATGCCGTCTTCGACGCGACAGGCGTCCGGCTCCGCGACCTGCCGTTCACGCCCGAGCGGGTCAAGGAGGTCCTGGCCTAACTCCCTGACATCGGAAGGGAAACAGGAAAGGGGGCGGCAAAGGGGAACGCCGCCCCCGCCGACGAACAGATGTATATCTCCGGTCTTGATTCCGTCCTGGGAAGCCTGCATCGTGCCGGAAACGCCACGCCATCCGGGACGACGCTGCCCCTGGCTTTGCAGGAATGAATGGGGCCCAGGATGAGCGCTCAGAACCGTATCTTCCGCCAGTCTGCCCTCGACCGTCTGTCCTCGCCCGATCAACTGGACCGCCTGATCGTCGTCACCGACGCGCGCGGCTGGATCGTCGCCGCGACTTTGGGGCTGTTGCTGACGGCCCTGGTCGCCTGGGGCTTCCTGGGAACGATCCCGACCAATGTGGCGGGCAAGGGCATCCTGATCGCCCGCGAAGGCCGTGTCGTGGCCGCCATGAGCCCGGCCATGGGACAGATCGAGACGCTGCTGGTGGGGCTGGGCGACAGCGTCGAGGAAGGCCAGCCGGTGGCGCGCATCCTGCAAGTCGATGTCCAGACCCGGCTTGAGAATGCACGCGAACTCCTGGCCGAGCGCGAGGCCGATTTGGCGCGGCGGCAGGCGGCCCATGCCCGTGAACGCGAGATCGTCCAGGCCAATCTGGCGCAGCAGCGCCGCGCCCTGGAACAATCCATCGCCGCAGCCAGGGAACAGGCGGGCTGGCTGTCCGAACGCCTGCGGGCCCACCAGGATCTGGCATCGGACGGCTTCGCCACTCGCAATCAGGTCCAGGCGATCCAGACCGACCTGACCAGGGCCAATCAGGCACAGGCAGACGGCCAGAGCGCCCTGTTGCGCCTGCAAGCCGAGGAAAACGAGGTCACCCTGCGCCACGAGCGGGAAATCAGCGAGACCCAGGCGGCCATCGCCACTGCCCAGCGCAGCATCCGTGAATTGGAAAGCCAGCTTGCCCGGGATGCCCATGTCCTTGCCCCGTCCAGCGGGCGGGTGACAGAGATCAGGGCGACCGCAGGCAACATGGTCGCCACGGGCCATGCCATCCTGGGCATCGAGAGTGCCGGCCAAGGGCTGGAAGCCGTGGCCTATATCCCCACCCGTCACGGCAAGATGGTGCAGCCGGGAATGAAGGTGCGCATCGCCCCGGACAATGTGCGGCGCGAGGAACACGGCACCCTGCAAGGCATCGTGCGCAGCATTTCGTCCTTCCCGTCGACGCGGGAAGGCATGGCTGCCGTCCTGCAGAACGACGCCCTGATCGACAGCTTCTCCCGCGACGGCGCTCCTTACGAGATCCGCATCGACCTGCTGCCCGGCCCCACCGAAAGCGGCTATGCCTGGTCCTCGCGCCAGGGTCCGCCGATCCGCCTGCATAGCGGCACGACCCTCGACTCCGACATCACCGTGCGCGAGCTGCGCCCCATCGACCTGATCGTCCCGCTATTCCGGAAATATACGGGGCTCGACGGATGATCCCCAAGGCCCGCCACAGGCCGGTCCAGGTTCCGACGATCCTGCAGATGGAGGCGACCGAATGCGGCGCCGCCTGTCTGGCAATGGTCCTGGCCTATCACGGACGCTGGGTGCCGCTCGAGACCTTGCGCGAGGCCTGCGGCGTTTCCCGGGACGGCAGCAAGGCGTCGAACCTGCTCAAGGCGGCACGCCGTTTCGGCCTGGCGGCAAAGGGCTTCCGCAAGGAACCGGACACCCTGCACGACCTGCCCGTTCCCTCCATCATCCACTGGAATTTCAATCACTATGTGGTGTTCCGGGGGATCAAGGGCGACCGTGTCCATCTCAACGACCCGGCCAGTGGCCCCCGCGTGATCTCGCGGCAGGAACTCGATGAAAGCTTCACCGGCGTCGTCATCGCCCTGGAACGGGGGGAGGACTTCGCCCCCGGCGGCACGCCGCCCAGGCCCTTCGCCCAGCTTGCGGATTCCCTGCGGGGATCGCGCCCGGCCCTCGCCCTGGTGGCCCTGCTCAGCCTGTTCCTCGTCCTGCCCGGCATCGTCATTCCCGGCCTGACCAGCCAATTCATCGACATGGTCCTGGTCCAGCAGATGGAAAGCTGGGTCATGCCGCTGGTGCTGGGCCTCCTTCTGGCCACCTTGCTGCAAGGCGGCGTCACGGCCCTGCAGCAACATTATCTGCTGCGCCTGGAAGCGAAGCTGGCCGTCACCCTGGCCGGACGCTACCTGTCCCGCCTGATGACCCTGCCGATGCGGTTCTTCACCCAGCGCCATGCCGGCGAACTGGCCAACCGCGTCGCCGCCACCGACCGGGTGGCGACCCTGCTGTCGGGGGAACTGGCGACCAACCTGTTCAACGCCATGTCGCTGGTCTTCTATCTGGCCGTGATCGCCTTCTTCGACCCGGTGATGGCGGCCGCGGCCGCCGTCCTGGGCGGCTGCAACGCCCTGGCGCTGGTTTTCGCCGCACGCAAGCGCGACGACCTGAACCGCCAGCTTCTGGGCCAGCAGGGCAAGCTGCTCTCGGCCACGGTAGGCAGCATCCACAATATCGAGACCTTGAAGGCCACCGGCGGCGAGAGCGACGCCTTCGCGCTGTGGAGCGGCCATCAGGCGGGACTGCTGACGACCCGGCAGGAAATCGGCGTGCAATCGGCCCTGCTGAGCGTCATCCCCGCCCTGACCACGGCCCTTGCGCCGGTTGCCGTCCTGGGCATCGGCGGCTACCGGGTCATGGAAGGCGTGCTGACCATCGGCGCCCTGGTCGCCGTCCAGACCCTGTTCCAGAATTTCATGGGCCCCTTGGCCGGGCTGACGCAACTGGGCGCAAGGCTGCAACTCATCAAGGGCGACATCGCCCGCCTGTCGGACGTCCTGAGCACTCCGCCTCCCCCGTCCGCCGAGATGGAAGAGCAGGACCCGGCCTTTTCGGCACCGCCGCAGGGGCGGGTCGAGCTGCGCTCGGTGAGCTTCGGCTATTCGCCGCTGGACGAGCCGCTGATCGCCAATTTCTCGCTGACGCTGGAACCGGGGAAGCGCATCGCCTTGGTCGGCGGCTCCGGCAGCGGCAAAAGCACCATCGGACGGCTCGTCAGCGGCCTTCTGCAGCCCTGGGAAGGGGAAATCCTCATCGACGGCATTCCGCTGGCCGAACTTTCTCCGGCCCGCTTCGTCGCCACCATCGCGCATGTGGATCAGGACATCATGCTGTTCGAAGGCACCGTCCGCGACAACCTGACCCTGTGGGCCAAGGATGTTCCCGACGAGGTACTGACCCGCGCCCTGAAGGATGCCGAGATCCATGCCGAAGTGGCGAGCCGTCCCGGCGGCTATGACGGGATGATCCGCGAAGGGGGGCTGAATTTCAGCGGCGGCCAGCGGCAACGCCTCGAGATCGCGCGGGCGCTCGTCAACGATCCCGCCGTCATCGTCCTGGACGAGGCGACCTCGGCCCTGGACCCGGTCACGGAACACGCCATCGATTCCAATCTGCGCCGCCGCGGCTGCGCCTGCCTGATCGTCGCCCATCGCCTGTCCACCATCCGAGATGCCGACGAGATCCTGGTCATGGAGCATGGAACCGTCGTCGAACGGGGCACGCATGAAGACCTGATGGCCCGGAACGGGCGCTATGCCGATTTGATCCGGAGCGCCTGACATGACCGTCCTTCTTGATCCCAAGCCCGATCAAGCCGCCTTGGGAGGCCTGAAACTGGTCCGCCGTGGCACGGTCGACCTCTTCGCGGTGCTGCGCGAGGAAAAGGATGACGGTGCCGCAGACGGCCGCCGTCATTTCCTGTGCCGCATCGAGACCGGCGGCTGGATTCTTCCCTTCTCTTCGCCCTCGCCGTCCTGGGACCTGCGCCTAGTTCCCGGCCTCGGCAGCGAGATCGAAGAGCGCGACGAATCCCTCTGTTCATTGCCGCGCCATGCCCTCGACCAATGGGCCGCCTCACTGGTCGAGACCCTGATGGAGGGCTTGGGCACCGCCATGGCCGATCTCGCCCTGTCCGACGGACGGCACGAGATTCCTCCCGGATTGCGCTGCGGCGGCACGGGCATATTGCCGGTCTGGGCGAAGATTCGTAGCGGACGCTTCAGGCTGCGCGGCCAGGATGAAGCCCTGGCCGATTCGGACACACCTCCCCTTCCCTTGACCCGGACCCTTTGGGTCGAATGCCTGGAAGCCGGTGAGATCGAAATCATCGAGGAGATATCGGAAGCCGACATCCAGGCGGCGGTCACAAGGCTGCATGCCCATGTGGCGGCACTGATCGACCAGGATCTGACCCTGCATGCCAGCCGGATCGCCGAGCGCCAGAAGCGCCGGGGCGATCTGAGCCGCCAAGTCCGGGAAGAAGGCCTGCGCGCCCTAGCCACGGTCGCCGACCGCAAGGCCCCGCCTCCGCCGCCCGAGGGCATCGTCTCGGATCTGGCGGCGCTGCATCTGCTGGCGCGTCACCTCGACCTTCCCCTGCGCCCGCCGCAAGGCAGCGACGACGGCACCAACCGCTTGCAGGCGACCCTCAAGGCCTCGGGCCTCCGCTGGCGGACCGTGCTGCTGCGCGGCCAATGGTGGCGCCACGACAGCGGCCCTCTGCTGGCATGGTGGCAGAAGGACGACGAGACGGACGGCGCGGCAGCAGTGGCATTGCTGCCCGGTGCGGGGGGTTACGAACTGCACGACCCGGCCAACGGCACCGTCCGGCGCGTGGACGAGGCGGTGGCCGATGCCCTGAAGGGGCAGGCCCGGATGCTCTATCGCCGCCTGCCCGACCAGCCCCTGGGACCGGCCGGCCTGCTGCGCTTCGGCCTGCACGATACGCAAGGCGCACTCCGCCGCCTGGGATGGCTGGGTGCCTTCACCGCCTTGCTCACTCTCAGCGTTCCCCTCGCCACCAATCTCCTGGTCCAAGAGATCATCCCGCGCGGCATGGTCGACCAGCATATGATTCTGGTGGCCGGTCTTCTTGCCGCCGCCCTGGGCGCCGGGTCTTTCCAGCTGGTCCGCTTCCTGACCACCCTGACCGTCGAAGGGCGCCTGGATTGGGCGCTGCAAGCCGGGCTGTTCGATCGATTGCTGCGCATGCCCGCAGCCTTTTTCTCGCGCTACAGCGCCGGCGATCTGGCCGACCGCGTGCTCGGCATCCAGGCTATCCGCGAGCGGCTGTCCGGCGCGGCCCTGACAGCCATGCAAAGCCTGCTGTTCTCGGTCTTCAGCCTGGCAGCCTTGTTCTTCTTCGACGCCAAACTCGCCTTGCTAGGCTTGGTTCTGGCCGTGACGTCGCTAGGGGTGACCCTGGGGCTTGCGGCCCTTCAGCTCCGTCACGAAACCCGGCATGCCGACGCGCGTGGTCGTGTGGAAGGGCTGGTCTTCCAGATCATGGCGGGCATCGGCAAGCTGAAGACGGCTGCCGCACTGGACCGGGCCTTCAGTACCTGGGCACGGCTTTACGCCAAGCAGAAGCGTCATTTCGCCGATGCCAGCCGGGTCTCGAACCGCATCACCGTCTTCCATGCCCTGTTTCCGGGGCTGGCCACCTTGATCCTGCTGGCCGTCGCCGTCCTGCTGATCGAGGACGGGATGATCGACCAGAAGCTGCGCAGCCTGGGTGGCGCCGATCCAGACAAGTTGGGCGGAGGGCTCACGCCCGGGGCCATGATGGCCTTCCTGGCGGCTTTCGGGCAATTCCTGGCCGCCCTCAACGGCGTCGGCCAATCCCTCACCGATGTACTGGGGGCCGTGCCTCTCTATCGCCGCGCCCGTCCGCTCTTCGACGCGGTGCCGGAAGAAACCGGCCTGCGGCGCGATCCCGGACCGCTGCAGGGAGCCGTCGAATTCTTAAATGTCTCCTTCGCCTATCAAACGGGCGGACCGCGCCTGATCCAGAACCTGTCTCTTAGCATCGAGCCCGGCGAATGGATCGCCCTGGTGGGGCCGTCGGGATCGGGAAAATCCACCCTGCTGCGCCTGCTCCTGGGTTTCGAGCGCCCGGACAGCGGCGAAATCTTCCTGGATGGCAAGCCGCTCGCCGACCTGGATCTGGCGGCGGTACGGCGGCAGACCGGCGTGGTGCTGCAAAACGGAAAGGTGTCCGGCGGCAGCATCCTCAGCAATATCGTCGGCTCCAGCGGATTAGGACTCGAGGATGCCTGGACCGCAGCACGGCTGGTCGGGCTGGACCGGGATATCGAGGCGATGCCCATGGGCATGCATACGCCCCTGATGGACGGCGGCCCCACCCTGTCGGGCGGCCAGCGGCAACGCCTGCTGCTGGCGCGTGCCATGATCCGCCGTCCGCGCCTGCTGGTGCTGGACGAAGCGACCAGCGCCCTCGACAATCGCACCCAGGCCGTGGTCACCGAAACGCTGGCGGCCCTGCCCATCACCCGCATCGTCATCGCCCATCGCCTGTCATCGGTGGAAAAAGCGGGACGGATCGTGGTGCTGCAACAGGGAAGCATCGTGCAGCAGGGCAAGTATCACGATCTGCTCGCCACCCCCGGCCCCTTCGCCGACATGGCGCGGCGGCAAACCCTCTAGCGTCCGGCCGCGCCGAACAGGAGAAACGACGACATGCGCAAGGTGCTTTATATCCTCGGGCAACTGGATGACCGGGATGTGGATTGGTTCGCGCGGATCGGGGTCAAGCGGCGTGTTCCGGCAGGGCAGCGCCTGATCACCCAAGGCCAGCCCATCAATTCCCTCTATATCGTGATCGAGGGGCATCTCGCCGTCACCGTGAACGGCGTCGGCCGCATCGCCTCGATCGGCGCGGGGGAAGTCGTGGGCGAAATGTCCTTCGTGGACAGCGCGCCGCCTTCCGCTTCGGTCGATGCCGAGGAAGAGTGTGTGGTGCTGGAATTGTCCCGTCGCGACCTGACGGCCAAGCTCGCATCCGATCCCGGCTTCATGGGCCGCTTCTACAAGGCCATGGCCCTGTTCCTGGCCGACCGGCTGCGCAACTCGGCCAGCCATCGGGGCTATGGCGAGGATAGCACGCTCGCCACCGAGGACGTGCTGGAAGACGAACTGGACGACGCCATCCTGGATTCGGTCTCTCAGGCCGGAGACCGCTTCGACCGCCTGATCAAGACCTTGTCTTCCGCCCGCCTCGCGTAACGGTTTCAGGCTTCGCCCAGATGCAGCACATGGTCGGCCAGCGCCAGGGTCGTCGCACGGTGACTGGCCACCAGAACCGCCATCCCCCGTTCCCGTAATGCAGCGAACAAGGCCGCCTGGATTTCCTCGTCCAGGGCGGCGGTCGCCTCATCCAGGACCAGCAGGTCGGGATTTCGCGCCAGGGCCCGCGCGATCAGCAGGCGCTGCATCATTCCGGCCGGGAAGATCCCCTCGCCCACGATGGTCTGGATGCCCATGGGCAGCGCGGCGATATCCTCGTCCAGGCGGACCAGCCGCGCCGCCTCCCATGCTTGCTCGGGCGGCAGGGGCGACATGCCGAGGATGACGGAGCGCACGGTTGCCAGTTCCACCCTTTCGTCCTGCAGGACGCTGCCCATCCGGTCGCGGCAGGCCCGCATGTTCCATGCGGAAAGGCGCTGCCCGTTCAGCAGGACCTCGCCACTATCCGGCGGCATCAGCCCCAATGCCAGCATCAGCAGCGTGCTTTTTCCGCTTCCCGAGGGGCCGGCGAGAGCCACCACCTCTCCCCGCTTCACCGTCAGAGTGATTCCGCGCAGGCAGGGAGCGGCGGCACCGGGATAGGTGAAGCAGACATCCACCAGCGCCAGTTCCTCGATCCGCGCGGGAACCGGCGCCGCCGCGAAGCCTTCCGGCTCGGCTTCCAGCACCGGCTGCAAGGGGGAAAGCCGCACCGATAAAGGCAGCTTGCCGAAAGCCTCGGCCAGATGCGCCGCGCCTTGCGCCGCCACCCAGGCCGCCAGGGCCGCGCCTCCTACCGCCGTGACCTGCCGCCCTTCCCCCAGGAGCAGACCGACCGCCGCCAATGGGGCGGCGAAAAGCATCACTCGCCCGGCAGCAACGGCGGCAGCCCGAATCAGCCGCTCGTCCCGGGCCGAGCTCAGCAGGTCCTTCATCGCTTCCTGCGCTCTTCCGGCTGCCCAGCCCACCGCACCCAGCAGCCGCAATTGCGGCAGGGCGGGCAATGACCGGGACAGGGTCTCCTCCAGCTCGGGCAGAACCTGCTCCCTGCGATGACGCAGAGCATCGGCATGCCGCAGCAAAAGTCCCTTCCCCCCGCCGCCGATCACCAGGAGGACCATCACCGCCAGCGCCGGGCCGGGAGCGGCATAGACCAGCACCGCCAGAGCCGGCAGCAGCAGAGCCAGGCCCTGGAGCACAAGGCCAGGGTGATCGTTCCTGTCCTGCATGGCGCTCAAGCCGTGATGCAGATGGCCCGATATCGTCGCCGCCCCCGCCTCTTGCAGCGGGCGCAGGGGCAAGGCCAGCAGACGCTCCCACAGGGCGGCATGAAGCCCCTGATCCGTCCGGCCGCTTCGGCGCGCAGAGGCAAGGCGGCGGAGATACTCGAACACCGCCCCGGCCACGACGGCCAAGGCCAGCACCGCGATCATTCCCCCAGCGCCCAGGGACGGAAGAGACAACAGCGCCAGGGCCGGAATGACGGCCAACACACCGGCACCCAGGGCTGCAACCGTTTCCACAGCACGATCCTCGCCACTGCCCTGCCCGGCGAAGCGGTGCCAGAGCGGCGGAGTCAGGACCTTCTCCTTGCAGCACCGGCTCACGGAATAGGCCTGGCGGACCAGGCGAGACGCGGTTGCATCATCAAGAGGACGGGGCCGTTCCTCCCCCGCTTCCACCACCTGATATCCACCCTGCAGGAAATCCGGCGCGAGCACCAGCGCCCGTTCCTCCGCCGGATCGAACGCAAGCAGCAGGCCGTGATCCTCCCGCCACCACCGACGCTGACGCAACCGGACACGGCGCAGACGGATGTCCGCCGCCAGGGCCGCGTCACGCAGCGCCATGCCGTCCTGTGGAAAGGCGACAGCGATCCGCGCCAAGGCACGCGCCACATCCGGGGTCACGATGCCGTCTCTTCTGTGTGGAGACGGCCGAGATCGATCACCTGTTCGCACTCCCCCAGATTCCAGGGCCTGCCGCTGGTGATCAGGACGGTGCATCCCAGCCGCCTCAACCGGCTGCGGATGGTCCTGTCCAATTCCGGTTCCAGGGAATCCAACGTCTCGTCCAGTACCAGCAAGGCCGGGCGGCGCAGCAAGGAGCGGGCCAGCATCAGGCGCCGCCTCTGGCCGCCGCTCAGTTCGGCGCCGCCGCGCACCAACTCCAGGCCCAACCCGCCGCGTGGTGCCAGGTCACCGGCCAAGCCGACCAGATCGAGCATTTCCCACAAGGCATCATCCGGATAGGCGGTGCTGCCGCAACGCAGGATGTCGGCCACGCTGCCCCGGTGCAGCGAATTGGCCGCATCCACCCAGGCCACTGCGCCGGGATGCCGTTGTGCGACAAGGCCGACCGGCTCGCCCCCCAACAGCACGCTTCCGGCATCCGGTTCCAGCAGGCCGCAGGCCATTTTCGCCAACACTGTCTTGCCGCTGCCGGACGGACCGACGATTCCGATCTGCGTCCCCGGTTCCGCCGTCAGGCTTACGCCCGACAGTACCGGCCCCAGCAGCGGTGAAGGCCGGAACGACACGCCCTCCAGCACCAGACAGCCGGTGGGCCGGGGACCCACAGGCACGCTTTCCGATGACGGGAGGGAGGTTTCCATATCCCTCAGCCGCGCCAACGTAGCGCGCAATTCATGCAGGCCGGGAAGCTGGCGGTCCAAACGGGCAAGCGGAAAGTGCAGCGCGACCGACAAAAGGGCCAGGACCGCGACTCCTCCCGCTGTCAGATATCCCTCCGTTACCCCAAGCCATCCAAGGCCGAGAGCCGCGGCCAATCCTGCCGCCGCCAGTCCGGTCAGCATTGCTCCCACCAGGGCATGCGTACCGGCCGCCTGCTGGGTCTCGGCCAGTTGCGCCGCATGACGACCGGCGAGCATGGTGAAAAGTTCGGCCTCGCCGCCCCCCGTCTTGCTGGTATGGATCGCCGCGATTATTCCCGGTTCTGGCAAGGTCCGGCCCCTGCCACCGGCACCTAGCCGGGCCACCACGCCCCCCCGACGGCCATAGACGCCGCACAGCACCGCGAGGCTTGCCAAGGCCGTCGCCACCACCACGCCGCCCGCCAGCGGGTCCAGGATCACGGCTGCCACGGCGGGAATGAGCAGGATGGGCAGTTCCGCCACAGCCAAGACGGCGCCGAGATGAGTTTGCATCTTCACTGCCGCCATCGGCGCCTGGGCAACCTGATCCGGCGAACGGCGGGCGAACCAGAGAGACGGCAGGCCCAGCAAGCGCATGAGACCTGTCGCCGCCACATCTCCGGCAAGCCGGGCCGCCAGATGTTCCGACACCCGGTCCCGCAACCAGGCGGCGGCCAGGGCCGTCACAGCGGCCAGGACGAGAAAGAGCGCCCATCCGGCCTGCCCGTCCACCAGTTGTCCTGCCGCCAATGCGGCAGCGAGACCCGCCGCCTGGGTAGCCGCCGCCAGCGCCAGAACGGTCAGAACGCGGCTTCGATAGGGTGCCAGCCGTTCCAGGATCTGCCCGGCCCATCCCCGTTGCCTGGATGATCGGGCTGCATCCGCAGGGGGGCGGACAGTGATGGCGATGCCCGTGAAGTCCTCGGCGAAGATTTCCATCGGGATGATGCGCGGACCAAGCCCCGGGTCATTGACCCGCACTTCGCTGCCGGTCATTCCCTCGACCACCAGGAAGTGGATGAAACGGCTATGAACGATGAGGGGAAAGCCCAGCGCGGCCAGTTTCTCCGGTTCGGTCCGGAAGGCGCGGGCATCCATGCCATGGCGGCGGGCAAGCTGGATCAGGACACGCGCCGTCGTGCCCAGACGCGTGGAACCGGCCGCCTCCCGCAAGCTTTCCAAGGAAACGGGCTGGCGGTGATGCGCCAGAAGAATGGCCAAGGCGGCAAGACCGCATTCGGTCATCTCGCCCTGACGCAAATCGGGCGTTGCGCTTCCGCCGAACCGATGCAGCAGCAAAGCCTTTTAGAAATCCATGATAAACGGAAGTCGGCGCTGGTCCCATCCCGATGGAACCAGCGCCATTCTCACGGTGAAGAACCGCGTCGATCAGCCCAGTTTGAGCTTGGTGCCATTAGTTTTATCAAATCTCACCGGCGCAATGACGCCCCCGGCCACCAGATCCAGTTCATCGTCGGACAATTCCACGCCCTCATCCTTCAGAACGGCATGGAAACCAGCATCCGTTTCCGTCAACTGCATCGGCTGGGGCAGAACCAGGCCGTAATGCGCCTTCACCGCCGCATTCAGGTCGGCCATCGCTTCGGCGCGGAAAGCCGGGTCACTCTTCAAACGCGCCAGGACCGTCTCGATGGTGTCCAGGCCGAACATTTCTTCAAGATTAACAGTAGACATTCACATAATCCTTTCTTGGAAATCGGCCTCGTCCGCCGGATCGGCATGAAAGCCACGGTCAGTTCAAAAAACAGAGACGGGAAACGTCTTATCCCTGCTTCACACTAAAGCCGGGAGCCCGCGCCCCACCGGCCACCAGATCCAATTCGTCGTCGGACAGCTCTTCGCTCCCCTCCGCCGGAATGGCATGAAAGCCGGAAGCGTCTTGGATCAGTTTCATCGGCTGCGGCAAGGTCACGCCGTAATGTGCCTCCACCGCCGCATTCAGATCGGCCATCGCTTCGGCGCGGAAAACAGGATCGCTCTTCAGCCGTTCCACAACGGTCTGGATGGCGTCCGGGGTGAATATCTCTTCGAAATTGACGGGCGTCATGGGCTCAAATCCTTGCCGATACTCAATTGAGTGGCTCTTCCAGAAAATTAGTTCCGGCCTGAATCGGGCAGAACGCCTTTGAACGAGAAAAAACTTTCGTCCACACGGAGCGCGATCGGCGCGAAGCGACGCTGCGTCAAGGCCATCATACGCGGCACGCAGGTGAAAAAGAAGGCGATGGAGTCCGGCCCGAAGGCCTCTGCCTGGCGGGCATAGGCATGCCAATAAGCCGTGACGAGCAGACCCGTATGCCACAGGGAACGCGCGAGATAGGCGCTGCGGTAGTGAATGGCCGGGCGATCACGGTAGCCGTCCAGCGGAATCCGGTCCGTCCGCTCGCCGATGACCCAGCCCAGCAACTGGTCGTCGCGCCGGACGGCTATGGAACAGGCTTCCTCGATCGGTGCCGAGCCCTCGTCAGGATGCATCTGGGGAATGTAATCCGGCTCGGCGGCCAAGGCCGCCAGGGCGGCAATATCGGCGGCATCCGGGGTCCGCCAGGGCTCGAAGGTAAAGCTGCCGGGGTCCCGCAGAGACCGTGCGACCGAAGACCATTGCGCGACAGCTTCCACCATCGGGCCCGTTTCGCCGATGACCGAGATCTGCTCCAGACGAGGCGCCGACCATCCTGCGGAAGCGAGTGTCGCCGCCAGTGCCGCCCGTGCAGGCAGACGGTTGGAATATCCTGTGGTGAGGGATGATGCGCCCTCTGCCCGCGCAGCCTCTTCCCAGGCTCGGACCAGGCCACATCCGATGCCGCGACGGCGCATGGCGGGGGTGACGCTCAGCGACAGCAGGCAGCCTCTCTCCCCCTGCATCTGCCCTAAGGCCAGTCCCACGGGAGTTTCGCCGGACCAAGCCCCCACGGCGATCCACGGAGCGGCAAGATCGTTGAGAACCGGGGCAAGGCGCGGAAAGCCCAGGGCGGCGAAGAGCGAGGCATTCCCATGCAAGCGCTCGAAAGCGACCGGCGGCGCGGCGAAGGGCATCACGGAAGACATTCCGTACCGCCTCTCTTGCCCTTGAACGCCCCATACTTCTGCATTCCGCCTCTTCCTTCGCCGGTTCGACTTACGAACTGCGTGCCGTGAAGGCGGCGCAGACTTCCTTATCGCCTTTCAAGGGTTTTCACTCTCGGAAGGCGGAGGTTCGTGTGCCTAAATTCCATCTGGAATCACGGCACTATGCGGGAGCGCCCCTGTGCCATCAAGTGACAAAACCACTCGCGCCGGGGATTGGGCCATGCCTATGCCGCAAGCAATATCTCCCCTCTTTTTGCCTTGGCACGGGAACAGGGGATAGGATGCGGTCCGACCGTCAAGGAATTTGCGGCAGAACCGGACGAACAAGGTGCCCCCGTGCAAGAGACCGACGCTCCCCCCACCCCCGCCGCCCGCAAGCACTTGTTCCGGCAGGCCGCCCTCGACGGCCTATCGGCAACGGAAGACCTGGACCATCCCCCCACCCTGGCCAAGGCCGGATGGCGGGTCTGGCTCCTGGGGCTGGCGCTGGCCTGCGCCGTGGCGGCGCTCGTGCTCCTTGCGCCGCACCTGCCGCCGCCCTGACGCCGGACAAACAAAAAGGCCCGCCGAAGCGGGCCTTTCGTCCTCCATGACGCCATTGCCGGCGCAGGAAAGGGTCAGGTCTGGGGCACCGGCTTGGGCTCGACCATCTTCCTCTGCCAGAAGAAGAGAGCGATACCGGCGGTGATGCCCACCAGGTCGGTGACGAAGGCCCCCGAGATCATGCACAGCGCCACGCCGAAGGCGATGATGCGGGTCACCCAGTTCAAGGGGCCGAAGAACCAAGCTTGCACTGCGGCCGACAGGAAGTAGACGCCGATCAACGCGGTGGCGAAGTTCCGGGCGATCACGTCCCAGTCGCCGACCATCAGCAGGCCGGGGCTGTAGAAGAACATGAACGGCACGATGAAGGCGGCCAGACCGATCTTGAAGGCGGTGACGGAGGTCCGCATCGGCTCGGAACCGGCCACGGCGGCACCGGCATAGGCGGCCAGCGCGACGGGCGGCGTGATGGCCGAGATCACCGCGTAGTAGAACACGAAGAAATGCGCCACCAGCGGGCTGATGCCGAGCTGGATCAGGCCGGGCGCCACCACGGCGGCGGCAACGGCATAAGCCGCGGTGGTCGGCATGCCCATGCCCAGCAGGATCGAAATGCACATGGCGAAGAACATGGCCAGGAACTGGCTGTTCTCGGCCACCGCCAGCAGCATCGCCGAGAAGCGCAGGCCGACGCCGGTCAGGCCGATGACGCCGACGATGATACCGGCACAGGCACAGACCGCGATCAGCTGGATCGACATGCGGGCCGCCGAATCCAGGGCGGTGATGCAGGATCTCAGGCCCATCTTGTGCGGCGTCAGCCAGGACACCACCAGGGCGGAAACCAGGCCCATCGTACCGGCGCGGATGACCGAATAGCCCATGAACAGCGAGCCGACCAGGATGATGATCGGGATGAACAGATAGACGCGCTTCAGCATCTCGCTCATCACCGGCAATTCGTGGGCGGGCAGGCCCTGCATGCCGGTCCGGCGGGCTTCCAGGTCGACCATGAAGTAGACCGAGACGAAATACAGCACCGCCGGGATCAGCGCCGCCACGATCAGATCGGTATAGGGAATGCCGGTGACTTCGGCCATGATGAAGGCGCCGGCGCCCATGATCGGCGGCATGATCTGGCCGCCCGACGAAGCGGCGGCTTCGATGGCGCCGGCACTGCGGCCCTTGTAGCCGACGCGCTTCATCAGCGGAATGGTCAGCGAACCGGTCGCCACCACGTTGCCCGCCGAGGTGCCGTTGATCATGCCCATCAGGCCCGAGGCGAAGACCGCCACCTTGGCCGGACCGCCGCGCGCGCGTCCGGCAACGGCGAAGGCGAAGTTGACGAAATAATCGCCGACCTTGGACGCCTGCAGGAAAGCGGCGAAGGCGATGAACAGCACGATATAGGTCGAGGACACGGCGGTCGTCGGACCGAGGATGCCGTTATCGGTGTAGAGATAGGTGAAGAAGCGGTTGAAGTTGTAGCCGCTGTGGCTCAGGAAGCCCGGCAGCCACGGACCAAGGAAGGAATAGGCAATGAAGATGGCGGCGATGATGACCAGGGCCAGGCCCGCGACGCGGCGCGTCAGTTCCAGGATCAGCGCCACACCGGCCACGGCGGTCAGGTAATCGGCCGGAGTCGGCATCACGCCCGCGCGGAACTGCAACTGGTTGAGATAGGTCAGCAGGTATAGGCAGACGGAAATGCTGCCGAAAACCAACGCCCAGTCATACCAGCCGATGGCGCCGCCCTTCGGCTTGAAGATCCAGGAGCCGAGGATGCCGATGGCGACCGAGGCCAGCAGGGCTTGCGAGAAGCTGCTGAGCAGCCAGGCCGGCTGCGTCATCTCGCCCATCAGGTGGCGCTGCACCATCAGCGCGATACCCGCCGCCAGGGCATAGACGGCCAATCCCAATCCCGCCACCATGGGCAGGGTCTGCGCCGAGAATTTGAAGCCCCCGCCTTCCGCATGGCGCGGCGTGCAGGCCGCGATCATGCCGAAACCGAGGACCAGCGCACCCGCCACGTGGATGATGCGGAAAGCCCAGGTTTCAAGCGGAAAAACGTTCAGCACGGCCAGATGGAAGACGGTATAGCCCACGCAGAGCCAGAAGAATAAATACCGTTGCCATCCCGCCAGCACGCGCTGGTTACCCGTCGTTTCTTCTTCGTCGACCCCGGACGCGATGATACGCGCGCCCGGAACCGCAGGCTCGTGGTTCGCCATGACCGCCCGTCACTCCAATGAACATGTTCAAAAAGGCCGGTGATGCCCGAAGGCGGATGGCAGGAAAGTGAAACCTGCCGGCCGCAGGTTTCACGCCATCAAAAGCCGGCGCCCCGGTTACCCGGAGCGCCGCTGTTTTTTAGTTGGCCTGGTATTCAGCCGGGATCAGTTCGGCCGGAACCTCGATGCCCTTTTCCTGGAAGTAACGGACCGCACCGGCATGGAACGGCAGGAACTTGTTGTGGACCATGTTCTCAGGCAGGGTTTCGAGCGCCGAACGATGGATTTCGACCATACGATCGTTGTTGTCGAGCACCGTCTTCATGATCTCGTAGACCATGCTGGCCGGAACGTCCTTGTTGGCGATCGCGAAGTTCCACATGGACACGGTCGGCAGGTCGGTGGTGACGCTGCGATAGGTACCGGCCGGGATGGTGAACTCGCTCAGCGACGGATACTTGTTCAGCAGGGTCTGGATTTCTTCTTCATTGAAGGCGAAGACCACGGCCGGAGTCTGGGCTTCGACCTGGCTGAAGGCCGAGATCGGCACGCCGGCGGCAAAGGCGAAGGTGTCGAGCAGGCCGTCCTGCAGCTGGCCGGCCTGGTCGCTGGCGCCGCCGTACTGGGCCCGGACATTGATGCCGAGATCCTGGAAGAAGCGCGGGAAATAGGTGCCCGCCGTGCCGCCGCGCGGGCTGACGCCCACGGTCTTGCCGTTCAGGTCCGCGACCTTGGTGATGTTGCTGCGGGCCAGCGCGATCATGTGGAAGGGCGTCTCGTACATGGGGAACATGGCACGGACGTTGTCCATCTTCATGCCCGGCGCCAGTTCGCTTTCGCCGACCCAGCCTTCATAGGCCGGACCCATGGTCACCATGCCGAACTGCAGATCGCCCGAATGGACCATCGCCATGTTCTGCACCGGGCCGCCGGTCACTTCCGGGGTGGCGGTGACCTTCAGGCTTTCCTGGACCAGGTTGCCCCAGCCGGCGCCGTAGATGAAGTAGGTGCCACCCTGCGAGGCGGTGCCGATCTTGATGGAAGAGGGCCAACCCGTACGATCCTGGGCCGAAGCCGGACCACCCACCAGCAGGGCCGTAGCCACGGCAACGCCAGCGGCAAGCTTGTAGCACTTGGTAATCATTCTTCTATCCCTCCCAACTAACGGCAGGGGGACTGTCCCCTGCCGGAGCGACACCCTCTTTTTTACATCAGGTGCCTTAAGTCCCTAGATCGGTCGACGCGCTGCCTTCAACAAGAACCGCCGGGCCATCAACAAGAAATCCATTGCCCGGGCCATCTCTTCCATGGCTTTTCCCTGTCTTCGGGAACTTCGGCCTTCCCCTCTTGCTGCACTGCAAAAAGTTCTGCAATATTGATTGCAGCCGTCTCCTGATCCGCGTTACCAAAGAACAGGCGGATGCAGCGGTGTGGCGGAGTTATTCACCTTGCGCCCAGCTCTGTTCCAAAAGTTTACTCTCCGGGACAAAAGCTTATTTGGGGGGAAGTTGGCTACTTGTGGATTCCCGCAGATTCCGTCCTGCCGGTTGGATAGGTAGCGTAAATTCCATTGCGGAATGCTAAGAGAAGCGAGTAATTCCGCCCCGTTCAGGACCCTATGCATGTCAGTCAGCCAGCCCAGGCTTTATCTCCCGCGCTTTCCGATCCGGGCCCTGTTCAAGACCATGCGCCGGAACTGGCACCGCGATTCGCTGGTGATGTCGATCGCCGCCATCGCGCTGATCACCTTGTTCCTGGGCGGGTTGCTGACCCTGATTCACAGCCGTGAAGTCACCGCCGAGCGCCATTCGCTGATCAAGAGCATGCTGTGGGCCGAGCAGCACCTGCATCTTCAGCTGACCGCCGTGGAAGAGCGCCTGCAGCAGCTTTCCTTTCAATCCGGCTTCGACCGCGAGGTCACGGCCACATCCATCATCCAGGCCCACCACCTGGTGGCGAACCGGCCGGAAGTTGAACGGGTGATCTGGCTCGACAGCAATGCCCAGGTGAAGCTGGCGGTGCCGCCGGTGGAAGGCTCCCTCACCCCGTCAGAGGAAACCTTCCTGCTGGCCCGCGCGCTCGGCAACCGCAGGTATTCGGGGCCGGTCAAAAGCCCTGCCGGGGACAGCCGCCTGGAAATCCACCAGCCGATCTTCCACGGTGACCGCTTCGACGGCATGCTGGTGGCCGTCATTTCGCTGCCCGCCCTGCTGAAGGAAAGCCTGCCCTGGTGGTTCGCGGAACGCTACCACGCCGAACTCATCGACGGCCAGGGCAACATCCTGACCGCCCGCTCGCAGGTGCCCGCCCTGGGAGGCGGCACCAGCCATACCATCACCCTCGACCCGCCGGGCAACGGCATGGCGCTGATCGCCACGGTCTACCACACCGAGACCACCCTCGCCCGTAACCTGCTGATCGTCGCCATCGCCGCCGTGGTGCTGACCGCCATCTTCAGCCTGTGGAGCGCCCGCCGCCAGATCAGCCGACGCCTGCAGGCGGAGCAGGCCTTGCGCGCGGAACACGCCTTCCGCAAGGCGATGGAGGATTCCCTGATGGTCGGCATGCGCGCGCGCGACATGAACGGCCGCATCACCTATGTGAATCCCGCTTTCTGCCGGATGGTCGGCTGGACGGAAGAAGAACTGGTCGGCTGCGCCCCGCCCATGCCCTATTGGGCGCCGGAAGAGATGGAACGGACCCTGCAGCTCCATGCCGCCATCCTCTCCGGCAAAGCACCAGCGGGCGGATTCGAGATCCGTTTCCAGCGCCGCGACGGCACCCATTTCGAGGCCCTGGTCTATGAAGCCCCGCTGATCGGCGCCGATGGCCGCCAAGCCGGGTGGATGGGCTCGGTCCTCGATATCAGCGACCGTCGCCAAGCCGAGGAAATGGCACGGCTGCACCGCGAGAAATTACAGCATACGGCGCGTCTGGTGGTGATGGGGGAAATGGCCTCGGCCATCGCCCACGAACTCAACCAGCCGCTTTCGGCCATCGCCTCCTATGCCACCGGCCTGGTCAACCGGCTGGAGGAAGGTGACCGCAACACCGCTCAGCATCTCGCCGTCCTGGAAAAGCTCAACCGCCAGGCCCAGCGTGCCGGCGAGACCATCCGCCGCGTCTACAATTTCGTCCGCAAGAGCGAGCCGAAGCTCGGCCCCTGCAATATCGCCGCCGTGCTGGAGGACTGGGCGGAACTGTTCCAGCCCGAGGCCAAGAAACGGGGCGTGCGCCTGGAACGCAACTGGCCCGCCACCCTGCCGGAAGTGGAAGCCGACAGCGTGCTGATCGGCCAGACCATCGCCAATCTGGCCCGTAACGGCATGGATGCCATGACCGCGACCGACCGGGACAAGCGGGTGCTCAGGATTTCGGCCTATGCCGAGAAGGCCGCGATCGTCGTCTCGGTGTCCGATCGCGGCTGCGGCATCGACCCGGCGGCGACGGAACATATCTTCGAACCCTTCTACACCACCAAGGAAGAAGGTATGGGAATGGGTTTGAACATCTGCCGTTCCATCATCGAAAGCCATCGCGGCCGCCTGTGGGTTCAACAGAATCCCGAAGGCGGCAGCACCTTCCTGTTCACCTTGCCCACGATACGCCCATGACCCTTGGCCCCGTTCATATCGTCGATGACGACGAAGCCACCCGCGACGCCCTCGTCTGGCTGATGCAGTCGCGCAATGTCGCGGCGGAGGAATATGCCTCGGCCGAGGACTTCCTTGCCGCTTGGGAGCCCGGCAAGATCGGCTGCCTGCTGCTCGACCTGCGCATGGAGGGGATGAGCGGCCTGGAATTGTTCGACCGCCTGCGCGAATTGGGCAACCGCCTGCCGGTGATCTTCCTGACCGGCCATGGCGACATTTCCATCGCCGTCAGTTCGCTGAAGCAAGGGGCCTACGATTTCGTCGAAAAGCCCTTCAACAACAACGACCTCGTGGACCGCGTCATCGCCGCCATCAATCTCGAGGCCGAGCAGCGTTCGCGCGAGGACGTGCGCTCCACCCTCGCCGCCCGGCTGGCGAAGCTGTCGGCCCGCGAACGGGAAGTGATGGACTTCATCCTGGCCGGGAAGCTCAACAAGCAGATCGCCGAGGAACTGGGCGTGTCCATGCGCACGGTGGAAGTCCATCGCGCCAACCTGTTCAGCAAGATGGAAGTCCGCTCGGCCGTTGAATTGGCGCAAATCCTGTCGCTGAGCAATTGAGGAAGACGCAATCGCCCTTTTCCCGCGCCTGACGGGGTAATCCCTATGAACAGGCGGCAGGGCATCGAATTGGCGGGAGAGACCCTTACGTCTTGAAATGGTCCCCAAGGCGAAGGGAGACTGCCATGGACATCACCATCATCCAGGAGGAAAGGCCTTACCGCCTGATCAGCGACGGCCTGAACCATTTTGCGGTCCTCGAAGCGCGATGCGGTCATGTCTACCCCGTGCATTGCGACCGCAGGCATCAACGGCCTGGTTTGCTGGACACCACCGAAGGCATGGCCGTTGCGGCTCGCCACGACTGGACCGACTGGAACGAAGCGGCCCATCGCTTTCGTTTCATGACAGAAAACGAAGAGCGCTACGCCCAGATCCTGTGGTAGCGCCATCCCCCTAAAAGGCCCGCAGGTATACCTGCGGGCCTTTTCCTTGCCTGCAAGAAGCCTCTTCCCCCACCGGGGCCGAGGACGCCCCTGTTGAAGGAGGGGCGCGCGCACCCAAAGTTCAGAAATCACGCAAGCATAAATTCACAAAACAAAACTTATTACGGAAAGTAATCCACGGAAGTTTCTACCGGAAAGAGGGCATCACTTCCTCATAAGGTGAAATCGGAAGAAAAATCATGTCGCCGGAAAACAAGATCGTTCGATCGACCCTTCTCGCGCCGGTTTTCATTCCTGCCATTGCCGTGACTTTTCTGCTGATCATCGGCACCATCAGCAATCCCGAAATGGCAGGAGAAGCCTTTTCCGCCACGCTGAGCTACGTCACCCGAAGCTTCGGCTGGTTCTATATGCTGGCGGTGGCGATTTTCCTGGTCTTCATCGTCTCCATCTCCTTCACGAAATGGGGACAGATCAAGCTGGGGCCTGACCATGCCGAACCGCAATACAGTTTCCCCGCTTGGTTCGCCATGCTCTTTTCCGCCGGATATGGGATCGCCCTGCTGTTCTTCGGCGTGGCCGAGCCGGTCCTGCATTACGCCGAGCCGCCTTACGGCAGCGCGCAGACGGTGGATTCCGCAAGACAGGCGATGCAGATCGCCTTCTTCCATTGGGGTTTCCATATTTGGGCGATCTATGGGCTGGTCGGGCTGGTTCTTGCCTATTTCGCCTTCCGCCACGGCCTGCCGCTATCCATGCGGTCGGCCCTTTATCCCATCATCGGCGAACGCATCCACGGCCCGATCGGCCATGCGGTGGACGTCTTCGCGATCCTCGGCACGCTTTTCGGCATCGCCACCACGCTAGGTTTGTCGGTCGCCCAGATCAATGCCGGGCTGAACTATCTATGGCCGGCCATCCCCATCAGCATCAACGTCCAGATCACCGCCATCGCCGTCATCACCGCTTTTGCCACCATCTCCGTCGTGGCCGGCCTGGACAAGGGCGTCAAGCGCCTGTCCCTCGTCAACATGGTCCTGGCAGTGGGGCTGATGCTGTTCGTCTTCCTGGTCGGCCCGACGATCATCATCCTGGAAACCTTCCTGCAGAATACCGGCAGCTACCTGAACAACATCATCGAGCGCACCTTCAACCTCCAGGCCTATAGCCGCAGCGACTGGATCGGCAACTGGACGCTGTTCATCTTCGGCTGGACCATCGCCTGGGCCCCCTTCGTCGGGCTGTTCATTGCCAAGATCAGCCGGGGACGGACCATCCGCCAATTCGTCTTCGGGGTGATGTTCGTACCGACGATCTTCACCTTCCTGTGGTTCTCGATCTTCGGCAACACGGCGCTGCACCTGATCATGGTCGAGGGCTATACCAGCCTGATCACCGATGTGCAGACCGACCACGCCATCGCCCTGTTCAAGCTCTATGAACTGCTGCCCCTGACTCCCATCATCTCGTTCCTCACCATCATCCTGATCGTCACCTTCTTCGTCACCTCCTCGGATTCCGGTTCGCTGGTCATCGATTCCCTGGCTTCGGGCGGGGCCACCAAGACGCCGGCCTGGCAACGCCTGTTCTGGGCGGTCATCGAAGGCGTGGTGGCGGCGACGCTGCTGCTGGCGGGCGGGCTGAACGCGCTCCAGACGATGACCATCGTCAGCGCCCTGCCCTTCGCCATCATCATGCTGCTCTCCGCCATCGGCATGTGGCGCGCCCTGATCATCGAGGGCCACCGCGAGACCAGCCTGAAGGCCTATATGCAGAGCGCCCAACGGGTCACCGCCTCGCTGTGGAAGAAGCGCCTGGCGGGCCTGGTGGAATTCCCCACCAAGGAAGAGGTGGACCGTTTCATCGCCACCACCGTGATGCAGGCGATGCACAAGCTGCAGCTGGAATTGAAGAAGCAGGACTGGCCGACCGAAGTGTCTTTCGACGAGGAATCCGGCCGCGCCTATCTGGAGGTGCTGAAACCCGACCAGCTGGATTTCCTCTATGAAATCCGCAGCCGCGCCTACCCCCTGCCCAGCTTCGCCTATCCGGAAATGGACCGCGACGACGAGGGGGACGAGCATTACTACCGGGCCGAGGTGTTCCTGAGCCGTGGCGGCCAGTCCTACGACATCTATGGCTATGACGAGCAGGAGGTCATCCGCGACATCCTCGACCAGCTCGAGAAATACCTGCACTTCCTCCACATCTCTCCGGCCAGCCTGCCCTGGAACATGGCCGAGCATGACGAGATGCTGACGCAGAACGATCCGGAGGAGCCCCCGAAATAGGCCTTCCGCCCCGGCCGCATCCGCGGGTGCGGCCGGACAGCAGATAGCCGAGCGTCCCATTGCACCGGCGATGGACACAAGTTACCCTTAGCCAGAGGGAGGGCAATTGTGTCACAAGAAAAACGTGCAAGACTGCGGGAAAAGGCCACCCGCCTTTTTCTGGAAAAAGGCTACGACCGCGTCACGATCGATGATGTGATCCAGGAAGCGGGGGGATCGAAGACCACCCTTTACACCTATTTCGGCGGCAAGGAAGGGCTGTTCGCCGAGATCATCGAGCATCAATGCCGCATGATCCGGGAAGCGGTCACCATCCCCTCGGAAGGTGTCTCCCCGCGCGAGGCCCTGCGCCAGTTGGGGCGGAACTTCCTGCACAGCCTGATCCTGCCCGACCTCTTGGGCCTGCACCGCCTGGTGATCCACGAAGCCGAACGTTTCCCCGACCTGGCCAAGCATTATTTCGAAGCCGGTCCGGAACTGATCTATCAGGCCGTGGCCAAGCATGTCAGCGCCGCCCAGGAGGCCGGCCTGATGAAACCCCTGCCGCCGCGTCAGGCGGCAGGCATGTTCCTTCACATGCTGGCCGGGCAGGTGCATCTGGCGCTGATCCTGGGCGTGCGCCCGCCACCCGAGGAAGAGGAAATCGACCGGCTGGTCGATGATGCCGTGGATATCTTCCTGAACGGCAGCAGCCTTTCAGGCAAAATCTGATCCCGGTCTTCTTCCGCTCCGGCACGGCCAGTGCGGATGACGCGGCAAGCCCGCGTCACGCAGCGTCGCTGTTCACGACTCCTGGCTCTGGACGGCCTCGGCTTCCCGGTAGATGGCGTCGATCAGATCCTTGCCGACCCGGTTCTCCATCTCGCGGTGGATCGGCAGCAGCACCTTGCGCCAGGCTTGGCGTTCTTCCTCGGTCGGTTCGTGGATGATGGTCGTGCCGGCGGCCCGGATCTGTTCCAGGGCTTCCTGGTTTTCGCGCTCCGCGATCTCATTGGCATAAAGGGTCGCCTCGGCCATGGCCTTGTCCAGCTGATAGCGGATATCGCTGGGCAGGCCATTCCAAAAGGCCTTGTTCACGATCACCGCATAGCCGAGATAGCCATGGTTCGACAGCGTGGCGTGCCGCTGCACCTCGTGCATTCTCTGCGTATACATATTCGAGGGCGGATTCTCCGTGCCGTCGACAATACCGGCCTGCAAGGCCTGATAGACGGTGGAGAAGGACAATTCCTGAGGCAGCGCGCCCAGCGCCCGCATCTGGGCATCCAGCACCACCGAGGACTGGATGCGCATCTTCAGGCCCTGGAAATCCTCCAGCTTGCGCAGCGGGCGGTTGGCGCTCATCAGCTTGAAGCCGTTATCCCAGAAGGCCAGCCCTACGATCCCGCGCGACTCCAGCTTGCTCAGCAAAGCGGCGCCGATGGGGCCGTTGGTGATGCGGTGCAGCACCTCGCGCGAAGGGAAGATATAGGGGAGGTCGAAGACCTCGAATTCCCGCACGCCCAGCGTTCCGAACTTGGCGAGGGACGGCGCCAGCATCTGCACCGCGCCCAGTTGCAGCGCCTCCAGCTCTTCCTTGTCGCCGTAGAGCAGGCTGTTCGGATAGATCTGCACCACCACACGGCCGTCGGTGCGCTGCTCGGCCAGCATCTTGAACTTTTCGGCCGCCTTGCCCTTGGGCGTGTCCGGCGCGACCACATGGCTGAACCTGATGACGATCGGCTCCTTGGCCTGGGCCGTGCCCAGCCCCCCCAGCAGACAGCAAAGTGCGGTCGCAAGCCAGCGTATCATCCGTTCTCCTCCGACCTTTCCGAGGGGGACTTTAACAGATTTTCCCCGAATTGACGCAAAAAGCCCCCCGAAACGGCATCCCCTCTGACATGGTTCGCTGGATTTTCCCTTTTCTTCGCCCCAAATTCCACAATGATATGATGGTTTTTACTCCCAGGCTGAGAGAGTCCATGTCCCCGGTCCCCTTTCGCCCGCTCCTGTGGCTGATCGCCGTCCTGACGCTGCTTCTGCCCCGCGCCTTCGCCGCCGAGCCGCCCGTCCCGCCCTGGCAGAGCAGCCTGGGGCAGGAAGCGCCGCTGGTCGGACGGATCTGGCAGCCTTCGACGGGACGCTTCCTCGACGTGCAAACGGCTCTCGACCAGATGGCGGGTGCCCGTTTCGTCCT
The DNA here is from genome assembly GCF_006980715.1 of Telmatospirillum sp. J64-1. Lineage (GTDB taxonomy): Bacteria > Pseudomonadota > Alphaproteobacteria > Rhodospirillales > Magnetospirillaceae > Oleiliquidispirillum > Oleiliquidispirillum nitrogeniifigens. The sequence continues at coordinate 95,690 of NZ_SBHN01000009.1, forward strand.
ACTGGGGGAAAGCCACGGCAATCCAGACCATCATCGCCTCCAGGCCTGGCTGGTGGAGCAGCTGATCCGCCGCGACCGGCGTCCGGCCGTGGCCTTCGAGATGTTCCGCGAGGATCAGGCCCCGGCCATTCAGCACCATCTCAGCCGCTCTCCCCGGGATGCCGAGGGTCTGGGACCGGCGGTGGAGTGGGAGCGGTCGGGCTGGCCCGATTGGGAGCATTACCGCCCCATCGCCCAGGCGGCCCTGGATGCCGGACTGCCGATTCTGACCGCCAATCTGTCCAACGAGCGAATCAGGGCAATGGTCCGCGAAGGCGCGCCGCCGCCCGAACGCCTGGGCCTCGACGCTCCCCTGCCCGCCCCGATCGCCGAGGCCATGGCGGAGGAGATCGCGGTCAGCCATTGCCATATGATGCCGGACCACGCCATCGCCCCGATGGTCGAGGTCCAGCGCGCCCGCGACGCCACCATGGCCTGGTCGATGCTCGAAGGCGCCGCGGCCCCGGCGACCGATGGCGCCGCCCTGATCGCCGGCAACGGCCATGTCCGCCAGGATCGCGGCGTGCCCATGCATCTGCGCGCCATCGCCCCGCGGGCCGGGGTGCTGAGCCTGGCCTTCGTCGAGATCGGCCAAGAAACCGAGGACCCGGCGGCCTATGCGGCGCGGTGGGACGGCAGCCTGCCTTTCGACCTGCTGTGGTTCACGCCGCGCCACCGCGATATCGACGCCTGCGCCGAGATGCGCCGCCAGATGCAGCGGCGGTCACGGTAAGGAAGGAAGACTATTTCTTCACGACCGTCTTGCTCGGTACCCAGGCATGGACATTGACCGGCTTGCCCGATTGCGAACGCATGACGCGCGGGCGCAGCACCTGCTTCAAGGGCGGTGCGGCCTGGCTCTTGGCGAGCTGGGGAGCGCCATAGAACTGTGCCAGCGAGGCCAGCGGGATCTCGCTTCGCGGTCCCTTGGCGAAGGCGGTGGCGAAAGGCGGATGATTGCACAGTACCCGCGTCAGGTGATCGGCGGAATGGGATCCGAAACGCCGCCAGATGCTGTCGAGGAAATGACGCACATTCTCGGCCATGGGGCGGACCTCCATGGGCGGACGCCCCAGTTCGAAGGCCCTGTATACATTGGGTTCGACCGGGCCGACCTCCAGCGCGACGAAGGTCGCCGGCATCAAGGGACGGCCGTGATGGGCCACGGCGAAATAAGCCTGGGCCAGATACAGCAGACGCTGCATCTTCTGGGGCTGCAGATATTCATTGTCTTCAAGGGCACGGTCGATGAACCAGTATGCCACGTCGAAGACGGACTCCACGGCGGCTGCGGCCATGCAATGCTTCTCCGGGTCGGTCGCGCTATTCTCCCTAAACATAATCGTGCCGGCCTCCGGACGCTACGCCCCTTACGGCACCTCCCTTCGGGTCACCCGGACGCGCCCGGTCTTGACCGGAGGAAGCGAGCAGGCCACCTTCTACCTCGGCTGGGGAAACACCCCTCCCGAAAGGCGCCCCGTCTCCTCTCTCCACAGGGATGTTTTCCCCGATGACAGAGCCCGACCAGCCCCGCGAGGTTCCCCGCCCCCGGCGCCGCTGGTTCCCGGCCCTGCTGGCGCTGCTCCTGCTGCTGTTGCTGGTAGCGGGTGGAACCTGGCTCTTCCTGCCGCGCATCGCCGAACAAATCGTGTTGCATCAGCTGCGCGAGCGGGGGTTGGAGCCGGACGGCCTGACCGTCGCCGGGATCGGCCTGGGCGGCGCCCATGTCACCGATATCAGCGTGGGGGATGGCCAAGTCCACCTGAACAGCCTGCATCTGTCCTGGTCGCTGGAAGACCTGCGGCGGCAGCGTCTGGCCGCCATCCGCGCGGCAGGGCTGCGTCTTCAGGCGCGCCTCGACGGGAACGGCCTGTCCTTCGGCCCCCTCGATGCCCTGCGCCAGGACGAAACGGAGGAGGAGGAGGAAGGAGGCGGCTGGCAGGTCGGACAGATCATCCTTGAAGACGCCGTCCTGCAACTCGATACCCCGCTGGGCGAACGCCACCTGCCCTTCGCCGCCCGTGGCAGCCTGGATGGGGCCATCAGCGTCGAGGCCGAGGCCATCCTGACCGACCTGCTGCGCGAGACGTCGCTGGCGGCCAAGACCCCGACCCTGCTCCAGGCGCAGGCATCGCTGGAGAATGGCGAAGGCTGGGGAAGGCTGACCGTCAACGGTCCCACCCTCGCCCTCGACCTGCTGGCCGAGCATGGCGACGGAGCCTGGCACCTGACGGCGCCGGAGGCGCTGCGTATCGCCTTGTCCGACATTCCCGACATCCTGCTGGCCCGTCTGCCGGAGACTCTGCACGAGGGCTTGGCGGGTGACGCCGAGGTGACGATCAGCGGCGTCGCCCTCACCGCCCGTCCTCAGGAAAACTGGTGGCATGTGGAAGGCAGCGGCCAGATCCGGGGACGGATCAACCAGACGCGCCTCGTCGCCGACCTGTCGGGCGCGGCGGAGGTCCTGGACGACCTGATCCCCCGGCGCATCCTGTCGCTGGACGGCGATCTGGCACTGCTGAACCTGCCCCTGCCCGAGGCCCAGGTCGACGCCACCCTTGCCCTGCGCGGTTTCGCCGGTTCTCCCCCCGTCGCCGAAGGCGCGGCCACCCTCACCGTGACCGCCCTCAATGTCGCTTCGCCCCGTCTGTCCGCCCGCGCCATGGAATTGCAGGCCCCGGGCCGCCTGCGGCTGGACGGCTTCAGCCTGCAGATGGTCCTCGACCAGCCGGGCCTGCTGCGGACGTCGAACCTGCTGATCCCCGAGATCTTCCGCGCCGCCAGCCGCATCGACCTGAGGCTGCGCCCTTCGCCCCGGCCGCTGATCGAGGTCAGCTATGTCGCCGGTGGGGGCGTGGTGCTGTCTTCCGATATCGATGCCGATCCCGCCGATCTGCAAGGGCGCTATCTCGGCGGCGTGGAACGGCCCCTTCAGGGCAATACCGGGCGGCTGCATCTGCGGGCGGAGTGGGAGCCGGGGCAGGATCGCCTGACCCAGGAATTGCGCATGGCCGATGCGCGCCTCGCCCTGCCCGAGCAGAATGTCGAGCTTGCCGGAATCACCCTGCACATGCCCGCCCTGGACCATGCCGATTTCGCCGTCGCCGCCCTGCGCCTGACCCAGGAGCCCGCCCCCCTGGCGCCGCTTGCCGTGCATGGCACCATGCGCCCCGACGGCCAGCGTCTCGCCTTCGAAGGCCGCGCCGCGAACGGGCCGCTGGCCCTGAATGTGAAGGGCTGGCACGACACCGCCACCAACCAGGGCCGCGCCGACATCACCATGCCGCCGCTGGACCTGGGCCCCGGCAACCAGCCCGGCCGCTTCTTCCCCATCCTGGCCGACCATCTGCGCGAAACCACCGGCAGCCTTTCGGCCAAGGGCGCCATGACCTGGCAGGGCGGGACGCTCCGTCCGCGCGTCGACCTGCTGCTGCGCGACCTCTCCGGCCAGTTGGGCGGCGTGCCGGTGCATCTGCTCAACAGCGTCATCACCTTCAACAACCTGGCGCCGCTCTCCACCCTGCCCGATCAGGCCGCGGCGGTGGCCCTCGTCGAAGCGGGCCTGCCCCTGACCGAGGGAGAAATCCTGTTCCGCGTCGAGAACGGGAACTGGCTGATCCATCAAGCCCGCCTGAACCTCGCCGGAGGCAGCGTGTCCATCGGCGAGACCCTGTTCGACCCCGCCGCCCGGACTCATGGAGTGACGCTGGATGTCAGCGGCCTAGACCTCGCCCGGCTGGCCGAGATGATCGAGATGGAGGGGCTGACCGCCACCGGAACCCTGACCGGCAGCATTCCCGTCGCCATCCAGGACGCCCAGGTGATCATCTCGGACGGGATCCTGCGCTCCAACGGGCCGGGCATCCTGCGCTATCGCCCCAGCGAACCCCCGCCCGGACTGGCCGCCGGAGGCGGTTCGGTCGATCTGATGCTGCAGGCCCTGGACAATTTCCACTACCGCGACCTGTACATGACGCTGAACGGCCGGGCCGGCGAGGAGATGCTGGCGACCCTGCATCTCGCCGGGGCGAATCCCGACTTGTTCGGGGGCTATCCGGTCGAGTTCAATCTCAATGTCAGCGGTAAACTTGACACAATTTTAGGCGAAGCACTGACGGGATACCGAATTCCGGATAGAATACAGGAGCGCATGTCGGATTTCGGCATTGCGCCTTAAGCGAAGGATGCGCGCCGTGCAGGGTTATTTTTTTCATAGAGGATGGGCCGCCCCGGCCTTGGGTCTTGTCGGGCTGGCCCTGCTGTTGGGGGCATGCCAGCCGACGGTGAAGATCGAGCCGCCGGACAAGCCCATCGTCATTAATCTGAACGTGAAAATCGAGCAGGAAATCCGGGTCCGCGTCGAACGCGAGGTCGACGACCTGATCCGCAATAATCCTGACCTCTTCTAAGGGAGGCCGCTATGTCAGGCTCCAAATTGAAAATGCTGGCCATCGCCTTGCTGGCCGTCCTGTCGCTCGCGGGCCTGCCGTCCGCCGCCCATGCCCTCGACCTGTCCACCGCCAAGGCGCAGGGCCTGGTGGGCGAACGCCCGGACGGCATGGTCGGCATCGTCGGCCAATCCACCCCCCAACTCCGCAGCCTGGTGGAACAGGTCAATTCCCAACGCCTGGAACGCTACCGCGACATCGCCGCGAAGCAGGGTGTGCCGGCTGCGCAGGTCCAGGCCATCACCGGCGACAGGCTGATCCAGAACGCCCCGGCCGGCAGCTACGTCATGGACGCCAGTGGCAAGTGGATCCGCAAATGACGCAGAACGAGCGCATTGACAATGACCTGCTCGACACCGCAGCCCAATGGCGCGACCAGGGCCGGGGCGTCGCCCTGGCAACGGTGATCAAGACCTGGGGCTCGTCGCCCCGCCCTGCGGGCAGCCATCTGGTGGTCGCCGACGACACCACCTTCCTGGGCTCGGTCTCGGGCGGCTGCGTCGAAGGAGCGGTGGTGCGCGAGGCGCTGGAAGTCATCGCCGACGGCAAACCCCGCGTCCTCGATTTCGGCGTCTCGGACCAGCAGGCCTGGGACGTCGGCCTGGCTTGCGGCGGCGCCATCCGCATCATGATCGAACGGATCGACTGACATGCAGCGCAAACTCCTCGACAAGCTGCGCCAAGCCCGCGCCGAGGGTCTGCCCGTCGCCCTGGCGACCCGGCTGGGCGACGGCGTGCAGGGCCTGATCTTCGACCATGGCAGCGCCGGCGACCTGACCCTGCCCCCCGACCGCCTCGCCCAGGTCCGGACCATGCTCGACGAGGATCGGAGCGGCGTCCTCGGCGAAGGCGAAGAGGAAATCTTCGTCCGCAGCTATGCGCCCGCCGCCGAGATCGTGGTGGTCGGCGCCGTGCATATTTCGCAATACCTGCTGCCCATGGCGAGCATGAGCGGGTTAGCCGTGCGCCTGATCGACCCGCGCCGCGCCTTCGCCTCGCCCGAGCGCTTTCCGGGGCTGGAGATCGTCACCGCCTGGCCCGACGAGGCCCTGGCCGCCCAGCCGCCGCATCGCCGCAGCGCCGTGGTGACCCTGACCCATGACCCCAAGCTGGACGATCCGGCCCTGGAAGTGGCGTTGAACAGTCCGGCCTTCTATATCGGTGCCCTGGGCAGCCGCCGCACCCATGCCCAGCGGCTGGAGCGGCTGACGGAACGGGGCTTCGGCCCCGAGCAACTGGCCCGCATCCACGGCCCGGCCGGCCTGGACCTGGGCTCGCGCTCGCCGGCCGAGATCGCCGTTTCCGTCTTGGCCCAGATCATTGCGGCAAGACACGGAAAGGCCACCCGTTGATCTTTGATTCCTTTCATCTCGACGATGCCGAAGGCCTGATCCTGGCTCATTCCCTTCGCGTCGGCGACCGCATGATGAAGAAGGGACGCCTGCTTTCGGCCGAGGATGTGGCCGCCTTGAAACAATCGGGCCTGCATGCGGTGACGGGCATCCGCCTTGAGGCCGAGGATGTGGCCGAGGACGAAGCCGCCAGCGCCGTGGCCGAGGTGCTGGCGGGCCCCGGCACCGCCCGCAGCGCCGCCTTCACCGGACGCTGCAACATCGTCGCCACCACTTCGGGGCTGGCCGTCATCGACCGCGAGCGGCTCGATCGCCTGAACCTGGTGGACGAGGCGATCACCGTGGCCTCGCTGCCACCCTATGAAATCGTCGCCGCCCGCCAGGTGGTGGCGACGGTCAAGATCATTCCCTTCGCCGTGCGCCGCTCGCTGCTGGAAACCTGCCAGGCACTGATGGGTGCGGGCGGACCGCTGCTGCGCGTGGCCGAGTTCCAGCCCATGCAGGTCGCGCTGATCCTGACCGAGCTTCCCGGGACCCGCCCGCGTATCCTCGACGCCACCGCCCAGACCATGCGCGCCCGGGTCGAGGCCCTGGGCAGCAGCATCACCAGCGAGCAGCGCGTGCCCCATGACGAGGGAGCGGTCGAACGCGCCATCACCAAGGCCCTGGCCACCGGCTGCCGCATGGTGCTGATCTCCGGCGCCTCCGCCACCGTGGACCGGCGCGACGTGGTGCCCAGCGGCATCACCCGTGCGGGCGGCGAGATCGTGCATTTCGGCATGCCCGTGGACCCCGGCAACCTGCTGCTGCTGGCCAGGATCGGTTCGATCCCGGTAGTGGACATGCCGGGCTGCGGCCGCTCGGCCAAGCTCAACGGCCTGGATTGGGTGCTCCAGCGCCTGTCCGCCGGGATCGACATCACCCCGCGCGACATCATGACCATGGGCGCGGGCGGCCTGCTGAAGGACATTTCCGCCTGCCCCGCGCCCCAGGGCAGCGCCAGCCCGCCCCTGGAGGGCCTGCCCCATGAAGCGCGGATCGGCGCCGTCATCCTGGCGGCCGGTCAATCCCGGCGCATGGGCAGCGTCAACAAGCTGCTGACCCTGGTGGACGGACGGCCGATGCTGCGCCATGTGGCAGAGGCCGCCCTGGGCTCGAAGGCCTGGCCGGTGGTCGTGGTGACCGGCCATCAAAGCGAAGAGGTGCGCGAAGCCCTGGAAGGGCTGGACGTCACCTTCGTCTACAACCGCCATTTCTCCACCGGCATGGCCTCGTCCCTGCGCTGCGGCCTGGCCGCCATGCCCGCCGACGTGGATGGCGCCCTGATCTGCCTGGGCGACATGCCGTTGCTCCGCCCCGACCATCTCGACCGCCTGATCGCCGCTTTCGACCCCGACGAGGCGCGCGGCATCTGCATTCCCGTCCATCGCGGCAAGCGCGGCAATCCCGTCTTGCTGGACCGCGTATTCTTCGAGGAAATGTCCCGGCTGGAAGGAGATGTCGGCGCGCGCGGCCTGATCGCCGCCTATACTGAAACCGTCTGCGAAGTGGTCATGGAAGACGACGCCGTCCTGCGCGACGTGGACTCGCCCGAGGCCCTCGCGGAACTGGATCTTTCGAGGAGCGAGAAATGAGCGAGGAGGTCTACCACGCCGAGATCAAGCGCTTGGCGGCCCTGGGAGCAAAGCCGCAGCGGCTCGAACCGAGGGATGCCAGCTACAGCGCCGACAATCCCTTCTGCGGGGATCGCGTCACGCTGGATGTGCGGATGGAAGGCGACCATGTCCATGCCCTGGGTCATGAGGTCAAGGGCTGCATGATCTGTCAGGCCGCCGCCGCTACCCTGGCCGAAGCCGCCCCGGGACGCAGCCTTGCCGACCTGCTGGCCGAGGAAACCGCCTTGCGCGCCATCCTGGCCGGCAACGAAGACCCTACGTCCCGCTGGGCCCCCTTCGCCCCCTTGGCCCGTCATCGCTCGCGCCATGACTGCGCCCTGCTGCCCTTCCTGGCGCTGAAGGACGGGAAAAAATAGAGGGTCCCCGGGCTGTTTCCGTTCAAGCGGAACCAGCCCGAGACTCCGCGGACGCAAGTTGCTGATGAAAGCAGGAGGTTTTCCGCAACCTGCTAGAGCCAGCGGTTCACGGAACTGCCCGGCGGCGGTGGGACGCCTTGCAGGATCTGGGCATTGATCTCGTAGCGCCCGACGGCGCGCATGACTTCCGAGATCAGCAGCGCGAAAGGCGTGTTCCCCTGGGTCTGACCGGCTGCTTCGGCAACGGTATAGGCGTTGACGAAATAGCTGCGGAAGGCGGGGAAATCCTGGTTCTGCGACAGGCTGCGCCGACGGCGCTGATGGGAATCCTGCGGGTATTCCTCGTCATGATGGATCAGCGATTCGTTCTGGTTGCTGGCCCAGTGCGTGGCGCTCATGTCCTCGACCTTCGGCGTCGAGACCACGGCCACATTGCGCCCACCAGCAGCAACCCGGGCGGTTGCCGCCGCAGCGCTTGGACTGGCCGAAGCCGATATGCGAGCCGCGAGTGCCATGAACTTTTCCGATCCGATCGTGCCGCGGCGGGACCATACCCCACCCTGCCTGCGATGAAAGAAAACCCAGCTACGAGTTAACCTATTCTAAACCATTTGGTTCGTTATGAGAACATAATTTGTACACTTCCGCAGAGGGAGGAAACCGCCGATTTCCTCTTTTCTCTGCGCCCTTTCATCCCCACAGTAGCGACACCAGTATTTCCGAGTTCATCAGTTTCCGAGAATTCAGAGGAGACGCCGGATGAAGACCTGTCTGGTTTCCGTGTTCTGCCCCGACCGTACCGGATTGGTGGCGGCCATCACCGGGCGCTTGTTCGACCTGGGGGCGGATTTGGGCGACACATCCTTTGCCGTCCTGGGCCGGGGAGCCGAATTCACCAGCGTCTGCGACCTGCCCGACGATGTCTCCGCCGAAGAAGTGGCCGAGGATCTGGGCAAGCTGGAGGAATTGCAGGGCGCGGAAATCGAGGTGCGCCCCTTCACCTTGTCCTCGGCCTCCGGCCCGTCGGGAAAGATCACCCACCGCATCGCCGTCTCGGGCGGCGACCAGCCCGGCCTTGTGGCCCGCCTGACCGAGGTCTTCGGCGAATTCCGTGCCAATATCGTGCGGCTCGATGCGCAAAGGCTGCCTTCGGGCGAAGGCAGCACCTATGTCACCCGCTTTTCCGTCTCGATCCCGGAAGAAGCCGTGGAATCCTGCCTCAACACGATCGAGAACACGGCAGGCGAGATGGGACTGTCCTGCCATTCGGAGGCGGGGTGAGGACAGCGCCGGAACTTACAGCGTGATGCAGTAAATCTGCATCATGCTTTCAGTTTCTATATTTGCCCTCGCCGGGCGCGCGCCTCCGCGCGCTTGGCCACGGCCTCAACGGCCGCAGAGAACAGCGCGTCATATTTGACGCACGCTGTTCTAAGGCGCTTCGGCGAGCGTCTGTCCGTAGCCGGTTTCGGCCAGCGCCAGGTCCATCAATTCCAGGGATTCTTCCAGCAGCGCCCGCATTTCCCCGGCCAGACGCCGGGCCTCGCGGTCGGATGCCGCGCGGGCACGATGGCCGAGTTCGACCAGCCGGTCCATCTGCGCCAGTGCCCGGCGGGCATTGAAGGCGGCATCGCCCATGGAGGAATCAAGGCTGTTGATGGCACGCCCGGTGGGGCGGCGCATGCCATATCCCAGGGTGGCGCCCCGCGCCTCGGGCACCGCCATCGGCTCGATGGCCTTCAGCGCCACGTCCAGCGCCGCGCGGAGCCGTGCCGGATCGGTGTCCTGGGTCAGGGCGATGATCAGGTGGCGCAGGGCGATGGTGCCCTCGCTATGGGCCAGGGACAGGTAATGGGCCGCCTGACCCGACTTGGCTGCAGAGAGGTCCGCGGTCTGCCCGCCAGCGTCCCGGCGTTCCAGCCAGGGAGCCGGGCTTTCCAGGACACGCGGATAGATGGGCTGAGGCCCCTGGGGCTCGGCATAGGGAGCAGGTTCCACCACCTGAGGCGGCACGGCCTCCTGGGCACCGGCCGGCAGCGCCCAGGCCAGGGAGATAGAAAGCAGGACCGGCAGGACGCGCATGACCTCAGCCTCCGATGATCTCACCGCCATTGGGATGCAGCACCTGTCCCGTCATGTAGGAAGAATCCGCCGAGGCCAGGAAGACATAGCTGGGGGCAATCTCATCGGGTTCCCCCGGCCGCCCCAAAGGCTGGCTCTGGCCGAACGTCTCCACATGCTCGGCCGGGAAGGTGGCCGGGATCAGGGGCGTCCAGATCGGCCCCGGCGCGACCGCATTCACCCGGATCCCCCGCGAGGCCAGATTGGCCGACAACGAACGGGTGAAGGAAACGATGGCGCCCTTGGTCGCTGAATAATCCAGCAGATAACTCGACCCGCGATAGGCGGTGATCGAGGTGGTGTTGATGATCGCCGCCCCCTCGCCCAGATGGGCCAGCGCGGCCTTGGTGATGTGGAACATGGAGAAGATGTTGGTGCGGAAAGTCCGCTCCAATTGGGCGGCGTCGATCTCCTCCAGCTTCTCGACCACATGCTGTTCGGCGGCATTGTTGACCAGCACGTCCAGCCGCCCGAATTCCTTGACCGTCTGCTCCACGATCTGCTTGCAGAAGGATTCCTCGCCCACATCCCCGGCCATCAGGATGCAGCGCCGCCCGGCCTGTTCCACGGCACGCTTCGTTTCCTTGGCGTCCTCGTGTTCATCAAGATAGGCCACGGCCACATCCGCGCCTTCCTTGGCGAAGCAGATAGCCACGGCCCGCCCGATTCCGCTATCGCCGCCGGTGACCAGGGCGACCTTGCCCTGAAGCTTGCCGCTGCCCTGATAGGCTTCGGCGTGATCCTGGGGCCTGGGCTGCATCTCGCCGGTCTGGCCCGGCTGGCGCTCCTGATGCTGGGGGGGCAACTTGTCGGCCATAGAACCTCCTCCTTCCGTTCCGCAGTTGAGTTGGGACGGAAGGAGGCAGGCTATCAAGGAAGTCTTGGAGGTACAGACTTTCGGGCTAAGAACGCCCTATGTCGGATAGCGCGCGAGGGCCTGATCTATGGCCGCGCGCAGGGCCTGCGGCTGGACCGGCTTGTGTAGCAGGCCGTGGCCGCTGGCCTTGGCCTGGCGCAGGCGTTCCGGGGCGGTGTCGCCGGTCAGGATGATCGCCGGAATCTCCTTCTGCAGCCGTGTGCGCATGCGCTGGATGGCGAAACCGCCATTGCTGCCGTTCTGCAGCCGGTAATCGGCAATGATCAAATCGGGCATGCAGCGGGAATTGGACACCCGGCGCAAGGCTTGGTCTGTGTTCAATCCGGTCAGCACGTGATGGCCCCAGCTTTCCAGCAGCAGGCGGGTGCTTTCCAGCACGTCGGGTTCGTCATCGATGATGACCACGCAGGCCTCGCGTCTGGTCGCCGGTGGCGGCGACAGGTGGTGCGTCTCTCCCTGCTCGTCCAGCTGCGCGTCGTGCACGGCCAAAGGCAGGTCGACCGCGAAGACCGAGCCCTTCCCCAGCTTCGAACGCACATGCAGGCGATGGCCCAGCAGGGACGCCAGGCGCTCGACGATGGCCAGCCCCAGCCCCAGGCCCTGGCGCCGGTCGCGGGCGGGATTTCCCAGTTGATAGAATTCCCGGAAGATCGCCTGCGTCTGGTTCTCGGGGATGCCGATGCCGGTATCCCAGACTTCGACGCGCAGGACGGTGCCGCGGCGCCGGCAGCCGATCAGGATACGGCCCTGAGGCGTGTAACGCAGGGCGTTGTGCAGCAGGTTGCGCAGGATGCGCTCGACCAGACTGGGATCACTTTCCACACGCAGATTGCTGTTCACCAGCCGCAGGTCCAGATCCTCGGCCTCGGCCTCGGCCCTGAATTCGGCTCCCAGGCGCTGCAACAAGGTACCGATGCAGAAGGTCTCGCGGGCCGGCACCACCAGCCCGGCCTCCAGCTTCGAAACTTCGAGCAGGCTGTTGAGCAGGCTTTCGAGCGCACCCACGGAATCCTGAATGCGTCCGACCAGGGGCGTCAACTCCGGCCCCGCGCGCTCGGCCAGGACGGCGACGAACATGTTCAGGGCCTGCAAAGGCTGGCGCAGGTCGTGACTGGCCGCCGCCAGGAAGCGGGTCTTGGCGATATTCGCCTGTTCCGCCGCCTCCTTCGCCTTGACCAGTTCGTCCTCGACCTGCTGCTGGCCGCTATGGTCGTGCAGCATGGCGAAATAGAAGGCGGGACGCCCCTTCTCGTCGCGCACCACGCCCAGGCGCTGCCAGACCGCCAGAGTCCGCCCTTCGGCGCCGACGGCCTGCAACACGCCTTCCCAATCGTTGCCGCTCTGCAAGGCGGGCCGTATCTGCTCCAGGATGACCGCCTGGGCTTCGGGCAGATAGGGATCGCAGAAATATTTGCCGCAATTCTCGCCGAACAGGCGGCGATAGGCGGCATTGACGTAGGTGATCCGTCCGTCATAGGTGAAGACGGCCAGCGCCTCGTGCGAACTTTCCACCACCTCGCGCAGCAGGAACAATTCCTCGACCTTGCGTCCGGTCTCGCGCGCCTTCTGCGCGGTGACGTCGGTCACGGTCAGCATCCGCGCGCCCTGGTCGCAGGAACTCCAGCGCAGGGACAGCCACCGTCCCTGGCAGGTCAGATAGTCCCCGCACCCGTTGGTCCTGGATTGCACGCGAAGCGCGGACATCCATTCCTGCGCCAAGCCGGTGAAAGCCCCCTTCTTGCGACAGGCATCGAGCCATTCGCCGAAGCCTTGCCCCGCCCGCAGCCCCGCTCCGGCCGGGCCGAGCAGTTCGACAGCGCTCTTGTTGAAGAAAATCAGCCTTTCCGCATGGTCGTAGAGCAGCAATCCGGCGTCCATCTCGCCTACTGCCGAAAGGAGAATGCTGCTCACATCGGCTGGGTAAACGGTGCAGGATGCAAGGGTCATGGCTTTTCTCACTTCCTGGGCGGGTTACCCTTAAGAGTATTTTATAGCCAGCCGGAACAGCAATATGGCCAGCGCTCTATGACCCTGGACTCCCCACTATTCGCAGCATTCCTTAAGTGTAACTGAGAAGTAAAGGAGATAGTTTCCCTGCAACGGCGAAAAGTTATCATCTGAAACTATATAGAGATAAACTTCACCATCACCGGATGACGACACGGATATTCCTTCAAAGTTGTCGGTCACGACCGGAGGGCGCAGAAGAGCGAGTTCTTTCCCTTGCAAAACAACGCCTTCCGAGACTTTCTTGGACTCAACAAGAACGATACGGGAGCCAAAGCCTCCCATCAGCGAGAAATGGCGCTCCAGCACGAGCAGATTGCCGTCGGGCAGGCGCGCCGCGCCGACCGGCTTGTATCCCGGAGCGGCGCGATAGGACAGCCGCCGCCAGTCCGAGCCGTCGTCGGGACCGACCCAGGCGGGGGTCACGTCCTCGGCTTCGGGGCTGCGGCTGCCTTCGGCAATCAGCAGCAGCCGCCCATCATCGAGCCGCACCACCGCTTCCAGTCCGGCATTGCTCGGCAGCAGCGGGCCTAGTTCGGCAGGTAGCGGAACTTCCCCGAGAAAAGCGAAATCAGGACCATAGCGCCACAAGCGGTGATCCTGCTCGAAGGCCACCAGCCAAGTCCCGTCCGCTTCAGCCTGAATTTCCTCGGCATCGCCCCGTCGCCCCTGGACCGGTCGGCCATCCGGCTCGTGCAGATCGCCGCCGCGCAGTACAGCGGCATCGACCAAGCGGCCGTCGTCGTCATGGATCAGGTCGAACGAGAACCAGCGCCCCCGGTCGCTGACGACGGTGGCCCGTCCCTCACGCACCGAAAGGCCGGAAAAGCCGCCGAAACCATCGAGACTGCTGTTCAGGCGCAAGCCGCCGCGATAATCCAGTGCGCCCAGGATCGTGCGTTCGGGCTGGCTGGACTCGAGCGGAACCGGCCGCGCCGATATCTCTCCCTCGGGATGGGAAAGCAGATTGCAGCCGGCGGAAGATAACAGGAACAGAAGCAAAGCGGATCGTAATATTCGCATGATTTCAGATATAACAAAAAAACGGTCGATCTCCATCTTCGGTCTGGCATGGCAGCCGAAACAAAGGTAATATTCTCGCACGACCATAGGTCCAGTACGAAATTGCTTCCCTGCCCACAAGGATTTCCAGTGGCAGGGTGGAGAGCGCTTCCATGGGGGCGAATGGATATTCCCGCCCCTTTCGCCCATGGCGTCCGGCCTCATCGTGATGAGGTTTATCAGCCATTTGAAGGCGACTATTGAGCCTTTTTAGCAAGAACCTTCGGTTCCCTGCCGTGTAGGACAAAAGAACATCCTCCAAGGAGCAGAACAAGGGAGGCGGAATTGGCTGATAAACCGCAACAGGACTCCGACAAGGACAAGCGCCCCATGATGCCCGGCGACGAAGCCGCCAAGGGCACGCCCGGCACCGGCGAAGACATCTGCCGTACCTGCCGTGGCACCGGCCAGCTCGAGAACGGCCGAACATGCGAAGAATGCGGCGGCACCGGTATTGTCGTCGAGGGCATCGGCGGGGGTTGAAGAAAAGCCGCCAAGGCATTGACTTGGCGGCTTTTTATTGTCATGTCCACGTTACGAGGAGTTCATGGGCAGCGGACATCCAAAGCCAATCCTATCCCTGGTCAATGCCATCGCCATCATCGTCGGAACCGTCGTCGGGGCAGGCATCTTCCGCCTTCCCAGCCTCGTCGCCGGTGCCCTGGAAAGCGAAGCCCTGATCCTCGCCGCCTGGCTGGCCGGCGGCATCATCTCGCTGATCGGCGCCCTGTGCTTCGCCGAACTCGCCACCTCCCATCCCCATACCGGCGGCGAATACCATTTCCTGAACCGCGCCTATGGACGCAATTGCGGCTTCATCTTCGCCTGGGCGCGGATGAGCGTGCTGCAGACCGGCAGCATTGCCCTGCTGGCCTTCGTGGCCGGCGATTACGCCAACCAGATCCTGCCCTTGGGCGGACAGGGCGCGGTCCTGTACGCCGCGCTGGCGGTGATCGGGTTGACCGGGCTGAACGTGCTGGGCCTGCGCCAGGCCATGTCCACCCAGACCCTGCTCTTCGCCGCCACCCTGGTGGGGCTGTTCTGCGTCATCGCCGGCGGACTGACGGTGATCGGTCAGGCGGAGAATGTCATGCCGCCCGAAATTCCGACCGCGGGTGCCGGTTCCGCCGCCTGGGGCATGGCGATGATCTTCGTCCTGCTGACCTATGGCGGCTGGAACGAGGCCGCCTACATCTCGGCCGAGGTCAAGAACGGGCGGCGCAACATGGTCGTCGCCCTGGTCGCCAGCATCGTCCTGATCACCCTGCTCTATCTCGCCGTCAATTTCGTCTATCTTCGCGTGCTGACGCCCGAGGGCGTCGCGGCCTCCTCCGCCGTGGCCCATGACGTGATGCAGGCGGCCTTCGGCAATGCCGGCGGGACCTTCATCGCGGTCCTGGTGCTGGTGATGGTGCTGGCCTCGATGAACGTCACCATCTTCACCGGCGCACGCACCAATTTCGCCCTGGGACGGGACTTCCCGCTGTTCGGCTTCCTGTCCAACTGGAGCGACCGCGGCGCCCCGGTCCAGGCCCTTTTGCTGCAAGGGGGCATCGCCCTGGCCCTGGTCCTGCTGGGCGCCCTCAGCCGCCGGGGGATCGAGACCATGGTCGATTACCTGTCGCCGGTCTTCTGGCTGTTCTTCCTGCTGACGGGCTTGTCGGTCTTCGTCCTGCGCCTACGCGAACCCGCCCGCGAGCGGCCGTTCCGGGTTCCCCTCTATCCGCTGACCCCGGCTCTGTTCTGCCTCGTCTGCGCCTATATGCTCTATTCCAGCGTCAGCTATACCGGCATCGGCGCCCTGGCGGGCGTGGCGGTGCTGGCCCTGGGCCTGCCGCTTCTTCTGTTGAGCCGCCGGATGCCTGCCGGCGCCGCTCCATCGTCCCATTCCCCCGAGTGAGAGAGGAGGCTCGAATCATGTTCATTCCCCGCCGCACCCTGTCCGCCCTTTGCGGTATGGTTGCCGCCCTGTCCTTTCCGGCCTGCGCCAGCGCGCAATACGAGCTTGATGTCCCCTTCGTGCCGACGCCCGAAAACGTGGTGCAGCGGATGCTGACCATCGCCGATGTGCAGCCCGACGACATCCTCTACGACCTGGGATCTGGCGACGGACGCATCGTGATCGCCGCCGCGCGGGACTTCGGGGTGCAGCGCGGCGTCGGCGTGGATCTCGACCCCGAACGGGTGCAGGACGGCATCGAGAATGCACGGCAGGCCAATGTCAGCGACCGCGTCGAATTCGTGGAAGGCAACGTCTTCGACTTCGATTTCAGCGACGCGACGGTGGTCACCATGTATCTGCTGCCGTCGGTCAACGTGCAGCTTCGCCCCCGGATCCTTGAGGAACTGCGCCCCGGCACCCGCGTCGTATCCCATCAATTCGACATGGGGGATTGGGAACCGGACCAGAGCGAGACGGTCGATGGCCGCTCGGTGCATCTGTGGATCGTTCCCGCCGATGTTGCCGGGCGCTGGCAATGGCAGGAAAACGGAGAGACCTTCGAGGTCGAACTGAACCAGCAATACCAGCATGTGACCGGCACCCTGCATGCCTTCGGCACCGAAGCCCCGATCGAGAATGCCCGGCTGCAGGGCAGCGAGTTGACCTTTGAGGCTCGGCCCCAACGCGACGGCCAGGAGGAACTGGTCCGCTTCGCCGGCACCATCGAGGGCGAAGCCCTGCAGGGCGATGCCTCGATGGGCCAGCAGACGGCCGCCGTCACGGCCGAACGTGTCGGGGAATAAAGCTCAGGCCGACTTCAGCGTCTCTTCCAGGAAGGCCAGGGTCCGCTGCCACGCCAGTTCCGCCGCCTGGGGATCGAAGCGGGCCTCGGAGGTATCGTTGTTGAAGGCATGGTTGGCGCCTTCATACATGTAGAGCTGATACGTCACTCCGGCCTGGTCCAAGGCTTGGCGGAAGGCGGGAATGCCGCTGTTGATGCGCTCGTCCAGACCGGCATAGTGCAGCAGCAGCGGCGCCCTGATCCGGCTCACCTGCGCCGGGTCGGGCGCCGGGCCGTAGAAGACCACGCCCGCATCGAGGTCCGGTTCGGCCACGGCCAGCCGTCCAATCACGCCGCCGCCCCAGCAGAACCCCATGGCACCGACACGATCCGTCGTCTCCTCCCTTCCGCGCAGCCAGGAGACGGCTTGGCGGGCGTTCTCGGTGGTGCGGGCCTGGTCCAATTGCCCGATCATGTCGCGCGCCTTGTCCTCGTCCTCGGGCGTGCCGCCCAGCGAGGACAGGAAATCGGGCGCCAGCGCCACATAGCCCGCCAGGGCCACGCGGCGGGCGATATCCCGGATATGCGGGTTCAGGCCGCGATTCTCGTGCACCACCACCACGCCGGGCAGCGGTCCCGAGGCCTCCGCCGGGAGAACCAGATAGCCCGAGAGGTCGCCCTCCGCGGCGGGAAAGGAAACGGTTTCGGTCCGCAGCCGGGCATCGTCCTCGGGCACGATGGCGGCGGCGGCCTTGCTGGCCTCCAGCAAGGGCACCAGCGACAACGCCACGGCCATGCTGCCCGTCAGCTTTGCCAGGCGATCGAGGAACTGTCGACGATCCAACGGCTTGTGGGTGTATTCGTCATAAAGATCGATGATCCGCTGGTCCATCTCTGCCGCTCCTTTTCGATAGGGTAAGGAATCATACCCACAGCCGATGGTGCCGTCGAGATGGCGGAAGGCCCTACCCATGGTAGGACCGCCCTCTGCCATGTGGAGGGGATGTGCCGTCCTCCGTTCCTTCCCATTCTTGCAGGATGATGTCCCAGACCAGGAATCGCGGAAGCGACGTCCTTCGGGCCCTGCCGCAGACCCATCTGCTGCTGGAAATGCCCGAGGCGCAGGCGCTGAGGGAGGAATTCTCGCGGCGCAGTCTTACGCGTGCGGTGCGCGCGCGCCTGGGCGAATTGCGCCAGGAATGGCGTCACAAGGACGATCTCCTCTTCTCCCCCGGCCGCTTCTTCGCCGAGATCCGCGCAAGGCTGGAACGCGAAAGCCGCCCCCATATGTGCCGCGTCATCAACGCCACCGGCATCGTCATTCACACCAATCTCGGCCGTGCGCCGTTGCCTTCCCAAGCCCTGACGGCCGTCGTCGAGGCCGCCGAAGGATATTCCAACCTGGAATTCGACCTGGAGGACGGGCGTCGCGGGTCGCGCTACGGCGCGGTGCCGGAGCTGCTGCGGGAGCTGACGGGTGCCGAAGCGGCCCTGGTGGTCAACAACAACGCCGCCGCCGTCCTGCTGGCCCTGTCGGCCCTGGCCCAAGGCGGCGAGGTTGTGGTGTCGCGGGGAGAACTGGTGGAGATCGGCGGCTCCTTCCGCATTCCCGAGGTCATCGCCCAGGGCGGCGCCCGGCTGGTCGAGGTCGGCACGACCAACAGGACGCGGACGAAAGATTACGAAGCCGCCTTGGGGCCCGAAACGCGGGCATTCCTGAAGGTCCATCAAAGCAATTACCGCATCACCGGCTTCACCGCCGCCCCGCCCCTGGCGGACCTGGTGACGCTGGCCCACGGCCACGGCCTGCCGGTGATCGAGGATTTGGGCAGCGGCACCCTGATCGACCTGCCCGCCCTGGGCCTGCCCCATGAACCGACGGTGCGGGAAATCATCAAGGCCGGGGTCGATCTCGTCACCTTCAGCGGCGACAAATTGCTGGGCGGGCCGCAGGCCGGGCTGATCGTCGGACGCAAGGCACTGATCGAGAGGTTGAAGGCCCATCCCCTGCTGCGTGCCCTGCGCATCGACAAACTGAACCTCGCGGCGCTGGAGGCGACCCTGCGCCTCTATCGCGATGCCGACCGGCCGCAGGACCGCCTGCCCGTCCTGTCCATGCTGAGCCAGGACATCGCCCGGCTGGAAAGCCGCGCCCATTCCCTGGCGGAACAGCTCTCCGCCCAGGGCTGGGACGCCCGTGTCGAGGTTGGCCAGGCCGAGGCAGGCGGCGGCGCCCTGCCCGGTGCCGCGATCGCAACCCGCCTCGTCACCATCGGCCATGCCGACGTCACCGGCTTGGCCCGCCGCCTGCGCCTGTGCCGTCCCGCCGTCGTGGCCCGCCTCCACGGCGGACGGCTGGTGCTGGACATGCGCAGCGTCAGTGACGAGGAAGCAAACCTGATCGCCCAGGCCTTCCGGCAGGTCTCGGCATGAAGACGGCGCTGGTGGGGGTGATCGGCCATGTCGATCATGGCAAGACGGCCCTGGTCAGGGCCCTGACCGGCATCGAGACCGACCGCCTGCGCGAAGAACGCGAACGCGGCATCTCCATCGTCCTGGGCTTTTCCCATTTGGCGGTGCCGGGGGGCGAAATCGACCTGATCGACATGCCCGGCCATGAACGCTTCGTCCGCACCATGGTTTCCGGCGCCACCGGTATCGAGGCCGTGCTGCTGGTGGTTGCGGCCAATGAAGGCATCAAGCCCCAGACCGTCGAGCATCTGGACATTGCTGCGCTGATCGGCGTCAAGCGCGGCATCGTCGCCGTAACCAAAACCGATCTGGTGCCGGAAGCCGAGGCCCTGCGTGTCGGGGCCGAGACGGCGGCGCTGGCGGCCTCGTCCGGCATCGCCGCTTCCGTCGTCCTAACCTCCGCCGTCACCGGCCAAGGGATCGAGGAACTGGCCGCACAGCTTGCGACGATCCTGCGCGACGACAAGGAGCGGCGGGAGGACGGCATCTTCTATCTGCCCGTCGACCGGGTCTTCTCGCTGGCGGGGTTCGGCACCATCGTCACCGGCACCTTGCGGCGGGGGCGGCTGTCGGTGGGGGACGAGGTGGAGGTGTTTCCCGGCGGCAGGCGCGCCCAGATACGGGCCTTGCAGATCCATGGCCGCCCGGTCGAGTCCGCCGGACCGGGACGGCGCATTGCCGTCAATTTGCGCAATATCGGCACCGAGGAAATTCCGCGCGGCACGGCCCTCGCCTCGCCCGGCTTGCTGAAGCCGTCGCGCTGGCTGGACGTGCATCTCTCGCTGCTGAAATCCGCCCCGGCAGCCTTGGAAAACGGACGGGTGCTGCGCCTGCTGTTCGGCACCTCCTCGCTCGCCGCGCGTGTCAGGCTGCTGGAAGGCGACAGGCTGGAACCGGGACATTCCTGCATCGCGCAACTGCGTCTCGAGGCGGAAACGGCCCTTCCGGCAGGGGAAGTATTCATCCTGCGCACTGAATCGCGGCCGCGTACCATCGCCGGAGGCTATGTAATCAACCCCACTCCGCCGCGTCGGCGGAGGATCGACGTCGAGACCTTGTCCATGCTGCAGACCCTGTCCCGGCGTCCGGCGCTGGAGGTAATGGCCGATTGGCTGAAAGCACGGCAGGAGGGCATGCCCCTGGAGGATCTGGCCCGCCAGGCCGCCCTTTCGCCGGACAAGCTGCGCCAGTCCCTGCCCCGCTTCGGCCTGGTCCTGCTGCGCCCCGACCTGGTCGTCCACGACGAAAGCCGCGCGCGGATGGAAAGGCAGATTCTCTCCCAGCTCCGTGACCACCACCGCCGCCACCCCACCGAGCCGGGCCTGAGCAAGGCGCGGCTGCAATCCCTGCTGTCCATGGAGTCCCGCCTACTCGACGGGATGGTGGCGCATCTGGTCGGCGAGGGGCTGCTCAATCACAGCCGGGGCCTGATCAGGACGACCGACTTCAATCCCGAGGCCTTGCTGTCCGATACGGATCGCGCCCTGCTGGAGACGATCGAGTCCGCCTTCCGGCGGGGCGGACTGAAGCCGCCCGACATCGCCGAGATCGTCGGCAGCGACCGCAGGAAGGCCGAATCCCTGCGCTATCTGCTGCGCAAATCGGTGCTGATCCGCACCCATGACCGCGTGCAGAAGCGGGACATCATCTTCCACCGTCAGGCCGTGATCCGCGCCCGGCGCATCCTGGAAATCCATCTCGGGCATCGCAGGGACGGCTTCCTGGTGGCCGAGGCCGGCAAGTTGCTGGGCATCTCGCGCAAGTTCAGCATTCCGCTGCTGGAATATCTCGACCAAATCAAGGTGACTCGGCGGATCGGTGACCGCCGCCTGATCGGTTCGGCTTACGGCCATGGACCGGATGCCCCCAAGGCCCATCCGGTGGATGCGTGTTAACGTCCGGGCTTCATCGAGAACGAGGAAAAGAGTTTATCTGCTTGAAATAGCCTCACACTGAGGAGGCCCAAAGGGCCGTCTCGAAGGGTGAGGCGGGCCAAACAGATAGGGAGGCGACAGGGGTCTGGTGGCCCTCCTGGTCTTCAAAACCAGCGACCCGCTCACCGCGGGTGGTGGGTTCGATTCCCATCCGCCTCCGCCAATGGCTCCATCTCCATCAGTTCGACCAGCCGGTCGCGCGCGCTTTCCAGCCGCTCGTGCCGCATGCCGACGGCCGGGAAACTGCCCGCCGACAGGATGCTCAGGACCGAGTTCACATGCTCCAGCCGCTCATTCAGACCGGCAGGACCCGTTCCGGCACGCCTTTGGCCGATCATCCAGTCGCGCATGTTGACCAGGCAGCGCACCGCCTCGACCAGTTCGTCGTGACGGCGTTCAGGCTTTTCCACGATAACGTGGTTCAGCGCTTCCAGCGCCTTGCAGCAATGTTCCCGTTCCGATGTCTCATGGGGCAGCATCCTTCGCCCTCCGTGGTCCGGTGGTGTAATCCCGGGGCTTCATTTCGCTGGCGGAAATGGCGGCCTTGCGCGGCGGTGCGGCGCGGCCTTCCAGGCTGCCGACCTTGCGCTCGTCCCAATGTCCGGCCTTGGGCTGAGTGAAGCGCAGGTAATCGGCGGGGCGCTTGAGGGATTCGTTGCCCGCCTGCAAGACCGCCTGACGCAGGACCATGCCGCCGGCCAGCACCGCCAGCGAGCCAAGGATGGAAAGGCTGCGCGATTTCTTCCGCCCCGGCGGTGCGGCGAGATTGGCCGCGTGACAGGCCAAGGGCACGGCCACACCCAAGGCCAACGCCCCGTATTTATAGGCCTTGGCCCATTTCCCTTCCTCCAGCGGCCCGGCCACGCCCCGCGCCTGCCGTTCTTCCTTAGCGACGACCGAAGCCGCCAGTTCCGTCGCCAGGGCTAGGGTCGCCACGGCATCGAGCCTGGCGCTGACATGGCTGCGGCCCGCCTTCTGCTCGGCCAGGGACAGGGCGGCGGCGGCATTAGCCATGGCGGCGGCGCCAAACTGCACCGCCAGGGCACGCGGCGTTGCCGCCCAAAGCGGTCCATTGGTGCCGGACAGCAGGCTGGCGGTATACATGCTCATCCCCGCCCCGGCCAAAGCAGCGGGAAGCTGCACCGCCGTGGCCGCCTTCTCGGCCGTGCCACCAGCCGCCTGCCCCATCGCCGTCAGGGTGCTGAGGCCCCCGAAGCCGGTCAGGATGTAGGAGCCGATGGACATCGCCGAGGTAGGACGGAAAATGCGCAGCATGTTGTAGAAGCGCGACGGCGTCTTCAGGTCCGAAACCAGCAGGGGTGTGCCCAGTATCGTTCCGGCCACGGCAAGATAGCGGCCGTTGCGCACCACATCCCCCATCTCCCGCCCCGACAGCCGGGCGAGCGTGCTCAGGATCTGCGCCGATCCGCCCAGCCCGGCGCAGTAGATATAGGCGGCGATGCGCCAATCATAGGGCGGCGTCTTGACCACCGGCTGGCCGTAATAGGTCTGTCCCTCATAGGGCGCGGACATCTTCATCGCCGCTTCTCCCCCGGCGCGGAAAAGATGGCCGCCGCCGCCAGAGTGAGCCCGGCCATGGCCGCCATCCCCGCCAGCAGGCCGGGCGCGAGGCGGTTGGCGGGCCGGGTCGGCGCGGGGGGAAGATTGTAGACCTCGGGCCGGTCGGTCAGCAGGAAGAAGGCGTTCAACTGCTCCAGCCCGCCCGTCGCGCCGGGCGTGTTCGGGGCGCCATAGAGATAGGCATCGGTGACGCCGCGTTCGTGCAGTTCCTCGACCCTTTTCCCGGCTCGCTCGACCAGATCGTCCACTTCGCCGAAGAGGATGGAATCGGTTGGGCAGGACTTGGCGCAGGCGGGTTCCAGCCCGCCCTTCAGGCGGTCGTAGCACAAGGTGCATTTATGGGCCTTGCCGTCGGCCATGCTGAGTTCGACCACGCCGAAGGGACAGGACGGCACGCAATAGCCGCAGCCGTTGCAGATATCCTGCTGCACCACCACGGTATCGAATTCGGTGCGGAACAGGGCGCCGGTCGGGCAGGCTTCCAGGCAGGGCGCGTTCTTGCAGTGCTTGCAGACGTCGCTCATCATCAGCCAGTTGCTCTGGAAAGGCTGCATCCCGGTGGCGCCGTCCACCTTCTCGACGAACATCACATGCCGCCAGGTATCGGCGGACAGCTTGACGGTGTTGTCATAGCTCATCCCCGACAGGCCCATATTGTCGGCGGGCAGCGAATTCCATTCCTTGCAGGCGACCTCGCAGGCCTTGCAGCCGATGCAGAGCGTGGTGTCGGTGAAGAAGCCATACCGCTTGCCCGGCTCGATCTTCGTGCCGACGGTCAGTTCCGATTCATCGGGTATGACGCCCGGCAGGAAGGACTCGGGATAATCCTGCGCGCGGGGATGCACCCCCATGGTCACCTCCTTCTCTTGCCTCGGGGCGCTTGCCCATGCTTCGAGACGCCCCTGCGGGGCTCCTCAGCATGAGGTTGTTAAATTAGCCTCACCCTAATGCCCCTTGCCCAACCGCCCCCGGCGCAGGTTGCAGGTCAGGGCCTTGTTCTCGTGCATGCTGGTATTGGGGTCGCCGATCAGGGCCGTGAGCACATTGGCGATGTCCCCGGTCGCATAGCCCTTCCAGCCGAAATGCCAGGGCAGGCCGATCTGGTGGATAATCCTGCCGTCATAGTGGAAAGGCCGCAGGCGATGGGTCAGCAAGGCGCGGGTCTCGATCTCGCCGCGCGCCGTGGTCAGCACCACCCAATCCAGGTTCTTGATGCCCAGTTCCTCGGCCAGTTCATAAGAAATCTCTGCGAAGCCTTCCGGCTGCAATTCCGCCGTGGTCGGGACCGAGCGCGTGGGCGTGCCGCCGGAATGATGCTCGGTCAGGCGATAGGTGGTCAGGGCATAGGGGTAGTCCGGGCTGCCCGGATCGTGCAGCGGATTGTCCCAATGCTCCCAGCGCTTGGCGGTGGGATTGCCCTGCACCTTGTACATCGGGTTGCGGATCGGCGCTTCCACCGGCTCGTAATGGGTCGGCAAGGGCCCGTCCTTCAGCCCCGACGGCACGAAGAGCGACGCCTTGCCGTCTGCGATCATGATATAGGGATCGGCCCCGCCGATGGCGTCCATGCCCTGGGGCTGGCTGTCCCAGTCGGGCTTGAAATCGGGCGATTTGGTACGCGGGAAATCCGGCTTGTCATGGCCGTCCCAATGCCCCTTCTCGGCATTCCACCACATCAGCTTCTTGCGCTCGGACCAGGGCTTGCCGTCGGGATCGGCCGAGGCACGGTTGACCAGGGTGCGGCGGTTGGACGGCCAGGCGAAGGCCCAGCCGAGATGTGTCCCCGGCCCGTCAGGGCCATCGGGGCAGCGCGAGCGGGACTGGTTGTGAGCCTCGGCGGGATAAACACCGCTATAGATCCAGCAGCCGCAGGCGGTCGAACCGTCATCCTTCAGGTCCTGGTAATCCCCCACCTGCTTGCGCTCGGGCCAGGTATAGCCGTTGATCTCCTTCAGCACGTCGTCGGCCGATGGCTCGCCCATCACGTCATCCTCGGAATAATCCCAGGTCAGGTTCTTGAGGGGCTCGTCCTGGGGCCGGTCGCTCTCGGCATAAAGCGCCTTCAGCCGTTTCGCCAGATGATGGACGAACCACAATTCCGAACGGCTGTCGCCCGGCCCGTCCACCACCCTGTCATGCCATTGGATCAGGCGATGGGTGTTGGTGAAGGTGCCCGCCTTCTCGCCCGCCAGCGAGGCCGGCATCAGGAAGACCTCGGTCTTGATGTCCTCGGGCCGCACCTCGCCGTTGCGCACCTGATGCCCCTGATACCAGAAGGTGGCGGATTCGGTTTCGGCGAAATCGCGCACCACCAGCCATTCCAGATTGGCGAGGCCGCGCTGGACCATGTGTGAATTGCTCGAACCAACCACCGGATTCTGCCCCATCAGGAACAGCCCGCGAATGACGCCGTCGCGCATGGCCACCGTCATGGGCAGCTGGGAATGGTCGCCGATGATCTTGGGCAGCCAATCGAAGCCCCAGTCGTTTTCCGGCGTGGCGGCGTCGCCATACCAAGCCCGCAACAGGCTGACGGCATATTTCGGGAAATTCGCCCACCAGCCGGTCGGCGTCTGTTCCATCTCCAGGAAATCCTTGAAGGTCTCATGGGGCTTGAAGGCATGGGGCTGGGGCAGATAGCCCGGCAGCATGTCATAGAGCGTCGGGATATCCGTCGAACCCTGGATGCTGGTATGGCCGCGCAGGGCCAGGATGCCGCCGCCGGGGCGCCCGACATTGCCCAGCAGCGCCTGGATGATGGCGGCGGCGCGGATCATCTGCACGCCCGTGCTGTGATGGGTCCAACCCACGGCATAGCAGATGGCGCCGGTGCGGTCGGGGCCGGAATTCTTCGTCAAGGCCTCGCAGATTTTCAGGAAGGTCTCGGCCGGGCAGCCCGTCACCTTCTCGACCATTTCCGGCGTATAGCCGGCATAATGGCGCCGCATGATCTGGTAGACGCAATTCGGGTGCTGCAGGGTCATGTCCTGCGGCGGCGGCCCCTCGCTCAGGCGCTTGGTCTCGTCGTTGAAGCTTTCCGTCGTATCGATGTAATGCTCGGCCAGTGAGGACGGCACGGTCATGCCTTCATACTGCCAGGACTCGTAGGTGTAGCGTTTGCCTTCCTCGTCCCAGCCCGAGAACAGCCCGTCCAGTTCGTCCGGCCCTTGATACCGCTCATCAATGATGGTGGCGATATTCGTGTAATGCAGGGCGTATTCCTTGAACCACAGGTCCTTTTCCAGGATGTAGCGGATGATCCCGCCCAGGAAGGCGATATCGCTGCCCGCCCGCACCGGCGCATAGATGTCGCACAGGGCCGAGGTACGGGTGAAGCGCGGGTCGGCATGAATCACGGTGGCCCCGCGTTCCTTGGCCTGCATCACGAAGCGGAAGGCGATGGGATGGTTCTCGGCCATGTTCGACCCCATCACCAGGATGACGTCGGAATTGGCCAGATCCCATTGCGGCATGGTTGCCGCCCCGCGACCATAGGAGGCACCCAAACTGGGCACCGAGGAAGAGTGTCAAACGCGCGCCTGGTTCTCGATCCAGACCATCCCCAGCCCGCCGGAGAACAGCTTCTTGATGGCATAGTTCTCTTCATTGTCCAGGGTCGCCCCACCCAGCGAGGCCAGGGCCAGCGTATGGTTGACGAGGGTGCCGTCGGGCAGCCTGCGTACGAAGCTCTCGTCGCGGGTGCGCTTGGTCAGAAAGGCGATGCGGTCCATCGCCCAATCCAGCGGCTTGACCTCCCATTCCGTTCCGCCCGGACGGCGGTAGAGCACTTTGTCGATGCGCCGGGGACTGGTCAGCAGGCCGAAGGTCGCCGCGCCCTTGGGGCAGAGCGTGCCCTGGTTGATGGGGCTGCGCGGGTCGCCTTCGACATGAATGACCTTGCCGTCCTTGGCATAGACGAGTTGGGAACAGCCCACCGCGCAATAGGGGCAGATGCTGGTGCCCACGCTATCGGCCTCTTCCAGCCGGGGCCGCAGGCTGCGCGACATGCTGCTCTCGGCGGCCTTGTCGACATGGGACTGGCCCTGAAGCTGCCGGGGCAGTGACCATTCCTTGCCGAAGCTCTTGATGCGATCGAGCAGCGAGCGGCGGCGGGTGGGCTTCCTCATCGGCTTTTCCCCTCGTTCTCTTCCATGCGCAGGTCATGGGCGATGGCGGCCAGCAGGTCCTCGGCCTCTTCATAGCGTACCGAAACCCGCGCCTGCGCCCGTTGCAGCAGGGGCAGGTCCTGAGGCTCGACCGGGGCGGAAGAAGAGAGGACGAAAAGCTTGCTGCGTCCGTCCGCATAGGCCAGCCGGAAACGTCCTTCCTGTACCACCGTAATGACACCGCGCAGTGTCGGCATGGCCTCCTTGCCCAGATGACCAATTCCTGCCTTTCTAAACCGCGCTCCCCAGGGCTTTGTTCCCCGGACAAACGCCTTCTCGGAAGGAACAGAAGGCCGCCGCAGCGGTTGGTTGGGCATGCGCAGCAGGAAAAGGGCCCCCCATGTCCAAAGACAAGCCGATCGTGATCTTCGCCTTCAGCGGCGGCAACGCCTTAGGCCCCTTCGTCGCCGGGGCTTTCGAGGGGCTGACCAAGGCGGGGATCAAGCCCGACATCGTCTGCGGCACATCCACCGGGGCGATCTGTGCCCTTCTGGTCGCGGGCAATCCGCCGGACCGGAGGCTGCCCGCCTTGCATCGCTTCTGGACACAAGTCTCGACGGGCGACGGCCCTTTCCTGGTGCCCAGCCGGGGACCGGCGCGATTGGCGGCCAACCGCTTCGCCCTGCTGCAGGCGCGCCTGCTGGGCCGGCCCGGCCTCTACCGCCCCATGGGCGCCCCCAAAGCCGATGAATGGCCGATACCCGCGCTTTACGATCTTTCGCCCTTGGCAAGGACGCTGGAGGACTTGGCCGATTTCGATTATCTGGGACGCGGACCGCGCCTGACAGTGCATTGCACCGATATTCAAACCGGCGAGGAGGTGATCTTCGACAGCGCCGCCGGGAAGATCAAACCCGAACATATCGTCGCCAGCTGCTCGCTGATGCCCGATTTTCCGCCGCGCCAGGTCGATGGGCGCTGGCTCGCCGATGGCGGCTTCGTCGCCAACCTGCCCCTGCGCATGGCCTGGCAGGCGCCGCCGGGCTCCACGCTCTTCGCCATCGACCTTTTCACCCTTCCGGACTGGCCGTATATGTCGCCGGATGCCCTGGTCGGCCTGGGGCAGGATCTGTTCTTCTCGACCCAATCACGGCATGCCGTCGAAGCGCTCCGGCGGGAACGACCGGATATCCGGCTCCACACCATCACCCACCGGCGCCGTGACGAGGATATCGCCCAGCATAGCTTCGAGTTCTCGGCGCATTCCGTCGCGGCGCGCTGGCAGCAGGGCCTGCATGCGGCAGAGACGCTGGTGCAGTCTCTCGCTCCGGCGGGCTAGCCCCCTCGGCTAGGCGGTTGCACAGGGCCAGACTGCCGCCCCAGACCAGATGGACGGCCAGCATCAGCGCATTGCGGCGCAGCGGATGGCGGGTGGCCGGTTTCAGGATTCGGACGGCGGGGATCCAGCCCAGATAGCTGGCCGTCCACACGCCGACGCCATAAGCCGCGCCTTCCGCCACATTGCCTCGGCCCGGCCCTTTCACGGCGCCATACAAGGCCCCCGCCGCCGCGCCATAGGCGAAATGGGCCAGTTGGGTCGTCTCCACCGTGCTTTGCCTCGGCAAGCCCGCCCGCCGTGCCACTTCCGCCGTGATCTCGGCCGGGGGCAAGGGATAGCGCTCCTCGCGCGGCAAGCGCCGGTAGAGGGCGTTCATGGCAAGAGTCATGGCCGCCGTGGCGACGATCCCCGAGATGGCTCCGCTGGTCCAACCGTTCATGCCGATGCCTCCGCTGTACCGGGAAGAGAACGTGCGGCAGGAGAGCAAAGTTCCGCAGGAACCTGCACGGCATTGCCGTGTTACAGGCTGCGACCCTGCCGGAGAAAACGGACATGGCCGCCACACCCGCCGTTCCTTCCCCTTTCAGCCGCGCCTATTCCTGGGCGGGCTATTGCCTGGGCTTCGCGCTGGGCGGCTTTTTCGACGGCATCCTGCTGCATCAGATCCTGCAATGGCATCACCTGCTGAGCGGATTGGAAGGCGCCACCTTCCGCGACCTGCGCATCCAGGTGATGGCGGACGGGCTGTTTCACCTGGGGATGTATGTCGTGGCGGTGCTGGGACTGTTCCTGCTCTGGCGTGGGCGGCAGGATGCGGTGCGGCCCAAGGGCGACCGCCTGCTGCTGGCGAATGTCCTGCTCGGCTTCGGCCTCTGGCATATCCTCGACATCATCCTGTTCC
Organism: Telmatospirillum sp. J64-1; assembly: GCF_006980715.1. Lineage (GTDB taxonomy): Bacteria > Pseudomonadota > Alphaproteobacteria > Rhodospirillales > Magnetospirillaceae > Oleiliquidispirillum > Oleiliquidispirillum nitrogeniifigens. Next base: position 124,684 of record NZ_SBHN01000009.1, read on the forward strand.
ACTGGCTGCTGGGCTTTCACCGCGTACGCATGGACACATCCTCGCCGCTGATGTGGGACCTAGTCTGGTTCACCCTGTTCGGCATTGCCTTCCTGATTGCCGGATGGCTGCTGCGCCCCCGGCATCCCGGCTCCGGGGCGCCCCAATCCGCGCCTTTCGTTGCCGTCCTGGCCGGGATGGTGATCGGCACCGGCCTGATCAGCACAGGCCCCGCCGGAGACGGCTCGACGGTAACGGTGCTGTTCAAGCCCGGCCTATCGAGCCAGGAAATCTTCACCGCCGTCGCCGCCGTGGGCGCCCGCACCGTCTGGAGCAATCAGGGCGGCGAATTGTGGGTGCTGGATATGAGCGAAAGCGAGGACGGCTCCTCCTGGCAGCTCTACCGCCACGGCGCCGTCTTCGTCAGCGGCGGTTTCCTGCCCGCGGCCTGTTTCTCCTGGGTCACCCCCAACTGATCCGCGCACGTTTTCGCGGCAGGCGTGTTTACAGGTCGAGAACGACAGGAGGACTGACCATGGACGCTATCGAGCCGCTGGTCCATCTGGTCCGGGTCGATATGGACGCCGTACGCGCCTATACCCAGGCCATTCACGCCATCCAAGACGACGGACTGAAGGAGGTATTGCAGGATTTCCGCGAGGATCATGAAAGGCATATCCGCGACCTTTCCGCCGCCATCCGCGATCTGGGCGGCGATCCTCCGCAACAGCCTCATATCTCTGCCTTCGCCCTGGCAGGCTTCACCCGTATCGCCTCGGGGATGGGCGTCTCCACGGCATTGATGGCGATGCAAAGCAACGAGGTGGTGACCAACCAAGCCTACGAGATCGCCTTGAACAGCGGCCTGCCCCGGCAGGTGCTGGACCTGGTCCACCGCAACCACCGCGACGAGCAGCGCCATCTGGAAACCATCCGCACCTGGCTGGAAGACAGTTCTCCCGCCGGGCGGATTCTCAGCACCTCGGCCACCGCCCAGGGCGTGGGCACCTCGGTCTGGATGAACGTGATCAAGGCCAATCCGCTGGCCGCCGCCGTCGCCGCCTCGGGGGCAGCCATGCTGCTGGGCAATGCCATGTTGGGCCGCCGCCGCAGGGAACCCTGGCAGCAGGATTGATCTCTCTCACAAAAGGGCAGGTGCCCTCCTCGCCCGAATGAAAGCGGAACAAGAAGGGGCAGCGAACTGTTTCTTCCGGTGTGAAAATTTGGTGGAGGAATTCTCATGCAACAGGCCAAGGACACCATGATCGCGTGGCTGCGCGATGCCCATGCCATGGAACAAGCGACGGTCGACAATCAGGAACGGTTGGTGTCCCATCTCGAACATTATCCCGAAATCCGCAGCCGGTTCGAGCAGCACATGCAGGAATCGCGCATGCGGGCGGACAAGCTCGAGCGCCATCTGAAGGATCTGGGGGCCGATACATCCACCTTTAAGGAGATGACCACCAAATTCGCCAGCATGGCCCAGCAGACCATCACCGGCGGCTCGTCGGACGAAATCGTCAAGCAGGTGGTCGCCGCCGCCGCCTTCGAGGAATTCGAACTGGCCAACTTCAAGGCCCTGGCGACGGCTGCCGAGCTGAACAACGAACCGGCCATCAAGGCGACCTGCGACGAAGCCGTCCGCGACCAGGAGGAAATGGTCTCGTGGCTTTCCCAACAGATTCCGCCGATCACCCGGGAATATCTGCTGCGCAACGAACAGGGGCGTGGCGACGCCAAGCACTGATCCGCCCAGACATCGGCGAACGAAGGAAGGGAGGCATCGTCCTCCCTTCCTTTCCTTCATGGAACAAACAGATGAAAAAGAACCCGATGATGAGCCTGTGGCTCAGCGGTGCCAATCAGGCCTTTTCAGCGGGACGCGGCCTGTGGATGGCGGAATTTTACCGGCAGCAGAACCTGATGATGAACGAGATGACCAAGCAGATGCTCCAGTTCTGGACCGGAGCCTGGATGCTGCCGCCCGAGCGCAAGACCGGAAAGGACAAACGCCGCTGAGTTTCGTATGACCTCTTTCAGATTGAAGCGCCCCCCTTCTCCTCCAACCCTTTAGAGGAAGGCGGGAGGATGGAGTCACTCTTCCCCGTCTTGAGCCCGCATTGCCGCTTGAGACAATGAATAGCGCCATGTCCCCTTCCGATCTCCTCCAACGCCTCGGCATCCCCGCCGCCACGGACGGCGTGCCGGTCCTCTCTCCCATAGACGGCGCCGAGATCGCCCGGCTGCGCGAGACCCCGCCGGAGGCCATGCCGCAGGTCACCGCCGCCGCCACAGCCGCCTTCCAGGTCTGGCGGCAGGTCCCGGCGCCCCGGCGGGGGGAACTGGTGCGCCTGCTGGGCGAGGAATTGCGCGCGGCCAAGGGGGACCTGGGCCGCCTGGTCAGCCTGGAAACCGGCAAGATCCTTCAGGAGGGCCTGGGCGAGGTCCAGGAGATGATCGACATCTGCGACTTCGCCGTCGGCCTGTCACGCCAGCTCTACGGCCTGACCATGACCTCGGAACGGCCCGGCCACCGCATGATGGAGACTTGGCACCCCCTGGGCCCCTGCGGCGTCATCTCTGCCTTCAACTTTCCCGTGGCCGTGTGGTCGTGGAATGCGGCACTGGCCCTGGTCTGCGGCGATCCGGTGATCTGGAAACCCTCGGAAAAGACCCCCGCCACCGCGCTGGCCTGCCAAAACATCTTCAACCGCGCCGCCGCCCGCTTCGGCGATGCACCCGACAATCTGCTGCAGGTCGTCATCGGCGGCAAAGCCCTGGGCGAGGCACTGGTGGAAAGCCCTGACCTGCCGCTGATTTCCGCCACCGGCTCGACCGCCATGGGCCGCGAGGTCGGCGTCAAGGTCGCCATCCGCTTCGGCCGCAGCCTGCTGGAATTGGGAGGCAATGCGGCAATGATCGTGCGTCCCTCGGCCGACCTGGACATGGCCGTGCGCGCCATCACCTTTTCCGCCGTCGGCACCTGCGGCCAGCGCTGCACCAGCCTGCGCCGCCTGATCCTGCATGAAGACATCTATGACAACCTGCTGCCGCGCTTGGTCAAGGCCTTCGGCTCGGCCCCCATCGGCAATCCGCTGGAGGACGGCACGCTGATCGGCCCACTGGTGGACAAGGGCGCCTTCGATGCCATGCAGGCCGCCCTGGAGCGTGCCCGGGGTGATGGCGGCATCGTCCATGGCGGCGAACGCGTGCTGGCGGACCGCTATCCCGGTGCCTATTACGTCCGCCCCGCCATCGTCGAGATGCCGGAACAGACCGAAATCGTCCGGACGGAGACCTTCGCCCCCATCCTCTATGTCCTGCGCCACCGCAGCATGGAGGAAGCCCTGGCCCTGCATAACGGCGTGCCGCAAGGCCTGTCGTCCTGCATCTTCTCGAGCGATCTGCGGGAATGCGAACTCTTCCTGTCCGCCATCGGATCGGATTGCGGCATCGCCAATGTCAATATCGGCCCCTCGGGCGCCGAGATCGGCGGTGCCTTCGGCGGGGAAAAGGAAACCGGCGGCGGACGGGAATCCGGCTCGGATGCCTGGAAGGCCTATATGCGCCGGGCCACCAACACCATCAATTATTCCACCGAACTGCCCCTGGCCCAGGGCATCCGCTTCGAGATCGGATAAGAAAGAAGGGGCGGTGCCTTCCGGCCCGCCCCTTCCCGCCCATACCGGCCCTTGCTATTCGGCCGCATGCTTCCAGCGCAGCCAGTCCACCGGGTGTTCCCCTTCGGTCTGGAGGCGATATTCATCACCCTTGGCGCTGCGTTCCTGGTTGATGATTTCCTCGGTCGGGGAGTTGTCGTTCGGGCCGTTGACCGTCTTGCGGTAATTGTACCAGCGGTGATCCTTGGGCAGGCTGTCCACCGGCACGATGTCGATGCCGTCGGCCGTCATGTGCAGCTGATCGGCCAGCACGCGGCGGATATATTCCTTGTTGGACTGGAAGGTCAGCACCTCGGGGATTTCCTTCGGCAGCATGGCTTCCGGGTCCTTGCGGTCGATGCTGCGCAGCAGGTCGCAGGCGATGCGCAGATGCTCGATCTCCATGTTCAGGTGAAGCTCCCACAATTGCTTCAGGCGCGGGTCTTCCTCCTGCTGCATGAAGGAATAGTACATGTAGCATTCGTTGTATTCATGAAGGACCAGCATCTCGGTCCAGCTCGCCCCGGCATCCATCAGGGATTCGTACTGGGTGACATGCTGTTCCTCGATCTGGGCGATTTCCAGGTAGAGGGCGCGGGCGATGGGCTCCTGCGGACGGTTGCCGATATTCATGTAGAAATTCATGGTCTGCTGTTCGGCAGCCGTGACGGTCAGGGCATGCAGCAGCGAGATGGGATTGGCGCTGTTGCGGTCCAGCGACATGCGCACATCGTCGAAGGGATGGCGATGTTCCAGGTTCGTCGGACGGCCGGGCATGATTTCCGTCAGGCCCTGGACGATTTCCTCGGCCTTCTTCGACTCCAGCATGTCCAGCAGGTTGGCATAGCGGTACAGATGGTCGAAGTCTTCCAGGAGGCCGAACTCATAGACCTGCTTGGCATAGGAATCCGGTTCGTTCTGCGCCACCCAGGCGGTCAGGTCCACGGCCACCTGCTCGTAGGCAACGGTCACTTCCAACGTGCTTTCCTCGCCGGGGATCAGCCAGTTGATGGCTTTCTGCTGCTGCTGCTCGACACGGCGCGTCATCGCCAATTGCCGCTTCAGGTCCATGTCGATGGTGTGGCGCGCCATCTGATGGCCGAACATCACCGCTTCGACTTCGATGCCGTTCATGACGATGCCACGACAGCGGGAATAGGCCGGAACGCTTTTCTTGTCGTAGGGCTGCATGTTGAGTTCCGACCAGTTACGAAGCTGTCTATCGATCGGAATGCCCTTCTCGGAGAGCGGATTGAACGCCATTTCATGCCTCCTGCTTCATATGATGCGTGCACATGTGCTGTGGGAAGTCGGCGAGGATTGCAGGCCGCTAGCGCCGGCGGCTGATGATCGCGCCACCGATCAGCATGGCCGCGCCGGAAGCGGCAACCATGGCTGCCATCGGATTTTCCTTGATGACATTGAGCCAAAGCGAGGTTCCGGCACCCTGGGCTGTGGCCGTGGCGCTGAGCGCCTTGCCCATGGGGGTGCTGTCTTCCAGCATCCAGCGGATAGCTTCGAGATGACGTTGCTCGTCGCGGTGATTCCGGTCCAGCAACCTCTTGACGTCGCTGGTCAGGTCGTTGCTGTCCAAGGCCATCTCATAGGCTTGGTTGGTCACGACCTCGTTGCTCTGCATCGCCATCAGGGCGGAAGGCAGGCTCATGCCCGAGGCGATGCGGGTGAACCCGGCCAGCACGAATCCCGAGGCATGGGGCTTCTGCGGCGGCTTCCCCCCCAGGTCCAGAATCACATTGGTCAGGTCGCTGACATGCTGCTGATGGTCGGCGCGGAACTCGACCAGCTGCTCCTTGATGTCCCGGTCGCGGATGGCATAGATCGCCTGGGTATAGGCACCCACCGCATCCATATCGACCTTGACGAGATGCCGCAGGGACTCGACTAGGTCCATCACCTCTCCTCCTTACGAAGCTATCGAGAGGCTAACAGCCGAGATGCCGAAAAGTGCCCGCGTCTCTCGCATGGTTATGCGGAAGACGCCAAACGATCCTCATTTGCAGCAGCTTTCCCCGCTTTCCCCGGGCAGGAAAAGCGAAAGCCCCGCCGGAGGATGCGGCGGGGCTTTCGACGGAAAGGGATGGTGGGCGGTGACGGGATCGAACCGCCGACATTCGCTGTGTAAAAGCGACGCTCTGCCAGCTGAGCTAACCGCCCATCGGAGGCCGGAGTATGGCGAGACGAAACGCAAAAGGCAATGCCGTCGTCATAAAGCGTGCCCCAGAAAATCTGCATCTCGCTTCATATTCATATGTTTGGCCTCTGCCTTAGCGCGGCCACCGCCTCAACGGCGGCTCTGAAGACGCGGATAAAAGAAAACCGGCCGCCCTGGGGGCGGCCGGTTCCATTTGCGATCCTGTGCGGTGCTTACTGCACGGAATCCTTCAGCCCCTTGCCGGGCTTGAACTTCGGCTGCTTGGAAGCCGGGATGGTGATCTTCTCACCCGTGCGGGGGTTACGGCCCTCAGAAGCGGCACGTTCGGCCACATTGAAGGTGCCAAAACCGACCAAGCGGACTTCTTCGCCCTTCTTCAGCGCATCGGTGATGGAATCGAACACGCCGTCCACGGCCTTAACCGCATCGGCCTTGGACAGACCCGTAGAATTGGCAACCGCTGCAACCAGATCGTTCTTATTCACCTTGAGGCCCCCTTTGCTACCCACAAGTTATATTACGGAGTAGGAAATACCGAAAAAGGATGAGGCGCAGCATAAATCGGAGTTCTGAGACTCGTCAATCGGAGAAATCGCGCTTTCCCAAGGGATTGTGCGCCTTTCAGGCTTTTTTTGATGCTTTGGGCATGACACATAGCATTTGAATAAAAACCTAATATACGGAAAGACCTCATTTCAGGCGCGTCAAGCGGATTTCCCGGTCCCGCAGCCCGATTTTCCAAAGAAAAAGGGCGCCGCTTTCGCGGCGCCCCTTCAGCCAGAACGACCGGGTAAGGTTTAGTGGGTGACGACACCCACATCGTCTTCCTTGTCCTTGCCGACACGGACCTTCTCTTCTTCCGGCTCGGCCCATTCGATGGGCACCAGCGGACGGACCAGGGCGTTCTGAAGGACCTCGTCCACCGTCGTGACCGGCATGATGTTCAGGCCGCTTTTGACGTTGTCCGGGATCTCGGCCAGATCCTTTTCGTTGTCCTTCGGAATCAGCACCGTCTTCAGGCCGCCGCGCAGGGCGGCCAGCAGCTTCTCCTTCAGGCCGCCGATCGGCAGGACACGGCCGCGCAGGGTGATCTCGCCGGTCATGGCGACATCCTTGCGCACCGGAATGCCGGTCAGCACCGAGACGATGGCCGTGCACATGGCGACACCGGCGGACGGGCCGTCCTTGGGCGTGGCGCCTTCGGGAACGTGGACGTGGATGTCCTTCTTCTCGAAGACCGTCGGCTTGATGCCGAAGGAAACCGCCCGCGAGCGCACATAGGAACGCGCCGCCTGCACCGATTCCTGCATCACATCGCCCAGCTTGCCGGTATGGGTGATCACGCCCTTGCCGGGCATGCTCACGGCCTCGATGGACAGCAGCTCGCCGCCCACTTCGGTCCAGGCCAAGCCGGTCACTACACCGACCATGTCCTCCAACTCCGCCTCGCCGTAGCGGTAGCGGCGGACGCCGGCATATTTCTCCAGCGTCTCGGAAGTCACCGTGATGCTGTCCACATCGGCCGACAGGATTTCCTTGATGGCCTTGCGGGTCAGGTTGGCGATCTCGCGTTCCAGGTTACGCACGCCGGCTTCACGGGTGTAGTAGCGCACCAGGTCGAGCAAGGCCTCGTCGGTGATGCTCCACTCGTTCTCCTTCAGCCCATGCGCCTTCATCTCCTTCGGGATGAGGTGGCGCTTGGCGATCTCGACCTTCTCGTCCTCGGTGTAGCCCGACAGGCGGATGATCTCCATGCGGTCGAGCAGCGGCTGCGGCATGCGCAGCGTGTTCGCCGTGGTCACGAACATCACGTCCGACAGGTCGTAATCGACTTCGAGGTAATGGTCGTTGAAGGTCACGTTCTGCTCGGGGTCGAGGACCTCCAGCAGGGCCGAGGCCGGGTCGCCGCGCCAATCCGCACCCAGCTTGTCCACCTCGTCGAGGAGGAAGAGCGGGTTGGACGACTTGGCCTTCTTCATGCCCTGGATCACCTTGCCGGGCATCGAGCCGATATAGGTGCGGCGGTGGCCGCGGATCTCGGACTCGTCGCGCACGCCGCCCAGCGAGATGCGGACGAAGTTACGGCCGGTGGCCTTGGCCAGCGAAGTACCGAGCGAGGTCTTGCCGACACCCGGCGGGCCGACGAGGCAGAGGATCGGGCCCTTGACCTTGTTGGTGCGCGACTGCACCGCAAGATATTCAAGGATACGTTCCTTGACCTTCTCCAGGCCGTAATGGTCGGCATTCAGGATGCGCTCGGCTTCCTTGATGTCCTTCTTGACCTTGGTGCGCGTCTTCCACGGAATGGACAGGATCCAGTCCAGATAGTTGCGCACGACCGTGGCTTCCGCGGACATGGGGCTCATGGAACGCAGCTTCTTCAGCTCGCCCAGAGCCTTTTCGCGGGCTTCCTTGGTCAGTTTGGTCTTGTTGATGCGCTCTTCGATCTCAGCGGCTTCGTCGCGACCGTCCTCGGTCTCGCCCAGTTCCTTCTGGATCGCCTTGAGCTGTTCGTTCAGGTAGTACTCGCGCTGGGTCTTCTCCATCTGCCGCTTGACGCGGTTGCGGATGCGCTTTTCCACCTGCAGGACGCCGATCTCGCCTTCCATGTAGGAATAGACGCGTTCCAGGCGTTCGCTGATGACGTCGGTCTCCAGCAATTCCTGCTTCTCGGCGATCTTCAGCGACAGATGCGAGGCGACGGTATCGGCCAGCTTGCTGGCATCCTCGATCTGGTTGACCGAAACCAGCACTTCCGGCGGGATCTTCTTGTTGAGCTTGATGTATTGCTCGAACTGCGACACCACCGACCGCGACAGGGCTTCCAGCTCCTGGGGTTCGCCTTCCTGCTCGTCGATGATCTCGGCTTCCGCCTGGAAGAACGTCTGGTTCTCGGCGAAACGGCGAATGCGCGCGCGCTGACCACCTTCGACCAGCACCTTGACCGTGCCGTCGGGAAGCTTCAGCAGCTGCAGCACGGTCGAAACGGTGCCGACCATGTAGATGTCGTCAGTAGTGGGGTCGTCCTGCGCGGCGTTCTTCTGCGCGACCAGCAGGATCTGCTTGTCTTCGCGCATGACATCTTCCAGCGCACGCACCGACTTTTCGCGGCCGACAAAGAGCGGGACAATCATGTGTGGGAAAACCACGATGTCCCGCAACGGAAGGACGGGGTAAACGTCACCACTCGTCAATTCGACCATGCTACCTCTTCAGAAAAAGCGGTCCGGCTCGTCGCCGGACCGACTTCGCTTTCATTGACCATCTAAAAATGGCTTCCGCTCCGCTACCCTTCAAGGGGTATGCCAAAATCAGGCGCTGGAGCCGATGTCCTCACGACGGTCGGAATAGATGTAGAGCGGCTGGGCGCGCCCCTCTACCACTTCCTTGTTGATGACCACCTCTTCCACGCCGTCCAAGCCGGGCAGGTCGAACATGGTGTCGAGCAGGATGCCTTCCATGATCGACCGCAAGCCGCGCGCACCGGTCTTGCGCTGGATGGCCTTCTGGGCGATGGCCGACAGCGCGTCTTCCGAGAAGGACAGACGCACGTCTTCCATCTCGAACAGGCGCTGATACTGCTTGACCAGGGCGTTCTTGGGCTTCGACAGGATGTCGATCAGCGCCGCCTCGTCCAGGTCGTTCAGCGTGGCGATCACCGGCAGACGGCCGACGAATTCCGGAATCAGGCCGAATTTCAGCAGATCCTCGGGCTCCGCCTCGCGCAGGATGTCGCCGGTCCGGCGCTCGTCCGGGCCACGCACTTCCGCCCCGAAACCGATGCCCGTGCCCTTGCCGCGCGAGGAAATGATCTTTTCCAGCCCGGCGAAGGCGCCGCCGCAGATGAACAGGATGTTGGTCGTGTCCACCTGCAGGAATTCCTGCTGCGGATGCTTGCGCCCGCCCTGCGGCGGCACGGAGGCGACGGTCCCTTCCATGATCTTCAGCAAGGCCTGCTGCACGCCCTCGCCCGACACGTCGCGGGTAATCGAGGGGTTGTCGGACTTGCGCGAGATCTTGTCGACCTCGTCGATATAGACGATGCCGCGCTGGGCCCGTTCGACATTGTAGTCGGCGGCCTGCAGCAGCTTCAGGATGATGTTCTCGACATCCTCGCCCACATAGCCGGCCTCGGTCAGGGTCGTGGCGTCGGCCATGGTGAAGGGCACGTCGAGGATGCGGGCGAGAGTTTGCGCCAGCAACGTCTTGCCGCAGCCGGTCGGGCCGATCAGCAGGATGTTGGACTTGGCGAGTTCGACCTCGTTGGCCTTACCACCCGTGCTCAGACGCTTGTAGTGATTGTGCACGGCCACCGATAGAACGCGCTTGGCGTGGAACTGCCCGATGACATAGTCATCCAGCACCGCAGCGATGTCGCGCGGCGTGGGAACGCCGTCTCGGGACCGCACGAGGTGCGTCTTATGCTCCTCGCGGATAATGTCCATGCACAGTTCGACGCATTCGTCACAGATGAAGACCGTCGGCCCGGCGATGAGCTTGCGTACCTCGTGCTGGCTCTTTCCGCAGAAGGAGCAGTACAAGGTATTCTTTGAATCGCCGCTCGTGGATTTGGTCATCGGTTCTCCATTCGGTAAAGCGGCCAGACCTCAATGGAAAGATGTTAGCCGCGTTCGTAGGCAGGGCACAACGCAAAAAAACCGTCAACACCCCCCTTTTCCAGGCCGAATCCGGCCTGATCGCGCCCTCTTCCACCTTCAGTGTCTTGGGGAACATCTTACGGATGATGGCCCCAAACGAGACGAGGGCGGAGTTGCCTCCGCCCTCGTCCGGCCAGACCCTTGAGGGGTCTATCAAGCCTTGTCTTCGTCCGGGCGAGCCGGGCGGGCGGTCACGACTTCGTCGATCAGGCCAAATTCCTTAGCATCCGTGGCAGTCATGAACTTGTCGCGTTCCATCGCCTGTTCGATGACGTCCAACGGCTGGCCGGTATGCTGCACATAGATATCGTTCAGCCGTGAACGCAGCGCAAGGATCTCACGGGCATGGATTTCGATATCCGTGGCCTGCCCCTGGAAACCGCCCGACGGCTGGTGGACCATGATCCGCGAATTGGGCAGCGAATACCGCTTGCCGGGAGCACCGGCGGCCAGCAGCAGCGACCCCATGGACGCCGCCTGGCCGATACAGACGGTCGACACGTCGGGGCGGATGTACTGCATGGTGTCGTACATGGCCATGCCCGAGGTCACGACGCCGCCCGGCGAATTGATGTAGAAGGCGATGTCCTTGTTCGGGTTTTCCGATTCCAGGAACAGCAGCTGGGCGCAGATCAGGCTCGCCACGCCGTCATGGACCGGGCCCGTCAGAAAGATGATGCGTTCCTTCAACAACCGCGAATAGATGTCGAAGGCGCGTTCGCCCCGGTTGGTCTGCTCCACCACCATGGGGACCAGGGTGTTCATATAAAGGTCGATAGGGTCTCGCATTTTTTTCGTTCCTTATCGTCTTCTTCGTTGAGCCGAACCAACCGGGGTAACGCAGAGGTTACTTGGAAGCCTCTTCCGCCGGCTTCTCCTCGCCTTCGGCGTCGGGGTCCTTCATCAGTTCCTCGGCCGTGACGGCCTTGTCGCTGACCTTGGCCAGTTCAAGGATGAAGTCGATGACCTTGTCCTCGTAGACCGGCGCGCGCAGCGAGTTCATGGCGTCGGGATTCTTCTGGTAGTACTGGAATACCAGCTGTTCCTGACCGGGGAAGCGACGGGCTTCGGCCATCAGCGCGCGGTTCAGGTCGTCCTGATTGACCTGAATGTTGTTCTTGCGACCGACTTCCGACAGGACCAGGCCCAGGCGCACGCGGCGCTCGGCGATGCCACGGTATTCGGCCTTCAGCTCGTCCTCGCTCTTGGCCTTGTCGGCTTCGTCGAGACGGCCTTCTTCCTTGTCCTTCTGCAGCTGCTGCCAGATGGCGTCGAATTCCATGTCCACCATGCTCTGGGGCACGGCGAAGTCATGGCCTTCGGCCAGGGCGTCGAGCAGCTTGCGCTTGACCTTGTTGCGCGCGACGGCGGTGTAGTCGCGGCCCATTTCCTCGCGCAGGGCGTTCTTCAGGGCGTCCAGCGATTCCAGGCCGACGGCCTTGGCCAGTTCGTCGTCGATCGGGGTCGGCACGACTTCGCGGACCTCAGTCACCTTGACGGTGAATTCGGCGGGCTTGCCGGCCAGTTCCTCGTTGCCGTATTCCTCGGGGAAGGTCACCGTGACGATGCGCTCTTCACCGGCCTTGGCGCCGATCAGCTGGTCCTCGAAACCGGGGATGAAGGTGCCCGAGCCCAGCTTCAGGCTGTAGCCCTCGGCCTTGCCGCCGGGGAATTCCTCGCCGTTCAGGCGGCCGACGAAGTCGATCACGGCCACATCGCCCGACTTGGCCTCGCGGTCGGCGGGCTCGGTCTTGGACTGGCGCTCGGCGATGGTTTCCAGCGCCTTGTTGATCTCTTCCTCGGCGATCTCGACCTTCTCGCGTTCCAGCTCGATCTTGCTGAAATCCATGGTCTCGAATTCGGGCAGCAGCTCCATGGCCACCGCGAATTCCAGATCGCTGCCCTCTTCGAAGGAGGTGATCTCAACCTTCGGCTGGATGGCGGGGCGCAGGTTGTTGTCGGTGATGGCCGTACGAGTGCCCTCGTTGACCATCGCCTCGAGGACTTCGCCCATGATGGAGGGAAGATACTTCTTGCGCAGAAGCGGCATCGGCACCTTGCCCGGGCGGAAGCCCGGCAGGCGCACGGTACGACCAACTTCGGTCAGTCGGTCCTGAACCTTTTCCTCGATCTGGCCGGCGGGGACCACGACCTTGAATTCGCGCTTCAGACCATCAGCGTTCGTCTGGGTTACCTGCATCGAAATCTCTGCCATCGAAACGTCAAAAAGAGTGGTGATACGCGGCCTTGTGAGCCGCGCGCGACGGGTGGTGCCGGCGCCGGAAGGAACAGCTGGTGCGGGCGAAGGGACTTGAACCCCCATGGCTTGCGCCGCTGGAACCTAAATCCAGTGTGTCTACCAATTCCACCACGCCCGCTTGGGAAAGCGGACCGGCCGCCCCGCCTGAACCCCTGTCTATAACATAGTCACGGAGACGTAAACAGGCAAAAGGGCACACTCCTCTCGCGCCCTGGGTGACCAGGCGGCATTTCTTTTCTTGCAGGTAGAACCGGTTGCGGTAACGTGCGTGCATATAACCTGTGGCGGGAGAATTGAGCGATGGCGGATTATGATCGCACCGGACGGCTGCGCTTTTTGAAGATCGACGACGAGACAACCGGCCTTCTGCGCCAGTTCAGGCCCGTCCTCGAAGCTCATATTGATACCATCCTCGACGATTTCTACCGCCATATCGGCCAGACTGCCGAAATGGCAGCCCTCTTCCCCAATCAGCAGATCATGGACCACGCCCGCAGCATCCAGCGGCGCCACTGGCTCGACAGCGTCTTCGCCGGGGTCTTCGACGAGAATTACTTCCGTCAGGTCACCACCATCGGCCGCACCCATGAACGCATCGGGCTGGAACCGCGCTGGTACATGGCGGGCTATTGCTTCACCCTGAACCGCCTGACGCAGGTGATCGTGCAGCACTGGCGCAAGAAGCCCGAGATGCTGGCCGCCCTGCTCGCCGCCGTTAACAAGGTGGTGTTCCTCGATATGGAACTCGCCATTTCCATCTATATCGACACCACCCGCGAGAGCAACGCCAAGCTGCTCGACGAGCATGCGGTGAAATTCGAGAAGGAAGTCCAGGGACTGGTCGAAATCGTGGCTTCCGCCGCCACGGAACTGCAAAGCACCGCCCGCGCCATGGCCGCGACCGCCGACCAGACCGCCGAGCAGGCCAATCATGTGGCCGATGCCGCCGATCGCGCATCGAGCAATGTCCAGACGGTCGCCTCCGCCGCCGAGGAACTGACCGCCTCGATCAGCGAGATTTCCCGTCAGGTCGCCCAGTCCACCGCCATCACCGGCACGGCCGTCACGGAAGCCCGGCGCACCAATGAACTGGTCGAGGGATTGGCCGAGGCCACCGGGCGTATCGGCGAGGTGGTCCAGCTGATCAGCGACATCGCCAGCCAGACCAACCTGCTGGCGCTGAACGCCACGATCGAGGCCGCCCGCGCCGGGGATGCGGGCAAGGGCTTCGCCGTCGTCGCCAACGAGGTCAAGAGCCTCGCCAACCAGACGGCCCGGGCGACCGAAGAAATCAGCACGCAGATCGGCACCGTGCAGAGCCGCACGCGCGACGCCGTCGGCGCCATCCGCGGCATCGGCGACACCATCGCCAGCATCAACCAGATCGCCTCGGCCATTGCCGCGGCGGTCGAGCAGCAGGGCGCCGCCACCCAGGAGATCGCCCGCAACGTCCAGGAAGCCGCCAGCGGCACCAGCGAAGTCTCCTCCAGCATCGGCCTCGTCACCCAGGCGGCCGGGGAAACCGGTCAGGCCGCCGGCGAGGTGCTGGTCGCCGCCGGGGAATTGTCGCGCCAGTCCGAACGCCTGAACGATCAGGTCAACGGCTTCCTGCGCGATATCCGTTCCTAGCAAGGGAAACGCCCCCTCACCCCTTGAGCAGGGACTTGACGGCGGAGGAGGCAACGATCCTCCCCGCCCCGGTATAGGCTTCGTGATTGGCCTCGATCTCGTTGAGCTTGTAGAGGTAGTTGATCATCATCCCCGCCGACTGGCGCAGTCCCTTGGGCGAAACGTCGCCCAGCCAGTTCAGCCGCTCCATGCGGGCGCCGTTGCTCAGGTGGAAATGCGCCACCGGGTCCAGGGCGCGCCGCCCGCCGCTCCGCTTCTCCTCCATCAGATAGCGGGTGCAGAGGCGCATGAGGATGGGCCGCAGGGCCTCGGCCATCAGCGGATCGCGATACCAGTCGGGCGTGTGCAGCGCATAGGCCAGGCTCCCTTCGCCTTCCATCAGGGTCGTCAGCGTCCGCTGCTCCGCCGGGCTCAGCAGCTTGGGCTCGTCCTGCGTCAGCCGCTCCTCCAGCCAAGCGCAGAAGCCGGGGATCGGCGACAATGTCGCGAAGGTCTTGAGGTTCTTGAATTCCCCGCTCAGGCTGTCGACCACCCGCTTGATCAGGAAATTGCCGAAGCTGATGCCGTCCAGTCCGCGCTGGGCGTTATTGATCGAATAGAAGATGGCGGTGTCGGCGGCATGCGGATCGTCCACCGGTGCCGTTTCGTCGAGCAGAGCCTGGATATTCCCCGACATGCCCTTGACCAGCGCCACCTCGACGAAGATCAGCGGCTCGTCGAGCATACGCGGATGGAAAAAGGCATAGAGGCGCCGGTCCGAATCCAGGCGGTTCTTCAGATCCTGCCAGCTGCGGATAGCATGCACGGCCTCATAAGCCATGATCTTTTCCAGCACGCTGGCCGGTGAACGCCAGGTGATCTGGCGCAATTCCAGGAAGCCCACGTCGAACCAGCTGGCCAGCAGCGCCTTCAGGTCGGCCTCCAGTCCCGCCAGCTTGGCATCCTGGCGGGCCAATGGCTGCAATTCCGCCCGCATGTCGACCAGGAACTTCACCCCCTCGGGCAAGGCATTGAACTGCGTCAGCAATTTCAGGCGCGGGGATTCGAGGGCCGCCCGCAGGTCGCGCTCGGCCGTCGTCCGGTCCCGGTCGTTGCGCGCCGCCGCGACCTTGGCCATGGCGGTGTCCACGGCATCCCGGTCGGTGGCGAATTCGCAGGCGAGGATGGTCAGGAAACGCCGCCGCCCTTCGGGATTGAGGCTGAGATAGGCCCGTCCCAGGGCCGCCGCCCGGCTCCGCGCCGAAACCTCACCGCCACGTCCGGCCAGGCAATCGCGCATCTGGCTGCGCAGGCTTTCCGCATCGCCGTCGGGCAGATCGGGCTGCACCGGAGGCATGACGCCGTTGCGGCTAGGACCGGCGATGTCGCGCCACAGGCCGCGCAGACGGTCGAGAAGACCGGAGCTTACAGGCGCCGAGAGCGGCTTCTGAATTTCCTTCACTTCTTCCATGGAGCCTTTCCCCTGCCTTGTTAAGATGATCGTCGTCGCCCCCCGGTCCCGGCAAGCCGGACAACGGAGGTAACCCCTCATCAAAGGCCCAGGCGCGCTATTACCAAGGGCAGAAACTCCGGAATATCCTCGGCAATCAGCCCCGGCCCCTTTTCCGTGGCGGCCGCGCCATGCAGCCAGACCGCCGCGCAGGCGGCCAGGAAGGGATCGACGCCCTGGGCCAGCAACCCCGCCACCATGCCCGCCAGCACATCGCCGGTCCCCGCCGTGGCGAGGCTGGGCGGGGCATTGGCATTGATGGCCGCCCGCCCGTCGGGAGCGGCGATGACGGTATCCGCGCCCTTCAGCACCATGATTCCTCCCAGGCGCCGTGCGGCCTCCCGCGCCCGGCTCAGGCGGTCGCCGCCGAGATCGGGGAAGAGACGGGCGAATTCGCCGTCATGGGGCGTGAGCACGCATCTTGCAGTGCAGGCCTCGGTCAAGGCCGCGCAATGATCCCCGGCGAAACTGGTGACCGCGTCGGCATCCAGCACGCAGGCCTTGCCCGCCGACAGGGCCGAGAGCACCAGGCGGCGCATCTCCGCCCCCTGCCCTCCACCCGGCCCCAGCAGCACCGCATTACGCCGCCTGTCGCCCAGCAGCTCTTCCCATTGCTCCAGGGGAAGGACGATATTGCCGGGCCGGTCCGCCTGGTAGACGGCCAGAGCTTCGCGCGGCGCCGCCAGGGTCAGCATGCCCGCCCCCATACGCCGTGCCGCCAGGGCGGCCATACGGGCCGCGCCGGTCATCCGGGCACCGCCCACCACCAGCAGATGGCCTCGGTCGTATTTATGGCCCGAGGGATCGGGGCGGGGCATGGCCTGCCGCCAGAGGTCCGGATCGTTGACGAAGTAGGACGGCGCGATCTCCTCCAACACGGCGGAGGGAATGCCGATATCGGCCACCACCACCTCGCCCGCGAGAAGGCGGCCCGGCAACAGCAGATGGCCGGGCTTGCGGCGGAAGAAGGTCACGGTCGCCACCGCCGGGGCCGCAACGCCCAGGACCTGCCCGGTATCGCCCTGCACGCCGCTGGGCATGTCCACCGCCAGCACCGCCAGCCGCCGCCGGACGATCTCCTCGATCACCTGGCGCGCCGTCCCGTCGACCGGGCGCGACAGCCCGGCGCCGAACAGGCAATCCACCACCACCGGATTGCCGGACAGGACGTCCGGCCCCAAAGGCTCCACCCTGCCCCGCCAGCGCGCGGCATGGACGGCCGCATCCCCTTGCAGCGCCGCCCGTTCCCCCAGCAGGGCCAGCCGCACCGGCATTCCCCATCCGGCCAGGAAGCGGGCGGCGACGAAACCATCCCCGCCATTGTTGCCCGGCCCGCACAACACCACCACGGAACGGCGGGGCCAGCGGCGGCGGACTTCCCGCGCCACGCTCCAACCGGCCGCCTCCATCAGGGCCACGCCGGAAATTCCCCGCGCCATGGCCGCCCGGTCGGCGGCATACATCTGGGCAACGGTCAGGAGGGCGGTCTGGTTCATCGGGGCATGTCCAGGTTCGTCGGTCATGTCCAAAGGGTAGTAGCGGAGAAGAGGACTGCCAAGCGGGGCCCGCTCCGCTGCAACGAAAATGTCTCGCAATTCCTGGCTTCGCCGTCAGAAGCGGATTATATAAGGCAAAGCCTCTCACGCGAGTGTCCTGGGGGAGATATGAAAGCTCTGGTCATGGGCGCGGGCGTCGTCGGCGTCACCGCGGCCTGGTACCTTGCCAGAAGCGGCTATGACGTCACGGTGATCGAGCGCCGGGAAGGAGCCGGGCTGGAAACCAGCTTCGCCAATGGCGGGCAGGTCTCGCCCTGCCATGCCGAGCCCTGGGCCAATCCCGGCACGCCGCGCAAGATGCTGAAATGGCTGGGCAAGCCCGATGCCCCGCTGGTCGCCCGCTGGACCCGCTGGGACCCGGCGCTATGGCGCTGGGGCATCAGCTTCCTTGCCAATTGCACCGCCGCCCGCACCGAGATCAATACCGAGCGCACCTTGCGTGTCGCTCTCTATTCCCGCCAATGCCTCAGCGAATTGCGCGAGGAAACGGGAATCCAGTACGACCAGAGCCTGCTGGGCATCCTGCATATCTATCGCGACGAAGCGGAATTCGAGGGCGCCCGCCATGCCGCCGAGACCATGGCCCGCTACGGCCTGGTCCGGCAGGTGAAGACGCCCGCACAGTGCCTGGACATCGAGCCGGCCCTGCGGACGGTCGGCAACCAGCTTGCCGGCGGCATCTTCACCCCGCAGGACGAAAGCGGCGACGCCCATCTGTTCACCACCCGGCTGGCCGGAATGGCGGCTGAGGCTGGTGTGACCTTCTCCTGGAACACCAGCATCCAGGGCTTCGAGCGCGAAGGCGACCGCCTGAGCGCGGTCGTGACCGACAAGGGACGCTTCACCGCCGATGCCTATGTGCTGGCGCTGGCCAGCTATTCTCCCCTGCTCGCCCGCCAGCTCGGCCTGCGGCTTCCCATCTATCCCGCCAAGGGCTATTCGATCACGGCTCCGCTGGACCCGGACCGGCATATCGCCCCCCGGGTCAGCATCACCGACGACGAGAACAAACTGGTCTTCTCGCGCCTGGGCAACCGCCTGCGCGCCGCCGGTACCGCCGAAATGGCCGGATGGGATGCCAGCCTGACCGAAATCCGCGCCCAGACGGTACTGCGCAAGACGCGGGAACTCTTTCCCCAGGGGGCCGAGTACGACCGCACCGAATTCTGGGCCGGATTGCGCGCCGTCACGCCCGACAGCGTGCCCATCCTTGGCGCCACGCCCGTCCGCAACCTGTGGCTGAACACCGGCCACGGCACGTTGGGCTGGACCATGGCCTGCGGCGCGGGACGGCTGCTCGCCGACCTGATCGCCGGACGCAAACCCGACATCGATCCCGGCGGCTTGGGGCTTGACCGCTTCTAAACCAGCGGTTTTCACCCGGTCCGCTTGCAAAACGGCATAAGAAGCGTAGGGTCTAGCCTATCGCGGAAGTTTGAGGGGGAAGAGACATGACGGCTCTTGCCGTGACCATTGCGCAGCAGAAGGGGGGCGCCGGCAAGACGACGCTGGCGGCGCAACTGGCCGTGACCTGGTCGCATTCCGGGCATCGCGTCGTGATGGTCGACGTCGATCCCCAGGGCAGCCTATCGGCCTGGTACCGCCTGCGCCAGGAGATCCTGGGCGAGGAAGCGGGCGGATTGCATCTGGTCGAGGTCGCCGGCTGGAAGCTGTCCACCGAATTGGACCGCCTGCGCGGAAAATACGACATGGTGGTGATCGACAGCCCGCCCCATGCCGAGACCGATGCCCGCGTCGCCGTACGCGCCGCCGATGTGGTGGTGGTGCCGGTCCAGCCCAGTCCCATGGACCTGTGGGCGACGCGCCCGACCCTGGACATGGCGCAGAAGGAGAAAGCCGCGGCGGTGCTGGTGCTCAACCGCATGCCGCCGCGCGGCCGCCTGTCCGACGTGGTGCGCAGCAAGCTGGCGGAATTGAACGTGCCCCTGGCCAACAGCCAGATCGGCAACCGCATGGCCTTCGCCGCCTCGATGATGGAAGGCAAGGGCGTGGTGGAAACCCATGCCCGCGACACCGCCGCCGCCGAGATCCAGGCCCTGGCGCTGGAGATCATGGGCCGCCTGCGCAACGCGGCCTGAAAAGGATACGCCCCTTGAGTCTGCTTCCCTGGGTCCTGGCCCTGCACACCCTGGCCGCCGTCATCTGGGTCGGCGGCATGTTCTTCGCCCATATGCTGCTGCGCCCTGCCCTCGGCGACCGCCAGCCCGCCGACCGGCTGGGATTGTGGCGCCAGGTCCTGCCGCGCTTCTTCCGCTGGGTGTGGCTGTCCATCGCCACGCTGCTGGTGACGGGGTATGGCGTGGTGCTGTGGGGCTATGGCGGCTTCGGCAACCTGCCGCCCCATGTCGACATCATGCAGACGACCGGATTGATGATGATGGCGCTTTACGCCTATCTCTTCTTCCTGCCCTGGCGCGCCTTCCGGCGCAGCTTCGACAAGGGTGAACTGGCCGGAGCGGCCGGCCAGCTGGGGAAGATCCGGCAGATCATCACCATCAACCTTCCCCTCGGCCTGTTCACCACCGCCGTGGGCGCCACCGGCGGCTTCTGGACGTATTGAAGCCCGGCAGCCTCTAGCGCCGCCCCCAGGTCCGGCGCGTCTCGCTCAGCGTATGGATGCGGTCGCGGGCCTCGCGCACGCGGATGAAATGCCGCTCGACCAAGGGCCGCAGCTCCCCCTCCAGGCCTGAATCCAGCACGTCCTCGAACTCTCTTTGCACCCAGTTCTCGCTGCGGTCCAGTTCGTCCAGGGCCGCCTGGGTGTCGTCGGTGCTCAGCGCCGCATGCAGCTTGACCCAGCCGGTGAAGACATTGCTCATCAGCGTCGGCTGGTCTTCCCTCTCGCCGCCCAGGCTCCGGGCGATCTCTCCCAGTTCGTTGGCCATATCGGCGCGCTGCTGCGCCAGTTGCTCGAACATGACGCGGGTATCGTCGTCATCGTGCACCACCTCGGCGGCGGTGCGGTAGCCCTGCTCGCCGTCCCGGCAGGCCTGGGCCAGGCGGGTCAGCGCCTTGGCAGGGTCGAAAACGGTTTCGTCCTTTCGCATCATCCCCTCCTTCCTACTGCCATCCGGTGCGCCGGATCAGCAGCCAGCCCAGCCCCAGCAGGGCGAACGCCCCCAGCAGATAAGTCATGTCCCAGACCAGCCTGTCGGGTCCCGGGCGTAGATTGTGCAATTGCAGGACATGATGGAACAGCAGGGCCTTGGTGGCGGCGAACAGCCCCATGCCCAGGATCACCGACCCGGCCAGCAAACGGTTCGAACGGCTGACCAGCGGATTGCGCATGCCGTTCCACAGCATGCCCAGGCCGATGACCAGGACCAGCAGGAAGCCCCCCAGCCACACTCCATCCGCCATGCCGCCCGCCGGGATCAGGCGATGCCATTGCAGCAGGTGACGGAAGACGGCGGCATCGGCCAGTCCGCCGAAGCCCAGCCCGATCATCGCCCCGGCGCGGATCAGCGGCCCGCGCAGCCAAATGGTGCTCATGCTGTGAAGTCTGGTCATGGCCGCTTCTCCCCTTCCTCTGCCAAGACCAACGCTTGCGCGCGCGACAGGTTCCCGAACGGAGAAGACGGCCAGTTTTTTCGGCGAGCCGGAACAAGGCTGGCGGTTTACGCATTTACCCAGACAACGATGCCCGAATGCACGGCGGAACGCCAAAGGGCTAACCACCGAGGAGGTTTCGTATGAAATCGATGCTACCCCTGGCGTTAGCAGGCGCCATTGTCGCCAGTCCGGCTTTTGCCGCTGGCCAGGGCGGACAGCAGACCGGGACCGTCGGTGCCTATGAAGGCCCTCAGACCGGTCAGGTCGAAGAGCAACACCAGGACCAGCAGCAGGGCGCCATGACCGATCTGGAAGCCGGTCCGCAGGCAGCCCTGGACTACGACTTCGTCCGCAACATCCAGGAACAGCTTCAGCAGCAGGGCTATGACATCGGCGAAGCCGATGGCCAGTGGAGCGAACAGACCGCCAGCGCCCTGCAGCAATTCCAGCAGGATAACAACATCGAGCCTTCAGGCCAGATCGGCCTGGAGACATTGGCGGCACTGGGTGTCGGCGATGACATCCAGGCGGCAGGCGTACCCGAAGACGACCAGCAGTTCGGTCAGCCCGGCGATGACCAGCCGAGTGCCGAGCCGGGTATCGGCGAAAGCCCCGGCCTGGAGCAGGACATGAACGAGCCGGCCCCCGGTGGCGGCTCTCCGTAACGCTCCGACCGCTATTCCGGTCCCATGGGCAAGGCCCGGCCTTTCCCATGCGGCAGTTCTCTAGAAGGAGGAAAAGGTCATGAGAGGTCCCGTTTCCATCGCCGTCGCTACTCTTTTCCTTGCCGGCACGGCGTATGCGCAAGGCGCGCAGGTCGGCCAGGAAGGCGGCTTCCCGCAGCAGATGGGCCAGCCCGGCATGCAATCGGAGCAGCAGATTACTGAGCCGATGCAGCAGCAGCAGTTCAGCCAGCCGAGCCAGCAGCAATTGGGCCAGCAGGATCAATTCGGCCAGCAGGATCAATTCGGCCAGCAGGGCCAGTATGGTCAGCAGGACCAGTACGGCCAGCAGCAGCAATTCGGCATGGGCCAGGACGAGGGGATCCCCGGGGAAGAGAATCAGGCCCTTGATCCCGAACTGGTGAAGGAATTGCAGTCGCATCTGCAGGAACAGGGCTACGAAGTCGGCCAGATCGACGGCATCTGGGGTCCGCGGACCCGCGATGCCCTGCGTGAATATCAGTCCGCCCAGGGCATGGACGCCACCGGCCAGATCAACCGCGATTTCCTGGCCGAACTGGAACAGATGGAAGGCGCCCCCCAGGCCGCTGAAGCCGGCCAGCCGGATCAACAGCCGCCCGGCCAGCAGGACCAGCAGGCCGGCCAACAGGAAGAGCCGCCCGCTCCCCAGGACCAGCAAGCCGCCGCGCCGCAGGATCAGCCTCCCGGCCAGCAGGAACAGCAGGCCGCGCAGCAAGGCCAGCAGCAGCCTGGGCAGCAGGAGCAGCAGGCGGCCAGCCTGGAAGCCGATGAACAATTCGTCCGCCGTCTGCAGGAACAGCTGCAGCAGGAAGGATATGACATCGGCGAGGTCGATGGCATCTGGGGTCCGCAAACCGCCAGTGCCCTGGAACAGTATCAGCAGGAAAACGACCTGCCCAATACCGGCCGCCTGAACAGCGAAACCATTGCTTCGCTGGGCCTTGAGGAAGACGGTGACGTCCAGGCTGCCGAAACTCCAGAAGAAGACAATCAGCAGCCCGGTGCTGGTGAAGAACCGCCGCCTCCTCCCGGCGCCAACTAACAAATTCGCGTTTTATTACGCCTGACGACGCGGGGTGGCCGAAAGGTTTCCCCGCGTTCTACTTTCGGACTAGGGAACACCCTGGGGGAACTAGGCGTTTATTTTCAAGAAGGCTGTATCGTTGGCGGCGCATCGCCAGAAGGCGGTTGCTGCCGTCCCTTGTACAAAGGAGACGACAAATGAAGGGTACCCTTTCGCTCGCCGCGGCCGGCCTCATCCTGGCCGGCACCGCTTATGCTGCTGGGATGGAGCAGCATTCCGGCAGCCAGGTCCAGCAGCAAGGCGGCCAGCAGCAGACCGGTCAAGTGAGCGGCCAGCAGCAGGCCCTGCATCCCGAGATGGTCAGCCAGGTCCAGGCCCAGCTGCAGCAGCAGGGCTACAATGTCGGTCCGATCGACGGCATCTGGGGTCCCCAGACCCGTTCGGCCCTGATGCAGTTCCAGGCTGACCGCGGGCTTCCCGTGACCGGTCAACTCGAACCCCAAACCTTGGCCTCGATCTCGCAGGGGGGCAGCCAGGTGGGCCAGACCGGCCAGGTCGGCGGCCAACAGGGCGGCTTCACCGGCCAGCAGCAGGGCGGCGTGCCGGGCTTCGACGAAGCCCCGCCGGCCCAGCATTACGATACCGGCGATAGTGGCGTCGGTGAACTCGGCCAAGGTTCTCCACTGCTGCGCGACACCCACGGCCATAGCGACAACGGTGCTGGCGGAACCGGTGGCGGCGGAACCGGTGGTGGTACGGGCGGTTCCAACTAAGGCCAGCCTGCCCGGGGTGGCGGTCCATGACCGCCACCCGTTTTTCAGAACATATTCCCGAGGAGGCTCTTTCATGAAGTTGCGTTCATTGACGCTGGTCGTCGGCGCCGCCACCTTGCTGGCTGCCTGCGGCCAGCTGATGGGGGGCGACCAGCAGGCCCAGGATCCCTTTGCCGCGCCCCAGACCTCCCAGCAGC
Organism: Telmatospirillum sp. J64-1; assembly: GCF_006980715.1. Classification (GTDB taxonomy): domain Bacteria; phylum Pseudomonadota; class Alphaproteobacteria; order Rhodospirillales; family Magnetospirillaceae; genus Oleiliquidispirillum; species Oleiliquidispirillum nitrogeniifigens. The sequence goes on from NZ_SBHN01000009.1 coordinate 148,361, forward strand.
AATCCGGCTTGGACACCTCACCCCAGACTCCGCAGACGACCGAACCGATGCAGCAGCAGCAATTCATTCAGCCGGATGGAGAGGTTGGAGAACCGACCTACGGCACCACCCAGCCCGGAACTCAATCCGGATGGTAAAGACTTTTCAGGCACGGCCCCGATCATTCGGGGTCGTGTCCTTCATTTGATACTTTCACATTCCAAAGGCATTGCAGGAGGCTAGACATGAAACTGGCACCGACCCTGGCGGGGCTCGGCCTCGTCTGCCTGGGGGCTGCCTGCGCACCCTTGACCGGTGGCGGGCAACAGGCGGAAGCCCAGCCCCAATTCGCTCAACCCGAACAGGCCCAGCAGCAGGGAATGGCGGGAACGCAGCAGGATCTCTACGGTCAAGGCGCCGGCGCCGCGCCCGGCCAGCAGCAGGCCATGGCAGGCCAAGACATCCAATTCCAGGATTCCGGCATCCAGATCTCGCAGCTGGACGCCAATCTCAGCCCCTATGAGCAGCGCGTGGTGCAGGAAGGCAGCGTAGGCCTCGACCGGGAAGTCGTCGCCATGGTCGAAGAACGCCTGCAGCAGCGCGGCCACAATGTTCCGGTCAATGGCGTGCTGGATGATCAGACCCGCAATGCCGTCCTGAATTTCCAGAGCAACGAGGGCCTGCGCCCGACCGGCCAAGTCGATCTTTCCACCTTGGATGCGCTCGGTATCCAGGTCCAGGCCGTCGGTGAGATGGTGGCGATGGGACCGGCGAGCGAAGACCTGCAGGCGCAGCAGCAATCCGCGCCCATGGCCGCCGCCCCCTTGGCGGCGACCGCCGCCACCGCGCCCTTCTGGGACCAGGAAGCGCAGCATTTCGACACCGGCTATAGCGGGGTTGGGGAATTGGGGCAGGGCTCGCCGCTGCTGCGCGACACCCACACGCATAGCGACAGCGGCGATGCCTCCAATGGCGGGACCGGCGGTGCGGCTGGCGCGGCCGGTGCCGCCGCCGCTGGCGGAACCGGCGTTGCCGGAACGGCCACGAGTGTCGGCAGTGCCTCCGGCGACGCGGTGAGCGGCGTCAGCATGAGCGTGGATGATTCCGGCAACGTGACCGGCGAGGCCGCCGACGCGACCGGCACGAGCGCCACTGGCACCGATAGCGCGACCGGCACGGGCAGCGGCACCGGTACGGATAGCGGTACCGGCACGAGCAGCGCCACCGATACGGACAGCGATAGCGATACCAGCAGCGCTGCCGACGATGCCGGGACGAGCGGCAGCGACACGGGCTGCTGCGGCTAAGTCCCCTCTTTCCTGTTCCGGCCCCCGCCGCCCATCGCGGCGGGGGCTGTGGTTCTCAGCGTCTATTCCTTCTGTTTCGGCTGGATGAACAGGTGCTCGACCCAACGCAGGACGGTCAAGATGACGATCGCGAAGATGAAGGCGATGATGGCGACGACATAAAAACCGCCACCGCAAGCCAGACCGATCGTACCGCAGATCCAGATATTCGCGGCCGTCGTCATATGCTGGACCCGTCCCCGGCCCTGAATGATCACTCCGGCCCCCAGGAAACCGATCGCCCCGACCACGCCTTCGATGGCGCGCAAGGGATCGGCCTGGCTCGATCCCTTCAGCTCATCCACCGAATAATAGAGTTCGAAGGCGACCAGAGTGGTCAAAGCCGCACCCAGCGAGACGAGCATCGAGGTGCGCAGGCCGGCGGGCTTTCTATTCAGTTCCCGATCCAGGCCCAGCAGCATGCCCAGCAGCACGGCGAGGCCGAGCCGGGTAACGATCTCGTACAGGTCGGCATTGGTGGCAAGCTCGATCTCCATCCCCTTCAGATGGCCCCCTCCTCCCCGATCGTCATTCACGCGATCGGAGAGGCCCCGCGCTCCTTCGGTCGAATCTATTTGGAGGTGGCGACGAAGACCCCATCCCATTGGGCGCCGGGAGGGGCGGCCTCATAGGCCTGGATGCGCTCTTCGTAAAGATCGTAGAGCCCGTCAAGGTCATACACGCCTCCCAACTCGCGGCAGCGCGGAATCAGACCCCGCGCCACGCCCCAGTTCTGGGCGCGATAGGCTGCCAGCATGGCTTCATGGGCCTGTTCCAAAGCCTGGAAACCAGGAGTGACGGCTTCGGCGCGATCACCCAGCAGGGCATAGATACGCACCGCCTCGGTCTTGCCCTTGACCTTGATCAGGTCCAGTTCGAGCGTGGCATAGCCAGGGGCGCGTTCCCAGGTATTCTCGCCGATGACCACGGTCACGCCATAGGGCTTGGACTGGCCCTCCAGACGCGAGGCCAGATTGACGGTGTCGCCCAGCACCGAATAATCGAAGCGCTGGTCCGACCCCATGTTGCCCACGCAGACCTCGCCGGAATTGAGGCCGATGCCGATATTGATGGGCACATGGCGCCGTCCCTCTGCCTTGGCCTCCTCCTCCAGTTCGCGGTTCAACGGCTCCAGCCGGGCCTTCATCGCCAGGGCGGCCTCGCAGGCATGGGCGGCGTGGTCGGGATCGTCCAAAGGCGCATTCCAGAACGCCATGATGGCATCGCCCATATATTTGTCGATGCAGCCCTGCCGGCTCAGAATCACATCGGTCATGGGGGTAAGGAAGCGGTTCATGAACCGGGTCAGCCCCTCGGCATCGAATTGTTCCGAGATCGTAGTGAAGCCGCGCACATCGGCAAAAAGCAGCGTCATGTCGCGCATCTCGCCACCCAGCTTCAGTTGCTCGGGATGCTGGGCCAACCGTTCAACCAAGGCCGGGGACATATAGCGCGAGAAGGCGCCACGAACCTGGCGCCGCTGTGCTTCCTCGCGGGCATAGCCGGCATAGGTCAGCATCATGTAAAGGACCAGCGAGGTCAGGATCGGCAGGACGGGATCGTAGAGCTTCAATTCCGTGGTGAAGCTGTACCAGGACCAGCCGGCGATGCCCGAGGCCGCCACCAGGAACAGCACCAGCGTCGAACGCGCGCCGACCAGCGGCACCAGCAGAATCATCAACAGGCCGACGCCGAGCATGGCGAAAATCTCGACGGCGGCGGCATCGGCCGGCTGCTGCAACTGGGTGCCGAACATGATCGTCTCGATCATCTGTGCATGAAGTTCGACGCCGGGGATGTTGCGCTCCAGCGGCGTGGAGCGGATATCGAGCAGCCCCGCCGCCGAAGTGCCGACCAGAACCATCTTTCCGGCCACGCGCTCGGGCGGCATGCTGCCGTTCAGCACATCCCGGGCGGAGATGTATTTGCTGTGGTCGCTATGGGCGGCATAGATCCAGATGCGGCCATGGCCGTCGGTACGGACGGTACTGGGCCGCACCACCAGGCCCTGCATCCCCGCCACCGGGTCCAGGCGGGTCGCCAGGGACTGGTTGCCGGTGGCGACGCGCAGCATCTCGATCGCCAGGGAGGGATAAAGCCGCTCCTCGACCCGCACCAGCGCCGGTACGCGGCGGACGATGCCGTCGATTTCGGCGGTGGTGTTGAATATTCCCAGCCCTGCCGCCTGTTCCTCCAGCACCGGAAGATTGCGCAGCAGCGAGGGATAGGCGGTCAGCCACGGGCGCGGATCGCCGCCCAGTTCGGCAATAGAAATCATCCGGCCATCGGGTCGGCCGCGACGGGCATCTGAAATGCCCGTCTGTCCCAGGACCACGGGCATACGCGCGATAGCCTGGGCGAAAACCTCATCATTGCTGGGCAGGGTCTTCAGGCGCTCGGCCAGATCTGTGTCCAGTTCGGCCACGGTCTGGGCGAAGGCCGCCGGGGACGCACGGTCCTCCTCGGGAAAGATGACGTCGAAGCCGACCACCGCCGCCCCGCTCAGGCGCAGCTTGTCGAGCAAGTCGGCCAGCACCGTGCGCGGCCAGGGCCATTGGCCGAACTCCTCCAGGCTGGCTTCGTCGATATCGACGATGGCGATGGGCGTGTCTGGCGGCGTCTCGCGGGGCTTGATCTTCTGGTAGAAGTCGAAGGTCTTGGCGCGGGAAAGTTCCAGCACCTCGAAATCCGCCACCCTCACCCAGACCATCAGGCCCAGCAGCACCAGCGCCAAGGCCCGGCCACCGCCAAACTGGCCGCGCCACCAAGCGCCGCTGGCCCATCTAGACTTCACCGCCATTCCCCCTGCCCCCAAAGAGCGTCCGGTATCCGACGCAGATTATACGTCTTTGGGGGGAGCCGCCACCGTCAGGCTGCCTGGGCTCTCCGGCTGCGGGAGCCGGCCAGTTTGGCCGCCGGGACCGCCATCGCCATGACCACGAACCACAGGAAGGTTTCCGTCCCAGGCAGGTTGGACAGGAAAGCCTGTTCGGTCACGCCCAGGATCAGCAGATAGATCAGGATCGTGTCGCGCATCAGCGAGGGCGCCTTCAGGAAGCGCAGCACCTGGAACAGCAGGGCCAGCATCATCAGCACGAAGCCGACGATGCCGAGATAGAGCAGCGCCTGGAGATAGACGTTATGGGCATGGGCCAATGCCCAGAGGCCGAAATTGCCGAGCAGCACCAAGCGGGCCGAAGCATGGCCGTGGCCGAAGATGGGTTCGGCGGAAATGCGCTCCAGCACGAAGGCCCAGATATCGACGCGTCCGGTCAGGGTCACGACCTCGGTCGCCCGTCCGGAACGGCTGAACAGGGCCAGGATGTTGTCGGGCATGATGGCCTGCATCCCGGCCAGCGCCGCCACCATCAGCAATGCGGTTCCCACGGCCAGGGCGATGGGCAGGGCATAGAGGATCAAACCCCGCTTATGCACCCATGCGATGATAAAGCCCGCCGTCATGGCCACGGCCGCCATACGCGACTGGGTCAACAGCAAGGTCACCACGGCGGCGGCCAGCATGACCAGGAACAGCCATTTTCCCCGCCTGACCCGTCCCATCAGCAGCAGGCAGACCAGCGCGAACTGGACCGAGGCCTGTGCCAGGGATACCGGATGGCCGGTGATGCCGCGCAGGCGGTCGGCCTCGCCGGTGCTGCCTTCAGAAACTTCGGCGAAGCTGACGCCATAGATGGGGTAGATGGCCAGGGACAGCAGCACCAGGGCCCCAAGCCCCAGCGCCAGGCCTTGCAGCAGCTGCGTCTCGTCCAGACGGTCCACGGCCGCCAGCGCGAAGAGGAAGAAGCAGATATAGCCCAGCGACGACAAAGCCGTGTATCCCGTCACCGGCGACCATAGGGTGGACATGGTCAGGAACAGGATAAACAACGCCCCAAACATCACCGGCGGATGGGCCAGATATTTGGCGGTGCGCTGCAATTGCCAGATGCCGATGGCACCCGCGATCACCCAGACCCCGCCCTTCATCATCACCTGCCAGTCCACCGACCCGTCGTTCCAGGCACGCGAACGGAACTGGGAGACGGTGAGGAACAGCATCAGGCCCATGAAGCCGATATAGGCTTCCGCCCGGCCCCGCAGCAGCGACAGCCCTACCGGCACCAGCATCAGGCCGCCGGCGAAGACCAGCGGCAGGGCGAGGAGCAGCGGCGTCTGCGGCGAAAGGCGGAGCACCAGCAGCAGGCAGGCCACGAAGCCCAGCAGGGACACCGCCAGGATCGCCACCATGGCTCCCCGGGGCGGCGGCGGTGCGGATGTCCTGCGCAGCGGAGCGGCCGGCGCGGCAAGGTCCTGGGCGGCGATGTCGGGGGAAGTCAGTTGGGAGCCTGGCATCGGGTTACCTTTGCAAGCAGGAAGACGGCAAAGAGACCGGAGACCACCCAGCCCAGCAACAGGCCCGTCATGGCCCCCGCCACGCCCATCTTGGGCACCAGGATCAGGGTGGCGATGGTGCACAGCACGGCCCCGATGATCCGCCCCTTGAACAGCAGGTCGGGACGCTTGACCAGGAACAGCCCGGTCTCGAAGGGATAGACCGCCAGGTTCATGACCGCGAAGGCGATCCAGAAATACATCAGATAGGCGTAGTCGGCGTAGCGCTCGCCATAGACCAGGGCCTCGGCCTGGGGCGCGAAGAACAGCATCAGCAAGATATAGGGACCGGCCATGGCGAACAGTGCCGCCGTGGTGGCGCGCAACTGCCGCTTCATGCCGGGCAGGCCGTTGCGGGCCATCTCGCGGGCCGCGCGCGGCTTGTCGAAATTGTCGATGGCGGTGCCCAGCGTCATGACCGGCTGGGTGAAGTTGCGCATGGCCTGGTAGGCGGCGACGGGCACCGGCCCGGCCAGGAAGCCCAGAATCAGCGGCGGCAGATGATTGTAACCGTTATAGGCCAGGTTGCTGAGCATGGACCAGGACAGGTAGCTCCCCAGTTCCGCCAGGAAGGCACGGAAGCTGCGCGGCTTGGGCGCCCCCTTGCGGCTGGCCAGAACCTTGGGCAGGCAGACCAGGGCGGCGGCCAGATTGGCGGCGGCGAAACCGGCGAAGGCCCAGAAGACGGCATGGGTGTGGATCGCCCAGACCAGACCCAGCACATAGACGGCGCAATAGGCCACGGCCGCCATCACCACCCGCACCGGATCGTGCAGCTGGATGATCCAGCGCCGCAGGAATTCGTACAGGAATCCCGCCGGCACGAAGACCATCGCGGCCACCAGGGCCTGCGCCATCCATTCCCGGCCGCCCAACGGCATCACCGTGGCCGCGGCCAAGCCCAGCAGCAGCGTGCAGGCGGCCATGACCAGCAGGTTGAGGCTGTTCCACAGCCGCCCTTCCCGCTTCAGTTCCTCGCGATCCGCCGTGTGGATGACGAAGGGTACCACCACGATCGAGCGGTGCAGGTTCAGCAGGAACATGTAGGAGATGTAGGCGAAGGAGAAGGCCCCGAAATGCGCCTCTGGAAAGCTGCGCGCCAGGGTCAGGATGACGGCGAAATTAGTGGCGGACAGCAGCCCCTGTTCGAGCAGGGACAGGCCGCGCACGGGGTCCGCGAACAGACCGGTGATGCGGCGGACGTTGCGGACGACGAGTGCACCTGTCGACATCGTTCAGGCCACATCCTTGGCAAGAACCGCCGCCAGGGCGTCGTAGAGGGGCTTGGGGCGCAATTCGTCGTCGAACAGCAGGGGCCGGGCCTGTGGGTCCCTTTCCCGCCGCCAGGAATACTTGTCGCTGAGGCACCAGGTGATGACGGTATCGCAGCGGGAATTGGCCAGCACCGTTTCCAGATAGTCCCGCGCCAGGGCGGCCGCGGCCTCGTCCCCGCGCCGCCCGCCGACGCGGTCGGTCCGGATTTCCAGTTCGGTCACGATGGGCTTGATGCCCAGATCCTCGACCTCGCGCAGGAAGGAGACGAGATTGCCGGCATGCCAGCCGTCGCCGACGCGCAGGTGGGATTGCATGCCCAGGGCATGGATCGGCGCTCCCGCCGCCTTGGCCCGTTCCAGCAGCTTCAGCACCGCGACGCGGCGGCGGCGGTTCCAGCGGTCGTCATGCTCGACGCCGTAATCGTTATAGACCAGTTCGGCCTCCGGAGCATGACGCGCCGCCTCCTTGAACGCCGCCGCCACGTAATCGACACCGGCGGCACGCAGCCAGGGAGAATTGCGCATCCCGTCGGGCCGCCCATGCTCGGGTTCGACCGCCTCGTTCACGACGTCCCAGGAATAGGCCACGTCGCGGTAGCGCGGGATCATGCGGGCGAAGTGGTCGGCCATGAGGCGCTGCCAATTCTCCACCCCCAGGATTTCCGGCAGCCATTTCGGCATGTTGCGGTACCAGATCAGGGTATGGCCGCGCATCTTCATGCCGTGCTGGCGGGCGAAATCGGCCAGCTGGTCGGCGGCCTGGAAGGTGACGACGCCACGCGTCTGCTCGATCTGGCCCCATTTCATCTGCCATTCCGGCACCAGCACGGCGCATTCGCGCGCCACCAGTTCCCGGTAGGGCGGATCGTATTCCAGATGTGTTGTGACGACCGCCGTACCGAACAGGCGGCCCTGGGCACAGGCGGCTGCCCGCAAGCTTCCCCCGGCCGGAGCCGTACAGACCTTCTCGACGATGCGTTGCGCAGCCAAGGCGGCCTGGGGCCGCGCCATCGCGACGGCGGCGGCGCCCCCGGCAAGCAGGGAACAGACCTGACGACGACCTAGGTTGGGCATGACGACTCCCCTGACTGAAACCTTAAACCTTGAATTCCTGTAGCAAGACGTCCGGACGCAGCATGTGTTCGACCATGCGCCGCACCCTGTAGTAGCGCAGGGCCAGCAGCACGCGGGCCGCGCGCATCTTCTGCTGCGTGTTGTCGAGATTACGGCAGGTGAAAACCTCCCACAGCTTGTCCACCGGCGGCACCGCCAGGGCGGCGGTGAACAGGGCCCATTTGACCCAGAACATCCGGCCACTGCGTTCACGCCACATGGAGCGGTAATGGAAGGTGGTCCGGTCCATCTTCCGGGTCAGTTCGTGCCAGTGATGGCGCGCGGGATGGGACAGCAGCACGTCCGGGGCATAACGGATGCGCAGCCCCATCGCGGTGGCGCGATGCCCCCATTCCATATCCTCGGGCAGGTTGCCGTTGCGGAAGGGACCGACGCGGTCATAGACCTCGCGCCGGGTCAGGATGCAGCAGCCCACGGTGAAGTTCTTGCGCTGGATGTATTTCCAGTTCTGGAAGGCGAAGACCTGCTCGTAGAGTTCCACATCGGTGGGATTGGCGGGGTCCTTGGGAAAGACCCGGACCCGTCCGCCGACGATGTCGGCATCACCCTGCGTCAGCCAATGGACCGCGCGCTCGATCCAATCGGGCGCGGGCAGCACGTCGGAATCGGTGAAGAGCAGGATCTCCCCCTTGCTTTCGGCCACGCCCCGATTGCGGGCGGAACCGCAACCGCGTTCGGCCTCGAAGCTGGCGCGCGAGAGAGGGAAACGCGCCACCACCTCGTCTATGGGCCGCTGCGAGCCGTTATCGACCACGATCACTTCGTAGCGGTCCCGGGGCCAGGTCTGGGCGTGCAGATGCTCCAGGCACAGGGCCAGGCGGTCGTGGTCGTTGAGATGCGGAATGATGACGCTGACGAAAGGCTTGGCAGCGGAGGAAACGTCCGTCATGACCCTTCTCCCCCCTTGCCTTGCAACTGGCCCGGACGCAGGCGGCGGCGGGCGCTGGCCTCCGCCTCGAGCGAATCATAGGCCGCCAGCAGCTTGGGTGCCTGATGCTGCCAGGACAGTTCGTGCTCGATGCGCTGGCGCCCCAGTTCGCCCATGCGCGCCCGGGTTTCCGGGTCGTCGATCAGTTCCAGGATCCTGGCCGCCATGTCGGCGGGATCGTTCTGGCGGGCATAGAGGGAGGCCGCGCCGGCCGAAACCCGTCCCTCGGTCAGGTCGAACTGCACCACCGGCTTGCCCAGTGCCATGTATTCCAGGATCTTGTTCATGGTGCATTTGTCGTTGAACGGATTGTAGGGATCGGGGCAGACGCAGACATCGGCGGTGTTGAGCATGGGGACGATGACGCCGAAATCGGCCCAGCCGGTGAAGGTGACGTAGTCCGACAGGCCCTCGCGCTCGGTCCAGGCCTTCAGGTTCTTCAGTTCCGGCCCGTCGCCCATCAGCGCCAAGTGAATGTCGGTGCGGCCATGGTCGCGCACGATATGACGCATGGCTTCCAGCAGCAGGTCCACGCCGTCCTGGTTGTTCATCACGCCGAGATAGCTGATCAGGTAATCGCGGCCCTTCTTCAGCTCCGGCTGCGGCGGGATGATCTTCAGCTTGTCCAGGTCGGGGCCGGAGCGCACGACATAGACCCGCTCGGGCGGCATGCCGCCGCGTTCGACGGCGATCCGCTTGAAGGATTCATTGGTGGCGATGGACAGGTCGGCGGTGCGGAAGGTCCAGCGCTCGAAACGCAGCAACAGGCTGTGAAAGAAGCCCCGCTTGCCGAATTTCGCCTCGTAGAGTTCGGGACTGAGATCGTGGTGGTCGAAGATGAAGCGCTTGCCCAGGAACAGCTTGAAGAAGCCGCCGACCAGGAAAACCGTATCCGGGGGATTGCAGGCATGGATCACGTCGAAGCCGCGCTTGAACAGGGTCTTCCAGGCCAGCACGAATTGCCAGAACAGGGCGGCGGAATATTCCGCCAGATAACCCATGGCGCCCTCGGCCTCCGTCGGCAGGGGGTGGCGGTAGATGTGGATGCCGTCGATCACCTCATGGCGCTTGGGATAGGCCTGGGTGGCCGGGCAGATCACCGTCACGTCCCAACCGGCCTGGGCCAATGTCGTCGCTTCCAACCAGACCCGGCGGTCGCGCGGGACGGGAAGATTCTCGACAATGATCAGGACGGATCGGTTCTTCTTAGAATCACTCATACGTCAACCACCTCCTGAATCGAGCGGGTTGTGGGATAGGATGCGGACCGCTCCTGGGGTTGATCTCCTCTTGGATGGAAGGGACGGCGCATGAAGCGCCGTCAATTGCGGTAGTATTCCGGGTTGCGGAAGCAGAAATCCGCGTAGTCGCTTTGATAGCCGCGCTTCTCGAGGTCCACCTTCGAGAAGACGACGCCCGCCACGTTGACGCCCAGCGAGCGCAGATATTCCACCCCGGCCTGGACGGCACGGCGTGGCGTGCGGTCCCACTCGACCACATAGAGGGCCAGTTCGCTGCTCTTGGCGAGCAAGGCGGAGTCCGAGGCGACCATTGTCGGCGGACTGTCGATCAGCACCACGTCGAACTTGCTCTTGAAGGCATCGAAGGTATGGGCGGCCAGGGCGCTGCCCAGCAGGCGCTGGGGATCGTCGCAGCGCGACCCTGCGGGAATGAAATGCAGCCCCGACTTGTCGTCCTGGCGCAACGCCTCTTCCATCGGCACTTCCTCGCGCAGGAAATCCACTAGGCCGGGCGCGTGGCGCGTCTTGGTCAGGCGGGCCAGCGAGGGACGGCGCAAGTCGCAATCCACCAGCAGCGTGCGGAAACCGTGCTGCGCCAGGCTGCGGCCCAGGGACAGGGCGAAGGCGCTCTTGCCCTCGCCCGGCAGCGACGAGGTCACCAGGATGGCCTTGGAATCCGGCCCCTGCCGTGCATTGAGGATGGCCAGCTGCGCCGCCCGCACGGCCTCGGTATAGGCCGATGTCGGCTTGCCCAGAAGCTGGTCCGAAGGCGTGGAGCGCTTCTCCAACCGGCGCACCTCGGGGATGACGCCCAGGGTCGGCAGGGCCAGTTCCTGGCGGATCTGCTGGGTGCTGACATAGCCGGGACGGAACCGCTCGAACATGAAGGCCAGCGACATGGCCAGCCCCAGCGACCCGGTGAAGGCCACGGCCAGGAAGAGCGGCTTCTGCGGATAGGCCGGATCGAGCGGCGGTTCGGCGCGCGACACCACGCGGGCATCGGGCTGCTCGATCTGGATGCGGTTCACCAGCTCGTTATAACGGGCCATGAAGGACTGCATCATCAGGTTGCGGTTCTCGATATCCATTTCCCGCTGCTGCAATCCCACCAGTTCCCGGCTGTTGGCATTGGCCTGGTTGGAGATGTCGGTCATCCGGGTGCGCAGCGTCTCTTCCCGCGCCCGTGCCTCGGCCACCCGGCTTTCCAGGCCGCTGATGACGTTGCGCACCTCCGCATTGATGTCGGAGCGGATACGGCTGATCTGGTCGCGCAGGCTGCGCAGGGCCGGATGGTTGTCGGTATAGCGCGCCGACAAGGCGGCGGCCTCGCCCAGCAATTCCGCTTCCTGGGCGCGCAAGGCCCCGATGAAGGGCGAGGCGGCGGCCACTTCCGATTGCGCGGCGCTGCCACCCGCGGCCAGAAGGCGGCGCAATTGCTGCAGCTGGCTTTCGGCCGTGGCCCGTTCGGATTCCAGCGTCGCCAATTCGGTATTGAGCGCCACCAATTGCTGGGCGGCCAGCAGGCTGGGATCGCTATCCAGCGGCGACAGGCGGTTTTCCTGGCGGAACTTCGCCAAATCCTCGGTGGCGAAGTTCAGCTCCGACTGGATCTGCTGAAGCTGGTTGCTGATCCAGTTGGTCGCCTGCTGGAACTCGGCCGTCTTGGTGTCCATCTGGCCGCGGATATAGACATCTGCGAAGGTATTGGCGATCAGCGCCGCCTTTTCCGGGTCCTCGGACTGGAAGGTCAGATGAATGGCGAAGGATTCGGTGTCGCTTTTCAGGCGCATCCGTTCCATCACATTCTCGATGGTCTTGAGCCGCGCCGCATCGCTGCGGGGAGAAGCCTGCTGCGGCAGGCGCGCTCCCGTCAGTTCGGCCCATTGCACGCGCATCCATTCGACACCGCGCTCCAGCCGTGCCTGGGCGGATGCCAGCATGCCCTCGCCTGTCTCCTCCAGGAACGGATTGAATTCCGGGTCGTCCACAAGATTCAGTTCATCAACCACCTGGGCGGCCACTTCGCGCGATTGCAGCACGTCCATTTCGGTTCGCACCGAGGCGGTATCGAGCAGCGGCATGGCCGGTAGAGGCGTCGTGCTCGCCACCTGCTGGACCGGGCCGGGCCTTGCCTTCAGCGCGATCAGCGTCTCGGCCTCGTAACGCGGTGTCACGAGGAAGAGCACCAGCAGGCTTAAGGCCGTCACCCCTCCGACCACGGCGGCGATCATCCCCTTGCGCTGCCATAAGGTCGACAGGGCATGACTGCCCAGCGAATGGTCCCTCTCGTCAACGCCCATCATAGATCCGGGTCTCCTGGAACTGTGTATCCTAGCCAGACGGACATCCTGCCCGAAAAAGCAAAATCCCCCGGCCGGACAGCATTGCCGCCCGCGACGCCCTTCCCATTCGCGTTACTCTCGAACAGCTTTTCTGGGCGTCCATTGCGCCATTACTTCTCTGTCAGAAGGGATAAGGGCACATCTCTTCGCCGGGCCGTCCTCCGGCTACATGCGCCCGTCAGGAACGGCCCTCAAGGCAAAGCCGACGAATGCTCCGGTTCCAAGTCCAGCCGGATGAGGATGAAGGCAAAGGGTGCAAACCGGATGGATCGAGTGCGGGAAATTCGGATAGGCAAGCAAAAGGCGGCGGAAAATCCCGCCGCCTGCTGCCCTCCAGGCAGGAGTTTCCGGATCAGCGTTCCGTCAAGGCGCTTTCGCGGGCGCGAAGGACGGGCTTCATCACGTAATCGAGCACCGTCTTCTCCCCGGTCAGCAGGTCGACCTGGGCGGTCATGCCGGGAATGATGGGAAGCTCCCCTTCCCGCCCCTGGAAATGGGTGGCATCGGTACGGACACGGATCAGGTAGAAGCTTTCGCCTTCTTCATTCACGATGGTATCGGCGCTGATATGTTCCAGCCGCCCGTCGAGACCGCCATAGATGGTGAAGTCATAGGCCGTGATCTTCACCACCGCCCGCTGCCCGGGATGCAGGAAGGCGATGTCCGAGGGACGGACGCGGGCTTCGATCAGCAGCGTGTCGTCCAAAGGCACGATCTCCATCAACTCGCTGCCCGGCTGTATGACGCCGCCGACGGTATTGATGTCCAGCCGTTTGACGATGCCGTCCATGGGCGCACGCACCTCGCGCCGGGTCATGCGGTCGCGGCTGGCGATCAATTCGGCCTCGACCGAAGCCAGTTCCAGCTTGCGTTCGTTCAGTTCCGTCAAGGCCTGGGCCCGGAAGGCTTCCAGGCGCTCGTTGATCCTCTCCTCGGCCTCCTCGACGGCGGCGCGGGCGCCGGGGACGTTCAGCCGCACCGTCTCGAGCTGCCCCGTGATCTCGCTATGCTGGCGCTCCAGCCGCAAGGTCTCGATGCGCGACTTCAGCCCGCGCGAGGACAGGTCGCGGGCCATCTCCAATTCCTGGCCCACGAAGCGCAGGCTCCGCGCCAGGGCCTTCTCCTCGTTCTCCAGGGACAGCAGGTCCTGGCGCCGCTGCACCAATTGGCGCTGCAGCACGTCCAGCGAAGCGGCAAGCTCGTCACGCCGGGAATTGAAAAGCTCGCGCTCGCTCTCGGCGGTGGAGGCCGCCAGTTTCAGCACCTCTTCCGGCATCTCCAGGTCGCGGTTCCAGGCTTCCGACTGCAAACGGTGAACGGCCGCCAGCAGCGCCAGCCGCCGGGCTTGGAGGCGGCTGACCTCGGCGCCGTAGCTGGTCGGGTCCATGCGCGCCAGGACCTGCCCCTTCTTCACCGTCTCGCCCTCGCGCACCAGGATCTCGGTGACGATGCCGCCTTCCAGGTTCTGCACCACCTGCACATGCCGGGAGGGAATGACCTGCCCGTCGGCACGGGTCACCTCGTCCAGCTTCGCCCAGGCCATCCAGGCGATGCCGACACCGAACAGCAGCACCGAGAAGAAAAGAAACAAACGCATGGCCAAAGGAGGACGCCGCCGCGCGGCGGCGTCGAGTTCCTTCATATATTCCAGTTCTTCGCGCGACATCCCTTACCCCTTGGAAAGCGTTGCAGTCCGGCCGCCGCCGCTGGTCGAAAGCCGCACCCGGCCCTGGGCCAGCGCCTGAAGCACCGCATCGCGCGGGCCGTCGGCGATCAGCCGCCCGCAATCCATCACCATGACCCGGTCCACCAGGGACAGCAGCGAGGGACGATGGGTGACCAGGATCAGCGACTTGCCGTGCAGGCTGTCGCCCAGGCGCTGCTTGAAGCGTTCCTCCGACGACTGGTCCATGGCGCTGGTCGGCTCGTCGAAGATCAGTACCGGCGGATCGGTCAACAATGCGCGGGCGATGCAGATGGCTTGGCGCTGCCCGCCCGACAGACGCTCGCCCCGTTCGCCCACCGCCAAGTCGTAGCCCTGGCCGCTGCGGCGCAGGAAGTCGTGGATGCCGGCGATGCGCGCGGCGCGCAGGATCATCGCGTCGTCGATGCGGGGATAGGCGAGCGCGATATTCTCGCGCACCGTACCGTTGAACAGGAAGCTGTCCTGCGGCACATAGCCGAAGGTCCGGCGCAAGTCTGCGGGATCGATCTGGCGGGAATCGGTGCCGTCGATCAGCACATTCCCTTCGTTGGGGCGATAGAGGCCCAGGATCAGCCGGGCAATGGTGCTCTTGCCGCAGCCGATGGGGCCGACGATGGCCACCTTCTCGCCCGGCGCGATGCGGAAGGACACGTCCTCCAGGCTCTTGCCGTCCTGATGGGGATAGGCGAAGGAGACGTTGCGGAACTCGATCTCGCCTTGCAATTCGGGACGGTGCAGGAATTGCCGTCCCGCCGGACGCTCGCTGGGCAGGGCCATGATCTGGTTCAGCGTCTTCAGCGCCGTCATCGACTGGCTGAAGCGGGTCAGCAACGAAGTCACCTGGGACAGCGGCCCCATCATGCGTCCGGATAGGATGGTGCAGGCGATCAGCGCCCCCATGCTCAGCTGGTTCTGCGCGATCAGGTAGACACCGACCACCACCACGCCGACCGTCACCATCCCCTGCGCCGCATGGGCGAAATTGGTGGCGAAAGCGGACAGGTTTCGCGCCCGCATCCCCGAAGCCGCCGTCGCGCCGACGAAGCGTTCCCAGTCGCGCTGCACGCGGCTTTCGGCGCCGACGCTTTTGATGGTTTCCAGGCCGGAAATAGATTCGATCAGGATACCGTGCTTCATCGAAGCTTCGCGGAAGCTGCGGCGCACCACCCGGTCCAGCGGCACTTGCACCAGGATCCCAACCAGGATCACCAGCGGCACGGCGGCCAGCGGCACCAGCACCACGGGCCCGCCGATCCACCAGATGACCAGCAGGAACAGGCCGATGAAGGGCAGGTCGACGATGGTCGCCAAGCTCGCCGAGGTGAAGAAGTCGCGCAGCGTCTCGAATTCCCGCAGGTTGCTGGCGAAGCCCCCGGCCGATTGCGGACGATGGGACATCTCCATGCCCACCACCTGCTCGAAAATGCGGCTGGCGATCATCACATCGGCCTGCCGCCCGGCGAAATCGAGGAAATAAGCGCGGAAGGCGCGCAGGATGAACTCGAACAGGATGGCCCCGCACACCCCGATGGCCAGCACCCACAGCGTCTCGACCGCCCGGTTGGGAACCACGCGGTCATAGACGTTCATGATGAACAGGGGCACCGCCAGGGCCAGCAGGTTCACCAGCACCGCCGCCATGACGACCTGTCCGTAGACCGGCCAGAACTGCCTCAGCGTTCCCCAGAACCAGCTCGAAGGACGCTTGCGTCGGGCATGGTCGTCGGCATCGTCGAAACGGCATTCCGGGCGGGACAGGATGACATAGCCGCTATGGCTCTTTTCCAGTTCGGCAAGGCTCTGGGTCACGGTGCCGGTGCCGGTTTCGGGCAGCAGCACCTCGCACTCTCCGTCCTGCAGGCGGCGCATCAGCAGCACGGCCCCGCCGTCCTTCTGGATCACCACTGCCGGCAGGACCAGTTCGGACAACTTTGACAACGGCCGCTTGACCACCCTTGCCGACAATCCCGCCCGCGCCGCCGCCCTCACGAACAAAGCGGGCGTCAGCCGCCCGCCCACCAACGGCAGCCCGGCGATCAAGGCACTGGGCGTGGCGGGTCGGTCGTAATGCCGTGACAAGGCCAGCAGGCATCCCAACAACGGGTCTTCGGGCAGGGCCGAGGCGCTGGTGACGACATGCAATTCCGGCCTTGCTGTGCTTTCGGACATGGGCGGCTCCGTTTGGACAGATACGTCAGATATATGCTTCTGCCTGGGCGCTGGTTCTCCACCCAAACGGACTCACCTTCCGGGAGTGAGCCCCTTCCGGGAGCGCCCATTGATTAACTTGCGGCTCCTTCGAGAGTTCCGCCGCCCCTGAGGCGATATCCTCAATCTCACTCGCCTATCCGTCGGTATAGCTAGCCTGTATGTTTTTTGACCATGGCACCCCCTCCGGCCAAATACGGGCCATACTTCCATCCATAACGGAGGAGAGGTTATGCCAACGACGCAGAACGTAACGGCCCAATCAGATAACCAGGACACGGTCTCGCTGATCAGCGCGACCGGCAATGGAACGGCTTCCACGCGGGGCTTCGGCGAGGGGACGATCAGCGCCTCGACGGGCGGCGCGGTCAGCATCATCGGCCCCGACGGCATCACGACGGTGAGCGGTATCGGGGTCACCCAGGCGACCGATGGGAATGACGGCAGCATCATCGTCGAGCCCATCACCCCGGACGGTACCGGCCAGACCGACTTTGAAACCGATGGACAAAGCGGCACGATGGTGCTGGTCAGGCTCGAGGGCTATGACGTGCGTCTCGTCGTCACCCCCACCGACGATGACCTCGTCCCGCCCGTGGACGAGGAAGACCCGCCTGTCGACGATGGCGAGGATGAAGAGCCACCCGTCGACGGCGAAGAACCGCCGACCGATGGCGAAGAGCCGCCCACGGACGGCGAGGAACCGCCGACGGATGGCGAGCAGCCCCCGACCGACGGTGAAGAACCGCCGACCGATGGCGAGGAACCTCCCACGGACGGTGAGGAACCGCCGACCGATGGCGAGGAACCACCCACGGACGGCGAGGAACCGCCGACGGAAGAACCCTCTCCCCCGGCTGCCGTGGACGATGCCTTCAGCACCGTCGCCGGCCAGCCCGCCGCCATCTCGATCCGCGAATTGCTGTCCAATGACGCCGATAACGCGGAAGTCGTGCTGTTCAGCAATTTCACCGGCGGCAATCTAAGCCATCTGGTCTTCGTTCCCGATACGGGCTTCACAGGTGAAGCCAGCCTCTCCTTCAGCTATCGGGACGCGGATGGCAACACCCAGACCGATTCCGCGACCATTCAGGTCAATGGCGCGGACGGCACGGGCCAGGAAACCGATGGGACCGATAGCAACGGAACGGACGATGCCTCGTCCGTCGCCGAGACCGGGCAATGGCCCGTCGTCATCTCCGTGGCGGACCTGCTGCCTGTGGACGATAACGGCAATCAGGCCGAGCTGACCGGTGTCTGGGGTGTCGAAGGCGGCGAACTGAGCCACGTCTTCTTCATGCCCGAAACCGACTTCACGGGCGAAGCCTCCTTCAACTACACCATCCAGACCACGGAGGGCGACACCGAGTCCGCGACGGTCACCATCGATGTCAGTGAAGCGACCGGTGGCGAACAACCGCCCACCGATGGCGAAGAGCCCCCGGTCGATGGCGAGGAACCGCCGACGGATGGTGAGCAGCCGCCGACCGACGGTGAAGAACCGCCGACCGATGACAGCCCGGATTTCGATACCGTCGCCGGCACGCCAGTCGCCGTTGCGATCCAGGATCTGCTGCCGACCGGGTCTGAAGGGGCGCAGTCGCTCGAATTCAGCAATTTCGAGAACGGCTCGATCAGCCATGTGGTCTTCGTTCCCTCGCCCGGTTTCACCGGCGAGGCTTCCTTCTCCTTCACCTATCTGGATGCCGACGGGAACGAGCAGAGCGGCACCGCCACCATCCAGGTCGACGAAGCTCCAGCGCAGAACGGCAACTCCGGCGACTCGGCCGAGGTGACCTCCGTCGCGGCGGGCAGCGAAGACCCCTCCTCGCCCAACGGCACGACCCAGACCTCCGTGCCTGTGGCCCTCTCCCTGGCAGACCTGCTGCCCGAGGGTGAGAATATTGAGGATGTCCAGCTGACGGGCATCTCCGATGTCGAAGGCGGCAGCGTGAGCCATGTGCTTTTCGCTCCGACGGACGGCTTCACCGGCGAGGCCTCCTTCGACTATGCGATCCAGAGCCTGAACGGCGAGTCCAGCTCCGGTACCGCGACGGTCAACGTGACGGAAGCCCCCACCAACGGTGAGGAACCGCCGACGGATGGTGAAGAACCGCCGACCGACGGCGAGCAGCCGCCGACGGATGGTGAAGAACCGCCGACCAACGGCGAGCAACCCCCGACGGATGGCGAGGAACCGCCGACCAACGGCGAACAGCCCCCGACGGACGGTGAGGAACCACCGACCGACGGCGAACAGCCGCCGACAGACGGTGAGGAACCACCGACCAACGGCGAACAGCCCCCGACGAATGGTGAACAACCGCCCACCAACGGCGAACCGCCGGTCATTGACGAACCGCCGGCGATCGATGAGCCTCCGACGGACGGTGAGGAGCCGCCGACCAACGGCGAACAGCCGCCGACGGATGGCGAGGAACCCCCGACCAATGGCGAACAGCCCCCGACGGATGGCGAGGAACCGCCGACCAACGGCGAACAGCCCCCGACGGATGGCGAGGAACCGCCGACCGACGGCGAACAGCCGCCGACGGACGGTGAAGAACCGCCGACCAACGGCGAACAGCCCCCGACGGA
>NZ_SBHN01000090.1 GCF_006980715.1 Telmatospirillum sp. J64-1
CTCAGTAAGCCCACTCCAATCAAAATGAAATTCCTAGTCCTTTTCGCCGCCGTGGCTTTGGCCAGCGCTGATGTTTCCCACATCGTAAGAAGCGATGAGTCCCAGGCTCCCATCCTCAAGTCAGCTTACGAAAGCAGCCCCGAAGGCAACTACCAATACGTCTACGAAACCGGCAATGGCATCAGCGCCCAGGCTGAGGGTATCGTGAAGAACGCTAACTCCGAATCAGCTACTCTTGAAGTTAAGGGATCTGTCCGTTACACCGCCCCCGACGGTACCCCAGTTGAGACCACCTACATCGCTGACGAGAACGGTTACCAAGCTCAGGGAAGCCACATCCCCGTGCCCCCACCAATCCCAGAGCTGATCCTCCGCAGCCTCCAGTACATCGCTGACCACCCACCACCAGCGGAATACATCAAGAAGACCGTTGCCTAAGCTAACACCGACCTAGTTCAAAGTTATCAACACTGCCTGTAGAAAATTGTTAATACCACGATTTATGTTTATTTTGTTTTTGTTTTCTTTTATAAGTTTGTAACAACGATATGGATTTTGAAAAGAAG
>NZ_SBHN01000091.1 GCF_006980715.1 Telmatospirillum sp. J64-1
CATTGAGGTGTGATTAAGGGTCTGCTTGACTGAAATGACCGGCTTCACAGCACCAGCCCTCCGGCGCCGATGGTCGAGGCCAGCGCCCAATATTGCCGTCCCCAACTGGTATCATTGTATTGCCCGCCGCGCGGATCGATGCCGGCCGCACCGCCGGATCGGCTGACGGATTTGGACACGCTGCCCACGGTCTTGCTCTCGGACGTGACCCCGCCGCTTGCCGCTTCCAGTCCGCCGGTACCGTCGGCGGCCTTGCTGGCGGCGGCCACCAGGGTCAGATGGTGGGCGGCCAGGAACAGGATGCCCTGCGACCGCAGATTCCCCCATCGCTCGGCCGGCACCTGCGCGGCAGCGAAATCCAGCCATAGGGCCAGCATTGATTCGGGGAACTTCTCCTCGTCGGCGAAGCCCGGCAAGGCGGCGCGGAACTCGGCGGGGGTCATGGGAGATTCCTTACGGGCTGGGATCGCTTACTTGCGGCCGGTACGCTTCTGTGCAGGCTCACTGGAGGCCGACTCCTGCTCCGGCTGCTCCGGCTGCTCCGGCTG
>NZ_SBHN01000092.1 GCF_006980715.1 Telmatospirillum sp. J64-1
TCAACGCCGAAGGTGCGACCGGCGACCTTGCCGCCATAGGCCAGTTTCTGCAGGTAAAGAAAGCGCGCCGCCCGCTCCAGATCGGTCAGCGTCTCCGCATCGGTCTGCCGCAACTGCTCAAAGCGTGCGCGGCTGGTGATCTGGAAACGCAGGCAATCCATGAACTGGGGATAGTGGCGCTGCAAGATCCTGAAGAAGGTGGCCACGTCGCGCGAGGCGTCGTTGATCACCTCTGCCTTGACCGCCCGACGGCGGCGCAGGAAGACGCCCCCCATGCCGACGAATGCCTCGGCATAGGTGTCATGGGGCGTGGCGTCGATCAAGGTGACGAGGCGCGAGGCAAGATTGCGCTTGCCGCCGACATAAGCAGCGACAGGGGACAGCGCTTTGGAAGTAGGACTCGACTCCATTGGATAAATGTTCCATTTCTGTTCCCGCCTCTGCAGAGGTGGCGGGATGATCTCTTGATCGTGCGAGGTCCCCACTCGCGGCTTTGGGCGCGGCAACGCCCAAGCCCCCGCC
>NZ_SBHN01000093.1 GCF_006980715.1 Telmatospirillum sp. J64-1
CGCGAGGTTGTCGCCACGCCCGAGAGCATCGCACTCGGCCGGCTGATCTGTGTCGCCGAGTGGAACGGCCACAAGACCCGCTATGTGCCCTATTCGATGGAACAGAAGGGTAAGGAAACCCGCGCCAAGCAGTCCTTGAAGCGCCTGGACGACCATGCCGACAAGGTACGGGCGGAACTGACCGGCGGTTTTGTGCGCATCGAGCATATGCCCGAAGTGCCGATGCTGAACCAGGAGGAAAGCCTGCAGGCCGAAGAGATGCTGGCGCGGGTGGAAAAAGCGTCAGATGTGGCGCCCAAGGCCAAGACCCTCAACGGCCGGCCGATCTTCGCCAGTGATCTGGAACTGGCGCGGTGGGTGATGGATCACCCCGAGCTTGCCACGGAGCAAGACCGGAAGGTGCTGCGCGCTGCAATGAACAGCACCTTCCGCATGCTCCTGGAGATGGAGTGCGTCGACCCCGACGCCCTCGAAAACGTGATCACCCGGAAGGGAGCAGCCTAATCATGAAGA
>NZ_SBHN01000094.1 GCF_006980715.1 Telmatospirillum sp. J64-1
TCCTCACTTGTAGACGTAAGAGGCGGTGGTGAACTCGAGCAGGCGCCAGACGAGGCCTGCCTGGAAGGCGACGGTTCGCGCACCGGCATAGAGGACCTCTTCCATGTCCTCGGACGGCACCCAGCCCAGCAGATGGCCGATCACCGCCTTTTCCAGCGCCTCCATCTCCAGGGTGGTGCGCCCGCCGGCCCGGTCATTCTCGATGCCGTGGGCAAGTACGACGCCGAAGCGGTAGGTAACGCGCTGGCGCACCTTGCCGACCAGCGAATTGCCTTCCGCACGGTCGCTGATGGGGATCACCCAGGCGGCAGGGCGGAGGTGACGGGCTGGCGGTGCGGCCGATGCGGCGGCGAATTCAATGGCCCCCTGGACTTGGCGCAGGGGCTTGTCCTGGCCGACCAGGTCGGACAGACGGTCCAGACAGGAAAAGAGGATCATTGCAGCCCCTCCATCAGGTAATCGCCCAGGATGTCCAAAATCCCTTGCCGGTCATCGTCATTG